>NZ_JAPZTZ010000016.1 GCF_027532945.1 Phreatobacter sp.
GAGGGGTAATCGCCCTCGTGATCCAGCACCAATCGCACCGCGCGCTCCCGCACCTCGGGAGAGAACTTGTTCGTTGTCTTGCTCGTCATGGCTCCATCCTATTTGGAAGTTGGAGCCTCCGACAAACCGGGGGCGGTTCAAGGTGAAGATCTCGCGATCCCTTCAGCAGGATCAGGTCGTCCGTGCCAGCCTGCTGCAGAATGAGGTCCGCCACGGCCTTGACCGACCTGCCCTCGACGAAGCGGCCGGTAGCGCGATCGTCCTGGCTCGCCATGGACCGGTGCGCGTGGTCGCCGACGAAGATCACCTGATCAGCGGCGTCCCGCGCGTCCCGATAGGCGTCTCGATACTTGGCCTTCGGACTGCCCGTGTAGTCGGATAGCATTCCAAGGACGATGCGCCGGCGCTTGGCCTGCGCATGTCGGAGCACGTCGAAAGCAAGCCCCAGCGTCTGCCAGGGAGCCTTCCACGTATCGAGGATGAAGACAGGTCCCGTACGGGTAGGGAACGGCTGGCACCGGTCGGGAATCGGTTCGAAGCTCGCGATCCTTGCTCGCGCCCTTTCGACAGGCACACCGAGTTCGATGGCCGTTGCGAAGGCAGCCGTTACAGGCAGCCAGAAGTGCTCGCCAAGGATTCGCGTCTCGAGTGGCGTGACATGTCCTTTCCATTCGACCTCGAGGCGAAGGCACTCCGGGTAGCGCGACGCAATTGCGGTCGCCCTGAAGTCGGCGCCAGGCCCTCGCCCGAAGGTGACCGTACGGGCGGTGGTCCCGTGCCGCATGGCCAGCGTCAGATCGTCATCGGCATTGAGGACGGCCAACCCGGTGTCTGACAGCGCTTCGACAAGCTGGCCCTTTTCGGCAGCGATATTCTCGCGAGTCCGGTATTCCTTGTAGTGCTCGATGCCGATGAAGGTGACGATGGCGACATCCGGCTGCACCATCCTCACGACATGCTTGAGATGACCCCTCCGGCCGACGCTCAGTTCGGCGACATAGTACTGTGTGCTCCGCCTGAGGCGCGCGACCGACTTCACGATGTCGCTGGTAACAACGGCCGACGCCAGCGTCTCCACGCTCCCATGACCCTTGAGAATGTGAGACAGGAGAAGCGTCGTCGTTGATTTGGCGGAGCTTCCGGTCACCGCAATACAGGTCGCGGTCGCGAAGCGCCGGTTGGCCAGGGCTCCGACAAAACGCAGCGTCCGGCGCAGATTTCGTTCGAACAATCGGCCCCAGCGGCGCACCGCTCCGTCCCGATCCAGCACCGACCCGATCACATGGAACCCCGGACTCCCGAGAGATTGAAGGGCGATGCCATGACGAGCCTCATGCGTTGCAAAGGGATCGTCTGATGCATGGGGAGCAATGAGCAACGCCCCATTCGACATCGTCCGCGCCGGGGATGCAATGCTCGCCGCTCCCCGGTTTGACGCCGATGGCGACGCCCCCCGCAGGTGTTTCCAGCAATGCGCGGCGCGGAAATGACGAGTCCGAGCCCCTGGTGCTGCGCCCCGAAGGCGCATTTGTCGCGCCAGCAGCGATTCGAATTGTGGCGCAGGCGCTGGTTGGCTATCGGTGTCGGCGTGGTGATCTGGATGATCGCGATTGCGGCCTGGCCGTTTCGTGGTCTCAAGGACCAGTTCACGATGCAATTGCCTGCCAGGGTCGCGACAGGCCGCGCGGCAGGTCCGGGAAACATGCGGACAGGGCGACACAATTCCGTGGATATCAGGACGAAGAGCGTGAAACTGGCGCCCACCGCGGCCTTCAGGGCCATGGGGGATGAGGGGGTGATCCTCATGACGGATAGCGGCCAGATCTACTCCACCAATCCGAGCGGCACGGCCTTCATCCGGCAGATCACGGTGGGACGTTCGGTGGCCGATGCGGTGAATGCTGTGCTGGACGAGTTTGATGTGGGGGAGGATGTTCTCCTGGCCGACCTGGAAGAGCTGGTCACTTTCCTGGAGGCTGAAGGGGTTGTCGTCACTACCGGTTCCTGACCTTCGGGAGGGGCTGCCTGACAGCGGCCGGGCAGCGCGGATGCGTCGCCTGATGTGGTGGCACGCCCGGATGCTGCCCGCCATCGTCGGCAGGCGGGATCTGCAGGCGGTCCTGCGCTATGCGGATGTTCGGCCCGACCCGCGCTTCGCCGGGATTCCCGCCGAGGCGATTGCCGGATGGGTGATAGCAGCCACGCGCAAGCCGTGGCTGATGCGCAAGCGCCGCTGCCTGCGCCAGGGCCTTCTCGGCATGCGGTTCATGCGCCTGGCCGGACACGATCCGGAACTGCATTTCGGTATCGAAAGGCAGTCCCTCGCACGACCCGCAGTCGCAGCTCACTGCTGGGTGGTCCTCTCCGGCAGGCCTGTTCTCAACGACATCCTCGAGGACATGGAGCCTCTGCATGTCTGGCGGCCGGCATGACCGGCCCTGAGACCCGCTTCGATCTTCACACCGTCGAACTGATCTGCGCGATGGAAGACCTCCCCGCCAGCGCGGAGCACGCAGCGATGCTGGACTGGCTCATCGGCGAGCGGCGGATCGAGACACCTGGCGACCTGCCGAAGGCGCGCTTCACGGTCCGACGGGCCGGCAAGGACGGGCTCGCGCTTCCGGCGGACATGGTCGAAATGCCTGTCGCCGATGGAGGTCGGCTGAGAACCGGACGCACGGCCGACGGCCACCCCGTGCTGGCCTTGGAGGAGGCCGTCTGCCTGAGGCTGCTCCCCGGCGGTCACAGCCTGCTGGAGGCAGCGCTCCAAGCGGACCGGCTTCTACCCGCGCTTGGCGATGCCACGATTTTCGCGCTCGACCACGCGCTGTCATCCAATGGCCAGTGTCTCGCCCATGCCGCCTGCCTCGCGACCCCGGATGGCCGCGGCATGGTGATGCTCCATGCCGCCAGCGGCACTGGCAAGACGACGACGGCGATGGCGCTGGCGCTGGCCGGCTTCCGCCTGTCGGGCGATGACACGACGGCGCTTCTGTCGCCAGGCGGATCCGGGCAGCTCATGGGCTGGGGCTTGCCGCGCGGCGCCAAGGTCCATCGCAGAACGGCCGACATGCTGCCGGCCTTGCGGAAACTCGTCAGCGATGACGCATGGGATCGTCATGGCGAGCAGATGATCAGCCGGTCGACGCAGCATGGTGCAGGCCTTGCCACAGACGCCGGCCCGCTGCCTGTCATCGGCGTCGTGTCCCTCGCTCATGCGGACGAAGGGACGAGCCCCTACACCGTGCAGGGCGCCTTCGAAGCCCTCGAATCCTTGATGCGTGACAACATCAGCCCTCATCCGAATGGCTTTTTCCCAGGTCATGAGGCGCGCTTCGACATCTTTTCGTCGCTCGTCTCGGCCACCAGGTGCCTCCGCGTCCCGGTGCGCGGCCATCCCTCCGAGGTCGCCGCCACCATCGCCGCGGCGCTGGGCTATTGATCGTCCGCCGCTGCGTGCCGCTTCTGCTGCCAGCGAAAGGCGAAGCGTCGGAAGCGCGAGCGGATATCGCCGCGCAGATGTGCGTTGGTGATCGTGTCGCGGTCGAGCCAGCGCGGCGTGTCCATCAGGCTGGCGAGCCCGTTGATGGGCGCGTCGGCCTGGGCGTCCGGAAAAAGGCGGCCGACGAGGCTGGCCGCAGCCGCCAGTTCATAGGTGAGGTCCAGTTGGCGGGCGGCCGCGATGGCCTGCGGCATCGCGCCCCCGAGCCTCCTGATCGCCTGAAGCACGTCGACGGCCAGTTTCAGCTGGTGGAACTTGTGCCCGATCGCGCCATGGACCACCGCGGTGAGGAGATGCCCCGAAGCGGGGGAAGTGCCGCCATAGTCGGCGATCTCGACCTGTTGAAAGCCGAAGGTCACGCGCCGGCGCATCGCCGGCAGGTGAACCAGGTCCGTATGGACCTCGATCAGAAGATGCGGCTCGCCCTCCCGTATCCACTTCTGCTCGCGGTAGATCTCGGCCTTTTCCGGCCGCGGCAGGACGGCCAGTGCGAAGCCCGACGCGACCATGGCGGCACCGACGTCGTCGAGCACCGCCGCGGGAACGAGGATATCCACATCGGTGTAGGGCCGGTCCGAGATCTGCGGATAGAGCGCTCCGGCGAAGGCTGCGCCCTTCACCAGTCTGTGCGGCAGCCCTCTGGCTCTCAATTCATGAACGATGCGCGCCGCGTGAGCCTCAAGCATCATGGTCACGCCCGTGGCGACACGAACCCGCTCGGTTAGTGCCTCCATCGCTCCGGCCCAGCCATGGCCGGGGATGCCCGACAGTGGCGAAAGCTTGCGCCAAACGGTGGCTTCTATGGCGTGGTAGCAGACAAGATCGACCAGGTCCGCAGGCTCGAAGCAGGAGAGTTCCCCTGCCTCGGGCGCGGGCACCTCGGGGTCAGCGAGATGGCAGAGCAGCGCCTGCTGCCGCGGGTCAAGCCGTCGACGTGTCATGGGCAGCGGGCCGGCCGGCAGGAATGGATGCGAGGAAGTCTGCGATCGCTCCGACGCTGAGCAAGCCAGCGACCCTGTCGTGTGGAATCACACCTCCGGCGCGTTCCTCCAGGGCCAGCATGATGTTGATATGCACGATACTGTCCCAAGCCTCGGTATTGAGTACGCCCGTATCGGCTCCAACAACCGCGGGGTCCACTTGCAGGGCCTCAGCCACCATCTGGCGCGCATCCTCAAGCGGCGACAAGGGCACCTTCCTTCTCCCAGGCATCGACAGACCGCCGCAGGGCATCGCCCCGCAAAGAGAAGACCAGGAAGTCCGCGGGTTCATCGCGGAACTCGTCATAGGCCGCCATGGGGCTGGCCCCCACATGTTCGAAGCCCAGTTTTCCGTAGTTGAGAACCGAACCGAAATTGCGCGAATGAACCAGGCTGAGCATCTGCTCAAGCCCGGCCTGGCGGACCAGGACAATGATCAGAGCCTTGCGAACCTCGGGGACCACGTCTCGGCCCCACCAGGCCCTCTCGCCGAGGATGACCTCGAAGCCTGCAGTCCTGAAGGGGATCAGGCGGGTCGAATGGGTACCGATCACGGCCTTCGTGGTCCGATCGACGATCGCATGATGGAACCGTGTTCGCCCGTTCGCCCGGCCTATCCGTCGAAAGGACCGCCAGAGCGATGGCGGCTTGCGGTGCAAGGTGAGCAGGGCGCGGATTCCATCGTCCTTCAGGTAGCGATGTTGCAGCCGGGCCATCTGCCAGCGGGTGATCGGCTTCAGCACGAAGCGCGGCGTCACGATATCGCCCATCAGCGCCTCGATACGCCGCCGTCTCATCCTGTGCTCCCCGGTCCGGCCACGAGCGCGCGCACCTGGTCGCGCAGCACCTTGCCACGTTCATTACGCGGAATGTCCGGCACGACAAACAGGCGCACCGGCACCGCCTCGGCGCGCACCTGGCTGCGGCACCAGGACCGGAGCGCCGCGACGTCGAGATGCCGGCCGGCGATCGGAACAACCGCGGCTGCCACGGCCTCGCCGCTGGCCGGATCCGGCAGGCCGAAGGCGCAGGCTTCCGCAACGTCGGGATGACGTTCCAGCATCATGTCGATTTCCTCGGCCTGAATCTTGATGCCGGCACGGTTGATCTCGAACTTGATCCGGCCGACCAGTGTCAGCCCGCCATCGTCATCGATCTCCCCGATATCGCCGGTTCGAAACCAGGGACCGGCGAAGGCGGCCCGCGTCGGGTCGGGCTGGTCCAGATAGCCGCTCATGATGGACGGTGACAGCACCACGGCCTCGCCGCGCCCCCGGTCTCTCACCTGTCCGTCGCCGTCCAGTACGGCGATCCGGCCGCCCCATGGCCGGCCGACATAGCCATCGCGGCCGCGGGCCTCGCTGAGCGGGGCGCCCCCGATCCAATTGGCGGTCTCCGTCATGCCGAACATGTTCCAGACATCACCTGTACCGGACCATCCCGCGATCGCCTCCCATTGCGGTAGGGACAGAGGCGAGGACCCGACATGAATGCGTCTCGGCGGTCGCTGCGGCGGTGCAGACATCCGCATGGCGAGCTTCCAGAAGGCTGGAACGGAGCTCATGAAGGTGATGGATTGATCCGACAACCGCGTCGCGAAATCGACCAGTTCCGCCGCCGTCGGGGAGGTCCAGAGATGCAGCCTTCCGCCAGCGGCAAGCGGCGTCAGGCAGTTGCCGATCAGACCGTGGCCGAAGAAGACCGGCAGGACACAGAGCGTTTCGGTTAGCGGCGCTGGCCCGATCGCCGCAAGATTGAGTGCGATCCGGGCATGAAGACTGCGCAGTGTGTGGACGATCCCCTTCGGCACCCCTGTGGTGCCAGACGTCATCAGCACCAGCGCCGGATCGTCCGGATCTGATGGTCGAGGTGCCTGTCGATGCGCCGAGCGCCGGGACAGCAACACCTCGGGGCCGTCGCTGCCGATCCAGACGGACGGACGGGCGCGGGCGACAATGTTTGCCCTCTCGACAGTTGTAATGGCCGGATTGACGACGATTGCCGTCAGGCCGGTCTCCCACGCCGCGAACATCCACAGCAGCGCGTCGGCCGCGCCGGCAGGCGCGATGACACAGCGGTCTCCGCGCGCGACACCGTTCCGTAAGAGGATATTGCCCCTTGCGCGCGCCTCCGCCTCGATGTCGTGCCCGGTCCATCCTTGGCCGGACCGCAGGTCAACCATTGCTGCCGATGACGGGAACATGGCGGGAAGTATGCTCATGTGCGATATCTAGGGCACGGTCCGGCAAAGAGTCTGCTATTGCTCAATCGTCGCATTGACTCCATCGCCAATGATTGCCTCTGATGCGCGCTCTCCGCGTCAAGGATGGATCACGATGAAGAAGCTCTACGTCAAGGCCGCGGCCCAGAAGCGCCAGCCTCTGACGGCGGTCACCGCCGGCAAGCCGGTATCTTTCGGCAAGCCCGTCTGACGGATCGCGGGAACTCTCGTTCGGCAGACAGGAGGCCTGAAATGGTGATCACCAAGAAGACCTATGCCAAAGCGGTAGCCATGAAGCGCCAGCCTCTCGCGGCGGTGACGGCCATCAAGCCGGTATCCGGCGCCGCGCTCGGATGACGCTGAGCAGTTGGCACTCTCTATCGAGGGACAGGAGGCTTGAAATGGCGATGATCAGGAAGGCCTACGTCAAGGCCGCGGCCCAGAAGCGCCAGCCTCTCACGGCGGTGACCGCTATCAAGCCGGTCTCAGGGCCCGTCGCGACCTGATGGCCTCAAAGGGGCCAAGCTTGTCGACAGCTAGGAGGCTCGAAACGGCCATGATCAAGAAGACCTATGCCAAGGCGGTAGCCATGAAGCGCCAGCCTCTCACGGCGGTGACCGCTATCAAGCCGGTCTCAGGGCCCGTCGACTTCTGATGCCCCCAAAGGCGCCAAGCTTGTCGACAGCCAGGAGGCTCGAAACGGCCATGATCAAGAAGACCTATGCCAAGGCCGCAGCCATGAAGCGCCAGCCTCTCACGGCGGTGACCGCCCTCAAGCCGGTCTCAAAGAATATTTCACAGCAGTGACGGCGCCTTTGGCCTCTGGCCGCACCGGTCAGTGGTACGATTGGTCCGGCGGCGACGATATGTCTTGCGGTCCGAGGATCCGCGGCGCCACGCCGCAGAACGGTGGATGATGGAACGAAAGCCAGGCCGCTACCCATCCGGCATGGAGCTTCGCGAGCCGTTGCCTCCATTGCCCTGGCACTCGGCCGGCATGGCCGCTGGACTCAACGCGTGTCTGGCCTTTTGAACCCAGTCTCCGGTTCCGGCGACGCGCCTGTCGATTGCGTGCTCGTCGCAGACCCCGACGCCATGGGAGCCATGGCGATGGACGCTCTTCGGGCTGGCGGCTATCGGATCGTTGAAGTGTGGACGTCCGGCGTCGAGACCCCATCGGGCGCCATGTCCCGCATCGCGTCTCTTGCCTCTGCCCGCCAGCGCGCGGCCTCGAGGGTGCTGTCCAGAGCGGCGGCCCCGGTTCGCCGCTTGCGCCGTCCCTGGGCAGCGAGCCTTGATAACGCGTTGGAGGCTGCCCCGGCCTTCGACGTGCTTGTTTGCGCAGGGTCGCAGATCATCTTTCCGGCCGCCTTCCTGGAGCGCCTTCGGGGGCGCGCGGTCAATCTCCACCCCGCCCTGCTGCCGCATTACCGCGGCCCGAGGCCCCTCCATGCCCTGCTGATCGATGGCATGGCCGACACGTATGGCGGCATGACGCTTCATCTCATCACCAGCGAGATCGACGGGGGCCCCATCATCGGCCAAAGGCGGGTAGGGCTTGTTGATCATGGCACGCCGGACAACTGGCAAAGGGCCGTGATGGAGACCATGACGCCGCTCCTGGCCGATGATCTGCGTGCCTATCTCGCCGGCAGGCGCGAGCCTGTGCCGCAGCTGTCCGGCTCCGGCAGCTACCAGGCCTTGCGTGACGTGCCGCTTCATGCCGCGCCCGACCAGACGGTGGACCGGATTGCCCGTTACCTTGCGGCTGCCGCGGGAATGCAGCGCCACGCCATGGCGGTCCTGCCCGACCCGCACCGGCCGCGTCGCTTCGTCGTCACCGGAGGCGTGCGGATCATCGGCCGGCCAACGGGCGAGGCACCGGTCGTCAGCCTCGGCCATGTCGAATTCGACGCCTTGGATGCGCGGATCAGGATCCGGCGAATGACCCGTCCGGAGCGGCTCCTTCGCAAGATTCGCCGCCGTCTTGCGGCCGTCTTCCGTCGCTGAGAGCCCGATCGCCGCGGGGCTCTGGCACACGGCAATATTCGCGGCGTGTCACCCGCCGGCAGGCCCTCGCTCATGCCGGGCTTGCTCCAGCGCATCCAGAACGACGCTGGCTCGGGCCGTCGTCGCGGGGTCGTCAAAGTCGCCGAAATCAATGCACAGGGAAGCTTCTCTCAGCCTCGATCGTCACGTAGGCGTCGATCGGGAAGCTGCGACCCGGCCCTCACGAAGGCCTGAACGGCGGGTGATGTCTCCCCCTGACGCGCACCGATACAGACCTCGACGGCCTCGGGTCCATCGCTGATGCGCAGGAAGCGGACGCCTCTCACACCGAGGCGAGCCGCCACCTCCGGGACAAGTGCGACGCCCAGGCCGGCCGAGACAAGACCGACGACCGTGTGGATCTGCGTCGCCTCCTGAACGATGGGTGGCGTCACGCCGGCCCGGTCCAGGGCGCCGGTGACGCGCGCATGGAACATCGGGCTCGTCAATTGCGGAAAGCCGATCATCGCCGTGGTGGCCAGATCGCGCAACGATACCATCTGGCGCGCGGCGAGCGCCCAGTCGTCGGGGACGGCCAGCAGAAAATGCTCGCGGCCGATGGTTGTGAAGCAGAGGCCCTCGACGCCCGACACCGGCCGGAGGATGCCGACGTCGATTTCACCGGCAACGAGGGCGGCAGCCTGCTCGACCATCGTCATTTCCGAAAGGTCGAGCACCACCTGCGGATGATCATGCGCGAACAGGCGCAGCAGTTCCGGCAAAGTGCCGTAGGTCGAGGAGTGAATGAACCCGATACGAAGGCGGCCCGACTTTCCTTCGGCGATGGCACGCGTCTCGTCGCTGGCGCGACGGAGATCGTCGAGAATGCGCCGCGCCCGCGGCAGCAGGGCGGCGCCCGGTCGGCTCAGCACGACGCGGCGCTGGCTGCGCTCGAACAACACGGCGCCGACGTCGTCCTCCAGTTCGCGGATGCGTCGACTGAGATGAGGTTGAGCGATGCCGAGGCGCGCCGCTGCCCGGCCGAAGTGAAGATCCTCGGCGAGAACGACGAAGCTGCGCAGGCGAACGATATCCATCATGATACGATTACCGTATCAAAGGTGCTCTTTCAATTTATTGGACGTCTGTTTGGCCCTGTTCATACTCCCTGCACAAGAAAAGCGTCGGGGAGAGCACATGAGCATCGGTTTTCGCGTGCGGCCGCGGGTCTCCGCGGACAAGGCCCTCGTCACAGGCTTCGATGGGGTCCCGACCTCCATCGCCTCCGACAATATGGGTCGGCTCTTTGCCGGCGGCTGCGGTCTGAGGCCTTTGCACCGCGGCGGCGCGCTCCTCGGCACCGCTTTCACCGTTCGCACCCGACCCGGTGACAATCTCATGGTCCATAAGGCGATCGACATGGCCGAGCCCGGCGATGTCGTCGTCGTCGATGCGGGCGGCGACCTGACCAATGCGATCATCGGCGAGATCATGCTGTCGATCGCCGCACGCCGCGGCCTTGCCGGCTTCGTCATCGACGGGGCGGTCCGTGACACCGACCATATCGGCGCCTCGTCGCTGCCGGTCTATGCGCGGGGCGTTTCTCACCGCGGTCCCTACAAGGACGGGCCTGGCGAGCTGAACGGACCGGTGAGCGTCGGCGGCATGCCGGTCATGCCCGGTGACATCATTCTCGGTGACGCCGACGGGATCCTCGCCATTCCGCAGGCTGACGCGGCTGAGGTCGCCCGCCTCAGTCGCGCGCAGATGGCACGTGAGCGGGCGATCCTCGACTCCATCGCCGACGGCACGATCGATCGCTCCTGGGTGGACGCCACGCTGAAGGCGAGGGGGTGCTCCCTATGACCCGCTACGCGCCCGAGGTTCTGACCGCCTTCTGCACGGACGTGCTCGTTGCGAGCGGCGTGAGGCAACCCGTGGCCGCCACGGTAGCCGCGTCGCTCATCTACGCGGACGTGCGCGGGGTTGATTCCCACGGCGTTCTTCGCCTGCCCATCTATGTGCGCCGGGTGCGCGAGGGGATGGTGGATGTCGAGCGGGAACCGGGGATCATCGAGGATCGCGGTGCCACGGCGCTCCTCGACGGCGGCAACAATTTCGGCGCCTATGTCGGTCAGAAGGCCCTCGACCTCGCCATCGAGCGGGCGCGACGGCACGGGGTGGCGACCATCGCCGTGCGCCGCTCCAACCATTTCGGTACCGCCGCCTATTTCGCTGAACAGGCGGCGGCCGGCGGTCTGATCGCCGTCATCGTCTCCAATGCGTCGCAGACAATGCCGCCAACGGGGGGTGTCAGGCCGTTTCTCGGCACCAATCCGCTGGCTATCGCCGCCCCCTCTGGTGGTGTCAGCCCGTTCCTGCTCGACATGGCGACCAGCCAGGTCGCGCGTGGCAAGATCATCGCGGCCGCACGGCGGGGCGAGCCGATCCCGGAGGGCTGGGCGATCGATGCGGCGGGTCAGCCGACCCGCGACGCCGAAGCGGGCCTTGCCGGCGCCGTGCTGCCTTTGGGCGGCGCCAAGGGCTATGGCCTGTCCATGGCCATCGACATCTTGGCGGGCGTGCTCACCGGCGCCGGCTATGGGCCCTATGTGCGCAACATGTACGAGGATTGGGACAACCCGCAGGATGTCGGCCATGCCTTCATCCTCATCGACATTGCCGCCTTCATGCCGCTGTCGTCGTTTGTCGCCCGCATGAGGGAATATCTGGGCCTGCTGAAGACCGAGCCACGGGCGCCCGGCGTTGCCGAAATCCTCTTCGCCGGCGAGTACGAGCACCGGCTGGCGGAGGGGACCCGCGAAAGCGGCATCGCGCTTTCCCCGGCGCTCGTCCAGGAACTGGCCGTGCTGGCGAAGGACCTTGCAGTGGCCCCGCCGGTGCCCATTGTCACGCCCCTCGATCTGCGTGGCGCGGCCGCGGCCGGAAGTTGACCGATCAATCGTGAAGTCGCCGCAGCGCGACACCGTCAAGGGAGGAATGCCATGTTCGACCGCAGGCAGGTTCTTGGTCTCGCGGGATCCGCTGTCCTGGCTCCGGCCATCTCGGCCAGGGCCCAGTCCGGCTGGACCCCCGATCGCCCGATCACGCTCATCGTCGGCTTCCAGGCCGGCGGCGGGACGGATGTGACGGCGCGAACGACCGCGCAGGCGGCAGAGGGCATCTCGCCGGTCCCGGTGGTCGTCGTGAACCGTCCGGGGGCGGCTGGAGCCATCGCCGCCGAGTTCGTGGCGCGGGCCGAACCGGATGGCCATACGATGCTGATTGGCGGCGGGAGCGAAAGCACGACCCTGCCGCACTACAATCGCCTCAACTACAAGCTTGAAGATTTCCGCGGTATCGCCCGCGTCAACCGGGAGCACATGGTTCTGGTCACGTCCTCGAAAGGCGGCATCAACTCGGTCGCCGAACTGGTGAGACGCGCCAAGGCCGATCCCGGCAAGCTGACCTATGGGTCGTCAGGTCAGGGCGGTATTTTGCATGCCGCGTTCCAGGCGCTCGAGAAGACCGCGGGCATCCAGATGACCCACGTCGCCTATCGGGGCGGCGCCCATGCGTTCCAGGATGTTCTGGGCGGCCGGCTCGACATGACGCTGCTGACCCCGGCGGAGGCGAAAAACCAAGCCGATGCAGGAAATGCCTTCATCCTTGCAACAACGTCCAATCGCTCTGGCATCCTGCCAGAGACCCCCTCGCTGACCGAGGCGGGAGTCGCCGTCAACATCGAGAACATGAAGGGGCTGATGATCTCCGCCCGCACCCCCGAACCGGTGATCGCCTATCACGAGGCGCTGTTTGCCCGCGTGCTGCAGAGCGACCGCATGAAGGAACTGGCGCAGCGGACCAATCTCGACCTCGCCTATCTCAATGGCGCGGGCTTCATGAAGGCCATGGACGACACGTCACGTGCCGTGCTGGCTGCCAAGAGAGACGCCTGAGCCATGGCGCAACCGGGCGGACGTGTGACGTTCATCGGGCTTGGCGTCATGGGAGCCGGAATGGCCACCAACCTCGTCCGCAAAGGCTTTGACACGACGGTGTACAATCGCACCGCCGCCAAGGCCGAGCCGGTCGTCGCCGCCGGTGCGCGTCTGGCATCGTCACTGCGCGAGGCGGTGGAGGATGCCAGCGTCGTCTTCCTGTGTTTGCCGGCGACCGGTGACGTCGAGGCGGCGCTGTTTGGTCCCACGGGCATGGCCTCAGGTCTTGCCGCCGGGACCGTGGTCGTCGACACCAGCACGATCGACCCGGTGGCAAGCCGCGGCTTTGCCGAGCGCCTCGCCGCACAGGACGTCATGATGCTCGATGCGCCGGTCTCCGGTGGCCAGAAAGGCGCCGTGGACGGCACACTGACCTGCATGGTGGGCGGCCCGGACGAGGCGCTGGCCATCGCCCGGCCGTTCCTCGCGGCCATTGCGACGACCATCGTCCATATTGGTGGCCATGGCGCAGGGCAGGTGGCCAAGGCCTGTAACCAGCTCTGCGTCTCCGCCAACCTCGCGGGGGCGAGCGAGGCCATGGCTCTGGCGATGAAAATGGGCGTCGACCCTTCGCGCGTGCGCGAGGCCCTGCTCGGCGGCGCGGCGCGCAGCGTGGTGCTCGAACGGCACGTGCAGAAGCTTCTCGACCGCGACTTCCGGCCTGGATTCAGAACGGCCCTTATCGCCAAGGACCTCAGCATCGCTGCAAAGGCGCTGAACGACGCAGGCGTCTTCGCGCCGGTATCCGCTGCCGTGATGCAGGTCATCAAGGCTCTCGCTGCCTCGGGCCGGCAGGACGACGATTGGAGCTCTGTTGGTGCGCTCGTCCAGCAGCTCTCGGGCGTGCAGGAGTCGGACGCCGCCCAACCGTGATCCCCGGCGTTGCAGAGGCTACCTCGCAATCCAAAAGCGCCCTCGATTGTTGCGCGCCAGAAGCTTTGGCCGGGACTGCCGTCGCCAGCGTGAACTGTCGCTGAGGAGATGTCTTTTGGCCTTCTGCCGGTCTCCCTGGCACCGTGTCCTCCCGGCCAGAGGCCGGTTTTCTGCGGCGGCCATGAAAGGCCCCCTGACGGCCGAACAGATCCGGCGGCTTCGATCGGAGGGGCACGGGATCAGCGGGAGCCATCGCATCCAGATGGCAGACGTCCTGTTGGCGTCGCCGCCCGACACTCACCTTCAGACCTTCTGGGCAGATGAGGCCTCAGGTGCCGTCCACGATTCCGCTTTTTCGCGCCGTCGGCAATGGAGACGTCGCTGGCTCCCATGATGTCGCGGAGTCGGTCCAGCCCCGGCGCATTGTTGCCGGCGAACGGTAACGTCATCCCTTTTACCCTTCGTCAGGTGCCGAAAGGCTGGTTGCCAGGCGGCATGTGCGATGGTTCACTTGTCTATGGTGGGAGACAACGTTTTCCGGTTGCCTGATCGCTATCCTGCGGCAGGCGCCGATAAGGCCGAAGCGCCATTCCGGAAAACAGCCCGCCACGGGGAACGTCATGGCAGGGACCCACCGTACATCGTCCAGCGAAGACACTTGTCTTGATCTTCAGACGCGTGAGGCCAAGGCGACAACGCACAAGATTCTTCATCCCCTCGCAGACGTTCTGTCCCCGAACGGGCAAGGGAAGCTCAAACGAGCCATCGAGACCCAGATCATTCCGCGTTTGATGACCGCGCACCGGTCGGACTTGGGGTCCGGCTACGATCTGAGGCCCAGCGCGAGCGGCGGAACGTCATTCTCCTATGCCGAGGTCGAGGCCTTCTGTGACCTGCTGATCCGGCAGCCCTATGCAGCCGCCGATGCCTATGTCGAGAAGTTGCTCGACGACGGCTTTCCCATCGAAGCGGTCATCTCATCGGTTCTCTGCAGCGCTGCCCGGCATCTCGGCCTGCTCTGGGACAGCGACCGTGTGACCTTCGTTTCCGTCACGGTCGGACTGTCGCGGATCCAGCAGCTGCTGCGTTCCTTCGGGCCGAGTTTCAGCGCCAACGTCAAACCGCGCGGGGAGGGGTTTCACATTCTCCTCGCCCTTGTGCCGGGTGGCGGTCATTCGCTGGGCGTGTCGGTCGTCGAGGAGTATTTTCGACACGCGGGTTGGGAGGTCGACAATCTTGGCTCTGCGTCGCGGCCAGCACTGCTCGATCGAGTCCACGACAGATGGTTTGATGCCGTCGGCCTGTCGGCGGGCGGCGAGGTGTCGAACGACGACATCGCGGCGACCATCGCGCTTCTTCGAGACGCTTCGGCCAATCCGCGGATCTGCGTGGTGGTGGGAGGCTATCACTTCACCGAAAATCCCGACCTGGCCTTGACGCTCGGCGCCGATTTCGGCGCGCGCGACCCTGACCAGGCCATCGCGTTGCTTGAACAGGTGCCGCGTATGCAGCGTATCGGAGGCTAAGGGGCTCAACGGGCCGTCCGGCTCACCCGCGAACCCACGATGTGCCGCTTCCAGGTGTCGATGACGACGGACACGAAGACGAAGTCTGACCACGTCGAGTGATCGGCGCAGCCGCGCCTGGCGGCAATCGAGGCGCAAGCGTCCTAAACACCAGGACTGCTCAGCCTCCTGGACCGGTCCAAGCCGTACCGGGCGCGCGCTGACCGCAGGTAAAAACAGGTTCGTGAGCTTGCTCGTCATGGCTCCGACCCAGCTGGACTTTGGAACCCCCCGCAGACCCGCGGCGGTTCACATCTCAGCGGCAGGTCAGGGACAAGCCGAGGTGCTGTTGACGGTGGCCCCCGCCGCGCCCCTCGCAGGGTCGCGCGTCCTCTCGCCGCCACTAAGGCATCACTTCAGCCGGTAGCCGACGCCCGGTTCCGTCAGGACGAACCGCGGATCGGCCGCATCGTCGCCGAGCTTGTCGCGGATATGGCCAACGGCGATGCGCAGGTAATGGGTGTCCTCGACATGGGCCGGACCCCAGATCGTCGTCAGCAGCTGGCGATGGGTGAAAAGGCGGCCGTGATGGCGGGCGAGCAGCGCCAGCACGTCGTATTCCTTGCGAGTCAGCTTCACCTCGGCGCCATCAAGGGTCACGGTGCGGCGCGCGAGGTCGATGGCGAGTGCACCGATGGTCACCGCCGGTGTCTCGGCAGCCGTGGGCCGCCGGCTGCGCGTGAGGGCTCTGAGACGTGCCAGCAATTCGCCCGCGGCGAAGGGTTTGGTCACGTAATCGTCGGCACCGGCATCAAGGGCGGCGATCTTCTCGCCCTCGCCGTCGCGCACCGAGAGGACGAGGATCGGCACCTGCGACCATTCGCGAATGGCCGCCACCACCGCCTTGCCGTCCATGTCGGGCAGGCCAAGGTCGAGGACGACCACGTCGGGCGCCGAGGTCGCGGCCCGCTCGATGCCGTCGCGGCCGCGCGAGGCCTCCTCCACCGCCATCCCGGCGCTGCCGAGGATGATGCCGAGGAACCGCCGGATCGGCGCCTCGTCCTCGACCACCAGCACGCGCAGCGACTGTGCGCTCTCCGTCATCGCGCCTCCTCGGGCGGCTCGTTCACCGGCGCACGGGGCAGGGTGAGGGCGATGGCGGTGCCGCGGCCCCCGGGCCCTGCGTCGATGCTGACGCGGCCACCATGGGCTTCCACGAAGCCGCGCACGATGGCAAGCCCGAGGCCCGTTCCCGAGGGGGCGCCGTCGCCGCGGGCTGCACGGTAGAACTGGTCGAAGACGCGCTCCCGGTCGGCGGCGGGAATGCCCGGCCCGTCATCGGTGACAGTCAGGATCACCATGTCATCGGTCGGCTGGCCACCAATGACGATGCGCCCGCCGGGCGGGCCATACTTCGCGGCGTTCTCCACCACATTGGCGAGGGCCTGGCCGATCAGCACGGGATCGACGAGGGCGCGGGGCAGATCGCGCGGCATGTCGACGACGACCTCGTGGCCGGCGAGAGGGCGGGCAAGATCACCGCGCACCCGGCCGACCACCTCGCGCAGGTCGACGCTCTGCGCGTTCGGGGTCAGCGCCCCGTGGCCGAGGCGGGTCATGTCGAGGAGGTTCTGCACATAGCGGTCGAGACGGCGGGCCTCGTCCAGCGCCGTGCCGATCAGCTCCGACCGGTTCTCCGCCGTCAGCACCGTTTCGGCATCGGCGAGCGTGGTGACAGCACCGATGACGGTCACGAGCGGCGTCCTGAGGTCGTGGCTCACCGAGTTGAGAAGCGCCGCGCGCAGCTTCTCGCCCTCGGCGCTGACGCGCGCATCCTCGAGATCGGCAGCCAGCGTGAAGCGCTCCAGTGCCACGGCCACCTGGTCCTCCACGGCGAGAAGCAGCCGCTTGGTCTCAGGGTCCAGCCCCTGTGCCTCGCGGAACTGCACGCCGATGACGCCGAGGATGCGGCGGGCGGTTGCGAGCGGCACGAAGAGCCAGTCCGAGGTTGGCAGCGTGGTGGTGCCGGCGCCTGCCGGCTCGTTGCGCTCGAAGGCCCAGCGGGCCGCGCCCTCGGCCTTGGCATCCAGCTCCTCGATGGAGGGATGGCCCTGGACCTGTTCGAGGGCCCCCGAGGCTCCGGGCATGAGGATGAGCGAACGGCAATTGAGGGTGACGGCGATATGGGCCGCCGCTGCCCAGAGCACGTCATCGGCCTTGGTCGCGGCGGCGATCTTGCGGGCGAATTCATAGAGCGTCTCGGTGCGGCGCCGCGCGGCACGCATCGAATCGACCTGGGCCTTGAGCCGGCTCGCCAGCGTGCCTGTGAACACCGCACTGATGAGGAAGACGAGCAGCGCCACCACCGCCTCGTGCTGCTCGACGGCCAGCGAGTAATAGGGCGTGGTGAAGAAGAAATTGTAGGTGAGGAAGCCGAGCGCGCTGGCCAGCAGTGCCGCCGCAAGCCCCTGCCGGAAGGCGACGATGGAGACGGCGAGGAGATAGACCACGGCGATGGAGGCGACCGGCAGATGCGCCGAGAAGGGCCAGGCGATGGCGGTGGCTGCCGCCATGGCGCCGCAGGTCTCGGAGAGGATCGCGCCCCAGTCGCGCCAGCCTGCCATGTCGGGCGCGGAGAGAATCCGGCGCCGCTCGACACGGGCGCGATGGGTGACCACCGTCACCTCGAAATCGGTGGCGAGGTCGAGGATCCTGTCGCTCACCGGCTCGCGCAGCAGCACCCAGGGCCAGCGCTGGCGGGGACGTCCCACCACAAGCCGGGTCACGTTGCGCGAACGCGCGAAGGCAAGGAGCTCCGCCGCCACGTCCCTCTCGGTGTGGCGAGTCACGACCTCCGCCCCCAGCGTTTCGGCGAGCCTTAGCGCTTCGGTCGTTGTCGCCCGCGCCTCCTCGCCGAGCGCCTCGTGACGCGGCGTCACGACGGTCGCGACGATCCAGGGGATGCGGGCGCGGTCGGCCATGCGCTTGCCGGCTCGCACCAGGGCCTTGGCCACCGGCGCCTCGTTGACGCAGACCAGCAGCCGCTCCTGCGTCGGCCAGGGGCCCTTCACCGCATGGGCCTGCATGTAGGTGAGCATGTCGGCGTCGACGCGGCTCGCCGCCGTGCGCAGGGCAAGTTCGCGCAGTGCCGTCAGGTTGCCCTTGGTGAAGAAGCTCTCTAGCGCCTTCCCCACCTGCTGCGGCACATAGACCTTGCCGTCGCGCAGCCGGTTGATGAGCTCGTCCGGCGGCAGGTCGATCAGCTCGATCTCGTCGGCCCGCTGCAGCACCTCGTCCGGCACGGTCTCCTGCACGCGCACGCCGGTGATGCTGGCGACGACGTCGTTGAGGCTCTCGATATGCTGGATGTTGAGCGTTGTGGTGACGTCGATCCCCGCGTCCAGCACCTCCACCACGTCCTGCCAGCGCTTCGGGTGGCGGGCGCCCGGCACGTTGGTATGGGCGAACTCGTCGATCAGGGCGAGCTGCGGGCGACGCGCCAGCAGCCCGTCGAGATCGAGCTCCTCCAGCATCTGGCCACGATAGGGCACCGTCTTGCGCGGCAGTACCTCGAGGCTGGCGACGAGGGCCGCTGTTTCCGCACGGCCATGGGTCTCGACCAGCGCCACCACCACGTCGCGCCCGGCGCGCTGACGCTGCCGGGCCTCTTCTAGCATGGCGAAGGTCTTCCCCACGCCGGGCGAGGCGCCGAGGAAGACCTTGAGCCGGCCGCGCCCGTCGCGGCGATGCGCGTCGAGCAGGGCTTGGGGATCGGGGCGGTCGGGTTCTGTCGTCGGCATGCGCTCAGGGAAGTTCAGCGTCGAGGGCGAGGTTGAGCGCAAGAACGTTGACGCGCGGTTCGCCGATCACCCCGAAACTACGCCCTTCCACGTGCCGTTGCACCAGGGCCTCGACTCGGGCAGGCGCGACGCCCCGGGCGGTGGCGACGCGGGCCGCCTGCATCAGCGCCGCAGCCGGTGAAATGTGCGGGTCGAGGCCCGAGGCCGAAGCGGTGACGAGGTCGGCCGGCGCCTGCGCCACGCCCAGCGCGTCGGCACGCGCCTGCATCGCCTCGAGCAGCGCCTTGGACGAGGGGCCGAGGTTCGAGCCGCTGGACGCGGCGGCGTTGTACGGCGCATCCACCGTCTTGGTGGCGTCGGCGGGATCGGCGGCGCTGGTCGCCGCAGACGGGCGGGCATGGATATAGCGCGGGCCGGCGAAGGCCTGGCCGATCAGTTCCGAACCGACGACGCGGTCGCCGCGCGTGATCAGGGAGCCGTTGGCCTGGCGGGGCATGAGCCCCTGGGCGAGGCCGGTGATCGCTAGGGGATAGGCGAGGCCGGTCAGCACGGTGAAGAGCGCCGTCAGGACGAGGGCGGGACGCAGCAGGGTGAGCATGGAAGCCTCCTTTAGGCGAGGCGCAGGAGATCGACGATGATGTCGATCGCCTTGATGCCGATGAAGGGCACGACGAGGCCGCCGAGGCCATAGATCGTGAGGTTGCGGGCGAGCAGGGCGGAGGCCGAGGACGGCACGTAGGAGACGCCCTTCAGGGCAATGGGGATCAGCGCGACGATGACCAGCGCGTTGAAGATGATCGCCGACAGGATCGCCGACTGGGGCGTGCCGAGGCCCATCACGTCCAGCACGGCGAGGCCGGGATAGGCCGTGACGAACAGCGCCGGGAGGATTGCGAAGTACTTCGCCACGTCATTGGCGATGGAGAAGGTCGTCAGCGCACCGCGCGAGATGAGCAGCTGCTTGCCGACCAGCACGATCTCGATGAGCTTGGTCGGGTCGCTGTCGAGGTCGATGAGGTTGCCTGCCTCCTTGGCGGCGGGCGTACCGGAATTCATGGCGACGCCCACATCGGCCTGGGCGAGGGCGGGCGCGTCGTTGGAGCCGTCGCCGCACATGGCCACGAGGCGGCCCTCGGCCTGCTCCTTGCGGATGAGCTCGAGCTTGCGCTCCGGGGTCGCCTCGGCGAGGAAATCGTCGACGCCGGCCTCCGCGGCGATGGCCGCGGCGGTGAGCGGGTTGTCGCCGGTGATCATCACCGTGCGAATGCCCATGCGGCGCAATTCGGCGAAGCGCTCGCGGATGCCGGGCTTCACGATGTCCTTGAGGTGGACGACGCCGAGAACGCGGTCGCCCCGGGCGACGACGAGCGGCGTGCCGCCGCTCATGGCGATCTTGCGGACGATGCCCTCGAGCGCCGCATCGGCCGGCCGGCCGACGAGCCGCAGCATCGCGTCTGAGGCGCCCTTGCGGATGGCGGTGCCACCGGCGAGGTCGACGCCCGACATGCGGGTCTGGGCGGTGAAGGGGACGAAGGTCATGCCGACCCGGTCGGTGCGGGTGATCCCGAATTTGCGGGCGGCGAGATCGACGATGGACTTGCCCTCCGGCGTATCGTCGGCCAGCGAGGCGAGGCAGGCCGCCTCGGCGAGGTCGCGCTCCGCGACACCGGGGACCGGCTCGAAGGCATCGGCCATGCGGTTGCCGAAGGTGATCGTGCCGGTCTTGTCGAGCAGCAGCACGTCAATGTCACCGGCGGCTTCCACGGCGCGGCCGGACTTGGCCACGACATTGGCCTTCACCAGGCGGTCCATGCCGGCAATGCCGATGGCCGAGAGCAGACCGCCGATCGTCGTCGGGATCAGCGTGATGAACAGGGCGGCCAGATAGATCACGGGGATCTCGGTGTTCGACCAGGAGGCGAAGACCGGCAGCGTCACCACGACGAAGAGGAAGACCAACGTCAGGCCTGCGAGCAGGATGTCGAGGGCGATCTCGTTCGGCGTCTTCTGGCGCTTGGCGCCCTCGACCAGCGCGATCATCCGGTCGAGGAAGGTCTCGCCCTGGCGGGCGGTGACGCGCACCACCAGCCAGTCCGAGACGAGCCGCGTGCCGCCGGTGACGGAGGAGCGATCGCCGCCGGATTCGCGGATGACCGGGGCGCTCTCGCCGGTGATGGCGCTCTCGTCCACCGAGGCGACGCCCTCGATCACCTCGCCATCGGTCGGCACCGTGTCGCCGGCCTCGACGAGGATCACGTCGTCGATGGCGACGTCATCGATGTCCTTCGCCTGCCAGACGTCGCGGCGCGAGGGGTCCGCCAGCACCTTGGCGCGGGCGCTCGAACGCGTCGCGCGGAAGGCGTCGGCGCGGGCCTTGCCGCGGCCCTCGGCCACGGCTTCGGCGAAATTGGCGAAGAGCACGGTGAACCATAGCCAGATGGCGATCTGCACGCCGATGAAGGCGTTGACGCCGCCACTGGCGACCTCGCGAGCGGCGAGAATGGTGGCCAGCACCGCCACCAGCGCGGTGACGAAGATGACGGGATTGCGGACGAGGCCGCGCGGATCGAGCTTGGCGAAGGCCTGGACAGCTGCGGCCTTGAGGATGCGGCCATCGAACAGGCCGATCTCGGCGGTCGGCGACGGCGCGGTGGTGTTGGGACTCTGGGTCATGGCGGGGACTTTCAGAAGGTCTTGGCCGCCAGGATCGACACCTGCTCGGCGATGGGGCCGAGGGCGAGGACCGGCAGGAAGGTGAGGGCGCCGACGATCAGGATGGTGACCACCAGCAGCACGACGAAGACGGGGCCGTGGGTGGGGAAGGTGCCGGCGGAGGCGGGAGCCGTTTTCTTCGCCGCCAGCGAGCCGGCAATGGCGAGGATCGGCACGATGTATCCGAAGCGGCCGAGCATCATCGCAAGGCCCAGCATCGTGTTGTGGAACGGCACGTTGGCGTTGAAGCCGGCAAAGGCCGAGCCGTTGTTCCCCGTCGCGGAGGAATAGGCGTAGAGCAGCTCCGAGAGGCCGTGCGGGCCTGCATCCTGGATGGAGCCCTGCGCCGCGCCCGCGACGATGGCGATGGCCGCCAACGCCAGCGCGCCGATCGGCATGACCATGAGCGTCAGGGCCGCCAGTTTCACCTCGCGCGCCTCGATCTTCTTGCCGAGATATTCCGGCGTGCGGCCGACCATCAGACCGGCGAGGAAGACGGTGAGAATGACGAAGAGCAGCATGCCGGTGAGGCCGACGCCGACGCCGCCGAAGACGATCTCGCCGAGCTGCATCTGCAGCATGGCGACGAGGCCGCCGAGCGGCGTCAGGCTGTCATGCATGGCATTGACCGAGCCGTTGGAGGCGGCCGTCGTGGCCACCGCCCAGAGCGCCGAGCCGATGATGCCGAAGCGGACATCCTTGCCCTCCATATTGCCGGAACCGGGGGCGACGAGGCCGGCATGGAGCGGGTTGCCGATGCGCTCGGCCGCATAGAGCACCACGAAGGCGAGGACGAGCATCACGCCCATGGCGGCGAAGAGGGCGACGCCCTGGCGGCGATCGCCGACCATGCGGCCATAGGTGAAGCAGAAGGCTACCGGCAGGGCGAGGATGGCGAGGAGCGACAGAAGGTTCGAGATGGCGGTCGGGTTCTCGAAGGGATGGGCGGAATTGACGTTGAAGAAGCCGCCGCCATTGGTGCCGAGCTGCTTGATCGCAATCTGGCTGGCCACCGGCCCGAGCGCCAGGGTCTGCCGGCCGCCCTCGACCGTCGTTGCGTCCACCGAGGCCGCCAGCGTCTGCGGCATGCCGGTGGCGACGAAGGCGATGGCGAGCAGCACGGAGAGCGGCAGCAGCACGTAGAGGACGGAGCGGACGAGGTCGCTCCAGAAATTGCCAATGGTGCGCACCTGGCGGCCGGCGAAGCCGCGGGCAACGGCAGCAGCGACCGCCATGCCGGAGGCGGCCGAGACGAAGTTCTGCGTCGTCAGGCCGACCATCTGGGAGAGGTGCGAGAGCGTCGTCTCGCCGCCATAGGACTGCCAGTTGGTGTTGGTGACGAAGGAGATGGCGGTGTTGAAGGCGAGATGCGCCGGAACGCCATCGAAGCCCTGCGGGTTCAGCGGCAGCAGGTTCTGGAAGCGCAGCAGCAGGAAAAGCACCAGAAATCCGGCGGCGTTGAAGGCGATGAGCGACAGCGCATAGCGCGTCCAGTGCTGGCCTTCCTCGCCGCGGATGCCGGCGGGAGCGAGCAGCGCGCGCTCGAGCGGGGCGAGGAACGTGGCCTCGCCGGAGAAGACGCGGGCCATGTAGAGGCCGAGCGGCACGGCGATGACGACGAGCAGGGCCGCGTAGAGCGCGGCCTGGAGAAGGTCGGGTGTCATGGGATGGGGTCTTTCAGAAGCGCTCGGGACGCAGCAGGGCGACCGTGAGGTAGCCGAGGGCGAAGAGTGCGAAGGCGAGGCCGAGGCCGATATCGAAGGTCATTGCCGCCTCACACGCGCTCGGCGCCGGTGACGGCGGCGGCCACCAGGGCGAAGCCGGCAAGCCCGCCGGCGAGGAACAAGAGGTCGATCCACATGGGAATGGCTCCGGATGATGAGATCCGGAGGCTAGGAGCGCGGTGCGTAAAGCCGCGATGCGGAAGGTGGCGCGGGGCGTAAGGCGAGCGTAAAGCCCAGACGATGCAGGGGGCGGTGGTTCCTGCCGCCAGTTCCGGGCTAGCTGGAAATGGGGCTCCGTAAGGTCCGCTTTGGGCTCAATAAGAGTGTGTTCCTTGCGCGCTGCGTTGATGAGCCCAAGCCGGGCCACCGGTCTGGCATGATCGCGCTGCCGCGCGCTTTCTCCAGGCGTCAGCGGCCGGTGGGAATTTGGGCGCAAAATCGGTATGACTATGCTTGTGATGGGGGTTATAAATTATTGAAAATAAATATTATTTATTGCTTTTTCTGAGCCCCGTTGGAGGTGCCGCTACTGTGCCGCCTGGTTGATCCTGCCGATCCCGTCACGCCGCCAGCTGCAGGATCGCCAGCACGTCAGCCGGGCCGGTGATCGGGCGGGGATTCGCCTTCACGAAGGGGTTGCTCATCGCCAGCTCGGCGATGCGCTCGAACTGGTCCTCGCGCACGCCGACATCCGCCAGACGGCAGGGCTGGCCAAGATCAGCGATGAGCCGCGCCACCGCCGTCGCCGCGTCCGGGGCGCTCGCATCCACAGCCTCGTGGACCAACCGGTCGCGGCCGCCGACATGGCCGGCATTCCACCTCATCACTGCCGGCAGCATGACGCAGGAGGTGTGGCCATGGGCGACGCCCGCGACTGCGCCGAGCTGATGGCCGATCCCGTGGCTCGCGCCATAGCGCACGCGGCCGACGCTTTGCGATGCGAGCCAGACGCCGAACTGGCTGTCCTGGCGGGCCAGACGATCGCCGGGATCAGCCCTGGTCACCCGAAGGCTGCTGCCGAGGAGGCGCAGCGCATGCAGGGCGCAGCCGTCGATGAAGGGATTGGCGTCGGGTGACAGGATGGCCTCCACCGCATGATCGATCGCCCGGACGCCGCTGGACAGCCACAGTCCTTCCGGCGTCGCCTGGCCAAGGGCCGGATCGAAAATGACCGTCTCGGCCGGAAACCAGGATGCTGCGAAGCCGAACTTGATGCGCGTCTGCGGATCGACCGATCCGCCGATGGCGCCGAACTCCGCGCCTGACAGCGTCGTCGGGGCCGCGATGTAGCGCGGCGGATTCGCCACCGCCAGGGGCTGGCCGCCCTTCTGCATGGAGCGGGCAATCAGCGTCTCGCGGTCGCCGATAGCCTCGGCCTGGATGAGGCCGGCGATCTTCACCGCGTCGATCACGCTGCCGCCGCCAAGCGCCAGGATGAGGTCCGGGCGGAAGGCGGCGAGGCGCTGAGCCAGCGCGAAGACCGAGGGCATGGGCGTATGGGCGGGGATGGCATCCTCGACCTCCACCGCATCAAGGCCATCATGGGCCTTGGCCAGCGCCGCCGCCCGCTCGGCAAGCGAACGGGTGGTGACGATGAACAGCCGTCGGGTGCCGCGCTTGCTCACCTCCTCGGCGAGGGCTGCGTCGAGCGACTGGCCCCATGCGACAGCCTTCTGGTCGAGGAGGGCGAAACGGCCGGCCGGGGGAGTGGCATGGGTGGACATGAGCGGCTCCATGGCAGCACCGTTCAGGCGACGACGCCTTCTCCCTCAATGGTGCTGCCGGTTCGACGATGGGGACAAGCCTGCGGTTCGTTGATGCCCTTTTGACCGGGAGCCGGGCCGGCCACCGCGACATATGGATTGCACCATGCCGGTTGTGCCGGAGGTCGCCCATCGTCGCGGTGGGAGCGCAGATCCCTGTGCGGCCTGGAACTGCCCGATAGGGGCGTCAGAAATTGACCTTGTCGCCGCCCTTGAGGCCGAGGATCTCGCGGGCGTCGTCGGGGGTGGCGATCTCCAGCCCCATGCCCTCGATGATCTGGCGCACCTTGGTGACCTGCTCGGCATTGTTCTTCGCGAGCTTGCCGGGGCCGATCCACAGCGAGTCCTCAAGGCCGACGCGGACATTGCCACCCATGGCGAGCGCCATGGCGGCGATGGTCATCTGGTTGCGCCCGGCGCCGAGCACGGACCACTGGTACTGATCGCCAAACAGCCGGTCGGCCGTGCGCTTCATCATCACCACGTCCTCGTAATGGCCGCCGATGCCGCCGAGGATGCCGAAGACCGACTGGATGAAGAAGGGCGGCTTGATGACGCCGCGGTCGGCGAAGTGGCGCAGGGTGTAGAGGTGGCCGATGTCGTAGCACTCCACCTCGAAGCGGGTGCCATTGTTGGCGCAGGTGGTGAGGATGTACTCGATGTCGGCAAGCGTGTTCTTGAACATGCCGGCGCGCGAGCCCTCGAGATAGGGGCGCTCCCAGTCGTATTTGAACTCCTTGTAGCGCTCCAGCATCGGATAGAGGCCGAAGTTCATCGTGCCCATGTTGAGGCTCGCCACCTCGGGCGCGTAGTGCGCGGCAGGCTTCACCCGCTCGTCGACGGTCATCGTCTGCGAGCCGCCGGTGGTGATGTTGATGGCGACGTTGGAGGCCTGCTTGATCACCTTCAGGAAGGGCGCATAGGCCTCGATCGACTGGTCGGGCCGGCCGTCCTTCGGGTCGCGCGCGTGGAGGTGGACGATGGCCGCGCCGGCCTCCGCCGCGGCGATCGCATTCTCCGCGATCTCCTGCGCGGTCACCGGCAAGTGCTCCGACATGGTCGGCGTGTGGATCGAGCCGGTGATGGCGCAGGTGATGATGACTTTCTTCGACTTGGCCATGCGTGGCTCCTTACGTCGGCATGCGGGACAGGCGAGGATCAGGCTGGCTTCTTCTTCGCGCCGCGTTTGTGGGCCTTCAAGGCCGCCAAACGGCTGTCGCGCCATTTCGACAGGCGGGCTATGCGCTCGGGCGTCTGCTCGCCCGGCCATTCCGCCATGATCGCGGCTTCGTTGGCGGCGGTGAACACCTTGCGGCCGGTCAGGCGGGTGAGGCTCGGCCCATAGCGGCGGTTGTAGTCGGGGATGCCGCCGGGGGCATTGAGTTCGATGGTCTCGAAGGGCCCCATGAAGCTCCAGCGCAGGCCGAGCCCGTCGCGGATGGTCTTGTCGAGGTCCTCCGGCGAGACGACGCCGGAGCCGACGAGGTCGAAGGCCTCGGCCATCAGCACGGCCTGCAGGCGGTTCAGGACGAAGCCGTCGACCTCCTTGCGCACGATGATCGGGACCTGGCCGGCACGGGCATAGAGGCCGCGCGCCTTCTCGACCACTTTCGGGTCCGTCCAGGGCGAGGGACAGAGCTCGACGATGGGCACGAGGTGCGGCGGGTTGACCGGATGGGCGACCAGCACGCGCGAGCGGTGCTTCAGGTCTTTGGCCCAGAGCGAGGCGAAGAGGAAGGAGGTCGAGGAGACGACGATGGCCGATGCCGGTGCCAGGGTGTCGATCTCGGTGTGGATGGCGATCTTGGCCGCCACCGTCTCCGGCCCGTTCTCCTGGACGAGGGCGGCGCCGGCGAGGGCCTCGGCGAGGCTACCGCAGGCGATGAGCCTTGCCGCCGAGCCCTTCGGGTCCTCGACGAGCCCGAGTTCGGCGAGTTCGGCGAGGTTGCGGCGGATATGGGCCTTGGCCGCTTTGGCGACGCCGGGGACGGGATCGTAGAGCGCCGTCGTCCAGCCGTGGCTGCAGAAGACCGTGGCCCAGGCCCGGCCGATCAGGCCCGATCCGATGATGGCGACCTTCGGCATGTCAGTTGCCCTTCCTGGCAATGAAGTTTGGGTGGAAGCGCGGGCTCGTCACAGCCACAGCACCTTGCGGCGGAGATCCTGGTCCTCGCGCAGGTCGCGCGAAGCGCCTGCCCAGGTCACCGCGCCGCGCTCCAGCGCGACCGTCCGGTCGGAGAGCGCCAGCGCCAGGTCGAGATGGTGGTCGACGATGATGATCGAGACGTCGTGGCGCAGCTTGTCGAAGGCCTCGAACAGTTCCTCGGTGATGGCCGGCGACAGGCCTTCGAAGGGCTCGTCGAGGAGCAGCACGCGGGTGTCGCCGACAAGGGCGCGCGCCACCGCGACCATCTGCTGCTCGCCGCCGGAGAGGAAGTCGGCGGGCGTGGTCCAGCGCTCCTTGAGGCGCGGGAAGAAGTCGAGGACGCGCTCCTCGTCCCAGTGGCGCCCGGCGCCGGTGAGGCGGCGGAGGCGGCCGAGCATGAGGTTGTCCTTCACCGACATGCCGGCGAAGAGGCCGCGGCCCTGGGGCACGTAGCCGATGCCGCGCCGCGCCGCCTGGTCCGCTGCTAGGCCCGACAGCGTCTCGCCGGCCAGCGTGATCGTGCCCGAGGCCGGCTGGGCGATGCCGGTGATGGTCTTGAGGACGGTCGACTTGCCGGCCCCGTTGCGGCCGAGCAGGGCGACGATCTCGCCGGAGCGGAGGGTGAAGCTGACGTCGTTGAGGATGTGGCTCTTGCCGTAGAAGGTGTTGACCGTGTCGAGCGAGAGCAGCGTGTCCTGCGTCGCGGCAGAGGCCCGCTCCTTGGCGGCCACGGCATGGGCGCCGGAGCCGAGATAGACGGCCTGGACCTTTTCGGAGGAGCGCGCCTCCTCCACCGAGCCATCCACCAGCACCTCGCCGTCATTCATCACCGTGACGTGGTCGGCGAGCTGAAACACGCGGTCGATGTCATGCTCGACCAGCAACACGGGAATGTCGCCCGAAATGGTCTTGATGATGTCGCCGACGCGCTTGCGCTCGGCAGCGGCAAGCCCTGCCAGCGGCTCGTCGAGAAGGAGGATGCGCGGGCGCGTGGCGAGGGCCAGCGCCATGTCGACGAGACGCTGGCCGCCATAGGAGAGGGCGCCCGCCTCCGCCTGCTCGATGCCGGCGAGGCCGAGATAGCGGATGAGGGTCGTCGTGTCGTCCTTGAGGCCGGGGAGGGCGCTCGCCTCCGCCCACAGGCCGAAGCGGCCGGAATGGCGGGCCTGGACGGCGAGGCGGACATTTTCCTCGATGGTGAGCCCGGGGAAAAGATTGGTGATCTGGAAGGACCGCCCGACCCCGGCCTGGGTGATGGCCTGTGGCGATAATCCGCCGACCTCGCGGCCGTCGAGGCGCACTGAACCGCGATCCGGCGGGAACATGCCCGACAGCAGGTTGAAGGCCGTGGTCTTGCCGGCGCCGTTGGGGCCGATGAGGGCGTGGAGTGTACGGTCGCGGACGGCGAAGGACACGCCGCGCACCGCCTTGATGCCGCCGAAGCTCTTGGCGATGTCGTCGACGGCGAGGACCGGCTGACCCGGCGCCGTCGCGCCCTCGCGGATGAAGGCGGGCGGCACCGGCCCGACGGCCTCGACCCGCCGCGCCGCCATGGCCGCATCGGTCTCCGGCACCTTGCGGAAGGGCGCCATGATCCGCCCGGCGACGCCAACGAGGCCGGTCGGCGAGAAGATGATGAAGCCGACGAACAGGAGGCCGAAGATCAGCAGCCAGCTTGAGGTGTAGAGCGAGAGATACTCGCGGAAGAGCATGAAGAAGAGGGCGCCCAGCGCCGGCCCCATGAAGGAGCGCATGCCGCCGATCACCACCATGGCGAGGAGCTCGCCGGAGAACTGGATGGCGATGGGATCGGCGGAGGTGAAGCGGTGGTGGAAGGCCGAGAGCACGCCGGCAAATCCCGTCAGCGTGGCCGACAGGGTGAAGGCGATCAGCTTGTAGCGGTCGGTGTCATAGCCGACGAAGCGGGCGCGGACCTCGTTCTCGCGGATGGCGACGAGCACGGTGCCGACCGGCGAGCCGTGGAACCGCTGCAGCAGGACGACCACGAAGAAACCGACAAGGGCAACGACCGTATAGAACACCCAGCCATTGTTGAGGTTGGCAAAGCCCCAGTCGGGCCGCACCACGCCGCCGAGGCCGTTCTCACCGCCCGTCAGGTCTGTCCAGCGGAAGGACACGGTGTAGGCGACCGCTGTCATGGCGAGGGTCAGCAGCGAGAAATAGACGCCGCGTCGCCGCAGGATGAGCAGGCCAAGGATTGCCGAGACGACGCCGACGAAGAGGATGGCGAAGCCCATGGGCATGAGCATCTGGCCGGGAAAGAAATGGCGCTGCGCCAGCACGGCGGCATAGGCGCCAAGGCCGAAGAAGGCGCCGTGGCCGAAGGAGACGAGGCCGGTATGGCCGACCAGGATGTTGAGGGCGAGGGCGGCGATGGCGAAGATGACCACATCGGTCGCCGAGGTCAGGGTCAGACCGATCGACAGCATGAAGACGGGCAGGACGACAAGCGCCGCGATGGCCGCCAGAAGGTTGCGCTGGGCCGGGGTCATCATG
This sequence comes from Phreatobacter sp., assembly GCF_027532945.1. Classification (GTDB taxonomy): domain Bacteria; phylum Pseudomonadota; class Alphaproteobacteria; order Rhizobiales; family Phreatobacteraceae; genus Phreatobacter. The sequence goes on from NZ_JAPZTZ010000016.1 coordinate 29,734, forward strand.
TCACTCGAATTTCTGGATGCGCTCGCCGAAGAGGCCGCGCGGCCGCATCAGCAGGACGAGGACCATCAACAGGTAGACCGAGGCCTCGGTGGCGGCCGGGTAGAAATGGGCCGCGACGCCGCGGGTCATGCCGACGATGGCGGCTGCCGCCACCACCCCCCAGAAGGAGCCGAGACCGCCGATGACCACCACGACGAAGGCGAAGGTGATGATCTCCTGGCCCATGGCCGGGTGGACGCCGGCAATCGGCGCGATCAGCACGCCGGCCAAAGCCGCGAGGCCGACGCCGATCATTACAACCGCCGTCATGTAGGGCTTCAGCGAAATGCCGAGGGCGCCGACCATGTCGGGGTTCTGCACGCCGGCCCGCACCACCTTGCCGAAGGCCGTGCGGGTGAGCAGCAGCCACAGGCCGAGCACCGACAGGGCGGTGATGCCGAGGATGATGAGCCGGTAGCGGGAATAGACGAAGTCGCCGATGAAGACCTGACCGCGCAGCTCCGGCGGGATGGAGAAGGGGATGGGCGCGGCGCCATAGGCCATGCGCAGGCCCTGCTCGGCGACCATGGCCAGGCCGAAGGTCAGCAACAGGCCGAGGATGGGGTCGGCCGTGTAGAAGCGGCGCAGCAGGTAGCGCTCCACGATCATGCCGATGACCGCGACGATCAGCGGAGAGACCACCAGCGCGCCGCCGAAGCCGATGCGGTCGGCGAGCGTGACCGCGAGATAGGCGCCAATGGCATAGAAGGCCCCGTGGGCGAGGTTCACGATGCCGCCGAGGGAAAAGATCATCGACAGGCCGAGCGCGATCATCAGGTAGTAGGACCCGGCAAGCAGGCCGTTGAGGATCTGCGACAGGAGCGGGATCAGGTCAGGCACGGAATCCGTCCAGATTGCGGGATGGCATCGGCGTTCGGCGTGGGGAGGGGGTCGCTCGCGGCGCGGTCCGCAGGTTCGGCAGTGGCGCTTTGCGAGGAGCCGGGACCAGGTAGCACGGCAACCGGAGCGGCGAGATCCGCCGCCCCGGCCTTGCCGTCAGGTCACGCCCGGAACGTGCACTTGTTCTCGTCGTCGGTCGCCGCGATCACCTCGAGGCTCTCGTTGGCGGCCGGAACCGGGGGCGACGATGTGAAGATGTCGTACTGGTTCCTGATCTGCGCCGCGGGGAGCGCGGTGATCGCGTACATCTCCATCATCATCTGATGGTCCTTGGCCCGGAAATAGCCCTCGCGGGTCTTCAGGAGGTCGAACTTCGCGCCCTTCTCGAAATGTTCGACGATCTTCACCGGATCGGTCGCGCGCGTCTCGGCGATCGCCTGCGCGACGATCTTGAGCGAGCAATAGTCGCCCCAGGCCTGGTTCTCCGGCATCCGGTTGTACTTCCGCTGGAAGCCGCTGACGAAGGACTTCGAGCCGGGCGTATCGATCAGGTGGTGCCAGACGACCGGCCAGATGCCGCCGAAATTGCCGCGGCCCGCGCCCCAGGCCAGCGCCGTGTCGAAGCCGAAGCCGGCGACCGGGAAGGTGAGGCCGAACTCGGCATATTGCTTGAGGAAGTTGGTGATCTGCGTGCCTGCGAGGTTGAGGCAGACCACGTCCGGGCGGGCCTGACGGATCTTCAGCAGGAAGGGCGAGAAGTCCGCAAGGTCGGTCGGGATCAGGTCGTCGCCGGCATGGTTGCCGCCATTCGCCGCCATGTAGCGCTTGGCGACGTTCAGGAGGTCGTGGCCGAAGGCATAGTCGGCCGTCAGCGAGTACCACCTCTTGCCCGAGACGAGGCCGTCGCGGATGAGCGAGCGGCCGACCGCCTTCACATACATCGAGTTCTGCGCCTCGATGTGGAACATGAATTTCTGGCAGTCGGAGCCGCGCAGCGCGTCCGAATTGGCGCCGGTGTTGATGAACAGCACCTTCTCGCGCTGGACGACCTGGGCGATGGCGAGGGCCGAAGCCGAGGAGATTTCGCCGAGCAGGGCGATGATCTTGTCGCGCTGGACGAGGCGCTCGGCCTTGGCGGAGGCCTGCTGCGGGTTGGGGCTGTCGTCGAGGATGAGCTCGATCCGCCGGCCGAGGACGCCGCCTGCGGCGTTGATCTCCTCCGCCGCAAGCTGGACCGCCTGGGCGGCATATTCGCCCAAAGGACCGAGGAAGCCGGTGCGGGGGGTGATGTGGCCGATCTTGATGGTTTCGGCCTGGGCATAGCTGATGGCGGGGGCGCCAATGGCGCCGAGCGCCGTGATGCCGGCCGACGCCTTCAGCACGGTGCGGCGGGACAGGCTCTTGTGGTCCGGGGTCGTATTGCCCGTCATGGGACGTCTCCTCGAGGTGCGTTTCCAGGCCCTGCGTCACACCGGCGGGCGCGTTGGCCGCTCCTCGCCGACGGCCAGCCGAAGCTTGCCGTGATCTGTGATCACAGTTAGGGTTTCTCATTGGCGGCGCTTTGTCCAGTCCCTTCGCAGGGGTGGCGGGCCGCCGGACAGAAAGGTCGCAGCCCGGAGCCCCGATGAGCGTCGCCGACGCCCTCACCACGATCGGCCCGCTGGAGCGGGAGACGCTCGGCGAGCGCGTCTATGGTCACCTGCGGGAGCTGCTGATGGCCGGCCGGCTGGCGCCGGGCGACAAGATCTCCCTTCGGGCGACGGCGCTGGCGCTCGGCACCAGCATGATGCCGGTGCGCGAGGCGGTGAGCCGGCTTGTGGCCGACCATGCGCTGGAGGTCACCCCGAACCGGGCCGTGCGCGTGCCGGTCATGTCTGTGGAGGGGTTCCGCGAACTGACCACCGTGCGCATCGCCATCGAGGGCTTCGCGGCGGAAACTGCCGCGGCGGCGGCCGGTAGCGAGGCCATCGCACGCATCGCGGCGCATGAGAGCGCCTTCCGGGCGCTCGGCGGCCAGCCGAACGCCGACCTGTCTGAGGCCGTACGCATCAACAAGGACCTGCATTTCGCCATTTACGAGGCGGCGGGCCTGCCGACTCTTGTCGAGATCATTGGTGCGCTTTGGCTCAAGGCTGGACCGGTGCTCAATCTCGATCTCGGCGCCAATCCGGATCGCCTGGCGCGGGGCGGGGCGATCCGGTTCCACGCCAACGCACTTGCCGCCATCACCCGGCGGGACGGTGCCGCGGCACGGGCGGCCATTGCCGCCGACATCCGCGGCGCGGCTGATTTCATCATCGGGCGTGGCGGCCTCGCGGCCGCCCGCGACAGGGCATAGGGAGAACGATCATGGATCTCGGCATCGGCGGGCTGCGTGTCCTGGTGACGGCTGGCGCGAACGGCATTGGTCGTGAGGTTGCGCGCGCCTTTGCCGAGGAGGGGGCCAAGGTCCATGTCTGCGACGTCGACCGGGAGGCGCTCACGGCGCTTGCGGCCACCGATCCCGGGATCTCGTCGTCTTGGTGCGACGTGGCCGACCGGAGCGCGGTCAAGGCGCTGTTCGACACCGCCATCGACCGGCTCGGCGGCCTCGACGTGCTCGTCAACAATGCCGGGATCGCCGGGCCCACGGGCCGTGTCGAGGAGATCAATCCCGAGGACTGGGACCGCTGCATCGAGGTCTGCCTCACCAGCCAGTTCAACTGCGCAAGGCTCGCCGTGCCGCATCTGAAGGGCAGCACCAACGCCTCGATCATCAATCTCGCCTCGGTCGCCGGGCGCTTCGGTTTCGCGCTGCGCACGCCCTATGCGGCGGCGAAATGGGGCGTCGTCGGCTTCACCAAGTCGCTCGCCATCGAGCTTGGCGAGTTCGGCATCCGCGTCAACGCCATCCTGCCGGGGCTCGTCGAGGGCGACAGGATCCGGCGGGTGCTGGAAGCCAAGGCCCAGTCGCGCGGCGTGTCCTTCCGCGAGATGGAGAACCAGGCGATGGCCTACACGTCGCTCAAGACCTTCGTCACGGCTCGTCAGCTCGCCGACCAGATGCTGTTCCTGGCATCCCCAAAGGGCCGGACCATCTCAGGCCAGGCCCTGTCGATCTGCGGCGACATGCAGATGCTGACCTGACGCCGGCGCGCTGTGGGGAGATGGGGGAGAGCCGCTCGGCGTCCGTCCTCAGCGGACCGAAAAGCCCCCAACAAAGCGCTGGTCGATCCAGTCCTTCCACCACCAGACCCACCGCCCCTCGACGGCAAACCCGTCCCCCCAGGCGGCAACGGCCCGACCATCGCCAGTGGACAGGATGGAGAGCGCCCGGCCCTGTGGCCGGTAGGCGATTGGCGGCTCCCCGCGGCTTCGCCGGCGCAGGTTTTGGGCAAGCACCGGACCTTGCCGCACGGCATAGACGCCCGCCTTCTCAAGCGGTTCACCCATCAGCTCGGCGCAGTCTCCCGCGGCGAAAACCGCGTCATCGCCGGTGCAGGCAAGCGTGCTGCGGACCATTACCGATCCATCCGCCGAGAGAGGGAGATCCGTTCCTGCGAGCCAGGGCTGTCCCCTGGCCGCGGTCGCCATGATCGTCAGGTCCGCGGCGATCCACCGGCCATCGTGATCCCTTGCGCCATCCGGGTGGACCTCATCGATCCGACAGGGCGACAGGACCTCGATGTTCTTGCGCGCCAGAATCATCGCCAATTTGCTCCTGGCGCGATGATTGAGGCGGGGGACAAGGCCGCGACCCGTCGCGATGCCGATCCAGGGCTGGCGCGCGCCGCGGGTGAGCCGAGCCCGCAAGGCAAGGGCGATCTCGACTCCCGCAGGTCCGCCCCCGACCACCAGAATGCGACCGGGACCCGTCGGCGCTCCTGCTCCACCAAACGCCTCATCCAGCTTCGCAAGGAGGCTTCCGATCGGCTTGAGCGCCAGCGCATACCGGTCCGCCCCCCTGACGGACGAGCGGTCGGGCGTGATGCCGATGTTCAGCGAGAGCGTGTCGTAGGGAACAAGGCTTCCATCCGCGAGGACAACCCTGCGGCCTGTCCTGTCGATGCCGACCGCGGCCTGAGGCACGATGTCCGCCGCGCAGCGAGCAGCAAGGCCCTGGAGGTCGATATGCATGGCCGCGCGCGTATAGAGACCGGCAATGTGCCCCGGCAGCATGCCCGAATAGGGCGCTTCCAGGCGGTCGCTCACCAGCGTCAGCCTGACCCGCGGCTCGGGACGCTCCGCGAAAGCCCGAAGCACCAGGACATGGCTGTGGCCTCCGCCGATCAGAACGATGCGGTGGTCATCCATGCAACGGCCTGTCCGTGCTGACGGGCGTTCCACGAGTCGCCGCGCCCGAACGGGTCATGGATTGGATGCCTCCTCGGATCGGGAGAGCCATTTTCGCAGCGGAATCGCGACAAGCGACAGGAGAGCAAGGCCGCACAGGCCGATGATGATCTCAGGGGTGACGATGGATGCCGGCGACAGGGTCTCCCCGCGGTCGAGAACGGCACCGAGACCGGCACCGGTGACCGAGAAGACGGCCGTTGCCGGGATGATCCCGACAAAGGTCGTCGCCACATAGGTCCGCAGGGGCACGCCGATCAGGGCGGGGACGAGGTTCACCACGAAGAACGGGAACATGGGGACGAGACGGAGGACGAGCAGATAGGAGGCGGCATTGCGCCGGACGCCCGCCGCCATGGCGGCAGCGGCGGGGCCGAACCGCTCCAGGGCATCGGCGCCGAACATGGTGCGGGCGAAGAGAAAGATCAGCGTTGCGCCAAGGGTTGCGGCCACGACGGTGAACAAGGTGCCGGACAGGGCCCCGAACAGGAACCCGCCGGCGAGCGTGAGAAACACCGCGCCGGGGAGGGACACGGCAACCGCCGCCACATAGACCGCCATATAGGCGAGGGCGGCGCCGAGCGGATGCCCCGCGACCCAGTCCTGCAGCACTCCCCGGTGGGTCCGTAGCGTGTCCAGCGACAGCTGGTCCGCCAATCCCGACCACCTCAGCCCAACAAGCAGGCCAACGATCGCCACAGCGGCCCACAGGCGTTTGTCCCGCAGATGAGATCGCAGCGCCATGGTGCCGCCTAGGGAACGAGGCGCTGGATGAGGCCGACCAGCCGGCGGGTGGTCGGCCCGAACAGGCGCGGCGTGAAGTGGCTCCCCGCGGCGCGCTTCGAGATCTCCGACAGGGTGGGGTAGGGCAGGACCAGCCCCGCCATGGCGGCGAGCGGCAGGCGCTGCGAAATGGCCAGAGCCCACAGACCGATCAACTCGCCGGCGCCTGGGCCGACAATGGTCGCCCCGAGGATCCGCCCCCGACGGCCGACGATGATCTTGGCGAAGCCTTCGGTCTGGCGCTCGGTCTGGGCACGGTCATTGGCCGCGAAGGGCGATACCAGCACCTCGACGGCCTGACCCGCTTCGCGGGCGTCCTGCTCGGTCATCCCCACCTGGGCGAGTTCAGGGGCGGTGTAGGTCACCCGGGGCAGGGCGCGATAATCCACCTTGGCGGGGAGCAGAAACAGGGCGTTGCGGATGACAATGCCCGCCTGCTGGGATGCAGCATGGGTGAAAAGCGGTCCGCCAATGACGTCGCCGAGCGCGAAGATGCGTCGATTGCTGGTGCGCAGGCGCGCATCCACCGTAATGCCTCTGGCGCTGGTCGTGACCCCCGCATCCGCGAGGCCGAGGTCCTCGATGTTCGCCATGCGGCCTGTCGCAACGAGAAGATGCGTGCCGCTGATGACGCGCCCTGCATCAAGTTGAACCTCGACCCTCTCAGCGGTCCGGGCGACGGAGGCAACGCCCTCGTGCTCGATGATCGCGACACCCTCCGCCGTCAGCCTGTCTCGCACGACGGCCACGGCCTGTGGATCATCGCGGCAGAGGATGCTGTCCTTCTCGATGATGGTCACGACCGACCCGAGCCGCCGGAAGGCCTGCGCCATCTCCACGCCGATGGGCCCACCGCCGATGATGACGAGTGCGCCCGGCAAGGCCGTGAGCGCGAAGATCCTCTCGTTGGTGAGGAAACCGCTCTCTGCGAGCCCCGGTATGGCCGGGACGGCTGGCCGCGATCCGGTGGCGATCACGAAGCGTCGCGCTCTGATCCGTCGTCCCGCCGCATCAACCGTTTGCGGGTCGAGGAAGCGGGCAGGGGCCTTGATCACCTCTACCCCCAGGCCTGCGAAGCGCGCCTCGCTGTCGTGGGGGGCGATGGCGCCGATCACGCCGTGAATGTGGTCGTGCACCAGCCTGTGGTCGATGGATGCCGGGGCGAGCGCCACGCCGAAGGCCGGGCTGACCAGGGGCGCGCGAGCCTTTGCCGCGGCGGCAATGAGGGCCTTGGAGGGAACACATCCGGCGTTGAGACAGTCTCCGCCCATCTCGCCCTTCTCGATGAGGACGACTGCGGCCCCCATCTGCACCGCTCCGGCGGCGACGGAGAGGCCCGCTGACCCCGCACCGATGACGCAGATGTCGCAGACGAGATGGTCGCCACGCTGCACCGGTCGACGGGCCGTCGGGGGAGGAGCGGTTGCCTCTTGCATCAGATCTCAGACCCCCTTGGCCTTGCTTGCACGTCGGGACGTCCCTTGCGTGTCCGTTGGAGCGCCATCCTGCCACAGCTTGGCGCGATCGGCTGCAATCGCGACAGCCGCAGCCCGCTAAGGGGCATCATGGAAGAGCCGCGCCGCGTCGAGGCAGCGGCCTGCTGCCGTGACCACGCACATGGCCGCGAAGATCCAGGCGATCAAGGCAAAGCTCTGCGGAAAGAGGCACATCAGGCAAAACGCCGCAATCGTCTCGGTTCCTTCCGCCAGGCCTCCCGCGTGAAAGAAGCTCTTGGCGCCTCGTGCCGTGCTGGTCATCCCGCGCTTGGCGGCGATGGTCGCGAAGGCGAGGAAGCTTGTTCCAGACAGGAGAAAACTCGCGACGAGGACGAGCGCCGGCAAGGCGTTCGCAGCGTCGGCGACACCGAAGGCAACGGGGATGGCGGCATAGAATGCGAAATCCGCGATGATGTCGAAATAGCCGCCGAGATCGGTCGGGCCGCGCGCGCGGGCAACGGCGCCATCCAGCCCGTCAGCGATCCGCGACAGGGCGACGAGCAGGAGGCCGAGGGTGAAATGGCCTGCGGCAATCGCCACCGCTGCCATGAGGCCGAGGCCGAGACCGGTCGCCGTGATCGCGTTGGCGGTCGCTCCGCGATCCGCCAACCAGGCCCCTGCGCGGGTCAGCGGCGGATCGATGATGCGCCGCGCGAGTGGGTCCAGCATGCGACGATCTCCCGTTCCGCCGGCAGGGATATCGGCCAGACATGATGTCCAATGCCTTGGCCCTGCCGCCGCGGCCGCAAGCCTCGACCATACCACGGCAAAGGCCCATCAGTCAGCGCGCGGGACCGTCGGAGCAGCTCTCAGACCGGCGTCAACCGCGTGATGCGGCTCGGATTGACCTCGGCGAGGAAGAGGGTGCCGTCGGCGGTGCCCCAGATGCCGTGGGCGCCGTTCAGAACGGGACGGCAGGAGCCGACGAGGCGACCGTCGGCATCGTAGCGCGACAGCCGCGGCACCTGGTCGGTCACGAAGACGGACCCATCGGGAGCGCTCCAGACGTCCATGGCGCGCGGCAGGTCGGGCCAGGCGTCGAGCGGTTCTCCGTCCGCGGAGAAGACCTGGAGGCGGTCGTTTTCGCGGTCGGTCACCAGGACCCGCCCGTCTGCCGCCACCCAGACGCCGTGCGGCGTGCTGAATTCGCCCGGCGCCTTGCCACGCCGCCCGAAGCTTCCGACGAGGTCGCCCGCCGCCGAAAAATGCTGCACGCGCGAGGTCCCGTACCCGTCGGCGACGTAGAAGCTGCCATCGGCGGCGAAGGCGACGGACGAGGGGTGCGAGAAGGGTTCGCCCGGGCATTCCGGTGAGCCGATCGTTCGCATCGCCCGGCCATCGGTCCCGAAAAAGACCAGGCGATGGGCGTCACGGTCGACGACGACGACACGATCATCAGCGTCCACGGCCAGCATGTGGGCATCGAGGATGTCCGCGGCGCCGAAGGACCTGACGAAAGCGCCCTGCGGGTCCAGTTCGACGACGGGGTCTGCGGGTGCGTCCACCAGCGGATCGAGCCGCAGCAGCACGAAGACGTGGCCGCGGCTGTCGCAGGCAACGTCGCTGACCAGGGCGCGGCCGCGGTCGAAGTCACCGAAGGGGCGTTCGACCCGATATCGCTGCGGTCCCAGTGTCACGAAGAGGCGACGGTCGCCCGGTTCGGCGGTCATGGCGGCGCTCCTGATGGTCCGGCGGGGCTAGATCGAGGCCATCCGCTTCAGCCCCACCAGCCGGTCGCAGACGATGAGGGCGGCGATGGTGCCGAGGATGAGAAGGGCCGAGATGGCGGCAACCGTCGGGTCCGGCGACATCTCGACCTGGTTGAGGAGCTGGATCGGCAGCGTCTTGGTGCGCACGTCCACGAGGAAGATCGAGACGGGATAGTTGTCGAAAGAGGCGATGAAGGCGAAGAGCCCACCGCTGACGAAGCCCGGCAGAATGTTCGGCACCAGCACGGTCCACAGTGCCGCCGGATAGGAGCGGCCGAGCATGCGGGCGGCGTCCACCATGGCGAAGTCGAACAGCGACAGGCTCGCAAGCACCGTGCGCATGATGAAGGGCATGGTGATGACGACATGGGCGATCAGCAGGGTCGAGTAGGTGTCGCGCAGGCCGAAGTCGCGTGCCGCCTGGAGGAAGGCGATGCCGAGAACGAGGCCGGGCAGCATGAGCGGCGAGGCCATGAAGGTCGCCACTACCTTGGCGCCGGGGATCATGCCGCGCGTGATGGCGATGGCGCAGAGAGTGCCGAGCACCAGGGATATGGCGGTGGAGAGGGCGGCGATCTGCGTCGACAGCCAGACCGCCTGCAGCATCGAATCCGCGTTGGCGAGGGAGGCGTACCAGCGCAGCGAAAAGCCGGGCGGCGGGAAGGCGAAGACGGCCGAGGATGAGAATGACACCGTCAGCACGATCAGGATCGGCAGAAAGAGGAAGACGATGACAAAGCCGAGGACGAGGCGACAGAAGAGCGAGCCGAAAAGGGCCATGGGTCAGCGCCTCTCTCCGCCCGGCGTGCGGACGAGGTACGAGGACGCAAGGATCAGCGCTGCCGAGATGACCAGCATGATCACCGCCATGCTCGCCCCCAGCTGGAAGTCGCGGATGTTGAGATAGGCCTTGGCCATGACCTGCGACATGGTCATGAAGCGGTCGCCGACGAGCAGGCCCGGCGTCACATAGGCCGCCACCGAAATCGAGAAGACGAGCGTTCCGCCGGCAATGACGCCCGGCATGGTGAGCGGCAGGGTCACACGCAGGAAAGTGTGAACCGGGCCGGCGCCGAGCGAGGCGGAGGCGTCGAGCAGCCGCGGGTCCAGCATGCGCATGACCGAATAGAGCGGTAGGATCATGAAGGGCAGAAAGACGTTGACCATACCGAAATAGAGGCTGAATTCGGTGAAGACGAGCCGCATCGGCCGCTCGATGAAGCCGAGATTGACCAGCAGGAAATTGATGATGCCGTCGCGGCGCATCATGATGGTCAGGCCGAAGGTCTTGACGACAATCGACACCGTCAGCGGCAGGAAGATCAGCGCGAAGAGGATCACCTGCCACACGCCGCGGATGCGGGCGAGTGCCCAGGCGGCCGGATAGCCCACCGCGAGGCAAACGGCTGTCGTGATACAGGCGAGCTGCAGCGAGTTGCCGATGATGCCGATGTAGTAGGGATCGCCGAGCACCTTGCGGTAGCCGGCGAGGCTGAGGCCGTCGCGGTCGACGAAGCTGTCACCGATCAGCATCAGCACGGGCACCGCGAAGGCGAGGCCCATGAAGATGAGCCCCGGCGCGGCGATGAGCGCCTTGGCGTCGAAGGACCAGCGCGCGGGTTTCGCCGTCGACGCCACCGCTAGGTCGTCCCGGGCGAGGGTCATCGGTCGTCACCGGCCGGTGCGGGAAAGACGCGGCTGTCGTCAACGCGCCAGCGCACCGTCATCTCGACGCCGGGCGACACGGTATCGGGCAGGCGGTTGAGCTCGACGTGGAGGCGGTCGTCGTCCTGCGCGGTGCGGAAGTGGAGGAGGGTGCGCGAGCCGAAATAGATGACCTCGGCGACGGTCCCCCGCACGGTGTTGTATTCGCCGGCCGGCCCCTCGCCCGCGGCGATCGCTTCCGGCCTGACGCCGACGACGACCTTGCTGCCGCTGAGAAAATGCCCCGGTGCCCGGATCAGGCCGAAGGGCGTGTCGATCTCGACAAGGCCGTCGCGCCCGCCCGTCACCACGCCGCCGATTCGGCTCGACTGCCCCACGAACTCCATCGTGTAGAGCGATTTCGGCCGGGCATAGACCTCCGACGGGGTGCCGAGATGCTCGATCCGTCCCTCGTTCATCACCGCGATGCGGTCGCTCATGACCAGCGCTTCGTCCTGGTCGTGGGTGACGAAGATCGAGGTGATGCCGAGGTCGCGCAGAATGTGGCGCAGCTCGATCTGCATGGTCTCGCGCAGCTTGCGGTCGAGGGCCGAGAAGGGCTCGTCGAGGAGGAGGAGGCTGGGCTCCACCACCACCGCGCGGGCGACAGCGATGCGCTGCTGCTGACCGCCGGAGAGCGCGGTGACGGCGCGGTCGGCAAAGGCCTCCATCCGGACGAGGCCGAGAGCGTCAGCCACCTTCTTCGCCTGCTCCGCCTTCGGCACGCCCTTGGCGCGCAGCCCATAGGCGATGTTCTCGGCGACGGTCAGATGCGGGAACAGCGCATAGTTCTGGAACACCACGCCGATGTTGCGCCGGTGGGCGGCGACCCGCGTGAGGTCGCGACCGCCCACCTCGATCGCGCCCTGATCGGGCGCGAGGAGGCCGGCAATCAGCCGCAGCAGCGTTGTCTTCCCGCAGCCCGAGGGGCCGAGGAGCGACACGAATTCGGCCCGGCCCACGGACAGGCTAAGGCTGTCGAGAACCGTGGCGGCCCCGAAACGCTTGGTGACGTTGGAGACCGCCAGGTAGCCCGGCTCATGCTGCGCCTCCGCCTCGGGCGGCAGGGCGGTTGCCTGCTGGCTCATCGCGAGGAGACTTCCCGCTCGAAGCGCTCGATCATGGCGTTGCGATTGTCGGCGAAATACTCCCAGTCCAGCGAGATCAGCTCGGGGAAAGTGATGCCCTGCGGCAGGACCGTCTTGGTGTTGGTGGGCTTCGACCAGAAGGTGCGGGCGATGAGGGCCTGGGTCTCCGGGTTCAGCATCTCGTTGATGAAGGCGATGCCGAGATCCTGGTTCGGACCGCCCTCGACGAGGGCAACGCCGGCGGGCATGGCGAGCACGCCCTCACGCGGCAGACCCTTGTCGACAGGCGCGCCCTGTGCCTTGCGGAAGAGCGTCGTGCGCGAATCCGGCGCCATGTAAAGGTCGCACTCGCCGGTCTCGAGCAGCTGCTGGGCCTGCGGCGCGTTGGACGAGACCTGGATGACGTTGGGCCGCAGCTCCTTGAGCCGCTCGATGCCCGCGCCCCAGTCCTTCAGTGCCTGGTCGAGGGGCTTCTTCGTGGCGTAGGAGGCGGCCGCCACGAGCGGCGCCACGGCCTGCGTGATGCGCATCGAGATCATGATGATGCGCTCGCGGAAACGGCGGTCCCAGGCGTCGTTGTAGGAGGGAAGCCCCTGCGGCAGCGCGCGGCTGTTGTAGGAGAAGGAGCACATGGGCTGGCACCAGTTCGCCCACATGGCGTCGCGCGGCTTGGCGCCGGCCGGAACGTCGGCAAGGTTGGTGATGTCTGCGGGAAGCTTGCGGATGACCTTCTCGCGCTCGGCGAGGACGAGGACCGGGTCGTCCATCATCGTCACCGTCATCGTTGGACGGGCCTTGTTGGCGCGGATCTTCTCGAGATTGATCAGCGAGTTGGTCCCCTCGAAGAGGATCTTCATGTTGTGCTTGCGCTCGATGACCGGGAACAGGATGTCGGTCAGGCCGGGGGACGCGGGCCCGCCGACGAAGATCTCACGCGTCTGGCCGCGGACGATGTTGGGAAAGCCGGTGACAGCCAGGAGCGAACCAGCGGCGAATGCACGGCGCGACATGCGGGTCGGGGAGGCCATTCTGCGTCATCCTTGCACGGGGGCGCGGCGTTGCGCTCGGCCTTGGGGCTGGCAAGGGACGTGCCAGCCGGGCCGGACGTGACGTAAAGTCAGGTGAGCTTGCCCTCAACCGCGTTGAACGGTGTCGGGAAGCGCTGGAGGGGCGCGATCATCGGGTAGGGCTGGCGCGCGATGAAGCGGCCGCCACCGGCAGCGCCAACGACGGTCTCGCCGTCGAAGATCGGTTTGCCGCGCAGGAAGGTGGCGACCGGATAGCCCTGCGTCCGATAGCCCTCATAGGGCGTATAGTCGCCGCCGTGGTGCATCAGCGCATTGGTCAGGGTGACCGCCTTGTGCGGGTCCCAGAGGATGAAATCGGCATCGCTGCCGACAGCCAGGCTGCCCTTCTGGGGGAAGAGCCCGAACAGCTTGGCCGGATTGGTGCTGGTGAGGCGGACGAAGGTCGGCAGGTCGATGCGGCCTTTCGAGACTCCCTCGGTGAAAAGGACGGGCAGCCGTGCCGCGAGGCCCGGAATACCGTTCGGCACCTTGTTGAAGGGGGCGGGGTCGCCCGCGAACTTCTTGCCCTTGGGATCGTCGAAGCGGGTCGGTGAATGGTCCGAAGAGACCACCTCGATAACGCCGCGCTTCAGATAGCCCCAGAGCGCGTCCTGGTCGGCCTCGGTACGGGCCGGCGGGCCGAAAATGTACTTGGCGCCCTCGAAACCCGGCCGGTCGAGATCCTCCGCGGTCAGCGTCAGATAGTGGACGCAGGTCTCGCCCCAGACCTTGAGGCCGCGGGCCTGCGCCCGGGCGATCTCCTCAGCCGACTGGGCCCCCGACACATGGAAGATCTGGATGGGGACGTCCAACGCCTCGGCGAGGCTGATGATCCTGTATACAGCTTCCCGCTCGGCGATCATCGGTTTGGCATATGCATGAAATTTAGGCGCCGTTAATTCGGCAGAGACCAGTTGTTCAGTTAGCCAGGCGATGAGGTCGTGGTTCTCCGCGTGGACGCAGACGAGCGCCTCGTTGCGGCGGGCGGCTGCCAGGGTCCGCAGCACCTGGCGATCGTCGAGGCGGACGCCGTCATAGGTCATGAAGACCTTCACCGAGCGGCAGCCTTCGGCGATCAGCTGCGGCAGCTCCACCTCCAGGACCTCGGGCGTCGGGTCGGTCACCGTGAGGTGGAAGGAATAGTCGACCCGCGCCTTCTGCGCCTTGATCCGGTAGTCCGCGGCGACGGCGGCCAGCGAGCCGCCCTTGGGCTGCCAGGCGAAGCAGACCACGGTGGTGGTGCCGCCGGCGGCAGCCGATGCGGTGCCGCTCTCCCAGCTGTCGCACATTTCCGGCCCGAGGCCGGTCTGCTCCAGATGGACGTGGGTATCGACCCCGCCGGGGAGGATCAGCATGCCCGATGCGTCGATGATCTCTGCGGCTGTCCCGAGATCGCTCCCGATGGCGGCGACCACACCGTCCTTGATGGCGAGGTCGGCCAGGAAGACGTCGCTGGCGGTCACGATCGTGCCGCCACGAACGATGCTGTCGTAGTCTGCCATGACGTCTGTCCTCTCGCCGCGACCTCGCGGGCGTGACGCAGGGTCAGCAACTTGCGTGCCGTCGATAGTGGAGGCGCGACGGTCACGGCCGCCGCCATCGCGGCAGCGGCCGTCAGGGCAGGGCGCGTGACGGAAGGGGCTGGTCTTACTGGACCACCAGCTTCAGTTCGGTGATGAGCGGCCGCACGCCGTCGGCCTGACGCCGCAGGACCGCGAGGAATTCCGCCGGTGTCGACCCGATGGGATCCGCCCCTAGGGCAATGAGCCGCGCCCGCAATTCCGGCTCCTGCATCGCCCGCTTCACCCCCGCCTCCAGCTTGTCGACGATGTCGTCCGGGGTCGCAGCCGGCGCGAAGAAGCCGTTCCAGCCCTGCATCTCCATGTTGGGGAAGCCGAGTTCGCGAACGGTCGGAACGTCGGGGAGGGCCGTCGGCCGGCTGCTCGACAGAGTCGCAAGCGGTCTCACCGCCCCCGACCGGATGAATTCCAGGGAGGTCGACAATTGGTCACCGCCGAGATGCAGGCGGCCGGCGATGAGTTCCTGCAGCAGTGGTGCGGCGCCGCGGAATGGGACGTGGTCGAGCTTCAAGCCGGAATCCCGCCGAAACACTTCCATGGCGAAGTTCATGACGCTGCCCGGGCCGGTCGACCCGTAAAGAGCGGATTCGCTGGACTGGCGGGCGGCCGTGACGAAGTCGGCGAGCGTGCCCGGCGGACCATTGGCGCGTCCAAGGACGATCATGGGCACATGGGCCGCCAGCGATACCGGCCGGAAATCGCGGAACATGTCGTGCGTCGCACGCCCGGCGATCTCGAGCGACACGCTGGTCGTGGAGAATGTCAGGTTGTGGAACAGCAGCGTGTAGCCGTCGGGCGTGGCCTTGGCGACCCGATCAGCCCCGAGGGAGCCGCCGGCGCCGCCGACGTTCTCCACCACGAAAGGCTGGCCCCAGTAAGTCTGGAGCCGTTCGCTCACCAGGCGTGCCAGGAGGTCCGTGGTGCCGCCTGCGGGGAAGGGCACGATGACCCTGACCGCCCGGTTGGGATAGGCCGTCTGGCCCATGGCGCGGCTTGCGGCCGCCACCGACATCAATCCACCCGCGACAAAGCTTCTGCGATCGACCCGCATTCTATCCTCCCTGGTGAGCAGCCCCTGTTCCGAGGCTTGCGCCCAGCCAATCACGAAAGCGGCTGGCCTTGAAGACATGCATTTTGCAATGTGCTGCGCGGGGGGCGGCGCAGGCCGCATCCGGTCCGCGCGACCGGTGTCCCCGTTGAAGGAGCAGAGGCGCCAACGGAAGCGGTCACCGTGCCGCGAAGGCGCCCACGCAAGAGGGTGGATGGATGACGATGATCGGAGTGGCCGGGCTCGGCCGGATGGGGGCGGCAATCGCCCAGCGCCTGATCGAGACAGGCGCGGGCGTGGTTGTCTGGAACCGCAGCGCGGAGAAATGCGAGGCCTTGCGCGCACGGGGGGCAACGGTCGCTCCGTCCCCGGCGGCCCTGGCGGCGCAATGCGACGTCATCATCACGATCCTGACCGACGCGCATGCGATCGAGGCCGTCTATCGCGGTCCCGATGGGCTGCTCTCGGCCGCGGTCTCGACCAGGCTGTTCATCGAGATGAGCACCGTTCGCCCGCAGACGGAGCAGGCGCTCGCGCGGGACGTTGCTGCCGCCGGAGCCGCTTTCGTGGAATGTCCGGTCGGCGGGACGGTCGGCCCGGCCCTCAAGGGGCAGTTGCTCGGCTTTGCCGGTGGCGAGGCCGCGGCAGTGGAACGGGCGCGGCCGGTGCTCGAGAAGCTGTGCCGCCGCTTCGACCATGTCGGCGATGTGGGCGCCGGCTCGAGCTTCAAGCTCGCCATCAACCTGCCGCTCGCCGTGTACTGGCAGGCGCTGGGAGAGGCCTACGCCCTCTGTGAGCATCTGCCCATCGACCGGGCCAGGATGATCGAGATCTTCCAGGAGACGTCGGGGGCACCGAATGTCCTGAAAGCGCGGGGCGCAACCGTGGCGGAGGCGCTCGGCGGCAAGTCCCTCGGCCCCGGCCTGTTCGACTGCGACGGGATGCGCAAGGACCTCAGCACGATGATCGCCGAAGCCGGGGCGCGCGGCTATCAGCTGCCAGTGGCCGCCTCAGCCCTTGCCGTCTTCGACGAGGCCAGTGCCGCAGGTTGGGGCGCCAGGGACTGCATGGAAATGCCGACCTACACGGTGAAGCGCAGGTCCTGACGGGGCCGCAGGTTCGGCACGGCTGGAGCCGCATCCCCGCCTCACGGGCGCCAGGCCTGGATCGCCTGGCGCCGCCCCCGCAGCAACGCGGCGCCTGTCGGATGCGCGACCTGTTGCCGGCTCAGTCGGTCTCACTGCAATGGTCGGCTCCCCTGCGCTTGGCGCAACCCCTATTTGGTTGCGTGCAATGACACTGCATCGCAGTCTGCCTGACGCAGCGTCAAAGAGGGTGTCGCCATGGCTTTCCCGGATCGTTCTCGCATCTCCCGTCGATCGCTCCTGAAGGCCTCCGCGGCTGGCGGGCTCGTCGCCACCACGGGCGGGATCAGCGCCACTTTCGGCCAGGGCGCGCCCGTCAACTTCACCTCCTGGTCTGCGGCCGTCGATCAGGTCCGCAGCCATGTCTCGGCCTTCGAGCGCGCGACCGGCCTGAAGGTGAACTACGAGAACTTCCCCTGGGCACAGTATCGCACCTCCGTGGTGACACGCCTGGTCGGCAATGCGCCGATGGACGTGCTCTGGGTGAGCGATGCCTGGCTGCCGGAATTCGCCGAGGCCGGCTGGCTCGCGACCATCGACGATGTGCCGGAGCTGATGAAGTACAACGCCGATGCCGCCCAGTTCTGCACCCAGTCGATGGTCTACAAGGGCAAGCAGTACGGCCTCGCCTATTACGGCGACCACATGTCCTTCATCTACAACACCGAAATCCTCCAGAAGGCGGGTATCACCACCCCGCCGACCAGCTGGGAGGAGGTCGTCCAGCAATCGCTGAAGATCAAGCAGTCCGGCGGGCCTGAATTCCCCATGCTGATGGCGCTTGGCATCGACACCTGGCTGATCGAGTTCATGAGCGCGCTCGTCTTCGCCCATGGCGGTCGCTTCGTCGATGCCTCCGGCAATGCCATCATGGCCGATGCGAACCGTGGCGTGGTGGAGGCGGTGAGCTGGGTGCGTGAGGCGATCCACACCCACAAGATCGTCTCGCCGGGTGCGGTTGAGACCACCGAGATCAATGCGCTTCGGGCGATGGGCGCGGGCCAGCACGCTTTCGCCATCGTGCCAACCTATCGCCTGCGCGCCCTCAACGACCCCTCCCAGGCCCCGGCCGCCGGGAAACTGCGTCCCGCACTGATGCCGAGGGGGCCGCGGGCGACCGCCAGCGCCACCTGCGGCTGGATCCGCTTCTACGGCATGACGCCCGGCGCCAAGGCCAATGCGGGTCGCCGGGCCAATGCGGTGAGGTTCATGGAGTTCTTCGGCGGCAAGGACACGACCGGTTCCTACACGTTGCAGAAGCTCCTCTTGACCGATGTCGGCCTTCCCTTCTGCACGACGCCACTTTCGGCGGATCCGGAGGTGCAGGCCTTCTGGACGCGCTGGGCCGGCGGCGGCGATGTCATCGCCCAGCAGGCCGCGACTGCCGTCAAGAAGGACGTTATCGCCCCCTGGTTCGGCGAGTGGAACGAGACCGCCAATGCGGCCTGGCAGTCGGTCTTCCTCAACCGGGCGACGCCCCAGGCCGCTGCCACAGCCATGGCCGCAAAATGGAAGGACCTGAAGGGCTGAGCGATGGCCGACACATGGGCTGATCGGCTCAGCCGCAAGGCCGGCTACGACGAGCGCAGCGCCGCGATCCTCATCCTGCCGGTCTTCGTCGTGCTGATGGTGGTCGCGCTCTATCCGATCATCTACTCGTTCTACACGAGCCTGTTCGATATCGTGCTGACCCGGCCCTGGCGCCGGCCCTTCGTCGGCTATGGCAACTATGCCCGCATCTTCCAGGACCCGATGTTCTGGGTCGCGGTGCAACGGACGACGGTCTACACGGTCGTCACCGTGTCGATCACCACGGTCTTCGCCCTGGTCGTCGCCCTGCTGCTGAACGAGGCCTTTCCGGGCCGGCGGCTGCTCTCGGCGCTGATCCTGCTGCCCTGGGCGACGCCGAGCATCGTCAACGGCCTGATGTGGAAGTGGATCTACGATCCGGGCTACGGGCTGCTCAACGGCATCCTCGTCCAGGTCGGCCTTCTGGAGAGCTACACGGTCTGGCTCGGCAATCCCGACCGCACCCTGTTCATGATCGCCAATGCGGCGATCTGGAAGCAGATGCCACTCGCCGCCATCCTGCTGCTGGTCTCGATGAAGGCGATCCCGCAGGATCTCTATCGCGCCGCGACCGTCGACGGCGCCAATGTCTTCCAGCGGTTCTGGCATGTGACCCTGCCGGCGCTGAAGCCCGGCCTGATGCTGGTGCTGGTCTACGAGACGATGATCTCGATCCGCCACTTCGACCTGTTCCTGATCATGACGCAGGGCGGACCGGGGGATGCCTCCTACACCCTGTCCTGGCAGATCTATGTCGAGACCTTCCGCAACCTGAAGTTCGGCATCGGCGCGGCGCTGTCCTATCTCCTGGCGATCGCGACCTTCGTTCTGTCCTACCTGTTCATCCGCGGCTTCGGATCCAAGTCATGAGCGCAGGACCGGTCATGGGCATGGCGTCGGACGGAGGACGGGGGGCGATGATGTGGCGGCGGGGCCTCCGCGCGCTGGTCATCACGGTCTTGTCGCTGCTGCTGGTCATCTATGTCGCCGGGCCGGTCGCGTGGCTCGTCTCCTCCTCGCTGCAGTCGGAATCCGACATCACCGCCGTGCCGCCGAACTGGCTCCCGCCGAAGGTGACCTTCGACAATTTCGAGGCGATCTTCGCCCCGCCGAAGCGCGAGGTGACCTATGAGACCCGCCGCCAGGGCGATCCCGCGACGGGTCGCTTCCTGCCCTCGGGTGCCGAGAACCTTTTGCCAGCCCTGTGGAACAGCTTCGCGGTGGGAATGCTGGTCGCGATCCTCAACCTCGTGGTTTCGATGACCGCCGCCTATGCCATCGCCGTCATTCACTTCAAGGGACGAAAGGCGGCCCTCTACACGATCCTGGTGACGCGGGTCATTCCGGACATCGCGTTGATCGTGCCGCTCTTCCTCGTCATGCGGCAGCTCGACCTCGTCAACACGCGCTTCGCCCTGGTCGTCACCTACCTCGCGGTGACCGTGCCCTTCACCATCTTCATCCTCATCTCCTATTTCGAGCAGATCCCGCGCGACCTCTACCGGGCGGCGCGCGCCGACGGCTGCTCGCACTGGCAGGCGCTGCGCTTCGTCTATCTGCCGCTGTCGTTGCCGGCGCTCGTCGCCTCGGTGATGTTCGCCTTCCTGACCAGCTGGAACGAGTTCATCTTCGCGCTGATCCTCACCCAGAACATCACGTCGCAGACCCTGCCGATCATCATTTCCGGCTTTGTGATGGACTTCACCACCAGTTTCTCGTTCATCAATGCGGCGGGCGTCATCGCCATTGTGCCGCCGGTCGTGCTCGCCATGATGTTCGAGCGCTACATCGTCTCCGGCCTGACCGCCGGGGCCGTGAAGGGTTAGGCCATGGCTCGCATCCGCCTCGACGGCATCACCAAGCGCTACGGCCAGGTGACCGCGCTGCAGCGCCTCGACCTCGACATCCGCGACCGCGAATTCATGGTGTTCCTCGGCCCCTCCGGCTGCGGCAAGACCACAACGCTGAACATTATCGCAGGGCTCGAGGAGATTTCCGACGGCGATATCTGGTTCGATGACCGCCGCGTGACCTTCATCCCGCCGCACCAGCGGGAAATCGCCATGGTCTTCCAGTCCTATGCGCTCTACCCGCAGAAGAGCGTCTACGAGAACATCGCCTTCGGCCTCAGGCTGCGGAAGGTCGACGAGGCGACCATCGATGCCAAGGTGCGGGCGGCCGCGACCCAGCTGGAGATCGAGCATCTCCTGGACCGCAAGCCCCAGCAGCTCTCCGGCGGCCAGCGCCAGCGTGTCGCCCTCGGCCGGGCGCTGGTCCGCCAGCCCACCGTCTTCCTCATGGATGAGCCGCTGTCCAACCTCGACGCGGCGCTGCGCGTGTCGATGCGGGCGCTGATCAAGAAGCTGCACATCGCCATGGGCACCACCTTCGTCTATGTCACCCACGACCAGGCCGAGGCCATGACGCTGGCCGACCGGATCACCGTGATGCGCGACGGCGTGGTGCAGCAGCTCGACACTCCGGATGCGATCTACAACCGGCCGGCCAACCGCTTCGTCGCCGGGTTCCTCGGCAGTCCGCAGATGAACTTCGTCGAGGGCGAGATCGCGGAAGGGCCGGGCGGCCCGGCCTTCACCCGCGGTGCCCTCCGCATTCCCGTGGATCCAGCCGTCGCGGCCGGGCAGGGCGGGCGCAAGGTCGTTCTCGGGCTCAGGGCGGAGGATGCGGTGATCGCCGAGGGCGGGCCGCTCCGCGGCGAGGTCGCGCTGATCTCGCCGCTCGGCTCCGAACAGCATGTCCATGTCGCCGCCGGTGACAGCGAGCTCATTATCCGCGCCCCGAAGGACCAGCGTGTCGCGGTCGGCGAGGCCATCGCTCTCGCTTTCGATCCCGCCCGCCTGCACCTGTTCGACGCCGCCACCGAGCAGCGGCTCGGGCAGCAGCCATGAGCGCGCCGTCGTCCGGGTCGGCGGGCCCGCGCTCGTCCGGGGGCATCGGCGCCGCCGTGCCCCGGCGCGAGGACGAGCGCTTCGTGAAGGGCCAGGGGCGCTATCTCGCCGACATCGCCGTGCCGCGGGCGCTCCACGCGGTCTTCGTCCGCAGCCCCCATGCCCATGCCGACATCCGCGCCATCGATGCAACGGCCGCGCTGGCCATGGAGGGCGTCGTCGCGGTGTGGACGGGCGCCGATGTGGCGCGCCATGCCACGACGCTGCGGATGGCGCCGCCGATCGAGGGCCTCAAGCCCGTCGACGTGCCGCCGTTCCCTGTCGACAAGGTGCGCTTCGTCGGCGACCTCGTGGCGGTCGTCGTTGCCGAGCGGCTGGACATGGCCGTCGATGCGGCTGAGCAGGTGGCGGCGACCTATGGCCCGCGGGCCGCGGCTCCCGGCATGGCGGAGGCGGGCGAGCCGGTCGATCCCGGCCTGCCGACCAATCTCGTCTCGCACCAGACCTTCGCCAATGGCGACCTGCGCGCGGCCTTCGCCAAGGCGGATCGCATCGTCGAGAGCCGCTTCGCCCAGGGCCGGCAGACCCACATGCCGCTGGAGCCGCGGGGCATTGTCGCCGAGTGGGACGAGGGGCGGCGTCATCTCACGGTGCGGCTCGGCAACCAGGCGCCGCATCCGCTGCGATCGGCGCTGGCCGCTCGCCTGGGGCTTGCGGAAAGCGCCGTCACCGTCATTTCACCCGACATGGGCGGCGGCTTCGGCCAGAAGATCGCGTTGCTGCGGGAGGAGCTCACCATCGCCGCCCTGGCCCGCGCTCTTGGCCGTCCCGTGCGCTGGCAGGAGACACGCGGGGAGAACCTCATCGCCTCGCTTCACGCGCGCGAGGAGACCATCGTCACCCGCGCCGCCGTCACCCGCGAGGGCCAGATCCTCGGCCTCGAGGCCTGGATGGAGGCCGATGTCGGCGCCTATTGCTTCTTTCCCGCCAACTACATGGCACGCGTCGTCGCGCTCATCCTCCCGGGGCCCTACCGCATCCCCGCCTATGCCTATGACGTGAAGGTCTATCTCTCCAACAAATGCCCATCCGGGCCGATGCGCGCCCCCATGGCGAGCGCCTCCTGGGTGATGGACGGCACGATCGACGCAATCGCCCGCGCCCTCGATCTCGACCCCGTCACCGTCCGTCGCCGCAACACGATCCGCGACGGCGACCTGCCGTTCACGACCATCACCGGCGAGACCTATGTCGACGTCACGCCAGCGCAGACGCTGGAAGCGGCGGTCAAGGCGCTCGACTATGGCGCCCGCCGCGCCGAACAGGCCCGTGCGGCCCGCGCCGGGCGTCTCCTCGGCATCGGCTTCTGCACCGTCGTCGAGCCGACCACCTATGGCTCGGCCTTCTACAAGAATGCGGGGATCGCCGGTTCCGGCCACGAGACCGCGACGGTGCGCATCGAGCCCTCCGGTGCCGTGCTGGTCTCCTGCGGCATCATGGGATCGGGGCAGGGCTACGAGACGACGCTCGCCCAATGCGCCGCCGAGGGGCTCGGAGCGCGTTTCGAGGATATCTCGGTCCGGATCGGCAATACCGACGAGGCGCCCTATGGCATGGGCAGCCGCGGCGCGCGCGGGGCCGCCGCCGGCGGCGGCGTCGTGCTCATCGCGACGCGGCGCATGCGCGAGAAGCTGCTGAAGCTCGCCGCCCATCTCCTTGGCCTCAACAGTGCCGAAAGCCTCGCCATTGCCGACGGCCGGGTCCTCCGCCTCGTCGACGGGGCCTGGACCTCGACCGACCATTCGATCGCCAGCCTCGCCCGCATCGCCCATCTCGATCCGCTGCGGCTGCCGGAGGGCATGGAGCCTGGCCTTCACCTCACTGCCGCCTATGACCCACCGGCGATGACCTATGCCAACGCCACCCATGCCTGTGTGGTCGACATCGACCCGGGCTCGGGGGGGGTGAAGGTCCTGCGCTACCTCGTGGCGCATGATTGCGGCGTCGAGATCAATCCCACCATCGTCGCCGGCCAGGTGCACGGCGCCGTCGCCATGGGCCTATCCGGCGCATCCATGGAACGCTGCGCCTATGACGCGGATGGGCAGGCGCTCGCCGGCTCGCTGATGGACTATGCCGTGGCGCGGGCCACCGACATCCCGCCGATCGAGATCGTCGCGGTGAACCGGCCGAACCGCCTGACCCCCGGCGGCATGAAGGGCATGTCGGAGGGCGGCGTGATGGGGGCGAGCGGTGCGCTCGCCAATGCCATCAACGACGCGCTCGGCAAGGTCGATGGATCGCTGTCGCAGCAGCCCTTCACGCCCGAGGCGGTCTGGCGGGCGATCTGGCCAGCGCCATCGCCGTCGTCGCGCTGACCGGCGTTCCACAGGGCACGAGACGCGCCGAGACTGCTACCCCGTGATGAAGAGCGGCACGGAGAGGGTAACAAGGCCGGCGGTGTCTTGCGCGCCCATCAACGGACTGCGTGCGCCCCCCATGCGGGGGAGAGTGCCTGGAGATCTTCGCCATGCGGGGGCCTTTCCGCGGAGGCGTCATGGCGATAAGGCTCGCCATCGACCGATCCGTTTTGCATGCCCGTGAAGGTGTCGCCCATGACCTCTGGCCCGTTCACCCGCCGCGCCGCCCTCGCGGGTCCGGCAGTCCTTGCCGCCGCCGGTCTTGCGCCGGCCTTCGGCCAGCCAGCCTATCCCAGCCGTCCCGTGACCCTGGTCGTGACCTTCGCTGCGGGTGGCGGGGTGGACACCGTCTCCCGGCTCTTCGCCGATGCCATCGGGCGCGCGCTGAAGGAGCGGGTGGTGGTCGACAATCGCGGCGGTGGCGGCACGGTGCTCGGCACGCAGGCCGTGACCTCGGCGACGCCCGATGGGTACACCCTGCTGGCGGCACCGACGACCCTCGTCATCAACGCTGCCGTCCGGCCCTCCTTGCCCTATGACTGGCAGCGCGATCTCGTCCCTGTGGGGCTCATGGCCAAGCTTCCCTTCGTGGCTGTGGTCCGGCCTCAATCGCCGTTGCGGGGTACGGCCGACCTCCTGCCGGCGAGCCATTCGCGGGGCGTGCTGAACTACGCCTCCGGCGGTGTCGGCACGGTCGCTCATCTCGCCGGCGAGCTTTTCGCGCTGAAGACCGGAGCGAAGATGCAGCACGTGCCCTATCGCGGCGAGGGTCCGGCCATCACTGACCTGCTCAACGGCTCGCTGGACCTGACCTTCGCGACGCTTGCGGCGGTGGCGGGCCAGATCGAGAGCGGCCAGCTTCGGGCCCTCGGCATGACCACGGCCGAGCGGGCGCCGCTGCTCAAGGACGTGCCGACGGTGCAGGAACAGGGCGTCGCGCCCTTCGACGTGTCGGCCTGGATCGCGCTGATGACGCCGGCCCGCACGCCGGCCGAGGTCGTGACCCGGCTGCGGCAGGCGCTGGGCGAGGTGCTGGCGGATGCGGCGCTGGTCGACCGGCTGACGACGATCGGTGCGGTTGCGGCATCGCCCACGCTGGATGCGGCGGCCTTCATGGCGCGCGAGGCCGAAACCTGGGCCGAGGTCATCCGCCAGGCACGGCTCAGCTTCTGATCCGGGGCGCAGAGGAGCGGCAGGTCGCCGATCCTCTCGCGGGCCGCTTCTCCAACGTGTTCAGGCTGCGTCGTCGGCGAGACCGCCGCCGAGGAAGAGCTGGCCGACGCGGGGATCGGCGAGGATCTCCGCTGCCGGACCCTGCATCCGCGTGCGGCCGAGCTCCAGCACCAGTGCCTCATCGGAAATCTGCAACGCCGAGCGGGCGTTCTGCTCGACCATGAGGATGGTGACGCCCTTGTCGCGCAGGTCGGTGAGGATGCCAAAGGTCTCCTGCACCATGAGGGGCGAGAGGCCGATCGAGGGCTCGTCGATGAGGATCAGCTTCGGGTCCAGCAGCAGCCCGCGCATGATCTCCAGCTGCTTCTGCTGGCCACCCGACAGTGTCGAGGCCTGCTGGTCGGCCTTCTGACGCAGGATGGGAAAGCGGTCGAGCGCCCGCTCGATGCGTGCGGGAACATCCGTGATGCCGGGGCCGGCCGCGACCGCGCCGAGCTCCAGATTGTGGCGCACCGAGAGTTCGGGGAAGATGTTGCGGCCCTGCGGCACATAGACGATGCCGGCCTCGATCAGGCGGCGGGGCGTCCAGCTGGTGATGTCGGTCCCGGCGAAGCGGATACGGCCTGCGGTCGGGCGTATCAGGCCGAAAATGGCCTTGAAAACGGTCGATTTGCCGGCGCCGTTCGGGCCGATGATCGTCGTCAGCGTGCCGCGGCGGACCTGGAAGGAGCAGCCATTGAGGATGGTGATGCGGCCATAGCCGCCCACCACGCCGTCGAGATCGAGGATCGTGTCGCTCATCGCGTCGCCCTCAATGACCGAGATAGGCGTCGAGCACGGCCGGATCGGCGCGCACCTCGGCGGGCGTGCCGCTCATCAGCACCTTGCCCTCGACCATGACGATGACGCGGGTGCACAGGCTCATGACGAAGTCCATGTTGTGCTCGATGACGACAAAGGTCGCGCCGTGCTCGACATTCATCGCCCGTAGCCGCTCCTTGAGATCGGCGAGCATGGTGAGGTTCACGCCGCCCGCGGGCTCGTCGAGCAGCACGAGGCGGGGGCCGGCCATGAAGGCCATGGCGGCATCGAGCAGCTTCTGCTGGCCATAGGACAGGCCGCCGGCCTTGGCTTTTGTCAGATGGCCGAGGCGGAACACCTCGGCCATGCGGTCGGCCTCGGCGGTGAGGCCGGCATCCCCGGGACCGAAGAGGCGCGAGAGCATGGAGCCGCGATGCTCCTGGCCGGCGAGGATCAGGTTCTCGCGCACGGTCAGTTCGGGGAAGACCTGGAGCAGCTGGAAGGTGCGCGAGACGCCCTGGCGGTTCATCGCCTCGGGCGTCGCGCCGGTGACATCCATCCCGTCGAGCCGCACCGTGCCGGCACTGGGCAAGAGCTGGCCCAGGATGCAGTTGAACAGGGTGGACTTGCCGCAGCCATTCGGCCCGATAATGCCGAGGATCTCGCCCTCGTTCACGGTGAAGGAGACGCCATCCACCGCGACGACACCGCCGAAATGCTTCGCGAGGCCCGAGACCTCGAGGACCGGGCGCGTCACGGGCGGCTCCCGTCGGACGCGCCGAACCGCGCCTTCAAGGCCGTCCAGCCGCGGTCGAGGAGGCCGAGGATACCGGTCGGGCAGACGATCAGCAGCAGCAGCACCACGATGCCGAAGACGATGAGGTAGAGGCCGCCGGTGAAGCGCAGCCATTCGGGCAGCGCCACGGCGAGCAGCGCCCCGAGGAAGGGGCCGAGCTGGTAGCCGGAGCCGCCCGCCACCACCATCAGCAGCAGCATGAAGGAGGCCGAGAGGGCGAAGGGCGTGGGATCGATGAACTCGACGAGCGGGGCATAGAGGGCGCCGGCAAAGCCGCCATAGGCCGAGCCGATGGCGAAGGCGAGGAGCGTATAGGCGCGGATGTCGATGCCGAGGGAGGCCGCACGGATCGGGTTTTCGCGAAGCGCGAGGAAAGCGCGGCCCCAGGGGCTGCGGACGAGCCACCACAGGGCCAGCGCGAGGATGAGCGTCACCACGACAACGAAGCGGTGGAAGGCCAGCGCTCCGTCGGTGCGCAGCCCGAACAGGGTCGGGCGCGCGATGTTGGAAATCCCGAACGTGCCGCCGGTGAGCCATTGCTCGTTGCGGAGCACCAGCCAGACCAGCGTCGAGAAGGCGAGCGTGACGAAGGCGAGGTAATGCGCCTTCACCCGGAGCGCCGGAAAGCCGAGGACCAGGCCGAGGGCGAAGCAGGCGAGCCCCGACAGCGCGAAGCAGGTGTACCAGTCGATCCCGAGCTTCGTGCCGAGGATGGCGGTGATATAGGCGCCGATCCCCATGAAGGCGCCCTGCGCCAGCGATTTCAGGCCGGCGATGCCCAGGGTGAGGTTCAGCCCCATGACGGCGATGGCGGTGACCAGCCAGAGGGTCAGCACATAGGTGCCGTAGCGCCCCATGCCGACGGGCAGGAACCAGAGGATCACCGCGCCGGCGACCAGCGTCAGCAGCACGCCGTCGAGACGGCCAAGGAGGCCGCCGGCAAGGCCCGACGCCTTGGCCGGCACAGGGGAGGCTGCCGTCTCGCTCATACCCGGCGCTCCTCGCGGCGGCCGAACAGGCCCTCGGGCTTGACGAGGATGATGACAACCAGCAGCACCAGCGGCACGGCGAGCCGGTAGGAGGAGGAGATGTAGGCGGCGGCCAGGCTGTCGACGACGCCGACGATGAGGCCGCCGGCAAGCGCCCCGCGCACCTGGTTGAAGCCACCGACGATGGCGGCGATGAAGGCGAAGAGACCGATCACATCGCCGTTGGAGAACTTGGCGAGATAGATCGGCGAGATCAGCACCGAGGCCAGCACGGCGAGGCCTGCGTTGATGGCGAAGGTCAGCATGACCATGCGGGCAACGGGAATGCCGAGAATGAGCGCAACGCCCGGGTTCTGCG
Organism: Phreatobacter sp.; assembly: GCF_027532945.1. Taxonomy (GTDB): domain Bacteria; phylum Pseudomonadota; class Alphaproteobacteria; order Rhizobiales; family Phreatobacteraceae; genus Phreatobacter. Next base: position 57,580 of record NZ_JAPZTZ010000016.1, read on the forward strand.
CGGTCGCCTGCATCTGCCGGCCCGTCCGCGTCGCGGTGACGAACCATTGCAGGGCGCCGATCGCGACGAAGGCCACGGCGATGATGGCGATGTGCTGGAGCGACAGCGACACGCCCAGCACGTCGACCGCGCCCGCCGGGAAGGGTGAGGGGAAGGTCTGGGCCTCGGAGGAGAAGAAGTCCTTGGCGCTCTCCTTCATGATGATGGCGAGCGCCATGGTGGCGATGGCGAGCGGCAGTACGCCGTGGCGGATCATCGGGTCGACCACGGCGAGCTTGAAGCCGAGGCCGAAGACCACGACGAAGAGCGCCGCGCCGAGGATCGCCGCCGCCCAGACCGGCAGGCCGAGGAACGCCACGGCCGCGAGAATGAGGATGGCCGGCAGCATCACATATTCGCCCTGGGCGAAATTGATCGTCTGCGAAGTCTGCCAGACCAGCGTGAAGCCGATCGCCGCCAGCGCGTAGATGGCGCCGGTGGCGAGGCCTGCCACGATATAGGCGACGAGTTCGGCCATGCCGGCGTCCGTCCTGGGATATGCGAGGGGGCGCCGGTGCCGCTGGCGCCTTACGGGTTGATCATCGGCAGCGTGGCCTTGATCACCTGCTGGCCATTCTCGACCTCGGCGAGGAAGCTCTCGCGGTCGAGGTCGCCATTGGCCTCGATCTTCGTGGTGATGAGGATGCCGGGCTCCATCTGCGGGGTGATGGTGGCTCCGCGCAGGGTGTCGGCGACGCCCTTGCGGTCGAAGCGGCCCATGCGCTCGGTCGCCCACTTGATCATGTGGACGGCCATGTAGCCCTTGAGGCCGTTATGGTCCGAGGCGATGTTGAAGCGCGCCTGATAGCGGCGGCCGAAATCCTGGAAGGCCGGCACCGGCGCGTCGATCGACAGGCCGACATGGCCGCGGGCACCGTTCGCCGCCTCGCCGGCGAGCTGGATGACGCGGGCGCCGAGCAAGGTGGTCTCGCCGATCATCGGCTTGTTGACGTTCTGCTGGCGGGCGGCGAGCAGGAAGCGGGCGCTCTCGTCCTCGTTCAGATAGACGAAGACCGCGTCGACATTGGCGTTGCGGATGCGGATGGCGTCGGCGGTGAAATCCGCCTGGCCCTGCTCGGTGGAGACGTCGAGGGCCACCTGGATGCCGCGGCGCTGCAATTCGGGCAGCATGGCGTCGCGGCCGCCCTTGCCAAAGTCGTTGTTGACCCAGACGACGGCGATGCGGGACGCCTTCACCGTGTCCTTCAGATAGGTCGCGAGCTTCGGCATGGCCGCGGCCTGGCTGAGCGAGGTTCGGAACAGGAACTGGTTGCCCTGGCGGGTGAGGCCGGCCGCCTCGCCCCCGACGATCTGGGCGATCTCGGCGCGCTGGGCGATCTGCATCGAGGCGCCGATCGGACCGGAGAAGACCGGGCCGAGGACAGAATAGGTGCCCTCGTCGATGGCGCGCTGGACGGCGGCGCGGGTGTTCCCGGGATTGGTCTGGGTGTCGTAGTGGACGATGTCGATCTGCCGGCCGAGGATGCCGCCGCGGGCATTGATGTCGGCAACCGCGAGGTCGATGCCGTTGCGCCACTGCGTGCCGGCGGTCGCGCCCGCTCCCGACAGCTCGACGACGTTGATGAGCTTGACGCGTTCCTGCGCCGATCCCGGCATCGCCGCAGTGAGGGCCAGTGCGGCTCCAAGCGCCAGAACGCGGGCGCGCGACATTGTGGTCATCGGCAGATCCTCCCTCGATCGCCCTTCATGCGGGGCGTTGATCGTTGGCCGTGACTTAGCAAGCCCGATGCGGTGGAGGCAACGGCCTTTCACGTTCGGGAAGGTGGATGGAGCCGCCCTAGTCGCCCGAGCGGATATTCGCGATGCGCACGAGCCGGCCCCATTTCTCGGATTCGGCGGCGAGCAGCGCCGCGAGATCCGCCGGCGGCGTGCCGCGCGCCTCGACCGAGAGTTCGGCAAGGCGGCTCTTCACGCCGTCCTCGTCCATGACCGCCGCGCTGGCTCCAGACAGCAGCTCGACCACGGCTGGCGGCGTTGCCGCCGGCGCGAAGACGCCGTTCCAGGTGGTCACCTCGAAGCCCGGCAGCGTGTCCGCCACCGGCGGCAGGTCGGGCAGGAGCGGATTGCGCTGGAGCGTCGTGACACCAAGAGCGCGAACGCTCCCCGCCTTCACCTGGCCGATGGCGGCGGTGAGGATGTCGAACATGACGTCGAGCCGGCCGCCGACGAGGTCGTTCAGCGCCGGTCCAGTGCCGCGATAGGGCACATGGGTCATCGTCACGCCGGTTATCTGGCAGAAGAGTTCGGCGGCCAGATGGGCCGAGGTGCCGATGCCGGCGGAACCATAGGTGATCTTTCCCGGCGCCGCCCTGGCGGCGGCGATCAGGTCGGCGGTCGAGCGGACGGACATGTGCGGGCCCGCGAGCAGCGCGTTGGGCACGGTTGCGACGAAACTGACGGGGGCGAGGTCCTTGACGGGATCGAAGGCGAGGTTGCGGAAAATGTGGTGATTGGTTGAGATCGACACCGAGGCGATGAGCAGCTCATGGCCGTCGGGGGCGGCCTTCGCCACCTGCGTCGCGCCGATGGTGCCGCCGGCGCCGGGCTTGTTCTCGATGACGACAGGCAGCGCCAGCCGTGTTGCGAGGCCTTCGGCCATGATGCGGCCGATAACGTCGGTCGATCCGCCGGCGGGGAAGGGGACCACCAGCTTGATGGGCCGGCCCGGCTGCAGAGCCTGGGCCAGGGCGGATGGGATGCTGCCCGCGGACAGGCAACCTGCTGCGAAACTAGCCGTACTGGCGATGAAGAGGCGTCGATCCATGGGGCTCGGGCTCGTCGGGGAGTGAAGCGTGCTTCCCTCACCGCAAGGCCGATGCCAAATGCCGCCGACCCGCGATCACGACATCGCGGGTCGGTCGGTTCCGATGCGGCCGGGCCTCAGCTCGGCTGGAAATCGACGAGCCTCAGCAATTCCGTCGCCCGGACGATGTCGCTGCGGATGAAGGCGCGCGTCGCCTCGCGGCTTTCGGAGATCGGCTCGATGAGGGTGGTGCGCAGGCGCTGGACGACTTCCGGATCCGCCATGGTTTCCTGGATCAGCCCGCTGATCGCGTTGGCGATGTCTGCGGGCAGGTTCTTCGGTGCCCAGATGCCATACCAGGACTGGAACTCAAAGCCGGGCATGCCGGCCTCCGCCATGGTGGGCACGGACGGCGCCAGCACCGAGCGCTCCTTGGTGGCGATACCGAGCGCGCGAACGCGGCTGCCGTCGAGAGCGGCTGGCAGGAGGGCGAAGCTCGGATCGATCAGCAACTGGACATTGCCGCCCATGATGTCCTGCAGCGCCGGCTGGGTACCGCGATAGGGCACCATCTGGATGTTGACGCCGGCGCGGCGGAGGAAATCGATGGTGGCGAGGTGGCCGGCCGAGCCGAGCGAGGAAATGGCGAAGTTCCACTTCGACGGCTCGGCCTTGGCGGCGGCGATAACCTCGGGCAGCGTCTTCTGCGGCAGGGACGCGCTCATTACGCAGACAAGCGGGGCGACTGCGGTGCGGCCGAGTACCTCAAGATCGGTCTCCGGATTGAAGTCGGCCGCGGCCTTCAGCACGAGTGGCATGACGGCGGTGTTGAAGGCGCTGGCGAGCAGCGTGTAGCCGTCCGGGTCGGCCTGGACGACGGCCTTGGTGCCGAGAAGGCCGGCACCGCCGACGCGGTTCTCGGTGACGGCGGCGACGCCGAACTTTTGCTGCAGCCGTTCGGCGATGAGCCGGCCGAGGGCGTCGTTGGCGGCGCCCGCCGGCCAGGGCACGATCATGCGCAGCGTGCGACCACGCTGCGGCCAGCCGGATTGGGCGCCGGCCGATGAGACGAGGGCGGGGGCGGCGATGGCCGCCATGGATGACATCAGGAATGTGCGCCTGCGCAGGGTCATTTTGGGCTCCCTCAGTGCTTCTCTTGCGTCTTGATTTGGATGGGCTGCGGCCCGCATCCCGCTTCAGGCGGGAGGCGCGAGCCGCACATGCTTGATCGCCTGCCGGTGGTAGGTGAAGGCGACGTGGATGGCTCCGTCCGGCGATTGATGGACGGAGGGATAGGACAGTTCGCGGTTGCGCCTGTCGGTGGAGTTGTTGGTCATGCAATAGCCGTCGCCGTCCTCGATGAGGCGACGATCCGGCCAGGTCCGCCCGCCGTCCGAGGAGATGGCGAGCATGAGCGGGGCCCGCGGCGCGCCCCAGAAGGCGGTGCGGGCCGGCGGCACGTGGTCGGCGGGCGGCGTGGCGCCGTCCTCCTCGTCCTCGATCTCGTCGTAGAGCGACAGGCGGCGCTCCGCGGCATTGGCGGCGCTCGAATGGTTGTAGACAAGCGCGATCCGGCCATCGGCGAGGCGGGTCGCTTGGATCGAGGAATTGTTGTTGGGCAACTCGGTCGGCACCGGCGCGGACCAGGTCGCTCCGCCGTCGGTCGAGCGCGAGGCGTGGATGAAATCCGCCCAGCGCGATCGATAGAGGGCGAGGAACTCGCCGTTCCCGGCCTCGACGATGCTCATATGGACACAGCCGAGGCTTCCCGGCACCGCGACGCTTGCCCAGGTCGCGCCTTCGTCGCGGGAGATGCGCACGGCGCTGACATCGTCGTCGCCGACCCATCGGACGCCCGGCACGGTGCGGCAGAGGAATGTCGGCAGGAGGATCGCGCCATCGGGACGGCGGAGCGGCGGCTGGCGCACGAAGGTGCCGGTATCGCCGATCAGGGTCTCAGGCGCCGACCAGCTCCACCCGTCATCGCGTGACCGGCGGCGGCGGACCACGGCCGTGTCCTGGTTGCCGGAGCGCTGGGAGGTATAGAGCAGCCACAGGTCGCCGGGGCCTGCCTGGAACAGGATCGGGTTCTGCTCCGAGCGCGTCGCATCGTCGGCGAGCTTTACCGCCTCGCTCCAGCGCGCAGCGCCGGGCTCCAGGCGCGCCATGTGGACGGAAATGTCGGCCATGCCTTCCTGGGTCCCGCCGAACCAGACGCAGGCGAGCGAGCCGTCCGCCAGGGTGAGCAGGTTTGCTGCATGGTTCTGGGGGGAGGGCGAAGGGATGAAGGCCTCGGACTGGCCGGCAAGGCCGTCCCGGGGCTTGAGAATACCGTCGAGGACGAGGGTCGCTGTGTCGCTGGTCATTGGCGGCTACTCAGAAGGCTGCGCGGTACATGGCGAGGATGGCCTCGCTGGAGAGCGGCCGCGGGTTGTTGTCGATCAGCCGCTTGATGGCGAAGGCCTCATCGGCCATGGCCGGCAGGTCGTCCTGCGGCACGCCGCGCGGTCCCATGCGCATCTCGATGCCGAGGCGGGCGCAGAAGCCGTTCGTGCGCTCCAGCACGGTTGCCGGGTCGTCGGAAGCCGGCAGGCCGAGCGCCTCCAGCACCAGCGCCGTCTTCGCCGGCACGGCAGGTGCGTTGTAGGCGAGCACATGCGGGAAGATCACCGCATTGGCCGCGCCGTGGGCAATGTGGTGCCGCGTGCCGAGCGGATAGGCGATGGCATGGCCGCCGGCTGTGTTCACAGGGCCAAGGCAGATGCCGCCATAAAGCGAGGCCAGCGCCATCCCACCGCGCGCTTCGAGGTCGCCGCCATCGGCGACGGCGCGGGCGAGATAGCGGCCGACGAGCCGCGTACCCTCGATGGCATAGGCGTCGATGATCGGATGGGCCTTGATGTTGGTGAAAGCCTCGACGCAATGCGCCATGGCGTCGATGCCGGTCTCGGCGGTCACCTGCGGCGGTACGGTCACCATCAGCGCCGGGTCGACAATGGCGATGTCGGCGAGGAGGTGGCGGCTCTGCACCGCCCATTTGTTGCGAGACACCGGATCGGTGACGAGGGCGCGGGTGCCAACTTCGCTGCCCGTGCCGGCAGTGGTCGCGACCTGCGCGAGGCCGACGCGGCGGCCCGTCACCTTGTCCGGGCCGACCACGTCGGCAAGCGCCTGCCCGCCATCGAGAAGCGCGGCGACCAGCTTCGCCACGTCCATGACGCTGCCGCCGCCGAAGCCGATGACGAGATCGGGCTTGTAACGGGTCGCGGAGGCCAGCGCCGCCTCGAAGTTCGGCACGTCGGGCTCCGCCACCACGTCGGTGAAAGCGGCGACATCGCCGAGGCCGAGCAGGTCGAGCCGACGAGCATGGAAGGAGGAGGCGAGAACGAAGGGCCGCGCATAGCCCTGCTCGCGCGCCCATTGGGCGAGGCGGGCGACGGTGCCGGTGCCAAAGGCGATCAGCGCCGGGCGAACGAGGTCGATGGGGGTGGCGAAGGTGTTCATCGGGATCTCACGCGGCTGCGAGCCGTTCGGCATATTCGATGGCCTCGATCAGGCTCGTCTCCGAGGCGACGCCCTTGCCGGCGATGTCGAAGGCGGTCCCATGGTCGACTGAGGTGCGGATGATCGGCAGGCCGAGGGTGATGTTGACGCCCGACAGACCTTCCCATGTGCCGGTTTCGGGATTGACCTTGAAGCCCAGCAGCTTGACGGGGATATGGCCCTGGTCGTGATACATGGCGACCACGGCGTCGTACTGGCCGGCGCGCAGCTTGACGAAGACCGTGTCGCCGGGGACCGGGCCGACAACGTCGAGCCCATCGGCGACAGCCGCAGCGATGGTCGGCATCGAGATGTCGATGTCCTGCCGGCCGAAGAGGCCGCCTTCGCCGGCATGGGGGTTCAGCGCCGCCACTGCAATCTTCGGGCGCGCCTCGCCGAGGCGCATCATCGCGTCATTCGTGAGATCGATGACGCGGCGGATGCGCTCGGGCGTGATGCGCTTCGGCACGTCCTCCAGCGCCACATGGGTGGTGACGTGGCTGACGTTCATCGTGCCATGGGCGAGCATCATCACCGACCCGCGCACGCCCGTCAGCTCGGCGAGCAATTCGGTGTGGCCGGCATAATGATAGCCGGCAAGGTTCAGCGCCTCCTTGTTGAGCGGCGCGGTGACGAGACCCTGGATGCGCCCTGCCATGGCGAGCGCGACCGCCTTCTCGATGGCGAGATAGGCCATGCGGCCACCGGGGGCGCCCACCTCGCCGGTGACGATGGGCCCGCCGGGATCGCCCGCCTGGAGGATGGCGGCCGCCGGCCAAGTGTCGCCCTCGCGCACTTCGGGAATGGCTGCGGCGCCGAACAGTGCCTCCGCCTTGCGCAAGGCCGGCACGTCGCCGGTGACGAGAAGCTTCAGTTCGCCGGCCGCGAGGCGGGGGCTGAGCCGCTGCACGGCGCGCACGATGATCTCCGGACCGATACCGGCGGGGTCGCCCATGGTGATGGCGAGATGGGGTGTCATGACGAGGACTTTCCGGCAGATGTCGGAGCGGGTGAGGCGCGCGCGGCGAGATCGGCGAAGAGGCCGGGCTCGCCAAAGGCGCCGGATTTGGAGATGACCGCGGTGCCGCGCCAGCGCCCTTCGGTGAGGCGCGAGAGGGCGATGCCCGGCTGCAGCTCGCCGAGGACGTCGAGGCCCGTGACGCCAAGGGCGGGAAGGAGCGCGCGGAGCGTCTCGCCGCCGCTGACCAGCAGCGTGCCGGGGCGGGGCAGGGCGGCGACAAGGCTAGAGAACCGGTCGGCGATGGTGGTGCGGGCGGCCGTGCGGTCGGTGCCATTGGGCAGGTCGCAGGTGACGAAGGCGGCGCCTGAGTGTTCCATCAGTTCTTCGATTCCGCTGACATTGGCGGCGGTCCGCCACAGGTGCGCCACGGCGTCGAGCTGGGCGCTCGTGATGGCATGGTCGGTGCCGATGAGGCCAAGGAGCGGCCCCTGCCAGGCAAGGGCAGCGGGCGGCGGCGGCCGCAGCGCCCGGGCGAGCGCACGGGCAAGGCCCGCCGAGCCGACCCAGAGAACGGAGCCGGAATGAGCGAAGCCGTTTGCAACGATCCGGTCGAGATCCTCCGGCGTCTCCGCGTCGAAGAGGCTGATGCCGTCGGTGGGCAGGTCCTCGGGGCCAAGGCGGGCCACCCGATGACCGGCGGCGGTGAGGCCGGCGCCCATGTCCTCGCCGGTCGGCGTCCAGGCCCCGCCCTGTATCCAGACCTGGCGCGCGGAGCGGGTGCGGCGGCCCTGTTCGGGGAGGGCCGGGGCGATGATGACGTTGTCGAAACGGATTGCGGCGAGGATGGCGGCGAGTTCGGCGCAGGCATGTCCGCGCAGCAGGCTGTCGACTTTGAAGAATGACAGGCGGCCGGGAATCGGCGCCAACAGGGGGGCAGCGGCGCGCGCCGCGGCACACGCCTCGGCGGCCGAGCGCTCGCGGGTTCCGATATCGAGGACAAGCGAGCCGCTATCCTGCGCCGCGATGCCGACGCGCAGCGGCGCCACGGGGCTGGCGAAGGCGGCGGCCGTGTCGAGCGCGCCCGTCATGTCGTCGGCGATCATCCGGATCGCCTCGAAGGCGAGGCCTTGTGCGCGCCTCGGCTCGCGGGCCAGCGCCGTCACAGCGAGGCTCCGCCGCAGATGGTGAGGACCTGGCCGGTGATGGCGTCGGCCTCCCGCGACATGAGGAAGGTCACCGCGGCGGCGACCTCGTCCGGGCGGATCAGGCGGCCCATCGGCGGCACGCGTGGCGGCACGCCGCTGCGGCCGGGATCGCCGAGCATGGGCGTCTCGGTCGCGGCGGGTGCGACGACGTTCACGGTGATGCCGCGCGCGACCAGTTCGGCGGCCCAGGATCGCGCCATGGCGACGAGGGCTGCCTTTGTCGCGGCATACTGGCTGCGCTGCGGCGAGCCGGTCCACGTGCGGCTGCCGATTAGGACGATGCGTCCGCCGGCAGTCATGCCGGGAGCGAGGGCGCCGGCAATCTCTTCCGCCGCGGCGACGTGGAGGTCCCACATGGCGCGGCCGCGCCCGGGATCGAGCGCCTCGAGCCCGCCGGTTGCGAGGATGCCGGCGGCATGGACGAAGGCGGTGGCGGCCGGGAGTTTGGCGATGAGGTCGCGCCGGGCCACGGCATCCGAGAGGTCGCAGGTGACATGCGCATAATGCGGCGAGGGCATGGTGACGGGGCGTCGGGCGACACCCGTCACGGTCCAGCCATCAGCGAGCAGGCGCGCCGCGACCGCCGCGCCGATGCCGGAGCTGGTGCCGGTGACGAGGGCGTGGCGCGAGCCGGGCATGGGATCAGGCCGTGGCTTCGGCGAAGGAGCGGGCGATCTCGGCAACCTTGGCCTCGACCTCGGCCGTCACGAGTGCCGGGCCACGGCTCGGGCCGACATCCGGCATGACGGCGCGGAGGGCACACTTGACCATGGTCGGCGGGAAGCCGTGCGCATAGAGCGTGGCGCGGAGGTCACTGAAGCGCTCCTGGTGGGCGGCGGCGGCGGCATGATCGCCCTTGGTGAAAGCCGTCCAGATGCCGTTGAGAGTCTCCGGCGCGACATTGCCGAGGCCGGAAATGCTCCCCGCCGCGCCGTTCTGAAGGCCGTGGAGCACGAGGGAATCCGGCCCGACCAGCACATCGAAATCGTCACGGCCAGCGGCGACGGCGAGGAAACCGTCGAGGCTCGCCTTCGAGCCCTCGCTATCCTTGATGCCGACGATGTTCGGATGGTCGGCGAGGCGGGCCGCCGTCTCCGGGGCGATCGTGTTCCCGGTGCGCGCGGGGATGTTGTAGAGGTAGACCGGCACGTCGAGGGCATCCGCGACGCGGCGGTAATGGCCCTCGAGCTCGCCTTGCGAGCAGGCGATGAAGGAGGGCGTGATGGCCGAGACGGCCCTGACGCCGAGGCCCTGGATCGCCTTGCCGAGCGCGATGGTCTGGTGCGTCGAGATCTCGCCGATATGGGCGAGCACCCCGGTCATGCTCGCGGCCGCCTCGACGCAGATCTCGGCGACGCGCACCTTCTCGGCGAGGGAGAGGGTGTAGAACTCGCCATTGGTGCCGCCGCAGAAAACACCATTGCCGGCTTTTGCCTGGCGGGCCACCTGCCGGCGCAGCGCGGATTCCGCCACGGCTTCTTGCGCGTCGAAGGGCGTCACGATGGCGACGAAGGGGCCGGTGGTCCGGGGCCGGGCGGTCATGGCATGCGCCTCCTATGCGGCGGAGCAGCAATGCCCGGACCCTTGGGGCCGGCGTCACGCGGACTGGGCGCTGCTCCCTGGCGCGGCCTTGCGCGGCCGGCCTCTGCTTGTAAGGCCCGTAGAAGTCATACTTGTTTCAATGTGTCAACTTATCGCCGCGGCTGGCATGGCGATCGTTCGGTTTGACCAACATTAAAATCCAATGATATCAATGTATTCGTGTCAATTTCTCGTTTGTGAGAAATCCTGGCTCGTTGACAGCTTTACAACTTTACAGCTTTGCGATAGGGTCGAGCCTGTTCAGGTGGGGGCTGTATGACCGACATTCATGTCTCGCCGGAGATCGCTGCTCCCACCCCGCTGGTCGAGCGCGTTTTCTCCGGGCTTCAGGCGCGGATTACCGGCGGCGAATTCCCCGCGGGAGGTCGCCTGCCGAGTGAGAACGACCTCGCGGCGGCCTATGTCGTGTCGCGCCCGATCGTGCGGGAGGCGCTGCGCCTGCTGCGCGAGGCGGGCCTCGTCGCTTCGCGCCGCGGTTCCGGAACCTTCGTGACCTCCCAGGCGACGCCAGCGAGCCATCCCGGTGCGAATCTCGCCTTTTCTCCGGTCTCGACCATCGCCGACGTCCAGCGCTGCTATGAGTTTCGCCTCGCTCTGGAGCCGGAACACACCTACTGGGCGGCTTTGCGCTGGAATGCGGCAGCCCTCGGCCGCATCGCCGAGGCGCTGGAGGCAATGAAATCCGCGACGCGGGCGCAGCATCACCGCGAGGATGCCGATTTCGCCTTCCACCTCGCCATCGCCGAGGCGAGCAACAACCACTACCACGTGTCCTCCCTGCTGGCGCTGAAGGACCACATCAGCGTCGGCATGAAGATGCATGGCACGACGCTGTTCCGGCCGAAGGGGTCGCTGGAAGGCGTCTATGCCGAGCACGCGGCGATCCACGACGCCATTCGCTCCCGTGACGCGGAGCGCGCCAGGATGCTCATGGCGCTGCACCTGAAGGGTTCGCGCGACCGCATTTTCGACGGCCACGCCCTGGATCTCGCGCTCTAGCGGCGGATCCCGGGGCTCTCGACGGGCAGGCCCCGGGCACGGGCGGCGAGATAGAGCTCCAGCGCCACATAATCATAGGCGCCATAGGGGAGCTGCGTTGCGCGGACGCCGAGGGAACAGGCCCTGAGCCGGCGGTGCAGCGAGCCCAGCGTGTTCCATTCGAGGCGATAGGCGGGAAAGCCGGTGCCGACGCCACTGGAGATCACGTCGCCGCGCAGCCTCCGGCCGACATTCTCATCATGGCACTGGCCGCAGGAGAGGTTCAGCTGGCCCTGCCGCGTCTCGTAGAAGCGCTTGCCGGCAGCAAGGTGCTGCGCCGCCGCGCCCTCGGTCTCCACGGCCACGGGCAGCCCACGCGAGCGCAGGGCGATGGCGGCGGTGAGCGACAGCAAGGCCTCGCTCTCGTAGCCGAAGGCCGGCGCCTGCTGGTTGTCGGTTCGGCAACGCTCGATGCGAGCCTCGAGGTTCAGGAGCGCGCCGTCGGAGGCGACAGCGGGATAGCGGGCGGCGACGCCGCGCATCCCGTCGATGGGGCCGTGGCAGCCCTCGCAGGAGGGCCGTCCCGAGCGCGGCGCCTCCCGCCAGAGCGCCTCGCCGCCATCGACCCAGAGCCAGCCGGGATGGCGCGAGGGGTCGTCCTGGAGCGCGCGCAGGTCGGGCGAGAGGAAGCTTGCCGGAGCGCGGACCTCGCCGGCCGAGGCGGTTGCCCCCAGCATCAGGGTCGCTGCGAGGACGACGAGGTGCCTCATGTCACCGTCAGCATTTGCCGGCGTTCATAGACCGCGCCGCCGTCCTCGAGCCATTCGAAGACCAGTTCGCCTGTGGTCGTGGCGACGGTGGTGAAGGCCACATAGGGATTGGCGGCGATGCCGGGCGACAGATCCATGTGGAGGATCTCGGCGCCGTCATAGGTGACGCGCAGCGTGTGGATGATCTTGCGCGGCACGGGGGTGAGGCCGGGCGCGTCGATGGCACGGTCCATGGCGTGGCGCGCGAGGACACGGATTTCGATGATCTCGCCGCGGCGGGCCTCGGCGGGCATGGTGATGCGGGCGGGAATGGAGGCACTGGCCATGAGTCAGCCTCCGTCCACGCAGGCGCCGAGGATGACGATGACCTCGCGGGCGCCGCGATGCACCGTGCCGCGGCTGGTTTCGGCGAGCACGACGATGGTCTGCGTCTCGGCGAGGCGGATGCGCGTGCCGACCTCAGCGCGTCCGGCCCTCGGCCCGATGCGGAAGGTCGCAACCCGCGGAAACGGGTTCTTGTCGGCAAGAACATGGATGGCGGTGACATGGTCCTCGCCGCTCATCGGACTGTCGATCCGGATCATCAGGTCGACCGAATTGCCGTTTTCCGACAGCGTCGGCATGTCCAGCGTGACGCCGGAGGCGAGCGGCGTCCGGCCGGCGAGGACGCTTCGCTCGACGGCGGCCATGGTCTCGCGATGCGCAGGCTGGGCGTCGGCCACGGTTGCGGCCGGCAGCAGGGCCGCGGCACCCGCGGCGAGGGCGGTGCGGCGTGTCAGCCCGATGCGTGGCGCGGGCAAGGTCATGGCGTCACTCCCTGAGCGTCGCGAGATAGGCCACGACGTCCTCGATCTCCTGCGCGGTCAGGACCGGCCGGCCCTGCCAGCGTGGATCGACACGCAGGAGGTCGGCGATGCGGTGATAGGCGGGCATGACCGCCTCGCGGTTGATGCGTGTCGGGTCGATGAGCCTCAGGCGCATCTGGCCCGGCGTCAGCCGCAGCGCCACGCCCGCAAGAGGCGGCCCGACCTCGCCCATGAAGGTCTCGCGCGGGTCCGGGATCGTGTGGCAGATCAGGCAATTGGCCGTCTCCCGGTTGCGGACGATGCGGGCACCGCGCCCGGCATCGCCGGCAAGGCCGTCCAGCGGCGCCGAGACGGCGTCGCCGGTAACCACGAAGGGCGCGACCTGCGCCGCCGCGGGTGCGGCGGCCAGGGCGAGCAGCAGGGCGGCGAGGGCCTGCCTCACGCGCGCCGGAGGTCCTGGTCCTTCAGCGGCACGGAGCGGATGCGCTTGCCGGTGGCGGCGAAGATGCCGTTCAGCACGGCGGGTGCTGCTACCATGATGGTCGGCTCGCCGACACCGCCCCAGAAGCCGCCGGAGGGCATGACGATGGTCTCGACCGGCGGCATCTCGTCCATGCGCAACACGTTGTAGCTGTCGAAATTGGTCTCGACGATCTGGCCGTCCTTCACCGTGCAGGCGCCGTAGAGCAGCGCCGACAGGCCATAGACGAAGGAGCCCTCGACCTGCATCTCGATCTGCCGCGGATTGACGGCGACGCCGCAATCAGTGGCCGCGACGATACGGTGGACCTTGAGCTTGCCCTGGGCATCGACCGAGACCTCGGCGGCGGCGGCGACATAGCTGCCGAAACCCATCTGCTGGGCGATGCCGCGATGGACACCGGCCGGCGGCGGCTTGTCCCAGCCGATCTTCTCGGCCACCGCGTTCAGCACCGCGAGATGGCGGGGATGGTTGCCCATCAGCTTGCGGCGGAAGGCGAGGGGATCCTGGCCCGCCGCGTGGGCGAGCTCGTCGAGGAAGCACTCGAGATAGATGGCGTTCTGGTTGTGGTTCACGCCGCGCCAGAAGTGCGGAGGAACGTGGGTGTTCCGCATGGCGTGGTCGATGAGCAGATTCGGGAACGAGTAGCCGATCTGGCTGTCGTTGCCGCCGGCGTTGAGCCCCTGGAACTGCACGGGATCGCGGCCGTTCTGCAGCGCGGTGGGGAAGACATAGGACAGGATCGACTGTCCGGAGATGCGCATGTGCAGGCCGACGAGATTGCCCTGCGCGTCCAAGCCGCCCGTCATCTTGGCCATGGTGACGGGGTGATAGCGCCCCTGGACCATGTCCTCTTCGCGGGTCCACTGCGTCTTCACCGGCACGCCGGGGATCTGCTTGGCGATGTTCACCGCCTGGATGAGCCAGTCATGGGTGGTGCGCCGGCCGAAGCCGCCGCCGAGGTCGACGCGATGCACGTCGCAAGCCGTCTGCGGCAGGCCGGCGGCCTGTGCGGTTGCGGCCAGCGCCGCCTCGCCGTTCTGGGTGGGGCACCAGACGTCGCAGCGCGTGGGGGTCCACAGCACCGTGGCGTTCATCGGCTCCATCGGCGCGTGGTTCTGGAAGGGATAGGCGTAAACCGCCTCGACCTTGCGGGCCGCACCGGCAATGGCCGCGCGGGCATCGCCATTGGTGTTGCCGACGAAGGCCTCCGTAGCATCCAGCCCCTCGCGCAGCTGCGCCTCGATGGTCTGGGAGGAGACCGCGCGGTTCGGGCCGTAATCCCAGGTGACGGGGAGGGCGTCGAGGGCTGTCTTGGCCTGCCAGAACGTGTCGGCCACCACCGCGACCGCCGTGTCGGCGACCTTCAGCACGTGGCGCACGCCCGGCATGGACGAGACCTTCGCCGCATCGAAGGAGGCGACCTTGCCGCCGAAGACCGGGCATTCCTTCGGCACGGCGACCAGCATGCCCGGCATCTTCAGGTCGGAGCCATAGACGAGGGCTCCGGTGGTCTTGGAGGCCGTGTCGAGGCGCTTCACCGACTTGCCGATGACGGTCCAGTCCTTCGGATCCTTCAGCGTCACGTTGGCGGGCGGCGTCAGGCGCGCGGCGGCCGCAGCCACCTGGCCATAGCGGACCGTGCGGCCCGAGGCGGCATGGGTGATGACGCTGTCCTTGGCGGTGCAGTCGGCGGCCGGGACGCCCCAGGCCTCGGCCGCGGCCTGGATCAGCATGATCCGGGCGGCAGCACCGCCGCGGCGCACATAGTCATGGCTCTGGCGGATGCCCTGGCTGCCGGCGGTGAGGAAGGCGCCCCAGGCGCGGTTGCGGGCGAGGGACTGGCCCGGCGTCACATATTCGGTGACGATCTTCGACCAGTCGCAGTGGAGTTCCTCGGCGATCATCTGGCAGAGGCCGGTGCGCGTGCCCTGGCCCATTTCGGAGCGGGCCATGCGCAGCACCACCGTGTCATCAGGCCTGATAACGACCCAGGCATTGATCTCGGGAGTGGCGGCCGGCGCCGGCTGCTGGGCGAAAGCGCTGGTCGGCAGGTAGAAGCCGACGGTGAGGCCGGCAGCGGCCTTGAGGACGGCGCGGCGGGAGGTCGTGGTGGTCTCGATGAGCGTCATGACGTCCTCCCTCAGCCCTGGCGGTTCGCGGCGGCCTGCTTGATGCCGGCGCGCACACGGTTGTAGGTGCCGCACCGGCAGATGTTGGTCATCGCATTGTCGATGTCCTCGTCCGTCGGGTTGGGCTTTTCCGCGAGGAGGGCGGCGGCGGCCATGATCATGCCGGACTGGCAATAGCCGCACTGGGGGACGTCGAGGTCGCGCCAGGCGACCTGGATCGGGTGCATGCCGTTGGGCGACAGGCCCTCGATGGTGACGATCTTCTGGTCAGCTGAGACCGCGCTCAGCGGCATCGAGCAGGCGCGCACCGCCTGGCCGTCGATATGGACGGTGCAGGCGCCGCAGGCGGCGATGCCGCAGCCATATTTGGTGCCGGTGAGCCCGATATGGTCCCGGATCGCCCAGAGCAGCGGCGTGTCGTCCGCCGCCGTGACCTCGACCACCTGGCCGTTGATGTTGAGTTTCGCCACCGCCGTCTCCCTTGTTTGCGTCGGGCCGTGACGGCCTCTTCGTTGGAAGGATTCCACAGTGGGTAGCGCTACGAAACAACCCGTAGCGGAGAGTTGCCGTTTCACTTTGTCGAGAGGTGGGAGACGAAAATTCTCCAGGTCTGGCCAGTGAAACTCTTCGGCCAAGCCTCGGAAGGTCCAGGCTTTCGCAAATGACCGGGTTCGCGCAGAGAAGTCGTGCCGCTCAGACGCGCGAACTGCCGCGATAGAAGGGCTCGTGCCGGGCCGGGTCGATATAGTCGGCATAGAAGCGCCGGACATGCGGGAGCAGCACCTTGGCGAGGTGCCGCCGCTCCATCTCGTCATGCGCCAGCGCTTTCGACAGATCGTCGTGCAGCGCCTTCAGGGCCGCGTCGCGATCGACGCGGGTGAAGCGGCCATCGGCATAGAGGACCTCGCCGTCGCACATGACCGCCTTCACGCCCGAGGGCTTTGCCCGCTGCACCAGCGCGTCGACGGCCGAGGTTTCCGTGTCGAGATAGGGCCAGGCGATGGCGTCATGGTCGTGGAGGACGAGGTCGGCGGCCCGTCCGACCTCCAGCCGGCCGATCGTGTCGCCGTAGGGCGTCGTCGCCGCGCCGCCCACGGTCGCCATCCGCAGGACCTGCGGGATGGTCGGCACATCCGCCTCGTTCATGCCGGGCACCCGATGGGCGCGCAGCACCATGCGCAGTTCCTGCAGCATGTCGCGGTCATCGTTGATGCCGGCTTCGTCGATGCCGATGGCGGTGGTGAGGCCGCGGGCCTCGAAGGCGTTGAGCGGGGCGAGCCCCGAGCGCAGGCGGAAATTGGACGAGCAGTTGTGGCAGATGCAGGAGCCGGCCTCGGCTAGGCGGTCGATGTCGCGCTCGGTGAGCCAGACACCGTGGCCGATGGTGAGGCGGTCGTTCACCAGTCCGAAGCGGTCGAGATAGTCCACGGCGGTCCCGCCGCCGCGGCGATGCGCATACTCCTTCTGGTAGGCGGTCTCGACGAGATGCATGTGCATCGGGGCTTGGAAGCGCCCCGAGGTCTCGGCGAGCCGCCCGAGCGCGGCGTCGGAGCACCAGTGGAGGTTGGCCGGTGCCAGCTGGATCTTCACCCGGCGCTTCGCCTGATGGCGGGCGTGGAGGCTCTCGAACAGGCCCATCGTGTCGTCGAGGCTCATGCGGAAGCGGTCGAAATAGCGCTTCATCGGGTCCTGGAGCTCGGCCGGCAGGCTGGCGACGAAATCGGCATCGGCCTGATAGACCAGTCGGTTCTGGTCGCGCACGCCGTAGCAATAGGAGACCCGCATCCCGATGGCCTCGTAGGCGCGGATGACCTCGCCGACCTTGGCCTCGACCTCCGGTCCCGTGCCCGGCAGCAGGCTCTGGATGTGTTGGACGGTGGTGACGCCGGAGCCGACCATCTCGAAGGCCGAGTAGAGCGTGTCGAGATAGAGGTCGAGGTTGCGGATCACCAAGCGGGTGATGAACCAGAGCTCCAGCGGCATGTCAGGCGAGCCGAGCTGCACCGGTGTCAGGCCGACATGGTGATGGGCATTGACGAAGCCGGGAAGGACCACCTCGCTGCCGGTGCCGATCACCGGCACGGTGGGATGGCGGGCGTGGAGCTCGTCGAAGGAGCCGATGGCGGTGATGACGCCGTCCTCCTGCAGGACGGCACCACCCGCGATGGTCTCGCAGGCGAAGCGGTCGGTGACGCCGGTCATGAGCGTGTGGCTGCGGACGAGCGAGGCGGGCATGGAGGATCCGGGGCAGGAGGGACGTGACGATGATGAGTGCTCAGCGGCGGCTGGCAAGCGCCGCGTTCACCCGATGCAAGAGCGGGGCCCGGCGGGACGCCTTCGCCCCCGCCGTTCGGGGGAGGGGCCCTGCGGCGGTCGCAGCTTCCGGGGCGCGGCGCGATGCGCCATCTTGGGCTGGCGGCCCGCCTGGGACGCCCCTGCCGTCTCTTCGGGATGTTTGCCGTGAAGCTGTTCTTCTCCCCCGCCTCGCCCTTCGTCCGCAAGGTCATGGTCTGCGCCATCGAGCGCGGCATCGACGGGCAGATCGAAAGGCTGCCGGCCGCCGCCCATCCGATCAACCAGGACGCCGCGATCAAGGCGCATAACCCGACCGGCAAGGTGCCGACGCTGATCGGTGATGACGGCGCGGCGATCTATGACAGCCGCGTCATCTGCGAGTATCTCGATGCCATCGGATCTGCCCCGGCGCTGTTCCCGGCAGGCGCTGCCCGCTGGCCGGCCCTCGTGCTGCAATCGGCGGCGGACGAGATGCTCGATGCGGCGCTCCTCGCCCGCTACGAGAGCGTCGCGCGCCCTGAGGCGCTGCGCTGGGCCGACTGGCATGCCGGGCAGATCACCAAGATCCGCACCACGGTCGCCAATTTCTCGTCGTCCTGGATGCCGCATCTTGAGGCGAAGGTCGACATCGGCACGATCGCGGTCGCCGTTTCGCTCGGCTATCTCGACTTCCGCTTCCCCGACATCGCCTGGCGCGACGGCAATGCTGCGCTCGCCGACTGGTATGCCCGGTTCTCCGAGCGTCCGTCGATGAGGGCGACTGTCCCGGTCGGGTAAGGGCCCGCCTTCAGACGGTCGCGGCGCCCTCCAGCCGCTGCACCAGCCGTTGGGCGAATTTGGCCGCAGCGACGGTAAGTGGCCGGCCGCGCAGCTGACCGATGGCAAGGCGGCCCGGCGGCACGTCGCGCGTATCGATCGGGCGCGAGACCAGCCCGTCGGCATCGCCCTCGGCCGGCGGCGCGCCGACCGCGATCTGGAAGGTGACGGCGTTCTCACGCAGCACGACATTGCGCAGGAATTCGAAGGAGTTCGACTCGATCGCCGGTTCGACCGGCAGTGACCGGCGGGCCGCGGCTTCGGCCAGCATCTGACGGCCGCCATAATTGCCGTCGGGCAGGGCGAGGGGATGGGCGAGGCAGTCGCGCAGCCTCAGGGTCGCCCGTGCCGCGAGCGGGTGGTCTCGCCGCATGATCGCCACCAGCGGCTGGTCAGCTGCGGCGATCACCGAAAAATCCGGCGACGGGGAGGGGCGGAAGACCACCGCTAGGTCGACGTCGAACTCGGTCAGCGCGTCCAGTGCCTGGCCATGGCCGAGGATGCGCACGTCGAAGCGCACCTGGGGGAAATCGGCGCGGTAGGCGGCGATCTCCTCGGGCAGCAGCCGGTAGGCGAGGGCGTGGCTGCAGGCGAGCGCGATCTTGCCGCGCCGGAAGCCCGACAGGTCCTCGATCTGCGAGCGGACGCGGCTGGTGTCGGCGATCTGGTCGCGGATGTGGCGGATGAGGAGCTCGCCGGCGGCGTTGAGGCGCACGCCGCGCGGCAACCGGTCGAAGAGCGGCGTGCCGAGTTCCGTCTCCACGTCCTGAAGGCGGCGGTTGAGGGCGGAGGCGGTGACGTTGAGCCGTTCGGCTGCCTGCCGGATGGAGCCGGTGCGGGCGACCTCGTCGATGTAGCGCCAGACCTTGAGATGCCGCATGTCGCCCGCCCTGACGATGACCGATGCCGTTTCGGCAGCGGAGTGTAGAAAACTCGGCACAAGACGGCAACGCTCGGTCGCTCTAGCCTGCGTCATCCCTATCCAAGCCCGGAGACATCGATGTCGCATGGTCCCAGCCGCAGGTTTGTCGTCGGTGGCGCCTTGGCCGCCTCCGTCCTGCCCTTCGTGCCGGCCGCGCCGGCCATCGCCCAGACCGCCCCGGTGCGGCTCAAGATGGTGCTGAACTGGCGCTATCAGGGACCGCAGAGCTGGTTCTTCCTCGCCCAGGACAATGGCTACCTGCGCCAGGCCGGCATCGAGATCGACATCGACCAAGGCAACGGCTCGGGCGCGGCAGTCGGCGCGGTCGGCTCCGGCACCTACGACATGGGCTTTGGCGACATCAACGCGCTGATCGCGCTCGCCGGCCGCAAGGCGGGCCCCGATCCGACCACGCCCATCGGCATCTACATGATGTTCAACCGCCCGCCCTTCACCATCGCGGTGAAGGCCGACGGGCCGATCCGTCAGCCGAAGGATCTTGAGGGCAAGAATCTCGGCGGTCCGGCCAATGACGGTGCGCTGCAGCTCTTCCCGGCCTTCGCCCGGTTGACCGGCATCGATGCCTCGAAGGTCACCATCACCAACATGGCGCCGAACCTGCGCGAGCAGATGTTGCAGCGCGGCCAGGTGGACGGCGCCTTCGGCTTCGTCAACACGATCCGCTTTTCCGCCAAGACCGCCGGCATCGATCCCGACAAGCAGTTCCGCTTCATCAATTACGGTGA
The DNA here is from genome assembly GCF_027532945.1 of Phreatobacter sp. Lineage (GTDB taxonomy): Bacteria > Pseudomonadota > Alphaproteobacteria > Rhizobiales > Phreatobacteraceae > Phreatobacter. Next base: position 77,640 of record NZ_JAPZTZ010000016.1, read on the forward strand.
CCACGGCATGGACCTCTATTCCAACTGCCTGATCGTCTCCCGCAAGTTGGTGAACGAGCGTCCCGAGGCGCTGCGCGCCATCGTCGCTGCCTTCGATCGCGGTGTCGTCGACACGCTGAAGGATTACGACGCGGCGGTGGCCTCCGTCGCCAAGCGCGAGCCGCTGATCAACCGCGCCGTCGAGAAGGAGCGGCTCATCGCCACGCTGCAGGACGAGATGGGCCACCCCGAGATTGCCCGCTTCGGCTATGGCGCGCCGGATCCCGAGCGGCTCGCCCGCTCCATCGGCATCGTGCGCGAGGCCAATGCCCTGCCGCGCCAGCCCGGCCTGGAGGAGATCTTCACCGACGCCTTCCTGCCCGCGCCCGCTGCCCGGCTGCGCAAGATCCTCTGAAAGCGCCTTCCATGGACATGAATTTGACGGGCCGCGTTGCGGTCATCACTGGCCCGGCCAAGGGCATGGGCGCGGCCGTGACGCGGCTCTTCGCCGCCGAGGGCTGCCGCCTTGCCCTGCTCGGCCGCGACACCGCCGCCATCGAGCCGGTTGCCGCCGAGGTCAGGGCGAGGGGCGCCGAGGCGCTCATCATCCCCTGCGACATCACCAAGGGGTCCGATTGCGACGCCGCGATCGCGAAGACTCAAGGAGCCTATGGCGGGCGCATCGACATTCTCGTCAATGTCGCGGGTGGCTCGGGACCGGTCGGCAAGACCGGCTGGGAGACGACGGAAGAGGAGTTCGACGAGATCGTCGACCTCAACATGCGCGGCTGCTTCAACACGATGAAGGCCGTCACCCCCATCATGATCGCCCAGCGCTACGGCAAGATCGTCAATGTCGGCGGCACGTTCGGCATGCGCGGGCGGGCCGGGCGCATGGCCTATTCGGCGTCGAAATGGGGCCTGCGCGGCATCACCAAGAGCTTCGCGCTGGAGGTCGGGCCCCACGGCATCAACGTCAACTGTGTCGCGCCCGGCATGATCGAGGGCGACCGCTTCCGCACCAAGGTCATCCCCGAGATGGCGAAGCGGCTCGGCATCAGCCACGAGGAGGCGGTGGCCCATCACGCCGCCGACTATGCTTTGCGGCGCATCTCGACCGATGTCGACGTTGCCAATGCCTGCCTGTTCCTCGCCTCGGACGCGGCGCGCCAGATCACCGGCGTCGACCTGCCGGTCGATGGCGGCTGGGCCATGCTGTGACGGAGCGGACCATGAGCGCCACCCCCGATCTTCTTATCCACGGCGGCACGGTTGTCTCGGGCGACGCCACGGTGAAGGCCGATGTCGCTGTGAAGGACGGCCTCGTCATGGCCGTCGGTGCGCCGGGCACCTTGCCGGCGGGCCGCGAGAGCCTGGATGCGACCGGGCTCCACGTGCTGCCGGGCGCCATCGACGTCCACGTCCATTTCCGTGAGCCGGGCTACACGCACAAGGAGGACTGGGAGACCGGCACGGCGGCCGCCGCCATGGGCGGCACGACGACGGTCTTCGAGATGCCGAACACCCATCCGCCGACCCGGTCCATCACCGAGCTGCGGCAGAAGCAGGAGGCGGCCAAGAAGGCCTATGTCGACTACGGCATCTACGGGCTGCTTGCCGAGGACAATATCGCCGAACTTCCGGGGCTGATCGAGGGCGGGGTCAACGCCTTCAAGTGCTTCATGGGCAACACGTTCGGCAACCTGCCCTCGCCCTCGACGGGGGCCATGCTCGAGGGCTTCGAGATCATCGCGCCCTCCGGCCTGCGCATCTCGCTCCATGCCGAAACGGCGTCCATCATGGCCTGGCGGCAGAAGCGCCTGATGGAGGCCGGCCGCAACGATCCGCTCGCCCATGTGGCGGCGCGGCCCGCCGTGGTCGCGGCGGAGGCGGTCGCCCGCGCCGCGATCCTCGCGGAATGGACGGGCGCGCGGCTGCACGTGCTCCACATTTCGTCAGGCCTCGAACTCGGGCCGCTGCGCGATGCGAAAGCCCGCGGCGTCGACATCACCGGCGGCACCTGCCCCTGCTACCTGCTGCTCGACACCCGCGACTATGGCCGTCTCGGATCGGTGATCCGGGTCAATCCGCCGGTGCGCGAGGCGAGCGATTCCGAGGCCATCTGGGCGGCGCTGAAGGACGGCACGGTGGATCTCGTCGAGACCGACCACGCCCCCCATACGCCGGAGGAGAAGACCAAGGCGGTGATCTGGGAAGCCGATTGCGGCTTTCCGGGCGTCGAGACGCAGATGCCGCTGATGCTCAATGAGGTGGCCAAGGGCCGCATGAGCGTCGAGGACTATGTCCGCTGGTCCGCCGAGAACCCGGCGAAGCGCTTCGGCCTCTGGCCGGTGAAGGGGCGCATTGCCGCCGGCGCCCATGCCGATATCGCGGTGGTGGACCTCACGCGCACCGAGACGATCCGCGCCGAGGCGCTGCATTCGCGGGCGAAGGTCACTCCCTTCGAGGGCAAGGCAGTGACGGGCGTTCCCGTGCACACGCTGGTGCGCGGGCGCTTCGTGCAGAAGGACCGCAGGCTGGTGACCGAGGCTCGCGGTCACGGACGGCAGGTCACCGATGTGCAGCGCATGCCGGCGCCGACAGTGGCCAATGCCGACAAGACCCTCGCGGCAGAAATCGCCCGCGCGAGGGCCTGATCGCGTCAGCGGACGGCCCGGGTTGTCATGGGAAGACCGATGATGGCGGCGGTCCTCAGACCGCCGCCATCCGAGGATCACTGGGTCCGCTTGCCGTCCGCGGCGAACTGGCGGAGATAGGCGGTGAGGTCGGCGATCTGGTTGTCGCTGCGGATGCCGGCGAAGACCATGCGGGTGCCGGGCGTCACCTCGCGCGGATTGCGGATGTAGACCGCGAAATTCTCCGGCGACCAGACCTTCTCGGCGACTGCAGGGGTCTTGAAGGCGGGCGAATAGTTGAAGCCCTCGACCGTGCCGGCCTTGCGGCCGAACAGGCCGTTGAGATTGGGGCCGACGCCGTTGCGGGCGGTCTCGCCGACCTGGTGGCAGGCGCGGCACTGGGCGAAGACACGCTCGCCGGCGGCCGGATCGCCGGCGGACTGGGCGAGAAGCGGGGACGCCGCGACGGCGGCGAGGAGGGACACGGACAGGGCCGTGGCGGCGACGATGCGCATGGTGCAGATCCTGACGATGGTGGCTGAAAAGGCCGATGGCGATGGTCTCGCCATCGGCCTCGTCCGGGGGTGCCCCCGATGTAGCGACAAATAGGATTCGTCGCCACCACGACAATGTCCTGCGACGACACCGGTCGAGCCATCGCCATCCTGGAAGAGTCTGGCCGTGGGACCGTCAAGCCCACTCGCCGCGGCGGAAGACCGGCACCCGCTGGCCGTCGGCGGTTACGCCGTCGATATCGACTTCGCCCGAGCCGATCATCCAGTCGATATGGATGAGCGAGCGGTTGCCGCCGCGCGCGGCGATCTCGTCGGGCGTCAGGCTGGCGCCATTGACGAAGCACTTGGCGTAGCACTGGCCGAGCGCGATATGGCAGGAGGCGTTCTCGTCGAAGAGCGTGTTGTAGAAAAGGATGCCGCTCTTGGAGATGGGCGAGGAATGCGGCACGAGCGCCACCTCGCCGAGCCGGCGAGCGCCCTCATCGGTGTCGAGCACCTTGCCCAGAACCTGTTCGCCGCGGCTCGCATGAGCCTCGACGATCCGCCCCGCTTCGAAGCGCACGCGGATGCCGTCGATCAGCGTGCCCTGGTAGGACAGCGGCTTGGTGCTGGAGACATGGCCGGTCACTTTCAGCGCATGGGGCGTGGTGAAGACCTCTTCGGTCGGGATGTTGGGGTTGCAGGTGATGCCGTTCTTCGCCGTGGAGGCGCCGCCCTCCCAGAGGTGATCGTCGGCGAGGCCGACGGTGAGATCGGTGCCGGGCCCCGTGAACTGGAGGGCGGCGAAGCGCTGCTCGTTGAGCGAGGCGGTGCGGCGGGCAAGCGCGGCGTTATGCGCTTCCCAGGCCGCAACGGGATCGTCCTGGTTGACGCGCGAGGCAGCGAAGATGGCATCGGCCAGGCGCGTCACGGCCGCCGCCTCGTCGAGGTCGGGGAAGACCAGCTTGGCCCAGGCCGTGCCGGGATAGGCGACGATGTTCCAGTTGATGTCGAAGCCGGCGATCTTCTCCAGCGCGGGCTGGTAGGCCCGCGAGGTCGCGCGGTTGGCGCGCGAGACCTTGTCGGGGTCCTCGTTGGCCAGCAGCATCGGATTGTCACCGACGACAGCGAGGCGGGCGGTGTTGTCGCCGAAGGCCTCGGCCATGCCGCGATAGAGCCAGTCCGGCGCCTTGTCGAAGCTCTCGGTATGGGCGTGGCGGAAGCGGGTGAGGGTGAGTTCCTCGTCCGAGAGGATGGGCGTCACCAGATTGGCGCCGGCCTGATAGGCATGGCGGGCGATGCGCCGCACCAGAGGCAGCGAGCCGGCCGAGCCGGTGAGCAGGAGATCCTGGCCCTTGCGCAAGCGGAGCCCGACCTTGACGGCGACTTCCGCGAGCTTGTCGAGGCGGGCTTCGTCAATCCGGGAGGAGGGATGTGCTGCGTCCATGGTCGGGTCCTGGTGGCGTGCCGGCGAAAGGTGACCCTGCGTCACGAGCCTGGCAACCCATCCGAGCAAGCAGCGGGCATGCGCGCCGCGGGACGCGCGCCCTGCCGTCAGAAGATGCTGTAGCCACCATCAATGACGAGGGTCTGGCCCGTCATGTAGGACGATGACCGGCTCATCAGGAAGACTGCCATCCCTCCGAAATCGGCCGGCGTGCCGAAACGCCGCACCGGAATGCGCGGCGAGACCGCCTTGACGAACTTCTCGTCGGCGAGGGCGCGGGCGGTCATATCCGTCTCGATCCAGCCCGGCAGGATGGTGTTCGCGGTGACGCCATGGCGGGCGAGCTCGACGGCGATGGCCCGGACGAACGCATTGAGCGCGCCTTTCGAGGCGCCGTAATGCTCGTTCCAGGCGGCGCCCTCGATGGAAGCGACGGACGAGGTGGCCACCAGCCGGCCGAAGGGATCGCCCGCCTTGGCACGGACCACCATGTGGCGGGCGGCGAGCTGGAAGCCGCGGGCGACGCCCTCGACATTGGCGGTCATCAGCCGGCGCCATTCATCCCAGTCGCGCTCGATGAAGGGGCCCTTGCTCTCGCCGGTGATGCCGGCATTGGCGAAGAACCCGTCGACGCGGCCGAGGGCGGACAGGGTTGCGGCGAAGGCTGCCTCGATGGAGGCGGGGTCCGTGACGTCGCAAGTCCGGCCCTCGACCTGCCCGCCGGTCGCCTTGAGACCCGACACCGCAGCCTCCGTCTTGTCGCGGTTGCGGCCCCAGATGGAGACGGCGCAACCCGCTCCGACCAGCGCCTCGGCCATGCCGAGGCCAATGCCGCCATTGCCGCCGGTGACGATGGCCACGCGGCCCGAAAGGTCGAAGATCTGGGTCATGGCTGTCCTCCGTCGCGCACTGCCGGCGCCTGTTCGTCATGGGACGGGCGGGGCGGCCCGGCCGTCAACCGGGCCGACGGAGGGAGGGGGTCAGCTGGCGGCGGCGGTGGAGGTTTCGCGACGGCGGAGAATCCAGAGCACCAGTGTCGCCAGCGCCACCATCCACATCTTGCCGAGGACGAGGCCGGGAAGAAGCTGGACCGAGCCGAAGGCGAGCCAGAGGAACAGCGTGGAATCGATCACCGTGCCGACGAGGCTCGAGGCCCAGACGGCGGCGATGAGGCGCTTGCGGGCAAGGGGGGTATAGACCGCCGTATCGGCAAGTTCCGAGAACAGGAAAGCGCAGGCGGAGGCGAGGGCGAGGGCAGGGGCTGCGACGGTCCAGGACAGGGCGGCGCCGACGACGATGCCGGCGAGCGACCAGACGAGGCCGAGGCGGCGCTGGACGAGATCGCGCAGCACCAGGGCAAGGCCGATCATCAGCACGCCGCTCGGCGCCATCAGGCCGAAGCCGACGGGAATGAGGCAGGGGCCATTGGGCACGCAGGTCGTGCCGAGATTGCCGATCAGCCAGTTGGCGGCGGGAATGGTGGCGACGAAGCCGGCGAGGGCGAGATATCCGAGCATGTCTGGCCGTGGGGTGGTGGCGGAAAGGCGCCTCCATACAGCGACAGGCCGCCAAGGTCACGCGATGTGTGCAGTGCGGTCGTGCCCCGCCGCGGCCCGGGTGACCCGCCGGCCGATTTGGCCTAGAGGAGGGGAATGACCACGTCGTTCGACCCGAGCAGCGCAGAAACACCGCGGACGTCCGCGCAGCGCTTCGCCGATTTCGGCCTGGCTTTCCGTGCCGGAATCGAGCGCCTGTTCCGCCCGGTCCGGCCGCTCGCCTCGCCGGCCTTCCGCGTCTTCCCCGGCTGGCCCGAGCGTTTTGCGGCCGCGGCCATCGCGCTGGCGCTCATCCTCGCCGGCATGGTCTATGTCGATCCCGTGGTGATCGGCGTACGCGCCTGGACGCGCGGCGGATGGGCCTTCGTCTGGGAGCTCATCACCGATGTCGGCAAATCCGCCTGGGTGCTGATCCCCAGCGGCGTCATACTGCTGGTGATCCTGTCGGTCGTCACGCCGGCGCGGCGCTTTGCCGACAGGGTGATGCTGGCGCTTGCCGCCCGGCTCGCCTTCGTCTTCATCGCGGTGGGCGGATCTGGACTGATCGTCACCATCGTCAAGCGCATCATCGCCCGCGGGCGGCCGCGCTATTTCGACGAGTTCGGCGCCTTGCACTTCCAGTTCCCGAGCTGGCAGGCGTCCTATGCGAGCTTCCCCTCGGGGCATTCGCAGACGGCCTTTGCCATCGCGCTGTCCTTCGCCGCGCTGTTCCCGCGCTGGCGTAACACCTTCATCGTCCTGGCGGTGATCGTCGCCTTCAGCCGCGTGGCCGTGGACGCCCACTATTTCACCGACATCGTCGCCGGTTCGCTGTGGGGCGCCTGGTTCACCGTGATGACGCGCGAATGGTTCGCGCGTCGCGGTCTCGTCTTCTCGCCGATGGCGCACCGGGAGCCGGTGCCGATGCCCCGGCACAGGCTGAAACAGGCACTGGCGCAGGTCTGGCGCCGCTTGCGCGGCTGATCAGGCCGCGGCCTTCAACCGCTCGAAGCCGGCGGCGAGGTCGGCCTGCAGGTCCTTCACGTCCTCGAGGCCGATCTGGAAGCGCAGGGCCGGGCCGCCCGGATTCCATGTCGTCGCGCTGCGATAGGGCGCGCAGTCGAACGGCACCACGAGGCTCTCGTAGCCACCCCAGGAATAGCCCATGCCGAAGAGCTCGAGCCCGTCGAGGAAGGCGGCAAGCTGGCGCTCGCTTGCGGGATGCAGGATCACCGAGAACAGGCCCGAGGCGCCCTTGAAGTCGCGCTTCCAGATGGCATGGCCGGGATGGGACGGGAAGGCCGGGTGAAGAACGGTCTTCACTTCGAGCCGGGCGGCGAGCCATTCGGCCATGGCCATGCCCTGACGGTTGGCCTCGTCGAGGCGCAGCTTCATGGTGCGCAGGCCGCGCAGCGCCAGGAAGCAGTCCTCGGGGCCGGCGCCGATGGCGGTGAGGTCGAAAGTCTCGCGCAGGGCCGGATAGGCCCGCTCGTTGGCAGTGACGAGACCCATGAGCAGGTCGGAATGGCCGCCGAGATATTTGGTGCCGGCCTCGATGGCGATGTCGACGCCGCGTTCGTGCGGCGGGAAATAGAGCGGCGTCGCCCAGGTGTTGTCCATGACGACGAGGGCGCCCTTGGCATGGGCGGCAGCCGCGATGGCCGGAATGTCCTGCATTTCGAAGGACTGCGACCCCGGGGCCTCGGTGAAGACCACGGTGGTGTTCGGGCGCATCAGGTCGGCAATGCCGGCACCGATCAGCGGGTCGTAATAGGTGGTCTCGACCCCGAAGCGCTTGAGGACCCCGTCGGCATACTGGCGGGTGGGACGATAGACCGAATCCGTTACCAGCATGTGGTCACCCGCCTTCAGGCAGGACTGCAGCGCGATGGCGATCGCGGCAAGGCCCGACGGCACGATCACCGTGCCGGCGGCCCCGGAAATGTCGGTCCAGGCCTCTTCCAGCGCCTTGGTCGTCGGCGTGCCCTTGGTGCCGTAGATGTATTTCTGGCGGCGGGCCTTCAGCTCCTCATAGGTCGGGTACAGCACCGTCGAGCCGCGATAGATCGGCGTGTTGACGAAGCCATACTGATCGGCGGGGTGGCGGCCTCCGAGCACCAGGCGAGTGCGCTCGGACAGGGACTTGGTATCGGACGGGCCAGCCATGCCTGCCTCTGACGTTAGGAAAGGAGAGGGGCGTGACGGTCGGCCGCCGCGCGGTGGGACTCGGGCTTGTCGGCGGTCCGGCGTTCGCTCGTCAAGGCCTTGACCCCCGTTTCAAGATGGCCTGTGATGCAGTTATGCGGGGTCTTGCGGACGACAGGTCCGGGAGGCAGCGCCCCAGGGGCGGCCCGCGGCGGACAAGAACCAAGCCACAACCAGAATGGGAAAGGCTGTCACCATGAAGCGAATCGTATCGACTCTCGCGCTCGGAGCCGCGCTGGGCCTCGGGGCCACGGCTGCGCTGGCCCAGGCGCCGTCGACGACCCTCCGCAACATCCAGAACAAGGGCTTCGTCCAGTGCGGCGTGAGCCAGGGTCTCGCCGGCTTCTCGCAGCCGGACAGCGCCGGCAACTGGACCGGCCTCGACGTCGATTTCTGCCGCGCGCTTGCGGCGGCGATCTTCAATGACCCCTCGAAGGTGCGCTTCTCGCCGCTTTCGGCGAAGGACCGCTTCACCGCCCTGCAGTCCGGCGAGGTCGACGTGCTCTCGCGGAACTCCACCTGGACCATCCAGCGCGACACGTCACTCGGCCTGAACTTCGCAGGCATCAACTACTATGACGGCCAGGGCTTCCTGGTCCGCAAGTCGCTCAACGTGAAGAGCGCCCGCGAGCTGTCGGGTGCTTCGGTCTGCGTGCAGACCGGCACCACCACCGAGCTGAACGTCGCCGACTTCTTCCGGACCAACAACCTGAAGTTTGAGCCGGTCGTGTTCGCCACGGCCGACGAGACGATCAAGGCCTATGATGCCGGCCGCTGCGACGTGTTCACCACCGACGCTTCGGGCCTCTATGCCGAGCGCGTGAAGCTCGCCAAGCCCGACGACCACATGGTGCTGCCGGAGATCATCTCGAAGGAGCCGCTCGGCCCGGTCGTGCGCCATGGCGATGACCAGTGGTTCGACATCGTGAAGTGGACCCATTTCGCGATGATCACCGCCGAGGAGCTCAACATCTCCAAGGCGAACCTCGACCAGATGCTGCAGTCGACCAATCCCGAGATCCGCCGCACGCTCGGCGCCGAGGGCAATTTCGGCGAGGCGCTCGGCCTCAGCCGCGACTGGGTCGTCCGCATCGTCCGCCATGTCGGCAATTATGCCGAGGTTTTCGACCGCAATGTCGGCCCCTCGACCCGCCTCGGCATCTCCCGTGGCCTCAATGCGCTGTGGAACAAGGGCGGTCTGCAGTACGCACCGCCCATCCGTTGAGCGCGCCTAATTAATCAGCGATAAGCGCTGGACAGCATCGCCGTTCCGGGTCCACGATCCGGAACGGCAATCGGTGCAGACAACCGCCCTCCATCGAGGGGGCACGCACCGGACCAGAGCAGGGGATGGCGATCATGACGGACGGCACGGTGCCGGCTCGTGGGACCAGTGCGACCAAGGTGGCGTTCTTCAACGACCCAAAGGTCAGAAGCCTCATCTTCCAGGGGCTCGCCCTCGCACTGCTGGTCTTCGTCATTTACTCGGCGGTCTCGAACGCCGTCACCAACCTCTCCAACCAGCGGATCGCCGCCGGTTTCGGGTTCCTCGACCAGACCGCCGGCTTCGGAATCTCGCAGACGCCGATCGCCTGGTCCGAGTCGATGTCCTATGGCCGGGCCTTCGTCATCGGCCTGTTGAACACGCTGCTGGTGGCGGTGGTCGGCATCTTCTTCGCCACCATTCTCGGCTTCATCGTCGGCGTGTCCCGGCTGTCGCCGAACTGGGTGATCTCCAAGATCGCCTATTGGTATGTCGAGATCATCCGCAACCTGCCGCTGCTCTTCCAGATCCTGTTCTGGTATCTGGCGGTGCTCGCGGCCATGCCGACGCCACGCAATTCCTACTCGCTTTTCGGCCTGTTCTTCGCCAACCAGCGCGGCATCACCGTACCCAAGCCGATCTTCGAGGCCGGGTCAGGCGCCATCGGCATCGCTCTGATCGTCGGCATCATTGCCGCCTTCGCGGTGCGCAGCTGGGCGCGCAAGCGTCAGGCCGCCACCGGCCAGCAGTTCCCGGTCGTGTCGACCATGATCGGGCTGATCTTCGGCCTGCCGATCCTCGCCTATCTCGCCTCGGGCATGCCGGTTTCCTTCGACTATGCGCAGCAGGGCCGCTTCAACCTCGCCGGCGGCATGACGCTGATCCCGGAATTCGTCGCCCTGACCCTCGCCCTCGTCGCCTATACCGCGGCCTTCATCGGCGAGATCGTGCGCGCCGGCATCCAGGCGGTGAGCCACGGCCAGACCGAGGCGGGCCGTTCGCTCGGCCTCGCCGAGGGCCGCATCCTCAACCTCATCGTCATCCCGCAGGCGTTGCGGGTGATCATCCCGCCGCTGACCAGCCAGTACCTGAACCTCGCCAAGAACTCCTCGCTCGCGGTCGGCATCGGCTATCCCGACATGGTCTCGGTCGGCGGCACGATCCTCAACCAGACCGGCCAGGCCATCGAGATCATCGCGATGTGGATGGGCTGTTACCTTACCATCTCCATCGTCACGTCGATCTTCATGAACTGGTACAACGCGCGCATCGCGCTGGTGGAACGCTGAAGGTTCGCGCGATGACCATGCCCAACGCCCCCACCGCTCCCGTCTCCTTCACCCGCGGTGAGATCCTCCAGGCAGCGCCGCCGCCGGCGAGCCTCGTCGGTCCCATCGGCTGGATGAGGGCCAACCTGTTCTCCAGCCCGCTCCAGGCGCTGCTGACGGTCGTTGGCGCCTATATCGCCTACAAGCTCGTCTGGACCTTCGTCGATTTCACGATCATCCGCGCGGTCTGGACAGGCGCGGACCGCGACGCCTGCCTCGACGAGAAGGTCGGCCGGTCGGTCGGCGCCTGCTGGCCCTTCGTCTGGGCGAAGTTCGGCCAGTTCATGTACGGCTTCTATCCGCTGGACTCGCGCTGGCGCGTCGACCTGACCGGGATCGTCGCCATCGTCCTTTTGGTGCCGCTGCTGATCCCCTCGGTGCCCCATAAGGCGCTGAATGCGGTGCTGTTCTTCGGCGCCTTTCCGATCCTCGCCTTCAACCTTCTCTATGGCGGTTCGATCATCAATCCGTGGCTGGTCGTGCTCGGGTGGATCGCGATTGTCGCGGGCATTGGTCTGCTCGTGGCTTATCTGATGGGGCGTGCCGACGGCAGCGCCAGTGACGCCATTCTGAAATATGGCGCCGGCGCACTCGCGGTCGGCGTCGCGGCCATGGTCCTCGTGCGCTCCGGCATGTTCGCCGCACCCGCCCTCCCGGTGGTCGAGACGCGGCAGTGGGGCGGCCTGCTGGTGACGCTGGTGGTGGCCACGGTCGGCATTGTCGCGGCCCTTCCCATCGGCGTGGCCCTGGCCCTCGGCCGACGCTCGAAAATGCCGATCATCCGTTTCCTGTCGGTGGCGATCATCGAGCTGGTGCGCGGCGTGCCGCTCATCACCGTGCTGTTCTTCGCCACCTACATGCTGCCGCTGTTCCTGGAGCGTTCGCCCGACGCCATGGTGCGCGTTCTGGTCGGCGTGTCGGTCTTCTCCGGCGCCTACATGGCCGAGACGATCCGCGGCGGCCTCCAGGCGATCCCCAAGGGCCAGTTCGAGGGCGCCATGGCGCTCGGCCTCAACTATCCGCGGATGATGGGCCTCATCGTCATGCCGCAGGCGCTGAAGCTGGTCATTCCCGGCATCGTCAACGCCTTCATCGGCCTGTTCAAGGACACGACGCTGGTCTCGATCGTCGCGATCTTCGACCTGCTCGGAGGCATGCGCGCCGGCTTCACCGATCCGCAATGGGCGAGCCCGGTGACGCTCTACACGGGCTTCGCCTTCGCCGGCATCATCTACTTCGCCTTCTGCTACTTCATGTCACGCTATTCGATCTTCGTCGAAAATCGTCTCAATACCGGCCGCCGGCGCTGACAGCGCGCGTCCCGTCGTTCCAACAGGAGTCCCGCATGAGCAGCCAGGCCGCGGCCCGTATGCCGACCACCACCAACGAAGTCGCCGTGTCCATCACCGGCATGCACAAGTGGTACGGCGAGTTCCACGTGCTGAAGGACATCAACCTGACGGTCCATCGCGGCGAGCGCATCGTCATCTGCGGACCCTCGGGGTCCGGCAAATCGACCATGATCCGCTGCATCAACCGGCTGGAGGAGCACCAGCAGGGCAAGATCGTCGTCGACGGGATCGAGCTGACCAACGACCTCAAGAAGATCGACGAGATCCGTCGCGAGGTCGGCATGGTGTTCCAGCACTTCAACCTCTTCCCGCACCTCACCATCCTCGAGAACTGCACTCTCGCCCCGATCTGGGTGAAGAAGATGCCGAAGAAGGAGGCCGAGGAGGTGGCGATGCACTACCTCAAGCGCGTGCGCATCCCCGAGCAGGCCAACAAATATCCCGGCCAGCTTTCGGGCGGCCAGCAGCAGCGTGTCGCCATCGCCCGGGCGCTGTGCATGAGCCCGAAGATCATGCTGTTCGACGAGCCGACCTCGGCCCTCGACCCGGAAATGGTCAAGGAGGTGCTCGACACCATGGTGGGCCTCGCCGAGGAGGGCATGACCATGCTCTGCGTCACCCACGAGATGGGCTTCGCCCGCCAGGTGGCCAACCGCGTCATCTTCATGGACTACGGCCAGATCATCGAGATGAACGAGCCGAACGCCTTCTTCTCGAACCCGCAGCACGAGCGTACCAAGCTCTTCCTCAGCCAGATCCTGCACTGAGGGCGCGCGCCGTCCGGCTGCGAAAAGGGCGCCCCGCGGCGCCCTTTTTGTTGCGATGGATGGGGTCGGTCAGGCCGGGCCGGTGACGACCGGGCAGTCCTCGCGGCCGCCCCATTCGCTCCAGGAGCCGTCATAGAGGCCGGCCGGCTGCTTGCCGAGGGCGTCCAGGCCGAGCCAGAGGATGCCGGCGGAGACGCCGGAGCCGCAGCTGGTGATGACCGGGCGGTCGAGATCGACGCCGGCCGAGGTGAAGGCCTCGCGGATGCGCTCCTGCGAGACGAGCCGGCCGTTCTCGACGAGGGCGGAGGAGGGCACGTTGAGGGCGCCGGGCATATGGCCGCCGCGCAGGCCCGCGCGGGGTTCGGGCGCCTCGCCGCGGAAGCGGTCGGCGGGACGGGCATCGACCACCTGCACCTTGCCGCCGGAGAGCGCCTTCTTGACGTCGCCGAGGTCGGCGACCGCACCATGGTTGCGACGGGGGGTGAAGTGGCGCGCCTCGCGCGCGCGAGCCGGGCCGCTCTCCACCGGCCGCCCTTCCGCGATCCATTTGGGCAGGCCGCCATCGAGGATGAAGACGCGCTCGGCGCCGTAGCTCCGGAACATCCACCAGACCCGCGGGGCGGAGAACAGGCCGAGCGCGTCGTAGATGATGACCGACTTGCCGTCGCCGATGCCGAGCTTGCGGCAGGCTGCGGAGAAGACGGTGGCCGGCGGCATCATGTGCGGCAGGTCCGAGTCGGGGTCCTTGACCACATCGATGTCGAAGCGCTGGGCGCCGGGAATATGCGCCTCGAGGAATTCGGCATCGGCGTCACGCTTCTGGGTGGGCAGGAAATAGCTGCCGTCGAGGATGACGAGATCGGGATAGTCGAGATGCTCGGCCAGCCAGTCGGTGGAGCGCAGCCAGGGCGAGGGCAGGGTGGTCACGGGCAGTCCTCCTCAGGCGAACACGACGCGCACGCGCCGGTTCTGCTTGCCTTTTTTCTCAATCGCCGAGACGGTCATGGGGCCGATCTCGCCGGTGCGGCGTACATGGGTGCCGCCGCAAGGCTGCAGGTCGAGGCCGGCGATCTCCACCAGCCGCACCTGGCCGGAGCCCATGGGCGGCTTGACGCTCATGGTTTTGACGAGGCCCGGATTGGCCTCGAGCTCGGCATCGGTGATCCAGCGCTCGGTCACGGCGGCGTCGGTGGCGATGAGCTCGTTGAGCTTCGCCGTGATCGCGTCCTTGTCTAGCCCGGCCTCGGGAATGTCGAAGTCGAGCCGGCTCTCGTCCGTGCCGATGGAGCCGCCCGTCACGGGGTAGGGCAGGGCGACGGACAGGAGGTGCAGGCCGGTATGCATCCGCATCCGCTTGTGACGGGTCGGCCAGTCGATCCGGGCCAGCACGGTCGCTCCGACAGCCGGTGGCGTCGCGCCCGGCGCCAGGACGTGGAGGATGTCACTCTTCGTCGCGCCATAGACCGCGGTCGCGACGGGGATCTCCACATCGCCGGCACGGAGCAGGCCGGCATCGCCGGGCTGGCCGCCGCCGGTCGGATAGAAGACGGTGCGGTCGAGGCCCACGGCGACATTGCCGTCCTTCTCGGTGACCTCGATGACGGTCGCCTCGCATTCGACGAGATAGGCGTCGTCGCGGAACAGGAAGAGGGTCGGCATCAGGTCACCGGAACGAGGTCGACGAGCGGCTGGGGCGCACGCTCCAGCCAATGGGGGACCGGCAGGCCGCGACTGCGCAGGAAGGCCGGATCGTAGATTTTCGACGCGTAACGGAAGCCGTAGTCGCAGAGGATCGTCACGATCGTGTGCCCAGGCCCCAGATGGCGGGCGAGACGGATGGCCCCCGCGACGTTGATGCCGCTCGACGGGCCAACGCAGAGACCCTCGTGTTCGAGCAGGTCGAACATGACCGGGATCGCCTCCTCATCCGGGATCTGGAAGGCGATGTCGACGGGCGCGCCCTCGATGTTCTTCGTCACCCGGCCCTGACCGATGCCCTCGGTGATCGAGGAGCCGCTGGCCTCCAGCTTGCCGTGAGTGAACCAGGAATACATTGCCGCGCCCATCGGGTCGGCAAGGCCGATGGTGACGGAGGGCGATTTCTCCTTCAGCGCCATGGCGATGCCAGCGAGCGTTCCGCCCGAACCGATGGCGCAGATGAAGCCGTCGATCTTGCCTCCCGTGTCGCGCCAGATCTCCGGTCCCGTCGTCTCGATATGGGCCTGGCGATTGGCGACATTGTCGAACTGGTTGGCCCAGAAGGCGCCGTTCGGGTTCTCGCGGGCAAGGCGCGCCGCGGTGCGCTCGGAAACGCGGACAAAATTGTTCGGGTTGGAATAGGGCGCCGCGGGAACCTCGATGAGGCTCGCACCGAGCTGGCGCAGCGTGTCCTTCTTCTCCTTCGACTGGGTCTCGGGAATGACGATGACGCATTCGAGGCCGAGCGCCCGGCCGACCATGGCAAGGCCGATGCCGGTATTGCCCGCCGTGCCCTCGACAATGGTGCCGCCGGAGCGGACGAGGCCCTTGGCCATGGCGTCGCGCACGAGATAGAGCGCCGCGCGATCCTTCACGGACTGGCCGGGATTCATGAACTCGGCCTTGCCGAGGATGGTGCAGCCCGTCGCCTCGCTGGCGCGTTCCAGCCTGATGAGCGGCGTGTTGCCGATGGCCGCGACGACGTTTGGATGAATGGTCATGCTCGCGACGGGGTGCGCGTGGATGGGACCGCGGACGCTATCCGAGGCCCGATCCGCGCTCAACCCCGCCAAGTGTCGTGCGGGAGGTCAGGCGCGGCGATAGACCATCTGCCGCACATCGATGCCGCCGGTGTTGAAGCCCGCCTCGCAATAGAAGAGGTAATAGAGCCACATGCGCTGGAATCGCTCGTCGAAACCGAGCGGTGCGAGGGACGACCAGGAGGCGGTGAACCGGTCGGCCCAGTCGTGGAGCGTGCGGGCATAGTCGCGACCGAATCCGAGGTCGGTGTCGAGTGTGAGCCCGCTGGCGCGCGGCAGGTCGCGCATGTGGGTCGGCGTCGGCAGCATCCCACCGGGGAAGATATAGGCCCGGATGAAGTCGATCTCGCGCTCGTAGCCTTCCCAATAGGCCTCGTCGATGGTGATGACCTGCAGGCCGGCGCGGCCGCCGGGAGCAAGGCAGGCAGCGATACGATCGAAATAGGTCGGCCAGAATTCCTTGCCGACCGCCTCGAACATCTCGATGGACGCCACCGCGTCGTAGCGGCCGGTCTCGTCGCGATAATCCTGCAGCTTGATGGTGACGCGGTCGGAGAGGCCCGCGCGGGCCATCCGCTCGGTAGCGTAGTCGAACTGCTCCTGCGACAGGGTCAGGCCGGTCACCCTCGCGCCGAACTCCCTGGCGGCGACCTCGGCGAAGCCACCCCAGCCGCAACCGATCTCCAGCACGTGGTCGCCGGGCTTCAGGGCGAGTTCGCCGGCGAGGCGGCGATATTTGGCAAGCTGGGCCTCCTCGAGCGTCTCGGTCCCGGTTGCGAACAGCGCCGAGGAATAGGTCATGCTCGGGTCGAGCCAGGCGCGATAGAAGGCGTTGCCGAGGTCGTAATGGGCGGCGATGTTGCGCCGGGCCTGGGTGCGGGTGTTGCGATTGCGCCAGTGGCGCAACTGGTGCAGCAGACGCGCCAGCGGGTTGTAGCGCGTCAGGTTGCGCACCGCGTGCATGTTGACCGCGAAGAAGTTTAGGAAGCCCGAGAGATCAGGCGTGTCCCATTCACGGCGTATGAACGCCTCGGCAAAGCCGAGGTCACCGTCGAGGATCAGGCGCCGGGCGAAGCCGAAATCGTTGACGATCATCTCCGCCTGCGGACCGGGCTCGGTGCCGCGGAAGAGCAGGCGCCGCCTGTCGGGCAGTTGCATGGTGAGCTGGCCGTAGCGGATGGCGAGGGGATAGCCGAGCGCAAGGCGCAGGAGCGATGGCAGGCCGGCGGTCGCACGGCGCAGCGTGTCGCGCGTCACCTCAATCGTGTCGGCGAAGGAATGGCGTTGGTCTGTAATGCTCATCGAGACGGCGCCTCCGGATGTGACGGACCCCACGGCGCGCTCAGGGTCGCCGCGACCGAGCGGTCCGTCTTCCCGGTTTCGGGTCGCGCCGGGTGACGCTTCGCAGCCGAGGTCGCCCTCCGGCGCATGGGGCAGTCTAGGCCAGTTGAAAAATCCATCAATGCCTCAGGTGGTTCCCGGTCGGGGTGCAGGTCAGGCGGCGGAAGGCTCGCGGATCGTCGCGAAGGCGGCGAGCGCCCGTGTCCGAGCCGCATCGTGGTCGACGATCGGCTTCGGATAGGTTTCCCCCAGCCTGATTCCAGCCTGGAGCAGCACCGCGGGCGGCGCCTCCCAGGGCGTGTGGATCACCTTGGCCGGAAGGCCGGCGAGCTCAGGCACCCAGCGCCGGACATAGTCGCCCTTGGGATCGAATTTCTCGCCCTGGAGCATGGGATTGAAGATGCGGAAGTAGGGGGCGGCGTCCGCACCGGAGCCGGCTACCCACTGCCAGCTCGCGGGATTGTTGGCGACGTCAGCGTCGACAAGCGTATCCCAGAACCACGCCTCGCCCGCGCGCCAGTCGATCAGCAGGTGCTTTACCAGGAACGAGGCGACGATCATGCGGACCCGGTTGTGCATCCATCCGGTCTGCCAGAGTTCGCGCAGGCCGGCATCGACGATGGGATAACCGGTCAAACCCTTCTGCCAGGCCTTGAGGGCCGTTGCATCGGCGCGCCAGGGGAAGGCGTCGAAACGGTGTTGGTAATTGGCCTCGGGCAGGTCCGGAAAGTGATACAGCAGATGGTAGGCGAACTCCCGCCAACCGACCTCGGCGAGGAATTTGGCGACGTCGCGGCCCGGCTCCGTGCCGGCCACGCTGCGGGTGCGGTGCCAGATCTGCACCGGGGAGATCTCGCCGAATCGCAGATGGGGGGACAGGCGCGAGGTCGAGGCGCGGTCCGGTCGGTCGCGCCCGTCGGCATAGCCGTCGAGGCCACCTGCGAGGAAGGCCTCAAGCCGTGCCTGCGCGCCTGCCTCGCCGGGTGTCCAGTGGTCGGTGAAGCCCTTCGCCCAATTTGGCCCGGTGGGTTCGAGCCCCCAGTCCTGCAGGCTCTCGCTCGCGAGGTGGCTTCCCCATACGGCGAGGGCCGTCGGCGCCCGCAGTGGCGCGCGGATGTCGCCGAGGCGCTGATGGGCCCGCCAGAAGGGTGTGAAGACCTTCATCGGCTCGCCGACGGCGGACTTCACCTCCCAGGGCTCGCGCAGGAGATGGGCGCCGAAGCTTTCGACCATGATGCCGCGCGCCGCCAGGTCGGCCTTGATCGCCTTGTCGATGGCGATGCCGCCTGCGTCATAGCGGCGATTCCAGACGACGCTGCCGGCTCCCGTCTCGGCGATCACCGCATCGAGCACATCGGCCGCCTTGCCGCTGCGCAGGACCAGGCTCTGGCCGAGCGTTTCGAGGCTGCTTGCGAGGGCCCGGAGGCTCTGCGCAAGCCACCAGTCGGCCGCTGCCCCCATGGCGCGCCGGCCGATTCCTGGCTCTTCGCGAATGTAGAGACAGATGACGGGAGCACCGCTCGCGCCGGCCCGCGCGAGCGCGGGATTGTCGGAGAGGCGGAGGTCGTCGCGGAACCAGACTATGACGGGCACTTGCGGCATTGCGAGGTTACGGGCCGGGCAGGGGGCCGGTTCACCGAAGTGCAGCAGATTCTTGCCGTCCGCACGCTCGTAATGCGCCAGGGCCAAAAAAAGCAAAACCCCCGAAACGCGGCTTGCGTTTCGGGGGTTCGCGAATTGGCTCCCCGGGCCGGATTCGAACCAGCGACCAACCGGTTAACAGCCGGTTGCTCTACCACTGAGCTACCGAGGATCACGCTCGTCGTGAGAGCGGCGCGAATAGCACAGGTGTTTCGCACCTGCCAAGGGCCAATCGTCGCGCAACGCATTTTTCGACCGCCGGCCTGTTGAAAGACGGGCGGTTGACCTCCATCACAGGGCGATGACCGCCACGACTTCTCCTGAGACCTCACCGAAAGCCCCGTATCGCACGACGATCTTCGGGCGCTCCTACCGTTTGCCCCGTACGCGGCTACGCCGGCAGGTGCTTGGCTGGGCTTTCGTGGCCGGTGGCGTGTTCAGCGTCCTGCCGGTCCTTGGCATCTGGATGCTGCCGGTCGGATTCGTGATCCTGTCAGTCGACAGCCCGCGCGTGCGTCGGTCGCGCCGTCGGATGTCGGTGACCGTCGCACGCCGCTGGCCGAAGCTCAACGCGATGATGACGCCGAAACGTGCCTAAGGAGGAGAGAAGGTGGAGGCCTCGCCCGGAATCGAACCGGGGTGCAAGGATTTGCAGTCCTCTGCGTAACCACTCCGCCACGAGGCCATCCGGGGGGTCGCCGGACGAGCCGGCGCGGAGTGCGGAGGCTCTAGCATGGAGCCACCGACCCCGCAACCGCGCCGAGCGCAACCGGGGCACGGCTGCCGATCGCCGTCGCGGCTGCGCGTCGGCCCGTGGGACAGCTTGCCTTTTTCGCGCCGCAACCGGTAAAGACGGAGCCAGAACGGGCGCGGCGTGCCTCGCCGTGCCGATCGCGATCCGAGGATGATCCCATGATGGACTTCGCCCGCGCGCGCCGCACCATGGTCGATACCCAGATCCGCGTGAACGACGTGACCGACGCGCGCATCGTCAATGCATTGATGGCGGTGCCGCGGGAGGAATTCGTCCCCGATTCGCTCAAGGCGCTCGCCTATCTCGACGATGACATCGCGCTGGGCAGCGAACCCCCGCGCTACCTCATCGAGACCATGGTGCTCGCCCGCATGATCCAGACCGGGGCGGTCGGGGAGGGCGACCGCGTCCTCGATGTCGGCGCCGCCACCGGCTATTCGAGCGCGGTTCTTGGTCTGATCGCCGCCGAGGTGGTGGCGCTTGAGCAGGACGGCGCTCTTGTCGGGGCGGCCCGCGGCGCTCTCGGCGGCACTGCCAACATCACCGTGGTGGAGGGGCCCCTCACGGCCGGTGCCGCCTCCAAAGGTCCCTTCGACGTGATCCTCCTGGAGGGAGCCGTCGAGCAGTTGCCGCAGGCGCTCCTCGACCAGCTCGCCGAGGGTGGCCGGCTTGTCGCGGTGGTCGGACGGGGGCGCGCGGCGAAGTGCCTCGTCCACACCCGGATCGGTGCCGAGATCAGCATCCGGCAGGCCTTCGACGCCGCCATTCCCGCACTTCCCGGCTTCGACGCACCGCGCGGTTTCGTGTTCTGACCTGTCCGGGTGTGGCCTTCATGCTGCACCATGGTGGGTAACGTCGGTCTAGGCCGCCTCGGGGGTTTCCTCGCGCGTCCAATCCCTTTAACCAACGTTACCAATTGCCCTGGAGTCGTGGCGGACGCTTCGGGGGGCGCCAAAATGCAGGTGTGTCCATGACCGGAGCCACGAGGTCTCGTGCCGGCTCCGCGGCGGCAGTCTCCGTCGCGATCCTCGCCATATCCCTGACCGTTCCCCCCGCCCGGGCACAGTCGATCGAGCAGACGCTCGTCCAGACCTATCGCAACAATCCCGATCTCAATGCCGCCCGTGCCGGCGTGCGTGTCGCCAACGAGGGCGTGCCGGCCGCGCTCTCGGGCTATCGCCCGTCGGTGAACGCGACGGTCACCGCTGCCGGCCAGTATTCCGAATCCAGCGTCGGCACGCGCGGCACGAATGTCGGTGGCGTGCCGGTGACCATTGCGGGATCTCGCAGCGCGGCCCGTTTGGAGCCGCGCGCGGCCACTCTGTCCGTGACGCAGACTCTGTACGACGGCAACCGGACCACCAATACGGTCCGCCAGGCCGATCAGAACGTGCTCGTGGCGCGCGAGACGTTGCGCAATACCGAACAGACGGTGCTGCTTTCGGCCGCCACCGCGCACATGAACGTGCTGCGCGAACAGGCAGTGCTGGAACTGCGGCGTCGCAACGTCGAGGTGCTGCGCGAGCAGCTGCGTGCTACCCGCGACCGCTTCAATGTCGGCGAGGTGACCCGAACCGATGTGGCGCTCGCCGAGTCGTCGCTGCAGGCCGCCATTGCCACGGCAACCGTCGCGGAATCGGACCTCGCCAACGCCCGCGCTGTCTACCAGCAGCAGGTCGGCGTCCTTCCCAGCCGCCTCGTCCCCGCTCGTACCGTCGAACGGCTTCTGCCGCGCAATCTCGATTCCGCCGTTGTCGCCGGACAGACGGAACACCCGTCGATCATCGGTGCCCGTCACGGTGCCGACGCCCAGATGCTCCAGGTCCGCATCGCCGAATCGGCTCTCTACCCGACGCTCGGGCTGAGCGGCACTGTGACGCGCGCTGCCGAACAGGCGGTGACCAGCGGCCAATCGCTCACCGCTTCCCTCGGCGTGACCCTGACCATCCCGATCTTCGCCAATGGCGGCCGCGACTACGCGACCATCCGCCAGGCCAAGGAGCAGTATGGCCAGCGGCGTATCCAGATCGAGACCGCCGCAGCCAGCGTGCGGCAGGCCGTCATGCAGTCCTGGGCCGCGCTTGAGGCGGCGCGGGCGCAGATTCAGGCTGCCGAGGTCCAGGTCCGCTCGCAGGAGATCGCGGTCAACGGTATCCGTGAGGAGTACAAGGTCGGCCAGCGCACCATCATCGACGTGCTGAACGCCCAGCAAACCCTTACCGAGGCGCGCGTCGCCCTCGTCCGCGCCCAGCGCGACCGGGTCGTCCTGTCGTACTCGGTGCTGTCGGCCATGGGCCGTCTCAACGCCCCGCGCCTGGCCCTGCGGACGGAGATCTTCGATCCGACCCAGCACTACAACCAGGTCCGCGATCAGTGGATCGGCGTGCGCACGCCGGATGGGCGGTAAAGCGACGCTGTTTGCCTGTGGATCGCCAGCCTCTCGGTTGGCCACACACGGCGCGAGGGTGCATAGTCGTCACAGTTGATTCGGAAGCGATTCGGCCAATGGCCGGATCCGATCCCTTCGCTTCCGAGCGTGCGACGTCAGGGTAGGGCGGGGATGTCACAGACGGCCAAGGCGAACGAACCGTCGATGGAGGAAATCCTCGCTTCGATTCGCCGCATCATCGCCGATGACGAGCCGGCCAAGGCTGCGCCGGCCAAGGCGGCAGCCCCGCCGCCCCCTCCACCGCCGCCCGCACCGGCCGCCGAGGAAGCGCCGAAGTCTCAGGACGACATCGACGCGCTGCTGGCCGGTTTCGACGCCATGGAGGATGAGCCGCCTCCGCCTCCGCCGCCTCCTCCGCCGCCGAAACAGGCTGCGCCGCCCCCGCCGCCAGAGCCCGAGATCCTCGAGCTCAGCAAGGCCGACGCGGTGCCGGATCGCATGGGCATGATCAAGCCGATCGCCCAGCGTGCCGATCTGGATTTCATCGATGCGGCCCCTCCGCCGCCGCTGCCGAGCTATGCCCCGCCGGTTGGCGCGGCTCCCGCTCTGCTGTCGGCCGAGGCCCATGCCGCCGTCGGCGCCGCGTTCGGCTCGCTCGCGAGTTCGATGATGGTCGGCTCGAACCGTACCCTTGAGGACCTGCTCAAGGATATGCTCAGGCCGATGCTGAAAACCTGGCTCGACGACAACCTGCCGCAGCTGGTGGAACGGCTCGTGCGGGCCGAGATCGAGCGCGTCTCGCGCGGCCCCGGCCGCTGACGCCGCTCAGGCGGCTCTCACCGCGGCGAGCCGTCCGCGGAACCACACGATCAGCAGCGGCATGAGGATCGCGGATGCCGCGAAGAGCGGCACCGCGCCCCAATGGTCATAGACGAAGCTCGAGACGAAGACGCCGGCCGTCTGTCCCGCGAAGAAGCAGAAGGCGAAGGTGGCGATGGAGGCCCCGCGCGCCTCGGGGTTCATCTGCGTGGCGAGATTCTGGAGGGCGTTGTGGAAGAGGGCGAAACTCGCCCCGCCGATGACGATGGCGAGCGCCACGAGGGCAAGGACGGGCGCCACCGCGAGCAGCAGGAAACTCGCAGAGAAGGCAAGGGCGGCGCCGAGAAACAAGGTCGCTTGGCTGTAGCGGGTGAGCAGGGACGGCGCCGCGGAGGAATAGAGGACCGCTCCCAGCGCGCTCAGCGCCGTCAATGCACCGATGGCGGTGTAGCTGATGGCGAATTCGGCGCGCAGATAGGCGCCGAGGAAGGTGAAGGCGCCGATATAGAACGACGCCTCCATGAAGACGGTCACGAGGACGAGGCGTCCGAGCGGCGTCCGGCCGCTGGTGGCGATCTGCCGGAACGAGCCAGCGAGGCCGCCTTGCGGAGTTGCCGCCCGCTTCGACAGGACCGGATTGGTCCGCAATTGCAGCGTCAGCACGGTGCCCGCCACCACGAGGAAGGCGCCGACCATCAGGAAGACCGCATGCCATCCGAAGGCGTCGGCAATGATGCCGCCGATGGCCTGGCCGCTCACCGCGCCGGCACTCATGAAGATCATGTAGCGGGCAAGAACCGCCTGGCGCTGCGAGGCAGGGATCGTATCGCCGATGAAGGCGAGACAGTTGGGGATAATGGCCGCGCCCGTGAGCCCAGCGAGCAGGCGAAGCACCGCGATCTGGTCGAGCGTGACCGCGAAGGCGCATGCGATCGTGAACAGGCCGCAGAGGATCGCGCCCAGCGAGACGAGCCGCACCTTACCGTAGCGGTCGCCGAGCGGACCGGTGACAAGCTGGAAGCCGCCATAGGCGACCGAATAGGTGGTGACGACGATGGCCGCCGCGCCGGGGGTCGTGGAGAAGGCGTTGGCGAGCTTCGGGAGAAGAGGGTCGCAGAAGCGCAGCGCGGCCGAGGAGGCGAAGCTCGCCGAGCCGAGGATCATCAGGGACCGCCAGGGAATGGCATCCTCGGGCGGGGGCGTTGCGGTATCCTGCGTCATTGATGTCTTTGTGGCCGGATTTTGCATTGCGGCAAGCCACGGCTTCGCATGGCAGAAATGTTAGCGCACCCCACCAGTATTCGCCCGGTGAGCGCAGCCATGTGTCGCGTCTCCCTCACGATCATTGGCGGGCCCTCCCGCAACAATCACCGTTCAGAATTAAATCGGCGACAAGGGACAAGAACCTGTTAGGGTCCATTTCAATTCATCCGCGGAGCACGAACGTTGCGCCATGTGTTGCGCGGAATATTTGGTCTGATCGCCCTCGGGATCATTGGTCTCGTCACCGCGCTAGTTTTGATTGCGCGACCATTTCCCCCAATGCCGCCAGAGACCGACGTGTTCGGCTTTTCGGCCGAGCGGGACGAGCGCCCTGCACAGATGCCGCCTTTGCGGCAGCACCGCGCGCGTGACGGTGAAGCGCTCGCCTACAGGCTCTATGAGGCGACCAGCGACCGCATCCTGATCTTCGTTCACGGCTCTTCCTACCATGGCGGCGGCTATCACGACCTGGCGACCTCGATCAGCGCGGCAGGAACCGCGAAGGTCGTTTTGCCGAACCTGCGGGGTCACTATTTCTCGGGGCGCCGCCGCGGCGACGTCGAATATATCGGTCAGTACGAGGACGACGTCGTCGACCTCATCCGGGAACTACGCCGTCAGGGCCATGCGGGGCCCATCATCCTCGGCGGGCATTCCAGCGGCGGCGGCTTCGTCCTGCGCTTTGCGGGCGGGGATGGTCCGAGGCAGGAGGCGATTGCCAGCTTCGTTGCCCTCTCTCCGATCATTCCGCGCACGGCGGCTGTCCGTGGCGGCAATGCGGGCGGTTGGAACGTCGTCCATGTGCCCCGCATCGTGGGCCTCGTGGCGCTGAACATCGTCGGAGTGCATGGCTTCGACGGGCTTCCCATCATCGCCTTCAACAAGCCAGCGGCCGCATGGAACGGGACAGAGACGCTCGCCTATTCCTGGCGTCTCAACCTGTCCTATCATCCGCGCAACGATCATGCGGCGGATGTGGCGGCGATGCCGTCGCGATCGCTGATCCTCGTCGGCGACAAGGATGAGGCTGTCGACGGCAGCGCACTTCTCGATCTGCTGAAGGCCGCAGGCTACCGAGGCAATGCGGAGGTCATTGGGCAGACCACGCATTTCGGCATTTTTCACAATGATGAAACGCTGAAGCGGATGACCGATTTCATCGCGGGCGTTCCCAAGCGTTGAAGCAGCCGAATGCATCGATGGCTTTGCCCGGCCTTGGGTCATCGCTGTCGATAGCCCTGCATCGCAAAGGGCGTCCTGTTGCGCTTCAGCCGCGGAATAAGCGACACGGCCGCTGGGCAGACGGTGGTTCGTTGCGGTGTTCGTCGCTGCGGCGCTCGGATCGTGGGCCATCCATCGCTGTCCGGCCTCTGCCTCGGCACAGAGCCACTCATGGGGCGGCCCCCGATCCGAGGCAAGCTGCTGCCTTTTGGCGCTCAATTCTTGACTTCCGCGCCGTGGCGCGGCTTTGGTGCCCGCCCTAGCCACGGATCGCCTGACGCCATGCTCGAAAAGACCTATTCGCCGAAGGATATCGAGGCCCGCATCGCCGCCGCCTGGGAGGCCGCCGAGGCCTTTCGTGCCGGCCGCCCGGACCGCGCCGGCGCCGATCCCTATTGCATCGTCATCCCGCCGCCGAATGTCACCGGCTCGCTGCACATGGGCCACGCGCTCAACAACACGCTGCAGGATGTCCTCTGCCGCTACTGGCGCCTCAATGGCCGCGACGTGCTGTGGCAGCCGGGCACCGACCATGCGGGCATCGCCACGCAGCTCGTGGTCTCGCGGCAGCTGGCCGAGAAGCAGATCCAGATGCGCGACCTCGGCCGCGAGAAGTTCCTGGAGAAGGTCTGGGAGTGGAAGGCGGAGAGCGGCGGCACGATCGTCAACCAGCTGAAGCGGCTGGGGGCCTCCTGCGACTGGTCGCGCGAGCGCTTCACCATGGATGAGGGCCTGTCGAAGGCCGT
This sequence comes from Phreatobacter sp., assembly GCF_027532945.1. Lineage (GTDB taxonomy): Bacteria > Pseudomonadota > Alphaproteobacteria > Rhizobiales > Phreatobacteraceae > Phreatobacter. The sequence goes on from NZ_JAPZTZ010000016.1 coordinate 103,559, forward strand.
CATCAAGGTCTTTGTCGACCTCCACAAGGCCGGCCTCATCTACCGCGACAAGCGGCTGGTGAACTGGGACCCGGAGTTCCAGTCGGCCATTTCCGACCTCGAGGTCGATAGCCTCGAGGTGAAGGGCAACCTCTGGCACTTCAAGTATCCGCTGAAGGACGACCCGACGCAGTTCATCACGGTGGCGACGACGCGCCCGGAGACGATGCTGGGCGACACGGCCGTCGCCGTGCACCCGGAAGACGAGCGCTACAAGCACCTCATCGGCAAGATGGTGGTGCTGCCGCTCGTCGGCCGTGAGATCCCCATTGTCGGCGACACCTATTCCGATCCCGAAAAGGGCTCGGGCGCGGTGAAGATCACGCCGGCCCACGACTTCAACGACTTCGAGGTGGGCAAGCGCCACAATCTCGAGCTCATCAACATTTTCGACGCTTCGGCCGTGGTAAACGAGAACGCCCCGGAGGCCTATCGCGGTCTGCCGCGCTTCGAGGCGCGCAAGAAGGTCGTCGCCGACCTCGAGGCGCTCGGCCTCGTCGACAAGATCGAGCCCCACACCCACATGGTGCCGCATGCCCAGCGCGGCGGCGCGGTGGTCGAGCCCTGGCTGACCGAGCAGTGGTATGTGGATGCCGCGACGCTCGCCAAGCCGGCGCTGGAAGCGGTTCGCAAGGGCGAGACGCGCTTCGTTCCCGAACGCTTCGCCGGCGACTATTTCCGCTGGCTGGAGAACATCCAGCCCTGGTGCATCTCGCGCCAGCTGTGGTGGGGCCACCAGATCCCCGCCTGGTACGCCGAGGATGGCACGATCTTCGTCGCCGCCAGCGAGGCTGAAGCGCAGGCCCAGGCCGACGCGCAGTTCGGCCGGGCAGGGGTGCCGCTGACCCGCGATCCCGACGTGCTCGACACCTGGTTCTCATCGGGCCTCTGGCCCTTCTCGACGCTGGGCTGGCCCGACGAGACGCCGGAGCTGAAGCGCTTCTATCCGACCGCGACGCTGGTCACCGGCTTCGACATCATCTTCTTCTGGGTGGCGCGCATGATGATGCTCGGCCTCCAGTTCATGGGGGAGAAGCCCTTCTCCGACGTCGTCATCCACGGCCTCGTCCGCGACGACAAGGGTCGGAAGATGTCGAAGACGCTCGGCAATGTCGTCGATCCGCTCGGCCTCATCGACGAGTTCGGCGCCGATGCGCTGCGCTTCGCGCTGGTGGCGCAGGCGAGCCAGGGCTCGGACGTGAAGTTCGCCCGCTCGCGCGTCGAGGGCTATCGCAATTTTGCGACCAAGCTGTGGAACGCGGCGCGCTTTGCCGAGATGAACGAGTGCCGCCGCGTTGCCGACTTCGACCCGAAGGCGGTCAAGACGACGCTCGCCAAGTGGATCGTCGGCGAGACGGCGAAGGCGGTTGCCGAGACCGGCGCCGCCATCGAGGCCTACAAGTACAACGATGCGGCGGGCGCGGCCTATCGCTTCGTCTGGAACATTTTCTGTGACTGGTTCCTGGAATTCGCCAAGCCGATCTTCACCGGCACCGACGAGGCGGCCAAGGCCGAGGTGCGCGCCGCCACCGCCTGGACGCTCGATCAGATCCTGAAGCTCCTCCACCCGTTCATGCCCTTCATCACCGAGGAGCTGTGGACGGTGACGGGCGAGGCGGGGCCGGCCCGCGCCGGTGTGCTGGCGCTGGCCGACTGGCCGAAGCTCGACGGCCTGATCGATGCCGAGGCAGAGGCCGAGATCGGCTGGCTGGTGGATGCGATCAGCGCCATTCGCTCGGTGCGTGCGGAGATGAACGTCGCCCCGGCGACGCAGGTGCCGCTCGTCCTCATTGCCCCATCGGACAAGACCCTTGCGACGTCAGAGCGTTACGGCGATTTGCTCAACCGTCTTGCGAGGCTTTCTGGCGTCGCCTCCGGCGCCGAGGCGCCCGCCGGCTCCGTCCAGCTGGTGGTGCGCGGCGAGACCCTCGCCCTGCCCATGGCCGGTCTCATCGACGTCGCCGCCGAGCGGACGCGCCTCGCTAAGGCGCTGAAGGAGGCGGAAGGCGATATCGCCCGCTGCGATGGCAAGCTCAACAACGCCAACTTCATGGCCCGTGCGGCGGAAGACGTCATCGCCGAGCAGCACGAGAAGCGCGCCGAGGCGGTGGAGCGCAAGGCGAGCATCGAGACGGCGATGCAGCGGCTGACCGCCCTCGGCTGATCCGCCGGTCCTATTGCCTGTCGCATGAGCACACCGGCGCGGCCATGGCCCGCCGGTGTTTTCGTGTCATTTCCGCAACAGGCTGGAACGGCTCGAAGCGGAACGGTTCCTTCACCATGTTTCGCCGCAATCCCGCCACAGGCCGGAGCGCAGAAATTTCGGGACAAACGTCTGTTTTCCATCGTCGATGGAGAACGTTTTTCTGGGCTGCCGCATTGATGGTCTTCGGGTCGTTCGTTCCGAATGTCTCCGCGTCCCTCCACCGGTCGGTCCTCAAGGTGGCGGCGCGGTGAGTGGTATGACGTTCGACAAGTCCAAATTGCCCAGCCGGCACGTCACCGAGGGCCCGTCTCGGGCGCCGCACCGGTCCTATCTCTATGCGATGGGCCTGACGACCAAGCAGATCCACCAGCCCTTCGTCGGCGTGGCCACCTGCTGGAATGAGGCGGCACCCTGCAACATCGCGCTGATGCGACAGGCACAGGCGGTGAAGAAGGGCGTCGAGGCGGCCCAGGGCACGCCGCGCGAGTTCTGCACCATCACCGTGACCGACGGCATCGCCATGGGCCATGCCGGCATGAAGTCCTCGCTGCCCTCCCGCGAGATCATCGCCGACTCGGTCGAGCTGTCCATGCGCGGCCACGCCTATGACGCGCTGGTCGGCCTTGCCGGCTGCGACAAGTCGCTGCCCGGCATGATGATGGCGATGATCCGCCTCAACGTTCCGTCGATCTTCATCTATGGCGGGTCGATCCTGCCCGGCACCTTCCGTGGCAAGCAGGTGACCGTCCAGGATCTGTTCGAGGCAGTCGGCCAGCATTCGGTCGGCGCCATGAGCGACGAGGACCTCGACGAACTGGAGCGTGTCGGCGCGCCGTCCGCAGGCGCCTGCGGCGCGCAGTTCACCGCCAACACCATGGCGACGGTGTCCGAGGCCATCGGTCTCGCGCTGCCTTACTCCGCTGGCGCGCCCGCTCCCTATGACATCCGCGATTCCTTCTGCTACGCGGCCGGTGAGAAGGTGATGGAGCTGATCGCCCGCGGCATCCGCCCCCGCGACATCGTCACCCGCAAGTCGCTGGAGAACGCCGCGACCGTGGTCGCCGCCTCGGGCGGCTCGACCAATGCCGCGCTGCACCTGCCGGCCATGGCGCATGAATGCGGCATCAAGTTCGATCTGTTCGACGTCGCCGAGATCTTCAAGCGCACGCCCTACATCGCCGACCTGAAGCCGGGCGGAAAGTACGTCGCCAAGGACATGTTCGAGGCCGGCGGCATCCCGCTTCTGATGAAGGCGCTGCTCGACGGCGGCTTCCTCCATGGCGACTGCATGACTGTCACCGGCCGCACCATGGCGGAGAACCTTGCCAAGGTGCGCTGGAACCCTGACCAGGACGTGGTCTATCCGACCTCCAAGCCCATCACCAAGACCGGCGGCGTCGTCGGCCTGAAGGGCAATCTGGCGCCGGATGGGGCGATCGTGAAGGTCGCCGGCATGAAGAAGCTGAAGTTCAAGGGGCCGGCGCGCTGCTTCGACCGCGAGGAAGAGTGCTTCAAGGCGGTCACCGAGCGCACGATCAAGGCGGGTGAGGTCATCGTCATCCGCTACGAGGGCCCCAAGGGCGGCCCCGGCATGCGCGAGATGTTGGCGACGACGGCAGCCCTCTATGGCCAGGGCATGGGCGACAAGGTTGCGCTCATCACCGACGGTCGCTTCTCCGGCGCCACCCGCGGATTCTGCATCGGCCATGTCGGTCCGGAGGCGCAGGTCGGCGGTCCCATCGCGCTGCTGCGTGACGGCGATATGATCGAGATCGACGCCGTCAAGGGAACGCTCAAGGTTCGCCTTACGGCCGCCGAATTGCGGGCGCGTAAGAAGGAATGGACTGGCCCGAAGCCGACCGAGTACGGCGCGGGCGCCATTTGGAAATATGCCCAGCAGGTCGGACCTGCGGTTGACGGTGCCGTGACCCATCCGGGCGGTGCCGGGGAAAAGCACGTCTATGCGGATATCTGAGCTTTCCAGCCTGATGCGCGTCGCCTGTGCGGCGACGCTGCTCACCGGGAGCCTCCCGGTGACCCAGGCTTTGGCCTTTGACGGTCAGCCGGCCGGCGACGCGCGCTCGGCGCTCGACGCCTTCCGCGCCTATGGCCGGGCCCTGCGCGACGGCCGCACGGACGATGCCGTCTCGGCGCTTCAGTATGCCGCGAGCGGCGGCCATGCCGCCTCTGCCTGGCGCCTGGGGCGTATGTACATGGAGGGCGAAGGTGTCGCCCGCTCCGACCTCAAGGCCTTCGAGACCTTCCGCCAGATCACCATCACCCGCCGCGATGAGGGCCCGACCTCGCCGGACGCGCGCTTTATCTCCTCGGCCTTCGTTGCCATGGGCAACTATTTCGTCGAGGGCATTCCGAACACCTATGTGCGGCCCGACCCGGCCAAGGCGGTCGAGCTTTATTTCTACGCCGCCTCGACCTTCGGCGACGCTGATGGCCAGTTCCGACTCGGCCGCATGATGCTGGAAGGCAAGGGCACCCAGCGCGATCCGCGTCAGGCCGCCCGCTGGCTGCAGCTCGCCGCGCAGAAGAGCCATCACCAGGCGCAGGCCGTTCTCGGCCACATGCTGTTCACCGGCCGCGACGTGCCGCGCGCCGCGCCGCGGGGCCTGATGTTCCTGACGCTGGCCAAGGAATCGGCGAACGAGAACGAGACCTGGATCGCCGACATGTACGAGGAGGCGATGCGCCAGGCCTCGGACGACGAGCGCGGCGTGGCTCTGCGCATGGTCGAGGCCTGGATCAAGACCGTCCGCCGATGACCGGCGAGGGCACATGACGGCGGCGGACGGAGCGCTCTTCACGCCTCAGGCCCTGACCCATCCCGTGCAGCCATTGGGGCTTTTGCCCTTCCTGCGCCGCCTCATCGACAATCCGCTCGCCACCTGGCCACAGGCCGTCTTCGAGGAGAAAGCCCTCGAGGTTCCGTTCGGCAAGCGTGGCCTGCTCTTCGTGATGGACCCGCCGCTGGTCGATGAGGTGCTGGTGGGCAAGGCGTCGTCCTTTCCCAAGGCGCCCATCATCCGCCGGACGATCGGGCCGGCGGTCGGCGACGAGTCGATCTTCACGGCCGAGGGCGCCGCCTGGCGCTGGCAGCGCCGCGCCGCCTCGCCGCCGTTCCGGCACGGGACGATCCTGTCCTTCATGCCGGCCTTCTCCACCTCCGCTGCCGCCACGGTGGAGCGTCTCGGAGCCTCCTCCGGCGCGACCATCGACATGGCCGAGGCGATGATGGAGACGACCTTCGACGTCATCGTCGAGACGATGCTGTCGGGCCGCACGCGTTTCGACACGAAGCGTTTCGGCGAGGAGATTTCGCGCTATTTCGACACCGTTGGCTGGATCGCCGCCTATACGACCCTGCGCCTGCCGGAATGGCTGCCTTACCCCGGGCGGCGGCGCGCCATGGCCGGCAACCGCTTCCTCAGGGCCGAGATGGCGCGGGTCATTGCCGAGCGGCGGGCTGAGCCCCTGGCGGAACCGGATCTGCTCGATGCGCTGATCGCCGCGACCGACCCGGAAGACGGCCGGGCCATGACCGATGCGGAACTGGCCGACAACCTGCTCACCTTCGTTGTCGCAGGCCACGAGACGACGGCGCTGGCGCTGACCTGGGCGCTCTGGCTGGTCGGCAACGCGCCTGCGGTCGAGGCGCGGCTGGTCGAGGAGGTGGCCCAGGTGGTCGGCGAGGGGCCCGTTGAGGCGCGCCACATCGAGGGCCTCGTCTATGCGAAACAGGTCATCCAGGAGGCGATGCGTCTCTATCCGCCGGCGCCGATCATTCCGCGCATCGCGGCGGAGGAGGTGACGCTCGGCGACAAAGTCCTGGCCAAGGGCACGCCGGTCTACATCCCCGTCTATGCGGTCCACCGCCACACACTGATCTGGGACAACCCCGCAGCCTTCGATCCGGACCGCTTTGCGCCCGACAAGGCCCGCCAGCTCCATCGCGGCGCCTATCTGCCCTTCGGCGCCGGCCCACGCATCTGCATCGGCGCAGCCTTCGCGCAGATCGAGGCGGTGGCGATCCTCGCGACCCTCATCCGGTCCCTGCGCTTCGTGCCGCTCGCCGGCCACAAGCCCATGCCGACGACGCGGCTGACGCTGCGCCCCGAGGGCGGCATGCCGATGCGGGTGGAGCGGCGTTAGACGCTGATTTCACACCAGACCGGCACGTGGTCGCTCGGCTTCTCCCAGCCGCGGACATCTCGGTCGATGCCGGCAGTGACAAGGCGGTCGGTTGCCTGCGGCGACAGCATCAGGTGGTCGATGCGGATGCCGTTGTTCCGCTGCCAGGCGCCGGCCTGATAGTCCCAGAAGGAGTAGAGGCCGGGGGTATCGTCGCAGGCGCGCAGCGCGTCGGTGAAGCCGAGGGCCGTGAGCTCCCGCAGCTTTCCCCGCGATTCCGGCTGGAACAGCGCGTCGTTCACCCAGTCCTTGGGGTTCTTCGCGTCCTCCGGCATGGGGATGACGTTGTAGTCGCCGCAGAGCAGGAACGGCTCCTCCAGCGCCAGCCGCGCGCGGGCATGGCGGATGAGTCGGTCCATCCAGGCGAGCTTGTAGGTGAACTTTTCGGTGCCGAGCGGATTGCCGTTGGGCAGGTAGAGGCTGGCGACGCGCACCGCGCCGCTCCCGGTCGAGACGACCGCCTCGAGATAGCGGGCCTGTTCGTCCGAATCGTCACCGGGCAGCCGCGGCGTCACGTCCTCGAGCGGCAGCTTCGAGAGGATGGCGACGCCGTTATAGGTCTTCTGCCCGTGGGTCGCGACATTGTAGCCGGCGCTCTCGAAGGACTCGCGCGGGAAGGCCTCGTCGACGCATTTCAGCTCCTGCAGGCAGACGATGTCGGGATCGCGCTCCTTCAGCCAGGCGAGCGTGTTCTCCACCCGGATCTTGACCGAATTGACGTTCCAGGTGGCGACGATCATGACGGGTCCTGCGATTCTGCGGCCGGCGCACTCTAGCGCCACTGTTGGCCGCGGTCGCCCCCGGCGACGGCAGCAGCGAGACGGAGAGGGCCATGTGGATCGACGACGAGGCGGCGCTGAAGGTCCTCTACGGTTCGGTCGGAGAGGCCTCGATCGCCAAGGAGGTTCGTCACCTGACGCCTGCCTATCGGGCGCTGGTCGAAGCCTCGCCCTTCTGTGTGCTGTCCACCGCCGGCCCCGAGGGGCTCGATGCCACGCCGCGCGGCGACCCGCCGGGCTTCATCCGTGTCCTCGACGAGCGAACACTGCTGATCCCGGACCGGCGCGGCAACAACCGCATCGACAGCCTGCTGAACATCGTCCGCGATCCGCGCCTCGCTTTGCTGGTGATGGTCCCGGGCGTCGCCGAGACGCTGCGGATCAATGGCCGCGGCCGCATCACCACCGATCCGGCGCTGCTCGCGCCCTCCGCCATCGATGGCAAGGTGCCCGTTACCGGCCTGGTGATCGAGGTTGAGGCTGTCTATTTCCAGTGTTCGCGCGCGCTCATCCGCTCGCGCCTGTGGGACCCGGCGGCGCAGCAGCCCCGTGGCGCCTTGCCGAGCGCCGGCCAGATGCTGAAAAGCGCCAAGGAGAGCTTCGACGCGGAGGCCTACGACCAGGCGCTGCCCGGCCGGGTCGCGACGACACTCTACTGACGTCTCAGAGCGAGAAGCTGGTGCCGCAGCCGCAATTGGCGACGGCATTGGGGTTCCTGAGCTTGAAGGCCGAGCCGATGAGGTCGTCGACCCAGTCGAGCTCGGTGCCGGCCATGTAGGGCAGGGACACCTCGTCCACGAGAACCGTCGCGCCCGCCTTCTCGATGGCGAGGTCGTCGGCATTGCGCTCGGTGGTGAAGTCGAAGCGGTACTGGAAGCCGGAGCAGCCGCCACCCTCCACGGAGATCCGCAGCATGGTGCCCGGAGGCTCCGTTGCCATAATCTTCGTAATCCGCGCCGCGGCGCGGTCAGTGACGGTGACGGACGTGTCGAGAGTCTCGGTGGTCATGGCGATGTCTCCCCGGTTCAAGGCCGGAAACACATGAAAGGGCGGCTCAGCCTTGCGGCCGGCCGTTCCCATAGGTATGTGCGCCCCTGGTGCCGGTCAATCACCCGCCGCTGACGGGCGGAACCAAAGGGCCGGGCAGGGGACCTGAACCCGCATGGCCGTCGCGAGCTACTTCTATCCGCCGCTGGCCCCTTACGCCTCCGATTCCCGGCGCAGCCGCGGCCGGCTGGTGGCTGAGCCGTCCTCGCCGACGCGCACCGAATTCCACCGCGACCGCGACCGCATCGTCCATGCCACGGCCTTCCGGCGGCTGAAGCACAAGACGCAGGTTTTCGTCGCGCCCGAGGGCGACCACTACCGGACCCGCCTGACGCACACGATCGAGGTGGCGCAGATCGCCCGCTCCCTCGCCCGTGCGCTCGGCCTCGACGAGGATCTCGCGGAGACGCTGGCGCTCGCCCACGACCTTGGTCACACGCCCTTCGGCCATACCGGCGAGGATGCCCTCGACGAGGTGATGCGCCCCTATGGCGGCTTCGACCACAATGCCCAGTCGCTGCGCATCGTCACGCGGCTCGAGCGCCGCTATGCCGGCTTCGACGGGCTCAACCTCAGCTGGGAAACGCTGGAGGGGCTGGTGAAGCACAACGGGCCCCTGCTGGCCCCGGACGGCACGCCGACCGAGCGCTATGCGAAACGCGGCATTCCCGTCGCGATCCTCGAATATGACGCATTGCAGCCCCTCGACCTTGCCACCCATGCCAGCGCTGAGGCGCAGGCGGCCGCCATTGCGGACGACATCGCCTATGACGCGGCCGATATCGACGATGGCTTGAGGGCAGGGCTCTTCACCCTCGACGATCTTGCCGCCGAGGTGCCGCTGGCCGCCGAGTTTCTGGTCGAGATCCGCGGCCGCTATCCGACGCTGGAGAAGAGCCGCGAGATCAACGAGCTGACGCGGCGCGTCATCACCCGGCTGGTCGAGGATGTGATCGGCGAGGCGGGCCGCGCCATCGCAGCGCTTGCGCCATCCTCCGTCGAGGACATTCGTGCAGCAGGCCGCACCCTCGTGCAGTTCTCGCCGGTGATCCGCGACTACGATGACGGGATCAAGCGGTTCCTCTTCGCCAATGTCTATCGCCACCCCCGGGTCGTGCCGATCCGGCGGGACGCGGCCGGGGTGGTGCGCGACCTCTTCGCCGCCTTCTTCGAGCACCCCACGGCCATGCCGCCGCAATGGTCGTCTGGCGTCGAACTGCTCGACGAGGCCCGCCGCGCCCGCCGCGCCGCCGACTATATTGCCGGCATGACGGACCGTTACGCCCTCGACGAACATCGCCGCCTGTTTGCCCAGACCCCCGATCTGCGCTAGAGGCGACCGCCTCCCATCAGGTCATCGGCATGAACATCTTCGCTCTCTTCACCCAGCACGTGCGTGCAGCGGTCTCCGCGCTCGCCGCCGACGGCATCGTCCTGCCGGAGGCCGCGCTCGACCGCGTCGTGGTGGAAGCGCCCCGAGACCCGACCCACGGTGACCTCGCCACCAACGCCGCCATGGTCCTGTCGAAGGATGCCGGCATGAAGCCGCGCGACCTCGCCGAGAAGATCGCCGCGCGCCTCGCCGCCGTGCCCGACGTCGCAAAGGTGGACATCGCCGGTCCCGGCTTCATCAACCTCACCGTGAAGGCGGAGGTCTGGCCGCGCATCCTCGCTGCGGCGGTCGCCGAGGGCGACGCTTTCGGCCGCGTCGGCATCGGCGGCGGCGCCAAGGTCAATGTCGAATATGTCTCGGCCAATCCGACCGGGCCGATGCATGTCGGCCATTGCCGGGGGGCGGTGTTCGGCGATGCGCTCGCCAATCTCCTCGACCGCGCCGGCTACGACGTCACCCGCGAGTACTACATCAACGATGCCGGCGCGCAGGTGCAGGTGCTCGGCCGCTCCGCCTATCTGCGCTACCGCGAGGCCAATGGCGAGACGATCGCCATCCCCGAGGGTCTCTATCCCGGCGACTATCTGAAGCCGGTCGGCGCGGCGCTGAAGGCGGCTTATGGCGATCGCCTCATGAGCGCGCCGGAGGCCGAGTGGCTGCCGCTCTGCCGCGATGCGGCCATCGACGCGATGATGTCGGAGATCCGCGGCGACCTCGCCGCCCTCAATGTCTCACACGCCGTCTTCTTCTCGGAGCGCTCGCTGCAGGCGCCACTGGACAAGGTGCGCGCCGCCATCGAGGCGCTGCGCGCCCAGGGTAACATTTATGAGGGCGTGCTGGAGCGGCCGAAGGGCGCCGACGATGCCGACTGGGAGGAGCGCGAGCAGACGCTGTTCCGCTCGACCGCCTTTGGCGACGATGTCGACCGCCCGCTGATGAAGTCGGACGGCACCTACACCTATTTCGCCTCCGACATCGCCTACCACAAGGACAAGGCGGACCGCGGCTTCCTCAACCAGATCGACGTTTGGGGTGCCGACCATGGCGGCTATGTGAAACGGATGCAGGCGGCGCTGAAGGCGATCTCCGGCGGCAAGGCGGCGCTCGACGTGAAGCTCGTCCAGCTGGTGCGCCTGTTCCGCGACGGCGAGCCGGTTCGCATGTCGAAGCGCTCGGGCGATTTCGTCACGCTTCGCGAAGTGGTCGACGAGGTCGGCCGCGACGCGGTGCGCTTCATGATGCTCTACCGCAAGAACGACGCGACGCTCGACTTTGATCTCGCCAAGGTCGTCGAGCAGTCGAAGGACAATCCGGTCTTCTATGTCCAGTACGCGCATGCGCGATGCCGCTCGATCCTGAGGAACGCCGCGGCTGCGGTGCCCGACATGGATCTCGAGCCCGCCGCGCTGTCGGCTGCGGCGCTGGACCGCCTCGACGACGCCGGGGAAGTCGCCATCATCCAGCGGATCGCCCAGTATCCGCGGCTCATCGAGGCCGCGGCCCAGGCGCATGAGCCACATCGTGTGGCCTTCTACCTGTACGAGCTTGCGTCCGACTTCCATTCGCAGTGGAATCGCGGGAAGGATTCGTCGCATTTACGCTTCATTATGGAAAATGATCGACAAATGACGGCGGCGCGCCTTGCGCTGGTCCAGGGTATCGTGACCGTTCTCAGATCGGGTCTTGCGATCCTCGGTGTCGAGGCCGTCGAAGAAATGCGTTGATCGCGCCGCGCGTTCCAGCGGCGCCCACCGACGGCGGGGCCCATGGCCAACGAGACCAGTTTGCGTAGCTATCGCGATTACGACGCCTATGACCGCGATGCCCGCGATCGTGAGCCTGCTGCTGCGGGTCGCCAGGGCGGTGATCCGCTTGCCGACCTCGCCCGCATCATGGGGCAGGACGACACCTATGCGGACCTCTTGAAATCCATCGCCCGCACCCGCACCGAGCCGGGCTTCGAGGCGCCCGCCGCGGAGGCCGCGGTCGAGGACGAGGCCGCTGACGAGGTCGAGGACGAGACCTACGACCTGCCGGCCATGCCGCTGCGCGGCGCTTCCTCCGATGACGGCATCGACTGGGAAGATCTTGAGGCCGAGCTCGCCAAGCACCGCGAGGCCGCTGCCGACGACGAGGTCGCCGAGGAGCCCATCGACGAGTTGCGCGGGTCGCACGAGCTGTGGCACGGCGAATCCGCCGCCCATGACGAACTGGACCGTCGCCTGCATGAGGAATTCGGGCGGTCTTTCTCTGCTGCGGACGAGTCGGGTCGCATCCCCGCCGGGGCCTATGTGGCAGCCGGTGCTGCCGCCGCTGTTGCCGTCGGGGCTGGCGCCTATGCGCTTCGCCAGAACCAGCAGGCGGGCCGGCAGGAGGCTTACGCCCCCGCTCCCTCCTATGCCGCGCCCGCTGAAGCTGCGCCCGCCGCGTCCGATGGGCGCTACGCCTATGCCGACGAGGCCGATGAGGCGCCGCCGCGGCGTCGCCGGGCCGGTGTCACCGCGATCGTGGCCATCATGGGCCTCGCCGTCCTCGGCGGCGGCGGCGTCTATGGCTACCGCGCCATGACGGGGGGCGGTGGCGTCGGCGGTGAGCCGCGCGTCATCCGCGCCGACCAGTCGCCGGTGCGCGTGGCCGCCCAGCAGGCCCAGGATCCCAAGCCCGTCACCGATCGCGTCGCCCAGGGCGAGCGCGTGGTGGCGCGCGAGGAGCGTCCGGTGAGCGCCCGCGAGCAGGCCGCCCAGGTGCAGGAGCCGCCGGTTCCGGCCCGTATCATTCCGCTTGTGCCGTCGCCCGATGCGTCTGCTCGTGCGGCTGCCGTTGCCGCGCCGGCTCCCGTCGCCGCGCCCATGCCGGCTCCGGTTCCGGCGGCGCGCGCCGAAGAGCCGCGCCGCGTCCGCACCGTCCAGGTCGGGCCCGACGGCAGCATCATGGCGCCCGCAGCGGCCCTGGCACCCCGTCCTTCCGAAACCTCGCTGTCGGTCGTGCCGGTGTCGACTGCGCCGGCTGCGCCGTCGCGCCTCGCCGCCGCGGACAGCCGCCCAGCCGCCGCGCCGGTGTCGGCCGGCACGCCCATGCCGCCGCCGCGTCCGGTGCAGACCATCCGTGTCGCCCGGGCTGAACCCGCCGCCAGCCCGACCTCCGTCGAGCCGGTCCGCGCAGCGGCCCCGGCACCGACCGCCCAGGCCCGCCCCATGGATCTCGGCCCGCAGCAGACGGCGTCCGTCCGCGCCGCCGCTACGGCCCCGTCGCCGGCTCCTGCCGCCATCGCCGGATCGGGCGGCACCTTCGTGCAGATCTCGTCGCACCAGTCCGAGGCCGAGGCCCGGTCGGCTTTTGCCACCGCCCAGCGACGCTTCCCGCTGCTTCAGGGCCAAAGCCTCAGCATCCGTTCGGCGGAACTCCCGGGTCGCGGCACCTGGCATCGCGTCCGGGTTGGTCCCTTCTCGCGGGCCGAGGCGCAGAGCTTCTGCGAGCAGCTGCGTGGCTCGGGCGGTTCCTGCGTCCTGAACTGAGGCTCGCATGGCCCCCGCGGCCCTCATTCTCGGCTGCGCCGGGACGGAGCTCACCGGTGACGAGGTCGCCTTCTTTCGCGACCTCGACCCCTGGGGGTTGATCCTTTTCCGGCGCAATTGCGACAATCCCGATCAGATCCGCCGCCTGACCTCCGACTTCCGCGCCGCCGTCGGCCGTGCCGATGCGCCGGTGCTGGTCGACCAGGAGGGGGGACGGGTCCAGCGGCTCACCACACCGCACTGGCCGAAATATCCGGCGGCCCGGGCCTTTTCCCGCATTGCCGCCAATGATCCGCTCGTGGGGCGTGAAATGGCCCGCCTCGGGGGGCGGTTGCTGGCCCATGACCTCCTCGCTGTCGGCATCACTGTCGACTGCGCGCCCGTGCTGGATGTCCCGGTTGCCGGCGCCCATGACGTCATCGGCGACCGCGCTTTCGCGACTGATGCGGCCGCTGTGGCGCAGTTCGGCCGCGCCATGGCCGAGGGACTTCTCGCCGGCGGGGTCCTGCCGGTGGTCAAGCACATTCCCGGTCATGGCCGGGCAGGGGCCGACAGTCATTTCGACCTGCCGGTGGTCACGGCCTCGCGCGAGGAGCTCGAAGCGTCCGACTTCCTGCCCTTTGCCACCCTGACGGACATGCCACTCGCGATGACCGCCCATGTCGTCTACACGGCGATCGATGCGAAACGCCCGGCGACGACGTCGCGGCGGGTCATGCGCCAGATCGTGCGGGGGGCCATCGGCTATGACGGTCTCGTCATGACCGACGACCTGTCGATGAAGGCGCTGGCGGGGAGCCTCGCCGAACGGGCGCGGGCGTCCTACCGCGCCGGCTGCGACGTCGTCCTCCACTGCAACGGCAAGCTCGACGAGATGCGCGAGATTGCCGGGGAGGCGAGGGCGCTTTCTGGAGCCGCCTGGCGGCGGGCGCAGGCCGCGCTCGCGCGCATTCGCCACATGCCTGAGCCGCTGGACCGCGACGAGGCCCTCGGGCGCTTCACCGAGGTGCTGGCACGGGCGACCACCGGCTCATCCACAGCCTTTGCCGCGGACCATGCGCTGAGCGTGTGACCTGGGCTAGGATGGCTCCCGCCGGCGACGGGCCGGCTCGGAACAGGCGATGGCGCGACCTCCTCAGACCTATGGCGACAATGTCCTGCCCTTCGAGGGGGCGGTGGAGCGCAGCGCGTCCGAGCCCGCTTTCGTCGTCGATGTCGACGGTTTCGAGGGGCCGCTCGACATGCTGCTGGCGCTCGCCCGCAGCCAGAAGGTGGATCTCTCGCGCATCTCCATCCTTGCCCTCGCCGACCAGTATCTCGGCTTCATCGAGGAGGCGCGGAAGATGCGCCTCGAGCTTGCCGCCGACTATCTCGTCATGGCGGCCTGGCTCGCCTACCTGAAATCGCGCCTTCTTATCCCCGAGACAGGCAAGGGCGACGAGCCTACCGGCACGGAGCTCGCGGAGGTGCTGGCTTTTCGCCTGCAGCGCCTGCAGGCGATGCGCGACGCCGCCGCCAAGCTGATGACGCGCCACCGGCTCGGCCGCGACGTCTTCGGGCGCGGCGATCCGGAGCCGATCGTGGCGCTGGCGGCGAAGCGCTGGGACGCGACGCTCTATGATCTCCTCACGGCCTATGCGCAGCAGCGCCAGAAATCGGCGCTGTCCCATGTCCGGATGGAGCATCGGAAGGTCTGGTCGCTCTCCGAGGCCCGCGAGATCCTCGAACGCCTCGTTGGCGCCACCCTCGACTGGACACCGCTCGACACGTTCCTGGTCGACTACCTTGTCGCCCCCGACAAGCGCGCGACGGTGCTCGCCTCGAGTTTCGCCTCCAGCCTGGAGCTCGTCCGGGAGGGTGTGCTGGAGGTCCACCAGGATCGGCCGATGGGACCGCTGATGATGCGCAAGCGCCGCGGCGAGCCGCCTTCCAACCCGCCGGGGACGTGATAGAAGCGGCCCATGGGCGAGGAGCGTGACAGTCCTGAACCGTCCCAGCTGAAACTGGGGGCCCCCGTCGGCATTGTCGACGGGCCGGTCGAACAGTTGCGCATCGTCGAGGCGCTGCTGTTCGCCGCAGCCGAGCCGCTGGACGAAACGGCGCTGGCCGAGAGGCTGCCGCGCGGCGCCGACCTGAAGTCCATCCTCATGACCCTCCAGGCCTTCTACGCCTCGCGCGGCGTCAATCTGGTGCGCGTCGCAGGGAAATGGGCCTTCCGCACCGCCGATGACCTGTCCTTCCTCCTCCACCGCGAGACGACCGAGGAGCGCAAGCTCTCCCGCGCCGCGCTGGAGACGCTCGCCATCGTCGCCTATCACCAGCCTGTGACGCGCGCGGAGATCGAGGAGATCCGCGGTGTCACAGTGGCCAAGGGCACGATCGACCTGCTGCTGGAGACCGGCTGGTTGCGGATCCGCGGCCGCCGCAAGGTGCCGGGCCGTCCCGTGACCTTTGGCACCACGCCGGCTTTCCTCGACCATTTCGGCCTCGATGCCATCGCCGACCTGCCGGGTCTGGACGACCTCAAGGCCGCCGGCATGCTGGACGGCCGCCTGCCGCCGAACTTCCGGGTGCCGGTGCCCAGCGACGATGTCGGCCTGCGCGACGACGAGGAACCGGATGACGGGCCGGAACTCGATTTCGGCCTGCCGCCGGTTCCCGACCAGGAGAGCCGATGAGCCAGTCCTTCATGGAGACCGTGTCGCGGTGGGGACGCCGCGGCACTGCCGGCACGTCGATCGCCGCCTCGCTCGCCTTCGAGGACGTGGTCCACGGCTATGGGCGCGTGAGGGCGCTCGACGGCATTTCCCTGGCGGTCGCGCCGGGTGAGGTAGTCTGCCTGCTCGGGCCCTCCGGTTGCGGCAAGACGACGCTGCTGCGCATCGCCTCTGGCATCGAGCGGCCGCTTTCCGGGCGCGTCACCATCGACGGCCGCGAAGTGGCAGGTCCCGACGCCTTCATTCCGCCGGAACGGCGCGGCGTCGGCCTGGTCTTCCAGGACTTCGCGCTCTTCCCGCACCTCACCAATCTCGCCAATGTCATGTTCGGCCTGAAGGCGCTGCCGCGCGCCGAGGCCGAGAAGGCGGCGCGCCTGGCCCTCAGCCGCGTCGGGCTCGACAGGCATGCCGAGGACTATCCGCACACGCTGTCAGGCGGCGAGCAGCAGCGCGTGGCGCTTGCCCGCGCCATCGCGCCGCGGCCCGGTATCCTGTTGATGGACGAGCCCTTTTCCGGCCTCGACAGCCGGTTGCGCGATGCCATCCGCGACGAAACGCTGGCGGTGATGCGGGAGACGCGCGCCACCTGCATCGTCGTCACCCATGACCCGGAAGAGGCCATGCGCATGGCCGATAGGATCGTCCTGTTGCGCAGTGGCCGCATCGCGCAGATCGGCACGCCCTCCGATCTCTACCGCGCGCCGGCCGATCTCGACACGGCGCGGTTCTTCTCCGACGTCAACGAGGTGCCGGGTGTCGTCCGCGCCGGACGGATCGTCACGCCGGTGGGATATTTCGCCGCGCCCGGACTTGCCGAGGGCGCTCCGGCGGTCGCCGCGATCCGGCCGCAATCGATCACGCCGAAGCCCGCCGGCATGTGCGTTCCGGGCCGTCTCGTCTCGCGCCGCTTCCTCGGCGAGGTGGAACTGCTCGAAATTGCCGTCCAGGGGCTCGAGACGCCGCTCAAGGCGCGTGTCCGCTCCGGTGAGGGGCTGGCCCCCGGCCGCGACGTTGGCGTCGATGTTACCGCGGCCGAGGTCCTTGTTTTTGCCGCACCCGGCGCATAGTTTCGCAGCCAACGGACGGTTCTGGGCCGCACGGAACGCTGAGTGCCACGGAACCCCATGGGGAAACGTCGGCGCCACAGGGCTTAAGGAGTTGATGATGGGTACGTTTAGCGCATGGCACTGGATTCTGGTCGCCATCGTGGTGCTGCTGCTGTTCGGCCGCGGCAAGATCTCCGAGTTCATGGGCGACGCCGCCAAGGGCATCAAGGCCTTCAAGAAGGGCCTCGCCGAGGACGACAAGCCGGAGACCCCGCCGGTCGCTACCCCGGCCACTGCGCCCGCCTCGACCATCGATCACCATCCGGCTCCGGCAGCCGCGCCGCAGCCCGCTCCGGCCACCGTCGCTCCGCAGCCGGCACCGACCGCCGCCACCCCGGAGCACAATCCGGCTCCGGCCCCGAAGGTCGGCTGACGCATACAAAGCGTCCGCGGCGCCGGGTGACCGGTTCCGGTAACCCGCGTCGCGCGCACGGTGAATGGCCATGTTCGATCTGAGCTGGGGCGAAATCGCATTGATCGGCGTGGTGGCGCTGGTCGTCATCGGCCCGAAGGAGCTGCCCGGCGTCCTTCGTGGCCTCGGGCAGGCGCTCGCCAAGCTGCGGCGCATGGCCTCTGACTTCCAGTACCAGTTCAACCAGGCGCTGCAGGAGGCTGAGGTCGACAAGGTCAAGTCGTCGATCAACAGCGTCACCGAGGCGGTGAACACGACGCCGACCTCGACCTTCAATCCGATCGACTATGCCCGCGAGCAGATCAAGTCGACCGTCGACGAGATCAAGGGCCAGCCGGCGCCCGGCACGATCGGGCCGACCCTGCCCGATCCGCTGGCGCAGGCCGTCCCCGCGCCGCCGAGCTACACCGCCGACCCCGCCGCCATCCAGGCGGCGTTCAAGCCGGCCGAGCCGCCGGCTGCCTTCGCATCGCCTGCCCCGGCTCCTGCGACGCCGACCGCTGCTCCGGTGGTTGGGACCGCGCCGGTGGACCCGCCCGCTGGCTTGATGGCCCAGGCGGCGCCCGCCGCGCCGGCTGAAGCCGTTGCACCTCCCCCCGCGCCGCCGGCCAGCGAGCCCGGCGCCAGGAAGACCGACGCATGACCGCGACGTCTGACGACAGGATCAAGGCGGACGAGGCGGCCATCGAGGCCTCCAAGGCGCCGCTGATCGAGCACCTGATCGAGCTGCGCTCGCGGCTCATCAAGGCGATGCTCGGCTTCATCGCCTGCTTCATCCTGTCCTTCATCTTCTCGAAGCAGATCTTCCAGATCCTGGTTCTGCCCTACGAGTGGGCCGCGGACTATCTGAAGATCCCGCGCACCGACGTGAAGCTCATCTATACCGCGCCGCTGGAATACTTCTTCACCCAGCTGAAGATCGGCATGTTCGGTGGCGCCTTCCTGGCGTTCCCGCTCATTGCCGTGCAGTTCTACAAGTTCGTGGCGCCCGGCCTCTACAGCCACGAGAAGGACGCCTTCCGGCCCTATCTCATCTGGACGCCGATCTGCTTCTTCACCGGCGGCATCTTCGTGCTGGTCTTCGTCATGCGGGCGCTGATGCTGTTCTCGCTCGGCATGCAGCAGGCGCCGAGCGATACGGCCACGGCCATCCAGTATCTCGGCCGCGTCGAGGACTATCTCAGCCTCATCATGACGCTGATCTTCGCCTTCGGCATTTCGTTCCAGCTGCCGGTGATCATCGCGCTGCTCGGCCAGATCGGCGTGGTGGACACGACCTTCCTGCGCGAAAAGCGCCGCTATTTCATCGTCATCGCCTTCGTCGTCGCGGCCGTCCTGACGCCGCCGGACGTGATCAGCCAATTGTCGCTGGCCATTCCGCTCATCGGGCTCTACGAGATCGGCATCCTGATCGTCGCTCGCATGGAGAAGAAGCGGGCCGCCGAGAATCCGGCCTCGGAGGATGACGGCAGCTCCTCCGCGCCGGCCGCCTGACGCGCTATCCGTTTCTTTTGCCGCCGCCGGGGACGCCCTGCGGCGGCACCGCCATTCCGGGGAGACCCCATGTCCATCATCGACAGCGTCCGCACCACGGTCCTCGTCCCCGTGCACCGGGAGGGTTATCCCTTCATCGCGATCGCGGCTGTGGCGACGCTCGTCCTCGCCTGGTGGGGCGCCTGGCTCACCTGGCCGATGCTCGCCCTGGCCGTCTGGGTCGTCTATTTCTTCCGCGATCCCGTGCGTGTCACCCCCGCGCGCGACGGCCTCGTCATCTCGCCGGCCGATGGCCGCGTGTCGATGATCTCGCGCGTCGTCCCGCCGGTTGAGCTCGGCCTCGGGCCGGCGCCGATGCTGCGTGTGTCGATCTTCATGTCGGTCTTCGATTGCCATGTGAACCGCGCGCCGATCGGCGGCACCATCGAGAAGCTCGCCTATCGTCCCGGCAAGTTCCTCAACGCCGATCTCGACAAGGCCTCCGAGGACAATGAGCGGAACGGCGTGGTCATCCGCACCGCCTACGGGACGTTCGGCGTGGTGCAGATCGCTGGCCTCCTGGCGCGGCGCATCGTCTGGTGGGTTGGCGAGGGCCAGCCGCTCGCCACCGGCGAGCGCTTCGGCATGATCCGTTTCGGCTCGCGCGTCGACGTCTATTTTCCGGAAGGGGCGCAGCCGCTGGTGGCCGAAGGCCAGCGCGCCATCGCCGGTGAGACCGTGCTGGCCGACATGACCTCCAGCGAACCGCAGCGCATCGTCCGTATTGGCTGACGCGTCGCTCCATTTCCACTAGGCTTGCCGCCATGGCGTCGCTTTTCCAGCCCTTCACCCCGGACAACAACGAGCCGCCCCGGCGGCGTTTCCGTCCGGTGCCGCTCAGGCTGCTGATCCCGAACCTGATCACGCTGCTGGCGCTCTGCGCCGGCCTCAGCGCCATGCGCATGGCGCTGGAGGGTAAGTTCGATATCGCCGTCTACCTGGTGTTGCTGGCGGCGATCCTCGATTCCATGGACGGTCGGATCGCGCGGCTGATGAAGGGCACCTCAAAATTTGGCGCCGAACTCGACAGCCTCGCCGATTTCGTCAGTTTCGGCGCCGGGCCGGCGCTGATCCTCTATCTCTGGGGCATGCACCATGCCGGTCCGATCGGCTGGATCGCGGTGCTGGTCTTCTCGATCTGCGGCGCCCTGCGTCTCGCCCGGTTCAACGTGCAGATCGAGGATCCGAATGCGCCCGCCTGGATGGCGAATTACTTCACGGGCGTGCCGATCCCGGCGGGGGCCATTCTTCTGCTGCTGCCGATCTATCTGGACCGCAGCGGCCTGCCGAACCTGCTCAGCCCGCCGATCGTGGCGACGGCCTACACGGTGCTCATCGCCCTGTTGATGGTGTCGCGCGTCCCGGTCTTCTCCGGCAAGAAGTTCGGCGCCCAGATCCCGCGCGAACGCGTGCTGCCGCTGTTCGTCATCGCCATCGCCCTCGTGGCGCTGCTGTTCAGCTATCCTTGGGAGGTGCTGGCGGTCGGCTCCATCGCCTACCTCGCCTCGCTGGCGCCGGTGGCGATGCAGGCCCGTCGTCTCGCGCGCGAGGAGGAACAGGCCAAGCGTGCCTCCGCCGCGGAGGCCTCGTCGGCCCCTCCGCCGGCCTGACGCTCAGCCGCGGCGCCAGCGGCCGACCGCGGCGACCCGCTCGCACAGCGCGACATGGGGATAGCGACGGCGCAGCAGGGCCAGCGCCTCGGAATCGGTGATGCTGCGATCGGCTCCGAGAACCGCCAGCATCGGATCAGCGGCGTCCGCTCGCCTGCGGGCGAGGTCGAGATCGGCGAGCGCGGGCTGTGGCATCATCGTCGTCTCCTGGCTTCCGCCGCGGCGAGGGTCTGGCCCATGCCGTCGGTACGGAAACGATTCCCGGGGGATGCGATGCACGTGACGCCACGATCGTCCCTGGGTGAGGTTAATACGCGGTAACCACCCGTTCGTTCCTGTCGAAATCATGCGGTTTTCAGATGATTCTGGCTGGCCTCACTTTTGGACAGGCTCGCGCGCGATCTGCCCATTTTCTGTGCTTGCGAGGGCCCGGACCGCTCTTCAAGATCGGCAGTCCAAGGGGGATCCGTCGATGCTGGCCGACCATGCCCCCGCGGTCGCGGGGGATGCGTTCGCCTGGCGGTCCGCGGGCGCGACGATGCAGCGGGCGCATGGCGTCGGTCGCCTCGGCTTCGCCCTGCGCGATGGCCGTACGGCGGTCATGACCTGCTACCAGGAGGCGGGCCTGCGCATCCGCATGCCGCGGGTCGAGCCCGGCGCTGCGCTTGAAGCGGTGGTCATCAACACGGCGGGCGGCATCACCGGTGGCGACCGGTTCAGTCTCGCGATCGATGCGGGTGAGGGTACCCGCGCCGTGGTCACCAGCCAGGCCGCCGAGAAGGTCTATCGCTCCTCCGGCGCTGTCGGCACCTTTTCGACCGCGATCCGCGTGGGGCAGGGGGCCTCGCTCGCCTGGCTGCCGCAGGAGGCCATCCTTTTCGACGGCTCAGCCCTCGACCGCAGCCTCGACATCGACATGGCCGAGGATGCGACCGTCCTTGCGGTTGAGAGCGTGGTGTTCGGGCGTCTTGCCCGCGGCGAGAGCGTCGCACACGGGCGCCTGTTCGACCGCTGGCGGATCCGCCGCGGCGGCCGGCTTGTCTATGCGGAGGGGCTGCGATTCGACGGCGCCGTGGCGGCAAGGCTCGATGCCAAGGCCTGTGCCGCCGGCGCCATCGCTGCGGCGAGCGTCGTTCTCGTCGCCCCCGATGCCGAGGCGCGGGTGGAGGCCTTGCGCGAGCGCACCGATGCGCTGTGCGAGCGGGGCGTCGAGGCAGGCGTCAGCGGCTTCGACGGGATGGTGTCGCTGCGGCTGCTCGCCCGCGACCCCTTTGCCCTGCGCACCGGACTTGTGGACATACTGGAGCACCTGCACGGCCCCCTGCCGCGCGTGTGGTCCTGCTGAGGAAGGCCGATGAATCTCTCTCCGCGTGAAAAGGACAAGCTGCTGGTCGCGATGGCCGCCATGGTGGCGCGCCGCCGGCTCGAGCGGGGCGTCAAGCTGAACTACCCCGAGGCCATTGCGCTCATCACCGATTTCGTCGTCGAGGGCGCCCGCGACGGCCGCTCCGTCGCGGATCTGATGGAGGCCGGCGCGCATGTCGTCCGCCGTGACCAGGTCATGGCGGGGATCGCCGAGATGATCCACGACATCCAGGTCGAGGCGACCTTCCCGGACGGGACGAAGCTCGTCACCGTCCACGATCCCATTCGTTGATGCCTATCCGCTGATGCCTGTTTCCACGAGGTCTGCCATGCGCCGCGCCATCGCTCTTGCCCTTCCCGCCGTCCTCGCCTTCGCAGGCGTCGCGGAGGCCCATCCGGGCCTGCCGCACAGCCACGCCTTCGCCTCCGGCTTCCTGCATCCGCTGGGCGGGTTCGATCACCTGCTGGCCATGGTCGCTATCGGCCTCTGGGCCGGCCTTGCCGGCGGACGCGCCATGTGGCTTTGGCCGGCGAGCTTCGTCGGCGCCATGGTGCTGGGCGGCGCGCTCGGCATGGCGGGCCTCTCCATGCCGCTGGTCGAGCAGGGGATCGTCGCCTCGGTCATCGTCATCGGTCTGGCCGCGGCCCTCGCGGTGCGGCCGAGCCTTGCGGTCGGCATGGGTCTCGCGGCGCTTGCCGGCCTCTTCCACGGCCATGCCCATGGCACGGAAATCCCCGCCGCGGCCTCAGGGCTCGCCTATGCCGGCGGCTTCACGCTCGCGACCGTGCTGCTCCACGGCGCGGGTCTCGGCCTCACCGTCATCGCCGGCCGGATGACGCAGCCGCTGGTGGTGCGGGCGGCAGGCGGCCTGACGGCCGTCGCCGGTGTCGTTCTCGCCGTCCGTCTGTTCTGACGCGATCTCGCCGGGAGGCTCTCATGCTGGATCTTCGCCCGAACTTCGAATGTTGTGACCGCGACCTGCCGCCGGACACGATTCATGCGATGATCTGCACCTTCGAGTGCACCTTCTGCGCCGATTGCGCGACGCAGAAGCTCGGCGGGGCCTGCCCGAATTGCGGCGGGGAACTGGTGCGCCGGCCGGTCAGGCCTGCCGCCAAACTCGCCCGCTTTCCCGCCTCCACGACACGCATCTTCAAGCCCCAGGGCTGTGCCGGAGCCACGCCATGAAACCCGGCGAGATCATTCCCGCGGACGGCACGATCGAGCTCAATCAGGGGCTCAATTCCATCGTGCTGACGGTGTCCAACACCGGCGACCGGCCGGTGCAGGTCGGGTCGCACTACCATTTCTTCGAGACGAACCCCGGCCTGTCGTTCGACCGCGACAAGGCGCGCGGGATGCGCCTCGACATCCCGCCGGGTACGGCGGTGCGGTTCGAGCCGGGCCAGACCCGCGAGGTGACGCTGGTGCCCTATCGCGGCGAGCGCACCGTCTACGGTTTCCGCCAATCCGTCATGGGCAAGCTCTGAGCGGTCCCTCCAGGAGAATTCCATGCCCTACAGGATGACCCGCGGCGCCTATGCCGACATGTTCGGGCCGACCGTCGGTGACCGCGTGCGCCTCGCCGATACCGAGCTCTTCGTCGCCGTCGAGAAGGATTTCACCATCTATGGCGAGGAGGTGAAGTTCGGCGGCGGCAAGGTGATCCGTGATGGCATGGGCCAGAGCCAGATCACCAATGCCGCGGGGGCGGTCGACACGGTCATCACCAATGTCCTGATCATCGACCACTGGGGCATCGTGAAAGCCGATGTCGGCCTCAAGGAGGGCCGCATCCACGCCATCGGCAAGGCCGGCAACCCCGACGTCCAGCCGGGCGTCAACATCATCATCGGTCCCGGCACGGAAGCCATCGGCGGCGAGGGCAAGATCCTCACAGCCGGCGGCATCGACACCCATATCCACTACATCTGCCCGCAGCAGATCGACGAGGCGCTGATGGCCGGCCTCACCACCATGCTCGGTGGCGGCACGGGCCCGGCCTCCGGCACGACGGCCACCACCTGCACGCCGGGGCCCTGGCACATCACGCGGATGCTGCAGGCGGCGGAAGCCTTCCCCATGAACCTCGCCTTTGCCGGCAAGGGCAATGCGGCGCTGCCCGATGCGCTGGTCGAGCAGATCGAGGCGGGCGCCTGCGCCCTCAAGCTCCACGAGGACTGGGGCACGACGCCGGCGGCGATCGACAATTGCCTGAGCGTCGCCGACGACCACGACATCCAGGTGATGATCCACACCGACACGCTCAACGAGAGCGGCTTCGTCGATGACACGATCGCGGCGCTGAAGGGGCGCACGATCCACGCCTTCCACACGGAGGGCGCGGGCGGCGGCCATGCGCCCGACATCATCAAGGTTGCCATGGTGGAGAACGTGCTGCCGTCCTCGACCAACCCGACCATGCCCTACACCGTGAACACGATCGAGGAACATCTCGACATGCTCATGGTATGCCATCACCTCTCGCCGTCGATCCCCGAGGACGTTGCTTTCGCCGAGAGCCGCATCCGCAAGGAGACCATCGCCGCGGAGGACATCCTCCACGATATGGGCGCGCTCTCCATCATGGCTTCCGACAGCCAGGCCATGGGGCGCATCGGCGAGGTGATCATCCGCACCTTCCAGACCGCCCACAAGATGAAGGTCCAGCGCGGCACTCTGCCTGAGGATGTCGGCACCGGCGCCGACAATTTCCGGGTGAAGCGCTACATCGCCAAGGTCACCATCAATCCGGCCATTGCCCATGGCCTGTCGAAGCACATCGGCTCGATCGAGGTTGGCAAGCTCGCCGATCTCTGTCTGTGGGAGCCGAAATTCTTCGGTGTGAAGCCGGCGCTGGTCATCAAGTGCGGCACTATTGCCGCCGCACCGATGGGCGACCCCAACGCCTCCATCCCGACGCCGCAGCCGATGCACTACCGGCCGATGTTCGGCGCCTTCGGCAAGGCGATGACCGCGTCTTCGGTCACCTTCGTCTCGAAGGCGGCCTATGAGCGCGGCGTGCACGAGAAGCTCGGCCTCGACCGCATCGTTCTCCCCGTCGAGAACGTCCGCGGCGGCATCTCCAAGAAGAGCCTCATCCACAACAGCGCCACACCGCATATCGAGGTCCATCCCGAGACCTACGAGGTTCGGGCGGATGGCGAGCTGCTGACCTGTGAGCCGGCAAAGGAATTGCCGATGGCGCAGCGCTATTTCCTGTTCTGACGCTTGGCCATCGCCGCCGCGAAGGCGGCGTGGTCGTCCATCACCCGCGCCCGGGCAGCGGCGACCCAGGCTGCAAGCGTTGCCGTATCGAGCCTCGCGGCGTGCCTGCGGACAGCGGCTGCGCGCGCCGCGTCACCGGCATGGCATGCCGCGAGGTCGCGGCCCATGAGGTGGATGAGGCGCGGGCTCAGCATCACGGCCAGGCCTGTCTCAACCTCGATCTTGCGATTGTTCGGCGACAGGCGCCGCACGAGGACCCCGTCGGTCTCGCGGTAGTGCGGATCAGGGGCGCGAAAGGCGCCGCCGGCAATGGCGTTGAGCTGGAGGGTGGCGTCGCGCGGCCGGCGGGCCAGGCACCAGCCGGATGTGACGAGAGCCTTCGCCTCGCGGACGACCGGCCCGCCGCGCCAGGTGGCGACCGCGACATAGCGCGGCCGTCCGAGGCTGCCGGTTCCGGTGATGCGCGGGCCGATGCGCAGGGGCAGGCGCGGCTCCGGCATGGAGGCAGCGAGCGCCTCGCGCCAGCCGCGGGGCGGGCGACCGGCGGGCAGTTTCTCCATCTTCTCCCAGAATGCCCGTCTTTCGCCGCGCTTGCACATCACCGCCTTGCGCAGCCAGCCATAGTCACTCTCGATGACGATCGGCCGCGGGTCGTCCAGCCCTTCGCCATAGCCCTCCAGCAGCGCCCGGCAGACAGCCTTGGCGCCGAGCGTGCTCTCTTGGCCCGCAAGGGCAAGGCTAGTGGCGAGGCGGATGAGGTCGCAGGCATAGGGCATGCGCGCCGCCTCGTCGAAATCGTTGACGCCCCAGACGAGCCGGCCTTCGGCGTCGCGCTATGTGCCGAAATTTTCCGCGTGGATGTCGCCGACCGCGAGGATGGCCGGCGCATCCGCGACATCGGGGCAATCGGCGAGGATGGTTTCGGCAAACCGCGAGTAGGTGCCGCGCAGGAAGGCGCAGGGGCTTTCGGCCATCTTCTGGTGCTTGCGGACGAAGCCGGCGCGGTCAGCTCGGCCGCCGAGGGCCTGTTTCAGCCAGGCTTCATAGGCCTTCAGGGAGTCGTGGACATCACGCATGGCGCCGCCTCCATGGCCGGCACGGTGATCCTGTCGCAGGGGCTGCGCAAGTCAGGATGGTTGACGACGCCGCGGGCGATGCACCACAACTCCGGGCATGATCCGCGCCACCGACGTCCTGCCGCCCCGTTCCTTCCCCGAGACCGCGGTCATTGACCGCGTGGTGCTCGACTATGACGACCGCCACCGTCGCCGCATGGCGATGGAGGGCGTCGAGGGGATCGCCTTCCTGCTCGACCTCCCCGAGGCCGTGCCGCTCGTCTCCGACGCCGGCCTGAAGCTGGAGGATGGCCGTGTCGTGCTGGTCGTCGCTGCCGCCGAGCCGCTGGCCGAGATCCGCACCAGCGACCCGAACCACATGGTTCGCGTGGCCTGGCACCTCGGTAATCGCCACCTGCCGACGCAGATCATGGGCACGCGGCTGCGCATCCGCCGCGACCATGTGATCGAGGACATGGTGCGGGGCCTCGGCGCGCGCGTCGTCGCCATCGAGGCGCCCTTCGATCCTGAGGGCGGGGCCTATGGCCATGGGACGGTCACCGGCCACGAGCACGGGCATTCGCACGGGCACTCGCATGGACATGCGCACGACCATGGCCATTCGCATGGTCACGACCATGGGCACCATCACGGTCACGACCACCACGATCACGGCCATGCGCACGCGCCGAAGCCGCGGGACGTGCTGGCGGTGACCAGCACCGGCCATGTCCACGACGAATCCTGCGGCTGTGGTCACGACCATCACCACGACCACGGCCATCACCATCACGGCCACGACCACAAGCATGGCTGAGACGGCCGCCGGCGCGGCGCTCTATCGCCTGCTCGCCTGGATGTCGCCCGCCTATCCGGTGGGGGCGTTCAGCTATTCCCATGGCCTCGAATGGGCCGTGGAGACGGGCGACATCACCGACCTCCGGAGCCTTGTCGGCTGGCTGGCGGTCGTCATGGAGGAGGGATCGGGCGTGGCGGACGCCACCTTCTGCGTCCATGCCCATCGCGCCGTGACGACTGGGGACGCTGTCGCCTTTGCCGAGGTCGCGGAGCTGGCGCTCGCCTTCCAGCCCTCCAGGGAGCGACGGCTCGAGACCACCGCCCAGGGCAATGCCTTCATGGCGGCAACGGAGGCGGCCTGGCCGGCGGCGCCTCTCGCCCTCGTGCGCAGCGCCTGGGATGGTCCGGTGGCCTATCCGGTGGCCGTCGGGGCTGCGACTGCCGCCCACGGCATCGACGAGGCGACAGCGGTCCATGCTTTTCTCCATGCGGTGGCTGCCAATCTCATTTCCGCGGCCGTGCGCCTCGTTCCCCTCGGCCAGACCGACGGGCAGCGGGCGCTCGCCGCCATGGAGCCGGTCGTCGGCACGACGGCGGGCGTGGCCCGCGGCCTCACCCTCGACGCCATCGGCGGCCATGCGCTGCGCTCGGACCTAGCCTCGATGCGTCACGAAACCCAGTACACCCGCCTGTTCAGGAGCTGAGGCACGAACCCGGAAAGTGGCCACCGGTTTTCGGATAGGATCGTGCCTCCAACCAAGGAAGACATCATGCCTTCTCCCCACGGACCCCTGCGCGTCGGCATTGGCGGACCGGTCGGTTCCGGCAAGACGGCGCTGATGGATGCGCTCTGCAAGGCGCTGCGGCAGGATTATGAGATCGCCGCCATCACCAACGACATCTACACCAAGTGGGATGCCGAATATCTGATGCGGTCCGGGGCGCTGCCGACGGAGCGCATCATGGGTGTCGAGACCGGCGGCTGCCCGCACACGGCCATCCGCGAGGACGCCTCGATCAATCTCGCGGCGGTGGCGGAGATGCGGCAGAAGTTCCCGCAGCTCGACCTGATCCTCATCGAATCGGGCGGCGACAACCTGGCCGCGACCTTCTCGCCGGAGCTCGCCGACATCACCATCTATGTGATCGACGTGGCGGCGGGGGAGAAGATCCCGTCCAAGGGCGGGCCGGGCATCACCCGCTCGGATCTCCTCGTCATCAACAAGACCGACCTTGCCCCGCTCGTCGGCGCCAATCTCGACAATATGGACCGGGATTCGAGGAAGATGCGGGGCCAGCGGCCCTTCGTCTTCACCAACATCAAGACCGGCGATGGCGTCGAGGCGGTCGCGCGCTTCGTCCGCGACAAGGGCGGCCTCGCCGCGCGCTGAGCGGGCAGGGCAGGCCTTCCCGCCGGGCCTTTTCTTGAACCGTTTGAAAGGCCATGATCCCCGGCAATGACGGCCCCGAGGGCCGCACTGCCGGGAGCGCCCCATGACCACCCAACCCCGCTTCATCCGCCTCGCCGCGGCGGACAATGTCGTCGTTGCCGTCGACATGATCGATGCCGGCAAGCGCGTCGACGGGGTGACGGCGGCGGCTCGGGTCATGAAGGGGCACAAGATGGCGACCAAGCCTGTCGCGGTCGGCGAGCCCATCGTCAAATATGGCCAGATCATCGGCTTCGCCTCAGTGCCGATCGCGGCGGGCGACTGGGTTCACACCCACAATTGCGCCTTCGCCGCCTTCGAGCGCGACTATGCCTTCGCCGCCGATGCGCGCCCTGAGGACGTGCTGCCGCTGGCCGAGCGCGCCACCTTCCAGGGCTTTCGCCGCGACAAGGGCCGGGCCGGCACGCGCAACTACATCGCCATTCTCACCTCGGTGAACTGCTCGGCGTCGGTTGCGCGGTTCATGGCCGAGGCGGTGAACCGCTCGGGCATGCTGGCCGAGTTCCCGAATGTCGACGGCGTCATTTCGCTGGTCCACGGCACCGGCTGCGGCCTTGCCGGCGAGGGGCTCGGCTACGAGATCCTCGAGCGCACGATCTGGGGCTATGCGACCAACCCCAATGTCTCTGCCGTGCTGCTGGTGGGGCTTGGCTGCGAGGTCTTCCAGATCCCGCGGCTGATGAAGGATTACGGCATCGAGCCTGGCCCGCGCTTCCAGACGATGACGATCCAGGAAACGGGCGGCACGGCGAAAACCATCGAGGCCGGGGTCGCGCGCATCCGCGAGATGCTGCCGCTGGTGAACGCGACCAAGCGCGAGACGCTGCCCGCTTCCGAACTCTGCCTCGCCCTCCAGTGTGGCGGGTCCGACGGCTATTCGGGGATCACCGCCAATCCGGCGCTGGGCAAGGCGGTCGATATTCTCGTCCGCCACGGCGGCACGGCGGTCCTCTCGGAGACGCCGGAGATCTATGGCGCCGAGCACCTGCTGACGCGGCGGGCCGAGAGCCGGGCGGTCGGCGAGAAGCTTGTCGACATCATCCACTGGTGGGAGGGCTACACCGCCAAGCACGAGGGCTCGATGGACAACAATCCCTCGCCCGGCAACAAGGCGGGCGGCCTCACCACCATCCTCGAGAAGTCGCTGGGTGCTGCCGCCAAGGGCGGTTCGACGACGCTGCGCGGCGTCTACCACTATGCCGAGAAGATCGACCGCAACGGCTTCGTCTACATGGACACTCCCGGCTACGATCCCGTCGCGGCGACCGGCCAGGTCGCGGGCGGCTGCAACGTCCTGTGCTTCACCACCGGCCGCGGCTCGGCCTATGGCTGCAAGCCGACACCCTCCATCAAGCTCGCCACCAATTCCGACATCTATGCGCGGATGATCGACGACATGGACATCAATTGCGGCGACGTGCTCGACGGCGTGTCACTGGAGGAAAAGGGCCAGGCGATCTTCGACCTGATCCTGCGCACGGCCTCCGGCGAGAAGACCACGTCCGAGCGGCTCGGCTATGGCGACAACGAGTTCGTGCCCTGGCAAATCGGCGCGACCATGTGACACTGGCATCCGCATTCCTGCGCAGGCCGCTATAGTCGGATATCCAACCAAATCGGTTGCGGCGACGCCGTGCCTGTCGCTATCGTCTCTCCTGATCGACCAAGACGCTGCCAAGGCGCGGGCCGCACGGCCCTTTACGGGACGATTTGAGGAGGAACGCCCATGACATCCAGCCGCCTGACGCTGACGCGCCGCCATGCCCTTA
Source organism: Phreatobacter sp. (assembly GCF_027532945.1). Taxonomy (GTDB): domain Bacteria; phylum Pseudomonadota; class Alphaproteobacteria; order Rhizobiales; family Phreatobacteraceae; genus Phreatobacter. Next base: position 133,786 of record NZ_JAPZTZ010000016.1, read on the forward strand.
CCGCCATCGGTGCCGCTGTCGCTACCCCCGCCGTGATGCGGGTCGCCTGGGGCCAGGCCCCGCAGGTGACCCTGCGCCTGCACCACTTCCTGCCGCCGGTCTCCAATGCCCACCAGCGCTTCCTGCTGCCCTGGTCGCGCAAGGTGCAGGAGGCCTCCGGCAACCGCATCAAGATCGACATCTTCCCGTCGATGCAGCTGGGCGGCGCGCCGCCGCAGCTCTTCGACCAGGCGCGCGACGGCGTCGCGGACATTGTCTGGACCCTG
>NZ_JAPZTZ010000012.1 GCF_027532945.1 Phreatobacter sp.
GACGTTCCACCCGCGGCGGGATCAGACGCTACGCAACGTGAATAGCTACGCGTCTGCCCACGCCGCTCAACCCGCCCGACAGGGCCAAACCAACCGCCGGGACGAACTCAAGGCTGGATAGAAACTGGGGGCAACGTCAACCGGGACGACCCTCATAGAGCTGATCGTCTTCAGCTTTCGCTGAGGTCCTCTGCTCTTGAGCAGTTCCTCCTGAGATAGCTTGCCCCGGCCCTTGGTGATGTTGAAATACGGTATCCCCTCGTCGATCACGACATCCGCGGAGCGGAGCTGAGCGATCTCTTCAAGTCTGGCGCCGGTGAACATGCCGATGAGGGGAATGAAGCGTGCTGCCCACTGCCCGGCGCTTGGCGGGAGCTCTTGCTGATTGGAAAAGATCGGCATCGCCAGGATCTTGCGCAAATCCTCATCCGTGTAGGCGGCGTAGGTCCGGTCGCTGGTCAGCCGCATCGTGGCATTGCGCGCTGGGTTAGAGGCGATGACGTCCTCAGTCTCAGCAACCGCGAGGACGGCGGAGATCGCCCGGATCGCCTTATTCACCGTGCCGCGGTTGAGACGCTCACATGTCTTCTGACGATCGGCCCAAGCCACCATATCCTTGAGAGGTTGCTGTTGGACCTCCCGCGGCATGACGCTGGAAAGCCTCAGGCAAAGGTTCCGGAACTCGACGATGTGGCTCTTCTGGATCTGATCAACCGGCAGGTCACCGTAAAGCGAGGTGAACCGCCTGATCCACGTACTGAACTCGCGGGTCGTGTTGGGGCTCGGGTCCTGTTTCAGGCGCCAGTTTTCGAGTGCCTCGGTGAGCTTGGGGACGCGTGTAGCAGGCACGTTCAGAAGAGGCGCTGGTGCTGAAGGAGTTTGGATGGCGGCGCCTGCGTCACGTTCAAGCACCTTGCGCGTCGCGTCTGCACGCGCGCGGGCAAGAGCTAATGCCAGCCTGTCCCGGTCAGGATGGCCTTCCGGCATTTCCATCCCGTTGGCTGCCAGTCGACGCGTCACGGGACCTGGGACAGGACCGATCCGCCGGCGCGGAGCATCTCGGATTGTCAGCATCTGATCCTCGGAGGGCCCCTCCCCTAAATCTTCGAAGCCGGCGCCTTCTGGCGCGATCACTTCGTGGACTATGGGGTCACGAGCGAGCCCGCGCAGGTGTCTGCCCGTGAGATCGTCTTTCGCAAACCGAAGGGCCATCTCGCGTGCGACAGCGGCCATCACGTCCATGTCGGGCTGTCCGTCACCGCCGCTTTTGAGGATCCCCGCTATGGCCTTCAAGAGAGGATCCTGGGGGCTACCGGTGATGATCTCCTGATCGTGGGTTGCGAGAATGTCGCGGGCCTCTTGCTGCGCCATCACAGCGATCTCGGCATCGGACAGCCTGGGGACTCTCGTCAGAGCAACACTCGCCTTCTTCTGCGGCCTTGCAGCGCGCTCCGCTTCAAGCACGTAGCTCTCGACTTGGCTGTGGACGCTCGCCCATCGGCTCGAGGCAAAGGACAGATCGCTGGTGTCGAGCGCGATCTTGATGACGCGACCACCTCCAATGGATCTCTGGCCAAGATCCCAGGGCGTGGTGACGGTGCCCGCGACATAAGGAGCGATGTCGGGCTTAAGCTGGCGCGAATAGACGAAGCGGCCGGTGTCGGCCCGGCGAACGAGGAACGGAAGATTGAAGGGGCTTTTGCGACCCATCCAGCGCCATCTCCTGGCGCCCGATTCCTACCGGTTTTCCTACCGGATTCATCCCAGCGCCCGATCAAGAGGCTAGCGCCAGTCGATGATCGCTGCAATATCAATGACTTAGAAAAGTGATGGCGCTCCCTACGGGATTCGAACCCGTGTACCCAACGTGAAAGGCTGGTGTCCTAGGCCTCTAGACGAAGGGAGCGAACTGATCTGCGGCGGGGCGGTTTATAGGGGCGTTCCCCGCCGCCATCAAGCGCCCTGCCGATAAATCAGCTGGCCTTGATCTGGTTCTCCCGAACGACCTCGCCCCAGATCCTCATCTGGCTCTCGAAGAAGGCTTTCAACTCCGCAGGACCGGTGGTCATCAGCTTCACCTGCTGGGTCTCCGTCAGCTGTTTTTCGATCACCGGCTCGCGGAAAGCCGCGGTGAGGGCTGCACGGAATCGCTCGACCGTCGGGGCCGGCGTGCCGGCCGGCGCGAAGACGCCCCACCAGGCCTCGGCTTCGAATCCGGGAAAGCCGCTCTCGGCAACGGTCGGCAGGGCGCTGAGCGTCGTGGCGCGTTGGGCGCCGGTCTGCACCAGCGGCCTCAGGGTGCCGGCTTGCAGGTGAGTCGCCAGCAGCGCCACCGATCCGATGGACAGCGGCACGTGGCCGCCGATGGCGTCGTTGATGAGGGGGCCGCCGCCCCGATAGGGGATGTGGGCGAGGTTGGTGCCGGCGCGCTTGGCCAGCAGCGTCATGGCGAGATGGCCGAGGCTGCCATTGCCGATCGTGCCGTAAGGCACGCCCCCTGCCCGCTCCTTGCCGGCCTGGATGATGTCGGCGAGGCTGCGGAAGGGCTGCTGCGGATGGGTCGCGACCACCATCGGCGCGGTACCGATGAGCATGACCGGATCCAGGTCCTTCTGCGAATCGAAGGGCATGGAGGGAAGCAGCGACGGGTTCACCGCGTGCGTGTCGAAGACGAAGAGCCAGGTGAGGCCGTCCGGCGCCGCCTTGGCGACGGCGTTGGCGCCGACGCTGCCGCCCGCGCCAGGCCTGTTCTCGATGATCACGGTCTGGCCGAGGCCACGCTCCAGCAGCGGCTGGGCGAGGCGCGCCAGCGCGTCGACCGAGCCGCCCGGCGGGAAGGGCACGACGATGCGCACGGTGCCCGTGGCGGTCTGGGCGCGCAGGAGGCCCGGCGCGGTGGGCGCCGCGAGAGCTGCGGCGGTGCCCGCGGCCAGGAGGCCGCGGCGGCTGATGGATGTCATGGCGTTCTCCCGGTCGGCCGGCAGGAGCGTCGAGGCCCCTGCCCTTCGGGAAGTATAGAGCGCCTTCAGGGAATGCGAAGGACCCAGCCGGGCTGGATGAGGTCCGGATTGACGATCGGCGGATTGTTGGCCGCGACGATCTTCGGATAGTCGGCGCCTTTGCCGTAATGCTGCTCGGCGATCTTCCAGAGCGTGTCGCCCTTCTTCACAGTGTACATCTTGGCCGCCGGTGTCTCGGCGGTGACGATCAGCTTGCTGGTGTCGACCTGCTGCACGCCCACCGTATTGCCGAGGGCGAGGATGATGCGCTCGGCCTCCTCCTGCGACTTCACCTCACCGGCGAGCTGGACCGTGTTGCCGCTCGAATCGATCTGCAGCTTGGCGGTGTCGAAGCCGTGGCTGGCCACCTCTTGCGTCAGCGCCGGAGCCGGCGCGGCCTGGGCCTCGCTGCCGCCCATCAGCTTCTTGCCGACGCCCTTTACGAAATCGAAGAATCCCATGGTCTGTTCCTCCTGCCACGCGGCGCTGTTCTCGCCGGAAACTCCAGCCTAGACCCGTGACTTGCACATGACCAGTCGTCACCTGCCGCAGCGTCAGTTGCGCCAATCTCGTGCAGCGCAGCACGACAGGCTGTGGACAACTCCCCCAACGTCACCTGATGACCGTTGCCGGCAACGCATCCTCACGTTGCAACGGCCTCCGTCGGTACCACCGATTCCTCGTCTCCTGTTGCGTCATGGGTTCGCCATCATGGGTTTGGCGTCTGCGGATTTTGCCGCATCGGACGGTCATGCGCAGAGCGAAGGGCTCGTTGCCCTTGTGCTGTGGCGACTGCGCGATCCGGCGTGGCGACCCTCGTTCCGCGACCTGATGGAGGACGCGCGAACCTGCATCGACCCGTCCATGGAACCGGCATCCGTTCTCGGCGCGCTGCGCGACGCGCTCGCCGTCGATGGCGGCCTCGCGGCGCGGGCAACGGCGCTGGCGGTGGAGGCGCGTGAGATCATGGCGCGCGACATGATGGCGGCGAAGCCGACCTCAGGCCGAAGCGCGATGCCGCCGCGCAGCGGCCGCCGGTCCACCTGGCACGGCTTCGCGCCCTTGTTCTTGGGAACCTGACCTCAGGCGTTCGGCGGCACCGCCGCATCGAGAATGCGGAACTGCACCCGTTCCTGGCCTTGCCAGCGGTTGATCGAGGCCGTCCCGGCAAGGTGCAAAGGCTTGCCGCGATGGGCGGCGAGCATGGCGCCGAGCGGCTGGCCGGCCGCGCGGAAAGCGATGGCCTCCACCTGCCGGCCGTCGCCGCTGCGCAGCCGCGCCCGGATATGGGCACCCGTCAGCTCATCGACATGGGCGATGACATGGGCCGGCAGCGCCAGCACCGGCTCGGGATTGCCGCTGCCGAAGGGTCCGGCGCGGTCGATGGTCGCCACGAGTTCATGGGTCAGGGCGCCGGCCGTGGTCGCTGCATCGACCAGCAGCGCCTCGTCGCGCCGCGCCTTCTCGACCGCGTTGCCCAGCGTATCCTCGAGATAGGCCCGGAATTCGGCGAGCTGCCCGCGCTCCACGGTGATGCCGGCGGCCATGGCATGGCCACCGCCCTTGGCGAGGATGCCGGCGGCCACCGCCTTGCGCACGGCGGCGCCAAGATCGACGCCGGATATGGAACGCCCCGAGCCTGTTCCCGTATCGCCGGTGAAGGCGACGGCGAAGGCCGGGCGCTTGAAGCGCTCCTTCAGCCGCGAGGCGACAAGGCCGACGACGCCGGCATGCCAGCCATTGCCGGCCGTGAGGATCACGGCGGCGCCCTCCTCCTCCGGCCCGAGCGAGGCAAGGGCCTCGGCCTCGGCTTCGGCGACGGTGCCCATCTCCACCACCTGCCGCTCGCGGTTGAGGCGGTCGAGGTCGGCGGCGATGCGGCCGGCCTCGATCGTGTCCTCGGTGATGAGGAGGCGCAGGCCGAGCGCCGCATCGCCGATGCGCCCGCCGGCGTTGATCCGCGGCCCGAGCAGGAAGCCGAGGTGATAGGGCGCGGGCGGGCCATCGAGCCGGGCGACATCCATGAGGGCGCGCAGGCCCGGATTCTCCCGCTTGCGCATCACCACGAGGCCGCGCGCCACGAAGGCGCGATTGAGGCCGATGAGCGGCACCACGTCGGCGACGGTCCCGAGAGCAACCAGATCGACATAGCCCATCAGGTCGGGCGCGGGACGCGCCGTCGTCCAGAATCCCTTGCCGCGCAGGTGGCGGTTGAGCGCCACGACCAGCATGAAGGTGACGCCGGCAGCGCAGAGATGACCGAGACCAGAGAGGTCGTCGAGACGGTTGGGGTTCACCACCGCTTCCACCGACGGCAGCAGCTCGTCGGCCTGGTGGTGGTCGCAAACGACCACGTCGAGCCCAAGGCCTGCCGCCTCGCCAAGCACCTGGTGGCTCGTGGTGCCGCAGTCGAGGGTCACGAGCAATGTCGCACCGCGCCCGGCGAGCGATTTCAGCGCTTCGGTGTTGGGGCCATAGCCCTCGAAGATGCGGTCGGGAATGTGGACGAAGGGGTCGAGGCCGGCGGCGCGCAGAAACAGCGTCAGCACCGCGGAGGAGGTTGCGCCATCGACGTCGTAATCGCCGAAGATCGCCACCTGCTCGCCATCGATGACCGCCTTGGCGAGGCGCTCCACCGCCCGGTCCATGTCGGTGAGGACGGACGGGTCAGGCATGGCGTCGCGGATGGTCGGCTCAAGAAAGGCGTCGACCGTCTCGGGCGCGATGCCGCGGCCCGCAAGGATGCGCGAGAGGATGTCGGGCAGGCCGTGCTGCTGGGTGATGGCGAGGGCCTGCGCCCGCGCCATGTCGTCGAGACGGTCGCGCCAGGCGCGGCCGAGGGCCGACCGTTCGATGCCGAGGAACAGCCGGCGCCTCTCCATGGCGTCAGTCGAGGTGGAATTTCTCGAGCTGCCGGTGTTCGCCAAAGATGCGGCGCACGGTGCCGGTGGTCGAGCGATAGACGATGGTCTCGGTGGTGATCATGTCAGGGGCGAAGAACACGCCCTTCAGCAGCGCACCGTCGGTGACGCCGGTGGCCGCGACGATGACGTCGCCGGAGGCCATCTCCTCCATGGCGTACTTCTTGTTGGGATCCTTCACGCCCATCTTGCGGGCGCGCTCCACCTTGGCCTCGGTGTCGAGGATCAGCCGGCCCTGCATCTGGCCGCCGACGCAGCGCAGCGCCGCCGCGGCGAGCACGCCCTCGGGGGCGCCGCCAATGCCGAGATAGATGTCGATGCCGGTCTCAGCCACGCTCGCCGTGTGGATGACGCCGGCAACGTCGCCATCGGTGATGAGGCGGATGGCGGCCCCCGTCGAGCGCACGGCCTCGATCAGCTTGGCGTGGCGCGGCCGGTCCATGATCAGCGCGGTGATCTCATTGGGCTTCACGCCCTTGGCCCTGGCGATGGCGTGGATGTTGTCCACCGGCGAGGCGTCGAGATCGACGACGCCCTTCGGATAGCCCGGGCCGACGGCGATCTTGTCCATATAGACGTCGGGAGCATTGAGCAGCGAGCCGTGCTCGGCCATGGCGATGACGGCGATCGAGCCGGGCATGTCCTTGGCGCAAAGGGTCGTGCCCTCCAGCGGGTCGAGGGCGATGTCGACCTTCGGGCCCTTCTTGGTGCCGACTTCCTCGCCGATATAGAGCATCGGCGCCTCGTCGCGCTCGCCCTCGCCGATCACCACCGTGCCGTCGATGGGCAGCTTGTTCAGCTCGCGGCGCATGGCATCGACGGCGGCCTGGTCGGCGGCCTTCTCGTTGCCCCGGCCGCGCAGCCGCGCCGAGGCGACCGCGGCGCGCTCGGTGACGCGGACGAGCTCCATCGAGAGAACACGCTCGATGATGAGGTTCTTCGGAATGGAAAGCCCTTGCTCGGCCATGTGACGTCCCCGTGAGAGATCTTTTCTATTGACGACGAAGCGCGATGTTCAATCGCGCTCGATGCGGATGACCTGCGGCGCGCCGATCAGGATACCATCGGAATCCATGGCTTTCAGAGCCCGGCGAACGGCTGCCTCGGTCGTCGCGTAGGTGATAAGGACGACGGGCGCGGGCGCCGCCGCTGCCGGATCGGTGCCGCCGCGCACCGGTCCGGACCGGCGCTGCACGATCGATTCCAGCGAGATGTTGTTCTGCGCCATGCGCGAGGCGATCCGCGCGGCGGTGCCGGGCCGATCCACGACCTCGAGGCGGATGTAATAGCCGCCCTCATGGCGGGTCATGGGCGCGCGGCTGGGCTTGGTCAGGGCCGCGACGGGGCGGATGAACGGAGCGGTGCGATGGCCGCGGGCGACGTCGACAATGTCGGCGATGACCGCCGAGGCGGTGGCGTCGCCACCGGCGCCGGGACCGACAAGGGTGAGATCCACGGCGTCGGCGTCGATCGCGACGGCGTTGAGCACGCCGTTCACCTGGGCGATGGCCGCATCCTTCGGCACGAAGGTCGGGTGGACGCGCTGCTCGACACCATCGGCGGTGCGCTGGGCAACGCCGAGGAGCTTCACCCGGTAACCGAGTTCCTCGGCCATGCGCAGGTCCACCGGCTTGATCGAGCGGATGCCCTCGATGGAAATGCCCTTGGTGTCGACGAGCGTGCCGAAGGCGAGGCTGGTGAGCAGCGAGAGCTTGTGGGCGGTGTCGAAGCCGTCGACGTCGAAGGTCGGATCAGCCTCCGCATAGCCGAGCTTCTGTGCGTCCTTCAGGCAATCCTCGAAGGCGATCCCCTCCTCCGCCATGCGGGTGAGGATGTAGTTGCAGGTGCCGTTGAGGATGCCGTAGACGCGCTCGATCGTGTTGCCGAGCAGGCTCTCGCGCAGCGTCTTGATGACCGGGATGCCACCGGCGACAGCCGCTTCGAAATTGAGCGCCACGCCCTTGGCCTCGGCCTTTCTGGCCAGAGCCGGGCCATGGGCGGCGAGCAGCGCCTTGTTGGCGGTGACCACCGCCTTGCCCTTGGACAGCGCCATCTCGACGGCGTCCTTGGCGGGACCTTCGGCCCCGCCCATCAGTTCGACGAAGACGTCGATGTCCGGATCGGCCGCGAGCGTCACGGCATCCGAGACCCAGCGCACGCCGGACAGGTCAATGCCGCGGTCCTTCTTGCGGGAACGGGCCGTGACGGCGGTGACGCGGATCGGGCGGCCGGCGGCCTCCGCCAGCCGGTTGTCGCGCTTGGCGATGAGCCGGACCACCGAGGCCCCGACCGTGCCGAGGCCGGCGATCCCGACTTTCAAGACGTCCTGCATGGGTGATCGATCCGCAATGCCGCGACGAGAGCGCCGCGCCGGGCTTGTGCCCGATTTGACCGGTCAAGGCAAGGAATGGCGGCTATCGGCGAGGCTGCGTCAGGATCCCTGTTTCATCAGCCGATGGGCCAGCCGATGCTGCGCGCGACCACATAGAGGCCGACGGCCACGATGACGGCCGCCAGCACAGTTCCAAGGACTCCCTTGCGTCCGGCGAGCAAACGCCCGAGCGCGCCGCCACCGATACCGCCGAGGACACCCCCGATGATGAAGATGGCCGCGATCCGCCAATCGATGAGACCGGAGATCGCATAGCTCGTCGCCGTGGCGGCACCAAAGGCGGTCACGGCGATGAGCGAGGTGCCGATGGCAAAGGGCAGCGACATGCCTGTCGCCACCATCAGGGCCGGCACAATGAGGAAGCCTCCACCGATCCCGAAGAAACCGCTGAGCAAGCCGACACCGAGGCCGCCCGCAATCAGCCAGGGAAGAAGGTAGCGCGCCGAGGCGCCGGTCAGCCGCACCTCCGGATCGCCCTCGGCCTTGCGCTTCAGGAACATGGCGATGCCGACCACGATCATCAGCGCGCCAAACAGCGCCAGAAGGTGGGCGCCATCGATCGCTTTGGCCACCATCGAGCCCGCGAACGCGCCGACGACGCCGGCTGCGGCGAAGGTGAGGCCGCAGCGCCATTTCACCGTGCCGGCGCGCCAGTGGCCGATGAGATTGGCAAAAGCGCTCGCCGCGACGGCGAGCGCGCTGGTGCCGATGGCGACATGGGTCGACGAGACACCGACGCCATAGACGAGGAGAGGCACGGCCAGCACCGATCCGCCCCCGCCCACAAGACCGAGGATCGCGCCGACCAGCGCGCCCGAGAGGCCAGAGAGGATGTCGGTGAACATGTCGGACCCTTCCTGGGGCGTGAGAGGCTCAGGCGTTCGCGGAGGTCAGGGCTGCACGGTTCCACGGAGCGAGCGAGAGAATGCGGGCCATGGCACAGGTCCCCGTCACGCCGGCGAAGGCGAGGCCCGCGCCGACGAAACCAGGAACAGCCAGAAAGCCGGGATGAACGAAGACACCGAGCGCCGTGCCCACCGCGACGAGCGAGCCCGCCACGATCTGCACCTGCCGCATGATCTCGATCGGCTGACGCGCATCCTTGACGGTCGGAAGGCCGGCGTCGCGCCAGGCCTCGATGCCGCCTTCGAGCACATGGACCTTGGCGCCCGGCACCGCGGCAGCGAGGCGCTGCGCATTGGCAGTCGTCCTGTTGCCGCTCCGGCAGTGGAAGATGACCACGCCGGCAGCCTTCGGCGGGTGGCGCTCGATGGCGGACAGCGCATGGTGGCTGGCGAGCGGGATATGCTCGCGACGCCATTCATCCTTTTCGCGGATATCGACGGGGATCGCGCCGTGGGACAGCATGGCGAAGGCTTCGGCCGGGGCAATGTGCTTGATGGTCATGGGCATGGTCCTTTGGGTCTGGGTCAGGCCTTGCGGCAATAGAGGCGGTAAAGTTCGGCCATGAGCTCGCGGATGCGCGGATCGGCGATGCGATACCAGAGCGTCTGGCTTTCGCGGCGAAAGGCGAGGATGCCTTCGTCGCGCATCTTCGCGAGATGCTGGGACAGCGCGGACTGGCTGATGCCGATCCGGCTGACGAGCGTCCCGACAGTCGTTTCGTCCTGCTCCATCAGCACGCAGAGGATCTGGAGACGCCGCTCATTGGCGAGGGCGCGCAGAACATCTGCGACCTCCAGCGCGTTGGCTTCGAAGGCAGCGGGATCAACCGCATCGAGAGTTTGGCTCATGGACGATCTCTAATTTAGATATTGCTTATTTAGAGAAGGCGAATATATTTGTCAACACTCAACCTCTGAACGGAGCAGGCCATGCCAGCCGACCGCACTCCCCTCATCCACGCCTTCTTTGACGAGGCCACCTTCACCGTCAGCTACCTGGTGGCGGATCCCGCGACCCGCGAGGCCGCGGTGATCGACCCGGTTCTCGACTATGATCAGAACGCCGGCGAGGTCGACACGCGCTCGGTCGATGCGATCCTCGCCAAGGCTGAAGCCGAGGGCTACCGGATCATCTGGACGCTGGAGACCCACGCCCATGCCGACCACCTCTCCGGATCGCCTCTCGTCAAGGCGAAGACCGGCGCGAAGATCGGGATCGGCGAGCACATCAAGGACGTCCAGCGCATCTTCCGGCCTGTCTTCAACGCCACGGATCTCAGGACGGACGGGAGTGATTTCGACCATCTGTTCAAGGATGGCGACACATTCGCCATCGGAGAGCTGCAGGGGTCGATCCTTCACACGCCCGGGCACACGCCGGCTGACATCGTCTACCGGATCGAGGATGCAGCCTTTGTCGGCGACACCCTGTTCATGCCGGACTTCGGCACGGCCCGCGCGGATTTCCCCGGCGGCGACGCGCGGACGCTCTATCGGTCGATCCAGAAGCTGCTGACCCTGCCGCCTGAGACCCGCCTGTTCCTCTGCCACGACTACAAGGCGCCGGGACGCGACCACTACGCCTGGGAAACGACGGTCGCCGAACAGCGCGCCGCCAATGTCCATGTGAAGGAAGGAACGGATGAGGCCGATTTCGTTGCCATGCGCGAGGCGCGCGACGCGAAGCTGGCCGTACCCCGCCTTCTGCTGCCCTCGATCCAGGTCAACATCCGCGCCGGCCGGTTTCCGCAGGCGGAAGCCAATGGCGTGCGCTATCTGCTGATCCCGGTGAAGGCGAAGACCAAGGACGCGGAAGCGGCCACGGCGGCATGACGGGCGGACGCGGCGGCGATCCCGCCGTCAGTCCAGCAGGTGGTCGATCCCGCGGACAAGGCCGGTGATCTCGCCGACCTTGCGGGCGGCAAGCAGGGTTCCGCCGACATAGGGAGCGGCGGACGACCCGGCATCGTGGCGGATGGTGAGCCGCTCGTCCGGCAGGCCGAAGATCGCCTCTGCCGACAGGACGAAGGACGGCATCCGCACCGAATGGACCTGCACGGCGATGCCACCGGCATTGACCGAACCGCCGCGGGTCTCGCGGATGCCGCCGAGTTCATCGACAGGCTTGGAGGTCGGCGCGAGGCGCACCTTCGAGAGAATCTCGCCGAGCTCGCGCCCAGTCCCTGAGGGGGTGTCGGGCTTCTTGGCCGAGGCGTAGTCGATGATCTCGACGTCGGGCACGTGGCGCGCCGCCATGGTGGCGAAGCGCTTCAGCAGCGATGCGGTGATGGAGAAGTTGCCGGCGGCGATGACGCCGCGCCCGGCCGCCTTCGCAGCGGCGTCGATCTCGGCATAGTCGTCCGCGCCAAGACCGGACGTCCCGACGACAACGTGGCGACCGCTCGCGAGGGCCTCCAGGGCATGGCCCTTCACCACATGCGGCTTGGTGTAGTCGACGACGACGTCGCTCGGCACGGCCAGCGCCTCGGCGAGCGAGGCGGAGACGGTGATGCCAAGGGCCGGCCCACCGGCCACCTCCCCCGCATCGCGCCCGGCGGCGGAGCGGGCCGCCGCCCCGACGAGCTCAAGGTCCGGGGCGGCCGCGACCGCCTTGATGAGTTCACGGCCAACCCAACCAGAGGCGCCGGCGACGACAATGCGCAGCATGGCGCTCTCCAAGTGTTGCGATGTCCGCGAGGTGCAGTGTCAGCGGCTGGCGGCTGCGATCGGGATGACATTGTGCAGCGTCGTGGCGGCGCCGTCGAAGAAGCGCTTCACGTTGCGCGCCGCCTGGCGGATGCGCTGCTCGTTCTCGACCACGGCGATGCGGACATAGTCGTCGCCGTGCTCGCCGAAGCCGATGCCCGGCGCCACAGCGACCTCGGCCTTTTCGACCAGCAACTTGGCGAATTCGAGCGAACCCAGCGCCTTGAACGGCTCCGGGATCGGCACCCAGGCGAACATCGAGGCCTCCGGAGCCGGAATATCCCAGCCGGAGTTGCGGAAGCTCTCGATCAGCGCATCGCGGCGCTTGCGATAGGTGGCGCGCATCTCGCGGATGCAGTCGTCCGGACCGTTCAGCGCGGCGGTCGCGGCAACCTGGACCGGCGTGTAGGCGCCGTAGTCGAGATAGCTCTTCACGCGGGCGAGCGCCGCACAGAGCCGCTCGTTGCCGACCGCAAAGCCCATGCGCCAACCGGCCATGGAGAAAGTCTTGGACATGGAGGTGAATTCCACCGCCACGTCAAAGGCGCCCGGCACCTGCAGGATGGACGGCGGCGGCTTCGCCTCGTCGAAATAGACCTCGGCATAGGCGAGATCGGAGAGGACGATGAGGTCGTGCTTCTTCGCGAAGCGGACGAGCTCGGCATAGAAGTCGAGATCGGCGACCTGGGCGGTCGGATTGGAGGGATAGCAGGTGACGACGGCGATGGGCTTGGGAATGGAGTGCTGCATGGCGCGCTCCATGGCCCGGAAGTATTCCTCGTCCGCCGTCGCCGGCACCGAGCGGATGACGCCGCCGGCCATCAGGAAGCCGAAGGCGTGGATCGGGTAGCTCGGATTGGGGCAGAGCACGACATCGCCGGGCGCGGTGATCGCCTGGGCCATGTTGGCGAAGCCCTCCTTAGAGCCCAGCGTGGCGATCACCTGGGTGTCCGGATCGAGCTTCACGCCGAAACGGCGCTCGTAATAGGCGGCCTGGGCGCGGCGCAGGCCGGGAATGCCCTTGGAGGCGGAATAGCGATCGGTGCGCGGCTTGCCGATCGTCTCCTTCAGCTTCTCGATGACGTGGTCAGGCGCCGGGAGGTCGGGATTGCCCATGCCGAGGTCGATGATGTCGACGCCCTTGGCGCGGGCGGCGGCCTTCACCTTGTTCACCTGCTCGAACACGTAGGGCGGCAGCCGGCGGATGCGGTGGAACTGGCTCTGGGTCATCGTCGTCGCTCGTGCGGCGGGCCTGCCGCAAGGGATCAGCCTCGTATCAAATTGCAATACGGCAAGGGAACGGGAGGCGTCGGGGCCACCTCCCCTCTTTCGTCCTAGTCTTCGCTGCCGCGCTCGGCAGGGTCGATGGCCGGGCGGACGCCGGCGCCGGGACCGCGCACGCGGCCCTGGCCGCGGATGCGCTCCTCCATGGCGGAGGCTGCGCCACCGCGGGCCGCTTCGAGCTGGCGGCGCCGCTCGGCCGCCTGGGCGGGGGTGAGCAGCTCCGGCGTCTCCGAAGAGCGCGGCGGCGGTGCGACGGTCGGGGGCGGCGGCAGGCGGTTGATGAGGGTCGCGGCGCCATAGCCGGTGGTGCGGATCGGCGCCGGCGACCACAGGCCGCCACCGGCAACCGGCGGCAACGGTGTCGCCCGCGAGGGTCCGTAGGGCGAGGGATAGCCGTCGCTGCCGTGCTGGCAGCCGGCGAGAACCAGGGCCGCGGCGGCCAGCGCCAGCGCGGCGGGCAACCGGCGCCGGGCGCGCGGAAGGTCACGGGTCGGCCGCTTGGCCTGATCCATCACTGCCAGTTCCGTGAATGCCATGTCCGTCTCCGGGTGGGGCCACACATCTTTCGCTTGGCGGCCTCCGCTTCGCCTTCCTAATATGCTCTCATCAAAAAGTGGACCGATTTCGTCAAGGCGAAACGGCGAGGGTCGGAGAAACGGTCATGGCGACACGCGATTCGGACAAGCCGGCCGCCGCGAAGGCCCGCGCCAAGGCGCGAAAGGGCAGTGGAAAAGCCGTGTCGGAGACACCGAAAGTGGTGCCGAAGGCTGCTGAGACTGCGAAAGCCGCCGACAAGACATCTGCCAAAGGTCCCGCCAAGAGTGCCGTGCAGGCCGCAGCCAAGACGACGGCCAAGCCACCTGCGAAATCGGCGGCCAAGCCGACTGCCAAGTCCGCAGCCAAGACAACTGCCACGTCTCCGGCCAAATCGACGGCCAAACCCCTGGCCAAATCAACAGCCAAGTCCCCTGCCGCGCCCCCTGCCAAGTCGGCGGCGAGGCCCCCTGCCAAGGTCGCGAGCAAGCCGGCGGCAAAAGCCAAGGCCAAGGACGTCACGCCGAAAGCCGCGCCGCCCAAGCCGGCGGCCGGAAAGCCGCCGGTCCTTCGGGTCGTGGCGTCAGCCAATCCGTCCCCGACCAGCAAGCCCAAGGCCCCTGCCCGCGCGCCGCTCTCCATCCAGCTCGCCGAAGACCGCGCGTCGCCGGCTGCCCCCAAGCCGGCCCCCCTCGCGCCTCCGCCGGCGGCCCTGAGCCCGCCCGTGGCCAAAATCGCCGCGCCAAAACCCGCCGAGGCCAAATCTGCCGAACCCAAGCCCGCCGATGGGAAGACACCCCCCGCGTCCGACACCACATCCGAGGATCCGTTCAAGCTCCAGGCCCTCGACGTTGAGCGGCTCGCCGGCAACATCGCCCGCATGGTCGAGCTCGGCGGCAAAGCCGTCGCCGCCTATCTCAAACCCCGCGAGACCGGTGAACACCCGACGGATTCGCCCGATGGCGTCGCCGATATCGCCAAGACGCTTGGCCATGTCGCGGAGTTCTGGCTGAAGGATCCAGCGCGCGCCATGACGGCGCAGACCGAGATCGCCACGCGCTACATGGACCTGTGGTCGAAGTCGCTGAAGTCCATGGCTGGCGAGGCCGTGGAGCCAGCGGCAAAACCCGACCCGCGCGACCCGCGCTTCAGGGACCCCCAGTGGGAGAAGAACCCCTTCTTCGACTTCCTCAAGCAGTTCTACCTGGTGACCACCGGGCTCGCCGAGAAGTTCGTCACCGAGGCCGAGCTCGACGCGCACCTCAAGCACAAGGCGGCCTTCTACGCCAAGCAGATCGCCAATGCGCTCTCGCCCTCCAATTTCGTCGTCACCAACCCCGAACTGCTGCGCGAGACGATCTCGTCCAATGCCGAGAACCTCGTACGCGGCATGAAGATGTTCGCCGAGGACATCGAGCGCGGCGGTGGCGACCTGAAGATCCGCCAGTCCGACGACAGCCAGTTCGCCCTGGGCGTGAACCTCGCCATGACCCCCGGCAAGGTGGTCTTCGAGAACGACCTGATCCAGCTCATCCAGTACGAGCCGACGACGCCGAGCGTCGGCAAGATCCCGCTCGTCATCGTGCCGCCCTGGATCAACAAGTTCTACATCCTCGACCTGACCCAGGAGAAAAGCTTCATCCGCTGGGCGGTGTCGCAGGGCCTCACGGTCTTCGTGGTCTCATGGGTCAACCCGGACCAGCGCCACGCCCACAAGAGCTTCGACGACTACATGCTGGAGGGCCCGCTGGCCGCCTTCCGGGTGGCCGGCGAGATCACCGGCGAGCCGAAGGTCCATGCCATCGGTTATTGCGTCGGCGGCACGCTGCTCGCCGTCGCCCTCGCCTACATGGCCGCGCGCGACATCGACATGGTCGAGACCGCCACCTTCTTCACCACGCAGGTCGACTTCACCTATGCCGGCGACCTCAAGGTCTTCGTCGACGAGGAGCAGATCCAGACACTCGAGAAGCGCATGGCGCAAACGGGCTATCTTGAGGGCAAACAGATGGCCAACGCCTTCAACATGCTGCGCTCGAACGACCTGATCTGGAGCTATTTCGTCAACAATTACATGAAGGGCAAGCAGCCCATGCCCTTCGACCTGCTCTTCTGGAACGCCGATTCCCCGCGCATGCCGGCGGCGAACCACTCCTTCTACCTGCGCCACTGCTACCTGCAGAACGACCTCTCCCAGGGCCGCATGGTGGTGGCCGGCGAGACGCTTGACCTGAAGACGGTGAAGGTACCGGTCTACAATCTCGCCGCCCGAGAGGACCACATCGCCCCGGCGCGCTCGGTCTTCGTCGGCTCCCAGTGCTTTGGTGGGCCGGTGGATTATGTGATGGCCGGCTCCGGCCACATCGCCGGCGTGGTCAATCCGCCTGAGAAGAAGAAATACCAGTTCTGGACCGGCGGGCGCCCTGAAGGGGCCTTCGAGGACTGGGTGGCGAAGGCCGAGGAACATCCCGGCTCCTGGTGGCCGCACTGGCGCGAATGGATCAGGCGCCATGACGGCAACGAGGTTCCCGCCCGCCGCCTCGGCTCCAATGCCCATCCCCCCATCGAGGAAGCGCCCGGGCGCTATGTGAAAGTGAAGGACTGACAGTGCGTATTCCCGTCGACGAGCGGCCTTCGCTCGCTGCCTATCCGTTCCTCACCGTGCATCCCGTCCGCTACGGCGACCTCGACCCCAACAACCACGTCAACAACGCCGTCATCGGCACCTATCTGGAGATCGGCCGCACCGAGTTCTTCGACCGCGAGGGCATCCGGCTGACCGCCGAAGGGCGCGGCATCTCGCTCGTCCATGTCGAGATCGAGTTCCACCGGGAGATCCTCTATCCCGGCTCCGTGCAGATCGTCTCAGGCATCCGCAAGGTCGGGTCGTCCTCGCTGACCTTCGACCAGGCGGTCTTCGTCGACGGCGTGCGCCACGTCTCGGGGTCCTCGACAACCGCGCAGGTCGACAAGACCACCGGCCGCTCGACGCCCTGGAATGACGTCCAGCGCGCCAAGTTCGCCCGGCTGATGATGCCCTGATGAAACCGGGCCGGCGGCAGCGCCGGCCCTGTCCGCTTACGGGAACAGCGCGATCTGCTCGAGCCCCATCGTCTCGGGGAAGCCGAGGACGAGGTTCATGTTCTGCAGCGCCTGTCCGGCGGAGCCCTTCACCAGGTTGTCCAGCGTCGAGATGATGATGGCCCGGCCGGGGATCCGGTCGGGGAAGACGCCGATCTGCACATAGTTCGAGCCACGCACGTTCTGCGTCTGCGGCACCACGCCCTTCGGCGCCACATGGACGAAGGGCTCGTCCTTGTAGGCATCGGCGAGCGCCTGGCGCAGGTCATCGGCGGTGGCGCCGTTCAGCTTCACATAGGAGGTGCAGAGCTCGCCGCGCGCCATCGGGATGAGGTGGGGCGTGAAGTTGATGGTGACCTTGCCCCCGACAGCGACGCCGATCTCCTGCTCGATCTCGGGCGCATGGCGATGCTTGCCGATGGAATAGGGCGACAGCCCCTCCCCGGCCTCCGAGAACAGCGTGTTCTGCTTGAGGCCGCGGCCGGCACCGGTCACGCCGGACTTGGCATCGACGATGATGTCATCGGCGTGGATGAGGCCGGCCTTGGCCACAGGCACCAGCGCGAGCAGCGTCGCGGTCGGGTAGCAGCCCGGGCAGGCCACGAGCCGGGCCTTGGTGATATCGTCGCGATAGAGCTCGGTGAGGCCATAGACCGCCTCCTTCTGCAGCTCCGGCGCCTGATGCTCGTGGCCGTACCACTCGGCATAGGTCGCCCCGTCGCGCAGCCGGAAATCGGCGGACATGTCGAGGATCTTGATCTTGGGATTGGCCTTCAGCACCGCCGCGGTGATCTCCTGCGTCGTGCCGTGCGGCAACCCGCAGAACACCGCATCGAGGCCGCTCCAGTCGACGCTCTCCCAGGTGACGAGCTTCGGCAGATCCAGCATGAAGAAATGCGGGAAGACATCCGCCATGGCCTTGCCGGCATGGGTGTTGGCAGTCAGGGCGGTGATCTCGACATGCGGATGGCGCGCGGCGAGGCGGACGGCATCGGCGCCGGTATAACCGGACGCGCCGAGGATCGCGATTTTGGCCTTGGTCGCCATGGCAGTCTCCGCAGGGTGCGAGAAGTCAGATCAGGATGTCGGATACAAAAAAGCCGCGCTGGGAGCGCGGCGATCGGATCGATCAGCAAGGCACACGGCCGCACGCGCTCATCGGGGGATGAGGATACGGCGTCGGCGGCTGATCGCGGTGCTGAACATGCGCCGCTAAATGCTATCGGCGCATGACGCTGTCAAGACGCTTGGCGCCCGGGGCGATAGAGGTCGAACGTCGTTCCATAGGCCTCTCGGACCCCTGCCCGCGCGAAGCCGATCTTGGCTGCAACGCCAATGGAAGCGGCATTGTCCGGATGGATCAGGGCGACGAGATCACCCGGAGGGACCACGCCAGCAGCATGGGCCAGGATTTTCTTCGCGGCCTCCGTGGCGTAGCCTTGCCCCCAGCAGGTCCGTCGCAGGCGCCAGCCGATCTCGATGTCGGGTCCTTCCCCTGCAACCGGGATCAGCAGTGCGGTGCCGATGAAAAAGTCAGGGTCCTGGGCGAGGACCATCGACCAGTGACCGAGGCCTGGACCGAAATCCATCGCCATCCGCTGAGGGAGCAGAGCACGGTACGCCTCTGCCTCGAAATGGTCGCGGAAAGCTGGCGGCAGGTACCGTCGGACATCTATGTCGCTGTCCATGGAGACGAAGGCGTCAATGTCGCGATGGTCGCGTGGACGCAGGAGAAGCCTCTCGGTCGCCAGAACCGGAACCACCACGGTCCTACCGGTTCTTGCCCGGCACCCAGAGGACGTCCGCCTTGCCCTTGTCGTTGAGATAGCGCGCGGCAACGAACAGGAAGTCCGACAGGCGGTTCACATATTCCAGCGCCGGCCGAGAGACCTCCTCGCCGGGACGGCGGACGAGGTCGACCATGATGCGCTCGGCGCGGCGGGACATGGTGCGCGCGAGGTGGAGATAGGCGGAGGCCGGGCTGCCGCCGGGCAGGATGAAGCTCTTTAGCGGATCGAGCTCGGCATTGAGCTGGTCGATCTCGGCCTCGATGCGCTTCACCTGCGCCGGGACGATGCGCAGCGGCTCGTATCCGAGATCCTCGCCGAGGTCGGGGGTCGCGAGGTCGGCGCCAAGATCGAACATGTCGTTCTGGATGCGCATCAGCATGGCGTCGACCACCGCGTCGCCGGCCGTGTGCAGGCGGGCGATGCCGATGGCGGAATTGGCCTCGTCGATGCAGCCATAGGCCTCGACGCGCAGGTCGGACTTCAGCCGCCGCGGGCCTGCAGCGAGGCCGGTCGTGCCGTCGTCACCGGTCTTGGTGTAGATCTTGTTGAGCTTGACCATGGATCGCTGTTCCGGCGGCGGTCAGCCGCCGTTCGCCTTAACATAGATCGTGATCACGATCGCCACAATGGCGACGAATTGCAGCCCGACGCGCCAGCGCATCAGCTTCTGCGAGGTGTTGGGGCTGCCGCCACGCATCATGTTGATGAGGCCCATGACGAGGACGATGGCCACGGCTCCAACGGCGACAGGTACGAGCAGGTTGATCGGCATGGCAGCCCTTTCCGTCAGCTGTTGAGGCGCCAGATGGCGATGTTCAGCGCCGTCGCGAAGCTCACCCAGGCAAGATAGGGGATCAGCAGCAGCGACGCCACGCGATCCTTGCCCCAGGCGAAGATGATGGTGCCGAGAATGGCGAGCCACATGGCGACGATGACGATGGCCGCCGCTCCCAGCGCCTGACCATAGAAGAACACCCAGGACCATGCCGCGTTGATGGCGAGCTGCGCGCCATAGAGCGCCAGGGCCGGCTCCTTGTCTTCGGCCGGCGACAGGACGAGGCGCGCACCGGACACGGCAATCATGATGTAGAGCACCGTCCAGACCGGGCCGAAGAGCCAGTTGGGCGGATTGAACGAGGGCTTCACCAACGTCGGGTACCAGCCCGTCAGACCGTAGGAATTGGCGATGCCGCCCGTCGCCGCGACGGCGAAGCACAGCACGAGGAACGCCCCGTAGACAGCCACGGTGCCGCCGACCGATCTGGAAATGCTCACGCTGCTTGTTCCTGTCATGGCTTGCCTTTACGGACGAGGAACGCGAGGAGATCAATGCCGTTCCGCCGGGCGCAGGTCTCCCCTGCGTGGCGGCATCCGAATGCCCTTGCGGCATCGGGCAATGTGCGGCGGCGTTTCCGTTCCGTTCGCCCGCACCGCGCCCTGTGCCATGATGGCGAAAATGATTCGCGGCTGCCCTGCGGCCCGGGAGATTCCACCACGATGGACAATTCCAGCGACCTGTTCGGAGGACCGAAGGCCCCCGCGGAGACGCCTCCCAAGGCGGCCGCTCCGCGCGCCCGGCCCGAACCCGCGCGCCAGAAGGCCGCCGGCACGCCCGGCGAGCAGGGCTATTCCGCCTCCGACATCGAGGTCCTCGAGGGCCTCGAGCCGGTGCGCCGCCGCCCCGGCATGTATATCGGCGGCACCGACGAGAAGGCGCTGCATCACCTCTTCGCCGAGGTCATCGACAATTCCATGGACGAGGCCGTGGCCGGCCACGCCACCTGGATCGAGGTCGAGCTCTTCGCCGACGGCTCTCTCGCCGTCACCGACAACGGTCGCGGCATTCCCGTCGATCCGCACCCGAAATTCCCCGGCAAGTCGGCGCTCGAAGTGATCATGTGCACGCTCCATGCGGGCGGCAAGTTCGATTCCAAGGTCTACGAGACATCGGGCGGCCTGCACGGCGTCGGCGTCTCGGTCGTCAACGCGCTCTCCGTCTCGCTGGAGGTCGAGGTCGCGCGCGGCCAGATGCTCTATCGCCAGCGCTTCTCGCGCGGCATTCCGCAGACGGGCCTCGAGGAGCTCGGCCGGATCAACAACCGCCGCGGCACCAAGGTGCGCTTCTCGCCCGATCCGGAGATCTTCAAGGAGACGCATGTCTTCAAGCCGGCGCGGCTGTTCAAGATGGCGCGCTCCAAGGCCTATCTCTTCGGCGGCGTGGAGATCCGCTGGACCTGCGACCCGGAGCTTGTGAAGGGCACCGATACGCCGGAAAAGGCCGTGCTGCGCTTTCCCGGCGGCCTCAAGGACTATCTTGGCGCGACGCTGGAGGGCGCGACCCGCGTCCATCCCGACATTTTCGGCGGCAAACTCGACAAGCAGGGCCACGGCTCGGTCGAATGGGCCATCGGCTGGGTCGGCGACCAGGACGGTTTCGTCTCCTCCTACTGCAACACCATCCCGACCCCCGAGGGCGGCACCCACGAGCAGGGCCTGCGCTTTGCCCTGCTGCGCGGCCTGAAGGACCATGCCGAGCGCACCGGCAACAAGCGCGCCGCGCAGGTCACCGCCGACGACGTGCTGGCCGGCTGCTGCGTCATGCTCTCGGTCTTCATCCGCGAGCCGGAATTCCAGGGCCAGACCAAGGACAAGCTGGCCACCTCGGAAGCCTCGCGCATCGTCGAGAACGCCATCCGCGATCCCTTCGACCACTGGCTCGCCGGCAATCCGAACCAGGCCAACCGGCTGCTCGAATGGGTGGTGGAGCGCGCTGAGGAGCGCCTGCGCCGCCGCGCCGAGAAGGACGTCAGCCGCAAGACCGCCGTTCGCAAGCTCCGCCTGCCCGGCAAGCTCTCCGACTGCTCCAACACCTCGGCCGCGGGCTCCGAACTCTTCATCGTCGAGGGCGACTCGGCCGGCGGCTCGGCCAAGCAGGCCCGCGACCGCCAGACCCAGGCAATCCTGCCGCTGCGTGGCAAGATCCTCAACGTCGCCTCGGCCGGACGCGACAAGCTTGCCCAGAACCAGCAGCTCTCCGACCTGATCCAGGCGCTCGGCTGTGGCACCGGCTCCCACTACCGCGATGACGACCTGCGCTACGAGCGGGTGATCGTCATGACCGATGCCGATGTCGACGGCGCCCATATCGCCAGCCTGCTCATCACCTTCTTCTACCGGCAGATGCCGCGGCTCATCGACAACGGCCACCTCTACCTCGCCGTGCCGCCGCTCTACCGCCTGACCCAGGGCGGCAAGACGCTCTATGCCCGCGACGACGCCCACAAGGACGAGCTCCTGCGCACCGCCTTCAAGGGCAACCAGAAGGTCGAGATCGGCCGCTTCAAGGGCCTCGGCGAGATGATGCCGCAGCAGCTCAAGGAAACGACGATGGACAAGAAGGTCCGCACCCTCCTCCGGGTGCAGGTCGTGCCCGAGGAGCGCCCGGAGACCTCCGACAGCGTCGAGCGGCTCATGGGCGTAAAGGCCGAGCCGCGCTTCGCCTTCATCCAGGAGCGGGCGGAATTCGCCGAGGAGCTGGACATCTGATGCGCCGCCTCGCGCCGGTCACCCGGCGGTTCGCGAGCGTCTCGCTGCTGCTGGCGGCGCTGGCCGCCCCCGCCCTCGCCCAGTCGGATGCCGGCCGCGCCCTGTCGTCGCTCTCGCCCGACGTGCTCTTCGTCCGCGCCACCGGCGCATGGGTCTCGGGCGAGCGGCAGGGCAGCACGCGCATCGTCCTTTTGCGCACCCCCTCCCCCGACGGCGCTCAGCGTCTCTACGTGCAATGGCTCGCGGTGATCGACCCCGCGACGGGCCGGACCGGCACCGTCGCCACCGAGGAGATCCCCGAGGTTTTCGACTGGCGCGTCGGCATCGAGGATTACCGGGTCGAGCCGGATGGCGCGGGTTCGCGCGTGCTGATCGACGGCCGCATCATCGGCTCAGGCCAGTCGCGGCGCTACCTGCTCACGATCGGACCACCGGGCGACGTGACGTTCGGCGCGCTGCGCTAGGCCGCCAGCCAGCTGCCGAGGGCGGCATTCACCGCTTCGGGGCGCTCGATGGTCGAGAGATGGCCGCATTCCGGCACGAAGACCAGTTCTGCCCCCCGGATCCCGTCCGCCAGATCTTCCGACATGAAGCGAGGCGACAATGCATCGTCGTCGCCGCAGATGACGACGGTCCGGCAGCGAATGCCGGAGAGCAGTGGTTCATATCCGGGCCGCGCCGTGGACGCGCGTTGCTGGCGAATGTAGCGCGCAGGCCCGGTTTTTTCGGCCATGGACCTGACGAGCCCTTCAAGAGCCACATCGCCAAGGCGCCCCATGTGGACGAGACGCGACCACGAGGCCTGGTGGAGATCATCGAAGCGCCCGATCTGCGCCATCTTGATCATCGTCTCGACGATCTCCCGTTCCTCCGGCAGATCGGCGCTGGCGCGAGCACCGACCAGAGCCAGCCGGTCGACGCGCTGCGGCGCGAGGCGCATCACTTCCAGCGCCACGTAGCTGCCGAGGGCAAGGCCCGCCAGGGCAAAGCGCGGCGGAGCAGCCGCCAGGAGCCGGCGGGCCATGGCGGAAACCGTGTCGTCGCTGGCGTGATCGGCAATGGTGATCGGGTGAGAATGGCCGAAAGCGGCGACTTGAGGCGCGAAGAGATCGGCGGTGCAGTTGAGGCCCGGAACGAAGACAAGCGGCAGGCCGGGGGGCACGTTCGGCGAGGCAGGGATCGGCATGGTCGTGTCCTTCACCATGCGCACCGAATCCCGCCAATCCCATGCGCGTCATGCGTTTGACACAAGGCCCTTTCGTTGACAATCGGCCAATCGGGACTATGTTGCAGCGCATCGACCCGGGCCGGAATCCGCCGCCCGCTTCGATCATTCGTCCGTTCGGCCTCGTGGGTTCTAGGGGCCGTCATGCGCGAAGACGCTTCGCGCCGAACGCCTCGAGACAAGTCGCAAGACCCCACCAGCCAACAAGGACACTCCCGTTCCATGCCCTTTTCCGAACTCGGCCTGAGCGCCAAGGTGCAAGCCGCCGTGGCGGCTTCCGGCTATACCGAGCCAACTCCCATCCAGGCCCAGGCCATCCCCCACGTCCTGGCGCGCCGCGACGTCCTCGGCATCGCCCAGACCGGCACCGGCAAGACCGCCGCCTTCACCCTGCCGATGCTGACCATGCTGGAGGAAGGCCGCGCCCGCGCCCGCATGCCGCGCACGCTCATCCTCGAGCCGACGCGCGAACTGGCCGCCCAGGTCGAGGACAACTTCGTCAAGTACGGCGTCAACCACAAGCTGAGCGTCGCCCTGCTCATCGGCGGCGTCTCCTTCGGTGACCAGGATGCCAAGCTGACCCGCGGCGTCGATGTGCTCATCGCCACGCCGGGCCGCCTGCTCGACCATTTCGAGCGTGGCCGCCTGCTGCTCACCGGCGTCGAACTCCTCGTCATCGACGAGGCCGACCGGATGCTCGACATGGGCTTCATCCCGGACATCGAGCGCATCTGCAAGATGGTGCCCTTCACCCGCCAGACGCTCTTCTTCACGGCGACCATGCCGCCGGAGATCCAGCGGATCACCGAGCAATTCCTCCACAACCCTGTGAAGGTAGAGGTCGCCCGCCAGAATTCGACGGCGACCACCATCACCCAGCGCCTGGTGCGCTCGGGCAAGAAGGACTTCGAGAAGCGCGAGACCCTCCGCGGCCTCGTCCGTGGCGCGGAGAACCTGAAGAACGCCATCATCTTCTGCAATCGCAAGAGCGAAGTGGCGACGCTGTACAAGTCGCTCCAGAAGCACGAGTTCTCTGTCGCCGCCCTGCATGGCGACATGGACCAGAGCGCGCGCACCGCCGCTCTCGCCGCCTTCCGCGACGGCCGCATCCAGCTACTCGTCGCCTCCGACGTCGCCGCCCGCGGCCTCGACATCCCGGATGTCAGCCACGTCTTCAACTACGACACCCCGCATCATGCGGAAGACTATGTCCATCGCATCGGCCGCACCGGCCGCGCCGGACGCCTCGGTACCGCCATCACCATCGTGACTCCCGAGGACGGCAAGCTCGTCAGCGCCATCGAGAAGCTGATCGGCCAGCCGATCGAGTGGGGCTCCGACCCGGTCACCGAGGAGGAGACCAGCGAGGCCCGCCGGGAACGACGCGCCGGCGGTGGCCGCGGCGAACGCTCTGGCCGCGGTGGACGCGAAGGCCGTGAGGACCGGGGCCGTGAGGAGCGCGGCGGCCGAAAGGGCCGTGGCGATCGTTCCGAGCCGCGCGAAGCGCGCGAGCCCCGTGAAGCCCGGGAACCGCGCGAGGTCCGCGAGCCTCGCGAATCGCGTGATCCCGTTCCCCGCGCCGAGCGCCCTGCCCGTCCGCCCGAGGCCCCGCGCGCACGCGGCGCAGAGCGCCCGGCAGGCCGGCCTCCGGTCCACGAGGAGGCGGACATGTCCCACCTCCCGCAGTTCCTGCTGCGACCTGTCACCTATCGCGCGAAATGACGTTACGTCATGTCGGATTTTTACGCGGCATAAAGCATTAACGGTCTAGCCTCCGGACGACTGACACGCGCGGCCTTCTCGGCCGCGCTGCCAAACGCCCAGGATCGGCGACCCGATGGACAACCGCGACGACATCGAACGCAGCTACGCCTTCGGCGATCTGGCCTTCTCGCAGATCAAGGGACGTGGACTGACCGCGATCCCGCGGAACTATGAGGTCTGGTACTGCTACGCGTCCGGCTATCACACCGAGCTTTCGGACGCGGTCAATGCGGTCCTGTCGCAGAACGGCAGCATCACCCAGGATCACCTCGATAGCATCTTCGAGAACTATCTCTCCCAGACGCGGATGGGCGAGAAGATCGACGTCGTGGGCAGCCGCGTGCTCGACGAGATCGAGCATGTGATGACGATGATCGATTCGGCCGCCGGCCAGGCCAATGCCTATGGCAACGACCTCGCCGGCGCCTCGGCGCGCCTGGCTTCCATGGGCTCGCCCGAAGGCGTCAGGACCATCATCGAGAACCTCGTCCGCTCGACGCGAGAGATCGAGGCGAACAACAAGGCGCTGGAGCAGCGCCTCAAGGCCTCCCGCAGCGAGATCAAGCTGCTGCAGGAGAACCTCGACGCGGTGCGGACGGAATCGCTCACCGATCCCCTCACCTCGCTCGGCAACCGCAAGTATTACGACCAGTCCATCGCCAAGGCCGTGGCGCTCGCCAACAAGGCTGAGACACCACTGAGCCTGCTGGTCAGCGACATCGACCATTTCAAGAAGTTCAACGACACGTTCGGTCACCTCACCGGCGACCAGGTGCTGCGCCTCGTCGCCCTTTCGGTGAAGCAGAACGTCAAGGGCCAGGATCTCGCCTGCCGCTACGGCGGCGAGGAATTCGCCATCATCCTCCCCGACACCACGCTGCGCGCCGCGGTCACGGTCGCCGAGCACATCCGCCGCGCCGTCATGACCAAGGAGCTCATCAAGCGCTCCACCAACGAGAATCTCGGCCGCACCACCATCTCGCTGGGGGTCGCGACCTTCCGGCCCGGCGACACCGTGGCGAGCCTCTACGACCGGGCCGACCGCTGCCTCTATGCGGCCAAGCGCAACGGCCGCAACCGCGTGGTCTGCGAGACCGATCCGGAAGCCGAACTCAAGGTGGCGTGAGCGCCTTCCGGCGACGCGTCGTCTTCGGCTTCGCCGCGGCACGCAGGCCCGCCGCGAAAGCGATCCCCGCCCAGTGCCGCAACTCATCCTCGTCGTCGAAACAGGTCTCCGGCATCCGCCGGTAACTGCCGACAGTCGTCTCGCCGCGCTTCGTCGCGTAGGTGAAGGGCTTCGCCCCCGCGGCGTCATAGAGCGGGGCGCTGGTCGCATCCGATTTCAGGAACAGGTCGTCGCCGATGGCGAGAGCGAAGATCACGCCGTCACGATAGATCCCATGGCCGGAGAACATCCGCCGGAGGGAGACCCGGGCGAAGGGCGCGAAAAGATCGACCAGGACATCCGGGTCGAAGGCGCCCATCTCAGGCCGTGCCGAGCGCCTCGGGACGCGCCGGGGTCAGGGCGATGGACTCGCCGCAGCCGCAGGCCGAGGTCTGGTTGGGATTGTTGAAGACGAAGCGCGCCGAGAGCTTGTCGGTGACGTAGTCCATCTCCGTGCCGATCAGATAGAGCACGGCCTTGGCGTCGATGAAGACACGCACGCCGCGATCCTCGACGATCTCGTCGAACTTGCCGGGCTCGTCCACGAATTCCATCGTGTATTCCATGCCGGCGCAGCCGCCCTTGGTCACGCCAACCCGAAGCCCGGAACTGTCCTTGCCGGAGGCGAGGACCAGGTCCTTCACCCGACCGGCCGCGGCTTCCGTCAGCCGCATCGCCTGCATCTTGGGCATCTGCCTCTCCGAAAGCGCACGGATTCAAGGTCCGGCGTCCAAAGCGTCTGTCACAGATATAGAGATTGCGGCGAAGGGGTTAAAGCCCCGTCACGCCGCACCCGGTCACCACATGTTGAGGGCGACGCGCGCCTCGTCCGACATGCGGCTCTGGTCCCAGGGCGGATCGAAGGTGAGGCTCACCTTCACCTCGGCAATCCCCGGCACGCTCGCCACCGCATTCTCCACCATGCCCGGCAGTTCGGCCGCCGACGGACAGGAAGGCGAGGTCAGCGTCATGTCGATGGCGACCTTGCGGGAATCGTCGATGTCGACGCGGTAGATCAGTCCGAGCTCGTAGATGTCGGAGGGAATCTCGGGGTCATAGACCGACTTCATGGCCGCGACGATGTCGTCGGTAAGGCGGTCGAGTTCCTCCGGCGGGATGGCGGTGGTGTCGCCGCCGACGGTGGTGTTGAGGGTCTGTTGCTCGTCCATCGGGTTCAAGGTCCGTGGCATCGGGGGCGAGGCGGAACCGCCTCACCCGAAGAGAGATTGGGCCTTGAGAAGGGCTTCCGCAAGGCGGTCGACCTCTTCGGTGGTGTTGTAGAGGCCGAAGGAGGCGCGACAGGTGGAGGTGACACCATATCGCTGGAGAAGGGGCTGGGCGCAATGGGTGCCGGCGCGGACCGCGACACCATAGCGGTCGATCACGGTGGCGACGTCATGGGCATGGGCCCCCTTCATCTCGAAGGAGACGATGGCGCCCTTGTCCCGCGCATGACCGAAGATCCGTAGCGAGTTGATGGCGCCGAGCCGCTCATGCGCATAGCGGACGAGGCTGTCCTCATGCGCCCGGATGGCGGGCCGGCCGATGGAGCGCATGTAGTCGAGCGCAGCTCCCAGGCCGATGGCCTGGACGATGGCGGGGGTACCCGCCTCGAAACGGTGGGGCGGATCGTTGTAGGTGACGCCCTCGGTGGTCACCACCGAGATCATCTCGCCGCCGCCATTGTAGGGCGGCATGCGCTCCAGGTGCTCGCGCTTGCCGTAGAGCACGCCGATGCCGGTCGGCCCATAGACCTTGTGGCCGGTGAAAACGTAGAAGTCCGCGTCGAGGTCCTGCACGTCCACGTCCATGTGGACGGCCGCCTGCGACCCGTCGACCAGCACCGGAATGCCCCGTGCATGGGCCATCCGGATGCATTCCTTGATCGGCACGACAGTGCCGAGCGCGTTCGACATGTGGGTCAGCGCCACCATCTTCACGCGGGGCCCGAGCAGTTTCTCGAACTCCTCGATGAGGAAATTGCCGTCCTCGTCGATCGGCGCCCAGACGAGCTTCGCCCCGCGCCGCTCGCGGTGGAAATGCCACGGCACGATGTTCGAGTGGTGCTCCATGATCGAGAGCACGATCTCGTCGCCCTCCCCGATCACCAGCCCGCCGAACGAGGCCGCCGCGAGGTTGATCGCCTCCGACGCATTGCGGGTGAAGATGATCTCGTCGACCGAGGGCGCGTTGAGGAAGGCGCGCACACTCTCGCGCGACGCCTCATAGGCCTCGGTGGCGGCATTGGCGAGGTAGTGCAGGCCGCGATGGACGTTGGCGTATTCGCTCTCATAGGCCCGGGTGATCCGGTCGATCACCTGCCGCGGCTTCTGCGCCGAGGCGGCATTGTCGAGAAAGACCAGGTCCTTGCCATAGGGCTTCAGGCTCAGCGCCGGGAAGTCCTTGCGGATCAGGCCGACGTCGTAGCCGCCGCCGGCAACCGCCGGATGTGTGCCGACCACCGGGCTGGTCTCGGGGCTCATGCTCAGGTCCTCGCCAGCATCCAGTCGGTGACCGAGGCCAAGAGGGCCGCACGCAGCTCCTCGACCGCCTCGCCGAGCCCCTCGTCGCCGAAATCCTCGATCGCCTCGCGCGCGAAGGCCTCGACCAGCAGCGCCTCGGCTTCCTGAGACGGGATGCCACGGGCCTTCAGGTAGAACATCAGGTCTTCGTCGAGCTCGCCGCAGGTGCAGCCATGGGCGCAGGCCACGTCATCGGCGAAGATCTCAAGCTCCGGCTTGTTGTCCATCGCCGGCCCCTCGGCCAGCATGATGGTCTGGCTCATCATCCGGCCATCGGTCTTCTGCGCGATGGGCTGGACGATGATCTTGCCCTGGAACACGCCATGGGCCTCGCCGTCGAGCACATGCTTGAAGGTCTCGCGGCTCTCGCAGTTCGGCACGGCATGATCCATGACCAGCGTCGTGTCGGCATGCTGCCGGCCCTTGAGCAGGGAGACGCCGCGCAACGTGGCGCGGGCATTCTCGCCTGAGAAGCGCACGAAGAGCTGGTTGCGGGCGACGGCCGCACCCGAGGTCAGGGTCAGCGTGTCGAAATGCGCCTCGGCGCCGATCTCCGCCTCCAGCGTGGAGAGGTGCAGCGCCTCGGAGCCCTCGAGCTGGCGGCGGCCGTGCTCAAGCCGCGCACCATCGCGGATGATCGCCTGCACGACGACGTTTTTCTGGTAGTCCGTGCCGGCCGGGCCAAGATGGGTCTCGACGAGACCGGCGGTGGCGCCGGCGCCGACGATCACCACGACGCGGGCATTGGTCAGCTTCGCCGCACCATCCGAGGTCAGGAAGACGAGGTCGAGCGCATGGCTCACGGCGGTGCCCGGCGCGATCTCGATCAGCAGGCCATCGGTGAGGAAGGCGTTGTTGAGCGCGAAGGCGGTGTTCTCGCGCGTCGCCGGCTGGCCGGCGAGCAGCGCCTGCAACTCAGGCCGACGCACCAGCGCCTCGGCAAGGCCGGAGACGCTGACGCCCTCGGGCAGCGGGCCGCCATCGGCGAGGTCGGGAGCGTGATGGCCGTCGATGAGAACGATGCGGCTGCCGCCGACGCGCGGCAGGCGGCCGACGGCAACCTTCGCCGCGAGCAGGGCCGATGCGTCGGGTGCGCCCGCCAGCGGCTTCGCCTCGCGCATCATCGTGCGCAGGTCGGTGTACTTCCAGGCCTCGACGCGGCGATGCGGCAGGCCGGTCGCCTCGAAGCGGGCGAACCCGTCGACGCGCAGGCTCTCCAGCGCCGCCGCAGCGGGGCCGGCATCACGCAATGCGCCGAAGGCGCCGATCAGCGCCTGTTCGGCCGGGGTTCGGATAGGGGTCACGGCGTTCATATTGGCCTCACGCGGCCTTGCCGACGATGTCGGCATAGCCCTTGGCCTCGAGCTCAAGGGCGAGCTCCGGGCCGCCAGTGGTGATGATACGACCGCCCGACAGGACATGGACCACGTCCGGCTTGATGTAGTCGAGCAGGCGCTGATAGTGCGTGATGACGACGAAGGAGCGGTCCGGCGAGCGCATGGCGTTGACGCCGTCGGCGACGATCTTCAGCGCGTCGATGTCGAGGCCGGAATCGGTCTCGTCGAGGATGGCGACCTTCGGCTGGAGCAGCGCCATCTGCAGGATCTCGTTGCGCTTCTTCTCACCGCCCGAGAAGCCGACATTGACCGAGCGCTTCAGCATGTCCGGCGAGATGCCGAGCTCCTTGGCCTTGCCGTTGACCAGCTTGATGAACTCCGGCGTCGAGATCTCGTCGAGGCCGTTCTTCTTGCGCTGGGCGTTGATGGCCGCCTTGAGGAAGGTCATCTGGCCGACGCCGGGGATCTCGATCGGATACTGGAAGGCGAGGAACAGGCCCTTGGCGGCGCGCTCGTCGGCGGCCAGCTCCAGGATGTTCTCGCCGTCCAGCAGCGCCTCGCCGCCGGTGACCTCATAGTCCTCGCGACCGGCGAGGACATAGGACAGCGTCGACTTGCCCGAGCCGTTCGGACCCATGATGGCGGCGACCTGCCCCTTCTCGACGGTGAGGTTCAGGCCATTGAGGATCTGCTTGTCCTCGTCGGCGAGCTTGGCGGTGAGGTTCTTGATCTTGAGCAGGGACATGACGTGTGGTCCTAAAGGGTCAGGGGCCGCGCCGGGCGCGGCGGAATAAGGGGGTAAGGGGCCGGCCGATCAGCCGACCGAGCCTTCCAGCGAGATCGCGATCAGCTTCTGGGCCTCCACCATGAACTCCATCGGGAGCTGCTGGAGGACGTCCTTGACGAAGCCGTTGACGATGAGGGCGATGGCCTCTTCCTGCGTCAGCCCGCGCTGCATGCAGTAGAACATCTGGTCCTCGGACACCTTCGAGGTGGTGGCCTCGTGCTCGAAGACCGCCGAGGCCGTCTTGCTCTCGATATAGGGCACGGTGTGCGCGCCGCACTTGTCGCCGATGAGCAGCGAGTCGCAGTTGGTGAAGTTCTTGGCATTCGTCGCCCGGCGATGGGCCGAGACGAGGCCGCGATAGGTGTTCTGCGAGCGACCGGCCGAGATGCCCTTCGAGATGATGCGCGAGCGGGTGTTCTTGCCCAGATGGATCATCTTGGTGCCGGAATCGACCTGCTGCGCGCCGTTTGACACGGCGATCGAGTAGAACTCGCCCTGGCTCTCGTCGCCGCGCAGGATGCAGCTCGGATATTTCCAGGTGATGGCCGAACCGGTCTCGACCTGCGTCCAGGAAATCTTCGAGCGCGCGCCGCGGCAGTCGCCGCGCTTTGTCACGAAGTTGTAGATGCCGCCCTTGCCCTCGGAATCGCCGGGGTACCAGTTCTGCACCGTCGAGTACTTGATCTCCGCGTCGTCGAGGGCGACGAGCTCGACCACGGCGGCGTGGAGCTGGTTCTCGTCGCGCATCGGCGCGGTGCAGCCCTCAAGGTAGCTCACATAGGAGCCCTTGTCGGCGATGATCAGCGTCCGCTCGAACTGGCCGGTCTTCTGCTCGTTGATGCGGAAATAGGTCGACAGCTCCATCGGGCAGCGCACGCCCGGCGGAATGTAGACGAACGAACCATCCGAGAAGACGGCGGCATTGAGCGTCGCGTAGAAGTTGTCCGTCGTCGGGACGACCGAGCCGATATACTGCTTCACCAGCTCGGGGTGCTCGTGCAGCGCCTCGGAGATCGAGCAGAAGATGACGCCCGACTTGCGCAGCTCCTCCTTGAAGGTGGTCACCACCGACACGGAATCGAAGACCGCGTCGACGGCGATCCGCTTCTCCGGCGCGATGCCGGCGAGGATCTCCTGCTCGCGCAGCGGGATGCCGAGCTTCTTGTAGGTCTCCAGGATCGCCGGATCGATCTCGTCGAGAGAGTTCGGCGCCGGGTTCGATTTCGGCGCGGCGTAATAATACATGTCCTGGAAGTCGATCTGCGGATAGTCGACCCGCGCCCAGTCCGGCTCGCGCATGGTCAGCCAGCGCCGATAGGCGTCGAGACGCCATTCCAGCATCCAGGCGGGCTCGTTCTTGCGCGCCGAGATGTAGCGGACGATGTCCTCGGACAGCCCCTTGGGCGCCAGCTCCATCTCGATATCGGTGCTGAAGCCGTACTTGTACTGGTCGACGTCGATCGCTTTGACCTGATCGACGGTCTCCTGAACCGCAGGCATCCTCTTCTCCTCGTCCTCGCGGCTTCAAGGGCCGCAGGTTGGTTGGGGTCAGGCGGCGCGCGCCGCCCCGGTCTTCACATGGGCGGCATAGGCCGCCAGGAACTGATCGATCTCGGCGGACGTCGTGGTCCAGCCGAGGCTGATGCGCAAGGCCGAACGCGCCTCGCGCGGCGAAATGCCCATTGCCGCGAGCACATGGCTCGGCGCCACCTTGCCGGAGGAACAGGCCGAGCCGGTTGACACGGCGATGCCGGCAAGATCGAGCGCAATGGTCAGCGTCTCGCCCTCGCGGCCGGGATGCAGGGTCAGGCTGGTATTCGGCAATCGGTCGAGGCCTGCGGCGACGACCCGGATATCGGGCACAAGGGCGGCAAGGCCCGCCTCGAGCCGGTCGCGCAAGGCGGCGAGGCGAGCGCCCTCCCCGGCTTCCGCCGCAACCGCCCTCGCGGCGGCGCCGAAGCTGGCAATGCCCGCAAGGTTCTCGGTTCCGGCGCGCCGCCGACCCTCCTGGCCGCCGCCCCGCACCAGTGGCGGGAAGCTCACGGCCTCGGAGGCCGTGATGATGGCGCCGACACCAGCGGGACCGCCGATCTTGTGGGCGGAGACGAAAAGCGCGTCGCAGCCAAGGTCCGCCATGGAGAGCGGCAGCTTGCCGAGAGCCTGGACCGCATCGACCACCAGCGCCGCGCCATGGGCCCGGCAGAGCGCCGCAACCGCAGCGACCGGCTGGATGACGCCGGTCTCGTTGTTCGCCGCCATGACGGCCACCAGCGCCGGCCCGCCCCCGGCGAGGAGCACGTCGAGGCGGGCAAGGTCGATCACGCCTTCGGCTGTCGCCGGGCAGAGGCTCACCGCCTCGGGCACGAAACGGCCACCGGCGAGCACGCAGGAATGTTCGATCGCCGAGACAATGAGGCGGGCAAAGGGACCCTTCCCCGTGACGCCCGCAAAATCCGGTGCCAGAAGGGTCGCCGCCGCCTCGCTGCCGCCGGAGGTGAAGGTCACGCAGCGCGGATCGCCGCCGACAAGGTCCGCGACCGACTGACGCGCCTCTTCGATCATGCGCCGGGCCGCCCGACCCTCGGCATGGACGGCGGAGGCGTTGCCCCCCGTCGTCATCGCCGCGACCATAGCCGCGCGCGCTTCCGGGCGAAGCGGCATCGTAGCATTATGATCGAGGTAGACGCGGGTCATCGGGGAAATTGGCCCTGTCGGAAAGTCTTGGCATCGCAAGCCGGGTTCGTGCTATAGGCGCGGCCCGACGTCGCTTTCGCCGTCCCGCTGCGGGTCCGGCAAGCACGTTTAGAATAATTCTAAAAGCTAGAGCCGCCTCGCCGCCCTGTCAAGGTCGGCACCATCATCAAAGTGACTTTTTGCCGTCAAGTTTGATGTCGTGAAGGGGGCCATGACGAGGATTTCCGATGCCTGAAGTCATCTTCAACGGTCCGGCAGGCCGGATCGAGGGTCGATATCATCCCGCCAAGGTCCGCTCCGCCCCCATCGGCATCGTTCTTCATCCGCACCCGCAGTTCGGCGGGACGATGAACAACCAGATCGTCTACAACTGCTACTATCAGTTCGTGAACCGCGGCTTCTCGGTGCTGCGCTTCAATTTCCGCGGTGTCGGCCGCAGCCAGGGCGCCTTCGACCATGGCGTTGGCGAACTCTCCGACGCCGCGGCGGCGCTGGACTATGCCCAGGCCATCAACCCCGAGGCCCGCACCTGCTGGATCGCCGGCTTTTCCTTCGGCGCCTGGATCGGCATGCAGCTGCTGATGCGCCGTCCGGAGGTCGAGGGCTTCATCTCCATCGCCCCGCCGGCCAACCTCTACGACTTCTCCTTCCTCGCCCCCTGCCCGTCCTCCGGCCTCATCGTCCATGGCGACAAGGACGCGGTGGTGCCGCTGACCTCGGTCCAGGGCCTCGTCGAGAAGCTGAAGACCCAGAAGGGCATCGTCATCGAGCAGCAGGTCGTGCCCGGCGCGAACCACTTCTTCGAGAACGCCATCGACCCGCTGATGGAGGTTGTCGGCAACTATCTCGACAAGCGCCTGGGGAAACAGGACGCCGCGGAGTGAGGCGAGGCTTGCGGGGTCGTCCGACTCCGCTTAAAGCCCGGGGCTTATGACGCAAGACCCTTCGTCCTTCGTGCTGAAGCGCCGGCACCTGCTCGGGATCGAGGGGCTTTCCCCCCAGGAAATCACCGGTCTTCTCGATCTCGCCGAGGAATTCGTCACCCTCAACCGGCAGATCGAGAAGAAGCGCACCAGCTTGCGCGGCCGCACCCAGATCAATCTTTTCTTCGAGTCCTCGACCCGGACCCAGTCCTCGTTCGAGCTCGCCGGCAAGCGCCTCGGCGCCGACGTCATGAACATGTCGGTGGCCCAGTCCTCCATCAAGAAGGGCGAGACGCTGATCGATACGGCGCTCACCCTCAACGCCATGCATCCGGACATCCTGATCATGCGCCACGCCGCCTCCGGCGCGGTGGAACTCCTGTCGAAGAAGGTCGACTGCTCCGTCGTCAATGCCGGCGACGGCACCCATGAGCACCCCACCCAGGCGCTGCTCGACGCGCTGACAATCCGCCGCAACAAGGGCCGCATCGAGCGCCTGACGGTCGCCATCTGCGGCGACATCCTGCATTCGCGCGTTGCCCGCTCCAACATCATCCTGCTCAACCAGATGCAGGCGCGGGTGCGCGCCATCGGCCCCTCGACGCTCCTGCCCGCCGCCGCCGAGCGCCTCGGCGTCGAGGTCTTCCGCGACATGAAGGAAGGCCTGCGCGACGCGGATATCGTCATGATGCTGCGCCTGCAACGCGAGCGCATGAACGGCTCCTTCGTGCCCTCGGTGCAGGAGTATTTCCACTATTTCGGCCTCGACGAGACCAAGCTCCGCTATGCCAAGCCCGACGCGCTGGTCATGCATCCAGGTCCCATGAACCGCGGCGTCGAGATCTCGACGGCGGTGGCGGATGGCGCCCAGTCGCTCATCCGCGAGCAGGTCGAGATGGGTGTCGCCGTGCGCATGGCGGTGCTCGAAGCGCTCGCCCGCAACCTGCCAAACGCGTGAGGGCCACGATGACCACGAGCCCGCGCCCTCTCCTTCTCGCCGACGCCCTGCTCGTCGATCCGGCCGCCGGCACCGAGACCCGCGGCGGGCTGCTGATCCGTGACGGCATCATCGCCGATGCCGGCCCGCAGCTCACGCCGTCCAGCATCGGCCCCGATGTCGAGGTCATGGCCTGCGGCGGCAAGGTGCTGGCGCCGGGCCTCGTCGACATGCGCTGCTTCGTCGGCGAGCCCGGCTACGAGTACCGCGAGACCATCGCCTCCGCCACGGCCGCGGCGGCGGCCGGCGGCGTCACCACCATCGTCTGCCAGCCGGCGACCGACCCGGTCATCGACGACCCCGCCATTGTCGACTTCCTGCTCCGCCGCGCCCGTGACACCGGCATCGTCCATGTCCATCCCATGGCGGCCATCACCAAGAAGCTCGCCGGGCGCGAGATGACGGAGTTCGGCCTCTTGCAGGAGGCCGGCGCGGTCGCCTTCACCGACGGCGCCCGTTCCGTCACAGACGCCCTCGTCATGCGCCGCGCCATGACCTATGCGCGCGATTTCGACGCCCTCATCGTCCACCACACCGAGGACCCTGCCCTCGTCGGCGAGGGCGTGATGAACGAGGGCGAGTTCGCCTCGCGCCTCGGGCTTGGCGGCATTCCGGTCGAGGCCGAGACCATCATGCTTGAGCGCGACATCCGCCTGGTGAAACTCACCGGCGCGCGCTACCACGCCGCATCCATCACCTGCCGCGACTCCCTCGCCATCATCGCCCGGGCGAAGACCGAAGGCCTGCCGGTCACCGCGGCGGTGACGATCAACCACCTGACCCTCAACGAGAACGACATCGGCAGCTATCGCACCTTCTGCAAGGTGACGCCGCCGCTGCGCACCGAGGATGACCGCCTGGCCCTCGCCGATGCCGTCGCCGACGGCACGATCGACGTGGTCGTCTCCGATCACGATCCCCAGGACGTCGAGACCAAGCGACTGCCCTTCGCCGAGGCCTATCCCGGCGCTGTCGGCGTCGAGACCATGCTGCCGGCGGCCCTTCGCCTCGTCCATGCCGGCCTCGTGCCTCTTCACGCGCTGTTTCGTGCGCTCTCGACCGCGCCCGCGGCCCTGCTTGGCCTGCCCGGCGGCTCGCTGGCTGTGGGCGAACCGGCCGACCTCGTCCTCGTCGATATCGACGAGCCCTGGGTCCTCAACCGCGACACCCTGCGCTCCAAGTGCAAGAACTCGCCCTTCGACGAGGCGCGGCTGACCGGCCGGGTCGCTGCCACCTTTGTCGCGGGACGCAAGGTCTTTTCGCTGTCCGCGTGATGGCGGATGCAATTTCCGGCTGCAACCCATGGCCTTTGCGCGCTGACTTTTGCTAGCGTGACGGCCGATACGCGGTGACGTCCCCATGCTCGACACGGCCCTGCCCGTCCTCATCGGCGCCCTCGCCCTCGGTTACCTGCTGGGGTCGATCCCCTTCGGTCTGGTGCTGACCCGCAGCGCCGGGCTCGGCGACATCCGCGCCATTGGCTCCGGCAATATCGGCGCGACCAACGTGCTGCGCACCGGCAACAAGAAGCTCGCGGCGGCGACCCTTCTCCTCGACGGCCTCAAGGGCACGGTCGCCGTGTTGCTGGCCGCCTGGTTCGGCCCGGTCGCCGCGCTCGCCGCCGGCATCGGCGCCTTCATCGGCCACGTCTTCCCGGTCTGGCTCGGCTTCAAGGGCGGCAAGGGCGTTGCCACCTTCCTCGGCGTGCTGCTGGCGGTGCACTGGCCCGCCTTTCTCGTCTTCGCAGGGCTGTGGCTCGCCGTCGCCTTCGCCTTCCGCTACTCCTCGCTGGCCGCCCTGGTGGCGAGCGCTGCGACGCCGGTCGTGCTGCTGCTGATGGGCCGTGGCTGGCCAACGGTGATCGTCTTCGCCGGCCTTGTCGCCCTCCTCATCGCCAAGCACCATCAGAACATTGCCAAGCTTCTCGCCGGCACCGAGAGCCGGATCGGGGAGAAGAGCGCGGCGCCGCCTGCATGAGCAACGGGGGCGACGATCTCTTCGCCCGCCCCACTGCGGCGATCCGCCTGACGGACCGCCAGCGCCTCGACTGGCTGCGCCTTTCCCGCTCAGACAATGTGGGACCGCGCACCTTCCGCGAACTCCTGAATCTCTACGGCAGTGCCGCCGCTGCCCTCGATGCCTTGCCGGACCTTGCCCAGCGCGGCGGCAGCCGCTCCATCCGCATCGCGACCCTGGCCGAAGCCGAACGCGAGATGGAGCGCGCGGCGGCCTTCGGCGTCAAATTCGTCGCCCTCGGCGAGCGCGACTATCCGGACCGGTTGCGGCGCACCGCCTCGGCGCCGCCGCTGGTGGCGCTGCGGGGCGACCTTGCCTGCCTGCAGCGGCCGATGGTCGCCATCGTCGGTTCGCGCAACGCCTCCATTGCCGGCATCAAGATGGCGGCTATCCTCGCCCGCGGCCTCGGCGAGGCAGGGATGACCGTCGTCTCGGGGCTCGCCCGGGGCATCGACGCTGCCGCCCACGAGGCCTCGGCCGCGACCGGCACCGTCGCCGCCCTCGCCGGAGGCCACGACCACATTTATCCCCCCGAGAACGAACCGCTGCTCGACCGGTTGCTCCCGGCCGGCGCCGCGATCAGCGAGATGCCCATGGGCCACGAGCCGCGGGCCCGCGACTTCCCCCGCCGCAACCGCATCATCGCTGGCCTGTCGCTGGGGGTGGTCGTGGTCGAGGCGGCCGAGAAGTCCGGCTCGCTGATCACGGCGCGGATGGCACTGGACGAGAACCGCGAGGTCTTCGCCGTGCCCGGCTCGCCGCTTGATCCGCGCGCCGGCGGCACCAACCGGCTGTTGAAACAAGGCGCGACACTGGTCTGCGAGGTCGATGACATCCTCGCGGTGATCCAGCCAATCCTGACGCGAACACCGCCGGACGATGCCCTCGAAGAAGAGGAGGAGGCCATGGACGGCGCCGATCCCGGTGATGACGGCCGCACCCACATCCTGTCGCTGCTTGGCCCGGTCCCCGTCACCCTCGACGACGTTGTCCGTGCCTCCGGCCTGCCGGTGGCCGCGGTGCGCGTCGCTCTCCTGGAACTCGACCTCGCCGGGCGACTGCATCGCGACCCGGCCGGGCGCATCAGCCTGCGCTAGGGCGCGCCCGCGCCGGCCGGCGGCGCAGCACGCGCGCCTGCTCGTCGGCCTCCATGCGCGCCATGTCGACCAGATAGGCGAGCGTCTTGAAGTCTCCGAGCCGGGCAAGATCCAGCATTTCGGCGGCGAGACGGGCAATCTGCAACGCGAGTTCGGCCCGGTCGGCCCCAGGCGGCCGGGCCGCGGGGCTCGGTCGTCTCGTGCCTTTGAGTGGCTCACGCCGCGCTGCGCCCACCAGACCATCTCCACCGCCGGCCCAAGGCGCCGACAACGCAACAACGGTATGTATAAACCATTGGTTGTGTCAACGCATGATACTCGCCGAAAGTGCAACGGGACGGCATTTGACTTGCAGCAGCCTTGTGCCCATGTTCCGGCCGGCTTTCGGCAGCGCATCATCGCCGCGCCGACATCATTCAAAGGGCACTGCCGCGTGGGCGTGAACGTCGTCATCGTCGAGTCGCCGGCCAAGGCCAAGACGATCAACAAATATCTGGGGTCAGGCTACGAGGTCGTGGCCTCCTTCGGCCATGTCCGAGACCTGCCGCCGAAAGACGGCTCGGTCGATCCAGATGCCGACTTCGCCATGCTGTGGGAATCCGACGGCCGTGGCGCCAAGCGCATCGCCGAGATCGCCAAGCTGGTGAAGGGCGCCG
The DNA here is from genome assembly GCF_027532945.1 of Phreatobacter sp. Classification (GTDB taxonomy): domain Bacteria; phylum Pseudomonadota; class Alphaproteobacteria; order Rhizobiales; family Phreatobacteraceae; genus Phreatobacter. Next base: position 39,342 of record NZ_JAPZTZ010000012.1, read on the forward strand.
ACAAGCTGATCCTTGCCACCGACCCCGACCGCGAGGGCGAGGCCATTTCTTGGCACCTTCTGGAGGCCCTGCGCGACAAGCGCGTGCTGAAGGACATGCCGGTCGAGCGCGTCACCTTCAACGCCATCACCAAGCAGGCCGTGCAGCAGGCCATGGCCCAGCCGCGCGAGATCGATACGGCGCTGGTCGAGGCCTATCTCGCCCGCCGCGCCCTCGACTATCTCGTCGGCTTCCGCCTCTCGCCGGTGCTGTGGCGCAAGCTGCCGGGCGCCCGCTCGGCCGGCCGCGTCCAGTCGGTCGCCCTGCGCCTCGTCTGCGAGCGCGAGGCGGAGATCGAGCGCTTCCGCAAGAAGGAGTACTGGTCTCTCGTCGCGACCCTTGCGACGCCCCGCGGCGAGACCTTCGAGGCCCGCCTCGTCGGCGCCGACGGCCAGAAGATCCAGCGCCTCGACGTCGGCACGGAAGCCGAGGCCCGCGCCTTCGAGAAGGCCCTGGCCGAGGCGCATTTCGCCGTCACGTCGGTCGAGGCCAAGCCCGCCCGCCGCCACCCCTATGCGCCCTTCACCACCTCCACGCTGCAGCAGGAGGCGAGCCGCAAGCTCGGCTTCGCGCCGAACCGCACCATGCAGGTCGCCCAGCGGCTCTATGAGGGCGTCGATATTGGCGGCGAGACGGTCGGCCTCATCACCTATATGCGAACCGACGGCGTCGACGTTGCGCCCGAGGCGGTCTCCGCCATCCGCGACCTCATCGGCAAGGATTACGGCGCCCGCTACGTGCCCGGAACGCCGCGCAAATACACCGCCAAGCAGAAGAACGCCCAGGAGGCCCACGAGGCCATCCGCCCGACCGATGTGCGCCGCCACCCGCGCGAGGTTGCCCGCGTTTTGGAGCCCGAGCAGGCCCGTCTCTACGAGCTGATCTGGAAGCGCACCGTCGCCTCGCAGATGGAGAGCGCCGAACTGGAGCGCACAACTGTCGACATCGACGCGACCGTCGGCGGCCTCGGCTCCTCCCTCGGCCGCCGGCTGGAGCTGCGCGCCACCGGCCAGGTGGTGAAGTTCGACGGCTTCCTCACCCTCTACACCGAGGATCGCGACGACGACGGCGAGGACGAGGACGGCAAGCGCCTGCCCGCCGTGACGGTCGGCGAGAAGCTCGCCCGCAAGGCGATCGCCACGACCCAGCACTTCACCGAGCCGCCGCCGCGCTATTCCGAGGCGAGCCTCGTCAAGCGCATGGAAGAGCTCGGCATCGGCCGCCCCTCGACCTATGCCGCGACGCTGCAGACCCTGCAGGACCGCGAATATGTGCGCATCGAGAAGAAGCGCCTCGTCCCCGAGGACAAGGGCCGCCTCGTCATCGCCTTCCTCGAGAACTTCTTCGAGCGCTATGTCGAGTACGGCTTCACTGCGGCGCTGGAAGAGCGGCTCGACCTCGTCTCCAACCACGAGCTCGACTGGAAGGCGCTGCTGCGCGACTTCTGGCGCGATTTCGCCGCGGCGCTGGACGAGACCAAGGAGTTGCGCGTCTCCGACGTGCTCGCCGCCCTCAACGAGAGCCTTGGGCCCCACATCTTCCCCGACAAGGGCGACGGTTCCAACCCGCGCGTCTGCCCGAGCTGCGGCTCCGGCATGTTGTCGCTGAAGCTCGGCAAGTTCGGCGCCTTCATCGGCTGCTCGAACTATCCGGAATGCCGCTTCACCCGCCAGCTCTCCGCGCCCTCTGGCGATGGCGAGACCGACGGCCCGGCGGGCGCCGGCTCCGACGGCACGCGGCGTCTCGGCACAGACCCGGCGAGCGGCCTCGAAGTCACCGTCCGCGACGGCCGCTTCGGCCCCTATGTGCAGCTCGGCGAGGGCGAGAAGCCGAAGCGCACCTCCTTGCCGAAGGGCATGTCGCCCGGAGGCCTCGACCTCGAACGGGCGGTGGCCCTGCTCGAACTGCCGAAGGAAGTGGCGAAACATCCCGAGAGCGGCGAGGCGATCGTTGTCGGCATCGGCCGCTACGGTCCCTATGTCCAGCACGGGCGCACCTACGCCAATCTCGAAAAGGACGACGACGTGCTGGCGATCGGCGCCAACCGCGCCATCGACCTCGTCATCGCCAAGGAGAGCGGTGCGAAATCCCGCTTCGGCCGCGGCGCAGCGCCCGCTGGCCGCGAGATCGGCGAGCATCCGACGCAGGGCGGACCCGTGACCGTGATGGCAGGCCGCTATGGCCCCTATGTGAAGCACGGTGCGGTCAACGCCACGCTGCCGAAGGGCAAGGACCCCGCGGGCCTCACCATGGAGGAGGCCGTGGCGCTGATCGCGGCGCGCGCCGAGACCGCCGGCACGGGCAAGAAGCCCGCCCGCGGCAAGGCCGCCCCCAAGGCCAAGGCGGCGCCGAAGGAGAAGGCGCCGGCAAAAACCAAAACCGCTGGCAAGGCAAAAGCCCCCGCCAAGCCCAAGGCCACCGCCAAACCCAAGGCTTGATGGCCATTCCGCCGCCAGGATCGTTTCCCCCCGGCAGCGGATCGGCTAATCTGGTGATCCGGTGTGCCCGCGCCGGCCAGACCCGGATGCCCATTGCCCCGCCGATCCAAGACTGATGCCCCGCCCCGCATGCCCTCCCGCGAGGAGGTCCTGGCCTTCATCGCCAGCCAGACCGGAAGGGTCGGCAAGCGTGAGATCGCCCGCCATTTCGACCTGCACGGCGCCGATAAGGTCGCGCTGAAGCACCTCCTGAAGGACATTGTCGACGAGGGGCTGGTGGCCAAAGGCCGCGGCAAGCTGGTGAAGCACGGCGCCCTGCCGCAGGTCGTCGTGGTCGACATCGTCACCCGCGATGCCGATGGCGACCTCGTCGGCGCCCCCGCCGAATGGGACGAGGAGGAGCACGGGCCGGCGCCCTCCATCCTCATCGCCCTGCCCCACCGGCCCCGCCCCGGCGATCCCATCCCCGGCCTCGGCGACCGGGCGCTTGTGCGCCTCTCCGACGGCGGCGGGCCGAGCGATGATCCCCGTCCCGTCGGTCGGGTGATGAAGATCCTCGACCGCGGCCGGGCCCGCACGATCGGCGTCTTCCGCGCCGTTCCCGGCCATGGCGGCCGGCTGCTGCCCATCGACAAGAAGAATGTCGGCCGCGAGCTCGCCATCCCCGAGGAGGCGATCGGCGAGGCCAGGGACGGCGACCTCGTCGCCGTCGACATCGTGCGAACATCGCGCTTCGGCCCGCCGGTTGCGCGGGTGCGCGAGCGGCTGGGCAACCTCAAGTCGGAACGGGCGGTCTCGCTCATCGCGCTCGAGGTTCACGGCATCCCGCACGTCTTCCGCGCCGACACGCTGGCCGAGGCCGAGCGCGCCGAGCCGGTGGGCCTCGGTCGCCGCGAGGACTGGCGCAAGCTTCCCCTCGTCACCATCGACCCGCCGGACGCCAAGGACCACGACGACGCCGTCCATGCCGAGCCGGACACCTCCGGCGACAATCCCGGCGGCTTCATCCTCACCATCGCCATCGCCGATGTCGCCGCCTATGTGCGGCCCGGCACGGCGCTCGACCGCGAAGCGGTGGTGCGCGGCAATTCCGTCTATTTCCCCGACCGCGTCGTGCCGATGCTGCCCGAGCGCATCTCCAACGACCTGTGCTCGCTGCGGCCGCGCGAGGACCGGCCGGCCATGGCCTGCCGCATGGTCATCCGCGCTGACGGGCGGCGGAAGTCGCATTCCTTCCACCGCATCATGATGCGGTCGGCGGCGAAGCTCGCCTATGCGCAGGCCCAGGCCGCCATCGACGGGCATACGGACGAGACGACCGAGATGCTGCTTGAGCCGGTCCTCAAGCCGCTCTGGGAGGCCTATGCCGCCCTGAAGCGCGCCCGCGACGACCGCGAGCCGCTCGACCTCGACCTTCCCGAGCGCAAGATCCTGCTCAAGGCCGACGGCACGGTGGACCGGGTCGTGGTGCCGCAGCGGCTCGATGCGCACCGGCTGATCGAGGAGATGATGATCCTCGCCAATGTCTGCGCCGCCGAGACGCTGGACAAGCACCGCACGCCCTGCATGTACCGGATCCATGACGCGCCGAGCATGGAAAAGCTCATGACGCTCAAGGAGTTCCTGAAGAGCGTCGACATCGCCCTGCCCAAGGCGGCGCTGCTGCGGCCCTCCCATTTCAACCAGATCCTCGCCCGTGCGGCCTCCGGCGATTCCGCGCCCGTGGTGAACCAGGTCGTGCTGCGTTCGCAGTCGCAGGCCGAGTATTCGCCGGAGAATATCGGCCATTTCGGCCTCGCCTTGCGCCGCTACGCCCATTTCACCTCGCCGATCCGCCGCTATGCCGACCTCATCGTCCATCGCGGCCTGATCCGCGCCCTCGGCCTCGGCCAGGACGGGCTGACGGATGGACAGGCATCGGCCCTCGCTGAGATCGGCGCTGAGATTTCCGCCGCCGAGCGGCGGGCCATGGCGGCCGAGCGCGAGACCGTCGACCGGCTCATCGCCGCCCACCTCGCCGACCGCGTCGGCGACATCTTTGCCGGCCGCATTGCCGGCCTCACCCGCTCCGGCCTCTTCGTGAAGCTCGACGAGACCGGCGCCGACGGATTCGTGCCGGCGGCGACCATCGGCGGCGACTATTACCGCTTCGACGAGGGGCTGCAGGCCCTTGTCGGCACCCGCACCGGCGAGAGCTGGCGCCTCGGCGATCCCGTCACCGTGCGGCTGGTCGAGGCCGCGCCCGTCGCCGGAGCCCTGCGTTTCGAACTGATGAGCGATGGCCGCAGCGATCTTGTGGGAACGCGGCCGTCGGCGCAAAAGGCCCGCAGGCGTGACGATGGCTTCACCAATGGCCGCCGCGCCCGTCCTGGCGACAAGCCCGCCAAACCCCCGTGGAAGAAGAAAGGACGTCGATGACCGTCCAGATCCTCACCGCTCCGCCCGCCGCCGAACCGGCCCGTCCCGCCCGCGACCTGTGGACCGCCGTGCGTCGCGGCCTGATGTGCCGTTGCCCGGCCTGCGGCGAGGGCCGGCTGTTCACGTCCTATCTGAAGGTCGCGCCTGCTTGCGAGCGCTGCGGCGAGGAACTCCACCACCACCGCGCCGATGACGCGCCGCCCTACCTGACCATCATGGTGGTCGGCCACGTCATCGTGCCGATGCTGATGTGGCTCGAGCTCGCCTATGAGCCGGCGCTGTGGATCCATTTCGTCCTCTGGCTGCCACTCACCCTCGCCATGTCCCTCCTTTTGCTGCCTCCCCTCAAGGGCGTCGTCGTGGGATACCAATGGGCCATGCGCATGCATGGCTTCGACGAGCTGAGCGACGAATACCAGCAGGGGCGGACAACGTGACCGACAAGGGGACCGCTCTCGCCGAGCGCCTGACCAAGACCGAGCGCGAGCAGCGCTGGGCCAACCAGAAGCCGGTGGACGCGGCGACGCTGATCCTCATCGACCGCTCGGGCAAGAAGCCCAAGGTGCTGATGGGCAAGCGGCGCGACGACCTCAAATTCATGCCGGGAAAGTTCGTCTTCCCCGGCGGCCGCCGCGATCCCGACGACCGCGCCATGCCGGTCTTCGGCACGCTGAGCGACCTCATCCAGGCGCGCCTCATGGCGCGCGTCCAGCGCCCCTCCATGTCGCGCGCCCGCTCGCTGGCCCTCACAGCCATCCGTGAGACCTGCGAAGAGACGGGCCTGCTGCTTGGCACCCGCGAGGCCGGGAAGCCGGAGAGCGTGCCGAAGGGCTGGGAAGCCTTTGCCGAGCACGGCATCTTCCCCAACCTCGAATCCCTCCACTTCGTCGCCCGCGCCATCACCCCGCCACGCCGGCCGAAGCGCTTCGACACCCGCTTCTTCGCCTGCGACGCCGATCACGTCATGCACAAGATCGAGGGTGTGGTCGGACCGCATGCCGAGCTTACCGAGCTGAAATGGCTCACCCTTGAGGAGGCCCTCCACGAGGACCTGCCGACCATCACCACGGTGGTGCTGGAGGAACTCGGCGACCGCATTTCCAAGGGCTTTTCGCCGCTTCTGCCGGTCCCCTTCTATTTCATGGTGCGCAAGGAATTCCGCCGCGAGATCATCGAATGAGCGTCACCGCCTCGTGATTTGAGGCAGGACAAGGCCACGTCCTAGAAGCTGCTCCAGGAAGCCGCGGCAGGGTGCCGCACCGGGGAGCTTCTCACATGATCAAGCCTTGGCTTCTGCGCCTGCATCGCTGGCTGACACTCGCCTTCGCCCTGCCGCTGGCGGTGATCATCCTGTCCGGGCTAATCTTGTCGGTCGAGCCGGCGGCGCAGGTGGTGGCGGCAAAGCCGGGCAGCGTCACCGCCGAGAAGCTCGTCGCGCTCCTCGCCCAGCATGACCCCGAAGGCAAGGCGCGCTCGCTCTCCTTCCGAGCCTATGAGAATCGCCTGTCCATCGGCGGCGTCAGGCCTGACGACACGATCGACGTGGACGTCGTGACAGGCCGCGAACTGACCGAAGACGGAACGGTCTCCAACCTCTTCTACTATTCGCGCGTCCTGCACGAGACGCTGATGCTGGACCTCGGCTGGCTCGTCCATTTATCGACCATGGCCATGGTCCTGCTCATGGTGATCGGCATCGCCATGGGCTGGCCGCGCCTCGCCAACACGGTGTCTGGCTGGCACAAGGGCGTCGCCTGGGGCCTCCTGCCGCTGCTGGTGCTGAGCCCCCTCACCGGCCTCTTCCTCGCCTGGGGCATCAGCTTCACGAGCCCGCCGCCCGCCGGCCCGCGTGGCGCGCCCGTCTCCATGGTCGACGCCGTCCGCAAGCTCGGCGAGAGCCATGACCTTTCAAACCTCGTCTGGATCCGCGGCCGCGGTGGTCGGCTCCTGGCCCGCGTGGTCGATGGCGGCGAATTCCGCGTCTATGCGGTCGGCGAACAGGGCCTCACCGCCACGTCGCGCAACTGGGTGCGGCTCTTCCACGAGGGCAATTTCGCCGGCATCTGGTCGGCACTGATGAACGTCGTCATTTCCATCGCGCTGGTCGGCCTGATGGGCACCGGCCTCGTCATCTGGGCCCGCCGGCGCTTCCGCAAGCGCCGCCCCCGGCCGACGCCTGTGCTGCCGCAGGCGGTCACAACGGGCTGATCACCGGCCTCCGCGCTTGTCATCGGGGCGTCTTCCCGCCATGGGAGGCGTCCCCTTGAAAAGCGCCCCATGAGCATCGCTCCGCCCTCCACCGACACGTTCACCCGCCCGCAGGTCCTCTCGCTCGCCGCAGCGATCTCCTGCGTCGTGACGGTTGGCATCGGCCTGTCGCTGTCGATCCCGCTCCTCTCCTTCGCCCTCGACGCCAAGGGCGCCTCGCGCACCCTGATCGGTCTCAACACCGCCATGCCAGGTGTGGCGACGCTGGTCTGCGCCCCCTTCATTTCCGGCTGGGCGCGGCGCTTCGGCATGGCGCCGACGCTCGCCGGCGCGATCCTGGTGGCGGCTGCGAGCCTCCTCGCCTTCAATGCGGTCACGCCGATCTGGGTCTGGTTCCCCATTCGCTTCGCCCTCGGCGCGGCGCTCAGCGTGCTGTTCGTTCTCTCCGAATACTGGATCAACGCTGCTGCCCCGGAGAGCCGGCGTGGCCTTGTCCTAGGCGTCTATGCCACGGCCCTGTCGCTCGGCTTCGCACTGGGGCCGCAGGTCCTTGGCCTGCTCGGCACGACGGGCTGGCCGCCCTATCTCGCCGGCGCGGCCATCCTGCTCCTCTCCGGCATCCCCATCGCCATCGCCGGCGGCCGCGCCCCGCCCATCGAGGACAAGCCAAGCGCCGGCTTCCTGTCCTTCTTCTGGCTGGTCCCCTCGGCAACGCTCGCAGCCCTCGTCTTCGGCGCGGCGGAAACCTCCTCGATCGCTCTGCTGCCGCTCTACGGCACGGCGATCGGGCTCGAAACCTCGGCGGCCATCGGCCTGGTCTCGGCTTTCGTGCTTGGCAACGTGCTCTTCCAGATCCCCATGGGCATCATCGCCGACCGCACAGACCGCCGCCTCGTCCTGCTGTTCTGCGGGGTGTCGGGCGTGCTGGGCATGGGCGCCCTCGCCTTCGTCGCCCTGCCGCCGATTGGCATCTTCATCCTGCTGATGGTCCTCGGCGGGCTCGTCGCCGGCCTCTACACGGTCGGCCTTGCCCATCTCGGCAGTCGCTTCAAGGGCGCGGACCTTGCCCAGGCCAACGCCGCCTTCGTCGTCTTCTATTCGGTCGGGCTCATCATCGGCCCGCCGCTCGGCGGCGCCGGCATGGATCTCTGGCCGCCGCATGGCCTGCCGGCGACGCTGGCGGCCATGTTCCTCGTCTATGTCATCGTGGTCGCGCTGCGCATGGCCCGGCGCGGCTGACCGCCAGGACCGGCCGTTCCCTCAGGCGGCGTGGGCGAGATCGCGCTCTTCCGCCGCGAGATGGGCCTCCACCCGGGCGATGAAGGTATCAAGGCCCTCCGGCTTGGCGAGGTCGGCCGCAGGCCGGGCTGCCAGAGTGGCGATGCCGGCATGGCCGAGATTGCCGGCGGACCCCTTGAGCTGGTGCAGGAAGCCGCCGAGTGCGGCGACGTCGCCGGCCGTACCCGCGAGGCGGATATCGGCAAGCAGCCGGCGGGATTCGGCGACGAACATCTCGATGAGCTCGCGCGACGCCTCCGGGCCGATTTCGTCGAACAGCGCCCGCCGCGCCGCATGATCGACGGCACCGGCGACCACTGGCGCCGCTGCGGCGGCAGGGGCCGGCCGGGCGAGATCGCCGAAGGCACGCTCCAGCTTCTCGCGCGTGACGGGCTTGGCCAGGAACTCGTCCATGCCGGCATCGAGGCAGGCCTGGCGGTCGGAGGCGAAGGCGTTGGCGGTGAGACCGATGATAGCGGTGTCGCGGTTCAAGCCGTCGCCGGCCCGGATGGCCCGCGTCGTCTGCGTACCGTCCATCACCGGCATCTGCATGTCCATGACGATGACGTCGAAGGGCGTGCGCGCGCAGAGATCCAGCGCAATACCGCCATGTTCGGCGACCGTGACCGCATGGCCCATGGCGGTGAGTAGCAGCGTCGCGACCTGCTGGTTCACCGGATTGTCCTCGACGAGCAGCACCTTGAGACGGGAGGGAAGCTGGCTGCGCGGCCCGCGCTCGGCGACGGGCGCCGCCTCGGCGACCTCACGGGCGGGCACGTCGAACCAGAAGATCGAGCCCTTGCCGAGGTCGCTCTCGACGCCGATCTCGCCGCCCATCGCCTCGACGATGCGCTTGCAGATGGCAAGGCCGAGGCCGGTGCCGCCGAACCTCCGGGTGATCGAGGCATCGACCTGGGAGAACTCCTTGAACAGCCGGTCGCGGGTGTCCTCGGCGATGCCGATTCCGGAATCGACAACGGAGAAGCGCAGGGCCGAACGCCCACTGGCCATCAGCCGCGTCGCGACCGAGACGACGACACCACCGGTGAGCGTGAACTTCACGGCATTGCCGACGAGGTTGATGAGCACCTGGCGGATGCGCGTGCCGTCCGCCTCGATGTGGTCGGGGACATCGTCGGCGATGACGAGGTCGAAGCTGAGCCCCTTTTCGGTGGCGCGCGGGCCCAGCATCTCCTTCACCGAGGTGGCGAGACCGCGCAGGTCGACGACCGAACGCTCCAGCGTGATCGCGCCGGAATCGAGCTTCGAATAGTCCAGCACGTCGTTGACGATATCGAGCAGTGCCTCGCCGCAACCGGTGATGGTCTTCAGATAGCCCCGCTGCTCGGCCGAAAGCTCGGTGGCCTCGAGGATCGACGACATGCCGATAATGCCGTTGAGCGGCGTGCGGATCTCATGGCTCATGGTGGCGAGGAAGGCGGTGCGGACCTGCGAGGCCTTCTCGGCCGTGTCGCGGGCGTCGCGCAGCGCCTGTTCCGAACGCCGGCGCTCGGTCACGTCGGTATAGGTCTGGACGAAGCCGCCGCCGGGCAGGTGCCGGGTGCAAATCTCCAGCACGATGCCGTCGCCGCGCCGGTGCTCGCGCACCGAAAGGACATCGGGATCGGGCTCGGCGCCGCCATGCAGGTCCACGACGATGGACTCGCCGATGGTCCGTTCGTGGGTGAGCAGGTCGCTGAGTTCGAAACCCGTCTGCGTGAAGGAGTCAGACAGGCCAAGGAGTGTCAGGGCATTCTGATTGACGACGGCCACATGGCCGTTCGCGTCAACCATGAGGATGCCCTGGGCCATGTTGTTGAGGGTCAGGTCCCGTTCCCGCGCCGTGGCCTTGGCAGCGGTCCGGCTGCGCGTCAGCTTAGCCAGCGCCTCGCCGAAGCGCCGCCAATAGGCGATGCCGAGCAGGATGACCGCGAGCACGCCGACCGACAGGCCAGTGGCGATCAGGCGAGTCTGGGCTTTCTGGTCGAGCCGGCGGGCCCGCGCATCGATGTCGTCGACGCGCACGACAACGATCAGTGGCCAGTCGGGCACGGCCCGATAGGCGGTGACGCGGTCGGCGTCAGGCCCTTCGCCATTCTCGGTCCATTGGTCGCGTGACAGGGCGCGGCGCAGGCCCGCCATGTCGGCGAACGGGGCGCCAAGTGTCTCGCGTGACAGGCCGGCCATGGCGCGCACCGCACCGTCCCGACCCACGACGGTGATACCGCCGCCCTTGCCGAGATCGATCGATTCATAGAAGCGCGACAGGTAGTAGGGGTCCAGCGAGGCGACGATCACGCCGCGGAAAGCGCCGGTCTCATCGGTGATGCGGCGCGTCAGCTGGATCGACCAGCGCCCGGAGGCGCGGCCGAGCACCGGCTTGCTGATGAACAGTGTGTCGCTCGTGGCATCGACATGGACACGGAAATGCTCGCGGTCGCTGAGGTCGACCCGCGGTGCCGCGCCCGCCGTGGTGGTCGATTCCATCCGGCCATCGGCGCCAATGATGGTGAACTGCAGCGCCAAATCCTTGAAGCTGTACTGGTTCTTCACCCAGGCACCGAGATCGAAACGACCGGGATAGCGCAGATAATCCTGGCGGATGAATTTGATGGTGTTGTCGGTCTCGACGATCGCCCCGCGGATATGCTCCTGGAACAGGCGCCCATAATTCTGCGCGGTCTGCGTCGCGATGCGCTGTGCGAAGGCGCGCTCCTGCCGGATGTCGGCTTCCACCGCCGTCCAGACCAGGGCGATGACGGCGAGGCCGAGAAAGGTCGCCAGCAGGATGATGTGGCGCACCGAACGTTGGGCGCTGACCTGGGACTGTGCCATGGCGGGAAGATCCTGTAGCCGCTGTCCCGCGGACGCTCTCACGCGCCCCCTTCCGATGCGTAAATTTTGCTCGCATCTGGCCGCATCTTGCGGATGACACTAACGAACTCTTGTTGTGCCCCCGCCTGTCGCAGGGGCATTGCATGAGCAGTTCGTTCACCCGTGAGGTGTAACCTGCTTGTGCTGGAGGCTCGTCGGCCGCATGGTCTGACGGCAACGTGGAATCGTGCCCATGACCGTGATGATCGTCGACGACGCGGAGACCAATCTCCTCGTCGTCAAATCCCTGGTCGATGCATGCGGAATTGCCGGGGCGAAAACCTTCAAGAGCCCCGTCGAGGCCCTCGACCAGCTCGAAACGCTCAATCCCGCACTCATCCTCGTGGACTACATGATGCCGGAACTCGATGGCATCGCCTTCATCCGCGAGGTCAGGGCCCGCTCCCATTTCAACGACACGCCGGTGGTCATGGTGACGACCAGCGACCAGCGCTCGGTGCGGCTGGAAGCGCTCTATGCGGGCGCCACCGATTTCATCCTCAAGCCCATCGATCCCGCCGAGTTCAAGGCCCGCGTGCGCAATCTCATGCAGCTCGCCGAGGCCCAGACCAAGCTCAAGGACCAGGCCGCCTGGCTCTCGCAGGAGGTCCACAAGGCGCTCGAGGTCGCCCGCGGCCGCGAGGCCGAGATCGTCACCCGTCTCGCGCGCGCCGCCGAACTGCGCGATCCCGAGACCGGTCAGCATCTCGAACGCATGTCGCGCTATTCCGAGAAGATCGCCCGCGCCATGGACCTCGACAACGAGTTCTGCGAGCGGCTGCGCATCGCCGCGCCCATGCACGACATCGGCAAGATCGGCATTCCCGACTCCATCCTGCTCAAGGAAGGGCCGCTGACGCCCGCCGAGCGGCAGGAGATGCAGAAGCACGCCCAGCGCGGCGGCGAGATCCTGGAGCGCTCGACCTCCGAGCTGATCCGGCTCGCGGGTGAAATCGCCATCTCCCACCATGAGCGCTGGGACGGCTCGGGCTATCCCTTTCGCCTCTCGGGCGAGGAGATCCCGCTCGCCGGCCGCATCACGGCCCTGGCGGACGTCTTCGACGCCCTGACCTCGGTGCGTCCCTACAAGGCGGCCTGGACGCCGGAAGAGGCGCGGTCCTACATCCTCGCGGAGCGCGGACGGCACTTCGGTCCCGGCTGCGTCGACGCCATGATGAAAGCCTGGGACGACATTCTCGCCATCCACGCCGAGCGTGCCGACCGGGTGCTGGTGGGCTGAGACTGCTGACAGCCTGCTGACACGATCTGGCAACAGCCTGGCTACAGTGGCGTCATGGAGGATGACCCATGGCCCAGTCTGCTGCATCGACCCCGATTGCCATCGACGAGGAAGTGGAAGCCGTGCTCGCCGAGTTCGACGGTGATCCGCGCCGCGCCATTCGCGCCCTGCTCGACGACATCGCCGCGCTGGCTGAGGACCAGCCGGCGCCGCTCTTCGACATGATCGGCTTCGGCGCAACCGCCGAACCTTACCCGCGTGACTGAGGCGTCAGGCCGGAACGGCCTGCGTCGATCTATCGGGCCAGTCCTTGCCGAGGTCCTCGGGCGTCTCGGCGACAGCGGCGTCAGGCCGCGGCGTCAGCGGCACCTGCCCCGCGGGCCCACCGGGTATAGCCTCCGGCTCCTCGCGCACGGCCTCGACCGTGCCATCGCGCGCCACCAGGAAATCGATCTCTACGGGGTCCACACGGGCCATGTCGGCTCCTCCTCATGAAGGAGCCAACGCCGGGGTCTTCGTGCTGTTCCAAGGAGCGGCGCGGCGACAGTCGCCGCAGCGCCGGTCCTCACTCCACCGTGACGCTCTTGGCGAGGTTGCGCGGCTGGTCGACATCCGTGCCCATCTCCACCGCCGTGTGATAGGCGATGAGCTGGATCGGGACCGAATAGACGATGGGCGCGATGGTCGCCGGCACGTCGGGCATGACGATGGTCGCCACGGTCTCGACCTCCGCGTGCTCGGCGCCCTTCTCGTCGGTGACGAGGATGATCTGGCCGCCGCGCGCCGCCACCTCCTGCATGTTGGAGACGGTCTTCTCGTAGACCCTGTCGAAGGGCGCGATGACGATGACCGGCATGGTCTCGTCGATCAGCGCGATGGGCCCATGCTTCAGCTCGCCCGCCGCATAGCCCTCTGCATGGATGTAGGACAGCTCCTTGAGCTTCAGCGCACCCTCCATGGCGATGGGATAGGATGTGCCGCGGCCGAGATAGAGAACGTCGCGGACCTTCGACAGGCCCTTGGCGATGCTGGCGATGTGGTCCTCCTGCCGCAGCGCCTCGTTCATGTAGCGCGGCGCTTCCATCATGGCGCGCACCAGCGCCTCCTCATCGGCGCCCGAGATGAAGCCGCGCGCCTTGCCGGCGGCAATGGCGAGGGAGGCGAGAACGGCGAGCTGGCAGGTGAAGGCCTTGGTCGAGGCGACGCCGATCTCCGGGCCCGCCAGCGTCGGCATGACGATGTGGCTCTCGCGCGCGATGGTCGAGGTCGGCACGTTGACGACGGCGAGGACGTGCTGGCCGTTCTCCTTGGCGTAACGGAGCGAGGCCAGCGTGTCGGCCGTCTCGCCCGATTGCGAGACAACGATCATCAGCCCGCCCGGCACCATCGGCGTCTCGCGGTAGCGGAACTCCGAGGCGATATCGATGTCGACCTGGATGCGGGCGAAGCGCTCGAACCAGTATTTGGCGGTGAGGCCGGCAAGATAGGCCGTGCCGCAGGCGGCGATGGAAATGCGCGGCAGCGCCGCCCAGTCGAAGGGCAGGTCCGCCGGCAGACGCACCTTGCCATTGGCCATGTCGAGGTAATGCGCGGTGGTGCGGGCGACCACCTCGGGCTGCTCGTAGATCTCCTTGAGCATGAAATGCTTGTGGTTGCCCTTGTCGACCAGGAAGGCGGTGGCCGAGGAGCGGATCACCGGCCGCTGCACCACATGGCCCGCCTCGTCGCGGATCTCCACGGAGTTGCGGTCGAGGATCGCCCAGTCGCCCTCCTCGAGATAGGCCACCGCCGAGGTGAAGGGGGCGAGCGCGATGGCGTCGGAGCCAAGATACATCTCGCCGTCGCCATAACCGACCGCCAGCGGCGAGCCCTTGCGGGCGCCGATCAGCAGGTTGTCATTGCCCTCGAAGACGAAGGCGAGCGCGAAGGCGCCGCGCAGCCGCGGCAGGGCGGCGCCCACAGCCTCAACCGGGCTCTTGCCGGCCTTCATCTCCTGGCCGACGAGATGGGCGACGGTCTCGCTGTCGGTCTGCGTGGAGAAGACGACGCCTTTCGCCTCCAGCTCATGCCGCAGCTCGCGGAAATTCTCGATGATGCCGTTATGGACGACAGCGACGCCGTCCGAGGCATGGGGATGGGCATTGGTCTCGGTCGGGGCGCCATGGGTCGCCCAGCGGGTGTGGCCGATGCCGATCGTGCCGTGGAGCGGCGCCTTGGCGAGCGCCGCCTCGAGGTTCTTCAGCTTCCCCTCGGCGCGGCAGCGGGTGAGCACGCCATTCTCCAGCGTGGCGACGCCGGCGGAGTCATAGCCGCGATATTCGAGACGCTTGAGGCTGTCGACGAGTTGGCCCGCCACGGGCTCCTTGCCGAGAATGCCGATGATCCCGCACATGAAGGTCTGCTCCAAATCGGTCGTGGCGGGCGCAGGTCCCGTCCGAATCCGGCCCTTGATAGGCCGAAACACCCCAAGGCGGGTTTAACGGCGGCGGCACCGCAGTGCGAAATGAATTGCTGTGACGTTGTGAGACAGGTTGGCGGGGAGGAGACCCCCTGCAGATCGACGCCAGCCGGCCGGTCTGCCGAACCTCCGGCCATAATGCCCGGGCAAGACGGGCTGCGGTTCAGGTGTGAAGGTCGGTCGAAGCAACGTGCCCTGCCTGGCGCAAGTGCAACCCACGACCCTCAGCCCTTCCCCTGTTCCTTCGCCTTCCGGGCCGCGCGGCGCTCCTTGTTCAGGCGAATGCGCTCGGCCCCCCGCCCCGGCAGGCCCGCCTGTTTCGCGCGGCCGAAGACCAGCGCGCCGTCCTTGGCATCGAGCGTGATGGTGGAGCCCGCGGCGATCAGCACCTCGTCGCCGATGGTCAGCGGCGCGACCAGCGTCGAATTCGATCCCACGAAGACATCCCGGCCAATCACCGTCGGATGCTTGTCGGCGCCATCGAAATTGCAGGTGATGGTGCCGGCGCCGATATTGGTGCCCTCGCCGATGGTCGCATCGCCGAGATAGGCGAGATGGTTCGCCTCGGCCTTGGCGGCGATCGAGGTACGGTTCACCTCGACGAAATTGCCGATATGGACCTTCTCGCCGATGCGGCTCTTCGGCCGGATGCGCGCGAAGGGGCCGATGATCGCGCCGGCAGCGACCGTGCAGCCGGCCAGATGCGAATAGGCGCGGATCGTCACGTCATCGGCGATGGTGACGCCGGGCCCGAAGACCACATGCGGCTCCAGCGACACGTCCCGGCCGAGCACGGTGTCATAGGCGAGGAAGACGGTCTCGGGTGCGGCCATCGTCACGCCGCCGCGCATCGCCGCGACGCGCAGGCGGCCTTGCGCGATGGCCTCGACCTCGGCGAGCTGGACGCGGTCATTGACCCCCCTCACCTCCTCCTCCGGCGCCAGCACGATGGCGGTGGCGAGGCCGGCGGCACGGGCGAGCGCCACGGCGTCGGTGAGGTAGTACTCGCCCTTGGCATTGGCATTGCCGATGCGCTCCAGCAAAGCCAGAGCCCCATCGCCGCGGAGCGCCATGAGCCCGCCATTGCAGAGCGTGATGGCGCGCTCTGCCTCGCTCGCATCCTTCTCCTCGACGATGGACGCGAGCGTGCCGCCCTCCATGACGAGCCGGCCATAGCCGAAGGGATCGGCAGCCTCGAAGCCGAGGACCGCCACCGCCGCACCATCCCGAAGCGCAGCGCGCAGCCGCGCGAAGGTCTCAGGCGTCACCAGCGGCGTGTCGCCAAACGCGACGATCACGTCGTCGAAGCCGCGGGCGATGACCTCGCAGGCGTGAAGCACGGCATGGGCGGTGCCGAGCCGGTCGCGCTGGACATGGATGGTCGCATCCGGCACCTGCCGACGCACTTCGGCGGCGACATCCTCGCGGTCGGGGCCGACGATGACGGCAGCAGCCGTGCCGCCTGCGGCCGCCACCGCACGCAGCACGTGGCCGACCATCGACAGGCCGGCGACCTCGTGCAGGACCTTCGGCTTGGCCGACTTCATCCGGGTGCCCTCGCCGGCGGCAAGGACGATGGAGAGGCAGGTGCGTTCGGTCATGGGGCGGATCCGATTCGGCGGGGCGGCGACAGTCTAGCCGATGCCGGCGGCGGGCCTCAGCCGAGGCCCTTGGCCAGCCGGTCGAAGGCGACGAGGGTCTTCAGCAGTCCCTCCATCTGCTTCAGCGGCACCATGTTGGGGCCATCCGAGGGCGCCTTGTCGGGATCGGGATGGGTCTCGATGAAGACGCCGGCGACGCCGACCGCCACCGCCGCCCGCGCCAGCACCGGCACATATTCGCGCTGGCCACCCGACGATGAGCCCTTGCCGCCCGGCTGCTGCACCGAATGGGTGGCATCGAAGATCACCGGCGCGCCCGTGGTCTCGGCCATGATCGGCAGAGCCCGCATGTCGGAGACGAGCGTGTTGTAGCCGAAGGAGACGCCGCGCTCGGTGACCATGACGCCGGGATTGCCGGCCTCGCGGATCTTGGCGGCGACATTGGCCATGTCCCAGGGTGCGAGGAACTGGCCCTTCTTGACGTTGACGGCACGGCCGGTCTTGGCCGCCGCGACCAGGAGGTCGGTCTGCCGGCAGAGGAAGGCCGGGATCTGCAGCACGTCGATGACCTCGGCGACCGCCGCGCAATGCTCGATCTCGTGGACATCGGTGATGACAGGAAGGCCGAGCTTCTCCTTCACCTCGGCGAAGACGGGCATTGCCGCCTTGAGGCCGATGCCGCGCGAGGACTTGCCGGAGGTGCGGTTCGCCTTGTCGAAGGAGGACTTGTAGACGAGGCCGATGCCGACCCGCTGGGTGATCTCCTTCAGCGCGGAAGCGACCTCGAGCGCGTGGTCGCGGCTTTCCATGGCGCAGGGGCCGGCGATCAGCGACAGCGGCAGGCGGTTGCCGAAACGCACGCCGCCGACCTCGACGGTCGCCTGTTCGAGAGCTGCCATCACGGGCCTGATCCTTCGCTGAGCCGCCGGGGCGGCCGGGCCGCGGTTCTCGCAGACGCCGGGCCTGCGATCAACCCAGCGGCCTCAGCCGATAATGGCGTGGGGCACGAAGGCCGAGCGATTGCCGGTCACGAGGCCCTTGTCCTCGCGGATGCCGATGCCGGCCGGCTCGGTGTCGACGATCCATGAGCCGATGACGGGGCGCATCCCGTCGAAGACCGCGTCCGGAGCGAGCGCCTGCACGACGCGCGGAAGGTCGTCATAGGGCCCCTCAGGGGCGGCGACCGTGATGCCGCCGCGGCGGATCTCTACATTCGCGCCCTCGCGGGAGAGGATCGGCTTGGCGACATGGTCCCGCCCAAGGCGCGAGGCATCGGGGTCATCCTCGAAATAGGCTTCGAGCAGGTTCGGATGGCCGGGCGCGAGCTTCCATAGTTCGGGCAGGATGGCCTTGGTCGAGAGCAGCATCTTCCAGGGCGGCTCGACCCACAGGGTCGTGGCCTGCGGAAGGCTGGCGCCGAACTGCTCGCGGATGAGCCATTCCCAGGGATAGAGCTTGAAGATCGCGTGGATCGTCCGTTCCTGCTCGTCGACATAGCGGCCGGCGCCGTCGAGGCCGATATCGGCGATGTCGATGAGCTGGACCTGCTGGCCGGCCTCCGCCGCGCATTCCGCAAGATATTCGACGGTCTTGCGGTCCTCGGTGTCGCTGGAGACGGTGGTCATGTGCAGCGTGCCCATGCGCTTCATGGCGCGGAACCGGGCGATGATCTTGTCGTGCAGGCTGTTGAACTGGTCGGCATCGGCGGGCAGCGCGCCGGCCTTGATGCGATCCTCCAGCCATAGCCACTGGAACACCGCCGCCTCATAGAGCGCGGTCGGCGTATCGGCGTTGAACTCCAGCAGCTTGGCCGGCCCCGCCCCGCCATAGATGAAGTCGAAGCGGCCATAGAGGCTCGGATCGCTACGCGCCCAACTGTCGGCAATCCACTGCCAGTGGGTCGAGGGGATGCCGAGGCGCTTGAGATAGGCCTCATCGCGCACCGCGCGCCCGACCAGCTCGCCGCAGAGCGCCACGACCTCCGATGTCGCCTCCTCGATGTCGTTCTCGATCTCGGCGAGGGTGAAGTGATAGGCGGCGCGCTCGTCCCAGTAGCGCTCGCCGTCGGGATGGGCGTAGTCGAAACCATAGTCGGTGGCGAGCTCGCGCCAGTGCGGGCGCTCCGGCATGGCGACGCGGCGCATCTCAGCTGCCCCCGCTCGAGAAGCTGCTCGCCGTCGTGCCGAAGCCGCCGCGCGACACCGAAGTCTGGCTGGCCGCCGATCCAGACGAGGTCGAGGACGACCCGCCGCCCCAGTAGAAGCCGGAGCGCGAGGATGAGGAGGATGAGGACCGCGCCGGGCAGGTATTGGGCTGGAACGGCAGGCCGCCCACGATCTGGTAGCCGCCGCCGGTCATCTCGCGCAGCGGCTGGGCGCGCCAGGTGCCGTTGTCGCCGATCCGGCTGAGGCCGACCGCGCCAGCGCCGCCGGCAAAGGCCGCTGCGCAATTGGCCCCGGGTGCCAGGGCCTGGCACTGGATCAGGCTCGTCGCCACGTGCTGCGTCGTGCAGGGCCGGTTGGCGAGGCCGAACCCGTTCGTGGCGGCGAAAGTGCCGGTGCCGAGCAGCGCCATGGTGCCGATGCCGACCGGGGTCAACAGCATCGAGCGCTTGCGGGTTGGGGTGTCGTCCTCGCTCATGGCGCGCTCTCAGGTCGACATGGCCGCCGCCGCGATCTGGCCAGCGGCGATGCTGAGCGCGGCGAAGAGGATCGCAGGTCCCACTTCGCCGTTGCTGATGCGGTGGTTGAGGTTGGGGAAGACCAGCTTGATGAGCAGGTAGACGGCGATCTGGATGACCAGCGAGACCATCGCCCAGAGCGCATTGTCGACGATGGACAGCGAATGCTCGACCGAGCTTGCCAGCGGCTGGGCGAAACCGAGGATGCTGCCGCCGAGCGCGATGGCGGCGGCGACATTGCCGGCGCGAATGAGCTTCAACTCGTCATGGCGTGTCACCGCCGTGTAGATGGCGATGTAGGCGACCAGATAGCCGATCGCGAGGATGAAATGCGCGATGAAGGCAGGAAAGCCAGAGAGATAATCCGCGATTCTCATGCGACCCTCATCCCCCTCGCCTTTCGCCCGGCTCTAGCGGCCGAAGACCGGCACCAGACGCTCCGGCGGGCCGGCCTTCAGGCAGAAGCCCTTGGCGCGCGGCACGAATCCCGTGGCACCCGCGGCCCGCTGGCACGAAACATAGCGCTCCTCGCATTGCTCGCGCATGTCGAAGACCGGTCCAGATTGTAACAATTGAAGGTCGGCTTCGGCGAGGAGCGTGGCGCAGCGCTCCCGCGGCAGGCCGGCGGATATGCAGGCCTCGACGCTGCGATGGACCGTGGCCCCGGCGCATTCCCCGCCGGTGAACACCACCCAGCCGATGAGCCCGGCGGCCACCGCGAAGACCAGCGTCCCGGCGACCGCGACGGCGCGCATCACACGAGCCGCGACTGGGCTTTCGCCGCCTCGATGAACGAGCGGAACAGCGGATGCGGCTCGAAGGGCCGGCTCTTCAGCTCGGGGTGATACTGCACGCCGATGAACCAGGGATGGTCAGGATATTCGATCGTCTCGGGCAGCACGCCGTCCGGCGACAGGCCGGTGAAGACCAGGCCCTTGTCCTCCAGCCGCTTGCGGTAGTCGAGATTGACCTCGTAGCGGTGGCGGTGGCGCTCGGAAATGACGTCCGAGCGATAGATCGAGGCGATCCTGGAATCGGGCTTCAGATGGGCGGTGTAGGCGCCGAGACGCATCGTGCCGCCAAGGTCGCTCGCCGACGTGCGCTTCTGCAACTCGTTGCCCTTCAGCCATTCGGTGAGCAGGCCCACCACCGGCTCCGGCGTCGGGCCGAACTCGGTGGAATTGGCGTTGGGGACGCCGGCGAGGTTCCGCGCCGCCTCGATCACCGCCATCTGCATGCCGAAGCAGATGCCGAAATAGGGCACCTTGCGCTCGCGGGCGAAGCGCGCCGCGCGGATCTTGCCCTCCGCGCCGCGCTGGCCGAAGCCGCCGGGCACGAGGATGCCGTGAACGTCCTGGAGGTAGGGCGAGGGATCCTCGTGCTCGAAGACCTCGCTCTCGATCCACTCGAGGTTGACCTTGACCTTGTTGGCCATGCCGCCATGGGCCAGCGCCTCGATCAGCGACTTGTAGGCGTCCTTCAGGCCCGTGTACTTGCCGACGATGGCGATATTGACCTCGCCCTCGGGGTTGTGGACGCGCGAGGAGACATCCGCCCAGCGGCGCATGTCCGGCTCGCCCTTCGCCTCGATGCCGAAGGCGCGCAGCACCTCATCGTCGAGGCCGGCCTGATGATAGGCCATCGGCACGTCGTAGATGGAGCCGGCATCGCGCGCCTCGACCACGGCGGAGGGGCGCACGTTGCAGAACAGGGCCAGCTTCTTGCGCTCGCCCTCGGGGATCGGCCGGTCGCAGCGGCAGAGCAGGATGTCGGGCGCGATGCCGATGGAGCGCAGCTCCTGCACCGAGTGCTGCGTCGGCTTGGTCTTCAACTCTCCCGCCGAGGCGATATAGGGCAGCAGCGTCAGGTGGACGAAGATACTGTCGCCCTTCGGCAGCTCGTTGCCGAGCTGGCGGATGGCCTCGAAGAACGGCAGGCCCTCGATGTCGCCGACCGTGCCGCCAATCTCGACGAGGACGAAGTCGTAGCCCTCGTTGCCGGTGCGGACGAAGTCCTTGATGGCGTCGGTGACGTGCGGAATGACCTGGATCGTCGCGCCGAGATAGTCGCCGCGCCGCTCCTTGGTGATGATGTCGAGATAGATGCGGCCCGTGGTGATGTTGTCGGCGCGCGAGCAGGGCCGGCCGGTGAAGCGCTCGTAATGGCCGAGGTCGAGATCGGTCTCGGCGCCGTCGTCGGTGACGAAGACCTCGCCGTGCTGGGTCGGGCTCATCGTGCCCGGATCGACATTGAGATAGGGGTCGAGCTTGCGCAGGCGGACCGTGTAGCCGCGCGCCTGCAGGAGCGCTCCGAGGGCGGCTGATGCGAGGCCCTTGCCGAGGGACGAGACCACGCCGCCGGTGATGAAGATATACCGCGTCATGGGACCCCTTCCTTAAGGCGCGCCGGGCGATTCGGGTAGCGAAGTCCGCGGCGCCCGGACCCTATCCCCACAAAAAGACGAGGGCCGGTCGCCCGGCCCTCTTGGTCTGCCCGTGAATGGAGGGGTCCCGCCGCCTTGGCAAGGACCCGATCCCCGGACGAAGCGATCGTCCCCGGTTTTTTGCCGCCTCAGGGACGCGACGCGGGAGCTGCCGGCGCACCGGGCGCCTGCGGCGGCTGCGACAGGCCACGAAGGCCCTCGAGCATGCCGGTGCCGCCCTGGCCGCCGGACTGCGGCACCGAGGGGGCCGCAGGCGAGGCCGGGACTGCGGGCGTCGCCGGAGCGGCAGGCGCCGAGGTCGCCGGACGATCAAGCAGCGAGCGGGGCCCACGCGCCTGGGTGGCGAGCAGGGCCAGCACGATGGAGGTGAAGAAGAAGGCCGCGGCAAGGATGGCGGTGGCGCGGGTCAGCACGTTGGCCGTGCCGCGCGACGACATGAAGTTGCCGCCGCTGCCCATCCCGAGGCCGCCGCCCTCCGACCGCTGGAGCAGCACCACGACGATCAGCGCAAGCACGATCATCAGATGAATGACGAGGATGACGGACTGCATGGCCGCGGAACGGTCCCTGGCTCGAAAGAATGGGGGTCTCTACACGATCGCACGGGGCTTGCCTACCCCGCGCCCCGCCGCAGCATATGGGGGTGCGACGGCGCGTCAGCCAGCCTCGTCGTCATCGGGCTGTGCGCCGCTGCCGGTGACGCCGGGCCCGAGCTGCCAGAAGATCGTCGCCGACAGGCAGGTGATGAGGCCGATGGTCACGAAGGTGGCGCGGAAGGCGGTGAGTGCGCCGGCGGGAACGATCGGCCCGAAATGCGACGTATAGGCCCCGAGCAGGGCACCGGCCACCGTCACGCCGAGGCTCATGGAGAGCATCTGCACCATCGAGAACAGGCTGTTGCCGCTCCCCGCCCCTGCCCGGTCGAGATCGCGCAGGGTCACGGTGTTCATGGCGGTGAACTGGAAGGAATTCACGGCGCCGTAGCAGCCGAGCAGCACCAGCATGGCCGGCAGCGGCAGGCTCGGTGTCGCCGCGAACGAAGCCTGCAGCGCCCCGAGGACAAGGGTGTTGATGACGAGGAAGCGACGGTAGCCGTAGCGGGTGATGAGACGCGTCACCGCGCGCTTCGCCGTCATCGCCATGGCCGCGACCGGCAACATCATCATGCCGGCTTCGACGGGCGTGTGGCCAAGGCCAACCTGCAGCAGCAGCGGAATGAGGAAGGGCATGGCGCCCGAACCGATGCGGGCGAAAAGATTGCCGAGAAGCCCGACCGTGTAGGTGTGGACCTGGAACAGCGACAGCGGAAAGAGCGGGTCGGGGTGGCGGCGGGCATGGAGGCCGTAGCCGGTGATGAGCGCGAAGGCGACGAGCAGCAGGACGAGCACGGTCGCCCGCTCGAAGCCGAGATCGGTCACCCCGTCGAGCGAGAAGGACAGCGCCACCATGCCGATCGACAGCATGAGATAGCCGACCATGTCGAAGCGGCCAATCGCGGGGTTCCGGCTGTCGGGCAGGAACAGAACGGTCGCGATGACGCCGGCAATGCCGACCGGCAGGTTGATGAGGAAGATCCAGTGCCAGGACGCGGTTTGCACGAGCCAGCCGCCGAGCGTCGGGCCGATCAGCGGTCCGATCAGGCCGGGAATGGCGACGAAGCTCATGGCGGGCAGAAACTGGTCCCGCGACACGCTCTTCAGCACCACGAGCCGACCGACGGGCAGCAGCATGGCGCCCCCTGCCCCCTGCAGGATGCGCGACAGGACGAGCTGCGTCAGGGTGGTCGAGGCGGCGCAGGCGACCGAACCGGCGGTGAACAGGACGATGGCCGCGAGGAACACCTGCCGGGTGCCGAAGCGGTCGGCGAGCCATCCCGAGGCCGGGATCAGCATGGCCATGGTGAGCGAATAGGCGATCACCACGGAATGCATGCTCAAGGGGCTTTCGCCCAGCGCCTTCGCCATGGACGGCAGCGCCGTGTTGACGATGGTCGAGTCGAGCGTCTGCATGAAGAAGCCGACGGCGACGATCCAGAGCAGGATCCTGAACCGCCGATCGCCGCCGGCCTCACTCATGCGAAAGCCCTCACCTATAGGCCGCGGCGATGGCGAGGAAGTCCGCCGCCTTCAGGCTCGCACCGCCGACGAGAGCACCGTCGACATTCGGCACACTCATCAGCTCCTTGGCGTTGGAGGGCTTCACCGAGCCGCCATAGAGGATGCGGATGCCGGCGGCCTGCTTGCCATGGCGCGCGACCAGCTTCTTGCGGATGAGGGCATGGACCTCGGCAACGTCGGCGGTGGTTGGCGTCAGGCCGGTGCCGATGGCCCAGACCGGCTCATAGGCGACGACCACGGTGTCGGGCGTCGCGCCCTCAGGGATCGAACGGGCAACCTGCCGGCCGACCACGGCGAGGGTCTTCCCGGCCTCGCGCTCGGCCTGCGTCTCGCCGACGCAGATGATCGCGAGGAGCCCGGCGCGATGGGCGGCAGCCGCCTTCTCGGCGACGAGGGCGTCGGTCTCGCGGAAATATTGCCGGCGCTCGGAATGGCCGAGGATGACCGCCGTCGCCCCCGCATCGGCGAGCATCTCGGCCGAGATCTCGCCGGTATAGGCCCCGGAGGTCGCGGTGTGGCAGTCCTGACCGCCGATGGCGATGCGGCTGCCGAGCGTCGCCGCAGCGGCGGTGAAGAGCAGTTGCGCCGGCGGGCAGATCATCAACTCGACCTTCGCCTTGAGGGTGGCGTCATAGGCCTCCCCCATCGCCACCAGCTCCTTCAGGAAGGCGCGGGTGCCGTTCATCTTCCAGTTGCCGGCGACGAGCGGGCGCAGGGCCATGGAAATCTCCTTGTATGAGGCCAAGATGGGTCGGTGCGCCCCCTAGCAGAAGCGCCGCGCGCGTGCCACCAGCCATGCTTGCCGGGCAGGAGCACCATCACTATGCTCCGCCGACTTTTTCGCCCCCTCCGGCCCTCGTGGCCGCCCGCAGGAGATCAGCCCGGCATGTTGACCGGCCTTCGCAGCGCCTTCGAGAAGGGCTTCGCCCGCTTCGTGCTCATCGCCCTGATGGGCATCCTCGTGCTGTCCTTCGCCGTCTGGGGCATCGGCGACATCTTCCGCGGCGGGACGCAGACGACGGTGGCGAGCGTCGGCGGCACGCAGATCTCGGTGCAGACCTTCCAGACCGCCTACAATCGCGAGGTGCAGAATCTCGGCCGCATGATCGGCCGCGGCATCACGCCCGACCAGGCGCGCCAGTTCGGCATCGACCAGCGCGTGATCAACCAGCTCGTCACCGAAGCGACGCTCGATGAGCGCGGCCGCCAGCTCGGCCTCGGCATCGACGACGATACGATCCGCAACCGCATCGTCACCACCCCCGCCTTCCGCGGCCCGACCGGCCAGTTCGACCGCAACGCCTTCCAGGAGGCGCTGCGCCAGAGCGGCTTCACCGAGCAGACCTATGTCGATGCCGAGCGCCGCGTCGCCCTGCGCCAGCAGATCGCCGGTGCCGTCTCCGACAAGATGACCTCGCCGCAGATCCTAATCGACGCGATGACGCGCTACCAGAACGAAGCGCGCCAGGCGCAGTTCGTGGTTGTTGGCGCCCGCGAGGCCGGCGATGTCCCCGCCCCGGATGCCGCGACGC
Organism: Phreatobacter sp.; assembly: GCF_027532945.1. Classification (GTDB taxonomy): domain Bacteria; phylum Pseudomonadota; class Alphaproteobacteria; order Rhizobiales; family Phreatobacteraceae; genus Phreatobacter. The sequence goes on from NZ_JAPZTZ010000012.1 coordinate 64,668, forward strand.
TCCAGTCCTATTTCGACGCCAACAAGCAGCTCTTCCGCGCTCCCGAATATCGCAAGCTCGTGGTGGTGACGCTGTCGCCGCAGGACCAGCTCGGCTTCATGCAGGTGCCGGAGGCGCAGATCGCCGAGGAGGTCGCCCGCCTGCGCGAGGCGGCCGAGCGCCGCACCATCCAGCAGCTGACCTTCCCCTCGGTCGAGGAGGCGGAGGCGGCGGCGAAGCGCGTCGCCGAGGGCCTCGCCTTCGAGGACCTCGCCAAGGAGCGCGGCGTCTCCGAGACCGACCTGACACTCGGCAGCCTCGCCCGCAACAACATTGCCGACCCGGCCGTGCGCGACGCCGCCTTCGCCCTCGCCGAGGGCGCGGTCTCCGCCCCCGTCCGCGGCCGCTTCGGCATCGTCCTCTTGCGCGCCTCCAAGGTCGAGCCGTTCAACGCGGCCCAGGCCGCGGAGCAGGCGCGGATGACCATCGCCACGACCATGGCCCGCAACGCCGTCAACGACCTGCACGACCGGATTGAGAAGGAGCGCTCCAGCGGCCTGCCGCTCGCCGACATCGCCGCCAAGGTCGGCGTGCCCGTCACCACGGTCGATGCTGTCGACCAGCAGGGCCGCGATCCCCAGGAGGTCCAGCTGAACCTCCCCGGCGCCTCGGACTTCCTCGCTCCCGCCTTCCGCGCCGAGGTCGGCCTTGAGAATGAACCGGTCAACAACCGCGAGACAGGCCTCTGGGCCTGGTTCGAGGTCTCCTCGGTGACGCCGGCCCGCGACCGCGCCCTCGACGAGGTGCGCGCGCAGGTCGAGGCGCGCTGGCGCGAGGACGAGGTGAAGGTGCGCATCGGCAAGGCAGCCGACCAGCTGGCGACCGCCATCCGCGCCGGCAAGCCCCTCGCCGAGGTCGCCCAGCCGCTCGGCCTCGAGGTCCGCACCACGCCGGTTCTGAAGCGCTCGTCCACCGACGGCACCTGGGGCTCGGCCGCCGTGCAGATGCTCTTCGTCACGGGCAAGGGCCAGGCCGGGACCGTCACCGCCGCCGATGGCATCGATCGCCTCGTCTTCGTGCCGACCGAGATCGTCCTGCCGGCGGATGCGACGCTCGACACCCGCACCCGCGACCAGCTCTCGCAGTCCATCGAGGACGACGTCCTCGGCCAGTACATCGCCCGCCTGCAGCGCGATTTCGGCTCCACCGTCAACCGCACGCTCCTCAACCGGGCGGTCGGCGGCACCACCGAGACCCGCTGAGGTCGCCGGAGAGGCCGTCATGCAGATCGAGCCGGCCTTCGAGGCCTTCGCGCCCCTCCACGATGCGGGGAAGCCGCAGGTGGTGTGGACGACGCTCGTCTCCGATCTCGAGACGCCGGTCTCCGCCTATCTGAAGATCGCAGGTGCGAAGACCAACGCCTTCCTGCTCGAATCCGTCGAGGGCGGCGCCATCAAGGGCCGCTATTCGGTGCTGGGCATGGAGCCGGACCTGATCTGGCGCTGCCGCGACGGCGTCGCCGAGGTGAACCGCCGGCCCGGGGCCGATCGCAACGCTTTCGCCCCGCTCGCCGCAGCCCCGCTCGACGAGTTGCGCCAGCTCCTCGCCGACAGCCGCATTGACATGCCGGAGAGCCTGCCGCCCATGGCCGCCGGCGTCTTCGGCTATCTCGGCTACGACATGGTGCGCCAGATGGAGCACCTGCCCCATGTCGGCCCGGACCCGCTGGGGCTCCCCGACGCGCTCTTCATCCGCCCGACCGTGGTCCTCGTCTTCGACGCGGTGAAGGACCAGATCACCGTCGTCACCCCCGTCCGCCCGCAGGCGGGCACCTCGGCCAAGCAGGCCTATGACCGCGCCGTGAATCGGCTCGGCACCGTCATCGACGCGCTGGACAGCCCGCTCGACAAGCAGACTCCCCTGCCCGATCACGCGGAGATCATGGCGGGCCTCGTCTCCAACACCTCGCCCGCCGATTATTCGGCCATGGTGGACCGGGCGAAGGACTACATCGCCGCGGGCGACATCTTCCAGGTCGTGCTGTCGCAGCGCTTCTCGACGCCCTTCACCCTGCCGCCCTTCTCCCTCTACCGGGCGCTGCGGCGGGTTAACCCCTCGCCCTTCCTCTACTATCTCGCCTTCGAGGGTTTTTCGGTCGCCGGCTCCTCGCCGGAGATCCTGGTGCGGGTGCGGGACGGTAAGGTGACGATCCGCCCGATCGCCGGAACCCGGCCGCGCGGAGCAACGCCGGCCGAGGACAAGCGCCTCGGCGAGGAACTGCTCGCCGATCCGAAGGAGCTCTCCGAACATCTCATGCTGCTCGACCTCGGCCGCAACGATGTCGGCCGCGTTGCGAAGATCGGCACGGTCTCCGTCACCGACCGCTTCTTCCTCGAGCACTATTCCCACGTCATGCACATCGTCTCGAATGTCGAGGGCGAACTCGACCCGAAGCATGACCTCATCGACGCGATGATGGCGGGCTTTCCCGCCGGCACGGTCTCCGGCGCGCCGAAGGTGCGGGCCATGCAGATCATCGACGAGCTGGAGAAGGAAAAGCGCGGCCTCTATGCCGGCTGCGTCGGCTATTTCTCCGCCACCGGCGCCATGGACACCTGCATCGTGCTGCGCACGGCGGTGGTCAAGGACGGGCAGATGTATGTCCAGGCCGGCGCCGGCATCGTCGCCGACAGCGTCAACGCCTCGGAACAGGCCGAGTGCGTCAACAAGGCCAAGGCGCTGGTCCACGCCGCCGACGTGGCGGTGAAGACGGCCCGGGTCGGGAGGGGCCAGTGAAGATCACCCTCATCGACAATTACGACAGCTTCACCTGGAACCTCGTCCACTATATCGGCGGCCAGGACCTTGGCGGCGGCGTGCGGCCCGAGGTCGAGGTGGTGCGCAACGACAAGATCACGGCCGATGCGGTGATCGCCGGCGACCCCGACGCCATCGTGCTCTCGCCCGGCCCCTGCTCGCCCAACGAGGCCGGCATCTGCCTCGACCTCATCGACAAGGCCTCGGCGACGATCCCCATCTTCGGCGTCTGTCTCGGCCACCAGGCCATGGGCCAGGCCTTCGGCGGCCATGTCGTTCGCGCGCCGAAGCCCATGCACGGCAAGATGTCGACCATTGCCCACAAGGGCCGCAGCGTCTTCCGCGGCATCAACGGGCCGTTCCAGGCGACGCGCTATCACTCGCTCACCGTCGACCGCGACACCTGGCCGTCCGATCTCGAGATCACCGCCGAATCCGAGGACGGCGTGATCCAGGGCCTGATGCACCGCACGCGGCCCGTCCATGGCGTGCAGTTCCATCCCGAGAGCATCGCCTCCGAGCACGGCCACCGCATGATCGCCACCTTCCTCGACCTCGCGGCCGCATGGAACCGCAGCCAGGGACGCCGCTGATGGACAGTTTCAAGACCCTGATAGCCAAGGTCGGCACCGGCGCGACGCTGTCGCGCGACGAGGCAACCTCGGCCTTCGACCAGATCATGTCGGGCAATGCCACGCCCTCGCAGATCGGCGGTTTCCTCATGGCGCTGCGCGTGCGCGGTGAGACCGTCGACGAGATCACCGCGGCAGTGGACACCATGCGCGCCAAGATGGTGCGGGTCGACGCGCCCGTCGATGCCGTCGATGTGGTCGGCACCGGAGGCGATGCCTCCCACTCCCTCAACATCTCCACCTGCGCCGCCTTCATCGTGGCGGGCGCCGGTGTTCCGGTGGCGAAGCACGGCAACCGTGCCCTCTCCTCGCGATCGGGCGCTGCCGATTGCCTCATGGCCCTCGGCGTGAAGATCGACCTCGCGCCCGAGGGCATCTCCCGCTGCATCCGCGAGGCCGGCATCGGCTTCATGTTCGCGCCCGCCCACCATCCCGCCATGAAGCATGTCGGCCCGACCCGCGTGGAGCTCGGCACTCGCACCATCTTCAACTTGCTTGGGCCGCTGTCGAACCCGGCCGGTGTCCGCCGCCAGATGGTCGGTGTCTTCGCCGGCCAGTGGGTGGAGCCGCTCGCCGCCGTGCTCGCCAATCTCGGCTCGTCCCATGCCTGGGTGGTCCATGGCTCCGACGGTCTCGACGAGATGACCGGCACCGGTCCCAGCGCCGTCGCCGAACTGAAGGGCGGCCAGATCCGCACCTTCACCGTGCGGCCCGAGGATGTCGGTCTCGGCCTCTGCCGGCCCGAGGACCTGAAGGGTGGCGATGCCGCCCACAATGCCATGCAGCTGCGCGCTGTTCTCACCGGAGCCCGCAACGCCTATCGGGACGTCGCCGCCCTCAACGCCGCCGCCGCCCTGGTGGTGAGCGGCAAGGCCGCAACACTGCCCGAGGGCTATGCCATGGCCACCGCCGCCCTCGACAGCGGCGCCGCCGCCAAGCGGCTCGACCAGCTCGTCGCCGTTTCGGCCACCGCCTGAGGACTTCAGCCATGGCCGATATCCTCAAGGCGATCGAGACCTACAAGCGCGAGGAGATCGCCGCGGCGAAGCGCCTCAAGCCCTTCTGGGTGGTGGATGCCGAAGCCCGCTCCGCCGATCCGGTGCGCCCCTTCGCCGGCGCCCTCACGGCGGCCCATGCAGCTGGCCGCACGGCGCTCATCGCCGAGATCAAGAAGGCGAGCCCTTCCAAGGGGCTCATCCGCGCCGATTTCGACCCGCCCGCGCTGGCCATCGCCTATGAGGCGGGCGGCGCGGCCTGCCTCTCCGTTCTGACCGATGCCCCCTCCTTCCAGGGCGCACCGGAATTCCTCACCGCCGCCCGCAAGGCCTGCTCACTGCCGGCTTTGCGCAAGGACTTCATGCACGACCCCTACCAGGTGGCGGAAGCGCGCGCCTGGGGTGCCGACTGCATCCTCATCATCATGGCCTCGGTGGACGATGTGCTGGCGGGTGAACTCGTCGCCGCCGCCAGCAACTACGGCATGGACGCGCTGATCGAGGTTCACGATGACGCCGAACTGGACCGGGCGCTCGCCCTGCCCTCCCGCCTCATCGGCATCAACAACCGCGACCTCCGCTCTTTCGAGGTCTCGCTTGCGACCTCCGAACGCCTCGCCCCGCGCATTCCATCCGACCGGATCATTGTCGGCGAAAGCGGTATCTTCACACCCGCCGACGTGGCGCGTCTGGCTGCCGTCGGCATCCGGACCCTGCTCGTCGGCGAGAGCCTGATGCGCCAGAGTGACGTTGCGTCAGCGACAAAGGCGCTTCTGACGTAACGCGAGGGTTCCTCGGCAGGGGTTCCCCAGCGCCTGCGCGCTAAAACCGGGCCGACAGGGTTAAGGACCGGTAACCCCCTCACGGCAAACACTTGAACAATTGATTCGCGTGCGATTCCGAATGCTTATGCGATGACCGCCTAGGGTGCCCCCGGTCGCAGATCAGGGGTCGCCCCATGTGGAACATCATCTCTCGCTTCAGGCGTGATCGACGCGGTGCCCTCGCGGTGGTCTTCGCGGTGGCGCTCTATCCCGTCGTCATGATGATCTGTGCGGCGGTCGATCTCAGCCGCATGAGCCAGCAGCAGGCGCGCCTTCAGGCAGCCCTCGACGCTGCCGCCCTCTTCGTCGCCCGCCTCGTCGCCGACGGCAAGGCGCCGAGCGATCTGTCTGCCGCCGCCCGCCAGTTTGTCATCGGCAACATCAATCCGTCCGAGCTGCTCAACGTCCAGATCGTCGCCACCAAGGACGACACCAATGTGCGCGTCAGCGGCACCGGCAATCTCAACGCCATGATCCCCGGCCTGCTCACTGCCAACGACCTGACGATCCGCGGCACCGCGGGCGCGACCTGGCGCACCAAGAAGATCGACATGGTGCTGGTGCTCGACAACACCGGCTCCATGGCGAGCTCCGGCAAGATGACGGCGCTGAAGACGGCGGCGAAGAACCTGATCGACACCATGTCCTCGGTGTCGAACCGTCCGGATGCGGTGCGCATCGGCATCGTTCCCTTCGACACGCAGGTGCGCATCGGCACCGGCTACCGGAACGAGAGCTGGCTCACCTATGCCGGCACGACCGTCACCTCAAGCACCTGGACAGGCTGCGTCACCGATCGCGACCAGAGCCACGACGTCGCCGACACGACGCCGACCACCGCCGACGCGGCGACGCTGTTCCGCGCACGCAACTGCACGACCTCGACGCTCGCCGCGCTGATGCCGCTGACCACAGACTGGACGGCGCTGAAGACCCGCATCGACGCCATGCAGCCCTCAGGCAACACCAACGTCACGATTGGCCTCGTCTGGGGTTTCCACATGCTGACCCCCAACCTGCCGCTCACCGAGGCGCGGACGCTGGCCACCGAGCCGGACCTCGAGCGGATCATCATCCTGCTCACCGATGGCGACAACACGCAGAACCGCTGGACCACGACCGGATCCACGATCGATGCGCGCACCGACCTCGCCTGCGCCAATACCAAGGCGAACGGCATCCGCCTCTATACGGTGCGAGTCATCAATGGCGACGAGGCCCTGCTGCGCCGCTGCGCGTCGGCCACGACCATGTACTACAACGTCTCCACCGCGGCCGAACTCGTCCCGGTCTTCCAGCGCATCGCCGCGGAGATTGGCCAGCTGCGCCTTACCCAGTGATCCGGCCAGCGCCCCTCACCGGGGCGACATAACAAAAAGGCCCGGTGCAAGCACCGGGCCTTCGCCTGTCCGACGATGTCGGAGAGATCACTTCACCGGCACGATCTTGCCGACGAGGCCCTCGTAGGGCTTGAAGACCTCCTTCATGAGGTCCTGGTAGAGTTCGCCGATCTTGGTGGCGCGGGCGACGGCCGCCTCGTAGCTGGCCTTCACGTAGTCCGACTGGACCTCAATGGCCTTGTCGAGCGACTTCACGGCGGCGATCTTCTCCATCGTGGAGGAGCCGTCCTCGAAAGCCTTCTTGGAATAGTCCACCATCTCGGCGGCAATCGCCTGATAGCCCTTGGTGAGGGCAGTCATGGTCTTCACGGCATTGTCCATGCCGTCCTTGCCGAGCTTCTGCACGTCGTCGAAATTCTGGGCCATGGCCGTTCTCCTCGCGCTGAATGAGGTGGAAGAGCGCCTCGGGGGCGTCGCCGTCCGACCTGCGTGACGTCTATGCGCAATGCTGCACTGCGTCAATTAACTCTTTTGCACTGCACCATCTTCCTTTGGACGGAGCGGGGCGATCCCTCGGCCGTCATCCCCGTCGGACGAATCGCCGCTTAACTTCCTGGCAACCCCAAACGCTTACCGTGTTTGTCAACGGCCGCCGGGTCCCGGTGGTCGCAGTGTCGAGTTCGGCTGCGTATCGCCGCGTGTGGTGTCGCGTAGCCGGCTGTCCTTCGGGGCCGCCGGTCCGTGGATCCGGTCGGAAGCAGCCCATCCCGGCACAAGGGACGGCGACGACCGGATGCCAGAAGGCCCCGGAACCGCGCTGAGGTGAGTTCAGGGGTGGCGTAATGGCGACGATCAACGGCGCCGGCCAGGCGGTGAAGAACCGTTCGGCCATGGGTCTGGCGGCAGGGTTCGCGGCGGCAGTCGCGGTCCTGACGACGACACTGGCGGCACCGACGACCGCCGAGGCGCGCCAGCGCCGCTATGCCGGCTATGCGCCGGCCTATTCCGCCATCGTCATCGACGCAAAGACCGGCCAGACGCTGCATGCCGAGGCGGCCGATGCCCAGCGTTTCCCGGCCTCCGTCACCAAGGTCATGACCCTTTATCTGCTGTTCGAGCAGATCGAGGCGGGCCGCTTCACCCTTCAGTCGCCGCTGCGCGTCTCGGCCGAGGCCGCGGCCCAGCCGCCCTCCAAGGTCGGCGTGCGCGCCGGCTCGACGATCACCGTCGAGGAGGCGATCCGCGCCCTCGTCACCAAATCGGCCAATGACGTTGCCGTCGTGGTCGCCGAGAACATCTCCGGCACCGAAGAGGCCTTCGGACAACTGATGACCCGGCGCGCCCGCGCCATCGGCATGAGCCGCACCACCTTCCGCAACGCCTCCGGCCTGCCCGACGCCGAGCAGATGACCACGGCCCGCGACCTCGCCACCCTCGGCCGCGCCATCCAGGACCATTTCCCGCGCTACTGGCGCTATTTCCAGACCTATTCCTTCGCCTATCGCGGCGTGAACCACCGCAATCACAACCGCCTGCTCGGCCGCGTCGAGGGCGTCGACGGCATCAAGACCGGCTATACCCGCGCCTCCGGCTTCAACCTCTTGACCTCCGCCCGCCGCGGTGACCGCCAGATCGTCGCCGTGGTCATGGGCGGCCGCACCGGTGGTGCCCGTGACGCCCGCATGCGCCAGCTGGTCGAGACCGTCTTCCCGCGCGCCTATGCCGGTGCCCGCACCGCCCCGGTCATCGCCCGCGCCGCCGATCCGGCGCCGCGCCAGCCGCAGCGCATCGCGGTGGCCGCACAGGTCGCAGTCCCCGGCCGCGGCCAGCCGGTCGCCGCACCCGCTCCGATCACCCCGATGGCGGCTGCCGTCATCACCGCCGGCCAGACCCGCGGCGGCGCCTCCACCGGCGCCTCGGCCGCGGCCCCCGTGACCGCCAGCGCCCAGCCGCACCGCCAGATCATCCAGGCCGAGACCGCACCGCCGCCGGCCGCTGCCGCCATGCTCGCCACTGCCGCCTCGCGTCCGGCGCCCGCCCCCGCCCCGGCCCCGGCGGTCGCGCCAGGCAATCCGAACCCGCGTCCGGGCGTGCTCGGCACCATCAACAACTCGCAGCTGACCACCGCCTCGGTCGCGACGCGGCCGGTGCAGATGGCCTCGCCCGGCACCGCCCCGGTGGCGGAAACCGCCCCGCGCCGTCGCGGCGAATGGTCGATCCAGCTTGGTGCCTTCCCGACCGAGAGCGCCGCGCAGGAGACCCTGCAGGAGGCGCGCGAGGCGACGGGCCGCCAGCTCGGCGCCGCCGATCCCTATACCGAGAAGGTCGAGGCCCGCGGCATGACGCTGGTGCGCGCGCGTTTCGCCGGTTTTGACCGGTCCGCGGCGGACGCTGCCTGCCGCGCCCTGAAGTCGAAGGACTTCGACTGCATTCCCGTCCGTAACTGACGGTCCGCCCCTCAACCCGGTTTGGTTCTGCGTATCAGGAGGTCCGGCGATGGCGATCCAGGAGGGTGTCCTTGGCCTGGTTGACGCGGGAGGCGAGCCACGTCGATCCGCCCTGGTCGGGGTGCAGCTTCTTCATCAGCGCGCGATGGGCGCCGCGGATGGCCTCCTCGTTCGCCCCGGGCTGAAGGCCAAGGATCTGGTAGGCCTCCTCCTCGGTCATCGCGCTCGTAGCCGCAGGGCCGCCCTGCCGCGGACCCGCATCGCCCTGAGCGTGTTCACGCCAGCGGGGCTCCCGGCGGTCAAGATAAGCCTCGAGTAGCTGGGCGCTCTCGCCGTCGATCTCGCCGAAGGCCTGGATGAGCCTGGGGACCGGAATCTGTTCCAGCGGCTGGCCGGCGAGCGACCCGGCGATGAAACGGCCGGTCATCTGACCGGTATCGATGTCGAGCTCCATGTCGATGAACCGCGAGCGCACCGACGAGGTCTGCCGCGGCGTCTTCTGCCCCGCCTGACCCCAGCCGCCGAGCATCCCCTGCCCCGGGATATAGCCCAGCAGCGAGGCCCCCGCGAGGAAGGCCGGCAGCGCCAATTCCCACTGGCCGCGGGTGAGCAGGAACAGACCGAAGGCGATGACGGCAGCGCCGCCGATTTTCTTCACCTGGGCCGACAGCCATTTCGGATTGGCGCCAAGGACCTGATTGAGCACGCCCGAGAAGACGATGAGGGCGATCAGCCCCGCGATGAAATAGGTCATGCGTCGTCAGCCCATCTGGCCGAGGAGGAGCTGCGCACCGCGCGAGCCCTTGGCCGCGTCCGCCAGCGCCAGCCGCCCGCCCGAGGCAAAGGCTGCGACCGCCCGCAGCAGCTCGGCAAGCTGCGCAGCCGCTCCCGGATCGAACCGGGCGAAGGCGCCACGGGTCAGGCGTGCGATCTCGCGATAGGCGCGCTCGGCGACGGGATCGCCGCCCTCAAGGAAGAGGAAGACCGGGACATTCGCCATGGCGAGCCGCCCCGCCTTGGCGCAGAGGTCGTCGAGGCTCTCCTCCATGGCGTCGCCGACATAGATGACCGCATGGATCCGCCGCTCGGCGGCCTCGTCGGCGGCATGGGACAGGACCCGGCCGATCTGCGTCTGGCCGCCGATGCAGGTGACCTTGCCCATCAGTGCCTTGAGCTTGGCGGCATCCGCCACCCAGCCTGAGGAGCGGCATTCGCCCATGCCGCGGAAGAAGACGAGCTGGATGTCGAGCGTGCCGACCCGCGCGGCCTCGGTGAACATCTGGCCCTGGATTTCCTGCGCCATGCCCCAGGTCGGCTCGCGGCTGGCGGTGGCGTCGAGCGCGAAGACCAGCCGGCCGCGCTCGCCCGCGACCTTGGGCGGGCCGACGGCCGCGGCCGTCTTGAGGAAGGCGGAGATCGCGGCGCTGCCGGAATTGGACACGGCGCCTCCGGCGCCCGTTCGCGCCACACTGCCCGTGGTTCCCTGAGGATTCTTCGTCGTCATGGCGCTGAATGTGGCTGACCCGGCGTCGATTGCAAGCCGCCGAGCGGCAGGCCTAGGCCAGGGAGGCCATTGCCGCCGCCGTCAGCTGCGCTAACCTTGGGACAGCTCAGGTAGACTGCCATGTCCGGGATCGATCGCCGCCTTATGCTGTCCGGGGGCGTCGTCGCCCTTGCAAGCCCTGCCTTGGCCCAGAACCCCCATGCAGGCCATGCGCCGCACCAGCCGCACCGCGACGGCCAGTTCGAGCGCCTGAACGCGCCCGGCCGCGTCAACATTCCCGATATCCACCACCAGCAGGTCTATACGACGAGCCCGGCGCCAATGGCCGCCAATCCCGGCCGCTGGACGCCGCGGGCGCCTTTGCCCATTCCGCGCACCGAAATGGCCTGGGCGGTTGGCCGCGAGGGCCGCATGCACCTCGTCGGCGGCTATGCCGAGCAGCGCGTCGACCGGCCCTACCACCACATCTACGATCCCGCCTCCAATGCCTGGATCACCGCCGCGGAAGTGCCGCGCGGAGCGAACCATGTCGGCGTGGCCGTCTCCGGACAGCGGCTTTACGCCATCGGAGGCTTCATCGAGCAGAACCGGACGCCCCATGCGGAATGCTTCGTCTGGGGCGCCCAGGGTGACCGCTGGACGGCGATCCGCCCCCTCCCCGAGGCCTGCGGCGCCATTGCCTGCATCAATATCGGCGACCGCATCCATGCCATTGGCGGCGCCATCGGCAACACGTTCGAGACGCGCAAGTCCATCGACTGGCACCTCGTCTATGACCCGAAGGACGACCGCTGGACGAAGCTCGCGCCCATGCCGCTGGGCCGCGACCATGTCGGCATCGTCAACGTCAACGGCACGATCCACATCATCGGCGGGCGCGTCGACAGCTTCCACACCAATTCGGTGCTCCACCACACCTATGACGCGGCGGCCGACAAGTGGACGGCGCGCAACCACATGCCGACGCCGCGCTCCGGCCATGGCGCCGTGCTCTATCGCGGCAAGATCTTCTGCATGGGCGGCGAGGGCTGGAACCGCGTCTACGGCCAGAACGAGGCCTATGACCCGGTAGCGGATCGCTGGGAGGCCTACGCGCCGATGCTCACGCCCCGCCACGGCATGGGCGCGGTGGCGATCGGCGATGCGATCTATGTTGCCGGCGGCGGTCCGCAGATGGGCGGCGGCGTGAAGAGCGCCATCCACGAGGCGTTCAGCCTGGCGTGAGGCGGTTGGTTTGTCCCTACGGGGGCGCCAATGCTCCGCGCTCGCCGCTCGTCACGCCCGGCCTCAAGCCGGGCATCCACGACCTGGAATCCGCCGTTTGAAGGGAACTCGTGGATGCCCGGGGTAAACCCAGGCATGACGCGCGCGAAAACAAGACAAAAGGCAAGAGCCTCGTTAAATCATAGACTTCGCGCCTTATCCGGACTCATTTTCCGAACGCGTTTCCGCAACCCGTCACCGCTGAATCACTCTCTGAAGAACCGGAATCACCGTCTCAACATCGCCGCCCAACCGATTCATCCGACTCGTTATTCCGGCGACAGCGCCTTCAGGCCCACGATCCCCGCAATGATGAGGCCGATACAGGCGAGCCGCAGCGCGCTGGCGCTGTCGCCGAGCAGCGCGATACCCAGCACGACTGTCCCGACCGTCCCGATTCCCGTCCAGACCGCATAGGCCGTGCCGACGGGCAGCGTCTTCAGGGCGAGGCCGAGCAGCCCGATCGAGATGACCATGCTGGCGAGCGTCAGCACGGTGGGAAGGGGCCGGGTGAAGCCGTCGGTATATTTGAGCCCGATCGCCCAGCCGATCTCGAACAGGCCGGCGACAAACAGATAGATCCAGGCCATGGCGGCCCTCCGTCATGGCGAGGTCGTCCTCGCGAAAGTCTGGGATGAGCGGGGTCGTCCCCGCGGGCCTCATGTGGGACCGCCAGACCGGCGGGACAAGACCCGCCCGGGTCGGACCGCCGGCCCGCCTAGAGATCGTAGAGATAGTAGGCGACCCTCGTCTCCTCGGTGGGGCCGAGACGACGGTAGAGGGCTCGGGCAGGCCGGTTGTCGGTCTCGGTCGCAACCCAGGCCTCGCGGCAACCGAGCCGGCGCGCCTCGGCCATCAGCGCCTCGATGAGCCTTCGGCCAATCCCCTGGCGATGCAACGCCGGCGTGACGCCGAGATTGTCGATGTAGAGCTCGTCCGGCATGTCGGGGTGCCGGTGGATGACCCCCGCAACCTGGCCGACGACCTCGCCCTCTGCCAGGGCCAGAGCCATCGCGTGGCCCGGTGTCGCAAGATAGGCGGCCAGCCGGCCCGGATCGACCGGCCCGTCGAAGACGTCGGGCGCGACGCGCGCGAACAGGACAGCGTCGCCTGGGCCGACAACACGAATGTCGACCCCGTCGCTCACCCATCAAGCCCCGACGATACGCGCCACCGCATCCGCCGGGCTCAAGAGCTCACGCTCACCGCTCGCCCGGAACTTCAGCTCCACCTTGCCCTCGGCGAGGCCGCGCGGGCCGACCATCAGCTGGTAGGGGATGCCGATGAGATCGGCGGTGGCAAACTTGGCGCCCGGCCGGTCGTCGCGGTCATCATAGAGCACGTCGATGCCGCGGGCGGCGAAGGCGCGGTAGAGCTCCTCGCAGGCCGCGTCACAGGCGCTGTCGCCCTGCTTGAGGTTCATCAGCGACACGGTGAAGGGCGCAACCTCCGCCGGCCAGCGGATGCCGGCCTCGTCGTGGCAGGCCTCGATGATCGCCGCGACCACGCGGGTCGGGCCGATGCCGTAGGAGCCCATATGCACCGGCACCGGCTTGCCATCCGGCCCCTGCACCGTCGCCGCCATCGGATCGGAATATTTGGTGCCGAAATAGAAGATGTGGCCGACCTCGATGCCACGCGCCGAGACGCGCGAGGCCTCCGGGATAGCCTCGTAGGCCGCCGTCTCGTGCATCTCGTCGGTGGCGGCATAGAGCGAGGTCCACTTGGCCACCGTCGCCTTCATGCCCTCGACATCGTCGAAATTGGTGTCCGCCGGCGGCACCGCGAAGTCGAGATAATCCTTGTGGCAATAGACCTGGCTCTCGCCGGTCTCGGCGAGGATGATGAACTCGTGGCTGAGGTCGCCGCCGATCGGGCCGGTATCGGCGCGCATCGGGATGGACTTGAGGCCGAGCCGGTCGAAGGTCCTCAGATAGGCGACGAACATCTTGTTGTAGGCGTGAACAGCGCCGGCCTTGTCGAGATCGAAGGAATAGGCGTCCTTCATCAGGAACTCTCGGCTGCGCATGGTGCCGAAACGCGGCCGCACCTCGTCGCGGAACTTCCACTGGAGGTGATAGAGGTTCAGCGGCAGGTCCTTGTAGCTCTTCACATAGGCCCGGAAGATCTCGGTGATCATCTCCTCATTGGTAGGGCCGAAGAGCATCTCGCGGTCGTGCCGGTCCTTGATGCGCAGCATCTCCTTGCCATAGGCGTCGTAGCGGCCGCTCTCGCGCCACAGGTCCGCCGACTGGATGGTCGGCATGAGGAGCTCGATGGCGCCGGAGCGGTTCTGCTCCTCGCGGATGACCTGCTGCACCTTGTTGAGCACGCGCAGGCCCAGCGGCAGCCAGGCATAGATGCCGGCGCTCTCCTGGCGGACCATGCCGGCGCGCAGCATCAGGCGGTGGGAGACGATCTCGGCTTCCTTCGGCGTCTCGCGCAGGATCGGCAGGAAATAGCGGGACAGACGCATCGAAGACCTCGAAGGCGGATGGATGGCGGCGCCATGCGCGGGGGCTGGCGCGGGAGGCGGGAATTGACCCTCTTTTGCGCCACGACGCAAGCCGGGAGAGGCCATTGCGGCCACCTTCCCTCGCGTTCGTTTGCCGGAAAAAGGAAAGGCGGGATCAATGATCCCGCCTCTACCAGGGTATTCACGTGAGGATCGGCGTCGCGTTTGGTCGCGCCTGCCGTCCCCTTTTTATATCCCGTGACGCCGGTTCTCCCGAACCTTCGCCCCGGGGGGTCTTCCTCCCAAGACCTGAGCCGTTAGACCTTCGAGCGTTGGAACGCAGAGGCCTCTTTCTTGCAGCAAAGGGAGGCTAGAACACGAAAATTGGTTTGTCACCAAGTTGTGCATGCCATGGCGAAAAAAAGTGCATGGTGGATCATCCGGGAGAATACGGATCTCCCCTTGCGAAACGACGCGCGCCGCTCCGTCACGCCCGTGTCAATTGAGAAAAGCACGCGGGATCAGGGGGATATCGTCGAGCGTGATGAGGCCCAGCGTGTAGTTGGTGTAGTAGAGGCCGAAGACGATCGTGGCGACGATCGTGGTCATGATGACCTTGTTCAGCATCGCGGTGCGCTGCGGTGCGCCGGGATCGCTCCCCGGCACCACGTCCCCGGCCTCGTGCTGAGAGCGCACGCCGAAGGGCAGCACGGCGAAGAGCACGAGCCACCAGATGATGAAATAGATGGCGGCGGCGGCGACGATGCTCATGCCTGCTCGAGCTCCACCAGCGTGCCGTTGAAGTCCTTGGGGTGAAGGAACAGCACCGGCTTGTCATGGGCGCCGATCTTCGGCTCGCCATCGCCGAGGATGCGCGCCCCTTGCGCTTTCAGGTGGTCGCGCGCGGCGATGATGTCGTCGACCTCGTAGCAGACGTGGTGGATGCCCCCGTCCGGGTTCTTGTCGAGGAACTTGGCGATCGGGCTGTCGGCACCGAGCGGCTGGAGGAACTCGATCTTGGTGTTCGGCAGCTCGACGAAGACGACCGTGACGCCATGGGCCGGCTGCGCCACCGGCGCGGTGACCTTGGCCCCCAGCGTGTCGCGATAAAGGGCGCTGGCCTTCTCAAGGTCGCGGACGGCGATGGCGACGTGGTTGAGGCGTCCGATCATCAAAGGCTCCTTCGCGGCAGCGACGGATCTCGGCTCCCGTCGCCCCGATTCTATACCGTCACCACCAGCACGTGGCACGTCGGCTTTTTGCCCCACCGTCCGTTCAGCGTACCGCGGATGGCGCGGGTGACGCTCTCGGCGACGGCGTCGGGATCGCGCCGGCGGGCCTTGGGCAGGCCCTCGACGCAGTCGATCACAGTCTCCTCGACGAGCTCGCCGAGATCGTCGCCCATGGCGTCCTTCTCCGGTACGCCCGCCATGTCCAACTGGATGTCGCCGACGATCTGGCCGCGCTCATCCATGGCGATGGCCACAGAGACGATTCCGGCAAAGGCGAGCCGCCGCCGCTCCGGCACGGTGCGGGCCGCCTCCTCCTCGAGGATCGAGCCGTCCTTGAACAGGCGCTGCGCCGTCACCGTATCGACCACATCAGCCTCGCCGGGCGCGAGGCGGATGACATCGCCGTCATTGGCGAGCAGCACCTCCTTGACGCCCATGCGCTTCGCCAGGGCCGCGTGCTCGGCCATGTGGTAGGGCTCGCCGTGGACGGGAATGGCGATCCTCGGCCGCACCCAATTGTACATCTGCTCCATCTCGCCGCGCCGCGGATGGCCGGAGACATGCACCAGCGCGTCACGGTCGGTGATGATCTTCACGCCCTGCTTGACCAACGCGTTGATGATGCCGCCCACCGCCTTCTCGTTGCCGGGAATGGTGCGCGAGGAGAAGATGACGGTGTCGCCGGGGGTGAGCGTCACTTCGGGATGGTCGTCATTGGCGATGCGGGCGAGCGCCGCCCGCGGCTCGCCCTGGCTGCCGGTCAGCACCGCCACGACCTTTTCGCGCGGCAGGTAGCCATAGGATTCGACGCTGACGAAGGGCGGGATGCCGTCGAGCATTCCCTGTTCGCGCGCGATCGACATGACCCGCTCCATGGCGCGGCCAACCAGCACGACCTGCCGGTCGCAGCGCATGGCGGCCTCGGCGACCGAGCGCACGCGGGCGGCATTGGAGGCGAAGGTGGTCACCGCCACCCTGCCCTTCGCGCCGCGGATGATCTGTTCCAGCTCCGCCGCCACCTCGCGCTCCGACGGCGAGACGCCATCGCGGATGGCATTGGTGGAATCGCCGATCATGGCGAGAACGCCCTCGTCGCCCAGCGCCCGGAACCGCGCCTCATCGGTCTTGTCGCCAAGGACCGGGGTGGGGTCGATCTTCCAGTCGCCGGTATGGATGACGAGGCCGAGCGGTGAACGGATGGCGAGCGAGGTCGATTCCGGGATCGAATGGGCGACCGCGATCATCTCGAAGGAGAACGGCCCCACCGCGATCACCTGCCCGGGACCGATGATGTGGATTGGCATCTTCGGCGCGCCGGGCTCGTTGAGTTTCTTGGCTTCCAGCATCGCCGCCGCGAAGGGCGTGAGATAGACCGGGCAGCCAAGCCGCGGCCACAGGTCCGCGACCGCGCCGACATGGTCCTCGTGGGCATGGGTGATGATGAGCGCACGCAGGCGCTTGTTCTCCCGCGCGATGAAGCCGGGATTCGGCATGACGAGGTCGATGCCCGGCAGGTCGGGACCGGCGAAGGAGACGCCGCAATCGACGGCGATCCAGTCCTTCTTGGCCGGCGAGCCGAAGCCGTAGAGCGAGAAGTTCATGCCGATCTCGCCGACGCCCCCGAGGGGGCAGAAGACGAACTCCTCGGCGGGTCCGGTGGAGGAACGCTTGGCCATGGTCAGTGCATCAGTCCGGCGAGGGCGGGAGAGACGTCGCCGACGGTGATCGTCTCGCGGCCGTCCGGCGTGTCGAGGAGAAGGCGTCCGTCACGGTCGAGGCCGACGAAGACACCCTCGATGCGGCGCTCGTCGGTCCTGACGACCAACGGGCCGCCGAGATTGTGGGCGCGGGCGAGCCAGCCGGCGCGGATGGCATCGAAGCCATCGCCACGCCGCCAGATGGCGAGCGCCGTCACCATGGAGCGCGAGAGCGCCGCGAAGACCTGGTCGCGAGCAACGGCGATGCCGGCCGCCGCGAGGCTGGTGGTCGGATAAGGCGTGTCGGCGGGATGATGGGCGACATTGACGCCGATGCCGATGGCGACCTGCGTCGTCGTCCCCCGCGTCGTTGCCTCGATCAACGTGCCCGAAACCTTGGCGCCGTCGAGCAGCGCGTCGTTCGGCCACTTCACCTTGAAGCGATATTCGAGGTCAGGGGCAAGCGTGAGCAGGGCATCGTCGAGGGCCAGCGCCGCGACGAAGCAGAGCTGGGAGATGCGCTGGGTCGGCGCGGGATCGGTGAGCAGCAGCGTGGCAAAGAGATTGCCCTCGAAGCCGGTCCAGGAGCGGCCGAGACGCCCCCTCCCCGCCACCTGCCGGTCAGCGACATACCAGGTCGGGCCGCGGTCGCCGTCAGCCCCGCGCGCCAGCGCCTCGGCATTGGTGGAGCCGATCTCGGCGAGATGAACGAGACGGAAGCCGGCCGCGGTGGCGGTGTCGGAGAGAGTGAGCAACGTGATCCTGCGTCGGTGGGGCGAACGGAGCGTCCGCGAGGCGGCGGGGCAATCTGGCACCCGGCGGTATCAGGCAGTCCTATAAGCGGCGAAAGGCCGGGACAAGCCCGGCCTTCGCAATCCATGGCACCAGCGCGGCCGGCTCGCCCGGCCGGAGGGGTCAGAAGAGCGACCGCGCGGCAGCAGCGGCCGCCGCCACCAGCGGCGCCGGATAGAAGACGAAGAACGTGTTGAACAGGGCGGATGCCACCAGCACCACCTTGAGTTCGGCACGCATGGGGGCGAAGGCCGGCGCCGGCTCGTCGAAATACATGATCTTGACGATGCGCAGGTAGTAGTAGCACCCGACCGTGCTGGCGAGCACGCCGATGACGGCAAGGATGTAGAGCTTGGCCTCGATCGCGGCGGCGAAAACGTACCATTTGGCGAAGAAGCCGGCGAGCGGCGGAATACCGGCGAGCGAGAACAGGAGCGCGGCAAGCGCTGCCGCCATCAACGGATTGGTGCGCGACAGGCCCGCGAGGTCCTCGATCGTCTCCACCGGCTCGTCGCCGCGCCGCATGGCGATGATGCAGGCGAAGGTGCCGAGCGTCATGATCATGTAGATGGCGATATAGGCCGCGACGCCCTGGACGCCCGCCGCCGTGCCGGCCGACAGGCCGACAAGCGCGAAACCCATATGGCCGATCGAGGAATAGGCCATCAGGCGCTTGATATTGCTCTGGCCGATAGCGGCAAAGGCGCCGAGCAGCATGGAGCCGACCGAGACGAAGACGACGATCTGCTGCCACTGGTGCGTTGCGCCGGGGAAGCCGGTGGTCAGCGCCCGTGCGAAGATGGCGATGGCCGCGACCTTCGGGGCGGCGGCGAAGAAGGCTGTCACCGGCGAGGGCGCGCCCTCATAGACGTCCGGCGTCCACATGTGGAACGGCACGGCAGAGACCTTGAAGGCCATGCCGGCGATGAGGAAGACCAAGCCGAAGACGAGGCCGAGGCCGATCGGGCCGCCCTTGAGGGCCGCCGCGAAGCCGGTGAAGGAGACCGTGCCGGTGAAGCCGTAGATCAGCGAGCAGCCATAGAGCAGCATGCCCGAGGACAGCGCGCCGAGGACGAAGTACTTCAGGCCGGCTTCGGTCGAGCGGGCATTGTCGCGGTGGATAGAGGCGATGACGTAGAGCGCCAGCGACATGAGCTCGAGGCCCATATAGAGCGCGATCAGGTCGCCGGCCGAAATCAGCACGCCCATGCCGGTGGTCG
This sequence comes from Phreatobacter sp., assembly GCF_027532945.1. Classification (GTDB taxonomy): domain Bacteria; phylum Pseudomonadota; class Alphaproteobacteria; order Rhizobiales; family Phreatobacteraceae; genus Phreatobacter. Next base: position 83,865 of record NZ_JAPZTZ010000012.1, read on the forward strand.
ACAGGAGGATGAGGATCGGGAACTCGAACTTCTCGATCTTCTCGCGAGCGAGGAAGTCCTGAGACAGGATCAGGGCGACTGCCGCGCCGAGGAAGGCCAGCACCTTCATGAAGCGGGCGAAAGCGTCGAAGACGAAGGAGCCGTTGAAGGCGGTCTGCGGCGCGGAACCGAGAGCCAGCACGGCGATGGCGGCAGCGATGAGCAGCGCGATCGCCCCGTAGGTGACGGTGCGGACCGAGCGATCGCCGGTGAAGACGCCGTACATCAGCAGCGCCATGGCGCCGAGGGCGAGGATCAGCTCGGGGATGAGCGGCGCGAGGTTGAGGACCGGAGCGTTCATGATCGCTGTTCCCTCAGCGCGACTGCGCGGCGACCGCACGGCCGGCCGTCGCATTCGCCTGTTTGTAGGATTCGACGAGCGCGTTCACCGCCACCTCGGAGGTGGCAAGGATCGGCCGCGGATAGATGCCGAAGAAGATGGTCAGCACCACCAGCGGCACAAGAATGGTCAGCTCGCGCTTGTCGACGTCGGTGATGGTCTTGAGCGAGGGCTTGGTCATCTCCCCCCAGATCACCTGCCGGTAGAGCCAGAGCGCATAGCATGCCGAGAGGATGACACCGGTCGTCGCCAGGACAGTCACCGTCGTCGAGGCCTTGAACGTGCCCATGAGGGTGAGGAACTCGCCGACGAAGCCCGAGGTGCCGGGCAGGCCGACATTCGCCATGGTGAAGACCATGAAGATGACGGCGTAGATCGGCATGCGGTTCACGAGGCCGCCATAGGCCGCGATCTCGCGGGTGTGCATACGGTCATAGACGACGCCGACGCAGAGGAAGAGCGCGCCCGAGACGATGCCGTGCGAGATCATCTGGAACACCGCGCCCTGGATGCCCTCGGCATTGCCGGCGAAGATGCCCATGGTCACGAAGCCCATATGGGCGACGGAGGAATAGGCGATCAGCTTCTTGATGTCCTCCTGCATCATCGCCACCAGCGAGGTGTAGATGATGGCGATGACGGACAGGGCGAAGACCATCGGCGCGAAGAAGGCGCTGGCCTCCGGGAACATCGGCAGCGAGAAGCGCAGGAAGCCGTAGCCGCCCATCTTCAGGAGCACGCCGGCGAGGATGACCGAGCCGGCGGTCGGCGCCTCGACATGCGCGTCGGGGAGCCAGGTGTGCACCGGCCACATCGGCATCTTCACCGCGAAGGAGGCAAAGAAGGCGAGCCATAGCCAGAACTGCATGTCGCGCGAGAACAGCTTCGGACCGGTCTTCAGCAGCTCGGCAATGTCCGAGGTCCCGGCCGTCCAGATCATCGCCATGATGGCGAGGAGCATGAGCAGCGAGCCGGCGAGCGTGTAGAGGAAGAACTTGAACGAGGCGTAGATGCGCCGCTTGCCGCCCCAGATGCCGATGATGAGGAACATCGGGATGAGGCCGGCCTCGAAGAACAGGTAGAAGAGGACGATGTCGAGGGCGCAGAAGACGCCGATCATCAGCGTCTCGAGCACCAGGAAGGCCACCATGTACTCCTTCACCCGCTTCTCGATGGAGACCCACGAGGCGAGGATGCAGAAGGGCATGAGAAAGGTCGTCAGGATGACGAGCGGCAGCGAGATGCCATCGACGCCCATGCGGTAGCTGATGACACCGCCAAGCCAGGCCGCCTTCTCGACGAACTGGAACTCGGCAGTGGCCGGATTGAACTGCCAGACCGGGATCATCGACAGGCCGAAGGTCACGATCGTCGCGAAGAGCGCGATCATCCGGACGTTGCGGCGGGCATTCTCGTCGTCGCCGCGCACCATGAGGACCAGCGCCGCGCCGAGCAGCGGCAGGAAGGTGATGATGGAGAGGATCGGGGCGTTGGACATCAGTGCGCTCCTCCGACGCCGCCGGAGAACATGAACCAGGTGGCGAGGGCCGCGACCCCGATCAGCATGGCGAAGGCATAGTGGTAGAGGTATCCGGTCTGCAGCCGCACCACCCCGCGGGTGATGTCGACGACGCGGGCGGCGATACCATCGGGGCCAAAGCCGTCGATGAGCCAGCCGTCACCCTTCTTCCAGAAGAACCGGCCGAGCCAGCGGGCAGGCCGGACGAAGATCCGGTCGTAGAGCTCGTCGAAGTACCACTTGTTGAGCAGGAACTTGTAGAGCCCCTGATGCTCGCGGGCGAGCTGCTCGGGCACGTCCGGCCGCTTGATATACATGTACCAGGCAAGCGCGAAGCCGAGCGCCATCATCACGAAGGGCGTCCAGGGCACCCAGCCGGGCACCGCGTGGAAGTTATGGATGATGTGGTTCTCCGGCCGCATGAAGATGGAGTCGCGGAAGAAAGACTTGATCCCATCCTCGTAGGCGAACTTCTTGGCGAAGACGACGCCGGAGAAGACCGCGCCGACGGCGAGCGCGCCGAGCGGGATCAGCATGACCAGCGGGCTCTCATGCGGCTGGTGGGCATGGCCGTGGCCATGGCCGCCATGCGCGTGGTCGTCATGCCCTGCCTTGGCGTGGTCGTCATGGGCGCCATGGGGCGCATGCGCATGATCGTCGTGGGCCGCATGGGCGTCATGACCATGATCGGCATGGGCCCAGCGCGGCTCGCCATGGAAGGTCTTGAAGATCAGGCGCCAGGAATAGAACGACGTCATCAGCGCCGCGATCACCGTCATGAAGAAGGCATAGGGGCCCATGGCGCCGTGGGCGGCATAGGCGACCTCGATGATCGCGTCCTTCGAGTGATAGCCGGCGAAGCCGATATGGAGGAACGGCAGGCCGAAACCGGTCAGCGCCAGCGTGCCGATGACCATCATCGCATAGGTGAACTTGATGTGGCCGGCGAGGCCGCCCATGCGGCGGATGTCCTGCTCGTGGTGCATCGCGTGGATGACCGAGCCGGCGCCGAGGAACAGCAGGGCCTTGAAGAAGGCGTGGGTGAAGAGGTGGAAGACGCCGACCGAATAGGCCCCTGCCCCCAGCGCCACGAACATGTAGCCGAGCTGCGAGCAGGTCGAATAGGCGATGACGCGCTTGATGTCGTTCTGCACGAGGCCGACGGTCGCGGCAAAGAAGGCCGTCGTCGCGCCGAAGAACATGACCACCTGCAGGGCGATCGGCGCATATTCGAAGACCGGCGACAGGCGCGCCACCATGAAGACGCCGGCGGTGACCATGGTCGCCGCGTGGATGAGGGCGGAAACCGGCGTGGGCCCCTCCATGGCGTCGGGGAGCCAGGTGTGCAGCAGGAACTGCGCCGACTTGCCCATGGCGCCCATGAACAAGAGCAGGCAGACGACGGTGAGCGCATCGACCTTGTAGCCGAGGAACTCCATGGTCTTGCCGGCAAGGCCCTGGGCGGCGCCGAACACCGCCTCGAAGCCGATGGAGCCGGTCAGCGTGTAGAGGCCGAAAATGCCGAGCAGGAAGCCGAAATCACCGACGCGGTTGACGATGAAGGCCTTCATCGCCGCGGCATTGGCCGAGGGCTTCTTGTACCAGAAGCCGATCAGCAGATAGGAGGCGACGCCCACGCCCTCCCAGCCGAAGAACATCTGCAGGAGGTCGTTCGCCGTCACCAGCATGAGCATGGCGAAGGTGAAAAGCGACAGATAGGCGAAGAAGCGCGGCCGATCCGGATCCTCGTGCATATAGCCGATGGAATAGAGGTGCACGAGGAAGGAGACAGAGTTCACCACCACCAGCATGACGGCGGTCAGCGTGTCGATGCGCAGCGTCCAGTTGACGTTGAGCGAGCCGGCCGCAATCCAGCGGAACAGCTCGATGGTCGTGGACTGGCCGGCATAGCCGACCTGGTAGAAGGCGACCCAGGAGAGCAGCGCGGCGATGCCGAGCAGGCCCGTGGTGACGATCTCGGAAGCGCGCGCGCCGATGGCGCGGCCGAACAGCCCGGCGATCAGGAAGCCCGCGAGGGGAAGGAAGACGATGGCCTGATACATGGACCGGTCAGCCCTTCATCATGTTGACGTCTTCGACCGCGATCGAGCCGCGGTTGCGGAAGAAGACGACGAGGATCGCAAGGCCGATGGCGGCTTCCGCCGCGGCCACCGTCAGGACCAGCAGCGCGAAGACCTGGCCGACGAGATCGCCCATATGGGTGGAGAAGGCGACGAGGTTGATGTTCACCGCGAGCAGGATGAGCTCGACCGACATCAGGATGACGATGATGTTCTTCCGGTTGAGGAAGATGCCGAGCATCCCGAGGGTGAACAGGATCGCCGCCACCGAGAGGTAGTGGGAAAGGCCGATGGTCGCCATGGATCAGACCCCCTCGCCCGTCTTCACCTTGACGACGGCGATGGCCGTCTCAGGCGTGCGGGCCGCCTGGGCGCCCGGGTCCTGCCGCTTCACGCCGGCCTTGTGGCTGAGCGTGAGGACGATGGCGCCGATCATGGCGACCAGCAGGACGAGGCCCGAAAGCTGGAAGAAATAGACGTACTTTGTGTAGAGCACCTGCCCCAGCGCCTCGGCATTGGTGATGCCGCCGGGGATGGGCGCGGTGATGGTCTTCGGCGCCGCCCCGCCGATGGTCCAGGCGCCGATCACCATGAACAGCTCGGCCAGCACCACGAGGCCGATGAGAACGCCCACCGGCAGATACTGCAGGAAGCCCTGGCGCAGCTCGACGAAGTCGACGTCGAGCATCATCACCACGAAGAGGAAGAGCACCGCGACGGCGCCGACATAGACGACGACCAGGATCATCGCCAGGAACTCGGCCCCCATCAGCACGAAAAGGCCGGAGGCGTTGACGAAGGCAAGGATCAGGAACAGCACGGAGTGCACGGGATTGCGCGCCGCGATGACCATGAAGGCCGATGCCACCAGGACGGCGGCGAAGAGGTAGAAGAAGAGACCGGCGAGCATCTGCCCCTTTGCCCCGTTCGTTGCGAGGGCGCGCTTGTTGAAGACTCAGGGGGAGCCCTGCGCGCGCCTCTCTTAAAGTCCTGTTTGGGGGGCGTCCAGACGGCGAACCGCCTGCCCGTCCCCCGCTGGCGTCACCTGTAGGGCGCGTCCTTCTTGAGGCTGTCGGCGATCTCGCGTTCCCAGCGGTCGCCATTGGCCAGAAGCCGTGCCTTGTCGTAGTAGAGCTCCTCGCGGGTCTCCACCGAGAATTCGAAGTTCGGACCTTCCACGATCGCATCCACCGGGCAGGCCTCCTGGCAGAAGCCGCAATAGATGCACTTCACCATGTCGATGTCGTAGCGGGTCGTGCGGCGCGTGCCGTCGTTGCGGCGCGGCCCGGCCTCGATGGTGATGGCCTGGGCCGGGCAGATCGCCTCGCAGAGCTTGCAGGCGATGCAGCGCTCCTCGCCGTTGGGATAGCGGCGCAGCGCGTGCTCGCCCCGGAAGCGCGGCGAGATCTGGCCCTTCTCGAAGGGGTAGTTGATGGTCGCCTTCGGCTTGAAGAAATAGCGCATCGACAGGAAGAACGCCGAGACGAACTCCGTCAGGAACAGGGCTTTGGCCGCGCGGTCGAGCTTGAACGTCGACGCCATGGACCTCTTCTCCTCAAATGCCCCAGCCGCTGAGCGTGCGACCGAGCCAGTAACCCAGGCCCGCGAAGGCGGGCACGATGACCACCATCAGGATCCGTTGCGCCAGCACGATCCGGCGCTCGTAGTCCTGATGCTCGGCGGGCGTCGCCGAGCGGTTTGTTTCCCTCAGCTTGCGGACCAACAGACCCGAGACGATCCGGTAGTCCACCCAGCCGATCGCAGCGCCCACCAGGGCACCGAGGAGCGCAGCAGGATTGGCCAGCCCCTCCATGGCGAGCCCCTTACGGCGCCCAGCCGGTAAGCTGCAGCACGCTCGCAACCACCACGACCATCACCAGCGAGATCGGCAGGAACACCTTCCAGCCGAGCCGCATGAGCTGGTCGTAGCGGTAGCGCGGCACGAAGGCCTTCACCATCGCGAACATGAAGAAGACAAGGCTGACCTTGAGCACGAACCAGATCACGCCCGGCACCCAGGTGAAGGGCGCGAAGGGGAACGGCGGCAGCCAGCCCCCGAGGAACAGGATCACGGTGAGCGCGCACATGGTCATGATCGCCACGTACTCGGCCAGCATGAACATCATGTAGGGGGTGGAGGAATACTCCACCATGAAGCCGGCCACGAGCTCCGATTCCGCTTCCGGAAGGTCGAAGGGCGGACGGTTCGTCTCGGCCAGCGCCGAGATGAAGAAGATGACGAAGACGGGGAACAACGGCAGCCAGAACCAGCCGAACAGGCCGATGCCCTTGTCCTGCGCCTTGACGATGGCGGAGAGGTTCAGCGAGCCGACGCAGAGCAGCACGCAGATGATGACGAAGCCGATGGAGACCTCATAGGACACCATCTGCGCCGCCGAGCGCAGGGCGCCGAGGAACGGGTATTTCGAATTCGAGGCCCAGCCGCCCATGATGACGCCATAGACGCCCAGCGACGAGACCGCGAAGATGAAGAGGATGCCGACATTGAGGTCGGCCACCGCCCAGCCGTCGGCGATCGGGATCACCGCCCAGGCGGCGAGCGCCAGAAGCACCGAGACGAAGGGCGCCAGCAGGAAGACGCCCTTGTTGGCGCCGGATGGCACCACCGGCTCCTTGAAGACGAACTTCAGGAGGTCTGCGAAGCTCTGCAGCAGTCCGAAGGGGCCGACGACATTGGGGCCGCGGCGCAGCTGCACCGCCGCCCAGATCTTGCGATCGGCGAGCAGGATGAAGGCCACGAAGACCAGGAGGCCCAGCATCAGCGCCAGGCTCTGGATGGCGATGAGGAGGAGCGGCCAGATAAAGGTCCAGAATTCGTTCATCGCCGCCTCACTCCGCCGCCTGCTGGTGCGCGCCCTTGGCGATGGCCGAGCACTCGGCCAGCGTCGCCGAGGCACGGGCGATCGGGTTGGTCATGTAGAAATCCGCGATGGCGGCGGCGAAGGGCTGCGCCTCCACCTTGCCGCCGCGGGCCGCGAGCGCGCCGATGGCCGCGCCATCCGCCGCCGGCAGCGCGCCGACGCGCAATGTATGGGGGAAGTCCCTGGCCATGGCCGCGCGCAGCTGGGCGAGCGAGTCATAGGGCAGCTTGACGCCGAGCACGTCGGACAGGGCGCGCAGGATGGCCCAGTCCTCCTTGGCATCGCCCGGCGGGAAGCCGGCGCGGTTGACCGCCTGGATGCGGCCCTCGGTGTTGGCGGTGAGGCCCGATTTCTCGGTATAGGTCGCGGCCGGCAGGATGACGTCGGCGCGATGCGCGCCGCGGTCACCATGGGTGCCGATATAGACGACGAAGGGACCGTCCGAGATGGCGATCTCGTCGGCGCCGAGGCTGAACAGCACGTCCACCCCGCCGGTCGCCATGGAGGCGGCATCGAGCCCGCCGTCGCCCGGCACCAGGCCAAGATCAAGCGCGCCGATACGGGAGGCAGCGGTGTGCAGCACGGCGAAGCCGTTCCAGCCTTCGGCGATACCGCCGAAAGCGGTCGCGGCATGGGCGGCGAGCGACAGGACCGCCGCGCCGTCGGCGCGGGTCAGAGCCCCCTGCCCCACGATCACCAGCGGCTTCTTGGCGCCCTTCAGCACCTCGGCGAAGGAATGCTTGCCGGCAACTACGTCGGCGAGCGTCTCCGGACCGGCGCCGAGATAATCATGAGTGTAGGTCAGATCGACGACCTCGCCGATCACGCCGATCTTCAGGCCGCCCATGCGCCAGCGCTTGCGGATGCGGGCATTGACGATCGGCGCCTCGCGGCGGGGATTGGTGCCGACGAGGAGGATGGCGTCGGCCTCTTCGATCGCGGCGATGCCGGGATTGAAGAGGTAGGACGAGCGGCCGAGCGCCGGATCGAGCTTCGCCCCGTCCTGCCGGCCGTCGATGCTGGCCGAGCCGAGGGCGGTCACAAGGCCCTTCAGCGCGTACATTTCCTCGAGGGTGGCGAGGTCGCCGGCGATGGCGCCGATCTTCGCAGGGGCCGTCGCCTTCACCTTGGCGGCGATGGCGGCGAAGGCCTCGGGCCAGGCGGCGGGGCGCAGCCGGCCGTTCTCGCGGATATAGGGCTGGTCGAGGCGCTGGGTGCGCAGGCCATCGGCGACGTGGCGGGTCTTGTCGGAGATCCACTCCTCGTTGACCGCCTCGTTGAGGCGCGGCAGCACGCGCATGACCTCGCGGCCGCGGGTGTCGACGCGGATCGCCGAGCCGACCGCATCCATCATGTCGGTGGACTCGGTCTTGAGGAGTTCCCAGGGCCGGGCATTGAAGGCGAAGGGCTTGGAGGTCAGCGCGCCGACCGGGCAGAGGTCGACCACGTTGCCCTGCAGCTCCGAGGTCATGGCCTGCTCGAGATATGTGGTGATCTCGGCATCCTCGCCGCGACCGATGAGGCCCAGCTCGGAAATGCCGGCGACCTCGGTGGTGAAGCGGACGCAGCGCGTGCAGTGGATGCAGCGCGTCATCACCGTCTTCACCAGCGGGCCGATATACTTGTCCTCGACCGCGCGCTTGTTCTCGGCATAGCGCGACTTGTCGACGCCATAGGCCATGGCCTGGTCCTGCAGGTCGCACTCGCCGCCCTGGTCGCAGATCGGGCAGTCCAGCGGGTGGTTGATGAGCAGGAACTCCATCACACCCTCGCGCGCCTTCTTCACCAGCGGCGTCTTGGTGTTGATGACTGGCGGCTCGCCATTCGGGCCGGGACGCAGGTCGCGCACGTTCTGGGCGCAGGAGGCGATCGGCTTCGGCGAGCCCTTCACCTCGACGAGGCACATGCGGCAATTGCCGGCGATCGACAGCCGCTCATGGTAGCAGAAGCGCGGAATCTCGGCGCCCGCCGCCTCGCACGCCTGCATCAGCGTGTACTCGGCCGGTACCTCGATCTCCTGCCCGTCGACGATCACCTTCGCCATCGGCTCATTCCATCCGGTCTTCGCCGGAACCGCCCTTGCGGGCGCCCCGGCATCGTCTCGCGGCGGCTTGCGCCGCCTGGGGTTCGGCCGCCGGCCCCAAAGGCCCGGCGGAATGGGTCAGTCCTTGCCGGTCTTGCCGTCCGGCTTGTCCTGGATCGACAGCTTGGGCAGGGAAATGCCCTTGGCTGTCGATGTGGTCCTGATTGTCATCGGCTTTGCCGCGATGGGGACAACTTTCGTCGTCTTCGCGGCGGGAGCAGCGGCCTTGGCCTTTGATGCCACCGCGCTTTTCGCCTTCGGCGCGGCCGCGGCCGAGCCAGCAGACATCGCATCTGTCCCCGCCGGCTTCGCGGAGGCCTTGGCGACGGGCTTGGCAGCGACGGGCTTGGCATCGACGGGCTTGGCCACAGCGGCTTCGGCGACAGGCACCTCAGCGACGGGCGGCTTCACCTCAACGACCTTCGCCGCGGGCGCGGCCTCCTTCGGCGACACCACCTTCGGCTTCGCCGGAGCGTCCTTCGGCGAAACGGACTTGGCGGATTTCGGCTTCGGCGGCGTGCCGCCGGGGGTCGACGGCTTCGGCGGCGTACCGGTCGGCTTGGCGGGCGCCGGCTTGGCGGCTTCCACAGCGGACTCGGGATTGGAGACGACGAGACGCGCAGCCGGTGTCGTGGACCGGGCGGCAGCTTCGTTGGCGGAGACTGAGAAGGCCCGGGCGAAGGCCATGCCGACGCCCCAGGCGGCGACGAAGCCGCTCATCATCATGGTCGTCGGCAGCACCATGGCCGCCATGGCGGGGCCGGCGAGCGCATCCAGCGCGGCCTTGTCCTGCGATGCACGCACGTCCTTGGCTGCAGCACTCATGGCCGGTCCTCCGTCTCGGTTGCGACAATGCACTGGGCCTTGTCCGGACGGGTGCTCCGGGTCTGGGTGTGAGGCAGGGCCGCCCGGCCGAACGCGATCCAGCCGCGGGGGGCGGCCGGTGCGATGCAGCGATGGGCGGGGCGGAACGTCATGGCGTCAGCGCCCCGCCAACTGCGTCTCGGCCTGGGCCTTCAACTCGGCGAGCGAGCGATTGCCAGCGGCAACGTCGTCAGGGGTGAGCAACACGGCGCAGCGCGGCCCGCCGCGGTCGATGAGGAAGCGCCGCTCGGTGACCACCGTGCGCGGACCGGCGCGGTCGGTGGTCAGCACCACCTGGACGCGGCGACCCGGCTTGTGCGGACCGCAGACGGCGGCGAGCGCAGCGGTGGTCTCGGGGATCTCGCGCTCCAGCACGATGGTGCGGGCGTTCGGCGAGGTGCCGGCCGTGCCGCGGGCGGCGGCGCGGGCGATGATGGCCTGACGGACATAGTCCGGCGTGGTGTTGATCGTCACCCGCAGCTCCGCCGTGCCGGTCGGTTGGGGCGGCGGCGCCGCCGTGACGCAGCCGCCGAGGGCAAGACCTGCAAGGACGAGGATGCCGGACCGGGTCATGGTGTCACTCCGCCGCGATGCGCACGGGCTCGCCGTGCGGGTTGGCCGAATAGGCGTCGATCTTCTTCTCGATCTCATGACGGAAGTGCCGGATGAGGCCCTGGACCGGCCAGGCCGCGGCATCGCCGAGCGCGCAGATCGTGTGGCCTTCCACCTGTCCCGCCACCTCGAGGAGCATGTCGATCTCCTTCTTCTGGGCGCGGCCCTCCGACATGCGCGACAGAACCCGCCACATCCACCCCGTGCCCTCGCGGCACGGCGTGCACTGGCCGCAGCTCTCATGCTTGTAGAAGTAGGAGATGCGGGTGATGGCCTTCACCACGTCCGTCGACTTGTCGAGGACGATGACGGCCGCCGTGCCGAGGCCGGACTTGAGGCCGCGCAGCGTGTCGAAATCCATCGCCGCGTCCCAGATCTGCTCGGCCGGCACCAGCGGCACCGACGAGCCGCCGGGAATGACGGCCAGGAGGTTGTCCTTGCCGCCGCGGATGCCGCCGCAATGCTTCTCGACGAGCTCCGAGAACGGCACCGACATGGCCTCCTCGAAGGTCGCCGGCTTGTTCACGTGGCCAGAGACGCAGAAGAGCTTGGTGCCGACATTGTTGGGCTTGCCGAAGGACGAGAACCACGTTGCGCCGCGGCGCAGGATGGTCGGCGTCACCGCGATCGACTCGACGTTGTTCACCGTGGTCGGGCAGCCATAGAGGCCCATATTGGCCGGGAACGGGGGTTTAAGGCGCGGCTGGCCCTTCTTGCCCTCGAGGCTTTCGAGCAGAGCCGTCTCCTCGCCGCAGATATAGGCGCCGGCGCCGTGATGGACGTAGAGGTCGAAGTCCCAGCCGTTTTTGTTGCCCTTGCCGAGCAGGCCGGCGTCATAGCACTCGTCGATGGCGCGCTGCAGCGCCTCGCGCTCACGGATGAACTCGCCGCGCACATAGATGTAGCCGACATGGGCACCCATGGCGCAGCCGGCGATCAGGCAGCCCTCGACGAGCGTGTGCGGGTCGTTGCGCAGGATCTCGCGGTCCTTGCAGGTGCCCGGCTCCGACTCGTCAGCATTGACAACGAGATAGTGCGGCCGGCCATCCGACTGCTTCGGCATGAACGACCATTTGAGGCCCGTTGGGAAGCCGGCGCCGCCGCGGCCGCGGAGCCCCGAATCCTTGATCTGCTGGATGATCCAGTCGCGGCCTTGGTCGATGAAGCCTTTGGTCCCGTCCCAGTGCCCGCGCGCCATCGCGCCTTTCAGGCTCTTGTCGTGGAACCCGTAAATGTTGGTGAAGATGCGGTCCTTGTCGGCGAGCATCACATCACTCCTTGGCCGACGGCCCACCGGCCGCCAGTGACTTCGCCTGCGCCGTCCATTCCTCGCGGTCGATGCGGCCGGGGAAGGCGAGATAGGTGCCGACCCAGCGGATCTCCTCGCGGGTCCAGGCGGCAATCTGGTCGAAATGGAAGATGCCGAGGGCATGGAGCTTGCCCTCGTTCACCGGGCCGATGCCCTTGATCCGCTGCAGCTTGTCGGACGCTCCAGACCGTGCGCTCGCAAGGCCCTGCGGACGGGTGCCGACGGCATCGGCCTTCTGCTCAGGGGTCGCGTCAGCGGCGAGCGTCGCCAGCTTCGCCTTGATCTCCGCCTCTTCCTTCGCCGCGAGGGCGAGGGCCTCGGCCGAGGGGCCAGCCTCGATCGGTTGAGCAGCAGGCGCTGCCTTCGGCTTCTCCGCCACCACCGTGCCGGCGGCGTTGAACGGCAGGTCGCGCAGGGTCAGCGCCCCGCCCTCGGGCTCGGCGCCATGGCGGCCGTTCTGGGGCCCCGGGGTCGGCGTCTCGCCGCGGGCGAAAGCATCGAGGATCTTTTCGAGCGATGCCGGCGTCAGATCCTCATAGGTGTCGGAGAAGACCTGGATCATCGGCGCGTTCACACAGGCGCCGGCGCATTCCACCTCCTCCCACGAGAAGTCGCCATCCTCGGAGAGGTGGAAGGGCTCGTGATGGATGCGGCTCTTGCAGACCTTGATGAGGGCCTCGGCGCCGCGGAGCATGCAGGGCGTGGTGCCGCAGACCTGGATATGGGCCTTCTTGCCCACCGGCTGCAGCTGGAACATCGTGTAGAAGGTCGCGACCTCGAACACCCGGATATACGGCATGTCCAGCATGTCGGCGATGTATTCGATGGCCGCCTTGGGCAGCCAATAGGCGTGCTGCTCCTGCGCCCGCCACAGAAGCGGGATCACGGCAGAAGCCTTCCGCTCCGCCGGGTATTTGGCGATGGTCTGCTGCGCCCAGGCCAGGTTGTCGGCCGTGAAGGCGAAGGAGGCCGGCTGGACCTCGTCTGGCGCCAGTCTGCGAACGCTCACCGGTCAACCTCTCCGAACACGATGTCGATGGAGCCGAGGATGGCGGAGACGTCCGCCAGCATGTGGCCCTTGCACAGGAAGTCCATGGCCTGGAGATGCGCGAAACCGGGAGCGCGGATCTTGCAGCGATAGGGCTTGTTGGTGCCGTCGGCGACGAGATAGACGCCGAACTCGCCCTTCGGCGCCTCGACGGCCGCATAGACCTCGCCGGCCGGCACGTGGAAGCCTTCCGTGTAGAGCTTGAAGTGGTGGATGAGCGCCTCCATCGAGCGCTTCATCTCACCGCGCTTCGGCGGCACCACCTTGTTGTCCTTGGCCGAGACCGGGCCCGACGTCTCGCGCAGCAGCTTGCAGCACTGCCGCATGATCTTCACGGACTGGCGCATCTCCTCCATGCGGATGAGATAGCGGTCGTAGCAATCGCCGTTCTTGCCGATCGGGATGTCGAAATCGAGCTCGGCATAGCACTCGTAGGGCTGCGACTTGCGCAGGTCCCACGGCGCGCCGGAGCCGCGCACCATCACGCCCGAGAAGCCCCAGGCCCAGCACTCGTCGAGCGAGACGACACCGATGTCGACGTTGCGCTGCTTGAAGATGCGGTTCGGGGTGAGCAGCGCGTCGAGGTCATCGACCACCTTGAGGAAGGGATCGCACCAGGCCTCGATGTCGTTGACGAGCTCGGGCGGAAGGTCCTGGTGGACGCCGCCGACGCGGAAATAGGCCGCGTGCATGCGCGAGCCCGAGGCGCGCTCGTAGAAGATCATCAGCTTCTCGCGCTCCTCGAACCCCCACAGCGGCGGGGTCAGCGCGCCGACGTCCAGAGCCTGGGTCGTGATGTTGAGGAGGTGGGAAAGGATGCGGCCGATTTCGCAATAGAGCACGCGGATGAGCTGGCCGCGCTTCGGCACTTCGATGCCGAGCAGGCGCTCCGCGGCGAGGCAGAAGGCGTGCTCCTGGTTCATCGGCGCGACATAGTCGAGCCGGTCGAAATAGGGGATCGCCTGCAGATAGGTCTTGGTCTCGATCAGCTTCTCGGTGCCGCGATGCAGCAGGCCGATATGCGGGTCGCAGCGCTCGACCACCTCGCCGTCGAGTTCCATGACGAGGCGGAGCACGCCGTGGGCCGCGGGATGCTGCGGGCCCCAGTTGAAGGTGAAGTTGCGGATCTCGGCTTCAGCCATGGTCAGTTCGCTTTCGCCTTCTCATCGCCCGGCAGAACGTAATCCGTCCCCTCCCAGGGCGAGAGGAAATCGAACTGCCGGAACTCCTGCGCCAGACGCACCGGCTCGTAGACAACGCGCTTCTCGGCGTCGTCGTAGCGGACCTCGACGAAACCGGAGGTCGGGAAGTCCTTGCGCAGCGGATGGCCGTCGAAGCCGTAATCCGTCAGCAGGCGCCTGAGGTCCGGATGGCCGGTGAACAGCACGCCGTAGAGGTCGTAGGTCTCGCGCTCGAACCACAGGGCGCCGGGGAACACGTCGGTCGCCGAAGCGACGGGGGTCTTCTCGTCCGCCTGGATCTTGATGCGGATGCGGCGGTTCATCTTCGGCGACATCAGGTGATAGACCACGTCGAAGCGCTTGGGGCGCCCCGGATAATCCACGCCGCAGATGTCGATGATGTTGCGGAACAGGCAGCCCGTATCGTCGCGGAGATGGGTGAGGATGCGGATGATCTCGCCCGCCTCTGCCTCCAGTGTCAGTTCGCCATAGGCGACCGAAGCGGAGGTCACGGCGCCGGGCAGCGCCGCCTTGATGGTTTCGCCGAGCTCTTCAAGCGACATCGTGTCCCCTCACCGCTCGATCGTGCCGGTGCGCCGGATCTTCTTCTGCAGCAGCAGCACGCCGTAGAGCAGAGCCTCGGCCGTGGGCGGGCAGCCCGGCACGTAGATGTCGACGGGCACGATCCGGTCGCAGCCGCGCACCACCGCATAGGAATAGTGATAGTAGCCGCCGCCATTGGCGCAGGAGCCCATGGAGATGACGTAGCGCGGCTCCGGCATCTGGTCGTAGACCTTGCGCAGGGCCGGGGCCATCTTGTTGGTCAGCGTTCCCGCGACGATCATCACGTCGGACTGGCGCGGCGAGGCACGCGGCGCGAAGCCGAAGCGCTCGACGTCGTAGCGCGGCATGGAGAGCTGCATCATCTCGACCGCGCAGCAGGCGAGGCCGAAGGTCATCCACATCAGCGAGCCGGTCCGGGCCCAGTTGATGAGGTCATCCGTCGCCGTGACGATGAAGCCCTTGTCGGCGAGTTCGTTGTTGATGCCGGTGAAGAACGGATCGGCGGCACCCAGCGGCCGCCCGTCGGCGCCGACGAGGCCCTTCGGGGCCGGAGCGACGAGCGGATCGCCGCGATCGAGAGCGGTGGCCATGGTCAGAACCTCAATCCCACTCCAGGGCGCCCTTCTTCCACTCGTAGACGAAACCGATCGTCAGTACGCCGAGGAAGGCCATCATGGACCAGAAGCCGAACAGACCGACCTCGCGGAACGCCACCGCCCAGGGAAACAGGAAGGCGACTTCGAGGTCGAAGATGATGAAGAGGATCGCGACGAGGTAGAACCGCACGTCGAACTTCATGCGGGCGTCGTCGAAAGCGTTGAATCCGCACTCATAGGCGGACAATTTCTCGGAGTCGGGCCGCGAGAAAGCGACGAGGAAGGGCGCGACGAGGAGACCGATGCCGATGACGCCGGCCAGGGCGATGAAGATCACCAACGGCAAATAGTCGCTCAGGAGAGCGTGGGTCGCAGCCTGCATCGCAGGGCCTCCTTCGTGGCCTGCCCCGGGCCTTGAGTCCCCGCCGGAGCCGACATGGAGGATGCCTTACTCCCTCCCCTGTTGCGGTGCAAGCAGCGGACAGACCTCCGAGAGTCGCATTCCCTGGAAACGTTATGAAAATGGGATCGCGTGACGGAATCTCGATCCGGTCGCGCGATCACATCAGGATTCTTGCAGGGGTTTGCGGCCCGATTCGCCGGGGCCTTGGCGAATGACCAGTGAGGGGGCCCAGTATGGGCGCCGCCCCTGGCCGTCAATAACGGGCAACCACCGCGGCCGTCTCGCCGCCGAACTTCCAGGACAGGCCAAGCCGCGCCCGGCCGCTCTCGACGCGGTAGCGCAGCGGGGCGATCACGTCGCGTGTCGTGCCGAAGCTGTGGATGTATTCGGCGCGCAGGCTGAGGTTCGGGGTGATGAGGGTCTCGACACCGCCGCCGAGCTGGAAGCCGTGGGTGACGTCGCTGGCGTTGAAGACCGGCGAGGTCAGCTTCACATGGGTGAAGCCGTAGCCGGCCGAGACATAGGGCATCACCGAGCCACCGAGCACATAGCCGAGGCGGGCCCGCACGCCCACATCCCAGTCACCGGCAAGCGAGGCGCCGATCGGGCCGGCAGTCAGCGTCGTCTTCGCCGCCGACAGGCTCGCATCGGCCTCGAGGCCGAGCACCACCGACGTGCCGGCGAACTGGTGGTCGTAGCCGCCAAGGACACCACCGAAGATGCCCTGGGCACCGAGCCCGCGCAGGCTGAACAGCCCCGGGACGCTGATTGTGGTGTTGGCGAAGGCATAGCCGCCCTGAACACCGACATGGAAGCCGGTCCAGTCACCCCGCCGCGGCGCCGCGAAGGCGGCCTGCTGCGAACCGCCCATGCCGAAGCGGTAGGTCACGCCCGCCCGGGCCGTACCGACCTGGGGGCGCAGCGACAAACCGGGAATGGGGCTGATGGCATTGGTGAAGGTGTGGACATATTCGGCATGGGCGAACCAGTTGCCGGCGATCCGCGTCTCGACACCGCCGCCAACCTGCCAGCCATTGGTGGTCAGGCCGAGCGAATTGCCGAGCACCGAGACGGTGGCGTGGCCCTGGCTCCAGCCGGCCGTGGCATAGACCATGGTCTCAGGGGTCAGCAGGTAGCCGGCGCGTCCCCTCACCGCCCAGCGGCGGTCGGCCGAAATCTTTGCGGTGAGGCCAACGATGCCGAGCGTGGTGTCGATCCGCGACAGGTCGCCCTCGATCAGCGCGCCGATGACGAAACGCTGGGCCATCTGCCAATCCGCACCGATCTTGCCGCCGATGACCCAGCCATTGGCACCGACACCCGAAAAGCTCGCCAGGCCCGGCACCGAAATGGACGTGTTGGAAAAGCCGTGGCCGGCATGGAGGCCGCCATAGAGAGCCGTCCAGGAGAAACCGTCAGCAACGACGGTCGCAGCAACCGGGGAACGCGGCACACCTAGGTCAGCTGCCTCGGCCTGCCCCAGGGCAAGCGCCAAACACAGGACCGACGAAGCGGTGACAAAACGCATGACAAACCATTCCCTGAGTATTTTTGTATTTTCGACCTCAGTCTTGAGGCCTGCAATACATCATGGGAGGGCTTGAGAATCTACGACATTATCGGAACATGGTTACATGACGCAATGTTGCTGTCGAAGACCCTCATTTACACTATTTGGGTACCGACAGACGCTGGGTCATCCACAGGCGTGTCACATTGTTGACCAAGCGGCACGCAACGCGAGGTTGGTCCACGGCGATCAGGCAATGCGAACGGCGGCGCGATCCGCGCCGCGTTAGCCATGACAATGGTGTTGTAGGGGTGCTCTCAAGGGAGCGAATGGCGCGGGCGACGGGGCTCGAACCCGCGACCTCCGGCGTGACAGGCCGGCACTCTAACCAACTGAGCTACGCCCGCGCGCTGCTCGGCGCGCTGTGACGTGCGCCGGTCGAGGCCGCGGGAATTACGGGACCCTCACCGGCCTGTCAAGGCGCTTTGTGGAGATGGTGCGAAACCCCCTCCCGATGGCTTCACGGCAGCCTCCCACGCATCACCCCCAAGCCCATAAGGCACGGGCCGTTGCAGCCTTTGTTAACTCTCAAAGCGTGTACTGGGCGCGGGACACAAGGCGCGCCAATGCGCTGGACGGGAATGACGCTCAATGACTTTCAAAACTCTCTTTCAACTGCGCAGCATCGGCGCGAAACTCACCCTGTCGGTCACCGCGACGGCTCTCGTGGCGGCAGGCGTCGTCGGCGGTGCCAGCTATTTCCAGCAGGACGCCCTCTCCGATCAGGCCATCGAATCGGCTCTGGTCCAGCGTTACGAGGCCGTGGTCGCCGCGATGGCCGAACAGGGGCAGCGCGCAGAGGCCGCCTCCCGCGCGCTCGCCAATGACCCTCGCGTCACGGCAGCCTTCGCCAGCGGGGACCGCCCGGCTCTTCTCGCTGCGATGAAGGAGCTCGGCGAACCCTTCCGCACCGGCCTCGGCCTTGGCCTGATCTCCTTCCAGAAGGCTGATGGCACCGCCTTTGCCCGCGTGCATGCGCCGGATGCCTTCGGCGACAACGTGCTCGCCCGCCGCAACACCATTCGCAGCGCCGTATCCTCAGGGTCGGTGGTGACAGGCATCGAGCCCGGCCGCGACAACGTCTCGATCTTCGCCGTGACGCCGGTGCGCTCCGGCGGCCAGATCGTCGGCGTGACCGATGTCGGCGCAGCGCTCGGTGTCCCCTTCCTCAACGACCTGAAGCGCCGCTTCAAGGTCGATATCGCGATGCACCTTGTCCAGGACGGCAAGCTGAACTCCCTCGGTGCGACCTTCGCCGAGAAGACGCTGCTGGATGTCGCTATCCACCAGGGCGCCATGCAGCGCACCAGCGCCTGGACGGAATCAACCATTGGCGGGCGTCCCGTCGCGGTGCTGGCAGGCCCTCTCCGCAACTTCTCCGGCCAGCCCATCGGCACGCTGGAGGTCGCCGTCGACACCACCGCCTTCGTGGGTGCGCGCAACACCTCGATGCTGATCTTGCTTGGCGTCCTCCTCGGCGTGGCGATTGCAGGCACGCTGATCGCGATGCTGCTGACCCGCCACCTCGGCAAGCCCATCCGCGAGCTCAACGACACCATGACCGCACTCGCGAGCGGCACCCATCACGTCGCCGTTCCCTCGACCGCCCGCCAGGACGAGATCGGCGACATGGCCCGATCGGTCGAGGTCTTCCGCGAGAATGCCGTCGCCCGCGCCCGCCTCGAGGCCGAGACCGAGGCCGAGGCCCAAGCCCGCCAGGAACGTCAGGCCCGCATCGACGCCCTGATCCGCGACTTCTCCGGGTCGATCGGCGAGGTCCTGTCCGGCGTCGGCGACAATGCCGGCCGCATGGAGGACACCGCCCGCACCCTCACCAGCATTGCCGCCGCCGCGTCCCACCAGGCGGGCCAAGCCTCCGGCGCCTCGCGCCAGGCCTCCGACAACGTCCAGTCGGTGGCCGCGGCCTCCGAGGAGCTCTCCGCCTCGATTAACGAGATCGCCAGCCAGATCGGCCAGACCAACAGGGTGGTCGAGCGCGCCAGCAGCGAGGCGCAAGGGGCGAGCCAGCGCGTCCGCGTCCTCGCTGACGCCGCCGGCCGCATCGGCGAGGTGCTGAACCTCATCCGCGCGATCGCCGAGCAGACCAACCTCCTCGCCCTCAACGCCACGATCGAGGCGGCACGCGCCGGCGAGGCCGGCCGCGGCTTCGCGGTCGTCGCCTCGGAAGTGAAATCGCTCGCCGGCCAGACCGCCAAGGCCACCGAGGAGATCGCTGCCCAGATCGGCGCGGTGCAGGAGGAGACGGCGACCGCCGTCACCTCCATCGACGCCATCGCCGAGACCATGCAGGAGGTGGCGCGCTATGCCTCGGCCGTCGCCGCCGCCATCGAGCAGCAGCGCTCGGCCACAGGCGAGATCTCGCAGAACGTCCAGGCGGCCGCCACCGGCACCGCTCATGTGGTCGACAACATCACCGGTGTGACAGAGTCCTCCACCGAGACCAACGCCTCGGCAGGCTCGGTGCTGGAGGCCGCCCGCAGCCTCTCCGGTCAGTCGCAGGCGCTCTCGCGCTCGATCGAGACCTTCCTCTCCGCTGTCCGCGCCGCCTGAGGCGCCGGCCCCCCCCGAATAAAGGCCCGCCCCACGGCGGGCCTTCGCCGTTTCAGGACGGCGGCCGCGCCGGCATCAGCCAGGCGAAGGTCAGCGGCGCGGCGATCATCACCAGAAAGACGCGGATGATGTGGAAGGCGGCGACGAAGGCGACCTCGGCATGGAGCGCGACCGCGATCAGCGCCATCTCCGTGAGACCGCCCGGAGAATAGGCGAGCAGCAGCGTAATCGCCGGAAAGCCGGAGAGCTGCGACACGACCAGCGCGAAGGCGGTCATCCAGGCCATCAGGATGAGGGTCGAGCCAACCGACAGTGCGAGGACCCGCCAGACCACGTGGCTTGCCGTGCCGGCGAAGCGGCAGCCAACGGCGACGCCAAGGACGAGTTGGGCCGCGTTGACGATTTCGAATGGCGGCTTGAAGTCCGAGAGGCCCGTGACGTGGATCGCGGCGCTGACGATCATGCAGCCGAGCAGCGTCTTGGCCGGCAGCCGCAGCACATGGCCGAGGAAGGCGCCGGCAAAGCCGCAGACGATGAGCAGTCCTTCGGCCGCGAGCGGCGCGTCGAACATCGACACCCCGGTGACAGGCCGGTCGAGGCGGATGCCTTGCGTGAACTGGATGATGAAGGGCAGCGTCATCACCACCATGAGGATGCGCGCCGAATGGACGAGGGCTATGATGCGCGCATCCCCTCCCCGCTCCTCGCCATAGATGACCATCTCGACGAGGCCGCCGGGCATGCCGCAGAAGAAGGCTGTGACGCGGTCGTAGCCGCCGACCCGCCGGTAGTACCAGACGACCGAGGTGCCGCAGGCCGTCATGAACAGGACGAGCCCGGCGAGCGGCACGATCCATTGCGAGACCTGGCCGATGATGGCGGGGCTGAAGCCGGAGCCCAGCATGACGCCGATGATGGCCGACATGGGTGAGCGGATGACGCCGGGGGCTGCGACCGGCACGCGCACCAGTGCGGCAATGGTGCAGAAGGTCATGGCCCCGAGCATCCAGGGCAGCGGCAGCCGGAGTGTGTAGAAAAGCGCGCCGCCGATAATGCCGAGCGCGAGCGCCAGGGCGAAGCGGCGATAGGGAAAGACCGAGGGAGCGAACTCGGCGATCCCGCTGCGCAACTCGGCAAGCCAACTCGTCACGTCACGCCACCCCCTCACCTCGTCCGGCGCTTCGGCGCATAGCATGGCGGCACGCTGGCGGAAGGCGCAAAAATACGGTGTCAGGGCTTCGTTGCGGCGGGCGCGGGGCGCGTCAGGCCGGAGGCGATGGTGGGCAGTGACGGGCTCGAACCGCCGACATCCTGCGTGTAAAGCAGGCGCTCTACCAACTGAGCTAACCGCCCTCGCCGTGTCCGCATGTAGACCGCCATCGGCCGCCAAACAAGGGCGGAGCCGCGTCGGGATGCGAACGCAAAAGCGCCGCCGGACCCATGTCCGACGGCGCTTTGCATGAATGCGTCGCTCCGATCAGGAGTTGACGGCGTCCTTCAGGCCCTTGCCGGCCGAAAACTTCGGGGCCTTCGAGGCCTTGATCTGCACGGGCTTGCCGGTGCGCGGGTCGCGGCCCTCACGGGCAGCGCGCTTGGTCACCGAGAAGGCGCCGAAACCGACGAGCTTCACGTCGCCGCCGGCCTTCAGCGTGGCGGTGATCGCGTCGAACGTGGCATCCACTGCAGCACCCGCCTGCGCCTTGGTGAGGCTGGCGGCTTCGGCGACCGCGGCGATCAGTTCGTTCTTGGTCACGGGCTGTTCTCCTTCAGTTTGCGCCGATCCGGGAATACGCGATTCCGTCGCCGACGGGCGTCTCGTTTGCCGTGCCAAGATCACGAAAGCAAGGAAAATGCTGGCTTTGCGCCCGCCATGTGGACGATTCCAGGGACTTTCAACAGAAAACCCCGGACCTGGCGGCCCGGGGCTTGGAATGGTTCCAGATTGAGGCGTCAGTGAGCGACGACGGCAGCAGGGTCTTCATCGGTCTTGCGGGCTGAAAGAGGCTCGGCCTCCTCGTCCCACTGGACCGGCTCCGGCTGCCGGATGAGGGCGTGCTTGAGCACCTCGTCCATCCGCGCCACCGGGACGATCTCCAGACCGTTCTTCACGTTGTCCGGGATCTCCGCGAGGTCCTTGGCGTTCTCCTCGGGAATGAGGACCTTCTTGAGGCCGCCGCGCAGCGCCGCGAGCAGCTTCTCCTTCAGGCCGCCGATGGGCAGCACCCGGCCGCGCAGCGTGACCTCGCCGGTCATGGCGATGTCCTTGCGGATCGGAATGCCGGTCATCACCGACACCATGGCGGTGGCCATGGCGATGCCGGCGGAGGGACCGTCCTTCGGGGTGGCGCCCTCAGGCACGTGGACGTGGACGTCGCGCTTGTCGAAGAGCGGCGGCTTGATGCCGAAGTCGAGCGCCCGAGACCGCACATAGGAGGCGGCGGCCGAGATCGATTCCTTCATCACGTCCTTGAGATTGCCGGTCACGGTCATGCGGCCCTTGCCGGGCATCATGACGGCCTCGATGGTGAGGAGTTCGCCGCCGACCTCGGTCCAGGCGAGGCCCGTGACGGCGCCGACCTGATCCTCCGTCTCCGCCATGCCATAGCGATAGCGCGGCACGCCGAGATATTCCTCGACCACCTTCGGGGTCACCTTGATGGTCTTCTTCTTGGTCAGCGTCAGGTCCTTCACGCCCTTGCGGACGAGGTTGGACACCTCGCGCTCGAGGTTACGGACGCCGGCCTCCCGCGTGTAGCGGCGGACCACCAGCATCAGCGCCTCGTCGGTGATCGACCAGTCCTTCGCCGTCAGGCCATGCTTGGCGATGGCATTCGGGATCAGGTGGTTCTTGGCGATCTCGCGCTTCTCGTCCTCGGTGTAGCCGGCGATGCGGATCGTCTCCATCCGGTCGAGCAGGGCCGGCGGGATGTTGAGCGTGTTCGCCGTCGTCACGAACATCACGTTCGACAGGTCGAAATCGACCTCAAGGTAATGGTCGTTGAACGTCGTGTTCTGCTCGGGATCCAGCACCTCCAGCAGCGCCGCGGAGGGATCGCCGCGGAAGTCCTGGCCCATCTTGTCGATCTCATCGAGCAGGAAGAGCGGGTTCGCCGTCTTCGCCTTCTTCATCGACTGGATGATCTTGCCGGGCATGGAGCCGATATAGGTGCGCCGATGGCCGCGGATCTCGGCCTCGTCACGCACGCCGCCGAGCGAGATGCGCACGAACTCG
Source organism: Phreatobacter sp. (assembly GCF_027532945.1). Taxonomy (GTDB): domain Bacteria; phylum Pseudomonadota; class Alphaproteobacteria; order Rhizobiales; family Phreatobacteraceae; genus Phreatobacter. The sequence continues at coordinate 106,759 of NZ_JAPZTZ010000012.1, forward strand.
CGCCCCGTCGCCTTGGCGATGGACTTGCCGAGCGAGGTCTTGCCGACGCCGGGCGGGCCGACGAGGCAGAGAATCGGGCCGGTGAGCTTGTTGGCGCGTTGCTGCACCGCCAGGTACTCGACGATGCGGTCTTTCACCTTGCCGAGGCCGAAATGGTCGGCGTCGAGGATCGCCTGAGCGCCGGGGAGGTCCTTCTTGATCTTCGACTTCTTGCCCCAGGGCAGGGACAGGAGCCAGTCGAGATAGTTGCGGACAACCGTCGCCTCGGCCGACATCGGCGACATCTGGCGCAGCTTCTTCAGCTCGTGGTTGGCCTTGTCGCGGGCCTCCTTGGAGAGCTTCGTGCGCTTGATCTTCTCCTCGAGCTCGGCGAGTTCGTCCCGTCCGTCCTCGTCGCCGAGTTCCTTCTGGATCGCCTTCATCTGCTCGTTGAGGTAGTACTCGCGCTGGGTCTTCTCCATCTGCCGCTTGACGCGGGTGCGGATCTTCTTCTCGACCTGCAGCACCGAGATCTCGCTCTCCATCAGGCCGAGCGCCTTCTCGAGGCGCTTGGCGACGTCGATCGTCTCCAGCACCGCCTGCTTGTCGGAAATCTTGACCGCCAGATGCGAGGCCACGGTATCGGCGAGCTTCGAGGGCTCCTCGATCTGGCTGACCACCGAGACGATCTCGGGCGAGACCTTCTTGTTGAGCTTCACATAGCCCTCGAACTCGGTGACCACCGAGCGGGCGAGCGCCTGGACCTGCACCTTGTCGCCGATTTCGTCGGCAACCGCGCTGGCCTCGGCCTCATAGAACTCCTCGCGGCCGGAATAGGCGCCGATGCGGGCGCGCGACACGCCCTCGACCAGGACCTTGACGGTGCCGTCAGGCAGCTTCAGGAGCTGCAGCACAGAGGCGAGCGTGCCGATCTCGTAGATCGCGTCCGGCTCCGGATCATCGTCCTGCGCCTTCTTCTGGGTGGCGAGCAGGATATGCGTCTCGGCGCGCATGACCTCTTCGAGCGCGCGGATGGACTTCTCGCGGCCGACGAAGAGCGGAACGATCATGTGGGGGAAGACCACGATGTCGCGCAGCGGCAGAACCGGGAAGGTCTTGACCTCGCCGGGGTTGAGGGGCGGACGCTTCTTGGCATCGCTCATGATTCACTCGTCCTTTCGTCGACACGCCGCGAAGCGGCCCGTGAAGGCCCGCGCCGACGGCGGCGCTCGGATGATCCGGGGAAAGGGTCACGCAGCGGAAGCGCGGGGGCGGCGGCGGGATTGAGGCCGGCCCGGAAGCTCTGGCGGCTTCCTTCGGAGGTCTCGAGGCGCTTGGCCGACCTCGGGCGGAACTCCTGCCCCGGGGTCTGTCGGTCACCATTAGGTGGCGGTGCACACCCCGGGTGTCAAGGCGCGCCGGGGATAGGTCGGATGGCGGTCTGAACCTTCGGCAGGAAAGCCACATTCGGCCGGCGGAGAGGCCTTGCCGCAACGCAAAAGGGCGGGCCGAAGCCCGCCCCCAAAAGCGTCGCACGAGAGGAGAATCAGGCGCTCTGCGCCTTCTCCTTCTCGGCGTAGATGTAGAGCGGCCGGGCCTTGCCCTGGACGACCTCCTCGGAGATGACCACCTCCTCGACGCCTTCCAGGCCCGGCAGGTCGTACATCGTGTCGAGCAGGATGCCTTCCATGATCGAGCGCAGGCCGCGCGCGCCGGTCTTGCGCTCGATGGCCTTGCGCGAGACGGCGCCGAGCGCGTCCTCGTGGAAGGTCAGGTCGACATTCTCCATCTCGAACAGGCGCTGGTACTGCTTGACGAGCGCGTTCTTCGGCTCGGTGAGGATCTTCTTCAGCGCGGTCTCGTCGAGGTCCTCAAGCGTCGCCAGAACCGGCAGACGGCCGACGAACTCGGGGATGAGGCCGTACTTCAGCAGGTCCTCGGGCTCCACCTCGCGGAAGATCTCGCCGGTGCGGCGCTCTTCCGGGGCACGAACCTTGGCGCCGAAGCCGATCGAGGTCCCCTGCCCCTTCTGCGAGATGATCTTCTCGAGGCCGGCGAAGGCGCCGCCGCAGATGAACAGGATGTTCGAGGTATCGACCTGCAGGAACTCCTGCTGCGGGTGCTTGCGGCCACCCTGCGGCGGGACGGAAGCGACCGTGCCCTCCATGATCTTCAAGAGGGCCTGCTGCACGCCCTCGCCCGACACGTCGCGGGTGATGGACGGGTTGTCGGACTTGCGGGAGATCTTGTCGATCTCGTCGATATAGACGATGCCGCGCTGCGCCCGCTCGACATTGTAATCGGAGGCCTGGAGCAGCTTGAGGATGATGTTCTCGACATCCTCGCCGACATAGCCGGCCTCGGTGAGCGTCGTGGCGTCGGCCATGGTGAAGGGAACGTCGAGGATGCGGGCGAGGGTCTGCGCCAGCAGCGTCTTGCCGGAGCCGGTCGGGCCGATCAGCAGGATATTCGACTTCGACAGCTCGACGTCGTTGTGCTTCGTCGCGTGGTTGAGCCGCTTGTAGTGGTTATGGACGGCGACGGAGAGGACGCGCTTGGCGTGGAACTGGCCGATCACATAGTCGTCCAGGACCTTGCAGATCTCCTTCGGCGTCGGGATGCCGTCCTTGGACTTGACCAGCGAGGACTTCGATTCCTCGCGGATGATGTCCATGCACAGCTCGACGCATTCGTCGCAGATGAACACGGTGGGTCCGGCGATCAGCTTGCGGACCTCGTGCTGGCTCTTGCCGCAGAACGAACAATAGAGCGTGTTCTTCGCGTCGGTGCCGGCCTTGCTCATCATCTCTCTCCAACGCGACCCCGACCTTGCGACCCGGATCGTCTGACGCGAGGCCCCTTTTCGGACCCTCTCGATGTCTCGGCCCCCCGGCTCGCCGATTGGCTCTTAGCCAACCATGGTGCGACCCACGGGATCAAGAAAGGATTAACGCTATTTCGTCACGTGCGTTTCACCTAGGGCCCGCACGTGGCCGTGGATCAGTCTATGCAAGGCCCGGGCCTAAGATGGTGTCCCAAATGCGACACCGGGCGGTTCGGGCGCCGGCGGTCCGGCGCCCTGATGCACGTTGCGTCCCGGGGCCGGCGGGCCGGCACCAGGGATGCCGATCAGGCCTTGGCCTCGGCTTCCTCGGAGCGCTTCTCGATGACCTCGTCGATCAGGCCGAACTCCTTGGCCTTCTCGGCGGACATGAAGTTGTCGCGCTCGAGCGCCTCCTCGATCTCCTTGAGATTCCGGCCGGTGTGCCGCACGTAGACCTCGTTGAGGCGACGCTTCAGCTCCTTGACCTCCTCGGCGTGGATCAGGATGTCGGTGACCTGGCCGCGATAGCCGCCCGAGGGCTGGTGCACCATGATCCGCGAATGCGGCAGGGCGAAGCGGCTGCCCTTGGCGCCGGCGGTGAGCAGCAGCGAGCCCATGGAGGCGGCCTGGCCCATGCACAGCGTGGTGACCGGCGGCTTGATGAACTGCATCGTGTCGTAGATCGACATGCCCGCCGTGACGACGCCGCCCGGCGAGTTGATGTACATGTTGATCTCCTTCTTCGGGTTCTCCGACTCCAGGAACAGGAGCTGGGCGACGATCAACGTCGCCATACCGTCCTCGACGGGACCCGACAGGAAGATGATGCGCTCCTTCAGGAGGCGCGAGTAGATGTCGTAGGAACGCTCGCCCCGGTTGGTCTGTTCGACCACCATGGGGACCAGATAGTTCATCAGCGTGTCGTGCGGGTCTCTCATCGTCTCTGGTCCTTTGGGGTCGCGAGCGGGGCGCAGCATTCCCCGAATCTCTTTGACGACATCCTAACGGCAATGCGCATTCGCCGTGAAACCGCGACCCTCGTGAGGAAGATGGCGGAAACGAGAAGGGCCGCCAGCGGCGGCCCTTCCCTCACAGGAACGTGTCCGTCGCAGCCCTTCAGGCGGCATCCTCGTCGTCGTTGTCCTTGAAGAGCTCATCCTTGGAGACGGTCTTCTCGGTGACGTCGGCGAGTTCGAGAATATAGTCCACGACCTTCTCCTCGAAGATCGGAGCACGGAGCGAGGCGAGCGCCTGGGGGGTCTTGCGGTAATAGTCCCAGACCTGCTGCTCCTGACCGGGGAACTGGCGCGCCCGCTCGACCACGGCGCGCGAGACCTCCTCGTCGCTGACCTTGATCTGGGCCTTCTCACCAATTTCCGCAAGGACCAGTCCGAGGCGGACGCGGCGCTCGGCAATGGCGCGATACTCGGCCTTCGCCTTCTCCTCGGTCGTCTCCTCGTCAGAGAAGGTCTTGCCGCGGGACTCCAGGTCCTGCGTCACCTGGCGCCACACGCTGTCGAACTCCTGATCGACCAGCGTCTGCGGCAGGTCGAAGGAATGACGCTCGTCCAGCGCATCGAGCAGCGAGCGCTTCAGCTTGCGACGCGAGGCGGCGGTGTACTCGCTCTTCAGGCGGTCGGAGACGGCGGCCTTCAGCTTGGCGAGGTCCTCGAAGCCCACCATCTTGGCGAACTCCTCGTCGATCGCCCGCTCGCCGGGCTTCTCGATGGTCTTCACCGTGACGGCGAACTCGGCATCCTTGCCCGCGAGATTGGCGGCCATGTAGTTCGACGGGAACTTCACCTTGACCAGCTTCTCCTCGCCGGCCTTGACGCCGACCAGCTGGTCCTCGAAGCCGGGGATGAAGGAGTTGGAGCCGAGCTCCAGCGGGATCTCGTCGGCCGAGCCGCCCTCGAACTTCTCGCCGTCGATCGTGCCGACAAAGCCGATGCTCAGGCGGTCGCCGTTCTCGGCAGCCGCGCCCTCGGCCTTCGGCTCGTAGGGACGGTTCTGCTTGGCCATCGTCTCCAGCATGTCCTGGATGTCGGACTCGGCCGGCTCGACAACCGGCTTCTCGACCTTGATGCCCTTGAAATCGGCGAGCTGGATGGTCGGCAGCACCTCGAAGGCGACGGTGTAGTCGAGGTCGGCCTTGCCCTCGAAGACGGCCTGCGCCTCCTCCTGGGCCTCGGGCAGCTTCACCGCCGGCTCCTGGGCCAGCTTGAAGCTGTTGTCATTGATGATCTTCTGGTTGGCCTCGCCGACGACAGCCTCGATGGTCTCGGCCAGCACGGCGCGGCCATAGAGCTTCTTGAGATGGGCAGTCGGCACCTTGCCGGGGCGGAAGCCGTTGATGCTGACGCGACCCTTCAGGTCGTCGAGGCGGGCCTCGGCCCGGGCGGCGAGATCGGCAACCGGAACCACGACGCGAAATTCGCGCTTGAGACCTTCGGACAGGGTGGCGGTCACCTGCATGGCGTCGTTTCTTTCGTGTTCGTGATCGGCGCGGCCGGCAAGAGATGGTGCGGGCGGAGGGACTTGAACCCCCACGACTTTCGCCACGGGAACCTAAATCCCGCGTGTCTACCAATTCCACCACGCCCGCCGAGGGCCGCTCGAAAAATGTTCCTCGTCCCGCCGGATGCTGGGCACCCGCCGGGCGCGGCTGCATAGCACCGGCTTCCGGCGATTGCATCAAGAAAATGACGGTGGGGTCGCGACCGGCAAGCGGGACGGCATGGGGCTGAAACGCCGCGCGGTGAGGCTTAGCCCAGCATGGTCGTCGACCGAGCGTGCCAGTTCGGCAGGTTCGGCTTGGCAGGCCGAGCGCACCGTGCGATGCCGCCGCTGCGCCACCGCACCCGTCCCGTCCAAGGAGCGACAATGTCCGCCGCCCGCCTCTCCCGCCGCCATTTCGGCGCGCTCGGCATCGCCGGGCTCGGAACGGCGGGGCTTGGTTCGGTGGGGCTTGGTTCGGTGGGGCTTGGCGGCGCATGGGGTCCGTGGGGCCTGGCCTTGGCGAACCCGGCCCCGGCGACGCCTGCCGTGCTGCGGCTCACCGCCGCAGCGGGCACGGTCAGCCTTGCACCAGACCAGCCGACGACGCCGATCCTGGGCTATGGCGGCGCCCTGCCCGGCCCGGTTCTGCGGGCGCGGCGCGGCGAGATGGCCGACATCCTGCTCCGCAACGATCTTGCCGAACCGACGGGTCTGCACGTCTGCGGCCTGCGCCGCCCTGCGGACGGAACGCACCTCGCGCCAGGTGCCGAGCGAGCACAGCGCCTCGCCCTGCCGGAAGCGGGCACGCTGCTCTACCGCCCGTCTCTCCTCTCCGGCGAGGCGCAGCTTCGCCAGGGTCTCGCAGGTCTCCTCCTTGTCGACGAGGCGACCCCGCCCCTCCATGATCGCGAAGTGCCGCTCGTCCTCGCCGAAGCCCCCGGCGGCCTCATGCTGGTCAATGGCCGCGGCGGCCCCGACCTGACGGTGCGGCCCGGCGAGAGGCTCTGGCTGCGCCTCGCCAATGCCACGGCATCCCGCGTGCTGCGGCTTGCCCTGCCCGACCAGACGCTGACCCTCATCGCCCTCGACAGCCAGCCTTGCGAGCCCTTCCCGCTGGAGGGCGGCCGGATCGTCCTGGCCCCAGGGCAGCGCGCCGACCTGATCTGGGACGTGACGGCGTCCGGGGCCATCCTGCCGATACAGATCGCCCGGTTCGGCGGCCAGACCCTCTCGGCCGACATTCCCGTCGCCGGCCCCCAGCTCCGCGACGCGCCGCTGCCGCCGCCACGGCCGCTACCGCCGAATGCCGTGCCGCAGGCCATGGACTTTCGCCGGGCCCTGCGCTGGGACTGGCCGATCGGCGGCACCGCCGAAGCCCCGACCCTCGCCGGCAGGGAGGACCGCACCGTGCCCGGGACGCCGGCCTTCCGCGCCCGGCCCGGCAGCGTTGTCGTCGCGACCATCCGCAACGATGCGCCGGTGCTGCACGCGCTCCACCTGCAGGGCCAGGCGGCGCGTCTCCTCGACGGGCTCGACGATGGCTGGAAACCCTATTTTCTCGACACGGTCCTGGTCGCACCCGGCATGACCGTCCGCATTGCCTTCGTCGCGGAACAGACGGGACGGTTCCTCGTCACCAGCCAGCCGATCAACGCGGAAGGCGGACCGGTCGCCATCGCTTATGATGTGACCTGAGCCGACCGGGTCATTCCTCGTTGTCCGGCGGCGCCGAAAGGTCCGCCATGAGCTGCGCCAGCACCCCCGGCAACGCCTCCGGCAGATCCTCGGCAATGAGCCCGATGCCCGCGTGCCGGGCCGCCTCGCCATGGAGCCAGACCGCAGCGCTCGCCGCCTCGAAGGCCGCCATGCCCTGGGCGAGCAGCCCGGTCACCATGCCGGCGAGCACATCGCCAGACCCGGCCGTGGCGAGCCAGGGCGGCGCATTGGCGGCAATCGAGGCGAGGCCATCCGGCGTCGCGACAATGGTGTCGGGCCCTTTCAGGACGACGATGGCGCCGGATCGCTGCGCCGCCGACCGGGCCGACGCCAGCTTCGCCCCTTCGTCATGGGCCCCGAACAGCCGGGCAAATTCCCCGGCATGGGGGGTGAGGACCACCGGCCGCCCAGGCCAGGCCCGGATGCCGGCGAAGAGCTGACCCGAAGCCTCGGCGAAGGCGGTCAGCCCGTCCGCGTCGATCACGGTGGCGGCCCCGCTTGCCAGCGCCTCGGCGACGAGGGCGCGCGTTGCCTCACCCGTGCCGAGCGCCGGCCCGAGGCAGACGGCATTGCGTCGCCGGTCGGCAAGGATGGCGGCAAGGCCCGCCGCGCCCTCCATCCGGTCCAGCATGATGGCGGTGAGATGGGAGGCGTTGACGACGAGCGCCTCCGGCGGAGAGGCCAGCGTCACAAGGCCCGCCCCGGCCCTCAGCGCGCCGCGGGCGGCAAGCCGGGCAGCGCCGGTGCGCATGATGCCGCCGGAGACAACCACGGCATGGCCGCGATGGTACTTGTGGCCATCGAGGCGCGGGATGGGAAAAGCGTCACCCCACAGCCCCGGCTCGTTGGCGAAATCGGTCGGACGGATCGTCTCCAGCACCGCATCGGCGATGCCGATATCGGCGACCCGCAGCGTGCCGCAGAGCTCGCGCCCCGGCAGCAGCAGGTGGCCGGGCTTGCGACGGAAGAAGGTCACTGTCTCGTCGGCCCGGATCGCGGCGCCCCGCACCGCCCCGCTCGCCCCGTCCACGCCCGAGGGGATATCGGCCGCGATCACCCGGCAGGGATGGGCGTTGACGGCTGCGATGACCTCGGCGGTCAACCGGTCGATGGGACGCGACAGGCCGGCGCCATAAAGCGCGTCCACGACCACGGCGACCCGGCCATGGTCCCACCGTGCCAGCGGCACCGGCGCCCGCCCCCAGGTCTCGGCGGCATCCACCGCATCGGGCGCGCGCGGGTCCGGCGGGCTGTCCGCAGCGACGGTCACCCGGAAGCCGCGATCACGAAGGACGCGCGCGGCGACATAACCGTCGCCGCCATTGTTTCCCGGCCCGCAAAGCACCACCACGCCAGCCCCGAGCGGCGTGCCGCGGGCCACCGCATCGGCGATGGCAATACCCGCGCGTTGCATCAGCACGCGGCTGGCCGTGCCGGCAGCGATGGTGAGGCGGTCAGCCTCGGCCATGGCGGCGGGGGTCAGCAGGGCGGCGTGATGGCGCATGAGACCACTGTCGACAGGCCGGTGGCGGTGGTCAACCGCGGCATCGCGCCTTCGGACTCGGGCAGCCTGCACATCTTTTCGGCAGACATCTGTTAGCGAGTTCCACCCGGCGCAGACCTCCCTCGCCGTGATTGCCTTTCAAATAGGCACATTGCTCATAACTTCGGCACATAACGGAACAGCCACCCGGCCCACGCGCGATGGCCGCATCGCTTCGCGTTGATTTCGCGCGGAAATCACGGCTCCGGCACTCTGGCACGTCTCCTGCTAGCCCGCGAAACGGTCCGGGGCGGGAACCACGAGCCGGCCAACGGACCACAGGAGCAGGATCGGAATGAAGAAGATCGAAGCGATCATCAAGCCATTCAAGCTCGACGAAGTGAAGGAAGCGCTGCAGGAAGTGGGTCTTCAGGGCATCACCGTCACCGAGGCGAAGGGGTTCGGCCGCCAGAAGGGTCACACCGAACTCTACCGCGGCGCCGAATATGTCGTCGACTTCCTTCCCAAGGTGAAGATCGAGATCGTCATGCCGGACGACATGGTGGAGAAGGCGATCGACGCCATCCGCCGTGCAGCCCAGACCGGCCGCATCGGCGACGGCAAGATCTTCGTTTCGACCATCGAGGAAGCCATCCGCATCCGCACGGGTGAGTCCGGCCTCGACGCCATCTGATTTCGAAATTCGGCGGGTGGCACCCGCCGCATGCCAACGTGCAAACCAAGAGGAAGCACAATGACGACTGCCAAGGATGTCCTGAAAATGATCAAGGAGAACGACGTGAAGTACGTCGATCTCCGCTTCACCGACCCGCGTGGCAAGTGGCAGCACGTCACCTTCGACATCACCATGATCGACGAGGAGATCTTCGCCGAGGGCACGATGTTCGACGGCTCCTCGATCGCCGGCTGGAAGGCGATCAACGAGTCGGACATGCTCCTCATGCTCGACCCCTCGACCGCGCAGATCGACCCGTTCTTCGCCGAGACCACGATGTCGATCGTCTGCGACATCCTCGAGCCGTCGACCGGCGAGCCCTACAACCGCGACCCGCGCGGCATCGCCAAGAAGGCCGAGGCCTATCTGAAGTCGACCAAGATCGGTGACACCATCTTCGTCGGCCCCGAGGCCGAGTTCTTCGTGTTCGACGACGTGAAGTTTGCCGCCGAGCCCTATCACACCGGCTTCAAGGTCGACTCGTCGGAGCTGCCGACCAACTCCTACACCGACTACGAGGGCGGCAACCTCGGCCACCGCGTCCGCGTCAAGGGCGGCTACTTCCCCGTGCCCCCGATCGACAGCCTGCAGGACATGCGCGGCGAGATGCTCGCCTCCATGGCCAAGATGGGCGTGAAGGTCGAGAAGCATCACCATGAGGTCGCTTCCGCCCAGCACGAGCTCGGCATGAAGTTCGACACGCTGACGCACATGGCCGACCAGATGCAGATCTACAAGTACTGCATCCATCAGGTCGCCAACATCTACGGCAAGACCGCCACCTTCATGCCGAAGCCGGTCTTCGGCGACAACGGCTCGGGCATGCACGTGCACCAGTCGATCTGGAAGGGCGGCAAGCCGCTGTTCGCCGGCAACAAGTATGCCGACCTCAGCCAGGAGTGCCTCTGGTACATCGGCGGCATCATCAAGCACGCCAAGGCCCTGAACGCCTTCACCAACCCGTCGACCAACTCCTACAAGCGTCTGGTCCCGGGCTATGAGGCGCCGGTCCTGCTGGCCTACTCCGCCCGCAACCGCTCGGCTTCCTGCCGTATTCCGTGGACGGCCAACCCGAAGGCCAAGCGCGTCGAGGTTCGCTTCCCCGACCCGACCGCCAACCCCTACCTGGCCTTCGCCGCCATGCTGATGGCCGGCATCGACGGCATCACCAACAAGATCGATCCGGGCTCGGCCATGGACAAGGATCTCTATGACCTCCCGGCCAAGGAGCTCAAGAAGATCCCGACCGTCTGTGGTTCGCTCCGCGAGGCGCTCGCCAACCTCGACAAGGATCGCGCCTTCCTCAAGGCCGGTGGCGTCTTCAACGACGACTTCATCGACAGCTACATCGAGCTGAAGATGACCGAGGTCATGCGTTTCGAGATGACCCCGCACCCGGTCGAGTACGACATGTACTACTCGGTCTGATCCGGTCGGGCGGGCCTCGCGCCCGCCCCTCCCCGGCTCCCAAAGCGCCGGCAAGACCGATCACGATCTTCCTCCCGCCGCGCTCAGGCGCGGTCACCTTCCCAACGGGCGCCCTCGGGCGCCCGTTTTTCTTTTGCGTCGGCCGTCATGCGGCGGCGCGCTGCTGCGACCGCGCCACCAAGGTCGCGATCATCAATCCACACCACCATCGTGCGAATATGTCGCACCGCGCGAGATCGCGGACTCCACAACCGTTATCCGTTTGTTAGGGCTGTCCGACCCCTTCTGACCGGGCATTCATAAGGAGAATTCACCAAGTTTCGCGCCTGAGAGGTCCGATGTCCCTGGGTTCCTTCCGCATCACCACCAAGATCCTGACCATCGCGGTCGCGCTCAACCTGGCCCTCGTCGGCGTCGGCGCGATCGGCGTGACGTCTCTCCGTCAGCTGTCGTCCGACAGCGCAGCCGCTGCCGAGGTCGTCCGCGTCGTCGTCGCCTCGCCGCGCATCAACCAGAACCTGCTCGCCATCAACCGCGCCGAATTCGCGGTCGCCGCCAACCCGTCCCCGGACTTCATCCGGGATGTCGCCGCCGAGATCGCACGCGAGGCCGATCAGGCGCGTGAGCGCTTCGCCATCATTCGCGGGCTCGCGTTGCCGGCCGTGCAGGATGCCGTGCGCAAGGCCGAGGAGGCCTTCGCCGCCGCCAAGGCGCGCAGCGACGAGACGCTGGCCCTCGCCCGCCAGGTGCGCGGTGCGCCCACCCAGGAGCAGCGTGAGCGGCTGGCGGCCATGGCGCTCGCCAGCAAGGAAAGTTCCCACACGGCTCGAGCCCTGCTTGTCGAGACGACCAACCTGATCGTCGCCCATTCCCAGGCAATGGTGGGACAGGTCCGGACCACCGCCGATGCCCGGACCACGCTTCTCGCGATCATCATTGCCGCGGCCATCGTCGCCGGCATCGCGCTGGCGCTGCTGATCGGGCAGGTCGGCATCTCCCGTCCCATCGGCCGCATCAATGCCGTTCTCGGAGAGCTGGCGAAGGGCAATTTCCAGGTCGCCGCCTATGGCGCTGAGCGGAAGGACGAGGTCGGCGACATTGCCAAGGCCGCCGAGACCTTCCGGATCAATGGCATGGAGACCGAGCGGATGCGCGCCGAGCAGGAGGCCGCCAAGGCGGCCGAGGCCGAGAAGCAGAAGGCGATGATGAACGAGCTCGCCGATCGCTTCGAACAGGCCGTTGGCGGCATCGTCGACATGGTCTCCGCCGCCGCGACCGAAATGCAGGCGACCGCGACCCAGCTCTCGGCCTCGGCACAGGAGGCCTCGGCCCAGTCAACCTCGGTGGCGAGCGCGGCGGAAGAGGCCGGCGCCAATGTCACCGCCGTCGCCGGTTCGGCCGAGGAGCTCGGCGCCTCCGTCCAGGAGATCGGCCGGCAGGTCGAGCAATCCGCCACCCTCGCCCACAGCGCAGTTGGTGAGGCCGATGCCACCGGCTCCATCGTCGCAGAGCTGACGGAGGGAGCCGCCCGCATCGGCGCCATCGTTGAGATGATCTCGACCATCGCCAGCCAGACCAACCTCCTCGCCCTCAATGCCACCATCGAGGCGGCCAGGGCGGGCGAGGCGGGCAAGGGCTTCGCGGTCGTCGCCTCGGAGGTCAAGGGCCTCGCCTCGCAGACCGCCAAGGCCACCAGCGAGATCGGCGCCCAGATCGTCGCCATCCAGGAAACGACCAACAAGGCAGTCACGGCCATTGCCGGCATCACCAGCAGCATCCGCGCCATCGACCGGGCCACCACCTCCATTGCCTCGGCGGTGGACCAGCAGGGCTCGGCAACGCGAGAGATCGTCGCCTCGGTGAGCCAGGCCTCCACCGGCACCACCGAGGTCTCTTCGGCCATCACCTCGGTGGCCCAGGCCGCTGCCGAAACTGGTCACGGCGCGAGCCAGGTGCTCTCCGCCTCCTCCGACCTCGCGCGCCAGGCCGAGCGCCTGTCATCCGAGGTCCGGCAGTTCCTCGCGACCGTCCGGGCGGCCTGATCGGGCGTTCTCAGCCCGTGAATGACAGAGGGGCGCCATGCGGCGCCCCTTTCCGTCTGAGGCCCCTGGTCAGTTCGACAGCCGCGGCAGATTGCGGACGTTGAACCGCTGGCCTGACACTTCCATATCGCCCGGGACCATGCCGCCGATGCAGGCGGCGCCGAGCCACCGCGCCTGCTGCACCATCAGCGTCTTCTGCGGCGGGGCACCGGCCATCGTCACCGACCCTTCGATCCGCATCGTATAGCCGGCCTGAAAATCCCCCGACGCCACCGCGACCGACTGGGTGCGCATGCCGCCTATGTCGCAGTCGGTCTCGATCCGATAGGTGTCGCCGACGCGGCGAATGTCGTTGCGTCGGCACGACGCTCCCATGCCGCCCATCGCCTGGGCCATCAGCAGCTTTTCAGTCTCTGCGTCAGTGCAGACCCTGGCGAGCATCTCCGGACCACCCTGTCGCCCCTCGAGCTGCATGCGGATCTCCCACTGCCCGGGGCGTCGGGCCGGCAGGGTATCGCCGGTGGCCTGGGCGAAGGCGTGAGATGTGGGCGAGAGAGCGAGCAGAAGAATAAAAAGCCGGCGCATGGGGGTCTCCCGGGGATGTCGCGATGGACCGCGCACCCCATAGCGCCGTGATGATGTTTCAGCGCCATGTCGCGGATTCTTCGCAGCCGCAAGCCTTGATCGCGCGGGAGAACGACGAGCGACGGCGAGCACGGCCCCTGGCGATGAGCGCCTGAGCTCAGAGGATGAGGAAAGCCCCGGCCAGCGCCATGGTGATGGCCCAGGCGCCGATGCGCCCGAGCGTCCAGGCCGGATCCGTCTCGTCACCTGGCAGGACGAGGCTCGTCTCTTCCGGATCGATGCAGCCGAGGGCAAGGCCGGCGCGCTCCGCAGCACGCATCAGCTTCGCCAAATCCTGTTCGACGGTGACCAGTCCCAATACGCGGTCCATGACGCAACTCCGGAACGCCCCACCCTACTCCGCACGACCATGGACCGTCAGATGTAAACGAGGCCTTTGCGCCGGACGGGTCGCCGCTCCTGCATGCAGCGCATTGCACGCAGCTGTGACTTTTGGGTCGCAGGTGACGTAGGGTTGCGTCACCGGGCGGTCACATGGGCGCGCTTCAACTCGCCCAATCCGAAGGAGACAGCCATGAGCCAGGACATCCGCAACGCTTCCCAGCGCGCCGAAGACGCCGAGGACCGCGGCACCAGCCCGGCGGATGGCCCGACCCTCGGCGACATCGTTGCCGCCCGCTTCGGCCGGCGCGACCTGATGAAGGGCCTGCTCGGAGTGGGTGCCATCTCGGCGACGCTCGGCCCTGCTGCCCTCGCCTCCGGCACCGCTTCGGCTCAGGGCGCGGCCGCGGCCTTCGCCTTCCGCGAGCTCGATTCGACCCCGACCGACCGCGCCGAGGTGGCCGAGGGCTACAATGCCGAGGTCCTGATCCGCTGGGGTGATGCGGTCCTTGCCGATGCCCCGGCCTTCTCGCCCAGGGCCCAGACGGCCACTTCGCAGGCGCGCCAGTTCGGCTACAACAACGACTATCTCGGCTATTTCCCGTTGCCGGGCGCGGCAAACCCGTCCGCCCATGGCCTGCTCTGCGTCAATCACGAATATACCAACGAGGAGCTGATGTTCCCCGGCCTCGGCCGGCAGGACGCCGCGGGCCCGCTCGGCCGCGAGAAGGCCTTCGCCGGGATGACCAAGGAGCTCGCCGCCGTCGAGATGATGGCCCATGGCGGCTCGGTCCTGGAGGTCCGCCGCGATGGCGAGCGCTGGCAGGTCGTCTCCGGCTCCCGCTATGCCCGCCGCATCACCGCCGAGACGCCGATGGAGATCACCGGCCCCGCCGCGGGACATCCGCGCCTGCAGACCAGCGCCGACCCGACCGGACGCCGCGTCCTCGGCATGCTCAACAACTGCGCCGGCGGCCGCACGCCCTGGGGCACCTGGCTGTCCTGCGAGGAGAACATCAACGGCTATTTCTCCGGCCGCCTTGGCGAGGGCCATGCCGAGGCCGCCAACTATCGCCGCATGGGCATTCCCGGCCGCTGGATGAACTGGGGCGACTACGAGCCCCGCTTCGACCTGTCGAAGGAACCGAACGAGCCGAACCGCTTCGGCTGGGTGGTCGAGATCGATCCGTTCGATCCGACCTCCACCCCGAAGAAGCGCACCGCGCTCGGCCGCTTCAAACATGAGGGCGCCGCCGGCATCACCGCCCGCGACGGGCGCTACGTCCTCTATTCCGGCGACGACGAGCGCTACGACTACGTCTATCGCTTCGTCACCGAGGGCCGCGTCTCCGGCGATCGCGCCCGGGACATGACCCTGCTCGACTCTGGCACGCTGTCGGTCGCCCGCTACAATGCCGACGGCACCGGCGACTGGCTGCCGCTGGTCTTCGGCGAGGGTCCGCTGACCCCCGCCAACGGCTTCCAGTCCCAGGCCGACGTGGTGATCGAAGCGCGCCGCGCCGCCGACCTGCTCGGTGCCACCCGCATGGACCGCCCGGAGGATGTCGAGGCCAATCCGCGGACCGACAAGGTCTATGTCATGCTCACCAACAACAACCGCCGCAAGGCGGACGAGGTGAACCCGGCCAATCCGCGCGCCGACAACCGCTTCGGCCACATCGTCGAGATGCTGCCTGACGGCCGCGACCACGCCGCCCCGCGCTTCACCTGGGACATCCTGGTCCGCTGCGGCGATCCTTCCATCGCGGCGGTTGGCGCGACCTTCAACAGCCGCACGACGAAGGACGGCTGGTTTGGCATGCCCGACAATTGCGCCATCGACGCCGACGGGCGGCTGTGGATCGCAACCGACGGCAATTTCCCGAGCCGAACCGGCCGCAATGACGGCGTCTGGGCCATGGAGACCGAGGGCGACAACCGCGGCACCTCGAAGCTCTTCTTCAAGTGCCCCTTCGGCGCCGAGCTCTGCGGGCCCGAATTCACCCCCGATGGCGAGACCTTCTTCGTCGCGCTTCAGCACCCCGGCGAGACCGACCCGGAAGATCCCAATGCCGCGCCGGCGACCTACGAGAACCCGGCGACCCGCTGGCCGGATTTCTCGCCCGACATGCCGCCGCGTCCCTCGATCGTCGCCATCACCCGCAAGGGCGGCGGCAAGATCGGCAGCTGAGGCGTCACGTCACCGCGCGAGGTCGAGCAGCATCTGCGTCAGCGCGCCGTCGGGCGAGCGCATCGTGTCGAGGATAGAGAAATGGTCGGCCCCGGCGACCGGGACCAGCGGCCCGGTTGCGCCGGCCCGCTGCCGCGCCGCATGGAAGGCATGGGAATTGGCGACCAGCGCCGGCAGTTCAAGGCCGCCATAGGTGATGCCGAGCGGCTTCATCACGGCCGGGCGCCGCTGCGGCGACAGGTCGGCGATCTCGTCAGCGGTGAGGCGCAGGTTCTCGTTGAGATAGGTGCCCGCGAGCGGCGCGAGCTCGAAGATGCCTGATATGGCGAGGCCGGCCGTCACCGCCTCGTGGCTCAGCGCCATGGCGGCGAGATGACCGCCCGCCGACCAGCCCGCAACGATCAGCGGCCCGGCGACGCCGTGGCGCGGCCCGTCCGCCGCAAGGAGGTCGAGGGCGGCGCTGCATTCGCCGACGATGTCAGCGAGGCTCGCCTCCGGGGCCAGCGTGTAGCCGGGCATGGCGACCGACCAGCCATGGGCCATGACGCCCTCGCCGAGCACCGCGAACATCTCGCGGCGGTTCCGCATCCAGTAGCCGCCGTGGAAATAGACGAGACAGGGCGCGCCCGCCTCGCGCGCGGGATAGAGGTCCACCTTCTGCCGCTCCCCGGGCCCGTAGGGCACGTCCATGGTCGCGGCAAAGCGCTCGCGGATGACGGCGGATTCGGCGGTCCAGCGGGTGAAGGTGTTGGACCAGCTCGGCACCGCCTGGCCATTGTTGTAGGCGGCGTCGCGCAGGAACTGCGGGACGGGGCTGACATCGATCGGCATGGGCTTCTCCTGCCGCCACTGTGCCACGCCGATCGCCACGCGCCAGCCTTACCGGCGCGGATCATCCCCGCAGCGCAGCGCTGTCCCAAAGACGAAAAAGCCGGGCGCGAAGCCCGGCTTTTCCACGAGGATCGGAACAGGTCCGAAGCGGATCAGCGCTTCGAGAACTGGAAGGAGCGGCGAGCCTTGGCCCGGCCGTACTTCTTGCGCTCGACCACACGGCTGTCGCGGGTGAGGAAGCCTTCCTTCTTCAGCGCGCCACGCAGCTCCGGCTCGTAATGGGTGAGAGCCTTGGAGATGCCATGGCGCACCGCGCCGGCCTGGCCGGAGAGACCGCCGCCGGCCACCGTGACGACGATGTCGTACTGGGTGTCACGGCCGACGAGCACCAGCGGCTGCTTCAGCAGCATCCGCAGCACCGGACGGGCGAAATAGACGTCGAGGGCACGGTCATTGACCGTGATCTTGCCCGAGCCGGGCTTCACCCAGACGCGGGCGACCGCGTCCTTGCGCTTGCCGGTGGCATAGGCGCGGCCCTGCTTGTCGAGCTTCTGGACGTGACGCGGGGCTTCCGAGCCACCGGTCTTCAGGGCGCTGAGGCCCTCGAGGGACGAAACGGTCTCAGCCATTGTCAGGCCCTCACGTTCTTCGAGTTCATCGCGCCGACATCGAGCGCGACGGGCGCCTGGGCCTCGTGCGGGTGCTTGTCACCGCCATAAACGCGCAGGTTCGACATCTGCTTGCGGCCGAGCGGACCGCGCGGGATCATGCGCTCCACCGCCTTCTCGACGATGCGCTCCGGGAAACGGCCGTCGCGGATGGTCTTGGCCATGCGCTCCTTGATGCCGCCGGGATAGCCGGTGTGGTGGTAGTAGGCCTTCTGGTCCCACTTGCGGCCGGTGAAAACCACCTTGTCCGCGTTGATGATGATGACATTGTCACCGCAATCGACATGGGGGGTGTAGGTGGCCTTGTGCTTGCCGCGCAGGCGCATCGCCACGATCGTCGCAAGACGGCCCACAACAAGGCCCTTCGCGTCGATCAGAACCCACTTCTTGTCGACCTCGGCGGGCTTCGCCACATAGGTCTTCATGGTCGTGTCTTCCGGAAAAGAGAAATCGGAAGCGACGAGCGGCAGGCCGTTCGACGCGTCGGCAGGGCTATAGAAGAGCGCCCCGCCGCCGTCAATGTCGATCTACCCATTTTTCATAAGCGAATTCAGAGGCTTATAAAATAGGTATTTTGATACCGGTGTTTTTAGCCCTGAAATGCAAGCACTTGGTCGGTTCGCCTCTTCCCCTCAGGGGCGCTTGGGGATCTCGAGGCCGCGCTGAACGGCGGGACGCGCCAGGCAACGCTCCAGCCAGGCCGGCACCGCCTTGAGCTCGCCATAGGCGACGAGATCGCCCGCGCCGTAGAAGCCGATGAGGTTCCGCACCCAGCCGAGCAGCGCCATGTCGGCGATGGTGTAGTCGTCGCCCATGATGAAGGCGCGGTCGGCAAGGCGCGTCTCCAGCACGCGGATGAGGCGGTGGGATTCGGCGCGGTAGCGCTCCAGCGGTCGCTTGTCCTCCCATTCGCGCCCGGCGAATTTGTGGAAGAAACCGAGCTGGCCGAACATCGGGCCGACCGCCGCCATCTGGAAGAAGACCCACTGGATCGTCTCGATGCGCGCCACCGGATCGGCGGGCAGGAATTGGCCGGTCTTCTCGGCGAGATAGAGCAGGATCGCGCCGCTCTCGAACAGCCCGATCGGCTTGCCGCCCGGGCCATCGGGATCGATGATCGCCGGGATCTTGCCGTTGGGGTTGAGCGACAGGAATTCCGGCCCCCAGGTCTCGTTCTGGCCGATATTGATCGTGTGCCGCTCGTAGGGGAGCCCGGTCTCCTCCAGCATGATCGACACTTTCACGCCGTTCGGTGTCGGCAGCGAATAGAGCTGGATGCGGTCGGGATGGGCGGCCGGCCAGCGGCGCGTGATGGGGAAGGCGGACAGATCGGACATGAGGGCTCCTCGGGGCCGTCCACGTGACGGCTCGCCACAGATGGGCAGTGAGCCTCGCCGATCAACCGTCCCAAGCCAAGCGGCCCGTGACGCTCCCGGCGATGTGATGGCCCGCTGATCGGCCGCTCGGCCCAGTTGAGCGCCTGCGCGGGGCGGCGCAGGCTGACCGTCAGAGCCGGGCAAGCCGGCCCATCGTCGTCAGGAAACGCCCCCGAGGATGCCACCCATGCCCATGGTGACCCCGCCCGCCGGCCATATCGGCCCCTTCGCCGGGCTCGACGTGCCCTGGCTTCTCGCGATGCGGGCGGACAAGCGCGGCGACCATCCCTTCATCGTCTGGACGCCCTTCGAGCGACCGGCCGTCACCCTCACGTATCGGGCCTTCCACAGCTGCGTCGGGGCGCTGGCCGCCGGCCTCGCCCGCCGCGGAATCAAGCCGGGCGAGTTCGTGCTGATCCACCTCGACAATTGCATTGAGGCGCTGCTTGCCTGGTATGCCTGCGTCGAACTCGGCGCCATCGCGGTGACCACCAACACCCGTTCGGCCGGGCCGGAGATCGCCTATTTCGCCGAGCATTGCGGCGCGGTGGCCGCGATCACCCAGCCTGCCTATGCCGATCTCGTCGCGGCGAACTGCCCGGCCCTGCGCTGGCTTGCGGTCAGCGACAATGACGGCGGCGAGCCGGCTCTTGGCGCCCGCATGCCTGGGACGGCCGAGCGCTTCGACGCCCTCTTCGCCGATGCGGCCGACCGCCCGTCACGCCCTCGCGATCCGTTCTGGCCTTGCTCGGTCCAGTACACATCCGGCACGACGGCACGGCCGAAGGCGGTGCTCTGGACCCATGCCAATGCGCTCTGGGGCGCCAAGGTCAATGCGGCCCACGAGGACCTGAGGCCCGAGGACGTGCATCTCGTCCACCTGCCGCTCTTCCACACCAATGCGCTGGCCTATTCCGTCCTCGCGAGCCTTTGGGTCGGGGCCACCGCGGTGATCATGCCGCGTTTCTCGGCAAGCCGGTTCTGGGGCATTGCCGCCGAGCACCGCTGCACCTGGACGTCGGTGGTCCCGTTCTGCACCCGCGCGCTGATGGAGCGCGATATCCCCAAGAGCCACACGTTCCGGCTCTGGGGCAGCGCGGTCTGCGAGCCGCCCACCGATGCGATCTTCGGCGTGAAGACCATCGGCTGGTGGGGCATGACCGAGACCATCACCCACGGGATCATCGGCGAGGTGACGCAGCCGAACATCCCCATGGCCATCGGCCGGGCCGCGCCGGAATACGAGATCCGCGTCCTCGACGATGACGGTAGCCCGACGCAGGTCGGCGGCACCGGCCACCTGCGCATCCGCGGCATTCCCGGCCTCACCCTTTTCAAGGAATACCTGTTCAACTCCAAGGCGATGGCGGAGAGTTTTGATCCAGAGGGTTATTTCATCACTGGCGACCGGGTGAAACTGCTGGAGAACGGCTTCATCCGCTTCGGCGACCGCGACAAGGACATGCTGAAGGTCGGCGGCGAGAATGTCGCGGCCTCCGAGATCGAGCAGGTCATCGTCCAGGTTCAGGGGGTGCGCGAGGTGGCCGTCGTGGCGAAGAAGCACCCGATGCTCGACGAGGTGCCGGTCGTTTTCGTCATCCCGCAGGCGGATGCCGCGCCCGACCTTCCCGACCGCATCATCACGGCCTGCCGGTCAGCCCTCGCCGACTTCAAGGTGCCGCGCGAGGTGCATCTCGTCGATGACATGCCGCGCTCGACACTCGAGAAGATCGCCAAGGCGGAGCTCCGGAAGCGGCTGGAGGCGTGATGTCCCCCCTCACCGCTCCGGCGGGATCGAATAGGTGCCGGTCGCGTGGGCGACGAGGTCGTCCACCTCCCCGTCGGACCAGATGGCCACTTCGCCCACCGCCAGCCGCTTGCCGAGCTTCAGCAGCCGGCATTCCGCGACGAGATCGCGCTGCGCCGGTTTCTTGAGGAAATTGATGTTGAGATTGGTCGTCACCGCCAGAGCCACCGGGCCGATCGAGGCGAGGATCGCCACATAGAGCCCGGTATCGGCCAGCGTCATCATGGTCGGGCCGGAAATGGTCCCGCCGGGCCGGAGTTGCCCGGGGTCGTAGCGGCAACGCATCCGCGCGAATTTCGGCCCCACGGCCTCCACCATGAAGGTCTTGCCCGGCCCGAAGACCTGCGGGAACTCGGTCGCGAGGAAGGCCTCCATCTCGGGGACCGTCATGCGGGCGGCGGCATCGGTGGGCATGGGGCTATCGCGCTGGCGGGGGACGGACCGCCCTTCGGCGGCCTTGCGAGCGCGACGATAGCGGGCCAAGGTCGCGCCCGCTCCTCTTGCAAAAGGCGGATGCCGCTTGTCTGACGCTCCCTCGCCCGCCCCCACCATCGCCGCGCCGATCCTGCGCCGCGCGGATGCGGATGGCATTGCGACGCTGACCCTTGATGACCCGTCGAGCCGCAACGCCCTGTCGGAGCGGATGATCGCGAGCCTGTCCGACACGCTTGCCGCCATCGCCGCGGACCGCAGCATCCGCGCCGTGGTGCTCACCGCCGTCGGTCCCTGTTTCTCATCCGGCCACCATCTCAAGGAGATGAGCGCCCGCCGCGCCGATCCGGACCGCGGCCGCGCCTATTTCGCCGAGATCCTCGGCCGCTGCTCGGCGATGATGCAGCAGGTCGTCGCCCTGCCCCAGCCGGTCATCGCCGCCGTCCAGGGCCTCGCCACCGCCGCCGGCTGCCAGCTCGTCGCCACTTGCGACCTCGCCGTGGCCTCATCCGAGGCGCGGTTCTGCACGCCCGGCGTCCATATCGGCCTGTTCTGCTCGACGCCCATGGTGGCGCTGTCGCGCAACGTAGCGCGCAAGCACGCCTTGGAGATGCTGCTCCTCGGCGATGCGATCCCCGCCGACGAGGCTTTTCGCATGGGCCTCGTGAACCGCGTCGTAACGGCCGGCACCGAACTCGCCGAGGCGACCGCGTTCGCCGCCCGCATCGCCGCCAAGTCGACGCTGACGGTGAAGGTCGGCAAGCGCGCCTTCTCCGATCAGCTGGAAATGGGTCTCTCCGACGCCTATGCCCATGCCAGCGCCGTGATGGTGGAGAACATGCTCGCCCGCGACGCCGAGGAGGGCATCGCCGCCACCCTCGAAAAGCGCCAGCCGCGATGGGAAGACCGGTGAACCACGACAGCTATTCCGACGCAACGATCCGCGGAATCCTTTCGGACGTGAAGGTCATCGCCATGGTTGGCGCCTCCGCCAATGCGGTGCGCCCCTCATATTTCGTGCTGAAATACCTGCTCGACCGCGGCTACCGCGTTCATCCGGTCAATCCCGGCCTCGCCGGCCAGGAGATCCTCGGCTGCCGCGTTTACGCCAGCCTCGCGGACATCCCCGAGCCCGTCGACATGGTGGACATCTTCCGCAATGCGGAGGCCGCCGCGGCCATCGTCGAGGAGGCCATCGTCCTCCCCCAGCGCCCGAAAGTGATCTGGATGCAGCTCGGCGTGCGCAACGACGACGCCGCGGCCCGCGCGGAGGACGCCGGCATGACCGTCGTCATGAACCGCTGTCCGAAGATCGAGCTCGGACGCCTCTCCTCGGAGATCGCCTGGATGGGCGTCAATTCCCGCACCATCTCGGCCAAGCGCGCGCCGCAACTGAAGGCTGGAAAGTTCCAGAAGCTCGGCCTCAGGACCACCTTCCAGCGCGACTGAAGCGGGCTGTCGCGGAGCCCGCCGCCGACGGAACAGGCCCGCTGTCTCGACACGAAAATAGAAAATCCTGTTTCATTGACCCGCCAGATGGCGGCGCGATAGACAGAAATTCTACGAAATGCCGGCGGAGAGCCGGTCAGGAGGAAAGACCATGGCTGATCGCGCACCCGGCTTCGCCACCCTCGCCGTCCATGCCGGCGCCCAGCCCGATCCGACCACCGGCGCAAGGGCGACGCCGATCTACCAGACGACCTCCTTCGTCTTCGACGATGTCGACCACGCCGCCTCGCTCTTCGGCCTGCAGGCCTTCGGCAACATCTACACCCGCATCGGCAACCCGACGAACGCCGTGCTGGAGGAGCGTGTCGCCGCACTCGAGGGCGGCACGGCGGCGCTCGGCGTCGCTTCCGGCCATGCGGCCGAGTTCCTTGTCTTCCACGCCCTGCTGCAGCCCGGCGACGAGTTCGTCGCCTCGAAGAAGCTCTATGGCGGCTCGATCAACCAGTTCAATCATTCCTACAAGAGCTTCGACTGGCGCGTGGTCTGGGCCGACCAGGACGATCTCGCGGCCTTCGAGGCGGCAGTGACGCCGAAGACCAAGGCGATCTTCATCGAGAGCATCGCCAACCCCGCCGGCAACATCACCGACATTGCCGGCATCTCCGCCATCGCCAAGCGCCATGGCATCCCGCTCATCGTCGACAACACGCTGGCGACCCCCTACCTCATCCGCCCCTTCGAGCACGGCGCCGACATCGTCGTGCATTCCGCCACCAAGTTCCTCGGCGGCCACGGCAATTCGATCGGCGGCGTCATCGTCGACGGCGGCTCCTTCGACTGGGTGAAGTCCGGCCGCTATCCCTTCCTCACCGCGCCCCGCCCCGAATATGGCGGCATCGTCCTCGCCGAGACTTTTGGCAATTTCGCCTTCGCCATTGCGGTGCGCGTGCTTGGCCTGCGCGACCTCGGGCCGGCGCTCTCGCCCTTCAACGCGTTCCAGATCCTCACGGGGATCGAGACCCTGCCGCTGCGCATGGAGCGGCACTCCGCCAATGCAATGAAGGTGGCGGAGTTCCTGTCGACCCACCCGAAGGTCGCCTGGGTGTCCTATCCGGGCCTTCCCGGCGACAAGGGCCATGCGCTCGCCAAGAAGTACACGCCGAAAGGCGCCGGCGCAGTCTTCACCTTCGGCCTCAAGGGCGGCTATGCGGCGGGTGTGAAGCTCGTGTCGGAGGTGGCGCTCTTCTCCCACCTCGCCAATGTCGGCGACACCCGTTCGCTGATCATCCACCCGGCCTCGACGACCCACCGCCAGCTTTCCGACGAGCAGAAGACGGTGGCCGGCGCGGGGCCCGAGGTCGTGCGCGTGTCGGTCGGCATCGAGGATGTCGCCGACATCATCGCCGATCTGGACAAGGCGCTGGCGGCGGTGTGAGGCCGTCTGGCCCCCTGACGCGCCATCTCGGCGTCGTCATGCCCGCCCTTGTGGCGGGCATCCACGACTTGACCACCGCCTGAAGAGAATTCGTGGATGCCCGGGCCAAGCCCGGGCATGACGGAGAGGTGAGTGCTGTCCGATCGCGGTGGCCCCGAGCCCCGCCCTACTCCGCCGGCACGGCCCGCCCAGCCGGCACCGCCTGCAGCCGCGGCGCGCGGGTCAGCGCGAAGACATGCGACAGTGCGTGGCCCAGCACCAGCACGGCGAAGCCCTGGTGCAGGAGGCCGGCCCAGAGCGGCACGACCAGAACCAGCGTCACCACGCCAATGACAGCCTGCGCCGTTACCAGCCCGAGCAGCACCGTCGCGCCCTTCGCATATACCGTGCCGCGCGCCGACAGCATGTGCCAGACCGCCAGGGCCAGCAGCCCATAGGCGACGAGGCGATGGTTGAACTGCACCAGCGCCAGCGAGTCGATGAAGGCTTCGCCGATGGTGGCCTTGTCGAAGAGCACGGCCATGGGCGGGATGATCGCGCCATCCATCAGCGGCCAGTCGTTGAAGCGCATGCCCGCCTTGTTGCCGGCGACCAGCGCGCCGAGCGCGATCTGCAGCGCGAGAACGGCCAGCACGGCGATGCCGCCGCGGCGGACGATATCCGGCACCGGCTCGCGGCGTCGCTCCGGCATGAGACGCAGCGCCGTCCAGACCAGCAACGCGAAGATCAGGCAGGCCAGCGACAGGTGGACCATCAGCTTCAGCGGCGCGACATAGACCATGCCGGGCTTGAGACCGGAGGCCACCATCAGCCAGCCGACGAAGCCCTGAAGCGCCATGAGCAGGCCGATGCCGAAAGTGCCGGCGGCGAGCCGCGCCGACATGAAGCCCCGCGCCGCAAAGAAGATCCACGGCAGCAGCATGGCGGCCCCGACGAGCCGTCCAAGGAAGCGATGGCCCCATTCCCACCAGTAGATGAACTGGAAATCGCCAAGGCTCATGCCCCTGTTGATCGCCTGGTACTGCGGGCTCGCCCGGTACTTGTCGAATTCGAGCGCCCAGTCGGCCGCCGAGAGTGGCGGGATGGAACCCGTCACCGGCTTCCATTCGGTGATGGAGAGGCCGGAATCCGTCAGCCGCGTCGCGCCGCCCACGATCACCATGGCGAAGACCAGCGCGGCCACGCAAAGCAGCCAGATGCGCACGGCGCGGTGGGCGGCGGGAGCGCTCGAAACGGTCGCGGGCGCCGTCATGCGGCGATCCTCCGGCTTGTGAACTTTCGTAAGGGCGAGATATAGCCCTGCCCCACCGCCCGGCAAGGCGGCAACCGGACACGGTCATCACGCATGCGTCAGCGCACCCGCAAGTTCTTCGGCACGATCCTCCTGCTGGTCTGGGTGACCTTCTACGCCCTGATCGTGATGGCGATCATGCACAATGCCGTCCGCCGCTTCGGCCCCATCGGCGAGCCGCTCTTCTATGCCGCCGCCGGCGTCGCCTGGATCCCCGTGGCCATGCTGGTCATCTGGTGGATGGGCCGGCCCGACCCCGAGGAGGACGAGGCCTGATGGCCACTCCAACGATCTTCAACGCGACGGGGTCGCCGCCTCAGAGCAGGCCGAGCTCGGCCAGTTCCTTGGCGAGTTCCGGCGGCAGGTCCTTGGTCGCGCCCGAAGAAAGGTCGGCCGGCGCGTCCTTCGGATCAAGGTAGCGCCAGCCCTGGAACGGGCCCTTTCGGCGCGGCTGCACCGGGTGGATCACCGGTTCGAGGACGAGATCGCAGCGCGACACGCCCTCGCCGTCGGTGAAGGGGCGGATCTCGATGAGGCGCTGGCGGCACTGGATGACGCCCTTGATGACCCAGTAGAGCGAGCCCTCGCCGACGATCTCGTCACCGCGCTTCGGCTGCATCCGCGTCGTGTGGATCTGCTCGCCAAAGGTCTTGATGCGCCAGTCCACCCATTCCTGGAGGTCTTCGACCGAGTCGGCGCCGACGCAGAGCTTGATGAGATGGAGGGTCATGCCTCCCTATCTAGCGCGGCCCCCGGCCACCCCCAAGGGCCGGGCCTTCAACGGTTGGGGACAAGCGGCGCGGGACGCAGGGCGAGCGCCATGCACAGGTCGGTGCGCCAGAACGGCCCGTCGCGCCGGGCGGCGATGACGACGCGCTGGGTGACCTGCAAGGGGATGCCGCAGGAGGCGGGGCTGGCGGGCGTCAGCAGGGTCAGCGAGGTGACGTCCGGGCCCTTTTCGAGGCGGGTGACGTCGATCGTAGCCTGCAACTGGCCGCGCGCGAGGGTGACCACGGCGACGGTGCCCTCGAAGACGATATCGGCGCGCTGGATGATCTCGGCGCGGGAGAAATTGAAGCACTGGCAGGCGGCTGCGGGTGTCGCGGCGAGGAGGAAGGCCGCGAGGGCGAGGAAAGCGGTACGGATGCGCTGAACAGGCTGCAAGAAGGCAAGTGCATCCTTCGAGGCTCGGCTATCGCCTCGCACCTCAGGATGAGGAATGGGGAGACCTGCATGGCGGTCGAGTGCCGCGTCAGCCCAGCCGCATATCGACCGTCCTGCCACCCACAACCTCCTCATCCTGAGGTGCGAGCCCACGGGCGATGCGTGAGCATCGTCCGATGGCGAGCCTCGAAGAACGCACTTCAGTGCTGCAGCAAGACCTCCGAGGGAAAGCATAGCGTCTTGTGCGATCCCTATCACGCCGCCTTGTCCTGCGCCGCCTCGATGGCCGCGACAGGCGCGCCCTCTGCCACCTGCTCGCCGGCGGTGACCGAGACCGAGGTCACGACGCCGTCGCTCGGGGCGAGCAGCGTGTGCTCCATCTTCATCGCCTCGATGACCGCGACCCGGTCGCCCTTGGCAACCTGCTGGCCCGGTTCGACGAAGACCTGCACGACCTTGCCATGCATCGGCGCCTTCACCGACCCGCCGCCGTCGAGATGGTCAAGGTCGACGTCGAGCGGGTCGAAGGCGCGGACCTCGGTCTGCCGGCCGTTGCGAATGACGAAGACGCGGCCCGGGACACTCACAATCTGTACGTCGGGCGGGTAGTGGCGCGGGTCGTTGGCGTGAACGAAGGTCTCAAGGTAGCCAGTATAGCCCCGCCATTGCCGCAGTATGGAAACGCGCTCGCCGTCGACCTCAACAACCGGCAAGCCCTCTACGAAATGGACGAGACCAAGAACCCTTTCACCGTCGACGACTATGTCGATGCGCTGGGCCGGACGCGTTTCTGACAGCGCGAACCCATCAGCTGACATGATGCTCCAGGGTGAGAGACCATCAGTGTGGCTTGGATTTCGCCACAGGCGTTGCATCTGTCGCTGGACGATCGTCAGCCCTCCCACCGCCGCCGCCTTCGCATCCATCGGCTGCGGTACGGCCCCCAGCGCCTCGACGTTCCGGTCGATGAACCCCGTGTCGAAATCCCCGGCCCTGAAACCCTCCGCCTCCGTCAACGCCTTCAAAAACGTCACGTTGGTGCGCGGACCCGCCACCACGGTTCCCGCCAGCGCCGCGCCCAGCCGGTCCAGCGCCTCGTCGCGCGTCGCGCCATGGGCGATCACCTTGGCGATCATTGGGTCGTAATAGGGCGAGACCTCAGCCCCCTCTTCCACACCCGTATCGATGCGCACGCCTTCCGCCTTGCCGAACTCCAGCGCGTGCAGCGTGCCAGTCGACGGAAGAAACCCCTTCTCCGGGTCCTCGGCATAGAGCCGCGCCTCGACGGCATGGCCGTGGATGGCGAGGTTCTCCTGCATCAGCGGCAGCGGTTCGCCCGCC
Source organism: Phreatobacter sp. (assembly GCF_027532945.1). Lineage (GTDB taxonomy): Bacteria > Pseudomonadota > Alphaproteobacteria > Rhizobiales > Phreatobacteraceae > Phreatobacter. Next base: position 134,417 of record NZ_JAPZTZ010000012.1, read on the forward strand.
GCGACCCGGAGCTGCCACTCCACCAGATCCTGCCCGGTGATCGCCTCGGTCACCGGATGCTCCACCTGCAGGCGGGTGTTCATCTCCATGAACCAGAACTTGGTGGGATCGAGCCCGTTGGACCCGTCGGCGATGAACTCCACCGTCCCCGCGCCGACATAGCCGACCGCCCGCGCCGCCTCGACCGCCGCACGGCCCATGGCCTCGCGCATCGCCTCGGGCATGCCGGGGGCCGGGGCCTCCTCGATGACCTTCTGGTGGCGGCGCTGCAGCGAGCAGTCACGCTCGAAGAGGTGGACGACGTTGCCTTGGGCATCGCCGAACACCTGGATCTCGATATGCCGGGGCGAGAGCACGTATTTCTCGATCAGCACCCGCGGATCGCCGAACGCGCCTTGCGCCTCGCGCTGCGCCGAGGCCAGCGCCTCGTCGAAATCCATGGCCTTGTCGACGCGCTTCATGCCCTTGCCGCCGCCGCCGGCGACCGCCTTGATGAGCACGGGATAGCCGACCTCGTAGGCCTTCTCCTTGAGGAATTTCGGGTCCTGGTTGGCGCCGTGATAGCCTGGCACGACCGGCACGCCGGCCTTCTGCATCAGCGCCTTCGCGCCGTCCTTGAGGCCCATGGCGCGGATGGCCGAGGCGGGCGGCCCGACGAAAACGATACCGGCGGCCTCGCAGGCCTCGGCGAATTCAGCGCGCTCGGAGAGGAAGCCGTAGCCCGGATGGATGGCCTCGGCCTTGGCCTGTTTCGCCACCGCGATGATTATCTCGATGACGAGATAGCTCTCGCGCGCCGCCGCCGGGCCGATCGGATAGGCCTCATCCGCCATGCGCACATGCATCGCCCCGGCATCGGCCTCGGAATAGACGGCGATGGTCCTCAAGCCCAGCCGCTTGGCGGTCTTCATGACGCGGACGGCGATCTCGCCGCGATTGGCGATGAGGACGGAGGAGAACATGCACGCCTCGGCTGGACTGCGGGGCGCCGACTTTACCCTGTTCGCCCTGCGATTCCAGCGGTCCGAAGGGGCGAGCGCCGCGCATGGCCTCTCTTCCCCCTGCCGCCTTGCACGCGCCATGAAGCGGCGAGACAAGGAACGCGCCCCCGCCGGAACCGCATGCCATGACCGACCTCGCCGACCTGTCCGCCGCCGCCCTCTCCCGCGCCTTCCGGGCGAAGCGGCTCTCGCCGGTGGAGGTGACCCGCGCCGTCCTCGCCCGCATCGAGGCCTCGGAGCCCGCGATCAACGCCATGTACATCGTCTCGGCCGAGAGCGCTCTGAAGGCGGCGAAGGCCGCCGAGCGCCGCTGGTCCAAGGGCAAACCGCTCTCACGCCTCGACGGCGTGCCGGTGACGGTGAAGGAGAATATCGGCACGGCTGGCGACCCCGCCCCTATCGGGGTGCCCATTGCCGACATGACGCCGCGGGCGGAGGACACGCCCGTGCCCGCGCGCCTGCGCGAGGCCGGCTGCGTCATAATCGGCAAGACCACCATGCCCGACTACGGCATGATGTCCTCGGGTTTGTCATCGCTACACGGCGTCACCCGCAATCCCTGGGACCTCTCGAAGAACCCGGCCGGTTCGTCGTCCGGGGCAGGCGCAGCGGCCGCCGCCGGCTTCGGCCCGCTGCACATCGGCACCGATATCGGCGGCTCGATCCGCCTGCCCGCCGCCCATTGCGGCCTGTTCGGTCTGAAACCCTCCTATGGCCGCGTGCCGATCCACCCGCCCTATCCCGGCCGCGTCGCCGGCCCCATGACCCGCACCGTCGAGGACGGCGCGCTGCTGATGGAGGTGATCTCCGGGGCCGATCCGCGTGACTATGCCAGCCTGCCGCCGGGCCCGACCGATTTTGCGCGCGGCCTCAAGGGCCTGTCGCTCAAGGGCCTGCGCATCGGCGTCTTCACCGCCATGCAGGCGGGACTGCCGGCCGATCCCGCCATCATCCGGGCGGTGAAGGCGGCGGCCAAGGCGCTTGCCGCCGAAGGCGCCATCGTCACGCCCATCGAGGGCTATCTCACCCACGACATGCTGGACGGCATCTGCCGCTTCTTCGAAGCCCGCTCCTATGGCGATGTGGCAAAGCTGAAGGCGGCCGACAAGAAGCAGATCCTGCCCTACATCGTGGAATGGGCGACCTGGCGCGCCCGCAAGTTCACCGGCGAGGACGTGATGAGCGGCTTCCTCGCCATGCAGGCCATGCGCGAGGCGGCGACCAGGGCCATCCAGCCCTTCGATTTTCTCATCTCGCCCTGCACCTGCCCGGTGAACTATCCGGCCGAGGCCCATTCGCCGACCGATGATCCGCACCGCGCGCTCGACCACATCCCCTTCACCGTGGCGCAGAATTTCTCCGAGCAGCCAGCAGCAAGCGTCAACTGGAGTTACGACCGGAAGGGCTTCCCCATCGGCGTGCAGGTCACCGGCCATCGCTTCGATGACCGCGGGGTGATGCGGCTCTGTGCGGCGCTGGAAGGGCTGCGGCCGGAGCAGAAGGCATGGCCGGTGGTCACCTAGATCGGCGCCACGCCCACCGTCATCCCGCCGCACACGTAGAGCACCTGCCCCGTCACGAAGCCCGCGCCATCGGACAGGAAGAAATCCGCGGCATGGGCGATGTCCTCGGGCTGGCCGAGCCGCTGCACCGGCACGCCGCGGATGATCGCCTGGGTGCGCGGCGAATTGTGCGGGTTCGCTGATTTGAACAGCTCGGTCTCGATCGGCCCCGGCCCGATGGCATTCACGGTGATGCCGTGCGGCGCGAGCTCCAGCGCCCAGGTGCGGGTGAGGCCGATCACCCCCGCCTTGGTGGCGGAATAGGCGGTCCGCAGCTCCTTGCCGAGGGCGGCGCGGCTGGAAATGGTGACGATCCGCCCCCTCACCGCCACCTTCATGCCGGGCAGGACGGCCTGGGCGGCCAGGATGCAGGCGCGCAGGTTGATCGCCACGACCTTGTCGAAATCCTCCATCGTCGTCTCCTCCAGCGAGGCGGGAGCGGCGATGCCGGCATTGTTGACGAGCCAGAGGATCGAATTCTCGGCGGTGATGGCGGCAAGCGCGGCCTGCGTGGCGGCAAGGTCGGTGAGGTCGCAGGCGACGTGACGGGCGGGCGAGCCGGCAGCGGGGGGTTCGCGATCAAGGCTGACGACGGGAATGCCGCGCGCGGCGAGCCGCCGGACGATCGCCGCGCCGATGCCGCGGGAGCCGCCGGTCACCAGGGCGGCGGGAGGAAGGGTGTCGGTCATCATCATCACATCCGGAACACGCCGAACTTCGTCTCCGGCACCGGCGCATTGAGACAGGCGCTCAGCGCCAGCGACAGCACCCGCCGCGTTTCGCTCGGCAGGATGATGCCGTCGTCCCAGAGGCGTGCGGTGGCGTAGTAGGGATGGCCCTCGGCCTCGTAATTCGCCCGGATCGGCGCCTTGAAGGCCTCTTCCTCCTCGGCGCTCCAGTCCTTTCCGTCGGCCTCGAAATTCTCGCGCTTCACCGTCGCCAACACGCTCGCGGCCTGCTCGCCGCCCATGACGGAGATGCGCGAATTCGGCCAGGTGAAGAGGAAGCGCGGCGAATAGGCCCTCCCGCACATGCCGTAATTGCCGGCGCCGTAGCTGCCACCGACCAGCAGCGTGATCTTCGGCACCTGCGCGCAGGCAACCGCCGTGACCAGCTTCGCGCCGTCCTTGGCGATGCCGCCGGCCTCGAACTGCCGGCCGACCATGAAACCCGTGATATTCTGCAGGAACAGCAGCGGAATGCGCCGCTGGCAGCACAGCTCGATGAAATGGGCGCCCTTCATGGCGCTCTCGGAGAAGAGGATGCCGTTATTGGCGATGATGCCGACGGGCATGCCGTGCAGCCGCGCGAAGCCGGTCACCAGCGTCGTGCCGTAGAGCGCCTTGAACTCGTCGAACTCCGACCCGTCCACCAGCCGCGCGATGACCTCGCGGATGTCGTACTGGGTCTTGAGATTGGTCGGAACCAGCGCCTCGAGCTCGGCCAGGTCGTGCTTCGGCTCGCGCGGCTCGGAGAGCGCGATGTCGATGTTTTTGACCGAATTGACGTTGGCGACGATGCGCCGGGCAATGGCCAGCGCATGGGTGTCATCGACGGCATAGTGGTCGGCGACGCCCGACTGCCGCGCATGGACGTCCGCGCCGCCGAGATCCTCGGCCGTGACGATCTCGCCCGTCGCGGCGCGCACCAGCGGCGGGCCGCCGAGGAAGATCGTGCCCTGCCGGCGCACGATCACCGTCTCGTCCGACATGGCCGGCACATAGGCGCCGCCCGCGGTGCAGGACCCCATGACCACGGCGATCTGCGGGATCCGCGCCGCCGAAAGATTGGCCTGGTTGTAGAAGATGCGGCCGAAATGCTCGCGGTCGGGGAAGACCTCGGTCTGGTGCGGCAGGTTGGCGCCGCCGGAATCAACGAGATAGACGCAGGGCAGCCGGTTCTGCAGCGCGATCTCCTGGGCGCGCAGGTGCTTCTTCACCGTCATCGGGTAGTAGGTGCCACCCTTGATGGTGGAATCATTGGCGACGATCATCACCTCGCGGCCCTCGACCCGGCCGATGCCGGTGATGACGCCAGCGCCGTGGATCGGCTCGCCATACATGCCGTTGGCGGCGAGCTGCGACAGTTCAAGGAAGGGCGAGCCGGGGTCGAGCAGGCCCATAACGCGGTCGCGCGGCAGCAACTTGCCGCGGGCGACATGGCGCTGCCGGCTCTTTTCGTTGCCGCCGAGGGCGGCCTCGGCGCGTTTCGTCTGGAGATCCTCGGCGAGAGCCCGCCACGCCTCCGCATTGGCGCGGGCTTCCGGTGCGGCGGGATTGAAGGCGCTTTTCAGGATGGCCAAGGCGACAGGGCTCCGGCGGATCTGGGGCGCCTTGGTTAGCGCGGCAGGGCCGGCCTGTCATCCGGGCGGAGCGGCGGAGGGCCCGCCGCCCCGAAGGTCACGGAATAATCGGCTCCATATGCGCGGCGCGGACGATGGCCGCGGCCTCCGGCGTGCGCATCAGGGCGAGGAAGGCGCGGGCCGCCTCGCCTTGCGCCGCGCCGGCCGACAGGCCCGCCGAATAGGTGGTGGTCAGCTGGATCTCGGCCGGCAGCGGCCCGATCATGCGGACGCCCTGCACCGGCATGATCTCGCTGATCTGGTGGAACACCACGTCCGCCTCACCGCGCACCACGCGCTCGGCGACATAGCCGCCCATCTGCGGCCGGGCCCGCGCCGCCAGTTCGTCCTTCAGGCCGAGGCGTTCGGCAAGCTGGACGAAATAGATGCCGCTGGTGCCGCCGCCCGCCGGATCGACATAGGCGACGCCCTTGGAGGCGAGGATGAGCCGGCGAATGTCGTCGACGGTGGCGATGGGCGGCACCGGCGCGCCCTCCTTGATGCCAATGCCGATGCCGGTGCGGGCGAGGTCATAGCGCGACCCCGGCACGACCTTGGCCGAAGCGATCAGGGCGTCGATGACGACCGGCGTCGCCACGATGACATCGGCCGCCTCCCCTGCCTCGATTCGCCGGCGCACGCCGCCCGCCGTATCCGCGACCAGCGAGACGCTGTGGCCGCTACGCGCCTGGAACAGGTCGGCGAGTCGCTGAGAGACCTCCTTCGAGGCACCGGTGGCGAGCACTTTCAGCTCAGCCGCGAATGCTGCTCCAGGGACGATTGTCAATCCCAGAGTAACCAAGAGCGCAGAAAACCAGGAGCGGCGAAACATCCAAAATCACTCGATCGGAAACCGGTCGTTTGTCGAACAATGCCAAGGGTTTTCTGGGACTGCAATCCAACGCCCGACGACCGTGTCGCGCCGGGTTGCATATACAAATTGTTTCCCGTTATAATCTTTCTCTGAGAATAAAATGAGGCTTTCTGTGACCGCCCCCATCTTTCGCTCCAGCGCTCATGCATCACCGAGCGAAGCGCTCAAACCCCTTGCAGAACTTGTTCTGAAAAGCCGAGATGCATCCTTTTCTCATACGATACTAGGTAATCCGACCAACCTGATTCTCGCGGTCGGGACTGTCCAGTTGGTCCTAGTTCCGATGGCTCGGCGAGATAACGCCCGCTTCCGCGTTTTGGAAGACATTGAGCAGGGGCGGCTGTCCGCCGGGCGTCCGGTGATCCTTGTTAACATGAAACGAGGTCTCAGGATCGAAGCCGAGAACGGGGAGGCGCTCTCCGCTAACCGTTGCATCTACGCCGTATCCCCGCAAGAGACCCTCCGATTGAACGATCCCGCGGAAATAGCCCGATCCATCCCGCAGACTGAACCACTTCTCCTGAATGGACGGCCTGCGCCGGCTCCTCCGAAGAGGCCAGCGCCCACGGAAGCCAAGCCCGGCAGAACAACGCCCCCTGTCCCGCAAACCGACAAGCCTTCATCAACACGATAGACAACCTTGATCCCGGGAAGTACCCGCAGGAGCCTATGATGTCAGATGGGACGATATTTTCAGACTACTGGGGCGCCAAATTCAACGTCACGAAATGGCGACGCTATCATTCTGAACGTGTCGCCCATTACGAACGCCTGGACCGTTGGGTTGCATTCTTGTCGATTTTTCTAGGGTCAGCCGCGATAGCTAATCTCGCCGGTTGGTTCAACCATCTATCAGGATACCAGTTTGTGCTGGCCGGCCTGATCGCCGTGATGAACGCCGCAAAACTTGTTTTTGAATTTTCACGGAATGCGCAGATACATCGCGACATGCACCGCGAGATGACAGCGCTATGCATTGAAATATACAAAAACAACACTCCCTCGGATGACAATATCCGATCCTGGGAGGCGAGCATGATCGACATCAATGCACGAATGTACAAAATATTCTGGGCTGCGGAGGCGCATGCATACAATCAAACGGTGGTCGAATTTTACGAAAATTTTGCCCCTCCGATCAAAATCAGCGGCTATAAATTTAAATTCCGAAACTTGCTCACATTCTCAAACGACAATTTCGTCGCGGATTGGTCCCTAGCCGACAAACATCTGCGTCCGACTTATCCTGCGCCGGAGACAAGTACCGCCGACGCACCACCACGCAAAGCCGGATAATACGGCCTTGCTGTGTTAGTCGAGGACACGGTCCAGCCTCGCCTCAGCCTTTCGGCTTCGGCGCCCACTCCTCCACCGGACCGCCGGTCTTCTTCCAGGCGCCGAACCCGCCCTCGACATGGGCGACGGGCTTCAGGCCCATGTCCTGCGCGGTCTTGGCGGCCAGCGCCGAGCGCAGCCCACCGGCGCAGAAGAAGACGAAGGTCTTGTCCTCCTGGAACACCGGCTTGGCATAGGGGCTTTCCGGGTCGATCCAGAATTCCAGCATGCCGCGGGTGCAGTGGAAGGCACCGGGCACCTTGCCGTCGCGCTCCAGCTCGCGCGGGTCGCGAATGTCCACGAAGACCACGTCGTCGCGGCCATGGAGGGCCTTGGCCTCCTCGATGGTCAGCGTCTTCACCTCGGCATTGGCCTGGTCGATCAGCGCCTTGTAGCCCCGCGTGATGGTCTGCGGCATGCGATCCTCCTGTCAGGGGCGGGAGCCTAGCCCATCGCCCGCCGCCGGGACACCCGCCGGACGGCGGGTGACTCGACGCCGCCCCGCCGGCCTTGCTACGCCTGTCCGATGCTGGACCTCACCCTCTTCGACGCTTTCGCCTTCGCCTATTTCGTCGCGGCCTGGGGCACCTATGCCTGGCTGGTGGAGATCTGGAGCGGCGGCAAGACCGGTCTTACCGCCTCCATGGCCATCTACCGACAGCGCTGGATGGAGGAGATGACGGTGCGCCCCAACCGCATCGTCGACACCCAGATCAACATGACGCTGCAACAGGGCTCGTCCTTCTTCGCCTCGACCTCGCTCCTGGCGGTCGGCGCCTGCCTCGGTCTCCTCAACGCCTCCGACCGCGCCGTGGAGGTTGTCCAGGCTCTCTCTTTCGGCCATGCCGGCACGCGCCAGCTCTGGGAGATCAAGCTCGCCGGCCTCACCGTCGTCTTCGTCTATGCCTTCTTCAAGTTCGGCTGGGCCTACCGGCTGTTCAACTACTGCGCCATCCTCATCGGCGCGACGCCGGAGGGCGACCGGCGCACCTCCGACGAGGCCAAGGCCATGGCCGAGCGCGCGGCGCGGATGAACACCATCGCCGCCGCCCATTTCAACCGGGGTCAGCGCGCCTTCTTCTTCGCCCTCGGCTATCTCGGGTGGTTCGCGGGGCCGGTGGTCTTCGTCGTCGCGACAACGGCCGTTTTCGCCGTGCTCTACCGACGGCAGTTCCATTCGGAGAGCCGGCAGGCGGTGATCTAGCTCCTCCGGCGCGGGTCCGGATGGCCGTCGAGGCGCATCTGGAAGAGGAAATAGGTCGGCGAGCAATAGCCCAGCCCGGCGACGCGGCCCACATCGGGCAGGTCCGACGGCAAGGCTTGGCACATGAAGTCCTCGCGGCAGAGGCGCTCCGCCGAACAGGTCGCCCGCATGCCCCGCACGATGGAACCGCCGAGGCAGTTGGCGAAATCATTGGTGGCGACGCAGATGTCGAAGGCGCGCCCGCCGGCGAAGCCGCAAATCTCGTTCGGCGGCGTCTGCCCTGGCCGGAAGCCCACGAAGCGCCGGTCCGCCTCGTCGCACTGGCGATAGGCGAGGCCGGCCGGCGCACCGCCCACCGGCGGCCGGCAGGTATGGTCGCGGGCATTGATTCGGGCGGCGCGGCTGTTGACCTGGCCGGTAACGGCGAAACGGTCGAGCCACGGGCGGATCGGATCCGTGGCGATGCGGCCGGTGAGGCAGGCCTGACCGGAGTACTCGTCGCGCTTGTCGTTGAGCACGCACTGGCCGAAGGACACGCCCAGCGCGGCATTCTCCGCGAGCTCCTGGCAGGTGGCGCGCCCCTCGCAGGTGAAGCCCGCCGCGACATGGCGGCGTTGTGAGTCGGGCAGGCAGGCCTGCCCGAGCGAGGCCCGCTGAAAGAGGGGAACGCCCTCCCCGCCCCAGCGCGCCGGCGGGCTGAGCGGCAGCGGCCGGTAGCGGTTCGGCTCGCGCCCGGCGGCGACAGCCTCGGCATAGGCGGCGCGGCGCGGCCGTTCCGCGTGCAAATGCGGCGAATAGCCAATGAGCACGCGGTTCACCGGCGAGGCATCGGGCGCATCCTCGCCGATGAGATGGAAGCCGGCGGTCGCGCCGGACTGGTGGCAGCCCTGGCAGGTGCCGGCATCGAGCCGCTCGATGAAGCCGGCGGGGCTGGCCGCCGTGGTCATGCTGGCAAAGGCGAGGCCGGCAAAGGCCTGTCCGTCGCGGCCGAAGGCCTGCGCGAAGGGCCGGTTGGCGAGCCTTGCCGAGCCATAGGTCGAGAAGGAGATGGCCTTGGTGGCAAGGAAACGTTCGGGAAGGAGCACCACGCCGCGGTCGATCTCGCCTGACCGTTCGGTCAGGAACCGGGCGAGATCGTCGCGCAGCGCCGCATCGGCCTTCAGGCGCGCGGCATCGGGCGTATTCTCCAGCGGCTTCTCGATGATGCCGGCATCGGTGACGCCGAAGACACGCATGAGATAGGCCGCCTGCCCGCCAAACGTCGTCTCCTGGCCTGAGGGGAAGCGGACCACCTGCGCATTGATCTCGACCTGCTTCGGCCGGCCGGTCGCCCCCGCCAGCACAGTGGTGGCAAGCCAGGCGGCGCGCGCCTCCGGCGTCGGGAGATCAGCAGGGACCCGCGTGGCGCGGGCGAGTGACGCACAGCCCCCCTCGCCCGGTCGCAGGTCATGGACGACATTGACCGAGAAGGGCATGCGGGAGGCATAGGTGCGGCCGGCCCGCTGGAAGCGGTAGCCGAGCCGATAGACCAGCCGCACCTCGCCGCAGGTCTCCGCCTGCCGGGGGGCTGGAGCGAAATCGCGCCGGTCGAGCCGCAGGACCACGCCGACGAGGCCGAACTTGGCCGTCGGCGCGCTCATCCAGGAGGTCTCGAAGACGCGGCCGACATTGCCGTCGGTGATCTCGTATAGCTTGCGGCCCGTCGCCTCCATGTCGCGGCGCAACTCCGCGACATCGGCGATGACGGTTGTGGTGAGCTGGCGATAGGCGGGGCTTGCCTCGTGCAGCGCAGCGTTGCTCGCTGCATCTCCCCTGCCGAAGGTGGCGCCGAAGCCGAAGCCGCGCCGCTCCAGCAGGCCAAGGGTGGCCGGCTCCAGCGTATCGAGGAAGGGTTGGCCCGCCGCCATGCCGCCGGCGGCCTTGGCCGGCGCGAGACCTACGAGGGCGGTGAGAAGAACCAGGGCGGCGGAGACGGCACGGTGCGGCATGGCGCAACCCTGCCACCGCGAGGTTTCCACTCCGTGGCGGCGCTCCCTCGACGGCGTTGCCGCGCTGGTGCATGAGAGGCCCATGAGTGCCCCCGATTCAGACCTCGAAGCCGCCATCCTGACGCTCGCCGCGGCGCGCGGGCCGGACAAGTCCATCTGCCCGTCGGAAGCGGCGAAACAGGTGGGCACCGATCGTGGCATCGACTGGCACGGCCTGATGCAGCCCGTCCGCCGCACCGCCGTGCGCCTCGCCATGGAGGGAAGGCTCGTCATCCTGCGCAAGGGCAAGCCGGTGGACCCCGCGGATTTCCGCGGCGTCTATCGCCTCACCCTGCCGCGACAGGACTGAGGCCTCAGGGCGCGGGAAACAGCGCGTCCGTGCGCCCGCCGACCCGATAGGCGAGAAGGCCGACCCATTCGCGCGCCATGCGGTCCGTGAGGTCGAGCCCGCGGCTCATGGGCAGGGTCGGCCGGGTCAGCTCGCGATCCGTGCCGCGCGTCTCGAAATCGGTGGGATAGGCGATGACCGGCCAGCCCGCTTGCCGGAAGATGCCGAAGGAGCGCGGCATGTGCCAGGCGGAGGTAACGAGCAGCCAGCGCTCGCCCGGTTGCGGCTTCACCAACGCCTTGGTGAGCACCGCGTTCTCGTAGGTGTTGCGGCTCTCCCGCTCCAGCGTCAGACGCTCCGGCGCAAGGCCGAGCTGGCGGAACAGCGCGAGGGCCGCGCCGGCCTCGTCGAGGCCACTGGTGCGGAAAACCTCCGCCGATCCGCCGGTGAAAACGATCCGCGCATCGGGGAACCGCCGGGCGAGCGCCACCGCCTCCGTCATCCGCCCCGGGGCCGCGCCGATGGTCGGCTGTCCCCGCGCGGCGCTGGTGAGCTGGTCCATCGAGCCGCCGAGCACAATGATGCCGGTCGGTGCCGCCATGTCGGCGGGAGGCTGCGGGAAACGATCCTCCAGCGGCCGGGCGAGCCAGGTCCCGAGCGGAGCGATGCCGCAGATGAGGAGCCCGAGCGCGCCGAGGACGACCAGCCGCCGCCCTCCCCGCGCCCAGCGGGTGAAGAGCAGCAGCGCGCCGAGAACGATGAGCGAAGTCAACAGGTTCGACGGCGCCGCGAACCACCAGAGCAACTTCGACAGGTAGAAGAAGAGGTGGTTCGCCAGGCTCATGCCGTCTTCTGGAACAGCTCGCGGCCGATCAGCATGCGGCGGATCTCGGAAGTGCCGGCGCCGATCTCGTAGAGCTTGGCATCGCGCAGCAGGCGGCCCGTCGGATAATCGTTGATATAGCCATTGCCGCCGAGCAGCTGGATCGCATCCAGCGCCATCTTGGTGGCATTCTCCGCGGCGTAGAGGATGGCGCCCGCGGCGTCCTCGCGGGTGGTCTGGCCGCGATCGCAGGCCTTGGCCACCGCATAGACATAGGCGCGGGCGGCGTTCATCGACACATACATGTCGGCAAGCTTGCCCTGGACGAGCTGGAACTCGCCGATGGCCTGGCCGAACTGCTTGCGCTCGTGGACATAGGGCATGACCACGTCCATGCAGGCCTGCATGATGCCGAGCGGGCCGGCGGCCAGCACGGCGCGCTCGTAATCGAGCCCGCTCATCAGCACGTTGACGCCGCGGCCGACCTCACCGAGCACGTTCTCCTCGGGCACCTCGCAATCCTCGAAGACGAGTTCGCCGGTATGGGAGCCGCGCATGCCGAGCTTGTCGAGCTTCTGGGCGCAAGAGAAACCCTTGAAGCCCTTCTCGATGAGGAAGGCGGTCATGCCGCGCGCGCCCGCCGCCGGATCGGTCTTGGCATAGACGACCAGCACATCGGCATCGGGGCCGTTGGTGATCCACATCTTCGTGCCGTTGAGCACGTAGCGATCGCCCTTCTTCTCTGCCCGCAGCTTCATCGACACGACGTCGGAGCCGGCGCCGGGCTCGGACATGGCCAGCGCCCCGACATGCTCGCCGCTGATCAGCTTCGGCAGGTAGCGCCGCTTCTGCGCCTCCGAGCCGTTCTTGCGGATCTGGTTGACGCAGAGATTGGAATGGGCGCCGTAGGACAGGCCGACCGAGGCCGAGGCCCGCGAGATCTCCTCCACGGCGATGCAGTGCTCAAGGTAGCCGAGGCCCGAACCGCCATACTCTTCCTCGACGGTGATGCCGAGAAGGCCGAGGCCGCCCATCTTCTCCCAGAGGTCCATCGGGAACTGGTCGGTCCGGTCGATCTCCGCCGCGCGCGGGGCGATCTCCTCCTGCGAGAAGGCGAAGACCGTGTCGCGCAGCATGTCGGCGGTCTCGCCGAGATCGAAGTCGAAGGGGCGCGGCGCGTTCCTCAGCATGGGGTCATCCTCGGGTGCGGCCCTTCGTCCGGGCCGGGGCCATGGTTATAGAAGCGGCATTGGACCATGTCATGATCGCCGAGAGGCAGGGTGAAGCGATGACGCAGCAGAACGGGGCGAGCGACTATGCCGAGCGGCCAAACCGCTGGCCGTTGCCGCCGGTCATTTTCGGCCTGTCGCTGGCGCTGGGCTTCGGGCTCGACAGCCTGGCGCGGGTCGCCCTGCCCGCCCCCGGTATCGCCAAGCTCCTCGGCGCACTGGCCCTCGGCGCCGGCCTTGCGCTGGTGCTCTGGTCGAGTTCGACCCTGTCGCGCGCGCGGACCGCCATCTTGCCGCACCACCCCGCGACGCGGCTGGTGACGTCAGGCCCCTTCGCCTGGAGCCGCAACCCCATCTATCTCGGCGAACTCTGCCTCATCGCCGGGTTCGGCGGAGTCGAGGGCTCGCTCGCCTATCTCGTGGCGGCGGCCGTCTTCATCATGGCCATGACCCATTTCGCCATCCGCCGCGAGGAGGCCCACCTTGCCGCCCGCTTCGGTGCGGAATGGGAGGCCTATGCGGCGCGCGTGCGGCGATGGGTGTGATGCGATCGTCCCTGCATTGAGGAAGTGCGTCCTTCGAGGCTCGCTCACTTCGCTCTCTCGCACCTCAGGATGAGGACGGTCGAGACCAGCATTCCGCTTGGCTGAAGCCTATCGATCGCGCGTCAGACGACGCCGATGCAGGGCACCGACCTCCCTCACCCTGAGGTGCGAGAGAGCGAAGCGAGCGAGCCTCGAAGGACGCAGTTGTTCAATGCAGGGCTGCGAGGAACCTAGAACGGCGGCCGCGAGGCCGGCACGGGTGCCGTGCCCATGGCAGGCGTCTCCGCGGTCGGCACGGCGGCCGCCGGAACGCTGGTCGTCGCCGTCGGCACTTGCTGGGGCTGCGCCTCGGCAGCGGCAACCGTCACGGCCGGCGAGGTGGGTGCCTGCGGCGCGGGGGCCGAGGCCACAGCCGTGGCGCCATGGTGGTGGTGGCGATGGCGGAAGCCGGTCTGGGCGAGCTGCTGCCACTGGTGGGGGGTCCCGGCAAAGACGTTGCGATCGACCGGCGTGTTGATGCCAGCCACACGCCCGGTGGCGGTGATCTGCCAGAAGGCCCAGCGGCGGCCGGGATAGCGCTCGTGCGGCACCGCGGCGACCGACCTCACCCAGAACGGATATTCGGCGAACTCGCCGCTGGCGAGGACCTCGCGGTGGAACTTGATGTCGGCATAGATGATCGGCTTCTTGCCGTAATGGCGCTCCATGGCGTGCAGGAACTCGCGCATCTTCGCCTGGGCGACCGGGACCGGCACCCGCCGCGGGCAGGTGGGCGACTGGAAGTTCCATTCCACGTCAAGCACCGGCGGCAGCGCGTCCGGCTCGACGGGCACATTGCGCTTGAACCAGGCGATCTGGTCGGCCATAGGCCGGCACCAATAGGTGAAGTGGTAGGCCCCGCGCGGGATGCCGGCGCGCCGCGCCCCTTCCCAGTTCTCGCGGAAACGGCTGTCGAGCAGGTCTCCGCCCTCGGTCGCCTTGATGAAGGCGAAGGAGACACCGGCCGCCCTCACCTGCTGCCAGTCGATCGTGCCCTGGTACTTCGACACGTCGATGCCGTGCACAGGATGGGCGTGGTGGCCGACCGTGTGGGTGACTGTCGGGAAAGGATGATCGCCGGTCGCCGAGGCCGAGACCTCGGCGGTCGGTACGCTGCCGCAGGCGGCGAGCTGGAGCCCCAGGAGGGTCACGGCGGCGAGAAGGATCGGGCGTCGCGTCATCGTCGGGGCTCTGGCGGGGAAATGCGGCCGCGCTGGGGCGGCCGCCGAACCATCCTTATGCTTTACGACCGGTTTCTTTTTCGTAGCGCGCCTTGGTCTCGGCGTTGGGCGGATAGAGGCCCGGCAGAGGCAGGCCCTTCTCGACCTCGCCCATGAGCCAGCCCTCGAGATGCTCCTGCGCTTCCGCCGCCTCGAGCACGGCGTCGACCATGTCCTGCGGGATGAGCACGGCGCCGTCGCCATCGCAGACCACGATGTCGTTCGGGAAGACGGCGACGCCACCGCAGCCGATCGGCTCCTGCCAGTTGATGAAGGTCAGAGCCGCAACCGAGGCCGGGGCGGCCGCGCCCGAACACCAGACCGGCAGCTTGGTGCCGCGGACGCCATCGGCGTCACGCACCACGCCGTCGGTGACAAGGGCGGCGACGCCGCGCTTCGCCATGCGCGCGCAGAGGATGTCGCCGAAAATGCCCGCCTCCTTGGAGCCCATGGCATCGACCACGGCGATGACGCCCTCGGGCATCGCCTCGATGGCGCCACGGGTGGAGATCGGGTTCGACCAGCTGGCGGGGGTCGCGAGATCCTCGCGCGCCGGCACGAAGCGCAGGGTGAAGGCGCGACCGACCGTGCGCTTGCCGGCATGGGAGAAGGGCTGCGTGCCCGCCATCCAGATCTTCCGCAGGCCCTTCTTGAGGAGCACCGTCGTCAGGGTCGCGGTGGTGATAGTCTCGAGCTTGGCCTTCACGGCGGGATCGAGCGGCAGAACGGCGGTCATGGACAAGGACTCTGGGTAAAGGTTCGAGGGCGCCGAACCTGCCCGAGCCCGGCCCGCCTGTCGAGCGCCGAGGCCATGCATTCGTGAGCCACGACACATCCGCTGAGACCGGAGGACGGCCGGCCGGCGCGCCTCAACCGGTGGCGGCAAGCCCGGTCTGCGGCGCGCGAGTGACGGCATAGCGCCGGTCGAACTCGTCCACGGGCATGGGCCGGGCCAGATGATAGCCCTGCATCAGTCCGCAACCCGCCGCACGCAGGAACCGCGCCTGTTCAGCGGTCTCGACGCCCTCGGCGACGACCTTGAGCCCGAGGGCGCGGCCTAGATTGACGACGCAGTGGAGGATGGTCGCCGCCTCGACGCCGCTGTCGAGGTCAGCGACGAAGCTGCGATCGACCTTGAGGGCATCGAGGTTGAAGCGCCGCAGATAGCTGAGCGAGGAAAAGCCCGTTCCGAAGTCGTCGAGAGCGATCTTCACCCCAAGCGCCCGGAGTTCGTGCGTCACGGCGCGGGCATGTTCGGTGTCCTCGATCATGACGCCTTCGGTGATCTCGAGCACGAGCCGCTCCGGCGGCAGTCCGCTGTCGGCGAGCGCCGCCTTCACCTGGGCGATGAAGTCGCTGCGACGGAACTGGGTCGGCGACACGTTGACCGAAACGAACAGCTCCTCCCACCGCACCGCCGCCCGACAGGCGAGCCGCAGGATGGTCGCGCCGAGGCGGTGGATCAGGCCGCAGCTCTCGGCCAGCGGCACGAATTCCGACGGGCCGACGCGACCGCGATAGGGATGGTTCCAGCGGGCGAGTGCCTCGGCGCCCTTCATGGTGACACCGTCGGTGCCGAAGATCGGCTGCAGGTCGATATCGATTTCGCCGTTGATCAGGGCCCCGCGCAGCTCCCGCTCCTGGTAGCGCCGCTGGGATTCATCGCGATCCATGTCGGGATGGAAGGGCACCGCGCAATTCTTGCCGCGGGCCTTGGCGAGATAGAGCGCCCGGTCTGCGCGCCGCATCATGTCATCGCGCGTTGTGCCGCGCTCCTGGGTGGCGCAGAAGCCGATGGAGACGCCGATCGTGAGCACGTTGCCGTCGTAGGGGATGGGCTTGCGCACCTCGGCGATGATCAGCCGGCAGGCCGCCGTGATGTCGGTTGCCTCCGGCGCGCCCTCGATGAGCACTGCGAACTCGTCACCGCCCAGGCGGCCGATGGCGACATCGGGACCACAGATGAACCGCATGCGCCGCGCCACCTCGGCGAGAACCGCGTCGCCAGCGTGGTGGCCGTAGGTATCATTGATCTCCTTGAAGAGATCGAGGTCGAGCAGCAGCAACGTGGCGCCGCCGCGGCGGTCGATGGTGTCGAGGACTTGCTCGAAGCTGCGGCAGAAGGCGGCCCGGTCGGCGAGGCCCGTCAGGCCGTCAATGCCCGGGGGCAGGAGGAAGCGCGCGCCGGCAATGACCTCGCGCTGCGACACGCGCAGCCGGACGAGGAGCGCCAGCGTCACAACTGCCGCAATGCCGGCACAGGCTGCGAGCTGGCCGACCCACGAGCCGTCGGCACCCACGACCAGCCGGACCGGATACCAGGCGTGGATCGCAAGCACGGCGATCGCGACGACCAGCGAAACGACGCCGGCTGCCACGGCCCAGATCTGGCCACTCAACGCCGCATCGGCACGGCGCTTGACTGAAATCGACATTCCGGACCCCCGCCGGTACGCATGCACGACGCCGGCAACTTATGGGGCATGATTTAAGATTGCGTTGGCACTCCGGCCGCGCAATTCCCAGACAAAACGCGGAATATTCTTCTGTTTAGCCGACTAGATTCACGCCTTTACTGGGCGTCTAAAGCTTGAACCACCAGGTCGCAATAGTGAGAAAGCTGAGGAAACCCGTGACATCCGTGACGGTCGTCACGAAAGGACCCGATGAAATCGCCGGATCCACCCGTAATCGGTCGAGCAGCAGCGGGATCAAAACGCCGCCCAGCGATCCCGCGACAAGATTGCAGACCAGGGCGAGGCCGATCACCACGCCGATATTGGCATTGGTGAACCAGAAGCTCGCCACCGCGCCGGTGATGAGAGCGAAGGCGATGCCATTGAGGAAACCGACCGCCACCTCGCGGCGGACGATCCGGAAGGCGTTGCGGGGGCCGAGCTCACGCGTGGCGAGGGCGCGGACCGCCACCGTCATAGTCTGGGTCGCGGCGTTGCCGCCCTGGCTCGCGACGATGGGGGCAAGCACGGCCAGCGCCACCATCTCGGCGAGCTGGACCTCGAAGGACTTGAGGACAGTCGTGGCGAGAAAGGCGGTGATCAGATTGATGAACAGCCAGCGGAACCGCCCCTTGGCCGTCGTCCAGACGCTGTCGGAGATCTCCTCGTCCGCCTTGACGCCACCGAGCTGCTTGATGTCGGCATCCGCCTCCTCCTCGATGACGTCGACGATGTCGTCGACGGTGAGGACGCCGACGAGGCGGTTGCCCTCGTCGACCACCGGGGCGGAGAGCAGGTTGTAGCGCTCGAACATGAACGCCACGTCCTCCTGGTCCTCGCTCGCGGTAACGGTGCGCGTCTCCTCCTCGAGGATGTCGGTGACCGCCACCGGGCGCTGGGCGCGCAGCAGCCTGTCGAGGCGGACATGCCCCTGAATATGATAGCCTGGGTCCACGACGAAGATTTCGGTGAAGTCTTCGGGCAGATCAGCGGAGTCCCGCAGGTGGTCGATCACCTGCCCCACCGTCCAAAAGGGCGGCACGGCGATGAACTCGTCCTTCATGCGCCGGCCGGCCGAGCCTTCCGGATAGTCGAAGGCGCGGCGAAGGGCGAAGCGGTCGCTGGCCGGCAGCTTGTCGAGGATCTCGCTGCGCTCGGCCTCGTCGAGGTCCTCGAGGATCGCCACGGCATCATCGGTCTCGAGCTCGGCGATGCCTTCGGCGACCTGCTCGGGCTCCATCTCCTCGAGGATCTCGACGCGGATGGTCTCGTCGACCTCGGTGAGCGCGGTGAAGTCGAAATCAGCGCCGAGAAGCTCGACGAGCCGATTGCGGTCGTCGGGATCGAGCTGGGCGAGAAGTGCACCGACATCGGCTTCGTGCGCTTCGGAGACGAGCGTCTTCAGGCTCTCCGCATCGCCCTCGACGAGCATGGCGCAGACAACGTCCACGACCGCCGGCAGGAGTTCGCCTTCATCGTCGCGCCAGTCCCTGTCGCGCCATTCCAGCGCACGGGCGAGAGGCGGCTGGGTCTCGACCATGGCGGGCCTCCCGGGCGATGCGCGACGAGCCATAAGGGATAGGACGTTCTTGGATGCGGCGCAGCGATTTGGCAAGCCGGAGGGCCTAGCATCACGCCGACCTGAACCACCGGGACACCAGCCCAGCATGACCCAGCTTCGGCCGTCGCGCCGCCTCATCCTCGGCTCGGCCCTTGCGACCGCCCTGCCCGGGCTCGCCCGTGCCGCCTGCGGCCTGGAGGCACTCGGCACGGCCCGCGTGCTCGAGGTGCGCACCACGGGTGCGCTGAGGGTCGGCCGCCGAAGCTATCCCGCGACCCTGCCGCTCGCCCCCGGCGAGGTGGTTCTGACCTTCGACGACGGCCCCCATCCCGGCACGACCGAGCCGATCCTCGACAGCCTCGCCCGCGAATGCGTCAAGGCGACCTTCTTCATGATCGGCCGCCAGGCCGCGGCCCACCCTGCCCTCGCCCGCCGGGTGCTGGCGGCGGGCCACACGGTCGGTCACCACTCCAACACCCACCCGATGACGCTGGCGCAGCTGCCGCAGGCCACCGCCGAGGCAGACATCGAAGCCGGTTTCCGTGCCGTCGACACCGCGCTCTACGGCGCCTATGCGGGCCGGCCGCGCACGCCCTTCTTCCGCTACCCCGGGTTTGGCGATTCCACTGCGCTCAATCAGGGGCTCGCCGCCCGCGACATCGGCATTTTCGGCGCGGACCTCTGGGCCAGCGACTGGAATGACATGGCGCCCGACCAGCAGCTTGCCCTGGTGATGCGCCGCCTCGCCCAGAGCCGCGGCGGCATCCTCCTGTTCCACGACACCCGGCCCCAGACCGCGGCGATGCTCCCGGCCTGCCTCAGGGCCATGAAGGCCGCCGGCTACCGGGTCGTCCACATCATCCCGGCCTGATGCGAGAAAAGCCCCGGCGCCAAGGCCGGGGCTTTGATGCGTCCGGTGTCAGGCGGCTCAGCCCCTGCGCTCGATGTTCCACATCACTGGGAAGCCGAAATCGATGACGCCCGCGAGTTCGCTGCGCCACACCGCCGGGCTCTGGAACTGGCCGGCGATGGGGAAGGTCGCGTTCTCCAGCGCGAACTTCTGCAGCTGTTCGGCCAGCACCTTGCGCTTGGCCGGGTCGCTCTCGGCCTCGAACTGCTCGAGCACCGGCTTCATCGGATCGACGCAATAGCCCCAGGGCTGGTTGCCCGTGCAGTTGAAGCCGACGCCGAGATTCGACAGCGGGTCCGACATGTCGAAGCCGGTATAGACCACCGGAATGACGCTCCAGCCACCCTGGTCCAGCGGGTTCTTCTGCACCCAACGCTGGGCGATGGCCGACCATTCCAGGCCCTGGACATCGAGATTGAAGCCCGCCTGCTTCATCCGGTCGATCAGCACGCTGCCGAAGGGATTGAGAAGAGAGCTGTCGAGGGGATGCAGCAGGACGATCTTCTCGTTCTTGTAGCCGCCCTCGGCGAGCAGCGCCTTGGCCTTGGCGATGCTGGTCTGGGCGAGCTCGGCGCTGCCGCCGGTGTTCTCGTAGGGCGCGCCGCACATGAACATCGAGGTGCAGTCGGGCTTGCCGAGTTCGCCGCCGAAACCGGCACCGGCCAGAACCTCGCCGCGGTCGAGGCACTGCTGGATGGCCCGGCGGACGAAGACATTGTCCATCGGCGTCTGGAAGTGGTTGATCGACACCGCATACATCAGGTTCGCCCGTCCGCCCGCCTGGGCGAAGGTGAGATTGCGATCGCGGCGCATCCGCGGGATCAGGTCCACCGGCGCATATTCGAGATAGTCCACCTCGCCGCGGGTGAGCGCCGCATAGCGCAGCGCAATGTCCGGCATGGTCAACATTTCCATGCGCGCGATCTTGGCGATCTTGCCGCCGGCAAGGCCATCGGCCGGCTCGTTGCGAGGGACATACTGGTCGAACTTGCGGAAGGTCGCGCGGTCACCCGGCACCCATTCGCTGCGCTGGAAGACGTAAGGACCCGAACCGACGATCTCGGAGACCTGCTGGGTCGGCGGCGTCGCATTGGCGATGCGCGCCGGCATCATGACCGGCACATGGACCGAGGGCTTGCCGAGAGCGTCGATAACGCCGCCGAAGGGCCGCTTCAGCTTGAGGATGAACCCGTCCTCGCCATTGGCGACGAGTTCGCCGGTCGCGGCCATCAGCCGGCGGCCGATGGAGTCGCGGCTGCCCCAGCGCTTCAGCGAGGCGATGACGTCCTCGGACGTGACCTTGGCGCCGTCGTGGAAGCGCAGGCCCGCGCGCAGCTTGAAGGTCCAGGTGAGGCGGTCGGCGCTGACCACCCAGCCTTCCAGCATCTGCGGTTTGTACTCGCCCTTCCCGTCCAGCGAGACGAGCGTGTCGAAGACCATGTAGCCGAAATTGCGCGTCACAAAGGACGGGCTGGCGATCGGGTCGAGGTTCTGCAGGCCGACATTGACGACGAAGCGCAGCGGCCTCTCGGCGCCCTGGCCGAAGCCGATGCGGGGGGCGGCGATGAGCGCGGCGGCAGCGGCAAGGCCCTGGCGGCGGGTAATGCGCATGGGAGGCTCCTCGGCGGTCGGCGGCAGGTGACGGTGCCGGGGCGAGCCGACATTCCCGTCCCGACCCGTCGAGAGTAGGAAAAACCTTTCCCCTGAGGCATGCGAAGTTGGAAAGACCGCTACGCGTTAGCGAACCGGCCGCATTGATGCGCGATACGGATAGCTCAACCAAGGCGCGGTCCTGACTGGGCAGATGAGCTGCAGCGGTTGCGTCAGGCCGCCTGACCGTTGAGACTTGCCAATGTCTCGGCCAGCACGCCGATGCGCTCGCGACTGGTGCCATTGAGCGCCGAGATCTCGGCCGACGAGGTCGCCGAGCGCGAGGCCAGGGTCTTCACCTCCTGCCCCACCACGGCAAAGCCCTTGGAGGCTTCGCCGGTCCGCGCCGACTTGATCGTGACTTTGAGGGCGAGCAGGTCGGTCTGCTTGGCGATGGCCTCGATGGTCGCCAAGCGTCGCGTCAGTGCAGGGCACGAACCGCGATGTAGCCGGGAGCCAGCCAGACCAGGGCCCAGAGCAGCGACGAGAACCAGTTGGCCACCTGGAACCGGACGGGACCCATGGCCATGACGCCCGCCATCATCGGAACGATGCCGCGCAGCGGCCCGATGAACTTCGCGGCGAAAAGGCCGAGCGCGCCCCAGGCATGGACGAAGCGCTGGCCGCGCACCACGAGGTCGGGATAGCGGCCGAGCGGCCAGAGCTTCGTGGCGCGGTCCTTGAACACGTAGCCGACGGCGTAGGAGGCCCATTCACCGAGCGCCGCACCGATGGTCGCCGCCGCCACCACCGCCCAAGGGTTGGCATCGCCGAGGCCGACCAGCGCGCCGATGCCCATCAGGATCACCGAGGCCGGGATGAACAGCGACAGGAAGACGATGGACTCGCAGAAGGATATCAGACCGACCACGGGCACGATGAGCATGGCGTGCTGGCGGGTGAGCGCCTCGATGTCGGCGATGAGCGTCGTAAAGGACAAGTCCGCGACTCCGGAGTAAAGGCTGCCGGGGCCGACAGCGGGCCGGGTCGCGCGGTTGGGCACCCGCCACGGCCGAACTCAGGTGAAAGCCTGACCGAAGCCTATGTCATCCGCAAGGCGAACCGGTGTCATCAACTGCGGTCTAGCGCCGCACCACCATACCATGGACATCTCGGCGGGGGCCCGCTAACGGGCGCGCCGCGTCTCGTGGCAACCGCCGCCGCGAGGTGCCCCGGAGCCAGGAGCTTTTGCGCTCCCGAGACTTCGCGCGCCCCTCACCCGCTGATCATCGCGCAGTGCGGGCGACCTGAGGCCTGTCCCGGCAGGACGAAGCCGTCTTTGGCTTTCAAACGCTCGAATAGCCGGTGATGGTCGTCGAAAAGCCGCGCCCGTCGATCCCTGTCGAGGTCTCCATCCGGCTCTGGAGCTGCGCGACCAGCGCGGAGATGATTCCCGATCCGAATCCTGCCGGCGCGCCTCCCGGCGCCGCCACCTTGCCGCGGCCGTCATCGGCAACCGTCAGCCTCCACTGATGGCCATCGACCTGATAGGTGACCCGGATCCGCCCTTTTTGCCCGTCCGATCCGAAAGCGTGTTTGAGCGCGTTGATGACCAGTTCCGTCACGATCAACCCAAGATCCGTCGCTGTTCTCGGGGAAACATTTGCCGGATCGGAATGGACCTCGATGGTCGTCTGGCTCGCGGTATAGACAAGCGAGGCGGTCAGGTTCTCGCACAGCGTCGTCAGATAGGGACACAGGTCGAAGCTGTCGCTCTCGCCGGGCACCTGGAGCTGGCGCTGTACGGTCGCGACCGCCAGGATTCGCCGATGGGCGTCCTCAAGGTGGCGCCGCGCTTCCTGCGAGTGGACGGTGCGCGCATCGAGAACGAGGATGCTGGCAATCAGCTGAAGGCTGTTGCCAATCCGGTGATGCACCTCGCGCAGCAGGGTCTCGTTGTAGTGAAGCAGAAGCGCCATCCGTTGAGCGTCATGGTCGTGGCTCTTCGAACGCAGCTCCTGGAACGAGCGGAGCCTTGTCCTCGGCGGCAGACTGCTGAGAAACTTTGGAACGGTCACATAGCTCGTGGTCATAGAAATACCCCTGGAAAGGATCGATCGTAAAAGAGCAGTGCCTTTGGCTGGCAGCGTTGCCGACCTCCTGTGGGCCTTCGGGGTTGACGCATCGCCGGTCGATGCAACGCCATAATGAGGGGGAGGTGCGCTCTATCGCTGTTCAAAAGTGATCAGCCGGGTGGGGCACGGAGTCAGGGGGAAACCCTGACAAACATGCCCTTCCGACGACCGGCAGCGCGATTGCCATCGGGCTCTAGTCGCTTTGCCCGAACGACCGCACGACGGTCAGACCAGGCCCGTCCTGGGGCCCGGGCCGTGGCGAATGAACGGCGGCGCCATCGCGCTTGCCCACCGCGACAGCCGCGATAGCGGCCATCAGGCCCGCCGAGGGTCTTGCCAGCTTCAGGAGCGCGGCGGCGGCCACGGCATCGGCCTTCTTGACGTAGTCACCGTCAAAGACACCGTCGACACTGACGCTCCAGATCCCGTTGCGTTCATGGACCTCAACGCAGGACGCGTCCCTGCGTGGGGCGGGTGCCGGACGGGGACGGCCGGCCTCTCCAGGGGCTGAAGGCGGGTTGGTCGCGGCGGCGGCCCGTGTCTCCGGCAACAGCATGACGGCCCGGATGAACTCTTCGGCATAGTCATCGACGCCGCGATAGTCGTGCTAGGGTCGGCCCATGCTCATGGGATCCACAAAGGTATCCCGGAGGTGATCGAGGAACTGGGGTTCGGTCTGGGCCAGATAGGCGATCACCGCCTGCAAGACACGCTCGTGGGCAAGCACGCGCCGCTCCAGATCGGTTGTGTCCGACGAATTCGAACCGCTGGGTCCAGTGGGCACATCAAGCTCCTTGGTGCCGTCTCACGGCGGTGGACACCGGACCTCGCGCGGTCTCCGACGGGCGAGACGAACACCGACAGCACCGGCCGCGCCGTGAAAGCCTCAAGGGCGCAGGGCCCTGCGCGGACTGATCCCCGGCTTGCGGCCTCGCCGGACTGGCTTGCTGCCAACGGTCTTCAGCAACAGTTCGGGCAATTCGAATGTTCGGCCACGCAGTTCGCAGACGACCTCGCCGTTGATGGCATAGCCCTGCACGATCATCTCCGAACCACCCGAGCGGACCTGGACCACGTCGCCCACCGTGTAGGCACGTTTATGGGCCCGGATGGGGCCCGTTCGGCGTATGGGGTCCGCAGAGGTTGTCGCAGCGGCCGCGACGGCGGGCGTTGGCGGAGAACTCCCGATTGATGGGGTCCGGACAAGAACGGGCATGGTGGTGCTCCCTGGTTGATGGCGCGGGCAAACGCGACGGACGGCCGGAGCGGGGGCAAGCTCAGGCTAGGTTGGTCACGGGCCAAGACCCCTCACGGGCCAAGACCCGCCACGGGCCAAGACCCGCCACGGGCCAGACTGGACACACAACATGCCTTGCGCGGATGCGCTGGCGTCCGAGCAGGGCTCGTGTCCGCGACAGGTCTGGATGAGCGGTCGCGTCGGTCTGATCTTGGCCGAGACGGTAGATCAGGCCGGCCTCGCGGGCTGTTCAAAATTGATCAGAAGAGGCCCGCTTCGTCTTTCGGCTGATATGCGGCTGGTCGTGCAGCACGGCATTCAGCAGCGAGCTGTGGACCTCGATCCCGCCATTATAGGAGATGAAGCCGAGCTTGCGGAATTTGTTCATGAAATAACTGACCCGGGCCCGTGTCGTACCAATCATCTGGGCGAGGGTTTCCTGGCTGATCTTGGCGATCACCGGTTCGGGCTCGCTGTCCTTGCCGAAATTGGCAAGGAGCAGCAGAAGCCGGGCAAGGCGCTTCTCGCTGGAATTGAACAACTGGTCGATCAGATCCGCCTCGACGCGGACGGCGCGCCCGAGAAGATGGGCGATGAACATCTCGGAGAATGCCGGCTGGTCGTGGATCAACCTGACGATGGTCGACTTGTCGATGCGTGAGATCGTGGCTTCCGACATGGCCATGGCCGTGGCGATGCGTTTCGACTGACCGGCAAGCCCACCTTCTCCAAAGAAGTCTTTGGGGCCGAGAAGCGCCACCACCGCTTCCTTGCCCTGTTCGGAGACAACCGCGATCTTCACCTTGCCCTTGTGAATGTAGAACACGGCATTCGCCGGGTCTCCCTGGGCAAAGATAACGTCTCCTGCCGCATAGGTTGCATCGCTCCGACCTTTGCCAACGGGTCCAGAAACGTCTTCGAGTCGAATACTGACGTGGGCTTGCGCGGCATGGACGTCCCTTTGGACTCCCGCAGCTGTCGCCGCGGGCTGATGCCTTCCCCAACGCGCGAGAGTAGAGAAATACCTCATTGTCGGCAAATATCTGTTCCACGTGCTCGTCGTCGGAAACTTCGACCAGCGGACTTCGCCCTTGCGAACGCCCCCTTTCGCGACGGAAATCGATGCCCTTGACGGCAATACGGAGCCGATTCCGGGCAAAACCGCGCAATCCTCGCCCGCGATGATCCTGCCGCAGGTGTGGCATGCAACTCTCGCGAAGCCCGCAGCAACGGGGCCGTCGCGCTGCGCTCGTGCTACCCTGACGAGGTGTTCGGTGCCACCTGGAAGCGGCACAGTTCGTGCTCCACATGGGGGAGAAGGACGCGGGGTGATCGGCCATGCGACCTTCATCGACGACGACCCGGCGCCGTGTTGGCGCCGTGAGGCACAGGGAGCCGCAGGCATGAGGACCGACGCGTGACCTTCCGCCAGACCATCGGCCAGAGGACCCACCTCTTCCGCGACCTCAAGGACCTGATGGCCAAGGCGACGCCGCTGCGCTCCGGGGACCAGCTCGCCGGCATCGCCGCGACCTCCGCCGAGGAGATGGTGGCGGCGCGGATGACCCTCGCCGACCAGCCGCTGAAGCTGTTCCTCAGTGAGCCGCTGGTCCCCTACGAGACCGACGAGGTCACCCGCCTCATCCTCGACCGTCACGATGCAGCGGCCTTCGCGCCCATCGCCCATTTCACCGTCGGGGGTTTTCGCGACTGGCTTCTCTCCGAGGCGGCGACGACGGAGCGGCTTGCTGCCATCGCCCCCGGCGTGACGCCGGAAATGGCGGCGGCCGTCTCCAAGGTCATGCGCAACCAGGACCTCATCGCGGTGGCGCGCAAGTGCCGGGTCGTGACGCGCTTCCGCAACACGATCGGCCTGCCCGGCACCATGGCGGTCAGGCTCCAGCCGAACCATCCGACCGATGATGCCCGCGGCATCGCCGCCTCCATCGCCGACGGCCTGCTGCACGGGACGGGCGATGCCACGATCGGCATCAATCCGGCCTCGGACAGCCTGCCGGTCCTCGGCGACCTCCTGAAGCTGCTGGATGAGCTCATCGCCCGCTTCGACATCCCGACGCAGGGCTGCGTGCTGACCCACGTCACCTCGTCGATCCAGCTGATCGAGCGCGGCGCGCCGGTCGATCTCGTCTTCCAGTCCATCGCCGGCACGCAGGACGCCAACACCTCCTTCGGCATCGACCTCGCCGTGCTGCAGGAGGGGCTGGAGGCCGGCCGCTCGCTGAAGCGCGGCACACTCGGCGACAACGTCATGTATTTCGAGACCGGCCAGGGCTCGGCGCTCTCCGCCGGCGCCCATCACGGCGTCGACCAGCAGACACTGGAGGCGCGGGCCTATGCGGTGGCGCGGGCCTATGAGCCGCTGCTGGTCAACACCGTCGTCGGCTTCATCGGCCCGGAATATCTCTATGACGGCAAGCAGATCATCCGCGCCGGCCTCGAGGACCATTTCTGCGGCAAGCTGATGGGCGTGCCGCTCGGCTGCGACGTCTGCTACACCAACCATGCCGAGGCCGATCAGGACGACATGGACACGCTGTTGACGTTGCTCGGCGCGGCCGGCGTCACCTACATCATGGGCGTGCCGGGGGCGGACGACGTGATGCTCAACTACCAGTCCACCTCGTTCCACGACCAGCTCTACATCCGCGACGTCCTCGGCCTGAAGCGCGCGCCGGAATTCGAAACCTGGCTTCAGGCGCAAGGGATCACCGGGCTGGACGGGCGCCTGCTGCCGCAGGGCGGCGCACCACTCCTCGCCCACCTCACGGGGCTTGCCGCATGAGCCGCGGGATCTGGCAGCAGCTCGCCGCCCTCACCCCGGCCCGCATCGGCCTCGGGCGCACCGGCTCGGCCCAGACGACGGCGGAGACGCTGCGCTTCGCCCTGGCCCATGCCACGGCACGGGACGCAGTCCACACGCCCTTCGATGCCGACAAGGTCGCCTCCGATATCGCGGCCCTTGGCCTGGCGACGCTCGTTGCCGACAGTGCAGCGGACAGCCGCCAGACCTACCTGCTCAGGCCCGATCTCGGCCGGCGGCTGTCGGCCGAAGCGCGGGACCGGCTTGCCGCCGCGGCCGCAGCCCCCATCGACCTCGCCCTCGTCGTCGGCGACGGCCTGTCGTCCAGCGCGGTCCATGCCCATGCGAGCGCCATGGTCTCAGCCCTGCTGCCCCACATCCGCCGGGAGGGCTGGAGCCTTGGCCCCGTCGTGGTGGCGCGGCAGGCGCGGGTCGCGCTCGGCGACGAGGTCGGAGAAATCCTCAATGCCCGGCTGGTGCTGGTGCTCATCGGCGAGCGGCCCGGCCTCTCCAGCCCCGACAGCCTCGGGCTCTACCTCACCCATGCGCCGCGCCAGGGGCGCAACGATGGCGAGCGCAACTGCATCTCCAACATCCACGGGGCCGGCCTGTCGCCGGACATCGCCGCCTTCAAGGCCGCCTGGCTGATGCGCGAGGCTCTCGCCCGGCGGCTCACGGGTGTCGCGCTGAAGGACGAGAGCGACCGGACGCTGGAGGCCGCCGAACGCCCCTTCACGCTTCAACGCCCTGGGTGACCTCTGTCAGGCTTTTCGGCAACAGCAGCGGTCGCGTGGGTCGGCCGCAGACAACAAAAGGCCCGCGGAATGATCCACGGGCCCGTGAAGTTTGGATATCGGCAGTCACCTAGTGGGGGCTGACTGCTTCGACCATGGGATGATGCTCATCCGGACAGCGCGCATCAACAGAAAGTATAAAACCGATCCGCGCACTTTGTCGCATCCGGCTAGACCCATGCGCGCCCCTCAGGGGAGCGCCTGAGATGCCGGGAGCGAACTGGCAAGGGCGCGCCGATCCAGGAGAGTGCTGGCCTCTGCCGCCATGTTCACCATCATGCCCCGCATGTGATTGAGCACGACATCCCGATCGAGCTTCATCAGGTCGGGGTGAATGGGAACAAGCGCGAAGATCTCGTCGAACGTCGCCTTGCAGATGTCCTGCGGTGCCTTGGGCTCCGCCAGCGCAGCGCGGCGAAGGCTCGTCTCGACCCCGTCTCCCTGTTCGCGCCACCAGTCCGGATCAACGCCGGCGGGGCACGGATAGCGGCTGAGGACATTGCGCCCGACTGCGACCAGCGCATCAAGCAGTGCCGGCTCCTGACCCACGGCGGCCCCGCGCAGATGGCCGTCGACGAGTTCGAGCACGTTGGACAGGCTCAACGGAAAGGCCCGCCACCGCCCCTCTTCGATGGCGTCCTTGAAGGACTGCTCGCGAAACAGTTTTTCCGCAAGAATTCCGGCCCGCGCACGGCTGTATTCATACATGGAGCGATTGACGAGAAAGGCCGCCCGCGCGTCGACGAAGTCTTCGAGGCCTGACCATGACGCGACCGTCTTCTTGCGGCCGAGGATGGCGTCGAGCAGTCCCATGGCATTCTCCCCCTGTCGCGCCGACTATAGCAGCCGTCCCCGCCATGCGCACCGGACGCGGCCGACCACAGCCTTGAGCAGGCAAAATGACGCAGTCCGCGGCGTTTTGACGCTGCCGCAGACTCGGTCAATGCCCCCATGCGCTGCCATTCGCCGCAGCCTCATTCGACTTTCGTAGCATTGTGGGCGGTAAGTGGGCGTTTACCGTTTCCACCGTCGAGCGCCCGTCATTTTGCTTTGCATTTTTGTGCAGAGCAGCAATGTCGAGCGAAAACACTTGGTATGCCGCGCCCGTTCGCCAACTCATCTTGGCCACGGGCGTATGGCGCTGCGTCGACAAACGTGCCGGAGAGCACGCCGTCGGGCGCTCGGGAGGTGAATCGCATGAGGCCGCCGTTCGGCGGTCGCAATGCCCGAGGGGCACAAGGAGGGTATAGCATGGCGCAAGCGCCCGACGATCCAGCGCAGAAGCCCGATGACGTGGGCTATTGGAAGGCCACACAGAAACTGACGTTCACGGCCGTGGGCATCTGGGCCTTCTTTTCGTTCTTCGTGCACTTTTTCGCACCCGCACTGAACGGCATTTCCATTCCGATCCTGAAATTCCCGCTTGGCTACTACATGGCTGCGCAGGGCTCTCTCATCGTATTCGTCGTCCTCATCTTCTGGTTCTGCAATCAGCAGGAAAAGATCGATGAGGAATTCGGCGTGTCTGAAGACTGAGGCGGAGGGCGAACAATGTCAGTTGAACAGGCTGGCGGCCGCGATTTTCTCTCTAATCTCGGTCGTGTCTACTCTCTCTACACCTTCTCGTTCCTCGGCTGCGTTATCGTGCTCGCGGTCCTGGAACAGGTCGGCATGCCCAAGCCCTGGATCGGCTACGCCTTCGTCGCCCTGACGATCGGCGTTTATGCCGCCATCGGCATCCTCTCGCGCACCGCGGAGGTCTCCGAGTACTATGTCGCGGGCCGCAAGGTGCCGGCCATGTACAACGGCATGGCCACGGCGGCCGACTGGATGTCGGCGGCCTCCTTCATCGGCATGGCCGGCTCGCTCTACCTGCTCGGCTATAACGGCCTCGCCTTCATCCTGGGCTGGACCGGTGGCTTCGTGCTGGTGGCGACGCTGATCGCGCCGTTCCTGCGCAAGTTCGGCGCCTACACGATCCCGGACTTCTTCTCCTTCCGCTACGGCGGCAAGGTGGCGCGGACCCTGGCGATCATCGTGCTGATGAGCTGTTCCTTCACCTATGTGGTGGCGCAGATCGTCGGCACGGGCCTCATCGGTGCCCGCCTCCTGAACATGGATTACGTCGTCGCCGTCTATGTCGGCCTCGTCGGCATCCTCGTCTGCTCCATGCTCGGCGGCATGCGCGCGGTGACCTGGACCCAGGTGGCCCAGTACATCGTGCTGATCATCGCCTACCTCATCCCGGTGGTGATCCTGTCGGCGCAGCAATATGGCATCCCGATCCCGCAGCTCACCTATGGCGACGTGCTCGCGAAGATCGCCGCCAAGGAAGCCGCGCTGCGGGCGGCCGGCGACGTGGTCGTTCCCGCGGTTGGCTACATCAACCCGTCCTTCGGCAACCCGGCCCTCTCGGGTGCGGCGCTGTGGGTCGAGTACGTCAACTATTTCGGCCTCATCCTCTGCCTCATGGTCGGCACGGCGTCCCTGCCGCACGTCCTCATGCGCTTCTTCACCACCCCCTCGGTGCGTGAAGCCCGCAAGTCAGTCGGCTGGTCGCTGCTGTTCATCTTCATCCTGTACTTCACGGCGCCGGCCTATGCCGCCTTCGCGAAGATGGAGGTGTACAACAACGTCGTCGGCCAGAACCTCGCGACGCTGTTCTCCGCCGACAACCTCAGCTGGATCCGCTCCTACGGTCGCGTGGGCCTGATCCAGATCTGCGGTGTCGACGCGACCACGCTGGAGGCAGTCCGCACGGCCTGCGCCCGCGTGATGCAGCACACCGGGGACGTGGCGTCGTTCAACCCGACGATCCAGCTGCGCCACTTCGGCATCCAGGCGGACGCCATCGTGATCTCCACCCCGGAGATCGCCGGCCTGCCCTACGTGATCGCCGGTCTCGTGGCGGCCGGTGGCCTCGCGGCGGCTCTGTCCACCGCCGACGGTCTGCTGCTCGCCATGGCGAACGCCCTGTCGCATGACGTCTACTACAAGATGATCGACCAGAACGCCTCGACCGAGAAGCGCCTGGTGGTCGCCCGTGTCCTGCTGATCGTGGTCGCCATCGCGGCGGCTTATGTGGCCTCGTTCCGACCTGCCGACATCGTCGCCATGGTCGCCTGGGCCTTCTCGCTGGCGGCGGCCGGCTTCTTCCCCGCGCTGGTTCTCGGCATCTGGTGGAAGAAGGCGACGACGCAGGGCGCGATCTGGGGCATCGTCGTGGGCTTCGGCATCACGCTCTACTACCTCGTCGGCACCCGCTACTACGCGCCCGCCTTCTACGAGACCTGGAAGGGTCTCTCGATCGCGACCGCCGCGCAGTTCCAGGCCTATGAGGCGGCCAAGGCGGCCTATGCGGCGGCGGCAACGCCGGCCAACTGGGTCGTCCTCGACCGTACGGCGCAGGTCGTCGCCAACTGGTGGGGCGTCCGTGGCATCTCGTCAGGTGTCTTCGGCCTTCCGCTGGGCTTCCTGGTGATCTGGGCGGTGTCCAAGTTCACCGAGGAGCCGTCGCAGGAGATGCAGAACTTCATCGACGAGATCCGTCGCCCGAAGGGTGGCGTCGTGATGGAGGACAAGGCTGCCAGCGCCATCGGACATTGACGGCGCACCATCCCACAGCATCGGAACGGGGGCCCGACGGGTCCCCGTTTCTC
This sequence comes from Phreatobacter sp., assembly GCF_027532945.1. GTDB lineage: Bacteria > Pseudomonadota > Alphaproteobacteria > Rhizobiales > Phreatobacteraceae > Phreatobacter. Next base: position 166,069 of record NZ_JAPZTZ010000012.1, read on the forward strand.
GTCCCGGCCTTCCGGTCCGCTTGACGCAAGGGCGGGGATCGGCGGACGGTCAGCAGCCGGCAGGACGCAACGCCGTTCCTGCGATCGCGGAGACTTCACGTGGACGCCGCCTCATCCTTCTTCCAGTACTGGTACTTCCACGTGCCGAACTATGTCCTGGCGCTGGTCATGTACGCCTGCCTCGGGCGCTTCGTCCTCGGCCTCTTCGTTCCCCCGACCTGGGACAACTACATCTGGCGCGGCTTCGTCTGGACGTCAGACCTCGCGGTTCGGCCGGTCCAGGTGATCACCCCCTCGGCGGTGCCGCTGCAGGTGGTCATCCTCTTCGCGGTCCTATGGACCCTTGCCATCCGGATCTTCCTGTTCTTCGAGATGGCCCGCTGGGGCCTCGCACCGCGGATCGGAGGCTGATCGCCATGGCTAGCAACCCGCCCGACAATCAGGACGCCCCCGTGGTTCTCGCCGAGCCCTTCCTGTTCGGCATCCTCGGCCTCGGCATCGTCAACGGCATCTTCTCGCCGTTCACCGGCTTCGTCTTCCTCGTGAACGCGTTCTGGTATCCCTCGACCTTCCTGCCGGTCTCCGCCCCCTTCATCCTGTTGTTTGCCAGCCTCATCACCTCGACCCTCACGATCATGCTGGCGGGGGTGCCCGCGGCGATCTACGAGCGGCTCGCCAATGGTGGGCGGACCAACACCATGTCGCTGTGGATCTGGGTGTCGACGCTGGCGATCCTGTCCATGCCGGCGGTGCTCCGGGCTTTCAGCGCGCTGTGACGAGCGCCACACGGCGAACTGCGTGGCACTCGAATCCGCTCTTCAACAGCCTGTGAGGCGGCGTCCTCCCTCTCGATCCCCTCAGAGCATCTGCTAGCCTGTGCGTCATTCCGCCACGGGCTCGGAGGCGCTTGCATGTTTCCGCAGGTTCGACAGGCCGCACTCATCTCCACCGCCAGGGCATGCGGGTTTGCGACGCTCGGTATCGTCATGACGATGCTCGGGCTGGCCTATGACCCCGTCACGTCTCTCAAGCTGGGCGGCGGCTCCTACCTTCTCACCGCGCTCATCCTGATCCTGAAAGCCTGGCGGGCTCCGGGCCAGCCGTTCCGCAGCACCGAGGTCTGGATGATCCTCGATGAGAAACAGCGGCCGCAGGGCGACGTCGCGCAATGGGCGATCGGAAGGGCCCGCGCCGAAGCCTTTTACCGCTTCGCCTATCTGTGCACCTCTACAGCAATGCTGCTCCTGAGCCTCGCCCTGCTCTGGCGGCTCGTCGGGCCCTGAGGCGCCGGCCAAGCCGCGCCTGCTCAGGGGGGGGTCCCGGAGAGGGCCAGTGGCGTCGCGTGGGTAGGAAGCGGTGACGCGGGATGGCGGCGGAAGCAGAAGTGGTCTTTTGCTTCTCCGCAAGATGCATGGCTCAAAGGTGCGAACGATTGGGAGCCTTTGACGCGTTCACGGGACTGTCCCCGGCGCGCTTTCCGTCGCACCCCTAAGAGCCCACGTGCCGGCGCATGGCGCCTTGGTGACGCGCGCTTCACTCGGGATCATCGAGAATTCCCAGCGGCATGAGCTCCGGCTCGTGATGCTGGCGGCAGTAGAACACGTCGAACCTCCGGGTCTCGCCGGTCGTGCGGTTCAGCGATTCGATGTCGAGCGTTCGCCCGTCGCTGCGCATCATGATCACCTGCCGCACCCTGATGACCGGCGGAGGTTCAGCGCCGGTCCAGATGCGGCAGCTCAATTCCAGCTCCCACCGCGGCAGGGCCCCCTGCCGTGAGAGCACGCGGCACCCCGTCGCTTTGCGCGCGACGGTCTCGTGCGGGAATTCCGCCGTCCTCCGGCCGTAGCTGATCATGAGATTGTTGGACGCGCGGCAGGTCGTGAAGTAGCCCCATAACCCGACATAGTTTCGCCGTTGCGGCGGCCCGTTGGACGTGGCGTCGGCGAGCACCGGCCCAACCGGGCCGAGCGTCGCGGCGACAAGGGCCCCGAGGGCGATGAGGCCGCGCCTCAGCCGGGACCGGCGCGCATCGGCGCCTGCACATGCAGCATCCCGGCCGGTCATGCGCGGGCCGCCCGTGGGCCGGTGCGAAACCATGCCCGTGCGACATCGCCATGAACCATGAAACCGGCAAAGCCGATCGAGAAGACGAGTGGCGCGATGAGGGCCGGGATCATGCCGAGGAAGGTCAGCACCGGAAGCGATCCGGAAAAGCTCATGAGGGGCATCACGATCGTGCTGGCATTGACCGAGAGCGCCCACAGGATGGCGAGACCTGCGAGGATGCGAGGCCCCCAAGCCGCGCGGAAGGCGAAGGCGATCAGAAATACGATCGAAAAGACAAAGATCAGGACCGACGGGATCGCCACCACCACCATGAGCGGCCTTGGCGGAGACAGGACAGCGACAATCGCGGTCAGGACAAGCCAGCCCAGTTTCAGCACGTTGCCGATGGTCAGGGCTCCGTTCTGATGAAGGACGATCAATGTCCCGACCGGCGGGATGAGGACCAGTACGGCGCATATGGCCGCCATCGCGGACAGGATGAAGCCCGGTCTGGCATGTGGCCACCTGTCCGCAGGCCCGTCGCGATGGGGAAGCGGCACCATGTCAGCGATCCATCGCAAAGAAGCGCAGTTCGATCGCCCGCCGCGCGGTCGTGTCCATCATGCACTGGGCGGCCAGCCAGCGGGCCATCGACCCACCGGCATAATGCACCCGGAAGAACGCGCATTTGCGATCGCGGTAGGTGATCCAGGCTCGCTGGACCTGCTGCAGTTCATGACGGGCCGCCCCTTGCGGGCCATCCCGGAAGTATCGGTTCAGCAGCACATCCCAGGCGCGATATTCATCGTGATAGCAGCGCTCCATCCCCACCGTCGTCTGGTTTTCGGCGTGCTTGAGGCAGGCCGCGCTGAACCGGCCGATACAGGCATAGCCTTGGGTCAGCAGGGGACGCTTGTCGGCGAGGCAGGTCTCGATCCCCTCGACAAAGCCGACCCAGCCAGCCTCCTCCTCGTCGCGCTGCTGGGCGAGAGCGGGACATCCGAGAGCGATGAGCATCAGCATCACGGGGATAGCGTGGAGAACCTTCATGCCGAACGTCCTCAGCAAGGGGGGTGGAAGGATGCAGCGGTGGCCGGAACGCCTTCGCGCGCGGGCATGATCAACTGGCGTGAGTAGGTTCTCGCCCAATGGCCACTGATGGTTCCCGCGCAGCTGAGGCTCCGGCGTTCTTCCGCCAACTCGAAGGATCGGCCGGTCCAGCCCCACAGGCGCTGGATCAAGCACGGTGTGTCGGCGCCGGGCGGAACGGGCTCCCGCCACAATTCCCGAACGCGCCCGGTTTCGGCATCGAACTCCGGCAATGTCAGCAATCCGGCCTGCCCGGAGGGCCTTTCGGGCTGAGCACCGGGAAACTCGACGGGGCGGGCCGAGCCATCATCGTCCTCGATGACGAAGTAGGTCCGGGGAAGCCCCTGCTGGGAGTTGCAGGGCGTGACCCAGAGGATGCGATCGGGGCGTTGGCGATCACCCAGGAGCCTGTATCCGACGGTGGGGTCGAGGCCAGGAGAGCCGCATAGGGCTCGCCGCAGCCGAAGCGCCTCCGGCGAAGGGGCAATGGTCGCGGGGAGTTTCGGCAAGGGCGCGGTCACCAAGGCCTGAGGCGCCACAGTTGGAGGCGGGGATGCGGATGCTTCCGAACCTTTCTCCCGCAGGGCCGAGACGGTGCCCGACCGTGCCTGCGCGCGGTCGATCATCGACAAGGCCTCGCCGATGCCCTGCACGGAGAGGCGCTCCACCACCGCCCCCGCGCGCGTCACCACATGAAGCTGCGTGTCGTCGTTGAGGCCGCCGAGCAGGGCGTCGACCATCGGAACGGGAACCTGCCAGTGATCCGATCCGCGAAAGCGCATCGCCACATCCGGCACCGGCATTGCCGCCCCGACGATGCGCAGCAATCGGTCGTCCTGCGTCGCCGTCATGAGATTGGCCCGAAGCGTGCGCAGCGTGACGAAGACCTGCGGTCGCGCGTCCGGCTCCGCCCGCCGCTGGATGCAGATCCGCGACATGCCGAAGGGCGAAGGCTGGGCGACACGCAGCTGTGTAAGCTGCGAGGCGTTCACAAGAGAGCAGGTCGCGCCATTGTCACAGGAAACGACCCATTCGCCGATCTCCTTCAGGGTGAACGCCGAAGCGGGCGCACATGCTATCGAGAGAGCCACCAGGGACATCCGCAGCCGGATATCAAGATGGTGCCGAGCTTCTGCGCGCCGAAGGAGGACAAGCACGCCGAACGCACATGCGACCATCCGCCCGATCATGATTGCGACGCCGAAGAGAGCATGTGCTCGGCCGCCCCACTGCCGTCGCGATGATGGGCCCGGGCGGCCAAAGACCTCATTTGGCGACGAGGCATGGGATCGATCCTTTCGGTCGGCCGACATGGTGGCCCGGCGTCAAGATGTCGTCTCCCTCATCGCCTCGGGACTGTGCGCTGGCGCACGCGGCGACCTGGTTCATTGTGCTGGTGTCGATGTCTTGCTGATCGCGGCCGATCTGGTCCGCCCGGCCCTCGTGGAGACTGCAACATGACCTTCGCTTCGCACGTTCGCCCCGCCGCCCTCGCCGCGGCAGCACTCTTCACCCTGCTGGCCGTCTCGCCTGCCAGCGCCTATGCCGTCATCTGCAAGAGCGGCCGCTACGACGTCGACTCCCGGGACGAGGCGCAGTTGAGGATCGCCTTCGGCACCAGCTACTGCACGATCCGGCGGTTCAGCTACCGGTCGGATGCCGAGAACTTCTCGCGCAACAACAACATGCGCCCGGGCACCGCATGCTCGTGCCGATAGGAGCAGGCTCCGCCGGGTGATGGCGCGGGCAAGCCGTCGGGTCCGGGAGCGGGCGCGCTGACCGCTCCCTACCCCAGTTCCTGCATCTTCTGGGCGATCCGCTGACGCAACGCCTCCGGATCGGGAAGGATGAGCCCTCCCCGCGCCTTCTGCATCAGGCCGTCCTGCTCCATGGCCCGCAGTTCGCGGGTGATCTGCTCGCGTCGACACCCGATGCGTGCAGCCAGCACGTGATGATAAGGCGGCGGGGAGACGATCCGCGCCTGGGAACCGCGGGCGCGCTGGATCGAGAGCCGGATGAGCTCGGCGTAGAGGTTGTGGCGAATGTCGAGGACAGCATGTTCGAGCAGGCGCGCATTGAGGTCGCGGACACGCCGGGCGAGCAGCACCATGACCCGCTCCGACACCTGGGCAGAGGCCTTGAGGATCTCGCGAAACAGCGCCGCCCCCACGATGCAAATGGTCGTCCGGGTCAGGGCGGTCACGTTCGCTGACCTTGGCTCGCCGTCAATGGCGGCGAGCTCCCCGAAAAACTCGCCCTCCCGAAGATCCGCGAGAATGAACTCGCGTCCGCCCGTCGTACGCAGCTGGATGCGGACGTCGCCTGCGATGATGAAATAGACATCGCTGGACGGATCATCGAAATCGATGATCGTCTGGCCCTCGTCGACCTTCTTCCAGACGCAACGGTGGTCGAAGCGCGAGAGGTCGAGGTCGCTGATGCCCTGGAAAATGCCGACCTGCGCGATCGATGCCATGCCCGTGTCCCGCTTCATCGGCGCCCCAGGATCGAGCGGCGGCCGCTCGGCGGCAATCGCGTGCAATATCCGCGACGCATTCTTTGCCAAAGTGGGGTGCAAACTGGCAAGACCACGCGAGGATGACGCATCCGTGCTCGCAAGGGCACCGGCCGACTGCCCGTGGACGCCATGAGACAGCCCCTCAAGCGCAAGATCACCGCCATTATGGCGGCGGACATCGCCGAATACACCCGGATCACCGCCGAGGACGAGGACGAAACGCTCTCTCGGCTCCACGCCTATCGTCAGGTCTTCGACGATCTGGTGGTGCGGGCAGGCGGCCGCGTCTTCAACAGCGCTGGCGACAACGTCATGTGCGAATTTCCCAGCGCGGTCGAGGCGACGCGCTGCGCGATCGACATCCAGGAATCCTTCCGCACCCGCAATCTCTCCTATCCCGCCCATCGGCAGATGCATTTCCGCATCGGGATATCGATCGGTGACGTCGTCGAGCGCGATGGGGACCTGCTGGGCGATGTCGTCAACATCGCGGCACGGCTGCAGGCGCTTGCCGAGCCGGGGTCCATCTGCGTCTCCCGCAGCGTGCAGGAGGCCGTCGCCAACAAGACCTCCGTGCCCTCGCTCGACATGGGCCATCGCGAGGTGAAGAACCTCCCCTATCCGGTGCATGTCTTCAGGATCGATGTGAGGCGGCCGGCCGGCCAGCCTGCCGCAGGACCCAAGGCGGCCGGCCATGCACCGGCGCCCCGCCGATCGGTGCATTTGTGGGTGCTAGCCGGGATCGCTGTCATCGCCGTCGGCGGCGGACTGGTATGGCTGAACAGACCCCGCGCGCCTGTCGGGACGGAAGCGCAGCCCCCAGCCATCGCCTCGTCGGGCCGCGGCGAGAGCAGGTCCGGGACCGACACGCCGGGCATGGCACAGGTGCCGCCTGAACGCCCAATCGCGTCCGAACCCGATGGTCTCACCCCGAGCCCAGCTGGATTGGCCGAGCGCTACCAGAGCGCCCGGCGGCTGGAGGAACAGGGCAATGTTGGCGCGGCCCGCCGCGAATATGCCGCCCTCATTCGGCTTGGGACGGAGGTCATCGACCCGGCGCTCCGCCTTGCGTCCCTCATCAGGGCGCAGGAGGGCCGGGATGCGGCGCCTGACGCGGCGGCGGAACTTGCCGGAGGACATGCGCGACCGGTTGCGCTGATCCAGGCCCTCACGCGCGACGGCGCTGAACGCCTGCGACGGCTGGAGGAGATCGCAGCGGCGGATCCCGAGTTCACGCCCATCCATTACCTCATCGCAGCGGAGCTATCGGGCGCACGGCCTGAAGGCCGGACGCTGGCCGAGAAGCGCCGCGAACGCGCCGCCCTCGAGCGCTTTGACGCGGCGAGCCGGGATGGCGCGCTGGAGCGCTACGTCATCGACCCTGCGACACGGGTGTCGTGGATGGAGCGGGCCAGGGACCGCAGGGCTTGCTGGCAGGCCTCTTCGCCGAGGGCCGCGACCGCCTTTCCATCGCCTTCACGCCCACCACGTCCGGCTGGGTCGGCACCATCGCCCTGCCCGAACCTGCCACGACGATCGAATATCGGTTCGGCGGATCCGGATCGTTTCAGTCGACCGGCCTCCTGCAGATCACCGAGCCGCGGACGGGGCGGCCGATGCCGAAGCCGAGCATCGCGTTTGCCCACAGGCGCGACGCCGTGGATATCGCCCTGCGCTATGTCGATGCCGAAGGCGTGGCCTCGCCGGTCACCACCATCGCATTCGAGCCTGCGGCAGCCCTGCAGCGCGGCATGAGGGACATCCTCCAGGGTATCGCGCCCTCATGGGCCGTCTTCGGCACGGATCAGAACAGCGACCGGATCTACCTGACGGCGCTCATCAGCTATCGCTGCGCGATCGAGAAGGTCGAGATCGGTGTCGATGGCCAGGCACCGGGGACACCCTTCCCGCTGCCGCCCTGCGACCCCAGCCAGCCCTTCGGCGTTCCCGCCGGAGCGCGCCATTTCCTGGGTCTTGCTCCCTCGGTCGGGAGCGTCACGATCAGGCTGACCTTCGTCGGGGGAGACGTGTCCCAGGTCGCAACCTTCGCCCGCCCGACCCGTCGCTAGCCTCGGAAGGGGCGATCCATCGAGGCCTCCGGCCTGTGTGCGAGCGCACATCCTCGGGGCTGTCCGAAGCCGCATCTTCGAAGCAAGGGGGGAGGACCGGCGAGCCGGCTGGCGGTCCACGACGACGATCCGCTCCGCCAGGACAGCCTATGGGATGGCCGGTGAAGGTCCGCAAGACGGCAGTGACCGTGACCGTTCTCGCTGCGGCCTGCCTGGCCCTCACCCTTGGCGCGTCCGTCATGGGCGACGAGCGGGGGCTTGCCCTGAGCCTTCGCTGCTGGCTCGGCCCTCCCGTGGCGGTCTGTCACGACTTGGCGCGGGAGCGGGAAAACCGAGCCCTCCAGGCGGTGGAGAAGGAGTTGCGCGATCTGAACAGGCTCGCACCACCCGCCTGCGTCGATCCGGCCTCGGACACCACCATGCCCTGCCCACGGTGAGGGCCGACGAGGTGAATGGTCTCGACGGACCAGACCGCGATCCCCGACATGCGTTTCGGGCCTCGACCTTGGCTCAAGGGTCGCCATAGGTGACGGCCACGGCCATGTCGACAAGACGAACACCATCGGCCGGTGACCGCGATGGATCGATCAATGTCACGATCCGGCGGCGGGTCACGATCCGCTGGGGATAGCCGTCATAGACAAAGGAGAAGGTCCGGGTCGCGTGGTTGGCGGAGGCCCCTTCAGGGACTTCGGTCGTGCAGAACCCCGTTCGTTGTTCGGCCGCGCCGAACTCGTCGATAGCGCTGGGCAGCAGGACCCAACCGAGACAGGGATAAATCGGAGCCGTGAAGGCGGGGCCGAGCGCCGGGATCGGACAGTGACGGTCGCAATGCAGCCATAGGCCGTCCTGTGGCACATAGCCGACCCAGGGTAATTCGGCTCTGATGGCCGCGCCGTACCGGGTGATCACGAAACGCAGTTCATCGATGAGTGTCGTCTGGTGGGCGTGGTTGTCCTGGTTGAGGTCATAGCCCCAGGCCATCAGACCCTGATGGTCGACGAAACGAACAAGATCGGCCTCGCTATCCACCCGCGTGACAAAGGCGATGGCGAAGCTTGAGGGGTCCTGCCGGACGAAGACACTGTCGCCGGCCCGAGGAGCAAAGGGGCCCGACGACAACGCGGCGAGGCTCTGTTGCCGGAAGCCGCAGCCCTGCAGCGCGCGACCGAGGGCGAGCGGCAGCTCCGCCGGCGCGGAGCCCGCGGGACCTGTCCGGCCGCCCGAACGCCTGGAGCCCACCCGATTCCTCCTGAAACCATGGAGCGGATTCCAACCGCTCTAGGCCCTGGCGCCGACCCGGCCTGTGCGCAAGCGCACACCCTGCCCTCGCCGACAGCACTAAACCCGCCGAGACCGCCAGAGGATCTTCGACGCAGCGACATGCGGGTAGGCCCGGCGACACCCGGCAGGGAGGAAACAGACGGTGCAGGACCTGATCCAGATCGCTCGCAATTCATGGATCGTGATGCTCGCGGCCCTCGGCATCGTGGTGGGCCTCGGCATGGTCGGCTACGGCATGGTATCGGGGCCGCCCGCGCGCAGCAGCCTTCAGGTCGTGGAGGGCACGATCACCGAGGCGTCACGGGTGACCCGGCGGAGCCGTCGGACGGGATCGACCTCTTCCTACTACGAGATGACACTGAAGCCGCGGCTGAGCGCGACCGAGCTGAAGCTGCGCGTTCCCACCATCGAGATGGCGGAGTCAGACGTGCGCTCGCTGATCGGCGGGCCGGTCCGGGCGGAATTCGACTCCGAGCAGGATGTCTATGTGCTGAGCAGCGGTAACCGCGAGGTTCTGACCTATGCGAACACGCTCGAACGCCGGAATCTGAACCTGCGCCAGTACCATGTCGATGGCATCGCGCTGATGATCGCCGGCGCCGTCGCCCTCGCGATCGGCTTGATCCTTGGATACCGCAAAAGGCGGCGCGAGATGGCCGATAGCGCGACCGTGGTGTCACGCTAGGGCGTTTGCCTGGGCGACCGGGTACCGCCGACCCTTCGGAAGCCGGGTCGCGCGACCCACCCTGACGATCGACAATCAGAGGCAGACACATTTGGCTCCCGCCCCTCCTCTCCCGATAGCCAACCGGTGGACAGGTCTGTCGAACAGCCTCCGCGTCCGCTGCGCGCGCAGCGTCAATCGTGCCGAGACCGCCCGCGCTCTCGAAGCGCTGCTGCGCGAGATCGGGCCTCCCCTGGCCTATGACGTGTTCGACCGGTCCTTCGATCTTGGTGAGCCTGGAACCCCCGGCGCGCCGAGCTATCCGGACATCACAATCGTGATCGGCGATGCCGAGCATGACCTCTTCTTCGTCGCACAGCGAGAACGCGGAGCGCTGGGCCGCGTGTCCGTCCATGAGTCGATCCACGATGCCGCGGACGACTTCATGCGGCGAGCAACCGACGCCGTCGGCCCTTGGAGTTCGGCCCGGATTGTCGTTTTCGGCAGCCCTCCGTGACTTGAAGCGGGCCCCTGGCTCGATCGAACAGCTGGTTGTGGGGCGATCGCCAATGACCCCTGGGCGGCGCGAACCAGACGCCGTCCCGGTCGAACCCGGCGAGCCCGCCATAGACATGGTGCGACGGGTGTAAGCCGTTAATAGGCTTCAGAAAAACGCCGGATACTTCCAGCGCGTCAAAATCTGGGCATCTCTCTTGCTCGAAGGGAGAGGCCTTGGCCATGAAGATCGTTATCATTGGAGTGGCCGTCGCCGCGGCCGCGTTCGGGCTGGCGTTGATGGTGGGACTGCTGCTGCCTGAAACCCGGACAGGCTCTGCGCAACGCCTCATGCGTGCCACACCGGACACGATCCTCTCGGTGATCACGGACGTCGCGGCCCAGCCCGACTGGAGATCGGACGTCAGAGCGATCGAGGCCGAGGGGGATGCCTGGGTTGAAGTGACGCGCTCAAGTGACCGGATCCGGTTCGAATGGACCGAGCGCACGGCGACGACACTCGCGCTACGTTTCAGGTCGGACAGGGGCGTTGTGGGAACATGGCGCGCTCGACTTGTCCCGGAGACAGTGGGGACGCGCTTGGCGGTCGAGGAGCGGGCGAGCATCCGTGGCCCTCTTGGCCGCCTCATCGCCGCCTTGCTTTTTGATCCGAACACCTTTTCAGAGCGGTATCTCGATGAACTGGCCCAACGGCTGGAGAAGGTCTCGTGAGACAGGCAAAGGGAAAGCCGAAGGTCGACTGGTACAAGCGTTTCAACAACGCCCGGGAGCCCCATGTGGTCACGCTTAGCGCGAACTTCGCGGGCGTTAAGGCGGGCTCGACCATGTTGATCTCGTCGCCGGCCCAGATCGCGTCGTACCTCGCCTCCATCCCCCAGGGGGAAACGCGGACGATTGCTCGCATGAGGAGCGACCTTGCGAGACGATCCAGGGCAGATGCGATGTGCCCTGTCACAACCGCCATCTATCTGAGAGTCGTCGCCGAGGTCGCCCTGCAAGATCTCACGCAGGGCAAGGGCATGGATGCCGTTGCTCCATTCTGGCGACTTGTTACCCCTGACTCGAAGGTCGCCCAGGGGTTGTCCTGCGGTCCCGAAGGAGTCGAGCATCTTGCTCGGCTGGACGCAATCTAGCGCGAAACGTGAATACGCTGCCGTTCGCCGCGACCCCATCCCCTGCTGACCGAGGGCCGGCTCCTCATGGCCCTCACTGTGCCCGGCAAGGCCCACGCCGGCGAGGCGGTCGGGGAGCCCTGCATCCTGCCCGCCTATGGCGCGGCGCCGCCGCCCGCTTCGGTGGACGAGGCCGACGAGGACGCCACGATCAGCCATAGCGACCTCTTCGGCTTCTGCCATTCGCGTTCGACAGCGCGAGGTATCAAGCCCATTCGGTGGGACGACCGTGGTCAGCGGTTAGAATCCATCAGGCTTGACGCATCCACAGAGGGCGCCGCCTTGCGCCGGCGCGTCAACCCGAGCACCGTGGCCATCCGCCCCCGCCTCAGCGGTGACGGCCGCCAGCTTGCATGGTCTCGAGATGGTGATGCCGCACCAAAGCCGCCGATCGCCGCGACCCCATCCCCTCTCGGCCGGGGTCCTGCTCCTTATGGCCCTCACTCTGCCCGGCAACGCCCAGTGTCAATCGGCGCGGAAGCGGGACCCCGTATAGGCGCGCAATCGGGACCCCTTTGTTTGAGGCGCACGATCAGCCCGTCGGAGCTGGTCGGGGTTGCGCAGACGGGCTGATCGGTTTGGGTTTGGTGTGATTGGCTGAGG
>NZ_JAPZTZ010000034.1 GCF_027532945.1 Phreatobacter sp.
TGAGGTGCGAGCGACAGCGAGCCTCGAAGGACGCACTTCGATCCTGCAACATCCTCCCTCCCGCCCCTAGTCATCCGCCCCGCAGAGCGTTACCTCACGCCAGGAGCCGCCGGACCCTCCGCCCGGCGTCGAGACCTCGCCCATGACCACCGCCCCGCCCGGCGCGGGAGGCCCGGACGATCCCGGCTTCGGGATCTATGTCCATTGGCCGTTCTGCGCCTCCAAGTGCCCCTATTGCGACTTCAACAGCCATGTGCGGCACGTGGCGCCGGATCAGGCGCGGTTCGTCGCCGCCTTCCGCCGCGAGCTTGGCACCGCCGCGCGGCGCACGCCGGGGCGCACCGTCTCCTCGATCTTCCTCGGCGGCGGGACGCCCTCGCTGATGGAGCCGGCGACGGTCGCGGCCGTGCTGGAGGCCATTGCCGGGCTGTGGACGGTCACCCGGGATTGCGAGGTGACGCTGGAGGCCAATCCGACCAGCGTTGAGGCCGAGCGCTTCCGCGGCTTCCGGGCCGCCGGCGTCAACCGCGTCTCGCTCGGCGTCCAGGCCCTCGACGATGCCGACCTCAAGAGCCTCGGCCGCACCCACTCGGCCGATGAAGCCCTGCGCGCCGTCGATGTCGCCCGCCGCCATTTCGATCGCTATTCCTTCGACCTCATCTATGCCCGCCCGGGCCAGACCGAGGCGGCGTGGGAGGCGGAACTGCGCCGCGCCATCGGCGAGGCGGCCGAGCATCTGTCGCTCTACCAGCTGACCATCGAGCCCGGCACCATGTTCGAGGCGCTGCATCGCGCCGGCAAACTCGCCATGCCCGACGACGAGATGGGCCGCGTGCTCTACGACCTGACCCAGGCGGTCTGCGCCGAGGCCGGCCTTCCCGCCTACGAGATTTCCAATCATGCCCGGCCCGGCGCCGAATGCCGGCACAATCTCATCTACTGGCGCTCCGGTGATTTCGTCGGCGCGGGCCCCGGTGCCCATGGTCGGCTGACGCTTGGCAATGGCCGCATCGCCACCGCCACCGAGAAGCATCCCGAGACCTGGCTCGCCCGTGTCGAGGAGCAGGGTTCGGGCATCGTCTCGGAGGAGCACCTCATCCAGATGGAGACGGCCGACGAGTTCCTCGTCATGGGCCTGAGGCTGGCCGAGGGGATTGATCTTGGTCGCTATGAGGCCCTGTCCGGCCAGCCGCTGGACCCGGAGCGCATCGCCTTCCTCGAGGGCGAGGGCTTCGTCGCGCGCCTGCCTGGCGGCCGGCTCAAGGTGACGCCGGCCGGCTTCCCCGTGCTCAACGCGGTGGTCGCCGATCTCGCACAGGCGGGCTAGCGGCGCACCGTAAAACCACGGGCGCGGCATGCCGCCGCTCCGTCCGCCGATGGGCGGCCATGGCCTTCCGCCGCCGTAAGGCCTAGGCTCTGCCCATGCCGACTGAATTCCGTGCCGCCCCGCCTGTCACCTTCGACCGCAGCCTCAAGCTTGAGACGCTGATCCGCCTGCGCTGGTTCGCGGTGATCGGCCAGACCGGCGCCATCCTCGGCGTTTACTGGGGCCTTTCGGCCGACCTGCCGCTCGACCTCTGCCTGCTCGCGGTCGCAGCCTCGGCCTGGCTCAACATCGCGCTGAGGCTGCGCTACCCGCCGAACCACCGGCTCTCCTCGCTCGCCGCCGGCCTGTCGCTCGCCTGGGACGTGGCGCAGCTCGCCATCCTGCTGCACCTCACCGGCGGCCTCGAAAACCCGTTCTCCTTCCTGTTCCTCGGCCCGGTGCTGATCTCGGCGACGTCGCAGCCGCCGCGGGCGACACTGCTGCTCGGCCTGTTCACGGTGGCCTGCGCCACGCTGATCGGCCTGTTCCACCAGCCGCTGCCCTGGGAATGGATGGACGACCTGCGCCTGCCGCCGCTCTATCTCGTCGGCGTCTACGTCGCCTTCCTCATCTGCCTGTCCTTCATCGGCATGTATGTCTGGCAGGTCGCCGAGGAGCAGCGTCAGTTCACCGACGCGCTCACCGCTACCGAACTCGTGCTCGCCCGCGAGCAGCACCTGAACCAGCTCGACGGCCTCGCGGCTGCGGCCGCCCACGAGCTCGGCACGCCGCTCGCCACCATCGCTCTTGTCACCAAGGAGCTCGCCGGCGTTCTGCCGAAGGACGGGCCTATCGGCGAGGACATGACGCTGTTGCGCGAGCAGGTGCAGCGCTGCCGCGACATCCTCGCCAAGCTCAAGAGCCTGTCGAGTGAGGACGCGCCCTTCGACACGATGAGCCTCGCGCAGATCCTCGAAGAGGTGGTGCAGCCGCATCGCGACTTCGGCGTCGCCATCACCGTCGACCTGCCAGACAAGCGCGATGGAGAGCCGGTGCTCGCCCGCAATCCGGCGATCCTCTACGGCCTCGGCAATATCGTCGAGAACGCCGTCGATTTCGCCCGCTCCTCCGTGGTGGTGGCGGCGCGCTGGGACGCCGAGAGCGTCGCGGTCACCATCATCGATGACGGCCCGGGCCTTGCCCCCGACATCCTCGAACGGATCGGCGAGCCCTACCTCACAAGCCGCCGCCGCAAGGGGCGGGGCCGCGAGGGCAAGAAGGGCGAAGGGGCGGAGGAGAAGACGGGGCTCGGCCTCGGCGTCTTCATCGCGAAGACGCTCTTGCAGCGGACGGGTGCGAGGATCCACTATCGTAACCGGCCGGGCTTCGAGACCGGCGCCATGGTCGAGGTGATCTGGCCGATCGGTGCCTTCTCGTCCCCCACGAGCGGCGGAACGTCGCGGCTTCCCGAGCCCGCGACGCCTTGAGGAACGTTACGAGATCCCCCACATCCCGTCACAATACCGTGCATGATACCGCCACCGACCGAGGAATGACTGCGATGCTGCCGACCGACTCCGCCACGCCCGCCACCCCGGTGAGCCTTCCTGCGGATCGCACACTGCTCCTCGTCGACGATGACAAGCCCTTCCTGCAGCGCCTCACCCGCGCCATGGAGGCCCGGGGCTTCGAGGTGACCTCCGCGGACAGCGTCGCCGAGGGCCTGGCGGCGGTGGCGCGCAGCGCGCCCGCCTTCGCAGTCGTCGACATGCGGCTCGGCGACGGCAACGGCCTCGACGTGATCTCGGCGCTCAATGCCGCCCGCCCGGACGCCCGCGGCGTCATCCTCACCGGCTACGGCAACATTGCCACCGCCGTGACGGCGGTGAAGCTCGGCGCGGTGGATTATCTCGCCAAACCCGCGGATGCCGATGAGGTCTTCGCCGCACTGATGGCGCTCGCGGGCAAGACCGTCGACCTGCCGGAGAACCCGATGTCGGCTGACCGGGTGCGCTGGGAGCACATCCAGCGCATCTACGAGCTCTGCAACCGCAATGTCTCGGAGACGGCCCGCCGCCTCGGCATGCACCGCCGCACGCTTCAGCGGATCCTGGCCAAGCGCGCCCCGCGCTGATCTCTCAAAAATCCGTCAGGCCGCGTGCCTGCGGATCACAGAGCAGCGTCATGCGGGCGGCGGCGGCGCGGGCAAAGCGCAGCGTCATCACCTTGCGGGTCGGGGCGGCCAGCGCCCCGGCCATGCCTTCGCGCTGCAGCTCCGCCCCGTGCCCGTCCGCAAGGATGAGCCCCGCATCTTCGGGCAGGAGCTCGACCGGAAAGTCGGTCGATACCGCGAAGAGCACCCGGTCGGCGTGGAGCCGGTAGTCCTCCCACTTCCGGTCGGCGCGGAAATCCTCGACCGAGGACTTCACCTCGATGATCCAGAGAAGGCCGTTGCGGGAGAGCGCCGTCAGGTCGGCCCGCCGTCCCGATGGCAGCGGCAGTTCCGGCACGACGGCGAAGTCCATGGCAGCGAGGAGCCGCGTCGCCCCACGGGCGATGGCGAGCGCCCGGTCGGACTGGCGGCCGTCCACTGGCGGCGTGATGGGGCGGAGAAGCGAGGCGGTCATCGGCGCATCATGCCGTCGCTTCGGCCGGAATGAAACGGGAACGGCGGGGTCCTGCTTCCCTTGCTGCCATTTTCGTGTATAAGCCGCGCCTTCGAAGCCCGTCACGGGCGACGAACCGGCGGTGCCATGCGCCCCGGCCATCCGACCGCGCTGGACGACATCCCGGCCCGGCCGTCTTCAGTCCCCTCATTCAAAAGGATCTGCCGATGTCGATCACCGACGCCCGCAAGGCCGAGCTCATCAAGGAATATGCCACCAAGGCCGGCGACACCGGTTCGCCCGAGGTCCAGGTGGCCATCCTCACCGAGCGCATCACCAACCTCACCGAGCACTTCAAGAGCCACGCCAAGGACAACCATTCCCGCCGCGGCCTCCTGAAGATGGTCTCCGCCCGCCGCTCGCTGCTCGACTACGTGAAGCGCAAGGACGAGGCTCGCTACAAGACGCTGATCGAGCGTCTCGGCATCCGCCGCTGACCCTTCGGACCGGCCCCGGCGAGTGATCGCGCGGGGCCGAGCCGCATATCGGGTGCCGATCACGGCATCCGCAAAAGGCCGGGCGCGGTCCGCGCGCCCGCCACGCCACAAAGGCACGACACTGGACAACCCGACCGCCATGGCAGGATCGCAAGGGGCTCGGGGCCGTTAAGGCCCGGACCGAGCCTCTCGCCGTCTTGCGCATGGCTGTCCGTCGTCCGATCCGTCCGAGAAAGGAAAAGACAATGTTCGACATTCATCGCGAGGAACTCACCTGGGGTGGCCGCAAGCTGGTCATCGAGACCGGCAAGGTCGCCCGCCAGGCCCATGGCGCCGTCATCGCCACCTATGGCGAGACCACCGTCATCGCCACCGTCGTCTCCAACTACGAGCCGAAGGCCGGCATCGACTTCTTCCCCCTGACCGTGAACTACCAGGAGAAGTTCTTCGCCGCGGGCCGCATCCCCGGTGGCTACTTCAAGCGCGAGGGCCAGCCGACCGAGCGTGAGACGCTGATCTCCCGCCTCATCGACCGCCCGATCCGCCCCCTCTTCGTCGAGGGCTACAAGAACGAGACGCAGGTCATCGTCACCACGCTCTCGCATGACCTCGAGAACGATCCGGACGTGGTGGCCATGGTCGCCGCCTCCGCCGCCCTCACCCTCTCGGGCGTGCCCTTCATGGGCCCGGTGGGCGCCGCCCGCGTCGGCTACATCGACGGCGAATACGTCCTGAACCCCTATGTCGACGACATGAAGGAGTCGAAGCTCGACCTCGTCGTCGCCGGCACCGCCGACGCCGTGCTGATGGTCGAGTCGGAGGCGCAGGAGCTGTCCGAGGAGGTCATGCTCGGCGCCGTGATGTTCGGCCACAAGTACTTCCAGCCGGTCATCAACGCGATCATCTCGCTCGCCGAGAAGGCCGCCAAGGAGCCCCGCGACTTCACCCCGCCGGACCATTCGGCGCTGGAGAAGGAGATGCTGGCCCTGGTCGAGAAGGACCTGCGCGCCGCCTATTCGATCCGCGAGAAGACCGCCCGCTACGCCGCCGTCGGCGAGGTGAAGAAGAAGGCCATCGAGGCTTTCGCCGGCGAGGGCGAAGGCAAGCGCGACAAGCAGGTCGTGGCCGGCGTCTTCAAGGAGCTCGAGGCCAAGGTCGTCCGCTGGAACATCCTCGACACCGGCAGCCGCATCGACGGCCGTGACCTCGTCACGGTCCGCCCGATCGTCTCGGAGGCCGGCGTCCTGCCGCGCACCCACGGTTCGGCGCTGTTCACCCGCGGCGAGACCCAGGCGCTGGTCGTCACCACGCTCGGCACCGCGGAGGACGAGCAGTTCATCGACTCGCTGACCGGCACCTACAAGGAGAACTTCCTCCTTCACTACAACTTCCCGCCCTTCTCGGTGGGCGAGGCCGGCCGCATGGGCCGTCCCGGACGCCGCGAGATCGGCCACGGCAAGCTCGCCTGGCGCGCCATCCACCCGATGCTGCCCGCCAACCACGAGTTCCCCTACACGATCCGCGTCGTGTCGGAGATCACCGAGTCCAACGGTTCCTCGTCGATGGCGACCGTCTGCGGCGCCTCGCTGGCGCTGATGGACGCCGGCGTTCCGCTGAAGCGTCCGGTGGCGGGCATCGCCATGGGCCTCATCCTCGAGGGTGAGCGCTATGCGGTCCTGTCGGACATCCTCGGTGACGAGGACCATCTCGGCGACATGGACTTCAAGGTGGCCGGCACGGCTGAGGGCATCACCTCGCTGCAGATGGACATCAAGATCGCCGGCATCACCGAGGAGATCATGAAGGTCGCCCTCGGCCAGGCCAAGGGTGGTCGCGAGCACATCCTCGGCGAGATGTCGAAGGCCCTCACCGCAGCCCGCGCCGAACTCGGCGAGCACGCGCCGCGCATCGAGAGCTTCAAGATCCCGACCGACAAGATCCGCGAAGTCATCGGCACCGGCGGCAAGGTGATCCGCGAGATCGTCGAGAAGACCGGCGCCAAGGTGAACATCGAGGACGACGGCACCGTGAAGGTGGCCTCGGCCAATGGCGAATCCATCCGCGCCGCCGTCAACTGGATCAAGTCGATCACCCAGGAGCCGGAGCTCGGCATGATCTACGACGGCACCGTCGTGAAGGTCGTGGACTTCGGCGCCTTCGTGAACTTCTTCGGTTCGCGCGACGGCCTCGTCCACATCTCGCAGCTCGCCAACCAGCGCGTCGGCAAGGTGACCGACGTGGTCAAGGAGGGCGACAAGGTGAAGGTGAAGCTGCTCGGCTTCGACGATCGCGGCAAGACCCGCCTGTCCATGAAGGTCGTCGACCAGGCGACCGGCGAGGACCTCGAGAAGAAGCAGAAGGAAGCCGGCGCCGAAGAGGGCGACGCCGCGGAGTGATCCGCCGGCGGCCTTCTCGCAAGGCTTTTGGAAACAGGAAGGGCGGCCCAAAAGGCCGCCCTTCTTGCGTTCGGTGATGCCGCTCAGTCCGCGGCGAAGCAGTAGAAGCGGCCGCCGCCGCCGGTGGCGCGCAGCGAGGGCATGTCGCAGCCGCGCGAGGGGTGCGAGGCGTTCCAGGAGAGTGCCGGCGGCTCGGTGTTGAGGCCCATGCGGTCGTGGTGGCCGACCATGGCCGAGCCCTCGCCGTTCTTCGTCCAGTTGCCGCAGGTGCGGTCCGCATCCCCTGAGAAGGCCGTGCCGTCGGTCTGGGTGCCGGTGAGGATGTCGTGTTCGTTCGGCGTGTCGCCGCGGCCATTGACCATGGCGCCAGCCTCGGTGAGGGCGGTCTGCTTGGTCAGGTTGTTGGTGCCGTGCAGCTCGGCGACATTGGCGGCGATGACGACGCCGCGGGCATTGGCCCAGGGGCCGCGGCCGATGCGGTCGCGGGCGTTCACCGCACCCGCCCCTTTCGTCGACAGATAGGCCCGCCAGGTGCGGTTGCCGGCGCCCGCTGCGGCGGCAAGCGCCTGGCAATGGCGGTCGGCGCCGGCGAGGCCGCCGAGATTGCCGCCATCGAGCGGTGCCGAGGTGATGAAGAAGCCGAGCGGTGCCTGCTGCGCCACGGCCGCTCCGGCGGTGAGCATGGAGGCGCAGGCCCCCGCGAGGGCGATGGTCAGGATCTTTGTCATGGTGTCCTCCCCGGACGCGATGCCTTGTTCCACGGCGGCATCTCGGGGAAAGCCTAGGGACGCGGCGCGGCCGTCACCAAGACACGGTTGGGTGAGACAGGTAATGCTGTTACGCCCTGTCCACCGGTCCTCAGCCGGCAAAAAAGCGGCTGACGTCATCCAGCACCGGTGTGAAGCGCAGCAGCGGAGCCAGCGCGAGGACCGTGCCGGCATGGCCGACACCCTCATATTTGCGGACCGTCACGGGGACCCCTGTTGCCTGCAGCCGGGCCGCGAGCGCGTCGGTGTTGCGGGGAAGGACAGTGGTGTCGGCCGTGCCCGTGCCGAGGAAGATGCGCGGTGCGCCGCGCCGGACGAGGTTCACGGGCTGCGTCTCGGCAGGATTGCGGGCATTGCCGAAGGCGGCGCGGGTCGCCTGGACGTCGAGGGGCAGGAAGTCGTAGGGGCCGGAGAGGCCGGCCGCGGCACGGATGGCGGAGCGTGGCACGCCGGCGCTGGCGAGATAGCGTGGATCGAGCGCCAGCATCATGGCGTTGTAGGCGCCGGCGGAATGGCCGATGAGGTGGAGGCGGTCGGCATCGCCGCCATAGCGGCCGATCGTGGCGCGAACGGTGGCGAGCGCCGTTGCGCCATCCTCGATGAAGGATGGAAAGCGCACCTCGGGGACCAGCCGATAGTCGGCGATCACCGTGATGAAGCCGCGCGAGGCGAAGGCATCGCCGACGAAGCCATAGGTGCCCTTGTCGCCGCTCGACCAGGAACCGCCATAGATGAAGAAGGCCACCGGCGCCCGTGAGACCGGGCCGGACGGCAGGTAAATGTCGAGCTTCTGGCGCGGATGGGGCCCGAAGGCGATGTCGCGGGTCGGCAGGCCCTCGGCGAGGGCGGGTGCGGCGAGGCTCGAGAGGGCGCCGGCAACGAGAGCTCGGCGGGTGGGATGGGACGTGGTCAATCAGGGCTCCTGCGGCAGCGGCTGCAGCGGGAACGGTCCGCGAGGCGATTTGGTTGCAGCGATCACCGGGACGTTACGAGGGGCTAGAGGGGCAACGGCACTCGGCAGGCCGGACAGTGCCGGGCCAGCGCCTATCCCTTCTGATCGGCGAGCTTCTTCACCGGCCCTGCCGCGACGATCTCGCGCCGCTCGGCATAAGCCTCGTGGTTCTCCTCGATACGGCCGAGGTCGTAGAGATAGTTGACCATCACGCCATGGGACTGGCGCAGGCCTGCCTCGGACAGGTCCGCTCCGGTGTTGATGCGCTCCAGCCGCGCGCCATTGCCGAGATGGAAGCGCGCCACGGGATCGAGCGGCCGGTTGCCGCTGGATTTGGCGGTGAGGAAGTAGCGGGCGGCGCAGCGCGCCAGCAGCTTGTCGATCTTCTGGGCGCGCAGGCTGTCGGCCCGCCAGTCCGGCGCATCGAGCGCGTCGAGAAGCTGCCGCTCGTCGTCGAGGAGAAAGCCGGTTTCGGTCTTGCGCTCTTTCGCCAGCCACTTGGCGAAGCCGGGCACGGGCGAGAGCGTCACGAAGGTCGTGAGCTTCGGCAGTTCGCGCTTCAGCTCCTCCACCACCTGCTTGATGAGCAGCGAGCCGAAGGAGATGCCGGCGAGGCCCGTCTGGCAGTTGGAGATGGAATAGAACACCGCGACGCGGGCGTCGTCGGCGGCGAGCGGCGTGCCTTCCTCGGCGATGAGCGGGCCGATGGCGCCGGGAATCTCGGCGGTCAGCGCCACCTCGACGAAGATGAGCGGTTCGTCCTCGAGCCGGGGATGGAAGAAGGCGTAGCAGCGCCGGTCCTCCGGCTGGAGGCGGCGGCGCAGGTCGTCCCAGTCGCGGATCTCGTGCACCGCCTCGTAGCGGATGATCTTTTCGAGGATATTGGCCGGCGTCGACCAGTCGATGCGCCTCACGACCAGGAACCCCCTGTTGAACCAGGACGAGAAGAGGTGGACGAGGTCATCGTCCAGCACCTTCAGATCGGCATTGTCGGGCAGATGCGCCAGCAGGTCGTCGCGCAGGCGGACGAGGTCCAGCGTGCCGCGAGGAGCAAGGTTCAGGCGGCGGATGAGCTCCTGGCGGCGCGGCTCGGCGGCGGCGTGGAGGGTCGCGGCACAGGCCGGCGAGGGATCGGCCTGGTAGGCGGCGATGGCCGCGTCGAGCTTGGCGCGGTCGGCGCCGAAGCCGCCGGAAAGGTCGCGCAGCACGGCGAGGCGGCCCGGTGCATCGAGCAGGCGGTAGGCGTCGAGGATGGCGCGGGCGACGGCCGTACCGGACGCCTCGCCACGGCGGGAGAGCAGGGTGCGGGCGAGGGCGGTGACGTCGGCGGCATGGCGTGGCGGGGTTTCCACCGCCTTGAGCCCGATGAGCTCGCGGCTGCGGCGCGACACCGAAGCCAGGAGGTCGGAGACGAAGGTCATTGGCGGGCCTCCCTCATCCGGGCGATAGGCCCGGCGGGGATCATGCTGCCACAGAATGCTGCGGCGCGGCGAGAGGCCTTCTCGCCGCGGCGGATCAGCCGATGGGTTGCCAATCGATCCGCAAGTCGTCCTCGCGGAAGGCGAAGCGCTTGAGGTGATCGGCGACGACCTCCTCGAGGGTGGGGATGCGGTCCACCGGTGCTTCCAGGCGCAGGCTCAGCACGTCGCCATTGGCGCTGAGCACCAGGGCGGCGTCCTCGCTGAAGGGCACCTTGCCCTGCTTCTCGTCGAAGGAGACGGAGAACTTGTGGCTCCAGTGCTTGCAGAGCTGCTGGAGATAGCGGCTCGCATGGGCCGTGACGACATCGGCCAGAGAGACGGTCATGACGAAACCTCCGAGGAATGCCTCGTGAAGCCCCGATGTGAGACCAAACCGGCGGCCGCGCCATCCCGTCCGCCCGCAGGGCTCCTGCGCGCGTCCGGAATGCCCGGCAGCCATGCGTTTCAGCGGTTCTTGAAGGCCGGCTTCCGCTTCTCGGCGAAGGCGCCCATGCCCTCTTTCTGGTCAGCCAGAGCGAACATGGCGTGGAACACGCGGCGCTCGAAACGGATGCCCTCCGCAAGGGTCGTTTCGTAGGACCGGTTGACCGATTCCTTGGTCATCATGACGGTCGGCAGGGACATGTCGGCGATCTGGGAGGCGACCTTCACGGCCTCCTCCACCAGCTCGGCGGCCGGGATGACGCGCGAGACGAGGCCGACGCGCTCGGCCTCCGCGGCATCCATCATGCGGCCGGTGAGGCACATTTCCATCGCCTTGGACTTGCCGACGAAGCGGGTGAGGCGCTGCGTGCCGCCGGCGCCCGGCATGACGCCGAGCTTGATCTCGGGCTGGCCGAACTTCGCGGTGTCGGCGGCGAGGATGAAGTCGCACATCATGGCGAGCTCGCAGCCGCCGCCGAGGGCGAATCCGGCGACCGCGGCGATCATCGGCTTGCGGCGCTGGGCGACGCGGTCCCAGGAGGTGATGAAGTCCTCGAGATAGCTCTCGGGATAGGTCTTGTCCTTCATCTCCATGATGTCGGCGCCGGCGGCGAAGGCCTTCTCCGAGCCGGTGATGACGATGCAGCCGATGCCCGCATCGCGCTCATAGCCGTCGAGGACGGTGTTGAGCTGGGCGATCAGCTGGCTATTGAGGGCGTTGAGGGCCTTCGGCCGGTTGAGCGTGACGAGGCCCACCTTGCCGCGGGTCTCGACGATGAGGGTCTCGTAGCTGGCCATGGGTGTCCTCGTTCGGGGCTGGTGTCGCGAGGAGAGCTAGCGGAGGCGCGCGGGGCTGTCATCTCCGCCGGTGGGGGAATGGGGCTGGATGCAGGGAGACAGCGCGCCCTTCGAGGCTCGCCTTTCAGGCTCGCACCTCAGGATGAGGTACGTGGTGTCCTGCATATCGGAATGCCGTGCAACGCGGGTGCTCCATCCCGACGAGCGGCGCACCACCCTCCTCATCCTGAGGTGCGAGCCTGAAAGGCGAGCCTCGAAGGACGCACTTCAGTCATGCAGGCCCATTGCTCGCCCCTCACACCCGCCGGAGGCTGACGCTCTCGATGCGGTGGTCGCTCTCCTTCTTCAGGATGAGCTTGGCGCGGTGGCGGGTCGGCAGGATGTTGTCGCGCAGGTTGACGAGGTTGATGCCGTACCACAGGGCCAGCGCCGTCTTCATCGCCTCGAAATCCGACTTCTCGGCATAGCGGCGGAAATAGCTCTGCGGGTCGCGGAAGGCCGTCTCGCGCAGGCGCATGAAGCGGTCGAGATACCAGCGCTCCAGCACCTCCTCCTCCGCATCGATGAAGATCGAGAAGTCGAAATAGTCGGAGACAAAGGGGATGGCCTTGCCCTCGCGCGGCGGGCGGCCGGTCTGCAGCACGTTCAGCCCCTCGACGATGAGGATGTCCGGTCGGTCGACCTCGACCGAGGCGCCGGGCACCACGTCATAGACGAGGTGGGAATAGATGGGGGCGCGCACATGGCGCTCGCCCGCCTTCACCGCCGCGAGGAAGCGCAGCAGCGCCTTGGTGTCATAGCTCTCGGGAAAGCCCTTCTTCTTCATCAGCCCCTCGCGCTCGAGATGGGCATTGGGGAAGAGGAAGCCGTCGGTGGTGACGAGATCGACCTTCGGCGTGTTGGACCAGCGCGACAGCAGCGCCTGGAGGACGCGCGAGGTGGTCGACTTGCCGACCG
Source organism: Phreatobacter sp. (assembly GCF_027532945.1). GTDB lineage: Bacteria > Pseudomonadota > Alphaproteobacteria > Rhizobiales > Phreatobacteraceae > Phreatobacter. The sequence continues at coordinate 12,184 of NZ_JAPZTZ010000034.1, forward strand.
CCACCGAGCCGGCGACGCCGATGACGAAGGGGATCTTCACATCCTTGGCGCCGAGGAAGGACTGCGAGGCGCGCGACAGCTTCTGCTGGGCCGCGACGTAGAAGGACAGGAGGCGCGAGACCGGCAGGTAGATCGCCTCGACCTCCTCGATGGAGAGCTTGTCGGTGAAGGAGCGCAGCTTCACCACCTCCTCCGGCGTCAGGGTCATCGGCGTGTCGGCGCGCTTCTCCGCCCATTCGGCGCGGGAGAAGACCCGGTAGGGGGAGGGGTTTCCGTTCTCGGGTTCGGCGACGGCGGCAGCGGCGAGGCTTGCGGGCATGTGAGGGTCCTCGCCTCAGGAAACCTTGGGGCGGGATGCCTTCTCGGCATGACCCGACTGGGTGGTGCGGCGGGCGAGCTCGGCCATGACCTCGTCGAGGCCGATGCCGCGGGCGCGCCAGACGACGAGCAGGTGGTAGAGCACGTCGGCGCTCTCGGCGACGAGGCCGGCATGATCGCCCTCGGTCGCCGCGATGATGGCCTCGATCGCCTCCTCGCCGAACTTGCGGGCGCAGTGGACCGGGCCCTTGGCGAGCGATGCGGCGGTGTAGCTCTCGGCCGCCGGAGCCGCGGCGCGGCTGGCGACGATCGCCTCCAGATCGGCGAGCGAAAAGGCACTCATGACACGCGCGTCCCTGTCGCGGGGGTGGTTGCCGCAGGCGGCCCCCGAAAGTTGCGGCATGATGCAGATTATGAGGCCGATGTCACGGTGGCAGATGGGCGAAGGCCCGTGGCGAGCTCGCGCAGCATGAATCGCGCGTCCGGACCATAGCTTGCGAGCTTGGACGACAGGGCGGGGACCTCAGCCTCGGCGAAGCCCTGGCGGCGCCAGAAGCTGGCCGAGCCGTTCACCGCCACGAGGCCCATGCTGGCTAGACCTAGACCGGCTGCGTGCTCCGCCAGCGCCGCGACGATGGCGGGCGCTGCGCCGCTGCCGCGGGCGGCGGGCAGGAGCGCGAGGTCGTGGATGTAGTAGCTGCCGGCGGGATCGGGCAGGGCGCCGAGGAGCCGGTTCAGCGGCGGGCAGCTCTCGGCTGCCCAGGGGTGGCTCAGCACATAGGCGAGAATGGTGCCATCGCGATCAAGCACCCGGCAGCCGGCGGGGTGAAGGGCGAGCCGTTCGGCGAAGATGGCGGCGTCCTCGGGGAAGTCGGGATGGACGGCGTCGGCAATGGCGAGGACCGCCGGCAGGTCCATGGGCGTCATGGCCCGCCAGTCGTTGATCGTGGACGACCTTGGGGTCATGTGCCGGCCCGGCGCCAGGCGGCCTCCACGCGCGACGGCTTCGCGTCGAAGACGGTGGCGCCGACCCGCGTCACCTCGCGGGCGAGGCGCACATGGCGGGCGGCGATGCGGGCGAGCTTGGCGTGGCCCGCCTCGTTGCGCTCGATGCGGCGGGAGAGCAGGTCGAGGTCGCGGATGGCACCCATCAGTTCACCCAGACGGTCGAGCTTGCCGGGCTTCGGGGCGCTACCGCGCGGGCGCACCGCGTCGAGCGCCTCCACCAGATGCAGGCAGTCCTTGATGCGCTTGCGGGCCTCGTGCAGCGGTTCCTCGTCATGCGGGGCCGCCTCGTAGGCGCGATAGGCCTCGCGCGCCTTGCGGTAGGCGCGGGCGACCGTCCTGGCGAGATAGTGCTTCGGAGCATCCTCGGGGGCGAGGCGGGCGATGACCCGTGCCTGTCGCTGTAGCGCGCGCCCGAGGGCGGTAAGGTCCACTCGCTCACTGCCGGCCGCACCATTGCCGCGGGCGCCGACAGCACGGGCGGCTTCCTCCAGCGCATGGGCGTCGCGCAGAGGGGCGAGCGTGTGGGCGAAGGCGCGCAGAAAGCCGTTCTCGCGCTCGACGGCGGGCTTGGCGAGGGGCTTCAGGGCGCGCAGGAGACTGCGCGCCCGCTTGATGTGGCGGCGGGCAAGGTGCACCGCCCGGACATGGTCGGCCTCGGTGGCGAGAAGACGCCCGGCGGCGCGGGCGTGGGCCCCCGCCGCACGGGCAAGATCCCGTGCCTCGGCCACCGGCTTCACGCAGCGACCCCGGTGCCGATCGGGCAGGAGACGCCGGTGCCGCCAAGGCCGCAATAGCCGTGTGGGTTCTTGGCCAGGTACTGCTGGTGGTAGTCCTCGGCGTAGAAGAACGGCCCGGCGGAGAGGATTTCCGTCGTGACCGGGCCATAGCCGCGGGCCGCCAGCGCCTTGCCATAGGCCGCCTTGGAGGCCTCGGCGGCGACGCGCTGCGCCTCGCTCGTCACATAGATGCCGGAGCGATATTGCGTGCCCACATCGTTGCCCTGGCGCATGCCCTGGGTGGGGTCGTGGCTCTCCCAGAAGGTGGCGAGCACCTGCTCGGTGGAGACCTGCGCGGGGTCATAGACCACCAGCACCACCTCGTTGTGGCCGGTCATGCCGGAGCAGACCTCCTCGTAGGTGGGGTTGGGGGTGACGCCCGCCGCATAGCCGACCGCCGTGACGAAGACACCCGGCAGCTGCCAGAACTTGCGCTCGGCGCCCCAGAAACAGCCGAGACCGACGACGATGGTCTCAAGCCCCTCCGGGAAGGGTCCCTTCAGCGGGCGGTCGTTGACGAAGTGCCGCTCGGCGGTGGGGATGGCCTGCATGCGGCCGGACAGGGCCTCGGCAGGGGTGGGCAGGGAGAGCTTCTTGCGAAATCCGAACATGGATACCTCCTCGATGCCCCCTCATTCGCGCCGGACGGGCCTCACGTTACTCCAGCCGCGGCGTGCCGGGAACATGGGAGCCCTGCGCGAAAAAGCAACACGGCTGCGTGATCATTGCGCTCATCACCGGTTCGTGGGTTGCCCCCTATTCGGGCCTGTCCTTTCGTAACGGAAGGACAAGGACTTTGCCATGGCGCCTGCACCGACTGCCGCTTCTCTGGTCAGCCTTAGCCGCCGCGGCCTGGTCGCTGCGCCCGCCCTCATGCTCCTCGTGAGGCCGCTCGGTGCAACCGTGATCGCGACACCCCCGCAGATGGTGGGGCCCTATTATCCGGTCGCCAAGCCAACCGATTCCGACATTGACCTGACGGAGGTGAAAGGGCGCTCCGGACGGGCCACAGGCGAGATCATCGAGGTACACGGGCGGGTGCTCTCGGCCCGCTCCGGGCCCCTCGGGGGCGCTTTGGTCGAGATCTGGCAGGCCGATCACCAGGGCCGCTATCACCATCCCGATGAAAACGCCGGGCCAGCGGACCCGAACTTCCAGGGGTTCGGTGCCGTGCGCACCGCCGCCGGCGGCGAGTATCTCTTCCGGACCATCATGCCGCGCTTCTACGGCTCGGGCCGCTTCCAGCGCACGCCGCACATCCATTTCCGCGTGGTGGCGGAAGGCCGGCCGGAGTTCGTCACGCAGATGTATTTTCCGGGCGTGGCGATGAACGCCCGCGATTTTCTGTTCAGCCGCCTGGGCGGGGATGCCGCCCGCGATGCGGTGACGGCCCGCCGCGAGCCGGCGGACCTGCCCCGTTTCCGTTTCGAGGTGGTTCTCGCCTGACGCGTCAGCGCCGGCCGACCATGCCGATCTGAGGCCGGCGGCTACGCCCCACCCACATGAGCAGCGCGCCGAGGATGAGACCGGCGGCGGCGGCCGGCCAGCCGATCACGGTCAAGGCCGCGGGGTCCCAGAGCCAGTCGGGTTCCTGCGCCCGCAGCACCGTTTCGACGCGTGTCAGGCTCTCGGCATGGATGGACCGCCAGACCTCGGCCAGCGAGGTGACGATCAGCCGCTGGCCGGCAATGGAGCGGGTGCCGTCGATGACCACCAGCACGAAGCCGGCGGCCATCAGCAGGAAGCCGAGGAGGCGAAGGGGAAAGCGGAGCATGGCCGGTCCGAATCGTCTCCCTCGGGGGGCGGGCGCGACGCGAGACTACCAGCCCGCCAGCGGCGCGCCACGGACGAAGAAGAGCAGCGTCACCACGACGAAGATGGGAATGAGGATCGCCACCGACCAGACCATGTAGCCGAAGAAGGAGGGCATCTTCACGCCCATGTCCTTGGCGATGGCATAGACCATGAAGTTCGGCGCGTTGCCGATGTAGCTGTTGGCGCCCATGTAGACCGCGCCCGTGGAAATGGCGGCAAGCGTGACGCCGAGCGGCCCCATCAGCACTTTCGGGTCGCCGCCGGCGAGCTCGAAGAAGACGAGATAGGTCGGGGCGTTGTCGAGGAACGAGGACAGCGCGCCCGTCAGCCAGAAATACATGACGTTATCCGGGGTGCCGTCAGGGTTGGTGACCAGGGCGACGAGGGGAGCAAGGGCGCCGTTCCGCCCTGCCGCCAGGATGGCGATGACCGGCACGATGCAGATGAAGATGCCGGCGAAGAGCTTCGCCACCTCCTTCACCGGGCCCCAGGAGAAGCCGTTCTGCTCGCGGAAGATGGGATTGGCGAGCTTCAGCGAGGCGAGGCCGCCGGCCAGCATGATGGCGTTGGAGATGATGTCCTGGAGCGGGAAGGCGACGCCGGCGAGCTTGAAGTCGATGCCGGGCTTCCAGTAGCCGCGCAGCAGGATGGCGGCGACGACGACGCCGATCAGCGCCAGCATCTCGAGACCCTTCACGCCGACGCGCGAGTCCGGCGTCGGGTCGGGCTTCACGCGGCCTTCCTTCCGGTAGAGCCAGGTGTCGAGACCATAGAAGATGGCCAGCAGCGCGGCGAGGACGATCACCGTCTCGGTGAAGAGGGCGCGGGTCGTCCAGAAGAAGTCGACGCCTTTCAGGAAGCCGACGAAGAGCGGCGGATCGCCGAGCGGGGTGAGCGCGCCGCCGCAGTTCGAGACGATGAAGATGAAGAACACCACGACATGGACATTGTGCACCCGGTCGTCATTGGCGCGGATGATCGGGCGGATCATGATCATCGAGGCGCCCGTCGTGCCGACGAAGCTCGCCAGCACCGCGCCGATGGCGAGGATGGCGGTATTGGTGCCCGGCGCGCCGTGGATGTTGCCGGTGACGAGGATGCCTCCGGCAATGGTGTAGAGCGCGAAGATCAGGATGATGAAGGGCAGGTACTCCGCCAGCATGGTGAAGACGAGGGCGCCGAGCGCCTGGTCCGTCGGCACCAGGACGAGAAGCGGAACAGCGACCAGCGCAGCCCAGAAGGCGGCGATCTTGCCGTAATGGTGCTCCCAGAGATGGGGATAGAAGACCGGGCCGGTGGCGATGCAGAGCAGCAGCCCGGCGAAGGGCAGGCACCACAGGAGGCTCATGCCACGCCCGTCCAGCGCCGCCGCGGCGAAGGCGGGTTCAGCGGCCGCGCCAAGCCCGAACACGACCAGGGCGACGATGGCCGCCAGCCTCCCGAAACGTCCCATCTCTGCCCCTCTGCGCTCTTGCCGGCGCTGGTTCCTCCGTCAGGAGGGCCTCCCTACGCGTTCTAGCGGCGGTGCGCGGTGACTGGCAATGGTCGTGGGGGATTGCGCGGCCTTCAGGGGCAGCGGTGTCTTGCCGCTGGGCTCGTGTCGGGCGCTCGCGAGGATTGCGTGGGCTTGGGGATCGGTATGCGCTTTGGGATCGGCGGCGCTTGGGGGATCCCAAGGCCCCCGCGACGCATCGCGACGCCCTTCCCCGATTGCGGCGCGCCGAACGATCCGCTAAACACGTCGCACGGCCTGCACCCGTAGCTCAGCTGGATAGAGCGTTGCCCTCCGAAGGCAAAGGTCACACGTTCGAATCGTGTCGGGTGCGCCAGATTTCCCAGATGTCTTGACATCCCGGCCATGCTTGGTGCGGCCCCGTGCCATGGGCTTGCCTTGCCGTGTCTTGCCGGCTTCCGGGCGTCATTCTCACCAAAGCTGACATGCGCTGTCAGCGAGCTGCATGAATTAGCCCCTTAAGTGCCCGGACAGGGTCTCCCACTTTGCTAAGAGGTAGGAGTAATGTCGGTATTATGACTGGTCACAATGCGAAGAGTGAGGTCCTGACGGGCCGAGAAGTTCGCCGGCGTCGTACGCCCGCGG
>NZ_JAPZTZ010000031.1 GCF_027532945.1 Phreatobacter sp.
GGGTGTCCCCGGGGGCCCTGGGGCAAAACGCCTTCCCCCCCGGGGGGGGGGGCGGCCCGCCGGGGGGGGGGGCGGCCCGCCCCCCTGACGACAGCGATGGGCAGGTCCGGATAGCATTCGCGCACCGCGGCCAGCGAGGCGGCGCTCTGCATCCCCGGCATGGACAGGTCGAAAATGGCGAGGGCGATGTCGTCGGTCTCGCCGAGGCGCGACAGGGCCTCGTCCAGCGAGGCGGCCTCCTCGACGTCGTCAAAGCCGAGCCTGTCCTTCAGCGTGAAGGCGAGGCCCATGCGATACATTCCGTGGTCGTCGGCGATGACGGCTATACGCGACATGGACGACAGGCGTAGGGCCCCGGCGCCTTGTCTGTCAATTGGCACAAGCCGCGGGGCCGGTCACAGCCCCGCGACCACCTCGTTGCGTCACTCCGCCGGCTGGCGCACACCGGCACCGGCCTCGGCGGTGGCCGTCTCCGGCGCGTTACCGCGACGCGACAGCCAGGTCGCGAGACCGTCGAACATCAGGTAGACGACCGGCGTGATGTAGAGGGTCAGGAGCTGCGATACCGCGAGGCCGCCGACCACCGCCACACCCAGCGGCATGCGCAGTTCGGCGCCCGCGCCGTGGCCGATGGCGATCGGCACGGCGCCGAGGATGGCGCAAAGCGTCGTCATCATGATCGGGCGGAAGCGCAGCACCGCGGCCTCGATGATCGCCTCCTTCGCCGACACGCCTTGCTGTCGCCGTTCGATGGCGAAGTCGACCATCATGATGGCGTTCTTCTTGACGATGCCGATGAGCATGACGAGGCCGATCATGGCGATGACCGAGAGGTCGAAGCCGGTGAGCTGCAGCGTCAGCAGCGCGCCGATACCGGCGGACGGCAGGCCCGACAGGATGGTCAGCGGGTGGATGAAGCTCTCGTAGAGGATGCCGAGGATGATGTAGATCACCAGCACCGCCGCGAAGAGCAGCAGGCCCTGGTTGGCCACCGCCTGCTGGAACAACTGGGCGGTGCCCTGGAAGCTCGTGGCGACGGTTGCCGGCAGGCCGACCTCGCGGGCCGCCGCCTCGATCCGCGTCACCGCCTCAGAGAGCGCGATGCCCGGCGGCAGGTTGAACGACACGGTCACCGACGGCAACTGTGCGAGGTGGCCGACGGTCAGCGCCGTCGGCTGTTCGCGCAGCGTCGCAACTGCGTCGAGCGGGACGATGGCGCCCGTCGAGGATCGCACCGTCAGGCGGCGGAGCATGGTGGTCGTGTCATTGAACTTCGGATCGGCCTCCAGGATGACCTGGTAGGTGTCCTCCGAGGCATAGATGGTCGAGACCTGCCGCGCACCGAAGGCCGAGTAGAGCGTCGAGCGCACCTGGTCGGCATTGACGCCGAGCCGCGAGGCAGCGTCACGGTTGACGTCGACGACGGTCGAACGGGCCCGCATCTGCAGGTCCGAATTGACGTCGAGGATGCCCGGCAGCGTGCGCATCTTCGCCTCGACCAGCTGGGCGTAATGGCGCAGCTGCTCAAGGTCGGGGCTGGTCAGCGTGTACTGGTACTGCGACCGGCTCTGCACCGCGCCGACATTGATCGACTGGACCGGTACGAAGAAGATCTGGATGCCCGGAACCTCGCCAGCCAGCCGACGCAGGCGACTGATGACCACCTGGATCGAGTCCTTGCGCTCGGGCTTGTCGCGCAGGGTGATGAACAGGCGGCCGGCATTCTGCGTGTTGGCGGCATTGCCGCCGCCGGCATTGGCCATGACCAGGGCGACATCGGGATCCTTGCGGATCGCCGCGGCGAGTGCCTGCGTGCGCTCCACCATGGTGGCGAAGGAGGCGTCATCCGGGGCGATCGTGGCGGCGGTGATGAGGCCGTTATCCTCGATCGGGAAGAAGCCCTTGGGGATATCGCGGAACAGGACGTAGGTCAGGCCGAACGTGCCGAGCGTCACGCAGAGCATGATGACCGGGACGCCCACGACCTTGCGCACCGACCAGCCGTAGCCGCGGGTGACCGCGGTGAAGAAGGCCTCGAACCAGCGCAGCAGGAATATCGGCCGATGATTGTGATCGATCGGCTTGAGGACGCGCGAGCACAGCATCGGCGTCAGCGTCAGCGACACGACGCCGGAGATCAGGATGGCCACCGAGATGACCACGCCGAACTGCGCGAACATACGGCCGACCACGCCGCCCATGAACAGGACGGGGATGAACACCGCGACCAGCGAGATGGTCATGGAGATGATGGTGAAGCCCACCTCGCGCGAGCCGACCAGCGCCGCCTGGAAGGGGTCCATGCCCTCCTCGATATGGCGCATGATGTTCTCGAGCATAACGATGGCGTCGTCGACGACGAAGCCCACCGCCAGGGTCAGGGCGAGCAGCGAGATGTTGTCGATCGAATAGCCGAGCACATGCATCACCGCGAAGGTGCCGACGATGGAGATCGGCAGCGCCGCGGCGGGGATCAGCGTCGCACGCCAGCTCTTCAGGAAGAACCAGATAACGATGATGACGAGCAGCGCCGCCAGCGCCAGCGTGAACTGCACGTCGGCGACGGACTCGCGGATGGAGATGGAGCGGTCGTTCAGCACGCTGACCTCGTAGGAGGCCGGAGCCTCCTGGCGGATCTGCGGCAGCATCGCGCGCACCCGATCCACCACCTCGACAGTGTTGGCGTCGGGCTGGCGCTGCACGGCGAGGACGATGCCGCGCTTGCCGTTGAGCCAGGCAGCGATGCGGTCATTCTCGACGCCGTCGATGGGTGACGCGACGTCGGAGACGCGCACCGGCGCGCCGTTCTGCCAGGCAACGATCACCGGGCCATATTCAGCAGCGCGCATCAGCGGGCCGGTGGCGTCGAGGATCGCGGCACGACCGCCCTCGTTGACCGAGCCGAGCGGACGGTTCGAATTGGCGTTGGTGAGCGCGGTCTGCAGGTCGGCGAGCGTCAGGCCGCGGGCGGCGAGCTGGTCGAGGTCTGCCCGCACGCGCACCGCATATTTCTGCGTACCAAAAATCTGCACCTGGGCGACACCGGGCAGCGAGGCGATGCGCGGCAGGATGGTGGAGTTGGCGAAGCGGTCGACATCCGACAGGCGCGCGAGATCCGACGAAATGGCGAGGAAGATCACCGGCTGGTCGGCCGGGTTCACTTTCCTGAAGCTCGGCGGCGTCGTCAGCTCGGCCGGCAGGCGGCGCATGGCGGTCGAGATCTGCGACTGCACGTCGAGGGCGGCGCCGTCGATGGAGCGGTTGAGGTCGAACTGCAGCACGATGGAGGTGTTGCCGAGCGACGAGGTCGAGGTCATCGAGGTGACGCCGGCAATGGTCGAGAACTGCTTCTCGAGGACCAGGGCCACCGACGAGGCCATGGTCTCCGGGCTGGCGCCCGGCAGCTGCGCCGTGACCTGGATCGTGGGGAAGTCGACGCGCGGAATGGCCGCCACCGGCAGCTGCCGGTAGCCGAACATGCCGGCGGCGAGGAAGGAGACCATCAGCAGGATGGTCATGACGGGACGGCGGATGCAGAGCTCCGAGATCATGGCGTGCTCCCCTCAGCTCTGCGGATCGCGGGCGGCGGGCGCCTCGGCCGTGCCGGCTGCTCGCTCGGTCACCGCGACACCATTGGCGATGCGCAGCTGACCGGAGGTGATCACCTGCTCGCCACCGGAAAGGCCCTCGCTGATGACGGCGACGTCACCCATGGTGCGAGCGACCTTGACGTGGGCGACCGCGGCGCGGCCATCCTTCACCGTGAAGACATAGGAGCCGCGCTGGCCGACCTGCAGGGCCATGACCGGCACGACGACCGCGTCAGTCTGGGTGCCGAGAGTGACCCTCACCGGCACGAAGGCGCCGGGCCAGAGCTGCTCGGCGCCGTTCTGCATCAGCGCCTTGGCGGTCACCGTGCCGGTGGTGAGGTCGACCTGGTTCTCGACGAAGGCGATGGACCCGCTCGCCGTGCGGTTGCCGGCGCGGGCCTCGACCCGGATGCGGGTCGGGTCGTCCTGCACCATCGCGCGCATTTCGAAGAAGGTCGTCTGCGGCACGGCGAAGGCGATGTAGATCGGGTCGATCTGGTTGATCGTGGTCATCGCCGCCACATCGGCCGAGCGCACGAAGGCGCCGGGCTTGGCGGGGATGGAGCCGATGCGGCCGGAGATGGGCGCGCGGATCTGGGTGTAGCTCAGCTGCGTGGCGATGGAGTTGCGGTTCGCCTCGTCGGAGGCGAGCTGCGCCTCGACGGCCTTGACGTTGGTGATGGCGTTGTCGCGGGCGACATCGGTGCCGACATTGCGGCGGGAGAGGTCGATGGCGCGTTCCCGGTCGCGCACGGCCTGTTCGAGCTGCGCCTTGGTGCGCAGGATCTGCGCCTCGATCTGGGCGAGCTGGGCCTTCAGCACCCGGTCGTCGAGGGTGAAGAGCAGGTCGCCCTCCTTCACCGAGGCGCCCTCGGCGACATGGACCTGCGCGACCTGCGTGTCGAGGCGCGACTTGATCTGCAGCGCGGCGATGGGCTGGACGGTGCCCACCGCCTCGACCTCGATCGGCATGGTGCGGCGCTCGACGCGGCCGAGCGTGACGGAGACGGGCGGCGGTCCCGCGGGGCGCCGGGCCTGCTGCCCTTGGGGCGCAGCGGCCTGCTGGCCGCCGCCCTGGCCAATCAGGGCCTGCGCCTGGTGATAGGCCTTCTCGGCGAGATCAGGGCGCCAGGTCGCGACCCCTCCGATGACCGCCAGCAAACCGAAAACGATGATGACCCGCAGCATGGACCCGCCTGTCCCTGACTGGGCAAGGCCGCGGACGGGATCCACAGCCAGCCGGAATTTCCCTTAGGACAACATAGAACATTTGCCGGCGACGACCATTCGTCCCGATGGTCTAGGCCATGTCTGCGCAGGAAGGCGGCTGCCGCGGACAGACGTCAGGCGGCGGAAGCCGGGTCCGGGCGCACCGTGCGGGTCCAGAGCGAGTGCTTCGGATCGAGGATGAAGGTGATGAGCAGCTTCGTCCAGGATCGGTGCGAGGGCAGCGTCAGGTAGAATTCCGGCGCGATCCGCGTCACTTCGGGCAGCCGGTTCCACGGAATCGACGGAAAATCGTGGTGTTCGTTGTGATAGCCGATGTTCAGCGCGATGCCGTTGAGCGGGCCGTAATAATTGGCCGTGTCGTGCTGCTCGTCACCGGTGAAATGCTCCTGCACCCAGCGCGCCCCGAGCGGATGGAGGCTGAGGGCGAACCAGAACGAGGCGAGGAGATAGACCACGGCATTCCAGCCGAAGGCATAGGCGAGGCCGAGGGCGACCGCCGCATTGGCGGCATAGTTGGCGATGGCCCAGCCGTCCATCGGCACCACACCGCGCACCCGCGTCACCCGCAGCAGCTGGAAGACGGGGAAAAACAGGAACCACATCGCCTTGCGCCAGGCGGAATGGCCGACGAGCCGGGCCTCCCATGCCGAGGGGACGTCGGTGTCCCGCTCCATCTCGCCGAGATAGGAGTGATGGGCGAGGTGGCAGGAGCGGAAGCCCATGGCGCCGGGAAGGACCGAGGGAAAGTCGGCCGCCAGCAGCACGAGGCGGTTGGCGAAGCGGCTGCGGAAGATGAGATTGTGGGTGGCGTCGTGCATGACGACGTAGAGCGCGTGGTTGAGGAAGGCGCCGAAGCCATAGGCGACGATGAGCGCCAGCCACCACCAGGACAGGCCCGCCCAGCCGAACACGGCGGCGAGGCCGAGCTGGGTCGAGACATACAGCGCCATGATCGCCGCGGTCCAGGGATTGCGGCCGATGAGACCGCGGATCTCCGGATGCGCCTTGAGGATCGCCTTGACACGGGAGGCATGAGTCTCGCCGAGAGCGGGGACGAAGGTCTCCTCGTCATCGGCGTCGAACACGACGGTCTGCGGAAGGCTGTTCATGCCACTCTCCTGGGGGCCGATGGGCTCCGCCTGCCGCACCGCACCACGGGGCATGAGCGATGCCCGAAGCGGCAGGGGCGGTCAAGCGCTGCTCCATCCGGCCCATGTCACGATCGCGCCAGCCCTTGGATCAGGCGGCGACACGCGCAAGGATCGCCGTCACATCGGCCGCCGCCGGCAGGACGCCGAAGCTGCGGCCGCCCTCCGCTCCGAGCCGGGTGGCGATGAAGGCATCGGCCACCGCCGCCGGCGCGCCCTGCACCAGAAGCACGGCCTGCAGCACCAGCGCCATGCGCTCGGCGATCCGCCGGGCATCGGCCTCCGCCGGGACGCGCTTCAAGAGCCCGAAGAGATCATCGATGGCCGTGTCGAGGATCGGGCTCTGCCCCCGCGCCGCCATCACCTCCGCCGCGAAGGCCTCGCGCGCCGCCGGCTCGCGCTGAAGCGTGCGCAGGATGTCGAGGGCGATGACATTGCCCGAGCCCTCCCAGATGGCGTTGAGCGGGCTCTCGCGGAACAGCCGCGGCAAGGGGCTTTCCTCCACATAGCCGGCGCCGCCATGGCACTCCATGCATTCATAGACGAAGTTCGGGTTGCGCTTGGTGAGCCAGTATTTCGAGACGGCCACCGCAAGCCGCGCGAAGGCGCGCTCGTGCTCGGAGGTTCCGGAGAAGGCCCGGGCGACCCGCATGGTCAGCGCCACGGCCGCCTCATATTCGAGCGCGAGATCCGCCACGACAGCCCGCATGGCCGGCTGGTCGATCAGCGTCTTCTGGAAGGCGCGGCGGTTGGCGACGTGATGGTGCGCCTGGGCCAGCGCCATGCGCATGATGCCGATGGTTCCGGCGATCGTGTCGAGGCGGGTGTGGTGGACCATCTCGATGATGGTGGCGACACCCCTGCCCTCCTCGCCGAGCAGCACGGCATGGGTGTCGTGATACTCGATCTCGGAGGAGGCGTTGGACTTGTTCCCAAGCTTGTCCTTGAGCCGCATGACATGGAGGCTGTTGCGCTCGCCGTCAGGCCTGATGCGCGGCACGAGGAAGCACGACAGCCCCGCCTCGGTCTGGGCCAGCGTGAGGAACGCGTCGCACATCGGCGCCGAGCAGAACCACTTGTGGCCGACGAGGCGCCAGGCCCCGCCATCCCGGAAGGCGCGCGTCGTATTGGCGCGCACGTCGCTGCCGCCCTGCTTTTCCGTCATCGCCATGCCAATGGTGACGCCGCGCTTCTGGGCGATAGGCCTCAGCGGCGCGTCATAGCGGCCGCCGACGATCTTCGGCACCCATTGCGCCGCGACCTCGCTCTGGTGGCGTAGCGCCGGCACGCTCGCATAGGTCATGGAGATCGGGCACATCGTGCCCTGCTCGACCTCGGAGAACAGCGCCAGCAGCGCTGCATGGGCGACATGGGCGCCCGGCCTCTCCTCGGCCCAGGCGATGGCGTGGATGCGATGCTCCATCGCGAGATCCATCAGCCGGTGATAGCTCGGATGGAACCGCACCTCGTCGATGCGCCGGCCATAGCGGTCGAAGACGGTGAGCTCCGGCGGATAGCGGTTCGCCTCCTCGCCGGCCGCCAGCACCTCCTCGCGGCCGAGCTCTGCGCCGAGCGCCGTGAGCGGCGCGCCGACCCAGTCGCCGCCCTCCCGCAGCGCCCAGTGCGACAGGATCGGATCGGAGGTGAAGAGGTTCCGCCCCGCAAAGTCCGGCGGCTGGTTGAAGACCTCGTGGGTGATGAGGCGGGTCGAGGGCGCGTGGCGGGGCATCATGTCTCTCCGCGGGCGATGGCGTTGAGACCGCACAGTCGCAGGCTGGCCAAGGACCGGCAATCGGCCGAAGGGGATGGTGCGACGGGCCGGCCGTCAGCGGGCCAGCGCCGGCCGCCAGCGATTGACCAGTTGGATGGCGGCCCAGGCCCCGGCAACGGCGCTGAGGACGCTGACCACCAGCGCAATGGAAAAGACCACGCCACCGGCCGCCGCCAGCGAACCCGAGGAGGGAAGGATCATGGATGCGACGAAGCCGCCGAGCTGCGCGCCGAGCATCCCGCCAACGAACGCGACGACGAGATTGACGATCCAGCCGACCGGGCCGCGCCGCTGGCTCCAGGCTTCGTGGATCGCGACGGCCAGGATGATGCCGATGATGACCGCGCCGATCGTCAGCGGTCCGCCGACGCTGGACAGAGGGATCATGCCGGTCGCCTGCAAGAGCAGGATGGCGGCGACACCGATGGCTGCGATGTAGATCATGGTTAGCCCCCACTGAGGTCACAGCGCGAGCCTAGAGCGCCGAACGTTCATTGGCAAAGCAGGTGCAGAGCCGTCTGTGCCGGAGGGCGGTCACGCGCCCATCGCCGCCTTGTAGGACGGATGCAGCAGGTCGCGAGCCTCCGGATGCTTGCCGAACCAGGCGGCGAAGAACGGGCAGAGCGGCACGACCGACAGACCGCGCTCGCGGGCGGCGGCAAGCCCCGCCTTGATCAGGGCCGAGCCGATGCCGCGACCGCCGAGCGCCTCCGGCACCTCGGTATGGGTGAAAAAGATCGAGCCCCCGGCGATGCGATAGTCCGCGAAGGCGAGATGGCCCTCGACGCTCGCTTCAAAACGCTGCGCGGCTGGATTGTCGATGACGGCAACGGCAGCGGCTTCTTTCATGGCGGGGCTCCTCGGGGGGTGAAACGGCGTGGGGCACAGCCTCGTTCCGGAGCAGCCGCGGGGCAAGCGGCGGGAGCCCAAACCGGGTGTGCAGGGACGCAAGGGCAATCGCGGGCACCTCGAACCTCGGTTGAACTGCGTCACAACCCGTGTGTGTCTGGCTCATTCCCTCAGTGATTTTTCCCGATGCTGACCTTTTCGACCAATGGCCTGCCGCCCCATCAGCGCTTCGATCAATGGCGCGAGGAACGCGACCGTCAGCTCATCGGTGTCACCATCGAGATGGCGCCCGACAGGCGCGCGGATTTCCGCGGCCATTTCTCGGCCCGGCAGGCCGGCACACAGCGCAGCACCGAGGCCTCGTTCCAGCAGCTCGCCAATACCGGGTTCACAGTGTTCGGCGCGCGGGCCACCACCCACACGGCCCTCGGCTCGTTCGGCATCGAACTGCGCCTCGCGACCGGCACCCGCCTCACCGCCTCCCTCGACGGCGAACTCGGTGACCGCCACCGCTCGCTCCGCGCCAATGCCGGCATCAGCCACAGCTGGTGAGGCGGGGGACGTCTGGCGGCCTCCCTGGATCAAAGGGCGCCCGCGGCCAGGCGGGGGCGTCTGCGATGCGTCGGCGGGACCATCCCGTTCTGTGCATCCGACCGCCGAATGCCGGTGAAGATCTGTTATTACGTGGACCGTAACAAATACGACCCTTATCTTTCATGAAAATTCCCGCTGAACGCCTATTAACATCAGTAGTATGCGGAATTTTATACGATTTGCTGATTCGACATTGTATGGATATATTTCTGTATTGAATTTTTTACACGCATGTCCGGTGAATAATGAAGACGAACATTGCATTTGGCGCGGTTTTTCGTCGGTCGCGCCGCACCCGACAGCTTGTCGCCGCATTCCTCGCCTCAACCGCTCTCGTCAGCACCCCTGTCGCTCCGGCGCAAGCCCTCGACGCCTTCTGGCAACTGATGCCTTCCTCGGACAACCTGACCGACGGCACCAACTGGCTTGGCGGATCGGTACCGACCGGCACCGCCACATTCGGCATGAGCGATACGACGTCAGTGCTTCGCTATATGGCCTACGGAAGTTTCGGCGGCTGGAATTTCACGACCTATCTTTCCTATGAATTTCTGATCGGCGGGGGCCTGTCGTTCACGGGCAGCGGGATCACCAACGTGGACACGGCCCCGGTCGTGACGAACAACGGCACTCTGGTCTTTTCCAACGCCAGCAGCGCCGGTAACGCCACCATCGTCAACAACGGAAGCCTGTTCTTCCAAAACAGCAGCAGCGCCGGCTCTGCCACGATCACGCACGCCGGAAGCGCCACATTTTACGACAGCAGCACCGCCGGTTCGGCGACGATTGGCCTGACTGGACCGGGCGTCCTGACTTTCCGGGACACCAGCACCGCCGGCTCGGCGACAATCAACGTGAGTGCAACAAGCTCACTGCATTTCTGGGACACCAGCACGGCCGGCTCGGCGACCATCACGACCGCAACCTCGGCGATGAACGACGCATCGGTGACGTTCAACAACGCCAGTACCGCCGGCTCTGCCACCATCACCAACGGTGGCCAGCTCGAGTTCGATGGTCAGTCTTCGGCCGCGACGGCCACCATTGGCAACACGAGACGTCTGACGTTCCGGGGCAGCAGCAGCGCTGGCACGGCGACGATCACCAATACCGGGGAGATGGGATTCCTTTTCAGCAGCACCGCCGGCAGCGCGACGATCACCAACAACGGTAACCTGCTTTTCGCATACAGCAGCACCGCCGGCAGTGCCGTGATCGGCAATGCCTCGACCGGCACCGTGGTTTTCTATGACCAGAGCACGGCCGGCTCGGCCAA
Source organism: Phreatobacter sp. (assembly GCF_027532945.1). Classification (GTDB taxonomy): domain Bacteria; phylum Pseudomonadota; class Alphaproteobacteria; order Rhizobiales; family Phreatobacteraceae; genus Phreatobacter. Next base: position 10,459 of record NZ_JAPZTZ010000031.1, read on the forward strand.
CCTGGACAATTCCGGTACCCTCAACTTCGTTGACTCGAGCACGGCCGGGAGCGCAACGATCACCAACCGCCAGGGCGGCGCGACGACGTTCTCAGGAACGAGTAAGGCCGGCTCCGCCGCCATCACCAACACGGGCGACCTCATCTTCATCGACAGCGCCACGGCCGACGCGTCCACCATCACCAACGCCGGCCGGACCAGCTTCGAGGGTGGCAGCAGCGCCGCTGCGTCAAACATCACCAACCAGTCAGGAGGCACCCTCGCCTTCTACAACACGAGCACAGCCGGAACCGCGACGATCACCAACCAGACCGGTGGTTATGCGGGCTTCGCTGGCTACAGCACCGCCGGATCGGCGACGATCGTCAACAATGGCGCGTTCCTGTTTTTGAACTTCGCTTCGGCCGCCTCGGCGACGATCACCAACAATGGGGGTATGGCGTTCGGAGAAGGGAGCACCGCGGACCACGCAACGATCACCAACAACGATTTCCTGGAGTTCTCTGGGATCAGCACCGCCGGGTCGGCGACGATCACCGGCAATGGAACCCTGCGATTCATCCAGGACAGCACGACCGGCAATGCCAGCATCACCACAGGCGGAATGGTTCAACTGGCGACGAACGACACGACCGGCGCGGCGACCGTGACCATCCAGTCTGGTGGGATACTCTCCGGCTTCGGCAGCGTCGGCAACACGACGATCCAGTCCGGCGGCACCATCGCCGCGTCCGGCGGCACGCTCCAGATCAACGGCAATCTCACCCTCGGACCCGGCAGCCTCTACGGCGTCTGCACCTGTGCGATGACGGCTGTCACCGGCACGGCGACCCTCGGCGGCGCGGCGCTGGTGTTGCCGCCCTCCCTGGCGCAGCCCTCGTTCCAGGGTGGCCAGAGCTACACGGTGCTCACCGCCACGGGCGGCGTCAACGGCACGTTCGGCACCGTCAACTCGCCGCTGGTCAGTGTCCTCTACGGCACGAACGACGTTTCCATCACCATCGCCGCCTACACGACCGGCGCCGCTCTCGGCGGCACCGGAGGCACCAATGCGCGCAATGTCGGCGGGGCGCTTGACCGGGTCATCGTCGCCTCCGCGGGCGCCCCGCCGACCAGCCTCAATCCCTTGCTCGGGCTCTTCGGCGCCCCCCTTGCCAATGCCATGAACGGCCTCTCCGGCGAAGCCGCCACCGGCGCGCAGGCCTCCGCCTTCACCTCCGCCTCGACCTTCCTCGGGATCATGCTCGACCCGATGGCCGGCGCCCGCGGCGCCACTGCCGCTGCCCCCGGCTCGTCGCTGATCCAGATGGCCGATACCGGCCGCACGCCGGCCGCCCGCGTCACCGCCGGCTGGAGCGTCTGGACCAAGTCCTTCGGCCAGGCTGGCCGCACCGCCTCCGATGCCGCGACGGGGGCCGCCGGCACCGCCTCCTCGCTCTACGGCGTGGCGGCAGGCGCCGACCGCCTCATTTCCCCCGACACGCTCATCGGCTTCGCGCTGGCCGGCGGCGGCACCGCCTATGGCCTCGGCACCCGCGGCACCGGTTCGGGCGATTTCGCGCAGCTCGGCCTCTACGGCTCGACCCGCCTCGGACCCGGCTATGTCTCGGCGGCGCTCGCCTATGGCTGGAACCGCTTCGACGTCTCCCGCACCGCCGGCCTCGGCCCGACCGAGACCTATCGCTCCGCGCCCACCGTCCACACCTTCGGCGGCCGCATCGAGGCCGGACGCCGCTTCGGCGACAGGGCCTTCGCCGCGACGCCCTATGCGGCGCTGGAGGTCATCGGCGCCTCCACCGCCGGCTATCGCGAGAGCTGGGGCCCCGGCAATACCGGCGCCTTCGCCCTCGCCTATGGCGCCCGCACCTATGCGAACGCCCGCGCCGAGGCTGGCATGAGGCTGGATTCCCTTCGGGCTGTTGCGCCGACAGCCGATCTCCTCACCTTCGCCCGCCTCGCCTATGGCTTCCAGGCCGGCACGCAGCGCAGTGCCGAGGCCTCGTTCCAGCAGCTCGCCAATTCCGGGTTCACGGTGTTCGGCGCGCGGGCCTCCACCCATACGGCGCTCGGCTCGCTCGGCCTCGAACTGCGCCTTGCCACCGGCACGCGCGTCACCGCCTCCCTCGACGGCGAGCTCGGCGACCGCCACCGGTCGCTCCGCGCCAATGCCGGCATCAGCCACAGCTGGTGAGGCGAGGGCGAGGGCGACAAGCAGAAGGAGGGCGGAGATCAGGACCATGCCGGGAAGAATACCGCCCATCGTCAGAATGGGGACAACTTTCCTATGAAATCCAGGCAGCGCCTGGATCGGGCCCTGAATCTATCCCCTCACCCCAGCTCCAGCACCACCTTCTTCAGCGCGGAATCGTCGGGATCGACGCCGATGGCGAAGCCGAGGTCGCGGGCCAGCGCCAGCATCCTGACGTTCTCTGCCAGCACCTGGCCATAGATGCACCGCGTGCCCTGCAGCCGTCCGTAATCGATGATGAGCTTCATCAGCGCCAGGCCAAGGCCGCGGCCCTGCTGGTCGGAGCGCACCGAGATCGCATATTCGGCATTGTCGTTGTCGGGATCGGCATGGAGGCGGACCGCGCCGAGCATTTCGCCGCTCTCGGGATCGAGCGCCACCAGCACCATGGAGCGCGCATAGTCGATCTGGGTCAGGCGGGCGATGAAGGCGTGCGTGAACTCCTTCACCGGGGCGAAGAAGCGCTGGCGCACGTCGTCCGGGTTCACCCGCTTGAAGAAATCGAGGAAGAGCTGCTCGTCCTCCGGCCGCACCGGGCGGATGCGGCAGGCAAAGCCGCTCTCGGTGACGAGGTCGCGCTCCCACTCCGTCGGATAGGGGCGGATGGCGAAGCGCGGATGGCCGCCGCGCACCAGGCCCTTGGCGCGCGGCGCGCCGACGGCGATGCGCGCATCCAGCGCGACGATGCAGCCGGCATCCGCCAGCAAGGGGTTGATATCAATCTCCGCGACCTCCGGCAGGTCGGCGGCGAGCTGCGACAGCCTGACGAGGATCTCCGCCACCTTGGCCGTGTCCACCGGCGGCACGTCGCGATAGCCGGCCATTTGCCGGGATATGCGGGTGCGGGCAATCATGTCGCGGGCAATGCGCATGTCGAGCGGCGGCAGTGCCAGGGCGCGATCCTTGATCAGCTCCACCGCCTTGCCGCCACGGCCGAACAGCATGACCGAACCGAAGGTCGGATCATCGGCGAGGCCGACGATGAGCTCGATGGCGCCGGGCCGGTGGACCATCGGCTGGACCATGACGCCGTCGATGCGCGCATCGGGCATGTCGCGGCGCACCCGCGCCAGCATCTCGGTCACCGCCGCACCCACCGCCTCGCGGGTGGCAAGGCCGAGGCGGACGCCGCCGATATCGGATTTGTGGGTGATGTCGGGCGACAGGATCTTCACCGCGATGGCCTGGCCCTGGTCGAGGAAGGGTGCGGCGAAGGTGACAGCCTCCTCCGCCGTCCGCGCGGCGGCGATCGGCACCGTCGGGATGCCATAGGCGGTGAGGATGCGATCGACCAGCAGCGGATCGAGCCAGCGCTTCCTCGCCTTCACCGCGGCGCCGAGCTCGGCCCTGAGCGCCGCGAGATCGTCGGGCGACACGATGGCGGTGTTTTCCGGGGTCTCCATCAGTGCGTCCTGGCCGCGCCGGTAGCGCACCATATGCATGAAGCCGCGCACCGCCTCGGATTCGGTCGGGTAGCTCGGCAGGCCGGCCTTGGCGAAGATGTCGGTGGCGGCCTCCTGGTCACCGAGCCAGACCGTGAAGACCGGCTTCAGTCGCCCGCCCTGGCTCTTGCGGTCGGCGACGACCGATGCCACGGCCTTCGCCGCATCGAGGCTCGGCAGCAGCGCCGTCGGACAGTTCATCACGAGGACGGCGTCGACCTCGCGGTCATCGAGCGCCGCCTCCATGGCCGCCGCATAGCGGGCGGCATCGGCATCGCCGATGATGTCGATGGGATTGCCGCCGGACCAGGTCGCCGGCAGGACTGCGTCGAGCCGGGTCTTGGTCTCCTCGCCGATGCGGGCGAGGCGGCCGCCATGGTCCATCAGCGCATCGACGGCGAGCACCCCGAGCCCGCCGCCATTGGTGACGATGCCGAGGCGGTCGCCGGCGAAGGACGGGTAGCGCGACAGCGTCTCGGCCGCGGCGATCAGCTCGTCGAGGTCGGTGACGCGCACCAGGCCGGCACGGGCGAAAGCGGCGGCATAGACATCGTCGGCGCCGGCCAGCGCTCCGGTATGCGACTTCGCCGCGCTGGCGGCGGCCGAGCTGCGCCCGGACTTCAGGACGATCACCGGCTTCGAACGCGCCGCGGCGCGGGCCGAGGCCATGAACTTGCGCACGTCCTTGATGGCCTCAATGTAGACGAGGATGGCGCGGGTCCGGTAGTCGGCGGCGAAATAGTCGAGGCAGTCGCCGGTATCGACGTCCAGCTGGTCGCCGAGCGTGACGACGCCGGAGAAGCCGATGTGCCGCACCTCGGCCCATTCGAGCAGCGCCGCCGCGATGGCGCCGGACTGCGAGATGAGGGCGAGCGAACCGGGCCGCGTCTTGCGCGAGGAAAAGCTCGCATCGACCCCGCCATGGGGGGCGATGACGCCGAAGCAGTTCGGCCCGACGACGCGGATGCCGCGATCCTTCACCGCGGCGGCGATACGGCCGCTCGCCGCGTCATAGCGGTCGCGCTCCAGCGCCGAGATGACGACGGCGGCGGGAATGCCGAGACGGGCCGCCTCCTCGACGAGCGCGGGAACGGTTGCGCCCGGCGTCGCGATGACCGCGAGATCGGGCGGGACGGGAAGGTCGGCGAGGCGGGCAAAGGCCTTCAGCCCGCCGACGGTGCCATGCTTGGGATTGATCGGGTGGAGCGTTCCGGAGAAGCCAGCCCGCGCCATATTGGCCATCAGCGCCTGGCCCATGGAATGCGGCCGGTCCGTGGCCCCGACAATGGCGACCGAGCGCGGGGCGAAGAACCGGTCGAGGCGGTAGAGCGACATGGAACGTGGTCTCCGTCGGGGGACAGGGCAGAGGCCTTGCGCCACTCTAGGATGGGCGCCGCACCATCGGAACCCGAGAACCGCCGCACTCTTCCGTTCACGGCGTCGCGGGGCGACGACATGGATCAATGCTGCATCGCACAACAAGGCTTAACGACGGCAGGCTACGCCGTCGCGACACTCAGCCGCCGTGTTTCTCGAGGAATGCCTCGACGGCGAGCTTGCGGAAATCCGGCAGGGCCACGCGCAGCCGCTCGTGGTCCCAGTCCCACCAGGCCAGCGCCATGAGCCGCTCGGCCACAGCCTCGCTGAAGCGCCGCTTGATGACCCGCGCCGGGTTGCCGCCGACCACCGTGTAGGGCGCCACGTCCTTGGTGACGATGGCACCCGCCGCCACCACGGCCCCGGTGCCGACCGACTTGCCGGCCAGCACCACGCCGCCATGACCGATCCAGACGTCATGGCCGATGGTCACCGCATGGGAGCGCCGCCAGTCGAAGAAGCCGGCCTCGTCGGGCTCGCCGTCGAAATAGCGCGAGGCGCGGTAGAGGAAGTGGCTCTGGCTCGCCCGCTCCATCGGGTGGTTGCCGGGATTGATGCGCACATGGGAGGCAATCGAGCAGAACTTGCCGATGGTCGACATGTCGATCTGGCCGTCCTGGACGATGTAGGAGTAGTCGCCCATCACCGTCTCGGAGATGACGGTGCGCGCCCCGACCTCCGTATAGGCGCCGAAGCGGCTGTCGCGCACGATGGCGGTCGGGTGGATGGAAGGCTCGAGGCCGAGGCGGCTCATGGTCAGGCGTCCGTGGTGAATGCTTCAGCAGGCTGCCTTGGATGACGCCAACATGACGATGTGATGACAGCATCCCCAGTATTCCCAAGGGACAGCGCGGGCAAATCGCCACTCGTCACTGTCACACGACTGTAATGCAGCCCTCCTAGAGCCGACCTGAGAGTGTGGGCGTCCTGGCGGCGTCCGCCCGTCTTGGGAGAGTGCCATGCTGACGATCGAGGGGCTGACACGGCGCTTCGGCACGATGACGGCGGTGGACAATGTGTCCCTCCAGATCGACCGTGGCGCCTTCATCGGCGTGATCGGCCGATCGGGCGCCGGCAAGTCGACGCTGCTGCGCATGATCAATCGCCTGCAGGATCCCTCCTCCGGCCGCATCGTCTGCGAGGGCCAGGATGTCACCACGCTGAAGGGTGCGGCGCTGCGTGACTGGCGCCAGTCCTGCGCCATGATCTTCCAGCAGTTCAACCTGGTCGGCCGTCTCGACGTTCTGACCAACGTGCTGATGGGCCGGCTGAACCATGTCGGCCAGGCCCGCTCGCTGCTCAAGCTCTGGAGCGCCGAGGACAAGGCCATCGCCCTCTCCGCCCTCGAGCAGTTCGACATTGCCGGCCTTGCCGCCCAGCGCGCCGAGAGCCTCTCCGGCGGCCAGCAGCAGCGCGTCGCCATCGCCCGCGCCCTGGTCCAGGAGCCGCGCATCATCCTCGCCGACGAGCCCATCGCCTCGCTCGACCCGCGCAACACCCGCATCGTCATGGACGCGCTGCAGCGCATCAACCGTCACTACGGCATCACGGTGGTCTGCAATCTTCACTCGCTCGACCTCGCTCGCTCCTATTGCGGCCGGCTGGTCGGCATGGCCCAGGGCCGCGTCGTCTTCGACGGCGCGCCCGACGCGCTCACCGATGACGTCGCCCGCCAGCTCTACGGCATCGAGTCCGGCGAGGTCCTCGACGGCCATACCCCCGTTCCCATGCCCGCGTCGGCCCTGCCGGCCGCGGTTCCCGCCTGAACCCCACACCGTTCGGAGATCATCCATGTTCGACCGCCGCCAGCTCGTTGCCGGCCTTGCCGGCCTGCCGCTCCTGCCTGCCGCCGCTGCCGCCCAGGGCACCTGGCAGAGCCGCTTGCCGGAACTCGTCTTCGCCGTCATCCCGGCCGAGAACGCCTCCGGCACCGTCGAGCGCTACACCCCCTTCACCGAGTATCTGACCCGTGAGCTCGGCACCAAGGTGACGCTGCGCGTCGCCAATGACTATGCCGCGGTCATCGAGGGCCAGCGCGCCGGCAACATCCACTTCGCCTATTACGGCCCGTCGTCCTATGTCCGCGCCCACACCGTCACCAATGGCGGCGTCGTGCCCTTCGTCGTCGAGGTCCTGCAGGACGGTTCGGTCGGCTACTATTCGGTGCTCTATGTGCGCGCCAACAACCCGGCGACCCGCATCGAGGACCTGCGCGGCAAGAACCTCTGCCTCGTCGATCCCAACTCGACCTCGGGCAACAACGTGCCGCGCTTCGCCATGTCGAAGCTGGGCATCAACTCGCCCGACCAGTTCTTCTCCCGCGTCGTCTATGCCGGCAGCCACGAGAACGCCGTGACCGCCGTCATGCAGGGCACCTGCGACGCCGCCTTCAACTGGTGGAACTCGGAGACCGACTCCAACCTCAGCCGCATGGTCACCAAGGGCATGGTGAAGGCCGACGACTTCAAGATGATCTTCAAGTCCGACCTGATCGCCGGCTCGCCGGTCGCCTACCTGACCTCGCTGCCCGAGGAGGCCAAGGCCGCCCTCACCAAGGCCTTCGTCGAGGCCCCGGTGAAGGCCAAGGCCGCCTTCGACCGCTGGTCGGATGGCAAGAACCAGGGCTTCCGCCCCACGACCCACGCCGACTACCAGTCCATCGTCGACCTGCAGCGCTTCGTCGACCAGATGCGCCGCAACCGCAGCTGATGCGAAGCCGGTCTCCCGCAATGTTGCGGGGGCCCGGCCGCTTCCTCGCCGAACCCGGATACGAGCCATGCAGTCCCGCCGCGACGTTCTCGCGCTCCTTGCCGCGCTCCCCGGGGCCGGCACTGCATTGGCCCAGGGCGAGGATTGGCGGCGCGCCTATCCGGAACTCGTCCTCTCGGTGACGCCTGCGGAGAATTCCGGCGGCGTCATCGACCGTTTTGCCCCCTTCGCCGATTACCTGTCGCGGGCTCTCGGCGTGAAGGTCACGATCCGCATCGCCAACGACTATGCCGCGGTGATCGAAGGCCTGCGCTCCGGCCAGGTGCACATCGCCCATATGGGCCCGGCGGCCTATGCCCGCGCCTCCATCGTGACGCAGGACGGCATCGAGCCCCTCGTCACCATGGCCAATTCGGAAGGCGCCATCGGCTACTATTCGGTGCTCTACGTGCGGGCGAACGATGCCGCACGCTCGCTGCAGGACCTGCGCGGCCGCAACCTCTGCCTCGTCGATCCGAATTCGGCCTCCGGCAACAACGTGCCGCGCTATGCGATGTCGAAGCTTGGTCTTGAGCCCGAGAGCCACTTCGACCGGGTCGTCTATTCCGGCAGCCACGAGAACGCCGTGATCGCCCTTTCCCAGGGCACCTGCGACGCCGCCTTCAACTGGTGGAACACCGAGCGCGAGTCGAACCTCCAGCGCATGGCCACCAAGGGCATGGTGAAGGCCGATGATTTCCGCATTGTCTTCAGGTCCGAACTCATCCCCGGCTCGCCGGTGGCGATGATGCGGGCAACGCCCGAACCGCTGCGGCGCGCGGTGCAGCAGGCCTTCATGGAGGCCTCGGAGAAGGGCCGGGAGGCTTTCCTGCGCATCAGCGACGGCAATGCAACGGGCTATGTGCCGGTGAAGGCCGAGGACTACCGCGTGATGATCGACCTGTCGCGCTACATCGACCAGATGCGGCGCCGACGGAGCTGAAGAAAGACACGATGTCCAACACCGTCCAGAGCCTGCCTGACCACCAGCTCAGCCCCCTTGCCCGCGCCTATGCCGAGGCAGTTGCTGCCAAGCGCCGGCAAGTGATCATCGGCCTCATGCTCTTTGTGGGCGCCTTCATCGTCGCCGGCATTGTCGCGGACGTGAAGCCGGCAACCTTCTTCACCAATCTCTGGCGCTTCACCGACTATCTCGGCCGCATCTTCACGCTCGAACAGGGGCCCTATGCCGGCCGCTTCGTCCTCTTCGACGTGGTCGAGTGGATGTGGGGCTTCGACAAGTGGCTGAAGCTCCTGTGGGAGACGATCCTCATCGCCTATGTCGGCACCCTGTCGGGCGCCATAGGCGGCTTCGTCTTCTCCTTCCTCTCGGCCCGCAACCTCACGCCGAACAGCACCATCTGCTTCCTCGCCAAGCGCTGGCTCGAGTTCTGCCGCACCGTTCCCGAGATCGTCTTCGCGCTGATCTTCGTCGTCGCCTTCGGCCTCGGCCCGCTGGCCGGGCTCCTTGCCATCGCCGTCCACACCTTCGGGGCGCTGGGCAAGCAGTTCGCCGAGGTCGCCGAGAACATCGACATGAAGCCGGTCGACGGCCTCACCGCCACCGGGGCCACCTGGACCGAGCGCATGCGCTTCGCGGTGATGCCGCAAGTCATCTCCAACTATGCGAGCTACGCCCTGCTGCGCTTCGAGGTGAATGTCCGCGGCGCTGCGGTCATGGGCTTTGTCGGCGCCGGCGGCATCGGCCAGGACCTCGTCGAGGCGATCCGCAAGTTCTACTACGCCGACGTCTCGGCGATCCTCGTGCTGATCATCCTCACCGTCATGCTGATCGACCTCGGCACCGAGCGGCTGCGCCACCACTTCATCGGCATGGAGTCCCGCTCGTGACCGACGCCATCCATCCTCTCCGCAAGGCCGCGCTCGACGACCGCAGCGCCCTCATCGCCCGTTACCCCGACGTTTTCTCCCCCCCGCTGTGGACGCGGCTCCAGCCCCTGCTCATCCTTGGCGGGCTGGTGCTGCTCTTCGTCTATGGCCTCGTCGCCCTCGACGTGCAGCCCGGTCGCATCATCACCGGCATCGGCAAACTCGGCCAATTCATCTGGTTCATGCTGCCGCCCTCGACCGACACCTGGGCGAAGTTCTGGATCTACATGCATGCCCTCGGCGAGACGGTCGCCATCGCCTTCCTCGGCACTTTCACCGCAGCGATCCTCGCCCTGCCCATCGGCTTCCTGGCGGCCAAGAACATCGTCCCCAACATCGTCATCCACTTCGTCTCGCGCCGCTTCCTCGACACGATCCGCGGCGTGGACGAGCTGATCTGGGCGCTGATCTGGGTGAGCGTCGTCGGCCTTGGCCCCTTCGCCGGCGTGCTCGCCCTCATCTGCTCGAATTTCGGCCTCTTCGCCAAGCTCTTCTCCGAGGCGATCGAAGCCGCCGACCGCAAGGCCTCCGAGGGCGTTGCCTCCACCGGCGGCAGCCAGATCCACGCGATTCGCTTCGGCATCCTGCCGCAGGTCCTGCCGATCTTCGGCAGCCAGGTGCTCTATTTCTTCGAGAGCAACACCCGCTCGGCGACCATCATCGGCATCGTCGGCGCCGGCGGCATCGGCCTGCACCTTGCCGAGCAGATCCGCGTGCTGGAATACCAGCATGTCTCGGCGCTGATCCTGATGATCCTCGTCACGGTCGCCATCATCGACCAGGTCTCGACGCGGCTGCGATTCGCCCTCATCGGCGAGCGCAAGGCTGACTGAGCCTCAGCCGCCGACCGTCAGTCGGACGCGGTCGGCGCAGAAATGCGAGCGCGCCCACTGGATGGGCACGCCATCCGGATCGACATTGACGCTGTCGATGACAAGCACCGGCCGGCCCTCGGCGATCTCCAGGCGCTTCGCATCCACCGCGTCGGCGACGGAGGCACCGATCCGCGTCGTGGCGCGGCGATAGTCCGGCACGCCGCAGGCGGCGAGCGCGGCGGTGATGGAGCCGGTGGCACCATAGACCTGCGGCACCCCGGCAAAGCGCGGCAGCGGGAAGGCCGTCACCGCCCAGGAGATCGGCACGCCATCGGCGAAATGGGCGCTCTCGACCATCACCACCGGATCCTCCGGCGACAGGTCCAGCGCCTCGGCAATCTCGGCGTTCGCTCCCATCTCGCGGAACCCCAGCAACCGGCCGGCGGGGTCACGCGCCTGGCCGACGACGATTTCGGAAAAGCGCGTGCGCCGGCCGATCGGATAGGAGAGCGGCTTCGCCTCGACATAGGTTCCCGATCCCTGGGTGACCCGCACCAGGCCCTTGTCCACCAGCGACTTGATCGCCTGGCGCACCGTATGGCGGTTGACGCCGAAGCGTTCCGTCAGCGCCGCCTCGGTCGGCAGCCGCGTGCCGGGCGTCAGCCCGCCGCCGGCGATCTCCGCCTCGATCGTCTCGGCGATCTGCCGCCAGACCGTGACGCCCCTGCCCCTCGCCAGCATCCTGCCTCCGTCATGCTCCTGTCATCGGCCGGGCCGATAGGACGGGCGATCCGATCACGCCGGAACCGCATTTCCGCTTGCCCGCCACGCGCTCGACGTTGTAGGACATAATTGGTCTAGATGAATACACCAATCATGCACACCGAACCCGCCCATCGCGATTCGCCGAACGCCCGCAAAGCTATCATGGCCGTGGTCGCGCGGGCGACCGTCGCCGAGCTTTCCGGCCTCGATGACCTCGTTCCGGAGGGTGTGACCATTCTTCGCGCCCCGGAAATCGGCCTCGTCATGGTGCGTGGCCGTATCGGCGGCGACGGCGCACCCTTCAATCTCGGCGAGGCGACGGTGACGCGCGCCGCGCTCGCCCTTCCCGGCGGCGAGATCGGCTACGGCCACGTCCTCGGCCGCGACAAGGACAAGGCGCGGCTCGCCGCCCTTGCCGACGCGCTTTGGCAGGCCCCCGCCAGCCGCGACGCGGTGGAGGCGGTGCTGGCACCGGTGCGCGACAGGCTCGACGCCGAGACGGCCCTCAAGCGCGAACGCGCCGCCGCCACCCGCGTCGACTTTTTCACCATGGTCCGCGGAGACAATTGATGGCCGTCGCCCTCGCCTTCGCCGATCCCGTCCGCGACGCCCAGGCCGCCTTCCGCGCGGTGATGAACGCCATGGCGCGGCCGGGCTCTGTGCAGCCGGTTGCCGGCCTCACCGGTGCGCCTGCGCCGCTCAGCCCCACGGCTGCGGCCATCGCCGTCGCCCTCGCCGATTACGAGACGCCGCTCTGGCTCGACCCGGCCCTCGCGGCCGCTCCCGATGTCGGTGCCTGGCTGACCTTCCACACCGGCGCGCGCATCGTCGCCGAGCCGGCGCGGGCGGCCTTCGCCCTCGTCGCCGAGCCGGCAGCCCTGCCCGACTTTGCCACCTTCGCGCAGGGCACCGACGTCTATCCCGACCGCTCGACGACGCTCATCCTGCAAGTGGCATCGCTGACAGGCGGCCCCGTTCTGCGCCTCTCCGGCCCCGGCATATCCGGTCACGCCCATCTCGCGGCCACCAGCCTGCCGGCCGATATCACCGCGCATCTTGCCGCCAACCACGCCCTCTTCCCGCGCGGCGTCGACCTCGTCCTCGCCGGCCCCGAGGGCGTCGCCGCCCTGCCGCGCACCACCCGCGTCACCGAGGAGGCCTGACCCATGTATGTGGCCGTCAAGGGTGGCGAGCGCGCCATCGACAACGCCCACCGGCTCCTCGCCCACCATCGTCGCGGCGATCCGGCCGTCCCCGAGGTTGCCTCCGCCCAGATCCGCGAGCAGCTGACGCTTGCCGTCGACCGCGTCATGACCGAGGGCTCGCTCTACGACCGCGACCTTGCGGCGCTGGCCATCAAGCAGGCGCGTGGCGACCTCGTCGAGGCGGCCTTCCTCGTCCGCGCCTTCCGCACCACCCTGCCGCGCTTCGGTGCTACCGAGGCGATCGACACCGGCGCCATGCAGGTGGCGCGGCGCGTCTCGGCCACCTTCAAGGACATTCCCGGCGGCCAGGTCCTGGGCCCGACCTTCGACTACACCCACCGCCTCATCGACTTCCTGCTTGAGGCCGGCGGCGAGCCGCCTGAGCCGGCCCGCGCCGCCGCCGACGACACCGCCATGCCGCGCGTGACGGATCTTCTCGGCGCCGACGACCTCATCGAGCGCAATCCGCCCGGCGATCCGGACGCGCCCGTGCCGGACCTCACCCGCGAGCCGCTCGACCTTCCGGCGGGCCGTGACCTGCGCCTGCAGAATCTCGCCCGCGGCGACGAGGGCTTCCTCCTGGCGCTCGGCTATTCGACGCAGCGCGGCTTCGGCCGCTCCCATCCCTTCGCCGGCGAGATCCGCCTCGGCGAGGTGGAGGTGGAGCTGTTCTCCGAGGATCTCGGTTTCGCCGTGCCGCTGGGCGACATCACCGTTACCGAGTGCCAGATGGTCAACCAGTTCAAGGGCTCGTCGACCGAGCCGCCGCGCTTCACCCGCGGCTATGGCCTCGCCTTCGGCCATTGCGAGCGCAAGACCATGGGCATGGCCCTCGTCGATCGCGCCTTGCGCGCCGAGGAACTCGGCGAGGAGGTGAACGCCCCGGCGCAGGACGAGGAATTCGTGCTGATGCATTCGGACAACGTCCAGGCAACCGGCTTCGTCGAGCACCTGAAGCTGCCGCACTATGTCGACTTCCAGGCCGAGCTCGGCCTGATCCGGCAGATGCGGCGCGAGATCGCCGAGCGCCAGGCGGCGAGCACGCCAGCGCTCAAGGAGGCCACGGAATGACCAGCCACCCGACCGCCTCCGGCTACAACTTCGCCTATCTCGACGAGCAGACGAAGCGGATGATCCGCCGGGCCATCCTCAAGGCCATCGCCATTCCCGGCTACCAGGTGCCCTTCGCCTCGCGCGAGATGCCGATGCCCTATGGCTGGGGCACCGGCGGCGTGCAGGTGACGGCGGCGATCCTCGGCCCCGACGACCGGCTGAAGGTCATCGACCAGGGCGCCGACGACACGACCAACGCCGTCTCCATCCGCAAGTTCTTCGAGAAGACGGCGGGCGTCGCCACCACCACCCACACGGCCGAGGCGACGGTCATCCAGACCCGCCACCGCATCCCCGAGAAGACGCTCGGCCCCGATCAGGTGCTGGTCTACCAGGTGCCGATTCCCGAGCCGCTGCGCTTCCTCGAGCCGCGCGAGACCGAGACCCGCGTCATGCACGCGCTGGAGGATTACGGCCTCATGCATGTGAAGCTCTACGAGGACATTGCCCGCCACGGCCACATCGCCACCACCTACGCCTATCCGGTGAAGGTCGAGGACCGCTACGTGATGGACCCTTCGCCGACGCCGAAATTCGACAATCCGAAGATGAACGACTGTGCCGCCCTGCAGCTCTTCGGCGCCGGCCGCGAGAAGCGCATCTACGCTCTGCCGCCGCATACCAAGGTGGTCTCGCTCGACTTCGAGGACCATCCCTTCGAGCCGACCAAGTTCGACCATGCCTGCGGCCTCTGCGGGGCGACGCACACCTATCTCGACGAGGTCATCACCGACGATGCCGGCGGGCGCATGTTCGTCTGCTCCGACACCGACCATTGCGAGGAGCGGCGCGCCGAGGGCCATCGCGGCGACCTGCTCGGCGAGGCCCCGGCGGAGATCGCGGGAGCGGCGGAATGACTACGGACATGCACGCCCCGATGGACATGGACACCCCGCTCCTCACCGCCGAGAGCCTGACCAAGTTCTACGGCGCCCGCCTCGGCTGCCGCGATATCGGCTTCGAGCTCTTCCCCGGCGAGGTCCTCGCCGTGGTGGGTGAATCTGGCTCGGGCAAGTCGACGCTGCTGAAGCTGCTCTCCGGCCAGCTCGAACCCTCCGGCGGCCGCGTCCTCTACCGGATGCGCGACGGCGTCACCCGCGACATCCTCGCCCTCTCCGAGGCCGAGCGGCGCTTCCTCTTCCGCACCGACTGGGGTTTCGTCCACCAGCACGCCGAGCTCGGCCTGCGCATGGGCGTCTCCGCCGGCGCCAATGTCGGCGAGCGGCTCATGGCGGTCGGCTGGCGGCACTATGGCCGCATCCGCGAGGAGGCCGAGTCCTGGCTCGAGCGCGTCGAGATCGACCCCTCCCGCATCGACGACCGTCCCACCGCCTATTCCGGGGGCATGCGCCAGCGCCTGCAGATCGCCCGCAACCTCGTCACCGCTCCGCGCCTCGTCTTCATGGACGAGCCGACCGGCGGCCTCGATGTGTCGGTCCAGGCGCGCCTGCTCGACCTCGTGCGCGGCCTCGTCGCCGATCTCGGCCTCGCCGCCATCGTCGTCACCCATGACCTCGCGGTCGCTCGCCTCCTGTCGCACCGGATCCTGGTGATGAAGGACGGCCGCGCCATCGAGACCGGCCTCACCGACCAGGTTCTGGACGATCCGCGCGAGCCCTATACCCAGCTCCTCGTCTCCTCGATCCTGCAGCCGTGAGGACGGACATGACCGCGCCCCTCCTCGACATCCGCGACCTCGCCAAGACCTTCACCATGCACCTGCAGGACGGGCTGGTGATCCCCGTCGTCTCCGGCGTGAGCCTGACCGTTCAGCCTGGCGAATGCGTGGTGCTTGGCGGCCCCTCGGGCGCCGGCAAGTCGTCGATCCTGAAGATGATCTACGGCAATTACCGCGCCGATTCCGGCGCCATCCGCGTCGCCGCCGAGGATGGCGAGACGGTGGACGTCGCGAGCGCCGCGCCGCGCCGCGTGCTGGCGCTGCGCCGCACCACCATCGGCTATGTCTCGCAGTTCCTGCGCGTCATTCCGCGCGTGCCGGCGTTGGCCGTGGTCGCCGAGGCGGCGACCGCCTTCGGCATCGACCGGGACGACGCCGAGCGCCGCGCCCGCGACCTGCTCACCCTGCTCAATGTGCCGGAGCGTCTGTGGTCGCTGCCGCCCGCCACCTTCTCAGGCGGCGAGCAGCAGCGCGTCAACATCGCCCGCGGCTTCATCGCCGACCATCCGATCCTGCTGCTCGACGAGCCGACCGCCTCGCTCGACGCCCGCAACCGCGCCGCCGTGGTCGAGCTCATCGAGACCAAGAAGCGCGCCGGCACCGCCATCGTCGGCATTTTCCACGACGACGACGTGCGCGAGCGCGTCGCAAGCCGTATCGTCGATGTGACTCGTTTCGCGGCCGCCGCCGCCTGAGGACAGCCATGCCCGAGACCGGACAGATCGACCCCGAAGAGACCGGATCCCTCGCCCTTTTCTCCCGCCGCGTCGTTCTGGCGGACCGCGAGGTGGCGGCCACCGTCGTGGTCGAGGACGGCCTGATCACGGCCATCGAGGCGGAGAGCCAGCGCCCCGGCGCCCTCGACCTCGGCGAGGACATTCTCATCCCCGGCCTGGTCGAGCTCCACACCGACCACCTCGAGCCGCATTACGCCCCGCGCCCCAAGGTCTACTGGGACCCGCTTTCCGCGGTCTTCGCCTATGACGCGCAGATCGCCGCCTCCGGCATCACCACGGTCTTCGACAGCCTGCGCGTCGGCCGTGACGACGACCGCTTCTCCGTGTCCAATGCCCTCCTCGATCTCTCCGAGGCCATCGAGGCGGCCAAGCGCACCGGCCTCTTGCGCGCTGACCACCACACGCATCTGCGCTGCGAGATCCCCTCGCGCGGCGTCGTGGAGGAGGCCGAGAGCTATCTCGCCCGTTTCGACGTGCGGCTGATGTCGCTGATGGACCACACGCCCGGCCAGCGACAGTTCCGCGACGAGGAGAAGCTGCGCACCTACTATCGCGGCAAGACCGGGCTCTCCGAGACCGATCTCGACGCGCTTTTCGACAGCCGCCGAGCCCGCGCCGCCGAGATCGGGGAGCCGAACAAGCGGGGCCTCGTCGCACTCGCTCACAAGGGCGGCATCGCGCTGGCGAGCCACGACGACACGATCGAGGACCATGTGGCGGAATCGGTGGCCGACCGGGTCTCCATCGCCGAGTTCCCGACGACGGTGGAGGCCGCCAGAGCCTCGCACTCAGCAGGCATCGCCGTGCTGATGGGCGCGCCGAACGTCGTGCGCGGCGGCTCCCATTCCGGCAATGTCTCGGCGGTGGAACTGGCCGAGGCCGGGGTCCTCGACATCCTCTCCTCCGACTATGTGCCGATCAGCCTCATCCAGGGCGCCTTCGGCCTCCAGGACGTGCCGGCCATGGGCGGCCTTCCCGGCGCCATCCAGACGGTGACGCTCAAGCCCGCTCTCGCCACCGGCATGACCGATCGCGGCGAGATCGCGGTGGGCAAGCGCGGCGATCTCGTCCGCGTCGCGCTCGTTGGCCAGAAGCCGGTGGTGCGCGAGGTCTGGCGCCTCGGCCGCCGGGTGGCGTGACATGGACGGCGCGGTGGAGGCGCCGCTGGGTCCGGGACGGCTCGTCCTCGTCGTGGGGCCGAGCGGCGCCGGCAAGGACACGCTGATCGGCCTGGTACGGGACACTCTGGCGAGCGATGCGACGGTGGTTTTCCCGCGCCGTGTCGTCACCCGCCCCTCCTCCGCAGCGGAGGACAATGTCGAGGCGGATGCAGACGGCTTCGCCCGTCTCGCCGCGGCAGGCGCCTTCGCCCTCTCCTGGTCGGCCCACGGCCATTCCTACGGCATCCCCGCCGCGATCGACGCGGCCATCGCCGGCGGCCACACCGTCGTGTGCAACGTCTCGCGCGAGATCATCGCCGCGGCCCGGCGCCGCTATGCCCGTGTGACCGTCGTCGAGATAACCGCCTCACCCGAGGTTCTGGCGGCCCGCATTGCCGCGCGATCCCGTGCGACCGACGGCGATCCCGCGACCCGCGCCGCGCGCAAGGTCACGGCACCGGTCATGGCTGATGTCGTCATCATCAATGACGGGGCAGTCGAGGACGCCGCCGAACGGCTGCGGACCGCGATCCGGGGCGAGGTCGGCGAGCCCGCGCTCTGACGTATCCCGCCACCTCCATTGCGCCGCGGCCCGATCAGCGCTTGGATGCCCCGGCGTCAGGATCCTTGGCGCCAGAATCGTTTGGCGTCAGGAGACCCGACCGTGCATCGCTTCACTGCCCAGATCCCCATGTCCCTCGTCTGCCCCGAACCCATGGAGGCGGCGATCCGCCACGTGCTCGAAGGCGAGTACGAGACCGGATATGATGGGACTGGCCTCGGCATTCTCGACATCGGCGCCAATGTCGGCTCCTTCGCGCTCTGGTCATCGCTGCGCTGGCCGGGCAGCCGCGTTCGCTCCTACGAGCCCCATCCCGGAACCTTCGAGCTCCTGAAGCGCAACACGGCCGGCCGCGCCGACATCACCATCGTCAATGCGGCGCTGTTCCCGGGCGGGCAGACGCGCGCGACGTTCCACTCCCGCTTCGCGGGCGACGGCGAATCGGGCCTTGCCGCCTATGCCGGCGACACTTTCGTCGAGGGCACCATGGTCGAGACCTACGAGGTCGACGTGGTCGATCCCGCCTCGCTCCCCTCCGCCGATGTGGTGAAGCTCGACATTGAGGGCGGCGAGGGCGAGGTGCTGGCCCATCTCGACCTGTCGAAGACCTCGCTCGTGCTGCTCGAATTCCAGAACCGCAAGAACCGCGCGATGATCCACGCAACCCTCGCGGCCGATTTCGACCTGCTCCACGACGAGGAATTCCCCTGGGACGACCTGCTCGGCTATGCGGGTTATCGGCCCGACCTGAAGGGTGATGCGTGGGGCCGCATCTTCGCCGTGCGCCGCAATCTCACGCGCATGTGCCGCGCGAGCGCCTGACACCCGAAACGCAGAAGGCCCGGCGCAGGGCCGGGCCTTCCGATCGATCGGAGCCTCTGGCTCAGCGGGCGCGCAGGAATTCCGGCACGCGCAGCAGCACCATCTCGTTGCCGTCGGCCTTGTTCGGGTCGCGGCTGGACGAGAAGGGCAGGTTGTTGTCGTTGCCCACCACGATGTGGTCGGCATCCACCACCTCGACGTTCTCGATGGTGAAGAACGGCATCTGGAAATGGCCACCCGCCAGCGGAACGCGCGAGCGGTTGTTCGGGTCACGGATCTTCAGCAGGTCGATGAAGCCGATCTTGCGCACGGCATTGCCGACATTGGCCTCCGTCATCTCGATCTTCCAGACGCGCTTGATGCGCGGCAGGGCATGGAAGCAGTTCTCGGCGCGCTGGCCGGCCGGGCAGGCACGCTCCGCGACACCCTCGTTGTCGTCGCGCTCGATGATCAGGCCGGTCGTGGCGTCGATCATGTTGAAGTCGCCGATCGACAGGCCGTTATCGTCGAGGACGTACTTCCAGTGGCGGCCGGTATAGCGGCCGGCCTGCACGTCGAACTCGAGGATGCGCAGATATTCGCGGCCGTTGACCTGCTCGAGGGCGCGGGTGGCGGGATCCCACAGGGCACCCTCCAGCAGCGGATAGAGGAAGCGGCCATCCGGCGAGGCGGCCATGCCCTCGAAGCCCTTGGAGCGACGGACGCGGAAGTCGACGGCGCCGCCGGGAACGTTCGGGGTGGTGACCGCCGGATGGTCGGGCGAGCGCGCAACCTGGCCGTCGACCTGGGTCTCGAAGATCGCCTCGATCTTGCCGGTCATGTCGGCGCGGATCAGGAAGGGGCCGAACTCCTCGCCGATCCAGATCTTGCCGTTGATGATCTGGAAGCTCTCGGGGTCGAAATCCGCGCCGGTCAGGTAGCGGCGATCGGTGCCCTCGTTGGCGATGCGGAACGGCACCTTCTTGTCGGGGTCCGACAGGAACACGGTGGCGATGCGCTCGATCGTGCCCTTCTCGAAGTCGAAGCGGTAATGGCTCAGGAAGAGCATCGCATCCGGCGAGTTGCGCTTGTTGCCGAAGCCGTTGTCGGTGAGCACCCAATAGGTGCCATCCGCCATGCGGCGAATGCCCGAATGGCCCTGCACCGGCTGGCCGCGGAACGGCACCGACAGGCCGGTCGGCCGGCCGGCGGAGAGGCCCATCACCGTGCCGAGGGCATCGACGCGGGCAGCGCCGGTGAACTTGCCGGAGATCTGCAGGTCGGCCGGGGCGTCAGCCGGCGGGGCGATGAACGTGTCGGCCGGCAGGATCGCGTGACCCGCCAGCGTGGCGGGGAATTCGGCGTCGGCGAAGGCCGGCGTCGCGGCCAGAAGGCCGGCGACGAGCAGCAGGGACGCGCGCATTTCATGCTCCTGTCGATGAGAAGGACGGTGCGTTCTGACGGGGCTTGATGACGCCCCGGCAACGCCCATGCGACAGATGCGTGACGCCGGTTGCGTCGCCGGGTTGCGGACCGCCGCCATACCCTCTCGACAGCGCCGCAGCCGCGGCCGATGAATGGCGGCATGACCGCGCCCGATACCAGTCTCGCAGCCCTCACCGTCGACACCTGCATCGTCGGCGACGATCCCGGGGGCCATGCCGTCGCCCTCGCGCTGGTCGCGGGTGGCCTTTCGGTTGCTCTGGTGCGGGTCCCGCGGCCCGGGCCCGGTGGCCAAGAGTTCGGCGGACATGAACTCGCCCGCAGGCTCGCGGCCCTGCGCGACATCGACCAGGCGCATGGCTGGGCCGCGGCAATGCGCCGCATCGCGGAGGCGAATCGCGACACCGCCACGCGTGAGCACCCGCGCCGGCTGGCGGCTGCCGGCATCCGCGTGGTCGAGGGCGAGGCGCGCTTCATCGGCCCGCGCAGCCTTGCGGCCGGCGGCCTCGCCATCACCGCCCGCCGCTTCGTCCTGGCAACCGGCTCGGCCGAAGCCCCCTCCCCCTGGCCGGACCTGCCGGCCGGGCGGGTGCTGACACCGGAGACGATCTGGGAGCTGACCGCCGTTCCCACCAGCCTCGCCGTGATCGGGTCCGACGGGACGGCAGCGGCCCTTGCCCAGGCCTTCCGCCGCTTCGGCGCGACCGTGAGCCTCTTCGCCACCGGCGGCCTCCTGCCGGGCCTTCACCCCGACCGCAGCCATGCCCTGCGCGACCGGCTGGTGGCCGAGGGGATCGATGTCTTCGAGGACGCCGAGGTGAGCGCCGTCCAGCCCGATGGGGAGGGCCTTGCCGTGACCGCGACCCGCGGCGGCGACCGCGACCGGCTGCGGGTCAGCCACGTCCTCCATGTCGGCGACCGCCGGCCCGTCTTGGACGGTCTCGACCTCGACGCGGCCGGCATCGCCCGCGACGGCGCTGGCCTGCGCGTCGATAGCGGCCTGCGCACCAGCAACCGCCGCGTTCTCGCGCTGGGGGATGTCTCAGGAGGAGCCGATCCCGGTCTGTCGCTGCGCCAGGCACCGGCCCTCGCCGCTGCCCTCCTCTTCAACCGGGCTGTCGGCGTCTCGGACGTGATGCCGGTCATGGCAGTGCCGACGCGCCCCGCCCTCATTGAAATCGGTCTTTCGGAAACGCAGGTGCGCGCGAAAGACCGGAGCGCCCGCCTCCTGCGCCTGCCGCTGGCCGAGAGCGCGGCGCCCGGCGCTGGACGAGGCCATATCGCTCTCGTCCTGTCCGGTGCCGGCAAGGTGCTGGGTGCCGGCATCGTCGCCGACAATCCCGAACCGCTGGTCGGACCGCTCGCCTTGGCGATCAGCCGGCAACTCTCCGTTCAGGACCTCGCCGCCATCCAATTGCCATATCCGGCCGTATCTGACGTCATCGGCAAGGCTGTCGCGCCAATTATCGCAGCGCGATTGTCAAATCACTGGACAAGGCGGATCATCCGGATGGTGCGGATGGTCGGCTGAGAGCCGGGAAGCGCGGGGAGGTCATGACGGGTTCGGGCGAGGATCGACAGGCACGGGAGGCCGGCCGCATGCCGGCCACGCCCGCGGTCGACCAGACCATGCTCGACGCCGCAGTGCCCGCCCCGTCCCGCGGCATCGGCCTGTCCGGCAAGCTCCTGCTGCTCACCATCCTCTTCATCCTGGGCGCGCAGGTGCTGATCTACGCCCCCGCCATCGCCAATTTCCGCAATGCCTGGTTGGAAGACCGGCTGTCCTCCGGACGCACCGCAGCGCTCGTGCTGGAGGCCGCGCCCTCCGGCATGGTGCCGGAAGCGCTGGTGCGCGAACTCCTCGACAGCGCCGGCGCCAAGGCGGTGGCGCTGAAGACCGGGCCGGCGCGCCGCCTGCTCGCCGCCTCCGAGGAGATGCCCGACGTCGACGTGACCATCGACATGCGCGACCAGCCGATCTTCCGCTCGATCCCGGAAGCCTTCGCCACGCTCTTCGCCCGTGACGGCCGCACTGCCCGCGTCATGGGCGATGCGCGCCGTGTCGGCGACTTCGTCGAGATCGTGATGGACGAGACGCCGCTGCGCCAGGCGATGCTGCGCTTCTCCAAGACACTCCTCGTCTATTCGCTGTTCATCTCGATCCTCTCCGGCGCCCTCGTCTACCTGACGCTGCACCTGATGTTCGTGCGGCCGATGCGGCGCCTCACCGATGCGATGGTCGCCTTCCGCGAGAACCCCGAGGACATCAGCCGCTCCATCGTTCCGACCGGCCGCAAGGACGAGGTGGGCGTCGCGGAATACGAGCTCCAGTCCATGCAGCATTCGCTGCACGACATGCTGGCGCAGCGCTCGCGCCTTGCCGCGCTCGGCCTCGCCGTCTCGAAGATCAACCACGACCTGCGCAACCTGCTCGCCTCGGCCCAGCTCTTCTCCGACCGCCTTGCCAACGTCCCAGACCCGACGGTGCAGCGCTTTGCACCGAAGATGATCCAGGCGCTCGACCGCGCCATCGCCTTCTGCCAGTCGACATTGTCCTATGGCCGCGCCCATGAGGCCCCGCCGCAGCGCCTGTCCGTCGACCTCGCCCCGCTGGTGGAGGAGGTGCGAGAAACGATGGGCCTCGGCGAGGAGGCGCGCATCGCCTTCGTCAACGCGGTCGATGACGGCATCACCATCGACGCCGATCCGGACCATTTTTTCCGCGTGCTGCTGAACCTGGCCCGCAACGCCCACCAGGCGCTCGATGCCCGTGCGCCGAACGACCCGGCGCGCGACCAGATCCGGATTGCCGGCCGGCGCGAGGGGGCGGTCACCATCGTCGAAATCTCCGACACCGGACCGGGGGTGCCGGAGCGCGCCCGCCAGCACCTGTTCGAGGCCTTCCAGGGCTCCACCCGCCCGGGCGGCACCGGCCTCGGCCTTGCCATTGCCGCGGAACTGGTGCGCGCCCATGGCGGCGCCATCACGCTGGCGGAGGGCACGCTGGGCGCGACCTTCCGCATCACCATTCCCGACCGGCCGATCGACCTCGCCAGCATCCGCCGCAGCCAGCGCAAGCGCGCCTGAACGGTTTCAGGCCGGCCGCATCCGTCGCGGGGCAGCCATCCACAAGAGGCCGGCGAGCCCTCGTCACCCCCTCTTGCAATCACCGGAGAAACAGCGTATCCGACCGCCTCCGTCGGCGAGGCATCTGCCATTCCGACGCGGCGCGCGCCCGTAGCTCAGCTGGATAGAGCACCAGACTACGAATCTGGGGGTCAGAGGTTCGAATCCTTTCGGGCGCGCCATTTTCCCCAACCATCACACGACCTTCCTGCCATCGCGTGATGCCTTGCATCCGTTTGCGCGAGGCTTAAGACGCACCCTCATGGTGGCTCCCGCGGGGGAGCGCAGGAGCGTCGTCATGCGGCAGGTTCGGCTCGGGCTCATCGGGGACAAGATCGCCCGCTCCCGCTCACCCGAACTCCATCGGCTCGCCGGTGCGCTGTGCGGCCTCGAAGTGACCTATGACCTCCTCATTCCGCCGGAGCGGGGGAATAGCTTCCGCGAGGTCTTCGATCATTGCCGCAGCGCCGGCTATCGCGGGCTCAACATCACCTATCCCTACAAGGAAGCGGTGGTGCCGCTGCTGGCGCCGCTGGGGCCTGATCTTAGCGCCCTCGGCGCCTGCAACACGGTCACCTTCGGCGAGGGCGCGCCGCAGGGCGCCAACACCGACTGTTCCGGCTTCGCCAGCGCCTTCCGCAACGCCTTTCCCGGCACGCCGCCGGGCATCGTCGCCATGGCCGGCACCGGCGGCGTCGGCAAGGCCATCGCCTTCGCCCTCGCCGCCCTCGGCGCGCGCGAACTGCGCATTTTCGACACCGACCAGGCCAAGGCGCGGGCATTGGCTGCAGCGCTCGCACCCGTCGCCGGCCCCATGGCCATCGTCACCGCGCCTGACATGCCGGCAGCCGCAGATGGCGCAGACGGCATGATCAACGCCACGCCGCTTGGCATGGACGGGATCGGCAATGCCATTCCGGACGGCGTGCTCGCAGGCCGCAGCTGGGCCTTCGACGCCGTCTATACGCCGGAGGACACACCCTTCGTCATCGCCGCCCGCGCGCGCGGCCTCGCCATCCTCAGCGGCTTCGAGCTCTTCCTCTTCCAGGGCGTCGACGCCTTCCGCATCTTCACCGGCGAGGACGTCGATGCCGAGGGACTCCGGCGACGGTTGCGAAGCGGAGAAGACCCCGCCGCGGCCGGAGGATAAGTCGCGTCTGGCGCGGTGGTGGGTCAGGCGGCCAGCGCGCCGAGAGACATCGCGAAGGCGAGGATGACCACATAGACCCTGGCCCTATGCCACGTCGCCCACCGGGTCACCGCCTCCGGCAGATCGGCGGCCGGAACGGCATGCCGGGCGAAAGCGTCATTGGCGGCGCGGAAGAACACCGCATAGATGACGAGCAGGCTCAGGGCGAGGACAGCGGCGGCCACCGCCAGAGCCGCGCGGAGGCCGAATGGTCCGCCGAAGACCAGCGCCTGCAGCATGGCCAGAACGGCGGCGGCCGGTGCCGCGGCGGTCAGCGGTGTGTAAAACCGGTAGAGCATCGGCCCGAAGGTCGGGTGCAGCGCGTAGAAGGTGTCGGCCGGCAATGTCCGCCAGTAGGGCACGAGCAACTGGTCCTCGGCGAGCAGGGCGCCGGCCAGCAGGCCGAGGGACAGCGCGGCGAGCAAAGGCAGGCACTGGCTGAGCAACGACAGCACGAATGAAACCCCGTCCTATGGCAATCAGGAAAGCCTTGCACTCGGGGTGAGGCGGCGCAAGGCAGGCGTGCAAGCGACCGCCGATACATCCGTGGCCATGCCCGGCATGGCGGTTTAAGACAAAGCCCGCCGCCCAACGAGCACCAGCATGCCCTTCCCGCCGCGCCGCATCGTCTGCCTGACCGAGGAGACGGTGGAGACCCTCTACCTTCTGGGTGAGGAGGACCGCATCGTCGGCGTCACCGGCTATGCCGTGCGCCCGCCCCGCGTCAGGCGGGAGAAGCCGCGGGTGGGCGCCTTCACCTCCGCCGACCTGCCGAAGATCATCGGCCTTGAGCCCGATCTCGTCCTCACCTTTTCCGACCTGCAGGCGGATATCGCCGCCGGTCTGATCCGCGCCGGCATCGCCGTCCATGCCTTCAACCAGCGCGACATCGCCGGCATCCTCGCGATGATCCGCACACTCGGTGCGCTCGTCGGTAATCCCGCCAAGGCCGATGGGCTGGCGAGGACGCTGGAAGGACGGCTTGCGGCCGTCGCGGCCGCCGCGAAGGGCCTGAGGCGCCCGCGCGTCTATGTGGAGGAATGGGACGAGCCGATGATCAGCGGCATCGGCTGGGTCTCCGAACTCGTCGCCATCGCGGGCGGCGAGGATGTCTTCCCGGACCTGGCGCGGAAGGGCTCCGCCCGCGACCGCATCATCACGGCCGACCAGGTCGTCGAGGCCGCCCCCGACCTGATCCTCGCCTCCTGGTGCGGCAAGAAGGTCCGCCCTGAGGCCATCGCCTCCCGGCCGGGCTGGGACGCGATCCCGGCCGTCAGGGCAGGCCGCATCGTTGAGGTCAAGTCGCCGCTGATCCTCCAGCCTGGCCCCGCCGCGCTCACCGAGGGGCTCGATGCGATCATCGCCGCAGTCGAGGCGAGTCGGGCGTCATCGTAGCCGCCGGTGGGGCACTCGCTATCGCTGAGCTCCGGGGGCGGATCGTCGGGGCAACGCGCGGCCACCCCGAGCGCGAAAGGCAGCGCTGCCGCCGCGACGATGAGGAGCACCTCAGCGACGGCGACCTCGTCGCCATCATCATCATCCGCGCCTGCATCCTGACCCGCGGGGTGACGCGATATCTCCGACCGATTCATGAAAGACCCGGGCGCCAGGCCCGGGTTTTGTCGTTTCGGCCTTGCCTGTCAGCGTTGTGTCGGCGGCCTTTTCCTCGGCCTGCAGCTGTTCAAGCCAAGCTGGTGGCGTGGTCGCCTTCAGTCAGACGATGTGCTCGCCGCGCTCCAGGGCCGCGAGCCACGTCTCGAGCAGGGTCACCGCCTCGTGCGTGGTCTGGAGAAGGGCGCGGTTCTCCTCAAGCTTCGCCTGGATCTGCGCCACCCCGAGGGCGATGCGCACCGGATCGTCGCGGCCTGGACCCTCGACGATGTGGGCGACGATCTCATTGACCCCGAAGCCCGCCGAGCGCAGCAGCAGGATCAGGCGCACCTTCTCGCGGTCTCGCGGCGAGTAGAGGCGAATATTGCCCTTGCGGCGCGGCCGCAGCAGGCCGTTCTCCTCATAGAACCTCAGAGCGCGGGCGGTGACACCGAACTCGCTGCTCAGGTCTGAAATAAGGATGGGATCGCTGGCGGCCTCGGGGGAAGCGACCTGCGGAGAGGCAGCCGGAGCTGCGGCCTTGCGAGGAGGATGTCTGTATCGGGGCATCATGGAGCCGGGGAGGGCCGCGAAGCGTCATGGTGACAACGCCAGCGGGATTGGGCGGGTTTCAAACCGCCACGCCGGGGGGCTTGCGGAGATTCAGGATGGATGCGGGAGGCTCGGGACTATGGCTGGTCAAAGAGGGCTCCGCATGGAAGGCAGCCAGCGCCGTAGGTGGCCAATGTCAAAAGGCCGACACAACCTATACAAAATAGTTTATTTTTAAAATAGAAAACATCGAATATGTAAAAAACGACAATCTGTTGACGTGACGTAACATGTTTGACGCGTGGTTATATACTTACTTCCGCGCGATATATTAAAGCCGTACAACAATCCAATACTAAAGACTAATATGATCGATGACAATGGCCATCGATCAGGATGGCTCGGTACAGGGCCAGAATACATTCGAGACGCCCTGATCATCGTTTCGCTGTCCACGGCCGACCGCCGCAACGATGGGCGAAACGACTGTCCCGCCGCGCGGACATTGGCCCGCGCCCCAGAATCGTCGCGAGGATGGAAGAACGCTCAGCGGGGCAGGCGAGGTCCGGTCTCGCGATCGACCACCAGCGGCGTTGCCGTGTCGATGGGCCGGCTCGGCCCGCCGCCGAGCGCCTTGCCGAGCGCGATGAAGCGGGTGGCGATCAGAACCTGGCTCTGCAGCAGCGAGTCCTCGGAATCGTAGAGCGAGCGCTCGGTGTCGAGCACTTCGAGGAAGCTCGATGCGCCCTGCTGGTAGAGCACGCGGGCGAGACGCCCTGCCTCGCGATTGCTGCGCGCCGCGACCGCCAGCCGCTGGTAGCGTAGCCGCTGCTGGGCGAGCCCAACCAGAGCGTTCTCGACATCTTCCAGCGCCCGCAGGACGGCCTGGTGGAAGCTGGCATAGGACTGGTCGCGCTGGGCCTCGGCGATCTCCACGCCGGCCCGCAGCCGCCCGCCATTGAAGACGGGGATGGTGATGGATGGTCCATAGGACCAGGCCAGCGAGGAGCCGTTGCCGAGATCGCCGATGCGGATGCCGCTGGTGCGCAGATTGCCGGTGAGGCTGACGCTCGGATAGAGCGCCGCCTCGGCCCGGCCGATGCGCGCCGTGGCCTGGGCGAGGCTCCGTTCGGCCGCCCGCACATCCGGACGATTCAAGAGGACGTCGGCGGGAATGCCGGGCGGCAGGCTGCGGCGCGGCGAGGGAATGCCGCCCCGGCGGAGGGTGCCGACCACCGCCGCCGGCTCACGTCCGAGCAGCACGCCGATGCGATGGGCGGAGGCGGCGAAGGCGGTTTCCAGCGTCGGCACATTGGCGGCGGTGCTGTTGGCGATCGCTGTGGCGCGCGCGACATCGACGGCCGAGGCGGCGCCCGCATCGAACTTCGCGCGCGTGAGCGCCGCCGTCTGCCGCTGCAGCTCTGCGCTGCGCCGCGCGAGATCGGCGCGGGCGAGAAAGCCCCGCGCTTCCGCGTAATTCTGCGCCACGTCACCGACCAGCAGCAGAAGCGTGGTGCGAAGATCCTCCTCGGCCACCTCGACGCCGCGATCGGCCGCCTCGATCCCCCGGCGCGTCTCGCCGAACAGGTCGATCTCCCAGCTCACCGCAAAGCCCGACTGGTAGCTGTTGGAGGACAGGTTGAAGCCGGTCGCGGAGGCGCTGGTGCGGCTGTGGGTGGACGAGGCGGTGCCACTGACGTCGGGCGCGAGGCCCGCCGCCGTCTGGCGCAGCGTCGCGCGCGCCTCGCGAATGCGCGCCTTGGCCGTCGCCACGTCGAGATTGGCGGCGATCGCCTGGTCGATCAGGCTGTCGAGGGTCGGATCGCCGAACCGCTTCCACCAGTCCGCGAGGTCGCCGGGCCTGACCGGGCGCGCATGGGGAGCCTGCGCATGATGCGCCGGCAGGGCAAGATTCGGCCGCTGGTAGTCCGGCCCGACGACGCAGCCCGCGAGGCCGCCGGCGAGCAGCGCCACGAGGCCGGACAGCCGGAAACGAACGGGAACGCGGGCGGTCATGGGCTCGTGGGGGCGCGAAGGACGACGGACGGCGCCGCGACCCTAGGCTTTGCCGCGCCGCGGCGAAAGAGGCCGGCGCACCGGGCGCGCCCTCCTCCACAGCCCGTCTGTTTCGCGATGTGTCGTGCCGTCAGCGACCCGGCAGGCAGAGGATGCCGCCCTCCGGCCCGATCAGCACGGACAGGATCGCAAAAGCGGTGATGGCAAGCCCGATGGCAAGGCCAAGCTGCGGCCGGCGGGCAAGATCGCGCAAGGCGGCGACGCCCATCGCCCCCGCCATGACGGCGGGAAGCGTGCCGAGGCCGAAGCCGAGCATCATGGTGGCGCCGCCCGCCCCCGTGCCGGTCAGCATGGCGGCGAACAGCGCGCCATAGACCATGGCGCAGGGCATGAAGCCCCAGGCGATACCGACGGCCAGCGGCGCACCGACACCGAGGCCGGGATGGCGGGCGGTGATGGTCATCACGGCGTTGCCAACAGGGGCAGCGAGCCGGTCGAAGGCAGCGAGTGACGGGACGAGCCCGGCGGTGGACAGGCCGATCCAGGCGAGAGTCACGGCGCTCGCCCATTGCAGCATCCGGTAGGCCGCGGTCTGGTCGAAAGCGCCGGCGAGCGCCGAGCCGAAAGTGCCGAGAATGCCCCCGGCCACGGCATAGGCGAGCACCCGCCCGAGCTGGGTGAGGAGCAGCATCCGCGCCCGCGTCGCCTGGTCGGCGGCGGGATGGGTGGTCATCATCAGCGCCGAGCCGATGGATCCGCACATGCCGGCGCAATGCAGGCTCGAGGCAAGGCCCATGAGCATGCCGGCGGCAAGCGTGACGGCGGAGACGGCCATGTCCTACACCGCGGCGGAGTGGCGGCCGGCCTTGGCGAGATGGGCGTCGAAGAGCGAGGCGACGACGCGCACCAGCGGCTTGCCGGCCTCGCTGACGACGACGCGACGGTCGGCGCGTGACACCAGCCCCTCCCGCTCCAGGGGCACGAGCCGGTCGAGGTCACCGTCGAAGAAATCGTTGGCGACGCCGTGGCGGCGGGCGACCGCCTCGAGATCGGCGGCGAAGTCGCACATCAGCCGCTCGATGGCATCGCCCCGCACCCGGTCCTCGACCGAGAGCGCCAGACCGCGCACCGTCGCCGGTCGCCCGGCATCGATGGCGCGCTGGTAGCCGCCAAGGTCCGGCGCGTTCTGCACGAAGCCCTGCGGCAGGCGGCCAATAGCCGAGGCGCCAAAGCCGATCAGCGCCTCGGCATCATCGGTCGTATAGCCCTGGAAGTTCCGCTTCAGCGTCTGCTCGCGGGCGGCGATCGCCATGGAATCGTCGGGCCGGGCGAAATGGTCGAGGCCCACCGCCTCGTAGCCGAGGCCGATCAGCGCCTCGCGCGCCGCCGCAGCCTGGTGGAAGCGCGCGACGGCATCCGGCAGGGCCGCCTCGTCGATCAGCTTCTGGTGGCTCTTGAACCACGGCACATGGGCATAGCCGAAGAGCGAGATGCGGCTTGGCGCCATCTCGGCGGCAAGCGTGATGGAATGGAGGAGATCGGCGGCGCTCTGCCGCGGCAGGCCGTACATCAGGTCGAAGCTGATCCGGTCAATGCCAGCCTCGTTCAGCGCCGTCACCGCCGCGACGACGACGGCGTGGGGCTGCACCCGGCCGATGGCCTCCTGGACATGCGGGTTGAGGTCCTGCACGCCGAGGCTGGCGCGCGTCACGCCGGCCCGGCACAGGGCTTGCGCCAGCGTCGGCGTCACCTGGCGGGGATCAAGCTCGATCGCATGCTCGACATCGGGCGTCAGCTGGAAGCGCGCGGCGATGCGGGACGCCACCGCCGTCAGCCCCTCCTCTCCCAGCATGGTCGGCGTGCCACCGCCCCAGTGCAGGTGCTTCACCCGGCGCGCCGGGGTGAGCGAGGCGATGAGGTCGATCTCGGCCAGCAGCCGGTCGCGATAGGCGGCAATCGGCTCGGCCTTGCGCGTCACCTTGGTGTGGCAGCCGCAATAGGCGCACATGGCCGCGCAGAACGGCACGTGGAGATAGAGCGACAGGCTGGTGCAGGGCGACAGCGTCCCGAGCCAGCCGCGATAGGTCTCGGCCGTCACCGCCGGCGTGAAATGCGGCGCCGTGGGATAGGACGTGTAACGGGGGACCGTGCGCTCGGCGAGGGCGATATTGCCCAGCGAGGCCGGGATCGGATCGGCCGGAGCGGCTGTCGCGGCGGTGGTCTGCGTCATGGACGGGGTCTGCGTCATGGAAGTCATGGGGGTGGACCTGACGACGGGGCGGGCACCATGCCGCCGATGGAGCACCATCCACCCGTGCGGCCCCCGCCCGCGTTGATCGACATCAATCGCCCTGCGCGCCCGTCCACGGGCTTCGCGCCGTCTTGATGCACATCAATGTGGCGATGGCCCGTCCTGCCATTGGTGCTGTGCAATGCGGGATAGCCATGTGGAGCGTCCCGCCTGCCGCCATGCAGGACGAGGGGGACCCCTATGGCCCAAAGCCAAGTTCAAAAGACACTATCGGTACCGGAGATCGGGGCATCCCTCGCCTTCGTCGGAACGGCGCTGCTGTGCCTGTTCATCGCCTCCGGCTCGGTGGACCCCGCCTATTCGTTCCACATCTACATCTTCGCGGCGGCCTCGGTGGCGGCGATCTTCGCCATCGGCAACCGCTATTTCGCCAGGCCTGCGGTGATCCCGCAGGAGATCGACGGCAAGCCCAACTACAACATGGCGCCCGTCCAGTTCGCGGTGGCGGCGGCGGTGTTCTGGGGCATTGCCGGTTTCACGGTGGGCCTCATCATCGCCTGCCAGCTGGCCTGGCCAGCGCTCAACTTCGACCTTCCCTGGATCAATTTCGGCCGGCTGCGCCCGCTGCACACCTCGGCTGTGATCTTCGCCTTCGGCGGCAACGTGCTGTTCGCGACCTCGTTCTACGTGGTGCAGAAGACCTGCCGCGCCCGCCTCGCCGGTGAACTCGCGCCCTGGTTCGTCATCCTCGGCTACAACCTCTTCATCGTCATCGCCGGCACCGGCTACCTGCTCGGCATCACCCAGGGCAAGGAATACGCCGAGCCGGAGTGGTACGCCGACCTGTTCCTGACGGTCGTCTGGGTCGTCTACCTCCTCGTCTTCCTCGCGACCCTCTGGAAGCGGAAGGAACCCCACATCTTCGTGGCGAACTGGTTCTACCTCGCCTTCATCGTCACCATCGCCGTCCTGCACCTCGGCAACAACGCCGCCATCCCGGTCTCGATCTACTCGCCGAAGAGCTACATCGTCTGGTCGGGCGTCCAGGACGCCATGTTCCAGTGGTGGTACGGCCACAACGCCGTCGGCTTCTTCCTCACCGCCGGCTTCCTCGCCATCATGTATTACTTCGTGCCGAAGCGGGCGGAGCGGCCGATCTACTCCTACCGGCTGTCGATCGTGCACTTCTGGGCGCTGATCTTCCTCTACATCTGGGCCGGCCCGCACCACCTGCACTACACCGCCCTGCCCGACTGGGCGCAGACCCTCGGCATGACCTTCTCGGTGATGCTGTGGATGCCCTCCTGGGGCGGCATGATCAACGGCCTGATGACGCTCTCGGGCGCCTGGGACAAGCTGCGCACCGACCCCGTCCTGCGCATGATGGTGGTCTCGCTCGCCTTCTACGGCATGTCGACCTTCGAGGGTCCGCTCATGTCGATCAAGGCTGTGAACTCGCTATCGCACTACACCGACTGGACCATCGGCCACGTCCATTCCGGCGCGCTCGGCTGGGTCGCCTACATCTCCTTCGGCGCGATCTACTGCCTCGTCCCCTGGCTGTGGAACAAGAAGCAGCTCTATTCGAACCGTCTGGTCGAATGGCACTTCTGGGTCTCGACCCTCGGCATCGTCTTCTACATCTCGGCCATGTGGGTCGCCGGCATCATGCAGGGCCTGATGTGGCGCGCCTACACCGCGCTCGGCTTCCTCGAATACTCGTTCATCGAGACCGTCGACGCGATGCACCCCTACTACGTGATCCGTGCTCTCGGTGGCGCCCTGTTCGTCATCGGCTCGCTGATCATGGCCTACAACCTGATCATGACGGTGCGGACTGGCGAGGCTGCAGAGCCTGAAGCCACCCCTGCCCTCGTGCCGGCCGAGTGAGGAGCCGAACCATGTCCCTCTGGAACAAGCACGCGATCTTCGAGAAGAACTCGATCATCCTCACCATCGGCATCCTCGTGGTCGTCGCCATCGGCGGCCTCGTCGAGATCGCCCCGCTCTTCTACCTGAGGAGCACCATCGAGAAGGTGGAGGGCGTGCGTCCCTACACCCCGCTCGAGCTTGCAGGCCGGGCCATCTACGTGCGCGAGGGCTGCTACAACTGCCACAGCCAGATGATCCGTCCGCTGCGTGACGAGGTAGAGCGCTACGGCCACTACTCGCTGGCAGCCGAGAGCATGTACGACAAGCCCTTCCAGTGGGGCTCCAAGCGCACCGGCCCGGACCTCGCCCGCGTCGGCGGCAAGTATTCCGACGCCTGGCACGTCGCCCACCTCGCCAATCCCCGCTCGATCGTCCCGCAGTCGATCATGCCGGGCTACGCCTTCCTCGCCCAGGCCGAGATCCGGCCCGAGCAGGTCGCAGGCCACCTGCGCACCAACAGCCTCGGCGGCGTACCCTACACGACCGACCAGATCAGCAATGCGCTGGTCGACCTGAGGGCCCAGGTGAACCCTGACAGCCCCGGCGTCCAGGCCCTCCAGGCCCGCTATCCCGGGGCCACCGTCCGCGCCTTCGGCGGCAACCCCACGGCCGCGGCCACCGGCACGGTCACCGAGATGGACGCGCTCGTCGCCTATCTCCAGGTGCTCGGCACCATGGTCGATTTCCGCACCTACGACGCCCGCGCCAACATCCGCTGACCGGAGGAGACGATGAGCACCTACACGACGCTGGCCAGCTTCGCGCAGACGGTCGGCCTTCTCTACTTCGTCGGCATGTTCCTCGCGATCGCCGTCTACGCCTTCTGGCCCCGCAACAAGTCGCGCTTCGACGAGGCCGCCCAGATCCCGCTGAGGGAGGAGTGAACCATGGCCGTCCAACCCGAAATCGACCACGCCACGGGTCGCACCACCACCGGCCATGAATGGGACGGCATCAAGGAGCTGAACTCGCCGCTGCCGAAGTGGTGGCTCTACATCTTCTACGCCACCATCGTCTGGTCGGTGGGCTACTGGATCGTCTATCCCTCCTGGCCGCTGGTGACGAACTACACCAAGGGCGTCTTCGGCTATGCCTCGCGGCAGGACGTGACGCGTGAGCTCGACGCGCTGAAGGCCCTGAGGGCCGAGCGCGCCGGCGCCCTCGCCCGCACCCCGCTCGAGGACATCGCCAAGGATCCGACGCTGCTGACCTTCGCCCTCGCCCAGGGCAAGGCCGCCTTCGGTGACAATTGCGCGCCCTGCCACGGCCTCTCGGCCACGGGCTCGCCGAGCTTCCCGAACCTGCGCGACGACACCTGGCTCTGGGGCGGCGGCATCGCCGACATCCACCAGACCATCGCCTTTGGCATCCGCAACGCCGATGACCGCTCGCGCCAGGGCCCGATGCCCGGGCTCGGCGGCCCCAACGGCGCGCTGAAGCCCGACGAGGTCATCACAGTCGCGAACTTCGTCCGCGCGCTCTCCGGCCTGCCGACGCGCCAGGGCTACGATCCCGCCAAGGGCAAAGAGCTTTTTGCCAACAACTGCGCCGCCTGCCATGGCGACGAGGGCCGGGGAAATCGCGAAATGGGCGCGCCGAACCTGACGAGCCGCAACTTCCTCTACGGCTCAGACGAGAAGACCATCATCGAGACGATCAACCTCGGCCGCGGCGGCGTCATGCCCGGCTGGGCCGGCCGCCTCGACGAGACGACGGTGAAGTCCCTCGCCGTCTATGTCCACGCGCTGGGCGGCGGGCAGTAACCCGAACGTCCACGCGGAATGGGGGCGCGCACCGTGGCAGCGGTGCGCGCCTTCATCCATTTCAGGATGAGCGTGTTGAGGCAGGTCAAGGCCCGGAGCGAGGCTTTGGGGAATGGTGCGATCAACGCGCCGCATCCGGCGCTCGTATCCCCCGGTCCACCGCCATGTCGGACATCCTCGCCTCTGCCACTGCCTCGAAGGGCGCGCCGCCGCCCGTCCCGGACTTTCCGGAGGACGAGCCGCTCTACGAGAGCCGCCGCGAAATCTACCAGCAGAGCGTCAAGGGCCGCCTGAGGACCATCAAGTGGGCCGTCCTCGTCGGCTGCCTCGCCGTCTACTACTTCCTGCCTTTCCTGCGCTGGTACCGCGGCCCCAACCAGCCCGACCAGGCGGTGCTGGTCGATCTTGCCAACAACCGCTTCTACTTCTTCTTCATCGAGATCTGGCCGCAGGAAATCTACTATTTCACCGGCCTGCTGGTGATGGCGTCCCTCGTCCTGTTCCTGATGAACGCCGTGGCGGGGCGCGTCTGGTGCGGCTATCTCTGCCCGCAGACGGTCTGGACCGACCTCTTCACCACCGTCGAGCGCTGGGTCGAGGGTGACCGGCGCGAGCGCATGATGGCCGATGCCCAGCCGATGACGGCGGCGAAGATCGGCCGCAAGACGCTGAAGCACTTTCTCTGGCTGATGATCGCCTGGTGGACCGGCGGCGCCTGGGTCCTCTACTTCGCCGATGCCCCGACCCTCGTGAAGGATCTCGCCACCTTCCAGGCGCCGATGGTCGCCTATGTCTGGATCGGCATCCTCACCTTCACGACCTATTCGCTCGCCGGCCTCATGAAGGAGCAGGTCTGCCTCTACATGTGCCCCTGGCCGCGCATCCAGGCAGCGCTGACCGACCAATACGCCCTCAACGTCACCTATCGCTACGACCGCGGCGAGCCGCGGCTGTCCATGAAGGCGGCCGCCAAGGCGCGCGAGGCCGGCGAGCCTGCCGGCGACTGCATCGACTGCCGCCAGTGCGTCGTCGTCTGCCCGACCGGGGTCGACATCCGCGACGGCGCGCAGCTCGGCTGCATCCAGTGCGGCCTGTGCATCGACGCCTGCAATTCCGTCATGACCAAGGTGAACCGGCCGCTCGGCCTCATCGCCTATGACAACGACGTCAACATCGACCGCCGCCGCCAGGGCCTCGACGAGGTCTATCCGATCATCCGCCCGCGCACCCTCGCCTATGCCGCGCTCATCGCCGCCGTCGGCCTTGTCATGATCTACGGCCTGATGACGCGCAGCTTCACCGATCTCTCGGTGCTGCACGACCGCAATCCGCTCTATGTCCAGCTCTCCGACGGCTCGGTGCGCAACAGCTACACCGTGCGCATCCTCAACAAACGGCCGGTGCACCGCATCTTCGTTCTCGCCGTGGACGAGTTGCCGCTCGCCAGGCTCACCGCCGTTGGCATCTCCATGACCGCCGGCGACTGGCCGGTGATCGACGTCGGCCCCGACTCGACCCGCGAGGTGATCGTCCACCTCACCGCGCAGAAGCCGGCCGACCTGCCCCCCTCCTCGCGCGTCACCTTCCGCATCACCGAGCTCGGCACCGGCGAGAAGGTGAGCATGTCCGACCACTTCATCAGCCGCTGAACCGAAGGATGCCCCCCATGTCCTCGACCCTCGACGCCGCCCTGCCCCGCCAGCGCCGCCTCACCGGCCGCATGGTCTTCCTCGGCTTCGTCGCCTTCTTCGGCGTGGTCGTCACCGTCAATGCGGTGATGCTGTCGCTCGCCCTCGACACCATGCCGGGCCTGACCACGGACAGCTCCTACAAGGCCAGCCAGCGCTTCAACCGCGACCTGGCCGCCGCCCGCCAGCGTGACGCCCGCGCCTGGAAGGTCGAGGCCCGCGTCGATCGCGACGCGGGCGGCATCGGCGCCGTGACCGTTTCGGTGCGCGAGCCCGAAGGCGTGCCGGTGGAGCGCATCACCGTGAAGGCCTCGGTGCAGCATCTGGCGCGTCGCGCCAACGACCGCACCTTCGACGTGTCTCGCACCGGCCCGGGCGCCTATGCGGGCACGGCGGACGGTCTTGTCGCCGGAGCCCACGACCTCGTCATCGAGGTCGCGCGCGACGGCGAGACGCTCTACCGCTCCCGCAACCGCGTCATGCTGCCCTGAGGGCCGGGCCATGACGACGACGCTCACTGCCGACCTCCCCCGCGCTGTCGATCCCCCGGCCGCTGTGTCAGTGGCTCCTGCGACACCGGAGGCAACCGATCTCTCGCTCTTCGTCGAACCGCTCGGCGAAGGCCGGGCGCGCATGGACTTTGCCGTGGACGGCATCACCTGCGCCGCCTGCATGCCGGTCATCGAGCAGGGCCTGAAGCGCGAGCCCGGCATCGACGAGGCGCGCGTCAACCTCACCAACCGCCGCCTCACCGTGCACTGGCGCGAGGCCGAGACGACGCCGCAGCGCATCGTCCAGCGCCTCTCGGCCCTCGGCTTCCGCGCCTTTCCCTTCGATCCCAAGGCCGTGGAGGGCGAGGAGGTGCGCGAGGCGCGCTTCCTGCTCCAGTGCCTGGGCGTCGCCGGCTTCGCCATGATGAACATCATGCTGCTGTCGGTCTCGGTCTGGTCGGGCAACATCTCCGACATCACCCAGGAGCAGCGCGACTTCTTCCACTGGGTGTCGGCGCTCATCGCCGTACCGGCGGTTGCCTATGCCGGCCGGCCCTTCTTCCGCTCGGCGCGCATGGCCATCGCCGCCCGCCAGCTCAACATGGACGTGCCGATCTCGCTGGGCGTGCTGCTCGCCGTCGGCATGTCGCTGGTGGAGACGGCCCATCACGGCACCCACGCCTATTTCGACAGCGCCGTCATGCTGCTCTTCTTCCTGCTAGCCGGCCGCTATTTCGAGCAGCTGATGCGCCGCAAGACCCGCGCGGTCGCCGGCAACATCGCCGCCCTCAAGGCCGAGACGGCCGTGAAGCTCTTGCCGGATGGCGCGCTGCGCCAGGTGCCCATTGCCGCGGTGGTGGCGGGCGACCGGGTTCTCGTGCGCCCTGGCGAGCGGGTCTCGGTCGATGGCCTCGTCCTTGATGGCCGCTCGAGCCTCGACCAGAGCCTCGTCACCGGCGAGACCCTGCCGCAGGAGGTCGCGGCGGGCGATACGGTCTATGCCGGCACGCTCAACCTCGTCGGTCCGCTGACCATTGAGGTGCGCGCCGCGGCGAAGGGCACACTGCTCGACGAGGTCACCCGCCTGCTCGAAACCGCGCTCGAGGCGCGCTCCAACTACCGCCGCCTCGCCGACCGTGCCGCGGCGCTCTATTCGCCGGTGGTGCACCTCACCGCCATCCTCACCCTCACCGGATGGATCCTGGCCGGTCTTGCCTGGCAGCCAGCGCTGATCATCGCCATCACGGTGCTCATCATCACCTGCCCCTGCGCCCTCGGCCTCGCCATTCCCGCCGTGCAGGTCGTCGCCTCCGGCGCGCTGTTCAAGGCCAATGTGCTGCTCCAGTCCGGTGATGCTCTGGAGCGCCTCGCCGAGGCCGACACGATCGTTTTCGACAAGACCGGCACGCTCACCCTCCCCGACCTTGCCGCCGACGTGGCGGAGGACATGCCGGCCGGCGATCTCGCGCTCGCGGCGAGCCTTGCCGCCGCCTCGCATCATCCGCTCGCCCGAGCCCTGGTCGCCGCGGTTCCCGACGCTCCGCCGGTCACGGACGCGCGCGAGGAAGCCGGCCGCGGCGTCCTTGCGCTGGTGGACGGCATCGAGGCACGGCTTGGCAGCCTTGCCTTCTGCGATGCCGAGGCGGAGGGCGCAGCGGTCGCCGCGCGCCATCCCGACGCCTCGCTCATCGCCTTCCGCCATGGCGAGACCTGTCACGTCTTCGCCATCCGGCAGCAACTCCGCCCGGATGCCGAGGCGGTGGTCGCCGCCCTGTCCCGTGCCGGCCTGCAACTGGAGATTCTCTCCGGCGACCGGCCCGAAGCGGTGGCGCCCGTGGCGGCGGCGCTCGGCATTCCCGTCGCCCGCGGCGGGCTGAAGCCTGCCGACAAGATCGAGCGGCTCGACGCGCTGAAGGCCGCCGGCCGCAAGGTGCTGATGGTCGGCGACGGACTCAACGACGCGCCGGCGCTGGCCCGCGCCCATGTCTCCATGTCGCCGATCACCGCCGTGCATCTGACACAGGCGGCCGCCGACGCGGTCTTCCTCGGCGACCGGCTCGCGCCCGTCGCCCACGCCGTCGCCGTCTCCCGGACGGCGCTGGTGCTCATGAAGCAGAATCTCTGGCTGGCGGTGGTCTACAACGCCATTGCCGTGCCCATCGCCATCGCCGGCTGGGTGACGCCGCTCATCGCGGCCCTCGCCATGTCCGGCTCATCGGTCATCGTCACCGCCAACGCGCTTCGGGCGCGGCAGGGCCGTCTCTGAAGGAGGCCTTCCATGGACGTGCTGATCTTCCTCGTACCGCTCGCCCTCGGTCTCGGCCTCCTCGGCCTTGCCGGCTTCCTGTGGTCGCTGAAGACCGGCCAGTACGACGACATGGATGGCGCGGCGTGGCGCGCGATCATGGATGACGATGCGGGATTGCCGGAAGCCGCCGGAACGGCGCCAGCTCAGGCGGCCGCAGGAACCGCCTTGACGAAGCCGACGCTCCCCGGGCGGAAGTGATGGGCCGCCAGGGCCTGATCGAGGTCGCCCCAATGCGTTAGCGGTCCATCGGCCAGCCGCGTCACCGCCTCCTCGATCACGATGGTCGAGCAGTGTTCTTCCCGCCCCAGTTCGTCAACGAAGTCGAACAGGGTGTCCGGGGCGGTGCTGGCCGGGAGTTCGGCCTTCGACAGATAGGAGAGTTCCAGCCGCCGGCCCGACATGGGGTCGGGCGTGATGCGGAACAGGCATGCCGCGTGAACATAGCCGCGCTGGTCACTGACGACCACGCATCCCGCCTTGCGGCGCTTGCCGCCGCCGAGGCCTTGAAGATGCTGGCGCCAGGCGTCGACCTCGATGTCGGGATAGCACAGCCGGACCAGTCCAAAGACCGTCATCGCCTCGGTCGCGTCGATGATGCGGGCTTTGAACATCGAAGCGCAGGCTCCCAGCATGCTTGAGAGCCGGCAGGGTGGCGGGCCGTCCGAACGGCGTCCTTGTTTTGGATCAAACGCTGGTAGAGACTCTCATATATGCTGAAGGCGATAAGTGCCTTGTTCCCCCACCAAGGGTCACTGCCATGACCGCGACCATCGAACTCACGTCCCCCAAGGCGGCCCATGCCTGCGGGCGCCAGCCTGGCGAGAACTACTGCGATAGCTGCAAGGTGCGTTCGCTCGCGGTTTGCGCCGCGCTCGGACCTGACGAACTCCCGGAATTGGACGATATCGTCCATCACACCCGCGCCGACGGGAAGACCACCTTCATCCACCAGGGCGAGACGGCCGAGTCGGTCTTCTCGGTCACCGAAGGCGTGGTCCGCCTCTACAAGCTGCTCTCCGACGGCCGCCGCCAGATCATCGGCTTCGCCATGCCCGGTGATTTCCTCGGCCTCGCCCTGCACAACCGCTATGGCTTCTCCGCCGATGCGGTGGACGACGTGGCGCTCTGCCGCTTCGACCGGCGCGATTTCGACAACCTCGTCACGGCGAAGCCGCACTTCCTCCGCCGCCTGCATGAATTCGCCACCCACGAACTCGTCATCGCCCAGGAGCAGATGACGCTGATCGGCCGCCGTTCGGCCGAAGAGCGCGTCGCTGCCTTCCTCGTCGCCATGCGCGAGCGCTGGGCCCGCATCAAGGGTCCCTCGGTGACGATCCAGCTGCCGATGCAGCGCATCGACATGGCCGATTATCTCGGCCTCACCATCGAGACGGTCAGCCGGACGCTGACGAAGCTTGCCCGCGACGGCGTCATCCTCATCGTCCCTGAGGCCGTGCGCGTTCTCGACGAGAAGAAGCTCCTCTCCATCGCCCGCGCCTGATCGCGCGGGCGCCGCCGGCTCACGCCTTGAGCCGGTAACCGGTCCGGAAGATCCAGCCGATGGCCGCAAGGCACAGGCCGAGGAAGACCAGCGTCATCGCCAGGCTCACGCCGATGGCGACATCGGCCGTGCCGAAAAAGCTCCAGCGAAAGCCGCTGACGAGATAGACGACCGGGTTGAACAGGCTGACCGTCCGCCAGAAGGGCGGCAGCATGTCGATGGTGTAGAAGCTGCCTCCGAGGAAGGTCAGCGGCGTCACCACCAGCATGGGCACGAACTGCAACTGCTCGAAGCCATCGGCCCAGATGCCGATGATGAAGCCGAAGAGGCTGAAGGTGACCGCGGTGAGCACGAGGAAGGCGAGCATCCAGACAGGATGCTCGATCCTCAGCGGCACGAAGAGCGCCGCTGTCGCGAGAATGATGATTCCGAGGATCACCGATTTGGTCGCCGCCGCGCCGACATAGGCGGTGACGATTTCGAAGGGCGACACGGGCGCCGACAGCACCTCGTAGATCGTGCCGGTGAAGCGCGGGAAATAGATGCCGAACGAGGCGTTGGAGATGCTCTGGGTGAGCAGCGACAGCATGATCAGCCCCGGCACGATGAAGGCGCCGTAGGCGACCCCGTCGATCTCCTGCATCCGCGCACCGATGGCCGCGCCGAAGACGACGAAATAGAGCGAGGTCGAGATGACCGGCGAGACGATGCTCTGCCACAGCGTCCGCCAGGTGCGCGCCATCTCGAAGAGGTAGATGGCCTTGATCGCCTGACCGTTCATCGCGTGCTCACCAGATTCACGAAGATCTCCTCGAGCGAGCTCTGCTCGGTGTGAAGGTCCTTCAGCCTCAGACCGGCATCCGACAGCGCCTGGAGCAGCGCCGTGATGCCGGTGCGCTCGGCCTGGGTGTCGTAGCTGTAGACGAGGGCATTGCCGTCATCGGCGAGGGCGAGGTCGAACGGCGCCAGCGCAGGCGGCACCGCCGCGACAGGCGCCTGCAGTTCCACCGTCAGGCGCTTGCGGCCGAGCTTGCGCATCAGTTCCGCCTTCTCCTCGACGAGGATGATGCGGCCCTTGGAGATGACGCCGACCCGGTCGGCCATCTCCTCGGCCTCCTCGATGTAATGCGTCGTCAGGATGATCGTCGCGCCCTGGTCGCGCAGGCGACGGACGAGAGCCCACATGTCGCGCCTGAGCTCGACGTCGACGCCGGCCGTC
The DNA here is from genome assembly GCF_027532945.1 of Phreatobacter sp. GTDB lineage: Bacteria > Pseudomonadota > Alphaproteobacteria > Rhizobiales > Phreatobacteraceae > Phreatobacter. The sequence goes on from NZ_JAPZTZ010000031.1 coordinate 52,069, forward strand.
GGCTCGTCGAGAAAGAGGATGTCCGGCTCGTGGGAGAGCGCCTTGGCGATCATGACGCGCCGCTTCATGCCGCCCGACAGCGTCATGATCTTCGCGTGCTTCTTGTCCCACAGCGACAGGTCCTTGAGGATCTGCTCGATCAGGGCGGGGTTCGGCGCCTTTCCGAACAGGCCGCGCGAGAAGCTCACCGTCGCCCAGACCGACTCGAAGGAATCCGTGGTCAGTTCCTGCGGCACGAGGCCGATCATCGCTCGTGCCGCGCGGTAGTCGCGGATGATGTCATGGCCGCCGACGCTCACCGTGCCCCCGGATGGCCGCACGATGCCGCAGATGGTGGAGATCAGCGTCGTCTTGCCGGCGCCGTTCGGCCCCAGCAGCGCGAAGATCTCTCCCTTGCCGATGGCAAGCTCCACGCCGTCCAGGGCCTGGAACCCGGATGCGTAGCGCTTTGAGAGTTTCTCAACCTTAATGATGCTAGTCATGGCGCGGAACATAGGCACTGGCTGCCGCCCACGGGAGGGGGTGTTTGGCAGCAGACGTGGCGGCAAGGGAGTGCGGTCGACGCGGTCCCGTCCTGCCGGTTAAGGTTACCCGGATGCCGTCCGGGAAAGCCCTCAGTGGCCCGAGATCCGGGATTTCGTCTTCGTATTGCGTCCGAAAGGTCTGGAATGGTGGCTCACGGGACAGTCAAATCCCGCCGATACGCCTGTCTTCTCGCCGGTGTGCTGCACGTCAGCACGCCGCAGACCTCCCATGCTTTCGATTTTTTTGGCCTCTTTGGCGAGCGTCCGCCGGCCGTCTCGGCCCAGGCCGTCGCCTATCAGCTGGACATCCAGGGCCTCGGCTCCGACGCCCCCGCACTCGCCGCCATCCGCGACGTCTCCATCCTCTATCGTCTTCGGGCCGAGGCGCCGCAGAACGGCGACGAACTCGTTCGCCGCGCCGAGGCCGACCTGCCGCGCATCGTCGATGCGCTCTGGGGCTCCGGCTATTACGCCGCCCGCGTCTCCATCGTCGTCGGTGGCCAGGCGATCAGCCTCGACCGTCCCGCCGGCGCCGGCGCCCGCGCCACCATCGACAGCTTCCGCGGCCGCGCCCTCGTGCCCGTTGCGGTGGTCGTCGAGACCGGTCCGCTCTACCGCTTCGGCCGGGTCCAAGTGCTCGACCAGCGCAGCGACCTGCCCTTCGATCCCGCCGTGCTGCCGCCGCGGCTGGTCACCATCAAGCCCGGCGATGCCGCCCGCACCGAGGAGGTTCTTCAGGCCGCAGCAGCCCTCGCTGATCATTTCCGCGACCGCAGCCACCCCTTCGTCAAGGTCGGGCGACGCCAGCCGGTCATCGACCACCCCTCCCGCACCGTCGACCTGACGCTGATGGTCGATCCGGGCGCGCGCGCCGGCATCGGCGGCATCGGCGTCTCCGGCACACAGCAGGTCGATCCCGCCGTCGTCCGCTCCTTCATCTATGCCGAGCGCGGCGATCCCTATTCGCGCAAGGCCATGGCCGACATCCGCCGGTCGGTGGCGCGGATCGAGGCCATCGGGGGCGTGCGCGTGCGCGAGGGCACCGCCCTCGATTCCAATGGCCAATTGCCCATCGATGTCGAGGTGACCGAGCGGCCCTTGCGCGTGCTCGGCGGTTCGCTGCGCTACTCGACCATCGACGGCCCGTCGCTGAAGGCCTACTGGGCCCACCGCAATCTCTTCGGCGGGGCGGAGCGCCTGCGCCTCGATGCCGACCTCTTCTATTTCACCGGCAACCAGAACTGGCCGGGCGGCTCCACGCGGCGCGGCTTCAACACCGACGATATCGGTGGCCGCCTCTCCGCCTCGTTCCTCAAGCCGGCGCTCTGGGGCACCCGCAACGACCTCCTGGTCGATGCCTTCGTGCAGCGCGAGATCACCGACCTCTATACCAGCAACCTCGCCAATGCGACGGTCGCCATCCGCCACCGCTTCACCGACACGTTCAACGTCCGGGCCGGCGTCGAGGGCGAGGTCGGCCGCTCTGTCGACGTGCTCGGCCGCTACGATTACGGCCTCGTGGGCCTGCCGGTCGCGGCCTCCTATGACACCACCGACCGGCCGCTCGACCCGACCCGCGGCGTGCGCGTGACGGCCACGGTGACGCCCTATCTCGGCTTCGGCGCCGCGCCGGACAGCTTCCTCATCAGCCGCATCCAGGCCTCGGCCTATTACGCCATCGACGAGCAGGCCCGCACCATCCTCGCCGGCCGCGTCGCCTTCGGCTCGATCCTCGGCGGCACGCTCGCCGACATCCCGGCCTCCCGCCGCTTCTATGCGGGCGGCGGTGGCTCGGTGCGCGGCTACGAGTTCAAGAGCCTTGGTCCTCGCGACGCCTTCGGCAATGTCACCGGCGGCAAGAGCCTGTTCGAGGCCTCGCTCGAGGCGCGGATCAGGATCACCGAGACGCTGGGCATCGTGCCCTTCTTCGACATGGGCCAGGCCTATTCGGGCTCGCTGCCCGACGGCTCGGCGCCGCTGCGCTACGCCGCTGGCCTCGGGCTTCGCTACTACACCGCCGTTGGCCCCATCCGCTTCGACGTCGCCGTGCCGCTGCAGCGCCGCACCGGCGAGCGGCCCTATGCCTTCTACGTCAGCATCGGACAGGCCTTCTGATGATGACGCGCACCCGCACCCTCTTCGCCCTCCTCGTCCTCGCCATCCTGGTGACGGGCGCGGCCATGCTGCTCGCGCCGACCCGCCCGCAGGCGCAGGAGGACCAGGGCATCCTCGCCGGCTTCATTTCGCGCACCCTGTCCTCGCCGGGATCGACCGTGTCCATCGGCGCGGTGGAGGGCCCGCTCTCCTCCGATGCGATGATCCGCAATGTCACCATCGCCGACCGCGACGGCGTCTATCTGCGCATCGACACGATCCGCCTCGTCTGGCGGCGGGTGGCGCTGCTCTCACGCCGGCTCGAGATCCAGAACCTCGAGATCGGCCGGGTCGAACTGCTCCGCAAGCCGGTGGCCGATTCCTCAGCCGCCCCGCCGCCGAGCGACGGACCGCTGGTGCCCGAGCTTCCGGTGAAGGTGGAGATCGGCAAGTTCGCCATCGGGGAATTCGTGCTGGGCGAGCCTGTCCTCGGCGTCGCCGCCCGTTTCTCCGCGGCTGGCACAGCTTCCATCGGCCGGGCGGCGGAAGGCCTCAATGCCGATGTCCAGGTGCGCCGTACCGATGCCCCCGGCCTCTCGACCATCAAGCTCGGCTTCGTGCCGTCGAGCCAGCAGCTCGACCTCTCGGTCCAGCATGACGAACCGGCCGGCGGCATCCTCGCGCGCCTCGCCAACCTGCCGGGACTGCCGCCGGTCAAGCTCGACCTCGCCGGCAACGGCCGCCTCGACGACTGGCGCGGGCGCATCGCCTTCGATGCCGGTCCGGACATCAACGCCCGCGGCGACGCCATCCTGTCGCGCGATGCCCAGATCCGCCGGCTGGCCTTGAGGCTCGATGCCCGCATCGAGAACCTGTTGCCGCCCGGCGTCTCGGCCGTCTTCGCCGGGGCGACCAGGCTCGAGGGCCGCATCGTCTTCGGCGATGATGGCGGCTATGCCATCGAGGCCTTCCGCCTCGCCTCCGACATCGCCGAACTCACCGCCGCGGGCTATCTCACCGCCCGCAACGAACTGAACGTCACCGCACGCGGCCGCGCCCTGCCCAATGCCGGCGGCGCCACGGCCCGCGGCTCCGCCCGCATCGAGCGCCTGATCTTCGACATGAGCGCCATGGGCGCCCTCGACGCCCCGCGGGTCGAGGGCAAGCTCGATCTCGCCGGCCTCGACGGGCCTGGTGCGAAGATCGGCAGCATGAGCGCCCTCATCGCAGCCGAGCCCGAGGCGGCAGGCTCCAAGCGCTATCGCGTCGTTGCCGACGGGACCGTCGAGGGCCTCGTCCTCGCCGATGCCGGCATTGCCGAGGCCATCGGGCCGCGCGCCGCGCTGAAGCTGCGGGCGGTGGTGAACGAGGAGGCGGTCACCGAGGTGTCCGAACTGTCCGTCGCCTCGCCGAACCTGCGCTTCGCCTTCACCGGCCGCAGCGGCGCGAAGCTGCTGGACGGTCAGGTACAGGCCGATATCCTCCGCCTCTCGGCCCTGTCGCGGCTCGCCGGCCGCCCGCTCTCCGGCCAGGGCTATGTGGCGGCGACGCTCTCCGGCGATCCCTCGCAGGGGCTCACCCGCGTCGTGCTGAATGGACGTGCCACCGAACTCGCCCTCGGCCACCCGGTCGCCGATCGCGTCATCGGCCGGCAGGCGACCCTTGCCGGCACCATCATCCGCCGCCACGCCGTCATGACGCTCGAGGGCGTGACGCTGGGCGGACGCCATGTCACCGCCGGCCTCGACGGCACGATGGGCGACGGGCGCATCGCCATGCGCGCAGCCCTCGCCCTCCCCGACCTGTCGCAGGTCGACGGCCAGCTTGCCGGCGCCGCCCGCGCCGATGCCACCATCACCGGCGACCTCATCGACCCCGACGTGGTCCTGCGCCTTGCCGCGCCGAATGCCCGCGTGCTGAACCGGCCGATCCGCGACCTCGTCCTGACCATCGACGCGAAGACGGTGACGTCGCGCCCGGCCATCACCCTGACCGGCCGCGGCGACATCGACGGCAAGCCACTGACGGCGGACGCGGTCGCCCGCAGCGAGGGCGCCGGCTGGCTTCTCGACCGGCTGGCGCTGCGCCTCGGCTCGGTCACGGCGGAGGGCCAGGGGCGGACCGGTCCCGGCAGGCTTGCCAGCGGCCGGATGACCATTGCCGCCGGCGACATCGACGACCTGTCGCCGCTCGTCCTCACCCGCCTCTCGGGGAGCCTGCGCGCAACCCTCGTCGCCGACGCGACCGGCGGCCGCCAGTCCGTCGCGGTGCAGGGCGACGGCCAGCGCCTGGTTTTCGGAGCCGCCAGCCTCAACATCCTGCGCGCCGACCTGCGCGGCGAGGACCTTTACGGCCGCCCGCGCCTGCAGGGCGAGGCGACCGTCGACCGCCTCGTCGCCGGTCGCGAAACCGTCGAGCGTATTGAGCTGAAGGCGACGGGGAGCGGCGAGGCCACCGACGTGACGCTTGCCGCCCGCGCCCGCGGCTTCGTGCTGGCCAGCAATGGCCGCCTCATCCCCGGATCGCCGAACCGCCTCGACCTCGCAAGCTTCACCGCCACCCGCCAGGGCGCCCGCATCGCCCTCGCCCGTCCGGCGACCCTCACCTTCGAGGGCGCCGAGATCCGCACGGAGCGGCTGACGCTCGCCCTGCAGGGCGGCGAGGTGGAGGTCACCGGCACGCTCGGAGCCCAGCTCGACGCCACCGTCCAGGCGCGCCGCGTGCCGCTCGCCGCCATCGACATCCTCGCCCCCGGAATCGGCCTTGCCGGCACGCTCGACGCCCGCGCCACCCTGCGCGGACCGGCCGCAGCGCCCCGCGGCCCCTTTGAGGCGACGGTGCGCGGCTTCGCCGCTCCCGCCACCCGCAATGCCGGCGTGCCTGCCCTCGACATCACCGCCCGCGGCGAGGCGCGCGGCGAGCGCGCCAGCCTCGACGCCACGATCAATGGCGGGCGGACCATCGCCCTGACCGTTGCGGGCTCAGTCCCCATGACCGCGGCCGGCGCCCTCGATCTCACGGTGCGTGGCAGCCTCGACGCCGCGCTCGCCAATGCCCAGCTCGCCGGCTCCGGCCAGCGCGTCACCGGCCGCCTCGCGATCGACGGCGCTCTGCGCGGCACCGCGACCCGCCCGGATATCCAGGGCACGGCGACGCTCTCCGGCGGCTCGTTCAGCGATCCACTGAATGGCATCGCCTTCACCGCCATCGAGGGCCGCATCATGGGCCGCGGCACCGACATCGTCGTCGAGCGCCTCACCGCGCGGGCGAAGAACGGCGGGACGGTGGCGCTCACCGGCCGCGTCAGCGCCGATCCGCTACGCAATTTCCCTGCCGACCTGAAGGTCTCCGCCCGCAATGCCGAGCTGGTGTCGAGCGACGTGATGCAGATGACCGCCAGCCTCGATCTCGGCGTGAGCGGGCCGCTGGCGACCACGCCGCGCCTCTCCGGACGGATCGATGTCACGACCATCGAGGTGCGCGTCCCGGACCGGCTCCCCTCGAACGCCGAGCCGCTGCGCGATGCCCGCCACGTCGGCGCCCCGGCACAGACCCGTGCCCGCCTCGCCCAGCTTGAACGCCAGCGCGCCGCGGCAGCGACGCGCGGCCGCGCCCCGTTCAATGCGACCCTCGATGTGGTGCTCGACGCGCCGGGCCGGGTCTTCGTGCGCGGCCGCGGCATCGACGCCGAGCTCGGCGGCCAGCTGCGGCTCGCCGGCACCACCCGCGACATGCGCGCCAACGGCGCCTTCGAAATGCGCCGCGGCCGCCTGTCCATTCTGACCCAGCGGCTCGACTTCACCCGCGGCCGCGTCACCTTCGGCGGCGGCGACCTCGTCCCCGACCTCGACTTCGTCGCCGAGACGCGCGCAACCGACATCACCGCCAGCATCGGCATCACCGGCCGCGCCACCCAGCCTGAATTCACCCTCTCCTCGACGCCGACCCTGCCACAGGACGAAGTGCTGTCGCGCCTGCTGTTCCAGCGCGCCGCGGCGGGCCTCTCGCCCTTCCAGGCGGTGCAGCTCGCCCAGGCCGTGGCGATCCTCTCGGGCAGCGGCGGCGCCGATGCCTTCGAGGCGACGCGCCGGGCGCTGGGCGTTGACAATCTCGACGTCACCACCGGCGCCTCGGGGCCGACCGTCGGCGTCTCGCGCGCCATCAACGAGCGCGTCAGGGTCGGCGTCCGCACCGGCGCGAGGCCGGAGAACAGCGCCATCGGCGTCGACATCGACCTGACCCGCCGCATCCGCATCCAGACCGAGATCGGTGCCGATGGGCGCGCCGCCGCCGGCATCGGCGCCGAAGTGGAGTGGTAAGGGTCCGGACGGAACGGGCCCGCGCCTAGTCGCGGCGCGCGACGAGGAAGATGCGGGGATCGCGACGCCCGGAGCCGTGACGATCCCGCTCGACCAGGGTGAACCCCGCCACGACGAGGGCGGCCTCCAGATCGGTGGCCGCGAAGACATCGACCGGCGGCGCCTTGCCGATCAGCTGCATCACCGGCAGGGCGAGACGGATGAGCGGGTTCATCTCCTTGAGGCACGGCGTCTTGGAGATGAACAGGCCCCCCGGCTTCAGCAGCCGGTACACCTCGGCGAGCACAGCCGCGCGGTCGGCGACCAGATGAAGGACATTGAAGGCCAGCACGGCGTCGTGGGTCCCCGCTGGGCCGCCGGGCTCCTCGGCCGCGCGGGCCGCGAAGGTGATGTTGGGGCAGTCCTGCGCCGCAGCCTTCTGCCGGGCGATGGCGATCATCGCCGGGGAGACATCGGTGGCGATGATCCGTGCGACGGCCGGCGCCAGTCTCAACGCCGTCGTGCCCGTGCCGCAGCCGATCTCGACGGCGCTGTCGGTCGCCTTCAGCAGGGCCACCGTGCGCGCGAGCGTGCGCTCATAGCCCGCCATGTCCGTGATCGGATCGGCGGCATAGCGTTCGGCGATGCGGTCCCAGAAGCGTGTGGCGGCAGCAACGGTCATCAGGCTCTCCTGCCCTTCCGCTAGCACGGCCATGGTCATTCGCCATTGAACGACCACGTAAGAGCGATATACGAAATTGCATGAAGATCATGGACTGGAACTGGGCGCGCGCCTTCTGTGCGACCGCCGAGGCGGGGTCGCTGTCGGCGGCGGCACGCCATCTCGGCCTGACGCAGCCGACATTGTCGCGCCAGATCGCAGCGCTGGAGGCCGATCTCGGCGTCGGATTGTTCGACCGGATCGGCAAGCGGCTGGTGCTGACACCCATCGGGCGCTCGCTGCTCGATCATGCGCGGGTCATGGCGGAAGCCGCCGATGCTTTCGCGCTGGCTGCGGCGGGCGAGGCAAAGGACCCTGCCGGCGAGATCTCCATCTCAGCGACCGAGGCCATGGCGGTTCACGTCCTGCCGGACATTCTCGCTCGCCTGCGCCGGGACGCGCCGCAACTGGCGATCACCATCGTGGTGACCGATGCGCTGAGCGACCTGCGCCGGCGCGAGGCCGACATCGCCATCCGCCATGTCCGGCCAATCGAGGCCGAACTGATCGGACGCCATGTCGGGGACCTGCGGGCGCATCTCTATGCGGCCGACAGCTGGATCGCCGCCCATGGCATGCCGCAGACGCCGCAGGATCTGGCGACGGCCGATATGCTGGCCTTCGAGCCCGTGGACCGGTTCATCGCGCATCTCGCCGCCCATGGGGTACCGGTCGCCGCCGGGCAATGCCGGATCGTGTCGGACAATGCCCTGGCCCTCTGGGAGCTGGTCGCGCGCGGGCTGGGGATCGGCGTGGTGCTGGATGCGGCTGCGGCAAGGCTGCCGGGCATCAGCCGGATCCTGCCGGACCTGCCGGGCATCCCGGTGCCCCTCTGGCTCGTGGCCCATCGCGACCTGCGCACCAACGCGCGGATGCGCCTCGCCTTCGACATTGTCGCCGACGGGCTGCGCGGGGTCGTGAGATCCGCCGGCAGGGACCGCCGCTGACCGTCGCCGGGACCCGTCGCGAGGAGGGAGCGAGCGCTTCACCCGATGCCCTCCGGCCTGCCGTCCGGCGATGCGGCCGGACGCCGGATGCTGCCCTTCACCACCTGTGTCAGCACTTTTTTGAAGCGAGTGATAACAGTCTGATTTCGATGATGAAAATGAACTTTCCTGTTGCCTGATGCCGGATGTTGCGATGCACTCGGATTCGTCATCCGGCAAAGGAGGTTCGTGCATGGCATCGGCAGATTTCGCCCGCCAGATCGAGGGCTACGGGCTGACCACGGCAGGCATTCTCTACCGCCTGCCCGACCATCCCTCCATCCTCCAGGAATATGTCTGGCAGGCCTATGACCTCGCCCCGCGTTTTCCCGAGCTGAAGCGTTTCCTCGCCTTCTGGCAGGCGAGCCTCGAGGGCAAGCTCTACCGCGTCACCGTCGCCCACAAGGACCTGATTGGCCCCGCCGAGATGGCGATGGTGGCCGGCGAGTTCCGGGTGCATTGAGGCTCGCGAGGCGCTGCCCCCCGGGCCGCGGACGACGGCCGTCGCCAGCCCTTCTTCACCATGGCCGGGATTGGCCCCGGCCCCCTTTCCAGACTCGCCTTGACTCTCGCGACAGGAGTCCTCTCTATACAGGAACAAAACGGGAACAATTATGACCGCGCGACGCGACACCCTCGCGGCGCTGAAGGGCACCCTTGCGCGTCTGGAGCGGGGGGGCATGCCCCCGGCGTCGCCCCATGCCCCCTCGGACGGGTCCGGCCTCGTGCCGCTCGGTGCGGCCGGCCTCGACGCGGCGCTCGGCGGCGGCATCGCCCGCGCCGCACTGCACGAGGTCCATGCCGAGGCGCCCGTCCATGTGCCGGCGGCAACCGGCTTCACCCTCGGCCTCGCGCGCCGTGTCGCGCCGGCGGGTCCGCTCGTCTGGGTGCGCCAGCGCTTCCTCGACCAGGAATTCGGCCGGCCCTATGGCCGCGGCCTCGCCGCCCTCGGCCTTGATCCGGGCGCGGTGGTGATGGTGCGCGTGCGCGACGCGGAAGACGCGCTGAGGGCAACGCTGGACGCCGCCCGCTGCGGCGCTGTCGGCACGGTCGTCGCGGATATCTGGGGCGCGCCGAAGATCCTCGACCTCACCGCCAGCCGCCGCCTGTCGCTCGCCGCGGCCGAGAGCGGCGTCACCGTGCTGATGACCCGTGCCGGCGCCGAGCCTGAGCCCTCCGCCGCCCTCTCGCGCTGGCGCGTGCGCGGCCTTGCTTCCGAGGCCGCCGAGGGTGGCATGCCGGGTCGGCCCGCCTTCTCCGTCACCCTGCTGCGCCACCGCGCCGGCATTCCTCCCCGCGACTGGTCCATGGAGTGGGATCGTGAACATGGCCGCTTCCGCGAGCGGACGGCGCTACCTGGCCGTCTGGCTCCCCTTCCTGCCGAGCGAACGGCTGCGCCGCCTGTGGAGCCGCAATCCATCCCCTTCCGCCGCGCCGGCTGAGGCCCCGCTCGTCCTTGTCGAGAGGATAGCAGGCGCCATGCGCCTCGCCGCGGTCGACCCCATGGCGCGCGAACTCGGCCTCGTGCCCGGCCAGAAGCTCGCCGATGCCCGCGCCTGCGTGCCACAACTCGCCGCCATCGACCACGATCCGGTGGCGGACCAGAACCTTCTGGAACGCCTCGCCGACGCCGCCGACCGCTATACCCCACTCGTCGCCCTCAACGCGCCGGACGGGCTCACCCTCGACGTCACCGGTTGCGCCCATCTCTTCGGCGGCGAGGCAGCGCTCTGCCGCGATCTTCTCGAACGGATGCGCGGCGCCGGCTTCACCGCGCGGGCGGCGCTGGCCGGCACGCCCGAGGCAGCGGCGGCCCTGGCCCGCCACGGCAGGCCCGGCATCGTGCCGCCCGGCGGCGAGGCGGAGGCCGTGGCGAGGCTGCCTGTTGGCGCCCTTGGCATCGACGCCTCCACCGCCCTCGCCCTCACCCGCGCCGGCCTCAAGACCATCGGCGACCTCGCGAGCCGGCCGAGCGACCTCCTCGTCGCCCGTTTCGGCGCGGGCCTTGCCACCCGGCTGCGCCGTGTCTGTGGCCACGAGGATGCCCGGCTGACGCCGCGCCGGGCGGTCGCCGCCTGCATGGTGGAGCGGCGCTTCGCAGAGCCCGTGGCGCGGCGCGAGGACCTCACCGGCGCCCTCTCGCTCGTGCTCGGCAAGGCCGCGGCCAGCCTGGAACAGCGCGGCGAGGGCGGGCGGCTCTTCGAGGCGAGCTTCTTCCGCACCGACGGCGTGGTCCGCCGCATCGCGGTGGAGACGGGCGAGGCGACGCGCGACACCGCCGCCGTCTCACGCCTCTTCACCGAGCGGATGCATCTCCTCGACGATCCCACCGATCCCGGCTTCGGCTTCGATCTCCTGCGCCTCGCCGTGCCGCGCACGGAAGTCCTCGCCGCCCGCCAGGTGCTCATCGACGGCCGCGGCGAGGCCGAACGCGAGACGACCGCCCTCGTCGACCACCTCGTCGCCCGCTTCGGCCGCTCCAATGTGCTGCGCTTCCTCGACCGCCCCTCCCATATTCCGGAGCGCGCCGAGGTCATGGTGCCGGCCATCGCGGTCGGAGGCGGCAGCTACCGCAGCGCCGGCCCAGCAGCGGCGCGCCCCCTCGCCCGGCCGCTGCAGCTCTTCGACCCGCCGCAGCCCATCGAGACCCTCGCCGAGGTGCCGGACGGGCCGCCCGCCAGCTTCCACTGGCGGCGCACCACCTTCCAGATCATCCGCGCCGAGGGGCCGGAGCGCATCGCCGGCGAATGGTGGCGCGACGGCGAGGACATGCTGACGCGCGACTATTACGGCCTCGAGGACCGCGAGGGCCGCCGCTTCTGGGTCTTCCGCCAGGGCCTCTATGGCCGCGAGACCGCGAGCCCCCGCTGGTTCATCCATGGGCTCTTCGCCTGAGGCGGCCATGGTCTATGCGGAGCTCGCCACCCACACGAACTTCTCCTTCCTGCGCGGCGCCTCCCACGCCCGCGACCTCGTGCTCACCGCCCTGCTGCTGGGGCAATCCGGCATCGGCATCGCCGACCGCAACACGGTGGCGGGCGTCGTGCGCGCCCACGCGACGCTGGAAGAGCTGCGCAGCGAGGGCCTGCCGCCCCCCGAACGGGTGCGCGAGGGCTCGGGGCCGGGCGAAGTCAGCTTCGTCAAGGCGCCGCGCCCGGACCTCTCGCAGGAGGTCATCAAGGCCGCCGCCGCCCGCTTCCGCCTCGCCGTCGGCAGCCGCCTCGTCTTCTGCGACGGGTCGCCGGAGGTCATCGTCTATCCGCAGAACCGGGTGGGCTGGGGCCGGCTCTGCCGCCTCCTCACCACCGGCAACTTAAGGGGACGCAAGGGCGAGTGCCGGCTCACCCTCGACGATCTCGCCGCCGACACCCGCGACCTCCTGCTCATCGTCATGCCCGGTGACGATGAGGCGACCCTGACCCGTGCCCTGCAAGTGCTCGGCGAGGCGGCGCCCGGTCAGCTCTGGCTCGCCGCCACCATGGGCCGCGACGGCGAGGACCGCCGCCGGCTGTTTGCCCTCCGCGACCTCGCGGCGGCGAGCGGCCTGCCGCTCCTCGCCGTCAACGACGTGCTCTACCACGACCCCGCCCAGCGCGACCTGCAGGACGTGCTCACCTGCATCCGCGAGGGCGTCACCATCGAGGAGGCGGGCTTTCGCTTGCAGGCTCATGCCGAGCGGCACCTCAAGCCCCCGGCCGAGATGGCGCGCCTGTTCCGAGACTGCCCGGAGGCGGTGGCCGAGACGCAGAACCTGCTCGCCCGCATCGACTTCTCGCTGGCCGAGCTGAAGTATGAATACCCGCAGGAGCCCGTGCCGCCGGGCTGGACACCGCAGGGCTGGCTGGAAAAGATCACCTGGGAGCGTGCCGCCCACCGCTATGGCGGCACCGTGCCGGACAAGGTGCGAAAGCTCCTCGCCGACGAGCTCGCCCTCATCGCCGAGCTCGACTATGCCCGCTACTTCCTCACCATCGTCGACATCGTCCGCGTCGCCGAGGACAAGGGCATCCTCTGCCAGGGCCGCGGCTCAGCCGCCAATTCCGCCGTCTGCTACGTGCTCGGCATCACCGCCGTCGACCCGAACGACCATGACCTGCTCTTCGCCCGCTTCATCTCCTCCGAGCGCAAGGAGCCGCCGGACATCGACGTCGATTTCGAGCACGAGCGGCGCGAGGAGGTCATCCAGCACATCTATGCCCGCTATGGCCGCGAGCGGGCCGGCATCGCTGCCACCGTCATCAGCTACCGGCCGCGCAGCGCCATCCGCGAGGTCGGCAAGGCCCTCGGCCTCACCGAGGATATTACCGGCCGCCTCGCCGGCATGGTCTGGGGCTCATGGGGCACGGAGATCGGCGACCATTACGTGCGCGAGGCCGGCCTCGACCCGACGAACCCGCTCATCCGCCGCGCCGTGGATCTGGCGAGCCGCCTCATCGGCTTTCCCCGCCACCTATCCCAGCATGTCGGCGGCTTCGTGCTCACCGGCGGCCGGCTCGACGAGACCGTGCCCATCGGCAATGCCGCCATGGCGGACCGCACCTTCATCGAATGGGACAAGGACGACATCGACACACTCGGCCTGATGAAGGTCGATGTCCTGGCACTCGGCATGCTCACCTGCATCCGCAAGGCCTTCGCCCTTTTGCGCGACACCGGCGGGCCGGACCTCGACCTCGCAACCGTCCCGGCCGAGGACCCGGCGGTCTACGCCATGCTCTGCCGCGGCGATTCCATCGGCGTCTTCCAGGTGGAGAGCCGGGCGCAGATCAACATGCTGCCGCGGCTGAAACCGCGGAAGCTCTATGACCTCGTCATCCAGGTCGCCATCGTCCGCCCCGGCCCCATCGAGGGCGACATGGTCCATCCCTATCTGAAGCGCCGGGCGGGGCTGGAGCCCGTCGTCTATCCCTCGCCAGCGCCCGAGCACGGGCCACCGGACGAGCTCTACCAGGTGCTGAACAAGACCTGCGGCGTACCGCTCTTCCAGGAGCAGGCCATGCGCCTCGCCATGGTGGCGGCGCAGTTCACCGCCAACGAGGCCAACGGCCTGCGCCGCGCCATGGCGACCTTCCGCAATGTCGGCACGATCGGCCGCTTCGAGCGGCTCATGGTCGACCGCATGGTCGCCCGCGGCTACGACCCGGCCTTCGCGCGCCGCTGCTTCGACCAGATCAAGGGCTTCGGCAGTTATGGCTTCCCCGAGAGCCACGCCGCCTCCTTCGCCAAGCTCGTCTACATCTCCTCCTGGATCAAATGCCACCACCCCGCGATCTTCGCCTGCGCCCTCCTGAACGCCCAGCCCATGGGCTTCTATGCGCCGGCGCAGATCGTCCGTGACGCGCGCGAGCATGGCGTCGAGGTCCGCGCCGTCGACGTCAATGCGAGCCTGTTCGACAACACGCTGGAGCGCGACGATCCGGAGGCGCCGCTGGCGCTGCGCCTCGGCTTCCGCCAGCTCGACGGCTTTCACCTGGCCTGGGCCGAGCGCCTCGCGGCGGCGCGGAGCCGGCCCTTTCGCGATGTCGAGGACCTCGCCCGCCGGGCGGCGCTGCCGGCGCGGGCGCTGCGCATCCTCGCCGATGCCGACGCCTTCCGCTCCCTCGGCCTCGACCGGCGCGAGGCTGCCTGGGCGGTGCGCCGCCTGCCCGACGACGATCCGCTGCCGCTCTTCGCCGCCGCCGATGCCAAGGAGCTGGGCGCAGAGGCCGATGCGAACCTGCCGGCCATGCCGCTGTCGGAGCATGTCGTCGCCGACTACCAGACGGTGCGCCTGTCGCTGAAGGCCCATCCGCTGGCCTTCCTGCGCCAGCGCTTCCAGGCCGAGGGGGTGATGACCTGCGCCGCAATTTCAGCCGCCGCCAACGGCGCACGGGCACAAGCAGCGGGCGTGGTTCTGGTGCGCCAGCGCCCGGGCAAGGGCACGGCCGTCTTCATCACCCTGGAGGACGAGACCGGCATCACCAATGTGGTGCTCTGGGCCCGCCGCATGGAGGCCTTCCGCCGCGCCATCATTGGCGGGCGGCTGCTGCTGGTGCGCGGCGTGGTTCAGCGCAGCCCCGAGGGGGTCGTCCACCTCATGGCCGAGGACATCATCGACCGCACGGCCGACCTGTCGCTGCTGTCGGAGGATGCGATGCGCGACAGCCTCGCCCGCGCCGACGAGGTCAACCGGCCGCAATATCCGCGGACCGGCGGGCGCCACCCCCGCGACGTCAGGGTGCTGCCGAAGTCACGCGACTTCCACTGAGCGCATCGGCTCGACGTCGACCGAGGTCACGTCGAAGGCGTGGGGCTTCTCGCCCTGCCTCCAGATCTCCACCATGCCCTCATAGGCCCGCCCGAGATGCTCGGCAAAGCGCGCCGGATCGAAGAGCGGCATCGTGTCCCGGCGGCGCAGGAGGTCTTCGCGCATCGCCCGCGCCGTGCCCGGATCGTTGCCGAGGGCAATCGCCTTGGCGACATATTCGTCGAAGCTGTCCGACATGAGCTGAGGCATCCCCGCCGCCTGCAGCAGGCTGCCGGACACGCGCGACACGAAGCTGTTGCCCGACAGTGCCAGCAGCGGCGCGCCCATCCACAGGGCGTCGCTGGCGGTGGTGTGCGAGCCGACCGGATAGGTGTCGAGCGCCACGTCGACCAGCGCGTAGCGCGCGAGATGCCGGGCATGGTCGAGGACGGGCGCGAAGATCAGCCGGGACGGATCGACGCCATGGGCTTCAGCCCGGGCGGTGAGGCGATCCTTGACCACCGGATCGCGCGCCAGCAGCCAGAGCACCGAGCCCGGCACGCCCTTCAGGATGTCCATCCAGGCGGCGAACAGCTCGCTGCCGACCTTGTAGATGTGGTTGAAGGAGGCGAAGACGAAGGCACCCTCCGGCAGCCCGACCATCTCCCGGGTCGGCGCATCGACCACCTCACGCCTGCGCCGGTTCGGCTGGTAAGTGTCAGGAAGCCGCACCACCGCCTCGTTGTAGGCGCCCTCCGCACCCTCCGGCACGATGAACCGATCGGCGATCACATAGTCGACCTCGGCCATGCCGTAGGTCCCGGGATATCCGAGCCAGTTCACCTGGATGGGAGCGGGGCGATACTTCAGCATCCCCAGGCGGGAGCCGCCGGTATAGCCCTTCAGGTCGACGAGCACATGGATCCGGTCGTCGCGGATCTTGTCGGCGATCTCCGGCTCGGTCAGGGCCGCGACATCCTCGAACCGCTCGAAGGCCGCCCGCGCCCTGACACGCTCGGCATCCTCCGGCATGGCATCATAGGAATAGGCGATGATCTCGAAGCGCTGGCGATCCGTGCATTCCAGGACCTCCGTGAGCAGCTTCATGGTCGCGTGATTGTGGAAGTCATTGGAGAAATAGCCGACGCGGATCCGCTCGCCGGGAACGGGCGGAGATACGGACAGGACCGGCGGCTGCGAGGGGCCGGCAAGCGCCCGCGACCGGCGCTCCGCCGCCGCGCGCTGCAGCGCCGGATCGTCGGTCATGGCGAGCACCATGAAGGGCGAGAGCCCGCCCTTGCCGACGACGTCGGAGAGGGGCTGGAGCGAGGCAATCAGCTCCTCGGAGAAATCCATGTCAGCCACATGGCTGGCGGAATGGGCAATGGTCGACAGCAGACCGGTATGGTCCGGCATGCGTTCGCGCAGGATGCGGCCGAGGTCGACGACCTGCTGGTGGGCCATGGCATCGTGCATCAGCTCGATCAGCCGCGTGAGGGCCTCCAGCCGCGCCCCCGTGGCGGAGGCCATCGCCGCCTGGGCCTGGACGGCACCGAGTTTGTCCTCGGCCGCCATGAGCGCCATGATCTTGAACATCGACGCCCAGTGATCGTCCGGGATCTGCGCCAGGACCAGGTCGGCCGCCGCGACGGCCTCGCGGTTGCGGCCGCTCTGCACGTGCTGGCCGACATCATAGAGATGCAGCACGGCACTGAGGTCCTCGAGCCGCATGCCGAGGGCGAAGACATCCTCCGTGGCCGCGCCAGCCGCCTGGAAAGCCGGCCCCAGCGGCAGCCAGACATGGGCGTCGGGCCCGGCAGCCAGCGCCTTGCGCGCGCAGGCGAGCGCCCCGTCATAGTCGCCGCGCGACATGGCGATCATCATGGCCGCGGCGTCGATCTTGGGATGGCTGGCGACCCGGTTCAGATGCGCGACGATCGGCTCGGCGGTCTCGATATTGCCGGCGCGCACCATGCACCAGGCAAAACTCAGGAAGGCATCGGCACGGCTCGAATCGGCGCGTGCCAGGGACAGCCAGACCTCGCTCGCCGTCTTGAGGTCGCCGCGGGTGAGGTGGCACGCAGCCAGCCCGTCGAGGGTATCGGGATCGGTCGCAGCAGCGTGGCGAGCGATGAAGTCGGACGCATCGTCCGTGGCACCAAGGGCCCTGGCGAGCAGGACGCGATGGGCGGCCTCACCCGGCTGGGCGAGGCCGAGCTGGCGGGCGATGCGGACCGCGATGAAGGCTTCGCCCCGGCTGAGGGCCGCCTCGGCGGACCGGGTCGCATAGTCGACAGCGCGCTGGGTCGTGCGTTCGTCGAGGGGCCGCGCCCACTCCAGCGATCTGGCCATTCCGGTCTCCAACGGCGCGGGATGAGCGGCGCAGGCGTCGCTCCCTGTTTCGCAATGTTGTCCAGCATGGTTAACGGAGCGCTAACGGGGCCGCCTGAAATGAAAAGGGCGGCCCGAGGGCCGCCCTTCCCGATCGTCTCCGAAGCGTGGACTTACCGGAGGAACTGGAGGACCTGCTGGTCGCCCTGCGAGGCGAAGGACAGGGCCGAGGTGGCGAGCTGGGCGCGGGTGTTGAGCGCCAGCAGGTTCGCACCCTCTTCGTTCTGGTCGGCGAGGGTGAGGTTGTCCGCACCACCGCGCAGCGTGTTGATCATCGACTTGGTGAAGTCCTGACGGTTCTGCACCACCGAGAGGTTGGAACCGAAGGCCGACGACTGCGAGCGCAGCGTGTTGAGCGCCGTCGACAGCTTGCCGAGCACCGCGTCCAGACCCGAGTCGCTGTCCGCCACCGTGGTGGCCTGGGCATCGATGCCGAGGTTGGTCGAGTTGATCGCCGTACCACCCTTCGACTGGATCGTCAGCGAGGACGAGCCGGTCTCGTTGAAG
>NZ_JAPZTZ010000032.1 GCF_027532945.1 Phreatobacter sp.
GACGTTCCACCCGCGGCGGGATCAGACGCTACGCAACGTGAATAGCTACGCGTCTGCCCACGCCGCTCAACCCGCCCGACAGGGCCAAACCAACCGCCGGGACGAACTCAAGGCTGGATAGAAACTGGGGGCAACGTCACAAAAATACATCTTCATTGGGCGTTCCCCGGACGCTGTCACGCCCGGACACGAACGCTGCCGCAGCTGCCGGCGACACTCCTGGCAGAGCCGTCAGCACAGCCGCATTGGAATACCATGGGTCGATCCCCGCGCTATCCACGTAGCTGGTGAAAGACCGGTCGAGAGGGCCATCGGGATCACTGACATAAGCGGAGGCCGTGACACGCACTGAAGGACCGCCCCTTCGCCCCAACTCCGCCAGGACCCTGCGGAGTTCATAGACCTGCACAGACCGTTCAGCGAGAAGGTTGGCGAGCCGCTCGAATAGGATGGGCGACCCACTGCGTAAACTGAGCTTTGAAGACTCGCTTTCCAGGGCGATCACCGAGTGTGGCTCAACAT
Organism: Phreatobacter sp.; assembly: GCF_027532945.1. Classification (GTDB taxonomy): domain Bacteria; phylum Pseudomonadota; class Alphaproteobacteria; order Rhizobiales; family Phreatobacteraceae; genus Phreatobacter. The sequence goes on from NZ_JAPZTZ010000032.1 coordinate 523, forward strand.
CTGCCAGCACAACCCTCCGGCCGTCCGGGATCAGCGAGTTGCGGAGAGGGTCCCCGACCCTAACCGCCGCCGCCGTGCATCTGTCGAGCCCCACCTCCGCCGCAGTCAATGCGGTGATGGACGAGGCTCGCAATGCAGCGCCCCTCGTCGAATTCTGAATCTGGTGCACTAGACCGAATGCGACCAGAGAGAGCATTGCGACCAGAACCAAGCCCTGAGTAGTTGCAAAGCCACGTTCTCTCAACTCTCCCGCAACTCGGACAAACCTCATGCGGGGCCACCCGGTGTCCAGATTTCGACGCGGTTCGTGGAACCACCACACCAGCGCGTGTCTTATCCTCTGAGCGATAGGTCTTTCACTGGGAAGGAGCCGGTGCCAGTTCATTCTCGTTCGCTGCGCACCGAGTTTCCGGCTTAATCCGATAGGGGCGAAAGCGCGGGATGGATCCCTCAGATCATCGTCGCGCCTCAACATTCAACAGCTAGGCGCGGCGACGGCCAGATTGAACAGGTTGGTAGACAGCAGTCAATTTGCAATTGTGTCAGGGACCATCACCGGCCATCCCAGTCGCAGGGCGGCCAATAGCCGCCCTTTCCTTGCCTGACTGACGAGGACTTGACGCCCCGCCTCAAGCCGTTCTTTGGCCGCCGTTAATTGGGCGAACGGCACTCTTTCTGGAAGCAGACGCCATAGTCCAGCTGCTCATGCTCGGTGCGGCACATCCTGTTCGCCCAAAGCGCAACGTTTCCGAGCGTTCTTTGGCGGAGGCAGAAAATTGTATGCTTGAGGAACTTTTGTCCCCGCCCTGAGGAAATAAACACCCTGCCCGGACACCGTCGCTCCACAACCCCCTCCGTCGCGCTCAGCTGCAGCCGGTGGTGCTGCCGCAGGTGTCGCACTTCAGGCAGGTGCCGTTGCGCACCAGCGTGAAGTTCGAGCATTCGGGGCAGGCATCGCCCACATAGCCGCGGAGCTTGGCTTCGGCGCGCCGGTCGGCGGTGGAGCGCTCGGTCTTCGCTTCCGGTGCCGCCTCCGGCTGGTCGAACAGCGCGGTGAGGGCGGGGGAGACGGCGGCGGCCACCTCCTCCTTCAGCGCCGTGGCGCCGAGGGTGGCAGGCCCGCGGGCCATGGTCACCACCGTGCCGGAGCGGCCATCGCTCGACAGCGAGCCCGGGGTCGCAAGGCCGGACTGGCCGGTGACCACCGTGAACTTGTCGGTCTTGCCGCGCACCAGGCCCTTCGACAGCACCGCCTTGGCGACGCCCTCCGAGGCGCCCGTGCCGAGCGCGTCGTAGCGGCTCTCGCCGGGGTCGACATGGCCGAGGTCCGAGCGGCCAAGATAGCTCACGGCGAGTTCGCGGAAGACGTAGTCGAGGATCGACGTCGCGTATTTGATGGTGTCGTTGCCCTGCACGGGGCCCGCCGGCTCGAAGCGGGTGAAGGTGAAGGCCTCCACATACTCGTCCAGCGGCACGCCGTACTGGAGACCCAGCGAGATGGCGATGGCGAAGTTGTTGAGGAGCGAACGGAGCGCCGCGCCCTCCTTGTGCATGTCGATGAAGATCTCGCCAATGCGGCCGTCATCATATTCGCCGGTGCGCAGGTAAACCTTGTGGCCGCCGACGACGGCCTTCTGGGTGTAGCCCTTGCGGCGATCGGGCATGCGCTCGCGCTCGCGCACCACCTGCACGCGCTCGACCACCTTCTCGACGATCCGCTCGGCCAGCGCCGCGGCGCGGGCGGCCTGCGGCTTCTCCAGCAGCTCCTCGACGCCGTCCTCGTCCTCGTCATCCTCGATCAGCTGGGCGTTGAGCGGCTGCGAGAGCTTCGAGCCGTCGCGGTAGAGGGCGTTGGCCTTCAGCGCCAGCTTCCACGACAGCATGTAGGCGCTCTTGCAGTCCTCGACGGTCGCCTCGTTCGGCATGTTGATCGTCTTGGAGATGGCCCCCGAGATGAACGGCTGGGCGGCCGCCATCATGCGGATGTGGCTGTCCACCGAGAGGTAGCGCTTGCCCTTGCGGCCGCAAGGGTTGGCGCAATCGAAGACCGCGTAATGCTCGGTCTTCAGGTGCGGCGCACCCTCCAGCGTCATGGCACCGCAGACATGCTCGTTGGCCGCCTCGACGTCCTTCTTCGAGAAGCCGAGCCGCGGCAGCAGCTCGAAGCCCGGCGCGTTCAGCTCGTCGGCGGGGATGCCGAGGGTCTTCACCACGAAGTCCTCGCCCAGCGTCCACTTGTTGAAGACGAACTTGATGTCGAAAGCGGTCTTGAGCTGACCCTCGACCTTGGCGATGGCCTCGTCGGTGAAGCCCTTGGCACGCAGCGTCGTCGGGTTGATCGCCGGGGCCTGGGCGAGCGAGCCGTGGCCCACCGCATAGGCCTCGATCTCCGCGATGTCGCTCTCGCGATAGCCGAGGGTGCGCAGCGCTTCCGGCACCGCCTGGTTGATGATCTTGAAGTAGCCGCCGCCGGCCAGCTTCTTGAACTTCACCAGGGCGAAGTCGGGCTCGATGCCGGTCGTGTCGCAATCCATGACCAGGCCGATCGTGCCGGTGGGCGCGATGACCGAGACCTGGGCGTTGCGGAAGCCATTGGTCTCGCCGAGGGCGAGAGCCTCATCCCAGGCACGGGTGGCATGGGCGACGAGGCCCGGCACCGGGCAATTGGCGTGGTCGAGGGGAACCGGGTTCACCGACAGCGTCTCGTAGCCCGCGCTCTCGCCATGGGCGGCGCGGCGATGGTTGCGGATGACGCGCAGCATGTGCTCGCGGTTCGGTGCATAGCCGGGGAAGGGCCCGAGCTCACCCGCCATCTCCGCCGAGGTCTTGTAGGAGATGCCGGTCATGACCGCGGTGAGCACGCCGGCGAGAGCCCGGCCCTCGTCGGAATCGTAGGGGATGCCCATGGTCATGAGCAGGCCGCCAATATTGGCATAGCCGAGGCCGAGGGTGCGGTACTCATAGGAGCGCTCGGCGATCTGGCGCGAGGGGAACTGCGCCATCAGCACGGAGATCTCGAGCACGACGGTCCACAGGCGGCAGAGGTGCTCGTAGCCCGCGATGTCGAACTGCTTGGCCTTCGGATCGTAGAACTGCAGCAGGTTGGCCGAGGCCAGGTTGCAGGCCGTGTCGTCGAGGAACATGTATTCCGAGCACGGGTTCGACGCGCGGATCGGGCCGGCCGACGGGCAGGTGTGCCAGTCGTTCATCGTCGTGTTGAAGTGCAGGCCCGGATCGGCCGAAGCCCAGGCGGCATGGCCGATCTTCTCCCAGAGGTCACGCGCCTTCAGGGTCTTGGTCACCTTACCCGTGGTGCGGGCGGTGAGCTTCCAGTCGCCGTCGGCCTCCACCGCCTGCAGGAAGTCGTCCTTCAGCGAGACGGAATTGTTCGAGTTCTGGCCGGCCACCGTCAGGTAGGCCTCCGAATCCCAGTCCGTGTCGTAGATCGGGAAGGTGATGTCGGTGTAGCCCTGGCGGGCGAACTGCATGACGCGCTTGATGTAATTGTCCGGCACCATGGCCTTGCGCGCGGCCTTCACCTCGCGCTTCAGCGCCGGGTTCTGGTTCGGGTCGAAGCAGGCATCGCCATCGCCCTCGCAGTTCACGCAGGCCTTCATGATGGCCTTGAGGTGCTTGGCGACGACCTTCGAGCCGGTCACCAGCGCGGCGACCTTCTGCTCCTCGGTGACCTTCCAGTCGATATAGGCCTCGATATCCGGATGGTCGGCATCGACCACCACCATCTTGGCGGCGCGGCGCGTCGTGCCGCCCGACTTGATGGCGCCGGCGGCGCGGTCGCCGATCTTGAGGAAGCTCATCAGGCCGGAGGAACGGCCGCCGCCGGCGAGCTTCTCGCCCTCGCCGCGCAGGTGGCTGAAGTTCGAGCCGGTGCCCGAGCCGTACTTGAACAGGCGCGCCTCGCGGACCCACAGGTCCATGATGCCGCCGTCGTTGACGAGGTCGTCCGCCACCGACTGGATGAAGCAGGCATGCGGCTGCGGATGCTCGTAGGCCGACTGCGACTTGACCAGCTTGCCGGTCTCGAAATCGACGTAGTAGTGGCCCTGGCCGGGGCCATCGATGCCATAGGCCCAATGCAGGCCGGTGTTGAACCACTGCGGCGAATTCGGCGCCACCATCTGGCGGGCGAGCATGAAGCGCAGCTCGTCGAAGAAGGTGCGGGCGTCCTCCTCCTGGTCGAAATAGCCACCCTTCCAGCCCCAGTAGGTCCAGGTGCCGGCGAGACGGTCGAAGACCTGCTGCGAGGTGGTCTCACCCACCCAGCGATCCTTCTCCGGCAGGTCCTTCAGCGCCGCCTCGTCGGGCACCGAGCGCCACAGCCAGGAGGGAATGGTGCTCTCCTCGACCTTCTTCATGCGCGCCGGCACGCCGGCCTTGCGGAAATATTTCTGCGCGAGGATGTCGGCGGCCACTTGGCTCCACGCCTCCGGCACCTCGATGCCTTCCAGGCGGAAGACGATCGAGCCGTCGGGATTGCGGATTTCCGACGTCGCTTGGCGGAAGGCGATCCCCTCGTAGGGCGACTGTCCAGCCTTCGTGTAACGCCTGTCGATGCGCATCGTCCGATCCTCGTATCGCGGCGGAGAGTGTGCTCCCTCGCCGACATTGGGTCCAGCGATCTGGACCTGCCCCGCCCGGTGTTATCCGGGCCCCATTTGTCGCCCCGGCCAGCTTGTCACCGCTCTCGACAGGGAGGGGCCGCCGGCTCGTTGTGAAAGTGTCGCCGTCCGGTTCGCGAACGGACCCCTCGCGGCACCCTGCACGGTCCCGTGAGCACCGCCGCAGCGGGCTCTCCCGAGGGAGCAGAGACACGTCTCCGGCACCAACGCATGAATGCGTCGGCCACCTTCAAAAGCCGTCTGGGGAAGGTCCGGCAGGGACTTGAAACGAACCGCCGGACCGAAGGCGAACCTATGCGGCAGGCACTGACGACGTCAAGATATAGTGGGCCCGAGTAAACGAGACCCTAAATGTGGTGTGTGTCGTCAAATTTTCCAGGGAGTGGCCTCTTGCGCCGAGCCAAGTGTCGGGAATCCCGAGGAGATTCGGCAAGGGGATTCTGGAGCCGGCGGCGAGCCTCCGGCGATTCCCATCAAATCAAGGGAGAACTTGGCGCCTCATCCCCAGGCCGGCGCGGGGCCATGTGGCAGAATCGTGACAACGACGGCGCCGCGTGATGCGTGGGGCGCGGGCACCCGCACCCGGCCTTCCCCAGCGTTTCCGGCTTTTTGCCGACTCACGGTCGAATCGCCCCGGCGGGCTAGGCGATCGAATCGGGCCCGAAACGGAAAACGGCCGGGTTGCCCCGGCCGTTTCGCTATTCGTGCAGGATCCGCGGGAGGGCGTCAGGCGCCCTTGCGGTTCCACCAGCCGGCGCGCCGCGGGCCAGCAGCGTCGGTGGACTGAACCACCTCCACCGGCTCCGGATCGGGCGTCCGGCGACGCTTCACCGGCTCGGGAGCCGGCTCAGGCGCGGCAGGCTCAGCCCCGACCGGCGCGGGCGCGGCCTGCTCCGCCACGCGGGCGGTGTTGAGCGGCTCGGCCGGCGGGGTCCGGCGGCGACGGGGGGCCTCCTCGGCCACCGGCGCCTCGGCCGCAACCGGGCCAGGGGCAGGGGCTTCGGCCCCATCCTCGGTGATCGCCACGGCGCGGGCGCCGCGTCCACGGCGGCCGGCATGGCGCGGCGCGGGAGCGGCTTCAGCCTCCTCGGCCACCGGGAAGGGATCGTCGCCGGCGGGCGCTTCCGCCTCGCCATCAGTCTCGCCCTCGCCGGAGGTCGCCTCGGCCGAACCCTCCTCGTCCTCGCGACGACCGCGGCGACCGCCACGGCGACCGCGGCGGCGGCGGCGACGCTCGTTCTCGGCGCTCTCCTCGTCGGAAACCTCGCCGTCACGGGCGCCGGCCTCGGCCTCCTCGGCCTCCTCGCCATTGTCCTCGCCGGAGCCGTCCTCGCCCTCGGCGCTGTCATCGTCGGAACCGTTGCCGGCCTCCAGGCCCTCTTCGCGCTCGCCATTGCGACCACGGCGGCGGCGGCGGCGGCGACGGCGGCGGCGCTCGCCGGCCTCGTCGCTCTCGCCACGCTCGCTGCGTTCGCCGCGCTCGCGGGAGCGCTCGCCGCCCTCAGCCTCGCGGCTGACGGTCTCGTCCTCCTCGGCCTCCTCGATCACCTCGTCCTCAACGAGATCTTCCGGCTCAACCGGAACGGGGAGGGCAGCCGGCGGCTTGTAGGCGGTCTCCGGCGTGTGCACCTGCGCGCCCTTCTCGATGGCGAACATATGCGTGCCGGTGATCGCCTCGTCGGCGGCGATGTCGATGCTCACGCCGAAGCGCGTCTCCAGCTCGTGCAGGTGGGCGCGCTTGTTGTTGAGCACGTAGAGCGCCACGGCCGTGCGCGTGCGCACGATGACGTCGTGGGTCGCGGCCCTGAGCAGCTGCTCCTCGACCGAGCGCAACAGGTGCAGCGCGACGGAAGAGACCGAGCGGACATGGCCGAGGCCGGCGCAGGTCGGGCAGGTCTCGGTCGAGCTCTCCAGCACGCCGGTGCGGATGCGCTGGCGGCTCATCTCGAGCAGGCCGAAATGCGAGATGCGGCCGACCTGGATGCGCGCGCGGTCGTTCTTCAGCGCATCCTTCATGCGCTTCTCGACGGCGCGGTTGTTGCGGCCCTCGTCCATGTCGATGAAGTCGACAACGATGAGGCCCGCGAGGTCGCGCAGGCGCAGCTGGCGCGCCACCTCGTCGGCGGCCTCCAGATTGGTGCGCAGGGCCGTGTCCTCGATATTGTGCTCGCGCGTCGAGCGCCCCGAGTTCACGTCGATGGCGACCAGCGCCTCGGTCGGGTTGATGACGATGTAGCCGCCGGATTTCAGCTGCACCGTGTTGGAGAACATGGCGTCGAGCTGCGCTTCAACGCCGCTGCGGGCGAAGATCGGCTGCGGTTCGCGATAGGGCCTGACGTTCTTCGCATGGCTCGGCATGAGCATGCGCATGAAGTCCTTGGCCTCCTTGTAGCCCTCGTCGCCGGCGACCAGGACCTCCTCGATGTCCTTGTTGTAGAGGTCGCGGATCGAGCGCTTGATCAGCGAGCCTTCTTCATAGACCAGCGTCGGCGCATGCGACTGCAGCGTCGTCTCGCGCACCGTCTCCCACATGCGAAGGAGATATTCGAAGTCGCGCCGCACCTCTGTCTTGGTGCGGTTGGCGCCGGCCGTGCGCAGGATGACGCCCATCCCCTCCGGAACGTCCAGCTCGCTGGCGATTTCCTTGAGCTTCTTGCGGTCGGCGGTGTTGGTGATCTTGCGGGAGATGCCGCCGCCCCGGGCGGTGTTGGGCATCAGCACCGAATAGCGGCCGGCGAGCGACAGGTAGGTGGTCAGAGCTGCGCCCTTGTTGCCGCGCTCCTCCTTCACGACCTGCACCAGCATGACCTGGCGGCGCTTGATGACCTCCTGGATCTTGTACTGCTTGCGCGGACGGAACGAGCGGTCGGGCATGTCCTCGTAGGCATCGCCCGCGCCGACCGACTCGACCTGGTCCTCCTCGGAGGCGCCGTTCTCGCCCTCGTCCTCGTCGTCATCCTCGTCGTCGTGGTCGTCATCGCCGGCCTCGCGGCCCTCGGACGGCTCGTCGCTCGTGGCCGGCGCTTCGGCAGCTTCGCTCGCCTCGGCGGCGACAGGAGCCTCGTTGCCGACCTCCGTGGCCTCGGTAGCGACGGTCTCGTGGGTCTCGGCGGCTTCGCCGGCCTCTGTGGTGGTCTCGGTCTCGAGCTCTGCCTCGCCGCTCACCGCCTCGGAGGTGCGGGCCTCCGCGGCCTCGTTGCGCGGACGCCGCTCGCCGCGCCGGCGTCGGCGGCCATTGCCGCTCTTGCCGCGGTCGGAGCGACGGCCGCGGCCGTTCTCTTCGTCGTCCTCGTCGCGGTGTTGACGCGCCTCTTCGGCGAGCAGCGCCTCGCGGTCGGCGACCGGGATCTGGTAATAGTCGGGGTGGATTTCCGAGAAGGCGAGGAAGCCGTGGCGGTTGCCGCCGTACTCGATGAAGGCGGCCTGCAGTGAGGGTTCGACCCGCGTCACCTTCGCCAGATAGATATTGCCGCGTAGCTGTTTGCGGGATTGGCTTTCGAAATCGAATTCTTCGACACGATTACCGCGGACCACCACAACCCGGGTTTCTTCCGGGTGGGCGGCATCGATGAGCATCTTGTTGGCCATCGGATGAGCTCTTGTACGTTGGGACGGCCGCTCGCGCCGGCCCGACAGGGCCCCGCTCGGCTGAAAAAGCCGGGGCGGCGCCGACGAGGCGCCGGCGCACGGCCGTCAATGCGGTGGAAGGGGAGGGTGCAGGGCCGGACGGAAGGCCGACGGCAGGGCGGCGAGCGACGATGGCAGCGCCATCCGATCGTCCAGACCCGATTGAAACCGTCGATGCCGGCATGCCGTACACCCGTGAACGAGAGGCGCCGCACAGAGGATGCGGCGTCGGCGCAAGGTGTCCTGGTCCGGAAATGGAGCCGTGACGGGGCGCGTGTCGGGCGGGGAAGTCGTGATGCCGGACCGCGCGCTTCGGCGGTCGACGCGACTCGCCACCTTCGGGGCCCGCGAACCTTGCGGTATGGTTTGTAGCGGTGTGACGACCTGATTGGCAAGCCATCACAGGAGGAGGGGGCTATGCGCCAGGGCGATCCGCCCCCTCGGCTCCGTGATCGGGGGCTCAGCCCGGGATGACCACCACCGGCGTGCCGATGCGGACGCGGTCGTGAAGATCGATGATGTCGTGGTTGAACAGGCGGATGCAGCCCGACGATACCGCGGTCCCGATGGACGACGGCACATTGGTGCCGTGCAGGCGGTACATCGTGTCCCGGTTGCCGCGATAGAGATAGAGCGCGCGGGCGCCCAGCGGGTTGCCGAGGCCACCCGGCATGCCGCCGGCATAGCGGGCGTTGCGGGGGTCGTAGCGGATCATGTTCGCCGTCGGCGTCCAGTTCGGCCACTGGCCCTTGCGGCCGATAGTGGCGCGGCCGTGCCACAGCGCGCCCTGGCGTCCGACGCCGACGCCGTAGCGCATCGCCGTGCCGCGGCCGGTCACGAGATAGAGGTGCCGTTCGGAGGGGCGAACCACGATCGTGCCGACGGCCTCGCTGCCGCGATACTCGACCGTCTGGCGCAGCCAGCGCGGGTCGATGCCGGTGGTGTCCATGGCGGGCATGGTGATCCGGCCGTCATTCACAACGCCATATGAGCCGGTACCAGCGGTCGTGCAGGCCGCCGTGAGCACCGCCGGGGCGGCGAGGACGAAGAATCGGCGGGAGAGACCGCCGATGTCGGGGGACGCGGCACTGTCGAGATCGTTCTGCATCACTGCGGCTGCCCTGCGATGACCATGAGGAAGGCGAGGCTCTAGACGTGACTGCTTCGCGAAAAAGCCGCAATCACGAACCCGCGATACGACCATCCAATGTTACAAAGTGTGGGTCCCTGTTGCCCAATTCACACAGTTTCCCGGCTTCCGCCGCGTCGGGGACTCATTGACGTTGCAGGGAACCCTCGACCCTGTGCCGCTGCGGCGCGACAGAAGGCCGTCTCGGGCCCGGCCCCGGCCGCCACCATGGAGCGTTGTGAACGTGATCAGGCTGACCCTCGTGCCCCATGACGGCGTCGGGCCGCTGAAGCTCGGCGCCCCGCGCGATGCCATCCGCGCCGCCGCCCGGCAACTCGGCCTCGCCGCCGGTCCCACCCATGCCGAATCGGACACCTTTGCCGACGAAACCGTGCAGATCGACTATGACGATGCCGGCCGCACCCGCTTCATCGGCATCGCGCCGCTGCCCGATGTCCACCGCCTGACGGTCGCCGGCCTTGACTGCGCCGATACGCCGGCGACGGAAGTCTTCCGCGCCATTGCCGCGGCCGAAGGCGGCGACCATGCCTTCGACGCCGAGGGCTATCTCTTCCCGCGCCAGATCATTGCCCTCTGGGCTGCCGACGAGGAGAACGACGCCATCGCCCCCGCCGGGCGCAAGCGGCCCATCTGGGGCCAGGTCGGTGTCGGCACGCCCGCCTATCGCGCCCTCGTCGATCGCATTCGGGCGCGGGAGACGTGAAGCGCCCCGTGGCCGCCGGGCAACGCCCCGCCGGATATGCTTAACGACGGGTTAACCGCGCCACGCTAATGGCTTATCGCAGGACTATCCGGCCGGTCGGTCGCGATTCACGGGGGATCCGTCGCAAGCCATGGGAGCGGGGCGCGCCATCGCTGTCGTCTTTGCCGCGCTCGGATGGGCCGTGGTCACGTCCGCGTCTGCCCAAACGACCGGCAGCCTGACGGCAGGCACCGCAGCCCGTGCGACGCCGGCCGCCGCCGATGCCGCCCGAACCACGCTGCCAGCCGTCGTCATCGCCGCCCATGTTGGCGTCGAGGGCCAGCGCACGCGCCTCACCTTCGACCTCACCCGGCCCGTCGAGATGCGCGCCTTTGCGCTCGCCGACCCCTACCGGGTCATCGTCGACCTCGACGAGGTGAACTTCCATATTGCCCCGCCCCCGGCCCACAGCCGCGGCCTGGTGAAGACCTTCCGTTTCGGCCTTTTCGCTCCGGGCAAATCGCGCATCGTGATCGAGCTCGCCGGGCCCGCCACGATCGAGCGGGCGCTCACCATTGAGGGAGGGGAGGGGACGCCGCCGCGCCTGCATCTCGACCTCGTCCGCACCGATGCCGATGGCTTCCGTCGCGCCCTTGCCGATCGTGCTGTAAGCAACATTGCCCGCCGCGGCGACCGCGAGACCCTGGGGCCGCGCCTGTCGCCCCGCGTCGAGGAGGATGGCGGCCCGCCGCTGATCGTCATCGATCCCGGCCATGGCGGCATCGATCCTGGCGCCATCGCCCCCTCGACGGGCGACGAAGAGAAGATGATCGTCCTCGACTTCGCAAAGGTGCTGCGCGACAAGCTCGCCGCCGGCGGCCGCTACCGGGTGGTGATGACGCGCGACCGCGACATCTTCGTGCCGCTTGGCGATCGTGTGCGGATGGCGCGCGACGCCCGCGCCCAGCTGTTCATCTCGGTCCATGCCGATTCGATCCGCGGCGCCAACGAGAATGCCCGCGGCGTCACCGTCTATACGCTCTCCGACCGCGCCTCCGACGCCGATTCCGAGCGCCTCGCCGAGCGCGAGAACAAGGCCGACGCCATTGCCGGCCTCGACCTGTCGGAGGAGCCCTCCGAGGTCGCCGACATCCTCATCGACCTGACCCGTCGCGAGACGCGCATCTATTCGGCCAATTTCGCCCGCACCCTCGCCGGCGAGATGCGCCAGGTGACGCGGATGCACACGCTGCCGCTGCGCTCCGCCGGCTTCCAGGTGCTGCGCGCCCACGATATCCCCTCGGTCCTCGTCGAGCTCGGCTTCGTCACCAGCCGGCGCGACGTGGAGATGCTGACCTCCGCGATCTGGCGCGAGCGCACGGCGGATTCGGTGTCGAAGGCGGTCGACCAGTTCTTCGCCGCCCGCAACCGGGCTCCCGTGGCCCCCGCGGCACGGCGGTAGGCCGCGCAGCGCCGGGTCGCGAACGGGCCACAAGCCCGCCACTTTCGGCGCGCAAGCGTCGGTGATGGTGCCGCGCGTGGCAGCAGGCGTGCCCGCGTCCCGCTCCGGCGGCCGCTCAAGGGTGGGCCGGCGTTGCGGTTCGTGGTAGACTGATTGGACGTTTGGATGAGATGTCCTCCGCCCGGCGCCTGCCGGGAATGGAGGGCCAGAGGCGCAGCCCCGGTGGGGCGCGATGGAGCCGGATGAAGCTGGTTTTCCGATTTTTCGGTTGGGCGTTCGGGCTGGGGACGATCGCGTTCCTGCTCGGTGCCGCCGGCGTGGCCGTCTACATCTCGCAGGTGACGAAGGAACTGCCCGACTACAACACGCTGCGCAATTACGAGCCGCCGATCATGAGCCGCGTCCATGCCTCGGACGGCCAGCTCATGGCGGAATATGCCCGTGAGCGTCGCCTCTATCTGCCGATCCAGGCTGTCCCGAAGCTGGTGGTCAACGCCTTCCTGTCCGCCGAGGACAAGAATTTCTACAGCCACAACGGCATCGATTTCACCGGCGTCGCCCGCGCCGCACTCACCAACCTGCAGAACCGCGGCTCGAACCGTCGCCCGCAGGGCGCCTCGACCATCACCCAGCAGGTCGCCAAGAACTTCCTGCTCTCTGGCGAGCAGACGGTGGACCGCAAGGTGCGCGAGGCGCTGATCGCCATGCGCATGGAGGCGGCCTTCTCGAAGGATCAGATCCTCGAGCTCTACCTCAACGAGATCTATCTCGGCTTCGTCATTCCCGGCTATGGCGCCTATGGCATCGCCGCCGCCGCGCTCGTCTATTTCGACAAGTCGGTCCACGAGCTGACCATCCCCGAGGCGGCCTATCTCGCCGCCCTGCCGAAGAGCCCGACGCAGCTCCACCCCTTCCGCAACCGCGACCGGGCTGTCGAGCGTCGCAACTACGTCATCGCGCGCATGGTCGAGGACGGTCACATCACGGCTGCCCAGGGCGAGGCCGCCCGCCGCACGCCGCTGACTGTCAACCCCCGCTCGCCCCGCCAGCAGACCTTCGCCGCCGACTTCTTCGCCGAGGAAGTCCGCCGCGAGATGACCGATCGCTTCGGCGACAAGAAGCTGCTTGAGGGTGGCCTGTCCATCCGAACCACGCTCGACCCGCGGCTCCAACTCGCCGCCCGCGCCGCGCTGACCGGCGGCCTGATCCGCTTCGACGAGCAGCGCGGCTGGCGCGGTCCCGTCACCCGCATCGAGGACATGCGCGGCGACTGGGGCCAGCGCCTCGCCGAGATCCGTGCCTTTGGCGACACCGGCTGGCGCCTTGCGGTCGTCATCGACGCCCAGGGCGAGACGGCCCGTATCGGTCTTCAGCCCGGCCGCGAGGCCTCGGGCCAGATCACCTCTGCCCGCGACATCGGCCTCATCACCGCCGAGGGCGCGCGCTGGACGCGCCGGCCGGTCAACCGCCTCTTGAATGCTGGCGATGTCGTCTATGTCGAGCCGATGGGCGGCCGTGACGGCCAGTTCCGCCTGCGCCAGATCCCGGAAGTCTCCGGCGGTCTCGTCGCCATGGACCCCTATACCGGCCGCGTGCTGGCCATGGTCGGCGGCTTCTCCTTCGACCAGAGCCAGTTCAACCGCGCCACCCAGGCGCGCCGCCAGCCCGGCTCTTCGTTCAAGCCCTTCGTCTATGCGGCGGCGCTCGACAACGGCTACACGCCCTCGACCGTCGTGATGGACGCGCCCTTCGAGCTGAACACCGGCAATGGCGAGGTCTGGCGGCCGGAAAACTATTCCGGCCAGTTCTACGGGCCGCAGACCCTGCGCTTTGGCATCGAGCGGTCGCGCAACGTCATGACCGTGCGCCTCGCCAACGATGTCGGCATGCCGCTGATCGCCGAATATGCCAAGCGCTTCGGCGTCTATGACGACATGCCGGCCTTCCTGTCCTATTCGCTGGGCGCCGGCGAGACGACGGTCATGCGCATGACCTCGGCCTATTCGATGTTCGCCAATGGCGGCCGCCGCATCCGCCCGACGCTCATCGACCGCATCCAGGACCGCACCGGCGCGACGATCTTCCGCCACGACGATCGCCAGTGCCAGGGCTGCACCGCGCCGCGCTGGCAGAACCAGGACGAGCCGATCCTCATCGACCGGCGCGAGCAGGTGCTCGATCCGATGACGGCCTACCAGATGACGTCGATGATGGAGGGTGTCGTCCTGCGCGGCACCGCCACCTCGCTGCGCGCGCTGGGCAAGCCGATCGCCGGCAAGACCGGCACCACCAACGACGCCAAGGACGCCTGGTTCGTTGGCTTCTCTCCCGACCTCGCGGTGGGCGTCTATGTCGGCTACGACAACCCGCGCAGCCTTGGCGCCAGCGCCACCGGCGGCGCCCTCGCCGTGCCGATCTTCCACGACTTCATGAGGGTGGCGCTGGCCGACCGGCCGGCCGTGCCGTTCCGCGTGCCGACCGGCATCAAGCTGATCCGCATCGATCCGCGCACCGGCCTGCGTGCCGGCGCCGGCTCCACCGGTGCGATCCTCGAGGCCTTCAAGCCCGGCACCGCACCGCCGGACAGCTACCAGCTCATCAACCCCTTCGACTCGGCCTCGGCCAATGGCCGTCGCGGCCCATCGAACGAGAGCAACCGCGCCATCGGCACGGGTACCGGCGGGCTCTACTGACGCGCCGCCCGATCGGGCTGGAAAAATGCACAAGGGCGGCCTTCGGGCCGCCCTTTGTCATGTGCGGCTGAGGCTTTGGGGCGGAGCGGGTGAACGACTGCGGGCAGGGGCCTTGTGCCGTCGCCCCCCAACGACAACGGGCGGGACGATCGCTCGCCCCGCCCGCCTGATGTCGCCGTGAAAAAGACCCTCACGCCTCCGGCTGGGGATCCTTGAGCAGGTGGTAGAGGATGATCGCCCCGAAGGTGGCGGTGCCGATGCCGTCCAGCGTGAAGCCGGCAATCGTCAGCTTGAAATTGCCGGCGCCCAGCACCAGCGCCACTGCCACGGTGATGAGGTTGCGTGGGTTGGAGAAGTCGACCTTGTTCTCCACAAAGATCCGCCCCGCCGTTGCGGCGATGAGGCCGAACACGACGATGGCGAGGCCCCCGAGGACCGGCACGGGAATCGTCAGGATCAGCGCGCCGAATTTCGGCGAGAAGCCGAGCAAGATGGCGATGAGGGCGGCCGCCACGAACATCAGCGTCGAGTAGATGCGGGTCACCGCCATGACGCCCATGTTCTCGGCATAGGTGGTGACGCCCGTGCCGCCGGCCGAGCCGGAGAGCATGGTGGCGATGCCGTCACCGACGAAGGCGCGGCCGATATAGGGGTCGAGGCTGCGGCCGGTCATCGCCGCGATGCCCTTGAGATGGCCAAGGTTTTCCGCGACCAGGATGATCGCGACGGGCGCGATCAGCACCATGGCCTTCGCGTCGAAGACCGGAGCGGAGAAGTTCGGCAGGCCAAAGAGCGGGGCTGCCGCCACTTTCGAGAAGTCGATCGGCGCGCCAAGGCCCAGGCTGTTGGCCAGCACCAGATAGAGCGCGTAGCCGGCAATGGCGCCGAGGAGGATCGGCAGGCGCCGCCACATGCCCGGCGCATAGACGGCGAAGGCGCCGACCGCGACCACCGTGAACAGCGCGATCCAGCGCGAGAAGGCCGAGCCCTCCGCATTGGTCGGGCCCGTGCCGGAGGCCATGCCGATGGCGATGGGGGCCAGCACCAGGCCGATGGCGGCGACGATGGCGCCGGTCACCACCGGCGGCATGACCTTCTCGACCCAGCCATGGCCAATCACCATCACCACCAGGCCGATGACGGTGTAGAGCGCGCCGGCCGCGATGATGCCGCCGAGCGCCACGCCGATATTGGGCGCAGCACCCGCCGTTGCCCCCGCCGCGATGGCGGCGAGTACCGGGCCGATGAAGGCGAAGGACGAGCCGAGATAGCTCGGCACCCGGCCGCCGGTGATGACGAAGAAGATCAGCGTGGCGATGCCGGAGAAGAGGATCGCGACATTCGGGTCAAAGCCCATGAGGATGGGCGCGAGAACCGTCGCGCCGAACATGGCGACCACGTGCTGCAGGCCAACCACGACGGTCTGGCCGAGCGGCAGGCGCTCGTCGGGCATGACGATGCCGCCGCTCTTCTCGGTCCACTTCGGAAAATAGCCTTCAGCCATGATGGGCCCCCGTAATGTGCCGCCCGGTCGTGCTGCCGGTTTCGGCCGAAAGCCTGACAATAGGCGTCTTGTCGCAGCGACTACAGGCCGCGGGTGGGGTCATCCACCGGAAATGCGGCGTCAGGGCAGGTGGCTGAGGCCGAGGGCCGACAAGGCAAAGGCCACGAAGGCCGCCACGGTCCGCACCTGATGCCAGCGGTTCCAGGGGCCCGCGAAGGCCGCCCAGTCCAATTCCGGCGTCCCGGATGCATCTCCGGCCCGCTCCAGCGCGTCGTTGAGCGGGATGTTGAAGACGATCGTGACGCCGAATGTGCCGATCCCATAGGCGCCAGCGGCCGCCGCGAACCAGCCGGCGGCCCGGTCGGCGCCGACCCACCACGCGAGAAGGGCTGTGGCCGGCAGCAGCACCAGCGCGCCGAGAAAGGCCGCAAGGAAGGGCGGGTTGACGATGACCACGTTGATACGCCGCATGACCGTGATGGCGGTCGACGGCGGCACCGAGCCAAGGGCCGTCATGACCGAGCACCAGAAGCCCAAGAACAGGCCGGCGATGGCACCGGTTGCCAGCAGGGCGAGGAGGCCGGTGGCGAAAGGCACGATCATCACGCAGATCCTCCTCGAGGTCGGCGGGCCGGCCTCCGCGCGCTGGCCTGCCCGACCGCTGGCATCATGGCATGGGGCGGCGACGCTTGCCTGTCAGCAGAGGCGCAGGACCCGCAGGGAACCGCATGTCCGTCCTGCCGCACTCTCGCCCCATCCGGCCTCTTCGGCGGCCAGCCACAGCGCCATTGAGCCCGCCAAACCGCATTGACATGGGGGCGCGCGCGACTAGGGTGCGCGCTCTTTTTCGTCCACCCCGAAGGGAAGTGCCCCATGCGTGCCGACATCGTCGCCACGGCCGAGGCCATCAAGGAGTCTGTCGGGCTCCTGAGGAGGCATCTTTGACTGGGATGTCTCGGTCAAGCGCCTCGCCGAACTGAACGCCCTCGCCGAGTCCAACGATCTCTGGAACGATCCGGACAAGGCGCAGAAGGTCATGCAGGAGCGCAATGCGCTCGACGCCCGCATGACCGCGCTGACCACGATCAGCCGTGACCTCACCGACAATCTCGAACTCGCCGAACTGGCCGAGGCCGAGGATGATGCCGCGACCCTCGACGAAGCCGCCAAGGCCCTGATCGAGACGCGCGCCAAGGCCGCGCGCCTGCAGCTCGAGGCCCTGCTGTCAGGTGAGGCCGACGCCAACGACACCTATCTCGAGGTCCATGCCGGTGCCGGCGGCACCGAGAGCCAGGACTGGGCCCTCATGCTCATGCGCATGTACACGCGCTGGGCCGAGCGCCGCGGCTTCAAGGTCGAGGTGGTCGAGGAGAGCGAGGGCGAAGAGGCCGGCATCAAATCGGCGACCCTGCTCATCAAGGGCCACAATGCCTATGGCTGGCTGAAGACCGAGGCCGGCGTGCACCGCCTGGTGCGCATCTCGCCCTTCGATTCGAATGCCCGCCGCCACACCTCCTTCGCCTCGGCGACGATCTATCCGGTGATCGACGACAAGATCGACATCCAGATCAACGAGAGCGACGTGCGTATCGACACGATGCGCTCGGGTGGCGCCGGCGGCCAGCACGTCAACAAGACCGAATCGGCCGTGCGCCTCGTCCACAATCCGACGGGCGTCATGGTCGTCAGCCAGGGCTCGCGCTCCCAGCATGCCAACCGGGCGGTGGCCTGGCAGATGCTGCGCGCCAAGCTCTACGAGCGCGAGTTGAAGATCCGCGAGGAGGCGGCCGCCGCCGACTTCGCGGCAAAGACCGATATCGGCTGGGGTCACCAGATCCGCTCCTACGTGCTGCAGCCCTATCAGCTCGTGAAGGACCTGCGCACCGGCAAGACCTCGGGCGTGCCGTCGGACGTGCTCGACGGCGACCTCGACGGCTTCATGGAGGCGACCCTCGCCATGCGCGCCTATGGCACCAAGGCCGGGGATACCGACGACGTGGACTGAAGGCGGTCCTCCGCTGCCAGACTGCAACAGCCGATAGAGAAAAGGCCGCCCACCGGGGCGGCCTTTGTCGTTGCGACCATGCAGGTCGAAGCAGCGGCGGTCAGCCCGCGCGCTCCGCCCGGCGCGTCAGCATCGGCAGGCGGAACAGCGAGGAGAACGGCGTCCCGGACCGCGTGAGCGTGGGCAGGCTGAGCATCCGCGAGAAGGGGGCTGCGGCCTCGCTCAGCATCGGCATCAGCTTGGATGTGAACACGCGCGGCGTCCGGGTCAGCGACGCAATGCCCGAGAAGGTTTCGGCGGGATAGCGCACCTTCTCGGTCAGCAGCGGCAGTTCGAACGTGCTCGAGAACGGGGTGTGGATGCTGTAGACGAAGCGGCTCGGCACCGGCGGCTTGGGAATGGCGTCGGGCAGGGGATCGAAGCTCTTCAGCGTGTTGATCGCCCGCACTGCGCTGCCGAAAATCGCGTGGACGCTGACGAGGCTCGCGCCCCTGGCGAGGTGGGTCGCGTAGATCTCGGCGTCGGACTTGTAGATGTGGGCGGCCATGATGGCCCGGGTCGTCTCCGGATCGGCGGCGGCATCGGACGCGCCGGGCTCGGCGCCTAGCACCAGGAACACTTGTGTGTAGCCCCCGGCCTTCAGCGCCTCCGCTGCAGCCGTCGCCTGGGCCTGCGTACCGAAAAGTTTGGTGATGGTCTGTCGCATGTCCCTGTGTCCCGGTTCGACGAGCGCGGCGCGCCCCTAGCCTGCCATGCCCTGCGCGCCTTTGGGCCGAAGCAGCGAAGACATCACTGCAAAGGTTGCCAGCAGCAAGATGATTTCCGTTATGTAGACCGTCATGTAACCGAAGGCCGGGCCAAACTGTTCCGCAGCTCCCGCCGTGACCGCAAGGTCGCGCATCACTCCGCCAAGGGCAATACCGATGCCGGCCGCGGTGGCCTGCGTGGCGCCCCAGGCGCCGAGCGCGAGGCCCACCTGGCCCTCTGGCGCGCCGTTCATCGCGGCGGTGAGCGTCCCATGGCCGAACAGCCCGCCGCCGAGCCCGACGAGGATGACCCCCATCGCGAACAGCGTGGTTGAGCCGACGGGCGAAGCCGCGATGACCAGCGCGAGGCCAAGGCTGCCGACCAGCGCCCCGCGCCCTGCCATGACATAGGCGTCCGCCCCGCGACTGAGCAGGTGAGAGGCCGTGCCGAAGCCGATGAGTCCGCCGGCCGCAAGGGCTGCGGTGAGTTTGGTCGTATCGGCGACGGCAAGGCCGAGGATCTCGCCGCCATAGGGCTCGAGCAGCACGTCCTGCATTCCGAAGGCCATGGTGCCGAGGCCGACCGCGACGAGCCGCCGGAGCGCCGCCCCGTCCTGCATGTAAAGCGTGATGGAATCGCCGAAGCGGGGGCGCGGCGCGTCGAGCTCCGCTGGCGTCATCCGCTTGAGGCCCTCCTGCTTCCACAACGCGATGCCGTTGAGGACCAGGGTAAGGACTGCCGTGCCCTGGATCACCTGGATGAGCCGGCCGGGCGTGAAGTCCTCGAGTAAATGCCCGAAGACCAGCGCGCTCGCGATGGAGCCTGCGAGCAGCGACACATACATGAGCCCGACCACCTTGGGGCGGCGGTCGTCGCTGGTGAGGTCGGTGGCGAGCGCAAGGCCGACGGTCTGCGTGATGTGGATACCAGCCCCGACCAGCAGGAACGACAGGGCCGCAGCGGCCTGTCCGACCCAGTGCGGATAGGCGTGCGACGCGCCGCCGCCCGACAGGACGAGCAGGGCGAAGGGCATGATCGACAGCCCGCCGAACTGGACCATGGAGCCATTGAAGAGGAAGGGCACCCGTTTCCAGCCGAGCACCGACACATGCGTGTCCGAGCTCTGGCCGATATAGGCGCGCAGGGGCGCGAAGAGCACGGGCAGCGCGATCATGGTCGAAACCAGCGCGGCTGAGATGCCAAGCTCGACGATCATCACCCGGTTCAGCGTGCCGACCATCAGCACCAGCGACATGCCGACCGAGACATGCACCAGCGAAAGCCGGAGCAGCCGCGACAGCGGCACCTCCGCTGAGGCGGCATCGGCAAAGGGCAGGAATCGGGGGCCGAGGCCCACCCACGCCCGCATCGCTCTGTGACTGATCGGGTTCATCTGTCGAAACCGCTCATCGCGTCCGAAACCCCGGATTAGCCCGCCAGGTGCCGTACCGCATCTCGTCCAGCCAGCGGTTCAGCTGGCCTGCGCGGCCTTGGGCATCCGACGGCGGCAGCCGCATGACCCTCCAGCCGGATCCAAGAGTCCGGTCAGGAGCCATGCGACCACCTTGTCGTTCCCGCCCGCGACGGGCGGGATCAGGCCGTCAGTCCGTCTTGGCCAGGGCGAGACGTCCCGGAGGACTGTCCACCACGCGCGGCGGGGCCTCCGCGGCGCTCGGGGTGACCTGCGGGCTGTCCGCCACGCTGGCCGTCCCCTGCGGCGTCACCGTCACCACGATCTGCTTCACCGCATCGCCGTTGCCGGCGGGAGCGACGTTGAGCACGAAGGTGGTGTTGCCGTCGGCGCGCAAGGCCACCGGGGCGACCGGCGCGGTGTCAGCGCGCGCCGCCGTCCGCGACTTGCCCTTGAAGAAGTCGCCGACCCACGTCGTGTTGTTCAACACGGCGAAGTGCACCGTGAACGAGATCAGCGCGACGCTGCCGAGGAAGAGGGGCAACCCGACCGTCGGGTTGACCACGCACCAGATCCTACCGTTGTTCATCTGGTCCTCCCGTCACTTGAGCCAGGGGGAGTACATGTAGGCGAGCAGGTGCGCGAACAGGGAAATCGCAAAGAAGATGCGTGCCCCGTCGATGACGTGCTTATGCAGCGCCTCCGACTCCTTGATGGTCAGGCCTGTCGGCCAGACCCTGTTTGGATCATCCAAGCTGTCCACTTTCTTTCTCCCTCAGTGAGACAAGACCGCTCCCGTTGCGGAATCCCGAGCTTTGTCGGGATCCCCTACGCGCCGCAGTCGAACAGCGCGCAGAGCCTACCGGTGCCGACGCACCGGAAATTGATCCTTCGAGCGGACGGCCTGCCGAGGCGGCACAGCTGTCATTCGGCGAAATTGCTACCGAGAGGGGGGTATCGAACCTCTTGGGAAGGCTCGCGAACGATAGCAAAACGTCAAGTGAGATGGACGTATTGAAGTGTAATAGTACCTTTACAAACATGCGTCAAGACGCCGCGCGCCAGTGGCCTCTGGGCCGTCTGTTGAGGAGCTTCGTCGGAAGGCGCGCGCTCTCTCCGAGCGTGGGGTCGCCGAGGCGGGTGAGGCGCCCGCGGGGAATTCACGTGCAACCCATGCGTGTTGCGTCGCAGCAACGGTTGGCGTCGCCTACGTGGCGCCCCGCGGCTTCGCCATATTCCGGAAACATCCAGAAGCGAATCCGATTGTCACCACAGTCCGGGGGGCCGGACGCAATGAATCGAGGGCAAAACATGCGGTTTCGGGTTGGAATGATCGTGGCGATGGTCGTGGCGGCGTCAGGAGCTTCCGCGGCCGATCTTGGCGCGCCCCGCCAGCCGGTCGCCGGCGCCGTCACCGCGGCAGCGACCACCTGGACAGGCGTCTATGGCGGCGTCCATCTTGGCTATGGCTGGGGCCAGCAGCGGGTGGCCGACGACAATCCGGCGGTCTTCTACACGGTCAATCCGCGCGGCGTCTTCGGCGGTTTCCAGATCGGCTACAACTACCAGATCGACCGGATCGTCCTCGGCGTCGAGGGCGACCTGAGCTTCGGCAGCATCACCCAACGCCGACCCAACGTTCTCCTGGGTGTCGATGAGGTCGCCAAGACGACCAATGTCTTTGCGACGGCCCGCCTGCGCGGCGGTGTCGCTTTCGGGGATGCGCTGCTCTATGCGACGGGCGGCCTCGGCTATGCCAGCTCCCGCGACATGAACTATATCGGCGGCGCTGCCTTCGGGCCGGGCTTGCGGAACGACCGCCTCGGCTGGGTGGCGGGCGTCGGCATCGAATATGCCGTCAACGCCAATCTCTCCGTTAAGCTTGAGTACCTGCGTTACGATTTCGGTTCCTGGCGCCGCACCGGGGTCGTCTTCTGGGGCATCGGCAACGACTTCTTCCGGGCCAGCATGGACACGGTGAAGGTCGGTCTCAACTACCGGTTCTCGACGGGTCCCTCGGCCGTCGTCGCCCGCTACTGACGGCTGTACCTAGCCACACGGAAAAGGCCGCCCGAAGGCGGCCTTTTTTCTTTGGCGGCATGGCGATCCTTGCCCTCAGCACCGGGTCGGATAGGCCCTCGGCCCGGTGACCTCGAAGTCCTTCCACAGGGCGTTGACCGAGCGGATCATCTCGCCGGCCATGGCGCGCGGAAAGCGGGCCTGGACGAGGTAAACGACGCCGGGCTCGCTGCGCCGCTGCGCAACGAGGTCATAGTACTCAAGGTCGGTGCGGAAGCGGTCGGCCTGGAGCACGCCGCGGCCGCGCACCGTGAAGCCGCGGAACCTG
Source organism: Phreatobacter sp. (assembly GCF_027532945.1). Taxonomy (GTDB): domain Bacteria; phylum Pseudomonadota; class Alphaproteobacteria; order Rhizobiales; family Phreatobacteraceae; genus Phreatobacter. Next base: position 22,791 of record NZ_JAPZTZ010000032.1, read on the forward strand.
GCCTCGCCCTGGGGTAGGGCGGCATCGCCCGTCACCTCGCCTCGGCGGGGGCGGGATCCCTCGACGATGTTGTCCCAGTACCAGGCCTGCGGCGTGCAGGCGCCGCGCGCGGCATTGGCGCTGACCACCACCACCGCGTCGCGGTTCTGCTCGTGGACGAGAACGGAGTTCACCGGCCCCGGCAGGTCGTTGTCGCTGTCGAGGCGGAAGCCTGGCGGAATGGCGAAGGACCAGCGGTCGCGCCGGTGGCGATAGGGACCGTCCACCGCCGGCGGCGGGGCAGGGGGCACCGAGCCGGTCACCTCGCCCTCCGGACGGGTGGGCGGCAGCGGGGCGGCGGAGGGCGTCGCGGACTGGGGTTGTGACGCGGCAGCCGGGGCCGGCTGCGGCTCGGCGGTGCCGACTGCGGGACGCGGGCGCACCGAGCCGGTGGTGACCGCCGCATCGGCCGCGGCCGTCGCGGTTTCGCGCAGTGCCAGGACCTCCTGCTCGAGGCCAGCGACGCGGGTCGCCGCCTCCTGCGCCTTGCGCTCTGCGCTGGCGAGCGCCTGCTGGGCCGTCTGCAACTCGCCCTGGAGGCGACGGGTCGAGCCGGTCGCCTCGCTCGCCTGCGTCTGGCGCTGGATCAGTTCGGTCTGGCTGTGGGCGAGCTGCGTGCGCGCATTGCGCAGGTTCGCCTCCGCCGTCTCGGCGCGGCGTGCGGCGGCGCGAGCCTGCTCGCGCAGGCGCGCGAGTTCCGCCGAGGCCTGGGCGGCCGTCTCCGCCCGCTCGGTGGCGGCGCGGGCAAGGCCAGCGATGCGCGGATGGGCGTCGCCGCGGAACGGCCCGACGAACTCGGTGAGCGTCGCGGCTCCCAGCGATCCCACCACGAAGGCGGCCGCGGTCATGCCGATCCAGGCCCATGGCCGGTTGCCATTCGCCGCCGCGGGCGGGGGCGTGACGCGGGCGCGGTCGAGCGCAGTTTGCAGCCGCTCGTTGTCGGCCGCGAGGCGGGCGACGCTGTCGCGCAGCGCCGTCGCACCATCGGCTATGGCCTCGCGCGGGTCGGGCGGCTGCAAGGCCGCGTCCTTGCGCGCCGCCTGCAGATAGGCCGGGAAGGCCTCGAGCGACGCCTTCAGCCGGTCCTGCGCCCCCTGGTGGCGCTCCATCAGCACGCCATGGGCCTTGCGGAAGGCGTCGGCGAAGCGCGCGCGCTCGGCCGTCTCGAACCGCTCCCAGATCGCGGCGCTGGCCGCGTCCTCGCCATGGCGGCGGGCGAAGGCGAGCTGGGCCGCGCCGGTCCCCGCGCCATCCGCCGCGACGGCGATGGCGAGTTCGCCGAGCACCGGACGGCCGAGGATGCGGCCGATGGCGACCAGCAGCGACTGCCATTCGGGGGCGCCGGCCGGGCGGGTCTCCCCGGAGAGCCAGGCGGACAGGTCCGGCGTCGGCAGGCTGTCGAAGGGGGGCTCCAGCTGGTCGACCGCCAGCGGCGCGAGCCGGGCAGCGACCAGCCGGCCGTCGACATGGGCGGTGCGCGCGAGGCCATAGAGCCCGGCATGATTCTGCGTCGGGTCGAGGATCTCGGCCGGCCACAGCGTCAGCACGACCCGGGCCGCGGCGGCTGCGTCACGGATGGCCTTGGCCGCACCGCGCCCCTTCGGCTCGATATCGGCGGCGATGGTGAGGCCGAGCGCCAAGAGCGACTGGCGGATGATGTCGACGCGCTCCTTGTCGGCGCGCCGGTAGGCGATGAACAGGTCGGTCACGGTCGTCTCCCGGATCCGGGCTCGAGACAGGCATGCGACCCGGCACCGTTGCCGGGGGAGGAAGCGTCACTCGGTGGCGGCGAGGCGCAGGCCTGCCCGCAGGAAGCGCATGGGATCGACGGCCTCCCCGTTGATGCGGGTTTCGTAATGCAGATGCGGACCGGTCGACCGGCCAGTGGACCCGATGCGGCCGACGCGCTGGCCGACGCCGACGAGGTCGCCCTCGCGAACCTCGATGCGCGACAGATGGGCGTATCGCGAGCTCAGGCCGTTGCCATGATCGATCTCGACCAGCAGGCCAAAGCCGCCGAGCGAGCCGGCGTGGACGACGCGGCCCGAGGCGGCGGCGAAGACCGGCTCGCCGGTGGCGCCGCGGAAGTCGATGCCGGAATGCATCGCCCAGGTCCGCAGGAAGGGATCGAGCCGGGCGCCGAAGCCGGAGGAGAGCTCCAGCTCGCCGCCATGCGGCCGCGCCACCGGGATGCTGTCCACCAGCTGGGTCAGCCGGTCATGGTCCCGGATGACGGTCTGGAGGCGGAACACCTGTCGCTCGAAGGCCGAGGCGTCGGCAGCAAGGGCGGGGAGGGGGATGAGCGGGCCGCCGGTGCCGGCCGTGCCGCGCGACTGCGCCACCGGCGCGATGCGGGTTTCGGCGAGGCCGAGTTCGGCGAGCATGGCGCGGATGCGCTTCGCCCGCCGCTCGGCGCGGGTCTCGAGGTTCTGGAGCAGCGCCCGCTGGTTGTGCTCGACCGTGTCGAGCGAGCGTTCGATCTGCTCCATCCGGTCGGTCTGGCCGGCCGCGGGAGCCGAGGCGAGGGCGAAGGTGGCAGGCGCGGCGCTGGCGAGCACGGTGCGCGATTCGAGCCGCGACTGCCGCTCGGGCGGCGGCGTCAGGCGAACCGTGTCGCCGACGGGCAGCGGACGGGCGGGCACCGTCTCCGGACGGGCGCCGGGAAGGACGGCGCGGGCGGGATTGGCGCCCTGGCCGACCGTTTCCTTCAAGGCGGTGACGATCGCCTGGCGGGTCTCCAGCAGCGCCTGGCGCCGCGCGACCTGGTCGACCCGGCGTTCCAGTTCGGTCTGGTCGACCATCTGGCGGCTTGTCACCCGGTCGAGCTGGCCGCGCAACTGGCGGATCCGCTCCTCGTAGTCGTGCTGGATGGCAGCCTGGCGGCTCATCACGCCGCCCATGATGTCGTCCTTGAAGGCGAGGTAGCTGGTGACGGCGACGCCCCAGAGGCAGAGCGCCGCGGCTGGGGCTGCGACCAGCGCGATCAGGGCATAGGAAAGCGAAAGGGTGCGGGTGCCGTTGCGGCCGCGCCAGGCGAGCGTCAGGGCGCCGCCGGGCACCTGCGCACGCAGATTGGCATCCTTGGCGAGCTGGGCTCGGTTGTAGTGCGGGCCGGGATGCGGCATCGGCGTCCATCCGTACGCGACGAGACGCCCCATTACCCCTGATTAAGGTTAACGAACCGTGCGTGCCGCTGCGGAAGGTGCAGCGGCACCCGGTGATGCCGAAACCGCCGCGGCAGGTGCCGCGGCGAGGGCGCTCAGAGCGCCTTGGCCGCGGCCAGGACCTCGGCGGCGTGGTCCTTCACCTTCACCTTCGACCAGATGTGCGCGACCTTGCCGCCCGCATCGATGAGAAAGGTCGACCGCTCGATGCCCATGTAGCTCTTGCCGTACATGCTCTTCTCGATCCAGACGCCAAAGGCCTCCACGACCTTGCCATCCTCGTCGGAGCCGAGCGCCACGCCGAGGTCGTACTTCGCCTGGAACTTGTCGAGCGCCTTCACCGGATCGCGCGACACGCCGATCACCGTCGTGCCGGCGGCCTCGAATTCGCCCTTGAGCGCGGTGAAATCCTTGGCTTCCTGAGTGCAGGCCGACGTATCGGCCTTTGGATAAAAATAGACGACGACCTTGCGGCCCTTCAGTCCGGCGAGCGAGACGGAACCGCCCTGGTCCGTCGCCACCGTGAAGTTCGGAGCCGCATCCCCCACTGCCAAAGCCATCGGTGCCTTCCTTTCGTCAGCATTGCCTGCCACAACCGGAAACATACGGCAAAGGGTGCCGTCCGGATCGTCCGCCCCGACCGGGGGAGGGGGTGGCGCTGCGGCGGGGAAAAGGCCATTGGTCGTGTGGAAACTTGCCTAACGCTTGGTTAAGGCAGTCGAGGCAGAGTGGCGCCGGAGCAAGGTCGCCGAACGAAGATCCCGGGCCGCGGGCCCAGGCGGGGGATGGACGAGGAATGGATTGGCGCCCCGATCAGGGCAGGGCACCGGCGGAGGCGCCGGCGGGCGGACGTCGGTCGCGCGTTGCGTCCTGGTGGGCCAATCGCCGGATGCCGGCCCTGCTTGGCCGGGTTCTCGGCGGCGCACCCTCCTGCTGGTCGATCCGCCGCAGGGTCTGCGTCGGACTCGCCGTCGGCATCCTCCTCCTCGTCACGATCCCGCTCGGCCTGCTCTCCTGGCAGATCCGCAGTGGTGGCATGGGGCTCGACCTCGTCACCCCCTGGATCGCCCGCTCGCTCTCCGACCAGATCGGCGACGGCCGCACGGTGAGCATCGGCGCGGCCGTCATGGTCCGCGATCCCTCCGGCAAGGTCGAGGTCGAGGCGCGCGACGTCATCGTCCATGACGCCGACGGGCGGCGCGTCGTCTCCATGCCGCGGGTCGCCCTCGGTCTCGACTCAATCCCCATCCTCGGCCGCCCCTCCATCCGCCGCATCGATCTCGTCGGCGCCTCTGTCGCGCTGAAGGTCAGCGAGGATGGCCAGATCGCGCTCGCCGCGGGCCGGTTCCGCACCGCCCTGCCGGAGGATGCCGGCCAGCCGAACGCCGATCCGGCCCGGCCGGCCGCGGAGGTCTCCTCGTCGCTGCCGGAGCCCGAGCTCTCACCCTTCCGCCGCCTCGGCATCTGGCTCGACCTCATCGAGAAATCCGGCCTCGACGGCCACCGTCTCACCGGCCTCGGCCTGCGCAACGGCACGGTGATCGTCGACGACGTCCGCTCCGGCAAGCGCTTCGTCTTCGCCGGTATCGACTTCGACATGACCGTGCCGGCGAGCGGCGGTCTGTCGATCGACCTCGACGCGTCCGGTTCCGGCGCCCGCTGGACCTCGAACGCCACGGTCACGCCGCGCGATGCCCAGGGCCATCGCACCATCGACTTCGCCATGTCCGGCATGAGCCCGAAGGATCTGGCGCTCGCCGTGCAGGCGCCGCAGATGGTTTATGCCGACACACCCATCTCCGGCACGCTGCGCAGCGTCATTGGCGAGAGCGGCGATCCCGTCAGCCTGCAGGGCCGCGTCGCCCTCGGTGCCGGCACGGTCGGTGACCCAAACGACGAGGCCATGCGCCTTGCCATCGACAGCGTCTCGGCCGAGGTGCGGTGGCAGACCGGCGCGCCGGGTCTGGTCATCGACAAGGTCGAGATCCTCGCCGGCCAGAACCGCGCCACGCTGAATGGTGTCATCGTCCCGCCCGCCCATCACGGCGAGCCGACCGTGGTGCAGCTCAACAGCCTCAAGGCCGTGACCTCGGCCTTGAACCCGCATGAGCCGCCGGTGCCGGTGAACGTCCGCTCTACCCGCTTCGTCTTCGACCCGGTCGCGAAGACCCTCACCGTCGACGGGCTCAGCGTCGACCAGGGCGCCGAGCCGCTCGCCCGCATCTCCGGCAAGCTGACCTTCGCCCCCGGCTCGCCGGCCGTCGATCTCGACCTCGCGGTGGGGCGCATGCCGCTCGCCACAGCCGTTTCCCTATGGCCTCGCCTCTCCAACCCCCATGTCCGCGACTGGGTCGCGGACAATATGCGCAACGGCATGGTGGAGGACGTCACCGTTCGCATGTCGGTGCCGGCCGGCGTCCTCGCCCAGCCGAATCCGGTGCTGGAGAAGGAGGGGCTCGCCGTGCGCGCCCGCGTCCGCGGCACCTCCATGCGCATGCTGCCCGGCGTCTCGCCCTTGAAGGAGGCCGATGTCGACGTCGTCGTCGATGGCCAGCTGGCCCATGTCGAGGTGTCGCGCGGCGTGATCGAGCCTCAGCCCGGCAAGCGCCTGTCGATCGTGCAGGGCAGTTTCGACATCGCCGACCATCGCATCCAGCCGGCGCAGTCGGTGAGCCGGTTCCGTATCCAGGGCCCGGCGGAGGCCGCTTTCGCGCTGCTCGGCGAAGAGGGCTTCAAGGGTGCCGCCGCGGGGCCGACGCTGCCGTCCGGCAAAGTGGAAGGACAGGTGACGGCTTCGGTCATCGTCAATGTGCCGCTCACCGAGACCTACCAGGCGAACCTCGTGGACTACACGGTCGAGGCCGACTTCACCGGTTTCGCAGCCGACAATGCCTTCGGCGAGATGCGGATGGAGCGCGCGAGCTTCAAGGTCCAGACCACGCCGCGCAGCTTCGTGCTGCGGGGTCAGGGCGTGCTCGGCGGCGCCCAGGCGAATTTCGATTATCGCAAGCCGCGTCCCGACGCGAAGCCGGAGATCCGGCTGACCGCGACGCTCGACGATCGTGGTCGCGCCCGGCTCGGGCTCAATATCGGCTCGCGCATTGTCGGGCCGACTCCGGTCAAGGTCACGACCGTGGGTGAGGATTCCGGCCGCTACACGGTGGAGGTCGATCTGGCGCCAGCCACCCTCGCCGATCTGCTGCCCGGCTGGAACAAGCCGCGCGGCCAGGCCGCCAAGGCCCGCTTCGTCGCCGTCGAGGGCGAGGGCGGCTGGAAGCTCGAGGACCTCGTCATAGAGAGCCGCGGCGTGCTGGTCCGCGGCTCCGTCACCTTCGACGACAAGGGCGGCCTCGTCTCTGGCGTCTTCCCCGCCTACAACCTGTCCGACGGCGACCGCATGTCGATCCGCGTCGAGCGCGCCGGCAACGGCCACCGTGTCGTCGGCCGTGGCGAGATGATCGACGCCCGCCACCTCATCAAGTCGCTCTCCGATCCGCCGCAGCCTGGGCCCGCCGGGGCCGGTGCCGCCCCGCCCCAGACGGGCGAGCTTGAGGTCGACGTCAAGGCCAATGCCGTCGTCGGCAGCAATGGCGAGGTCATCCGCCAGTTCGAGATGCGCATGGTCCGCCAGGGCCAGGTGATCCGCACGCTCAGCGCCGGCGGCCGGGTCGGGCGGGACGCGAGCTTTGCCATGGACCAGCGCGGCCAGGGCGCCGCCCAGCGCATCACCGTCAGTTCCGGCGATGCGGGCGCGCTGCTGCGCTTCCTTGACCTGTACCGCTCGCTCCAGGGCGGCAATCTCGCGCTGATCATGACGCCGCCCCAGCCGAACGGCGTCATCCGTCAGGGGGCCGTGGAGATCACCGAATTCCGCATCCGCGGCGATCAGGCGATTTCAGGCATGGTTGCCGCCGCGGGCACCGGCCCCAATGCGCCGCGGCAGGCCGCCCAGCAGCCGAATGACGCCTTCGCCTTCTCGCGGCTGCGGGCCAACTTTGCCCGCAATGCCAGCAAGGTCAGCGTCACCGATGGCCTGCTCTGGGGCGCCGCGATCGGCGCGACTGTCGAGGGCGAGTTCGATCCCGGTCGCGACCAGCTCCTGCTCCGCGGCACCTACGTGCCGGCCTATGCGCTGAACAACATCTTCGCCCGCATCCCCGTCCTCGGCTTCTTCCTCGGCGGCGCGCCGGATGAGGGCGTCTTCGGCATCACCTACCAGATCGCCGGGCCGGTCACCGCGCCGCGGCTGACGATCAACCCGCTCTCGGCCGTCACCCCCGGCTTCCTGCGCAAGATGTTCGAATTCCGTGGCGCCAATGGCGTCCAGCAGCCGCTGCTGCGCGACGAGGCGCTGCGCTAGACCGGTTTCCGATCTGACTGCATCAGGTCGGCCGCTCTATCTCGTTGTTTTTGTCGCATCATCTCATCCATCAACCGGTGCCCACGTGATGGGATGATGCGCTAGCGGCCCTCAGCCCCGCTCGAAGCCGTGGCCGGCCATCGCCCAGGCCTTGAGGCCTCCGGCAAGGTGGCTGTCATAGGGCAGACCCGCCGCCTGCGCCGCCTCGCTCGCATGGATGGAGCGCACCCCGGCAGCGCAGAGGAACACCACCGTCTTTCCCTGCGGGTCCGGGATCGCCGCGGGGTCGAACTGCGACAGCGGCAGGTTCACCGCCTCCGGGATGCGCGCCATGGCGAGCTCATGCGGCTCGCGCACATCCACGAGCAGGATGCGATCCTCGGCCAGCGCCTGGGCGACGTCGTCGGGGGTGAGGTCATGGACGGGCATGGGCGTCTCCGCAGCGGGGGGGCGCCGCCACGTTAGCCTTTTTCTACCGGTTGGTCAGGCCGCTACCTCCGCGAGGAATTTACCGACCTCGCGGTCGAGTTCGCCGGCGACCTCGCCGAGGCGGCGCGTGGCGTCCAGCACCTGGTTGGCGGCGACCCCGGTCGCGGCCGCACCTTCGCGCACCACGTCGATGCTGGAGGAGACCGTGCGGGTGCCGGTAGCGGCCTGCTGCACGTTGCGGGAGATCTCGCCGGTCGCCGCGTCCTGCTGCTCCATCACTGCGGCGATCCCGGTGGTGATTCCGTTCATGTCCTCAATGGTCCGTACGATCCGCCCCAGCGCCTCGACGGCGTCGCGCGTCTCGGACTGGATGCGGCCGATCTGGGCGTTGATCTCGCCAGTGGCCTTGGAGGTCTGAGCAGCCAGTGTCTTCACCTCCGTTGCGACCACGGCGAAGCCCTTGCCGGCCTCGCCGGCCCGGGCGGCCTCGATCGTGGCGTTGAGGGCGAGGAGATTGGTGCGGTCGGCGATCTCGCTGATGATGTTGACGACGCTGCCGATGCGCTCCGTTCCGGTCTGAAGCGTCTGAACCACGGCCTCGGCATGGCCGGCGGCCTGGACGGCGTCGCCCGCGACCTGTGCGGAGCGGTCGACCTGGGTCACGATCTCCGAGATGGCTGCCGAAAGCTCTTCCGTCGCCGAGGCGACGGTCGCGACATTGGAGGTCGTGGTCGCCGCGGCATCGGCGACGCTGGATGACTTGTCCCGCGTCTGCACCGCGATGGTCGACATGGACTGCGCTGCGCCCGAGAGTTGAGCTGTGGCCGCGCCGAGATCGGCAACGAGGGCGGAGGCTGAGGAGCGGAAGCGGGCGGCCGCCTCCTCGTGGCCGTGGGCGCGGGCGAGCTTCGCCTCGGCCTCGGCGGCGGCCGTCGCCTCGGCGGCGATGCGGGCGACCATGGCCTCGCGGAAGACCTCCATGGAGCGCGCCATGGCTTGTACCTCGACGACCCGGCTGGAGGCATCGACCGTCACGTCATGGCGCCCGGTGGCAAGCTCGCTCATGGTCTCGGTCATGGCCGACAGGGGGCGTGCCATCACCCGCTCGAGGCGCCAGGCGATGACGATGCCGAGCAGGAGCATGACGACGAGGCTCACCAGCGCGGTGATCATGGCCGAGCGCCACAGCGCGTCGAGCGCCGTGCGGTCGACGGCAACGACGAGCACGCCGATCGTGTTGCCGGCGAAATCGCGCAGGGGCTGGCCCTGGAGGGCCCAGCTCCGGTCGGCGAAGGCGGCGGTCGCACCGTTCGCCTCACCGCGCCGGGCGGCGGCCAGCATGGCGGGGTCGAGGGTGACGTCGCCGGGAAGGGTCGAGGCATGGGAGCGCAATGCGCCATCGGCGTCGAGCAGGATGGCGAGGCGCGAGCCGGTGGCAGCGGTGAAAGCGTCGACGAAGGGCTTGCCGAAGGTCAGGCCGACCTCGACGGAGCCGACGTGGCGGCCGGCGAGCCGGACGGGCGTGACGCCGCGGATGCCGATTCCGGCACGGCCGCCCTCGAGACCGAAGACGGATTTCTGATCGCGGTTGGCGAGGACGACGGTGTGGCGGAAGGCGGAGAGGTCGTCGCCAAACTGCTGCGGGCTATGGACCCGCAGGAAAGAGGTCGCGGGCGGCAGGTGGTACTGGAACTGGTTGACGCCCTGGCTCTTCAGAACCTCGAAAGCCGGCATGACCAGCGCCGATAGGCGGTCGCGCTGGCCCGCCGCGAGGGCTTCGGCCACGCCGGGGATCGCTGCCATGGCTTCAGCAACCGTGATGGCGCGCCGTGCCTCGTTCTGCACCTGCTCGACAATCCTGGTGCTGTCGCTGGTGAGATGCTGCCTCAGGTTCTCGTCGATCAGGCGGGTGGTGAAGATCCATCCCGCTACGAGGAAGGTCGCCGCCGTCGCCGCGATGCCCACCATGAGATTGAGGCGCAGGATGCTACGGAGGCGCATGGGAGGTCCCTCGGATCCCCCTATCGTTACGGCAATCGCGGTTAGCCCCGGGTAAACATCGCAGTCAGACTGCGAGAATTCCGCCCGTCATCGGCGCCGGGACGCCGGTGGTGGAGGGATAGGTCAGCGGCAGGCTCTTCATCGACCGCACCGCCAGAAAGGCGAAGGCCTGGGCCTCCAGGAAATCGGAGGACCAGCCGACATCCTCGCCCGTCTTCACCTCTGCGCCCGTCGCCTGCGCCAGCAGTCCGAGGAGCGTCGGGTTCTTCGCCCCGCCGCCGCAGACGACCCAGAGGGCCGGGGGGGCTTTGAGGAAATCCGCGCCACGGGCAATGGAGCGCGCCGTGAAGGCGGCAAGTGTCGCCGCCCCGTCCTCCGTCGCGACATTGCCGACAATGCGGTGGGCGAAGGCATTGCGGTCGAGCGATTTCGGCGGCCGCCGCGCGAAATAGGGATGGACGAGGAGCCAGGCAAGGATGGTCTCGTCCGGGCGCCCCCGCGCGGCCGTCGCGCCGCCGGCATCGACCGCCGTGCCGGTGCGCTCGGCCATCCAGTCGTCGAGGAGCGCGTTGCCCGGCCCGGTGTCAAACGCGAGAAGGCCTCCATCGGCATCGATGAACGTGATATTGGCGACGCCGCCGATATTCACCACCGCCAGCGGCCGCGGCAGGCCGGCCGCATCGGCCAGCGCCCGGTGGAAGACCGGCACCAGTGGCGCGCCCTGGCCGCCGGCGGCAACATCGGCCTGGCGGAGGTCGTGGACGACCGGGATGCCGAGGCGCTGGCGCAGCGCGAGCCCATCGCCGATCTGCACGGTGAGTTTCAGCTCGGGGCGGTGCAGCACGGTCTGGCCGTGAAAGCCGACCACGGCCACATCGGAGCGTGCCAGCCCGTTGCGGTCGAGAAAGAGCTCGACCGCCTCGGCATGGGCGCGCGTGACGAGGTCCTCGGCCTTCGCCAGCAGGGGCGTGCGCGCCGTGCGGTCGGTGAGGAGCGCGCCCTCTTTCAGCGCGGCGCGCAGCAACGAACGCTCGTCCTCGCTATAGGCGCGGTAGCCGGTCGGCCCGAAGCCTGTGACCGTCTCGCCGTCGGTATCGAGGAGGGCGACGTCGACACCGTCCATCGAGGTTCCCGACATGAGGCCGATGGCGCGCATGGTGTCCTGCCGATTCGACGGATGAAATTGCAGCCCGCCTCTGCTACACCGCGCCTCCGCCGGGCGCGAGTGCCCGGCACTTCAGCCCGAACCGGAAAGACCATGGCCGCCCCTCAGTCCGACTTCCTGCGCATCCTCACCGAGCGCGGGTTCATCCACCAGTGTTCCGATCTGCAGGGTCTCGACGCCCTGGCGGCCAAGGGGGATGTCGTCGCCTATGTGGGCTATGACTGCACCGCGCCCTCGCTGCATGTCGGCCATCTCCTGTCGATCATGATGCTGCACTGGATGCAGAAGACCGGCGCCGGCAAGCCGATCACGCTGATGGGTGGCGGCACGACCCGCGTCGGCGACCCCTCCGGCCGCGACGAGACGCGCAAGATCCTGTCGATCAACGACATCAACGCCAACAAGGATGCGCTGAAGGGCGTCTTCGCCAAACTGCTCACCTATGGCGAGGGCAAGACCGACGCGGTCATGCCCGACAATGCGGAATGGCTGACGAAGCTCAACTACATCGAGATGCTGCGCGACATCGGCCGGCATTTCTCGGTGAACCGCATGCTGACCATGGACTCGGTGCGCCTGCGCCTGGAGCGCGACCAGGAGCTGTCCTTCATCGAGTTCAACTACATGATCCTGCAGGCCTACGACTTCGTCGAACTGGCCCGGCGCTACGGCTCGAACCTGCAGATGGGCGGCTCCGACCAGTGGGGCAACATCGTCACCGGCATCGACCTCGGCCGGCGCATGGGCACGCACCAGCTCTACGCCCTGACCTGCCCGCTGCTGACCACATCGTCCGGCGCCAAGATGGGCAAGACGGCCGCCGGCGCGGTCTGGCTCAACGCGGACATGCTGTCGAACTACGATTACTGGCAGTTCTGGCGGAACACCGAGGACGGTGACGTCGCCCGATTCCTCAAGCTCTTCACCTTGCTGCCGCTGGACGAGATCGCCCGCCTCGCGGCGCTCCAGGGCGCCGAGATCAACGAGGCGAAGAAGGTGCTGGCGACGGAAGCGACGGCGCTGGTGCGTGGCCGCGAGGCCGCCGAGGCCGCAGCCGAGACGGCAAAGAAGACCTTCGAGCAGGGTGCGCTCGGTGATGACCTCCCCGTCGTCACCGTGCCCGCGGCGGAGCTCGCCGCCGGCATTGGCGTGCTGGCGCTCTTCGTGCGGGCCGGCCTCGTCGCCTCCAATGGCGAGGCGCGCCGTCAGGTCGCCGGTGGTGGCCTGAAGCTGAACGACGAGACCGTCACCGATCCGCAGGCGACGGTGACCGAAGCCGCGCTGAAGGATGGCGTTGCCAAGCTGTCCTTCGGCCGCAAGAAGCACGTGCTCGTGAAGGCAGGGTGAGACCATGACTTGGAAGTTCTTCTACGGCCCGAAGACCTGCGCGCTGGCCTCGCGCATCGCGCTGGAGGAAGCGAACGCCGCCTATGAGCCCGTCCGGGTCGACTTCGCCTCGGGCGAGCAGACCAAGCCGGCCTTTCTCGCCGTTAATCCCAAGGGCCGCGTTCCCGCGCTGGTTACCGACCGCGGCGTTCTCACCGAGAATGTCGCGATCCTCGCCTTCGTCGCCCAGAGCCATCCCGAGAAGAACCTGGCGCCGCTGAGCGATCCCTTTGCCTTCGCCGAGATGCAGGCCTTCAACGCCTATCTCGCCTCGACGGTGCACGTGAACCACGCGCACAAGCATCGTGGCCACCGCTGGGCGACCGAGGAGAGCTCCTTCCTCGACATGCGCCGCAAGGTGCCGGAGACCATGACGGCGAGCTTCCGCCTCATCGAGAACGACTTCTTCTGCGGGCCCTGGGTCATGGGCGAGGCCTATACGGTCGCCGACGCCTATCTCTTCACGGTGACCCGCTGGCTGGAGGGCGACGGCGTCGACGTGGCGCAGTTCCCGCGCGTTGCCGACCACCTCGCGCGGATGGGCGAGCGCCCCGCCGTTCAGCGGGCCCTGGCGGGGGAGTGATGTAGCCGGCGCTACGCGCCTGCTCGGCCTTCAATCGCGGCGTGGCGCCGCCCAGGGGCGCTCGGCCACATCGCGCGCCGTGAAGGCGGCAATGCTGTCCGCCTCGGCGAGCGTCAGGTCGATGTCGTCCCAGCCGTTGAGGAGCTGGGTGCGCCAGACCGGATCGATGCGGAACGGCACGACGACATTGCCGCAGGCGATGGTCTGCGCCTCCAGGTCGACGGTTGCGGGGAGGGCTTCGATGCCGAGAAGCCGCTCGGCGTCCTCCTCGCTGACGGTTGCAGGCACCACGCCGTTCTTCACGCAATTCGAGGCGAAGATGTCGCCGAAGCTCGGCGCGATCACCGCCCGGAAGCCAAAATCGGCAAGGGCATAGACCGCCGCCTCGCGCGACGAGCCACAGCCGAAGTTCCGCCGCGCGACGAGGATCGTCTGGCCCGGTGCGGGGGCAGGGGCGGTTCCCTCCGCGACGAGGTCGCGGAGCAGGAAGCGGCCATAGCCCTCGGGCCTGCGCGGCTCCTTCATGAAGCGGGCAGGGATGAGCTGGTCGGTATCGACATTGGCGACGGGGAGCCGCATCAGCGCGGCGCTCTCGCGGGTGAACGGGGTCATGCGAACTGCCTCACATCGGTGAGTTTGCCCGTTACGGCCGCAGCTGCGACCATGGCGGGGGACATCAGGTGCGTCCGCGCGCCCGGTCCTTGGCGGCCCTTGAAGTTGCGGTTGGTTGTGGAGGCGCAGCGCTCGCCCGCCGGCACAGTGTCGCCGTTCATGCCCACGCACATGGAGCAGCCCGAGGCGACCCATTCGAGACCGGCTTCCGTGAAGATGCGGGCGAGGCCCTCCTCCTCGGCCTGCTGCTTCACCAGCGATGAGCCCGGCGAGACCATGCCCGGCACCCTCGCCCTGTGGCCGGCAAGGACCTTGGCGGCGGCCCGCAGGTCCTCGATGCGGGAATTGGTGCAGGAGCCGATGAAGACGCGATCGACGGGCACCGAGGCGAGCGGCTGGCCGGGCGTCAGGCCCATATAGGCGATAGCGTCGCGGGCGGCGGCCGCCTTCACCGGATCGGCCATGGCCTCGGGGTCGGGCACGGCGGCGGTGATGGGCAGCGCCTGTTCCGGGCTCACACCCCAGGTCACGGTCGGGGCAATCACAGCGGCCTCCAGCGCCACCTCGCGGTCGAAGACGGCGTCGGCATCGCTCGCGAGCCCGGCCCAATCCTCCTGCGCCCGGTCCCACAGCGCGCCGTCGGGCGCGAAGGGGCGGCCCTTCAGATAGGCGACGGTCGTTCCATCAGGGGCGACCATGCCGCAGCGCCCCCCGGCCTCGATCGACATGTTGCAGAGGGTCATGCGTCCCTCCATCGACAGGGCGCGGATGGCCGTCCCGGCATATTCGATGGCGTGGCCGGCAGCGCCATCCGCGCCGATCGTGGCGATGATGGTCAGCATGATGTCCTTGGCGGTGATGCCGGGCGCGGTCGCGCCCTCGACGCTGATGCGCATCCGCTTCGGCTTCTTCTGCCACAGCGTCTGGGTCGCCAGCACATGGGCGACCTCCGAGGCGCCGATCCCGAAGGCATAGGCGCCGAAAGCCCCGTGCGTTGAGGTGTGGCTGTCGCCGCAGACGACCGTCAGGCCGGGGAGCGTCAGGCCCTGCTCCGTCCCGGTGACGTGGACGATGCCCTGCCGCGGGTCGTCGAGGCCGAACAGGGTGATTCCATGGGCCGCCGTATTGGCCGAGAGCTGGTCGACCATGCGGGCGATGGAGGCGTCGGGCACCGGGCCGCCGCGGCCACGGGTCGGCACGTAATGGTCAGCGACGCCGAAGGTGAGGTCGGGACGGGCGACCTTCGCGCCCCGTGCGGCGATCTGTCCGAAGGCGTGATGGGAGCCCTCATGGACGAAATGGCGGTCGATCCACAGCAGCGAGAGGCCGTCTTCGCGGCGTTTCACCACGTGTCGGTCCCACAATCGGTCGAACAGGCTGGCAGGGCTGTTCACAGGGCATGCTCCGAAGATGCTTGACGCAAAAACATTGTATCATAGGATAGACAAGTCTCGCATTTTTGCTATCCCTATTGATCGTACAGGCCAAAAGACAAATGCATGTTGCCACTGCACTCATCACGAGGCCGGCGCCCCCGCGGCGCCGCGTGGCGACGGGCCTGCGAGGGAGTGAAGGCATGGCTGAAGCGATCGAGACGTCGAAGACGCGAAGGGTCTATCTCACCCTGCGCGACCGAATATCCTCCGGCGAACTGACACCTGGCACCCGGCTGCCCTCCGAACCCGATCTTGCCGAGCTCCACGACGTCTCGCGCGTCACCATCCGCCGGGCCCTGGCCGAGCTGGAGCGCGAGGGCCTGATCTCGCGCCGTCCCGGCGCCGGCACCTTCATCACCGCGCGGATGATCAAGCGCCCGATCGTCGCTGACCTGTCCAATGCGCTCGCCCACCTCGTCGAGATGGGCCGCTCCACCGACGTCCGGCTGCTGCAGTTCGGCTATGTCGATCCCTCCCCGGAAGTGGCCGAGGCTCTGAAGCTGGACGATGGCGAGAAGGTGCAGCGCTCGGTGCGCGTGCGCATCATCGACGGCGAGCCCTTCTCCTATCTGGTGACCCATGTGCCCCAGCGCATCGGCACGACCTATTCGGAGGCCGAGCTCGGGGTCCAGCCGCTGCTGACGCTGATCGAGCGGTCCGGCGTGAAGGTCGACCGCGCCACCCAGACCATCACCGCGACGCTCGCCGGCCCGGATGTCGCCGAGGCCCTCGGCATCGACATCGGCGCCCCGCTCCTCGCCCTGACCCGCGTGGTGTCGGACGTGAAGCGCCGCGGCATCGAGCACCTCGCGGCCTTCTACCGGCCCGACCGCTACTCCTTCCAGATGGACCTCGTCCGCATCGATTCCGGCGGCGACCGCCTGTGGTCGCCGGTGGAGCGCCTGCGCATGGGCGTCGGTCTCAACGGAGCCACCGCCAACGACTGACACCCCGCCGTGACCGCGGCGGGGTGCCAACAACCCGAGACGATAGATCACGAGAGCCGGCGGAAAAGCCGGCCCCTTCCAGAGAGCAACAGACGGAGAACGGACAATGACGGCCTGGACCGAGCCCACACGACGCAGTCTTCTCGCCACCGGCGCCGCCGGCGCGGCACTCCTCGCCAGCCCTGGCCTGCTACGCGCCCAGGCGCCGGCGGTGAAGCTCGGCATCCTCCAGCCGGTGACTGGTGCGCTCGCCCAGGATGGCGAATACGGCCGCATCGGCGCACAGCTCGCCATCGACGAGATCAACAAGGCCGGCGGCATCAAGTCCCTCGGCGGCGCCATGATCGAGATGGTCTTCGGTGACGCGCGCTCGAACCCGGAGGCCGGTTCTCAGGAGGTCGAGAAGATGCATGCCGAGGGCGTCTCCGCCATCGTCGGCGGCTTCGCCTCGCCCATCTGCCTTGCCGCCTCGCAGGCCGCCTCGCGCTACGACATCGCCTATGCGGTCGATGTCGGCGTGTCGGACCAGATCGTGTCGCGCGGCCTGAAGAACACCTTCCGCTTCGGCCCCGGCTTCGGCACGGTGACCCGCACCGCCATCGAGAACCTCGTGAAGCTCAATGACGCCGCGGGCAAGCCGGCCAAGACCGTCGTGCTGGTTCACGAGGACGGCCTCTTCGGCTCGGGTCTCGCAAAGCTGATGAACGAGCGCCTCTCGGCCCTCGGCTTCCAGATTCTCGAGACCATCGCCCATCCGACGCCGGCCCGCGACATGTCCAACGTCGCGCTGCGCATCCGCGCGCTGAACCCGGATCTGGTGATCCCTTCGAGCTATTATGGCGAGTTCGTCCTGCTTGCCCGTACACTGCAGCAGCAGCGCATCCGGCCGAAGGGCATCTACGCGGTCCTCAACGGCGCGGCGTCCAACTTCCGCTTCGTGCGCGAGTTCCCGGATGCGGCCAACAACGTCATGGACTGCAACCACTGGGCCGATCCGCGCAAGCCGAAGACGGCCGAGCTGCGCAAGCAGGTCGAGGCCATGGGCCGGTTCTGGCTCTACAACGTGCCGCTGAACTATTCCTCGGTGCGCCTTGTCGCCGACGCCATCGACCGTGCCGGCTCGCGCGACCGCGTGAAGATCATCGAGGCCATGGCCTCCTCGACCTTCGCCGATCACATCATGCCCTATGGCCCGACCAAGTTCGAGAACGGCCAGAACGTCAACGCCGCGCCGGTCAACACCCAGGTGCAGGGCGGCGACATCAAGGTGATCTTCCCCGACACCTTCGCCGACGCGAAGCCCGTCT
Organism: Phreatobacter sp.; assembly: GCF_027532945.1. GTDB lineage: Bacteria > Pseudomonadota > Alphaproteobacteria > Rhizobiales > Phreatobacteraceae > Phreatobacter. The sequence continues at coordinate 40,220 of NZ_JAPZTZ010000032.1, forward strand.
TCCCCGTCACCGGCTGATCGTTTCTCCCGGGCCGTCCGCAGCCCGGCCCACCGCTCCCGCCCGTGGCCGCAATCCAGCGGCCACGCGGCATCGCATTTGCCGAGAGGCTCCGACGTGTTCAGATCCTATCCGCCGCAAATCGTGCTGGAGGCCGTGCTCAACGGCCTCCTCACCGGCGCCGTCTATGCGCTGGTGGCGCTGGGCCTGACCCTGGTCTACGGGGTCCTCCACATCATCAATTTCGCCCACGGCGCCATGCTGACCCTCGCCATGTTCGCGGTGCTGGTCGTGCATCTCGGCCTCGGGCTCGATCCCTATCTCGCCATCCTGCCGCTGACGCCGCTCTTCTTCGGTATCGGCTACGCCATGCAGCGTTTCGTCATCTCGCCGGCGAGCCGCAACGATGATGGCGCGATCCTCCTGGTGACACTCGGTCTCTCCATCGTGCTGGAGAATCTGCTCCTCGCGATCTTCCGCTCCGATACGCGCTCGCTGACCCTCGACTATTCCTTCTCGGTCGTGGATCTCGGCTTCGCGCTGCTGTCGCTGCCGCGCGTCATCGGCTTCGGTGTCGCCATCCTCGTCGCCGCCGCGCTCTGGGCGATCCTGGCGCTCACCGACACCGGCAAGGCGATCCGCGCCGTGGCCCGCGAGAAGCTCGGCGCTTCGCTGGTCGGCATCGACGTGAACCACATCTACGCGGTCACTTTCGGCCTCGGCGCCGCGACGCTGGCGGTCGCCGCCTGCCTGCTCATGCCGTCCTTCTACGTCAATCCGCGCGTCGGCAACGCCTTCGTCCTCGTCGCCTTCACCGTGGTGGTGCTGGGCGGCATGGGGTCCATCCCCGGCGCGCTGGTCGGTGGCCTGTTCATCGGCGTGGTGGAAAGCCTTTGCGGCCTCTATCTCGGCGAGAGCCTCGGCCAGATCGGCATCTTCCTGATCTTCATCCTGGTCCTGCTCTTCCGCCCGACCGGCCTGTTCGGAGCCAAGGCATGAAAGCCTATCGCTCCCTCCTCGTCGTCATCGCGGCCCTCGCGGCCCTTCCGCTCGCCGTGCCGCTGCTCGTCGGCGCCGGCCTCTTCGCCGGGCCCAACACCTTCTACAACCTGATGATCTTCATCCTGATCATCACGCTGGCCGCGCAGGGCTGGAACATCGCCGGCGGCTATGGCGGCCAGTTCTCCTTCGGCCACGCCGCCTTCTTCGGCACCGGCGCCTATGTCCAAGCGGTGCTCCAGACGCGCTACGGCGTCAACGCCTGGGTGGCGCTGCCGCTGGCGGCACTGCTCGGCGGTCTCGTGGGGGCCGCGATCGGCACGCTCGCCTTCCGCGCCCGCCTGCGCGGGTCCTATTTCGCGCTGGTGACGCTCGCCTTCGCCGAGGTCTTCCGCATCCTCGCCAATGCCACCCCGATCACCGGCGGCGCGGCCGGCACGCTGGTGCCGCTGAAGATCGGCCTCGGCCAGATGCAGTTCGCCTCGTCGACGACGTTCTTCTACCTGGCGCTTACCTTCGTCGCGGCCGTGCTCCTGCTCAACCGCGCGCTCGAACGCTCACGCTTCGGTGCCTGGCTGGTGGCCGTCCGCGAGAACGAGGACGCCGCGCGCGCCCTCGGCGTGGACACGCTGAAGGTGAAGCTCAAGGCCATCACGCTGTCGGCTGCCATCACGGCCGTCGCTGGCGCGCTCTACACCCAAAAGTTCCTCTATATCGATGCCAACATCGCCTATGGCGCCTGGATCTCGGTCGAAGCGCTGCTCGCCCCCATCGTCGGCGGCATCGGCACGGTGCTCGGGCCCTTCATCGGCGCCGTGGCGCTGATCGGGCTCGGCGAGGCGGCGAAGACCGCCATCCATGCTGTCTTCGGTTCGGCGGTGCCGGGCGTTGACCTCGTCGTTTACGGCGTACTGCTCATCGTCGTCATCGCCTTCGCGCCGCGCGGCCTTCTTGGCCTCTTCGGCAAGTTCGACCTCTTCGCCAGGTTCGGGATCTTCGGAAAGAGGGGAGGGCGCTGATGCTCGACGTCCGCTCCGTTACCAAGCGCTTCGGCGGCCTCGTCGCCGTCAGCGATGTCAGCCTCACCGTGCCGGAGGGCTCGATCACCGGCCTGATCGGCCCGAACGGTGCCGGCAAGACCACGCTGTTCACGCTGATCTCCGGCTTCCAGGTGCCGACGGCCGGTGAGGTCCTGTTTCGCGGCGAGGACATCACGGGACGCGCACCCGAGCGCCTCGCCGTCATGGGCATCGCCCGCACCTTCCAGATCGTCCAGCCCTTCGCCGGCCTGTCGGTCGCCGAGAACATCGCGGTCGGCGCCTATCTCCGCCATGCCGGGCGGGCCGAGGCCATGGCCCGGGCGGAAGCGGTCGCGGCGATGGTCGGCCTCGCCGATCTCGACCGCCCCGCCTCGTCCCTCACTGTTGCCGGCCGCAAGCGGCTGGAGCTCGCCCGCGCGCTCGCCACCGAGCCGCAGCTCCTCCTCCTCGACGAGGTGCTCGCGGGCCTCAACCCCTCCGAGATCCGCGACATCATCCCGGTGATCCGCGCCATCCGTGATGCCGGCGTCACGATCCTCATGATCGAGCATGTCATGCAGGCGGTGATGAGCCTGTGCGAGCACGTGCATGTGCTGGCGAACGGCCGCCTGATCGCCGCCGGCACGCCGGCCGAGGTCGTCGGCAATCCCGCGGTCGTCGAGGCCTATCTCGGCCATGGCGCCGCCGGCCGCCTGCAGAAGGGTGCCGCGAATGGCTGATCCGATCCTCTCCGTCTCGGGCCTGCGCGCCGGCTACGGCGCAACCGAGATCCTGCGCGGCCTCTCGATGAGCGTGGCGCCGGGCGAGATCGTTGCCGTCCTCGGCTCCAACGGCGTCGGCAAGACCACGCTCAACATGGTCCTGTCGGGCGTGGTGAAGGCCGCGAGCGGCAGCATTTCCTTCCTCGGCGAGGACGTGACCAACGCCGCCCCCGGCGACATCGTCTCGCGCGGCCTCGTCCACGTGCCCGAGGGCCGCAAGATCTTCCCCAACATGACCGTGCGCGACAATCTCGTGCTCGGCTCCTACCGGCGCGGCAAGGCCGCCCGTGCAGCGAACCTCGACAAGGTCTTCCAGACGTTCCCGCGGCTGAAGGAGCGCGTCTCCCAGCTCGCCGGCACGCTCTCGGGCGGCGAGCAGCAGATGCTGGCCATCGGCCGCGGTCTCATGGCCGAACCCAAGCTCCTCATCCTCGACGAGCCCTCTCTCGGCCTGTCGCCGCTGCTGGTTGAGGAGATGTTCACCCTCGTCCGCCGCATCAATGCGGACGGGCTGGCGGTCATGCTGGTCGAGCAGAATGTTGTGCAGTCGCTGGAGATCGCCTCCCGGGCCTTTATCCTCGAGAACGGCGTCTTTGCGCTCGAGGGCAAGGCCTCCGACCTCGCGGCCAGCGACGAGCTCCGCAAGGCCTACCTGGGGATGTGAGGGGAAGCGCCATGGCCATTGTCACACCCGGCGTGAAGACCGCCACCGAACTCGCCGCCGAGCCCCGCTCGCCCTGGCTCGCCGAGTTTTCTGCCTTCGCGGCACGCCTCACCTTCGAGGACCTGCCGGCCGAGGTGGTCGAGCGCACCAAGCGCGTGATCGCCGACAGCATCGGTGCGATCGCAGCGGGCATGGCGGAGCCGGAGATGCGGGCGCTGCTCGACCGCCTGGCGCGGCTCGAAGGCACCGGCCCGGCACCGGTCATCGGTGCGGGGGTGAGCCTGTCGCCCTCCAACGCCGCCTTTATGGGCGGCATCGCCGGCACCATGCTGGAGCTGGACGAGGGCAACCAGTACGCCCGCGGCCATCCCGGCATCCATGTGGTCCCGGCCGCGCTCGCCACCGCCGTCCGCTGCGGCGCGGATGGTCGTGACCTCATCGTTGCGGTCGCGCTTGGCTACGAGATCGGCGCGCGCATCGGCATCGCCTCGAAGCTCGTCGTCACCATGCACCCGCACGGCACCTGGGGCACTGTCGGTGCGGCCCTGGCGGTGGCCAAGCTCCACAAGGCGGATGCGGCCGATATGGCCGCGACCATCAACATCGCCTCCTCGCTCGGCCTCACCACCAGCCGCAAGACCATGCTGGAAGGGGCGACGATCCGGAACAGCTATGCCGGCTTCTCCAACAAGCTCGGCCTCTGGGCCTGGGAGATGATGTCCTCCGGCCTCACCGGCGAGCGCGACGGCGTCGCCACCGTCTATGACACGGTCGCCGCCACCGATTTCCGCCCCGAGGCGATGGTGGAGGAGCTCGGCACCCGCTGGGAGATCGCCCGCAACTACTTCAAGCGCCACGCCGCCTGCCGCTACACCCATGCGGCGCTCGATGCGCTCGGCGAGATCCTTGAGGCAAGCGGCCCGGTCGACCCGCGCGACGTGCTCGGCATCGATGTCGAGACCTATGTCTGGGCCGCCCAGCTCGACGATCCCGAGCCGCGCTCCATGCTGGCGGCGAAGTTCTCGCTGCCCTTCGCGCTGGCCACCACCCTCGTCAACGGCGCGGCCACCATCGCCGCCTTCCGCGACGAGGCCCGCGGCGACCGGGTCACCCGCGCGCTCGCGAACCGCGTCGCCGTCACCGAGGATCCGGCGCTCACCGCCATGCTCCCCGCCGCCAGGCCCGCGCGGGTGACGCTGCGCCTCGCCGACGGCCGCAGCTTCACTGCCCTCGCCACGACCAATCGCGGCGACACCGAGAATCCCTATTCGGCCTCCGACGTGGAGGCGAAATTCGTCGAGATCACCGCCCCGGTCTGGGGCGAGGCCCATGCCCGCCGCATCTGGACGGCGGCCGGGGCCCTCGATGGAGACATGGACCCGGCGCGCCTCGTGGCGCTCGCCGTGGTCGCTTGAGGAGACATGCCATGAGTTCCACCAGTCCCGCCGCGCGGCTCAAGCAGCGCCTGGACCAGCGTCCGGTCCTGCTGGCCCCCGGCGCCGTCGATCCGCTGACGGCCCAGATCGCGGTCTGCGCCGGTTTCGAGGCGCTGTACCTCACGGGCGCCGGCATCGCCTACACACGGCTCGGCATGCCGGATATCGGCCTCACCACCATGAACGACGTCACCGACGTCATCACCCGCATCGCCGATAAGGTCTCGGTGCCGCTCATCGTCGACGGCGATACCGGCTTCGGCAATGCCCTCAACGTCCAGCGCACGGTGCGCAACTTCGAGCGCGCGGGGGCAGCCGCGATCCAGCTCGAGGACCAGACCTTCCCCAAGCGCTGCGGCCACCTGCGCGGCAAGGCCGTGGTCCCGACCGATGAGATGGTCGGCAAGATCAAGGCGGCGGTGGATGCCCGCCAGAACGGGCTTCTCGTCATCGGCCGGACCGATGCGGGCGCCGTCGAGGGCTTCGAGCGCGCCTTCGAGCGGGCCGAGATCTATGCCGAGGCCGGCGCCGACATCATCTTCGTCGAGGCCCCGCGCACCCGCGAGGAGCTGTCCTCCGTGCCGCAGCGGCTCGGCAAGCTGCGCCCGCTCATGGCCAACATGGTGGAGGGTGGCCGCACGCCCATGACCCCGGTCGCCGATCTCGAGGCCATGGGCTTCAGCCTCGTCGTCTTCTCCGCCGGCGTCGTCCGCGCCATGGCCAAGACCGCCCGCCGCTTCTACGACACGCTGCGCACCGAGGGCACGACCGACCCGATCCGCGAGGACATGTACGACTTCGACGAGCTCGCCGACATCGTCGGCACCAGCGACCTCCTCGCCATCGGCAAGCGCTACGACACGACCGGGGGTGAGGCGTGAGCCTCGATCCGGTCACGCTCGCGGTCCTCAAGGGCCGGCTTGAGCAGATTGCCGACGAGATGGACGCGACGCTCTATCGCTCGGCCTTCAACCCGATCATCGCCGAGGCGCGCGACGCCTGCCACGGCCTCTATCACCGGGAGACCGGCGACACGCTCGTCCAGGGCACCAAGGGTCTGCCGATCTTCGTCGGCGCCATGGCCTTCGCGGTGAAGGCGGTGATCGAGAAGGTGAAGGCGCAAGGCGGCCTCAAGCCCGGCGACACCTTCATCTTCAACGACCCTTACGCCGGCGGCACCCATCTCAACGATTTCCGCCTGGTGCGGCCGGTCTTCCGCGATGGCGCGCTGTTCTGCTGGCTGGCCTCCGCCGGCCACTGGCTTGATGTCGGCGGCAACGTGCCGGGCGGCTACAACCCGGTCGCGACCGAGAGCTTCCAGGAGGGCGTGCTCATCCCAGTGGTGAAGCTCATAGCCGGCGGCGAGACGCGCCAGGACGTGCTCGACATCCTCGCGGCCAATTCCCGACTGCCGAATTCCAACTGGGGCGACCTCAACGGTCAGCTCAATGCCCTCGACCTCGGCGAGAAGCGCCTTCAGGCCCTGCTCGGCGACTATGGCCAGGCGGTGATCGAGGAGGCCTTCGACGCCTTCTCGGCCCGCGCCGAGGCGCTGATGCGCGAGGCCATCGCCGCGCTGCCCGACGGCACCTATGCCTTCGAGGACTATCTCGACAATGACGGCATCGTCGACGAGCGGCTCACCGTCGCTCTCGACCTGACGATCTCCGGCGAGACCATGGTGCTCGATTTCTCGCGCTCCTCGCCGCCCTGCGCCGGCCCGATCAACATCTCGACGCCGACCACCATCGCCGCCTGCTACGTGGCGCTGAAGCACGTCTTCACCGATGTGCCGGCCAATGCCGGCTGCCTCAAGCCCATCACCTTCGTGGTCCCCGATACGACGCTGCTGGGGGCCAAGGCGCCGAAGCCCATGGCGGGCTACACCGAGACCATCCTGCGCCTCATCGGCGTCGTCTTCGGCGCGCTTGCCAAGGCGGTCCCGGAGCGGGCGACCGCCGGGCCCTTCGGCACGATCAATGCGCTGTCCATGGCCGGCCACCGCGCCAATGGCAGCCGCTGGGTCATGTTCAACTTCTTCGGCGGCGGTCTCGGCGGCAATCCCGAGAGCGACGGCCTCAACCACGCCAACAACCCGATCTCGACGGCCACCATGCCACCGGTCGAGATCCTCGAGGCAGCATATCCCATCATGTTCACGCAGTGGGCGCTTCGCCCGGATTCCGGCGGCGAGGGGGCCCATCGCGGCGGCCTTGGCGCCATCTATGAGATCGAGGTGCTGGACGCGCGCGGCGCCGAAGTCTTCCTTCTCGGCGAGCGCGGCCGCTATGCGCCCTTCGGCGTCAATGGCGGCGGGGCAGGGGCGCTGAACCGCTTCTCCTGGACGGATGGCAAGACCACCGGAACCCCGCCCATGGCCTCAAAGGTCACCGGCGTGAAGTTGGCCCAGGGCGGCCGCGTCCGCCTGGAAACGCCCGGTGGCGGCGGCTTCGGCGATCCCGCCACCCGTGACCCGGCCGCGAGCGAGCGCGACCTGCGCCTCGGCTATGTGACGGGAGCCAAGGCATGACCACGCTCGTTGGCGTCGATGTCGGTGGCACCTTCACCGACCTGTTCTTTCTCGACGAGGCGGCGGGCACGTTCCGCACCGCCAAAGTCCCCTCGAACCGCGGCGACGAGGCCGTCGGCTTCCTCGAGGGCCTGAAGACCTTCGGGGCGCTGTCCGCGCTCGGCTCCATCGTCCATGGCACCACGGTCGGCACCAATGCGCTGCTGGAGCGCAAGGGCGCCCGCATCGGCGTGATCACCACGGCCGGCTTCCGCGACGTCCTGGAAATGCGCCGCCGCGACCGCGCCAATACCTGGGGCCTGTGGGGTGACTTCATCCCCGTCGCCGACCGCGACCTGCGCGTCGAGGTGGCCGAGCGGACGCTGGCGGATGGCACGGTGCGGCAGGCGGTTGACCCGTCGGAGGTCGCTGCTGCCGCCAGGCGTCTGGTCGAGGGGGGCGCCACCGCTCTCGCCATCCTCTTCATCAACGCCTATGCCAACCCCGCCAACGAGCGCGCGGCGGCGGCGGCGGCCCGTGCCGTCTGGCCGAACGACCACGTCTCGGTCTCATCCGAGATCCTGCCCGAGATCCGCGAGTTCGAGCGGGCCTCGACCACGGCGCTCAACGCCTATCTCCAGCCCGTCGTCGGCTCCTACCTCGCCAAGCTCGAGGCGGCGCTCGCCAGCGAGGCCTTCACCGGCGCCTTCCACATCGTCCAGTCGAATGGCGGCGTCATGTCGACGGCGACCGCGCGGCGCCTGCCCGTGCGCACGGCGCTGTCGGGACCTGCGGCCGGCGTCATCGCCGCGGCGGCGATCTCCACCGCCGCCGGCTATCCCGACATCATCACCGGCGATCTCGGCGGCACCTCCTTCGACGTGTCGCTCATCGCGGGCGGCGAGGCGGCGCTGGCGGCCCAGACCACCATCGATTTCGGCCTCGTCATCCGCTCGCCGATGATCGAGATCACCACGATCGGCGCCGGCGGCGGCTCCATCGCCCGCGTCGACCGCGGCGGCTTCCTCGAGGTCGGCCCGGAAAGCGCCGGCTCCCGCCCCGGTCCGGTCGCCTATGGCCAGGGCAATGACCGCCCGACGCTCACCGACGCCAATATCGTCCTCGGCCGCATCAATGCCGACCGCCCCATCGGCGGCAAGCTCAAGCGGCTCGATGTCGAGGCGGCCCGGCAGGCGCTGGCGAACCATGTCGGCGATCGCCTCGGCCTGTCGCCGGAAGAGGCGGCGGAAGCCGTGGTGCGCGTCGCCGATGCCCGCATGGCTGGCGCCATCCGCCTCGTCTCGGTGGAGCGCGGCCATGACCCCGCGCGCTTCGCCTTCGTGCCCTTCGGCGGCGGCGGTGCCCTCCATGCCGGCGCGATGATCGCCGATATAGGCCTGAAGGCGGCGCTCGTGCCGCGCTTCCCCGGCGTGACCTCGGCCATGGGCTGCGTCATGGCGGACATCCGCCACGACCAGGTGCAGACCCTGAACCTCACGCTCGACGGGCTCGATGCGAGCGCCCTCGACCGCCGCATGGCGGAGGAGGGGGCCGCCGCCCATGCGGTGGTTGCCGGCGCCGGGCTCACCGTCGGGCGGATCGACGTCACCTACGAACTCGACATGCACTATCTCGGCCAGACCCATACGGTGGCCGTGCCGCTGCCTGTCACACTGGCGAACGGCACGACGGGTGTGACCGAGGCCGTCGTCCGCGCCGCCTTCGAGGCCGCCTATTCGCGCGCCTTTTCGCGGCTCCTGCCGGGCCTTGGCATCCGCATCGTCAACCTGCGCACCACCGCCATCGGCCGTCGCCCGCCCATCGACCTGACGACGCTCGCTCCCGCCGCCGCGGCGACGCTGGAGGGCGCCCGCACCGGTTCCCGCAAGGTCTGGTTCGGCGGCTGGCGCGAGGCTGCCGTCTTCGCCCGCCTCGACCTTCCCGTCGGCGCGGTGGTGGAGGGCCCGGCCGTGCTCGAACAGCCGGACGCGACCATCCTCGTGCCGCCCGGCCAGCGCGGCCGCGTCGATGCCTTCGGCAACATCGTCCTGGAGCGCGTCTGATGGACCTTGCCCGCACCGCCCTCCTGATCTGCGATCTGCAGAACGACTTCCTCCACCCCGATGGCGCCTATGGCCGTGCCGGCCAGTCCGCGCCGGAGATCGCGGCGCTGCCCGCCCGCTTGAAGCCGCTGGCCGACAGGATCCGCACCGGTGGCGGCTGGATCGTGTCGACCCATTTCACCCTGGTCCCGGGTAAGGGCGGCGAGCCCTTCATCTCCGACCATCTCAAGAAGCTCCGGCCGTTCCTCAGGAAGGGCGACTTCGTGCCGGGCTCCTGGGGCCACGACACTGTGGACGCTCTCCAGCCCATGGACATCAAGGTGGAGAAGGTCGCCTATTCCGCCTTCTACATGTCGCGGCTGGAATGGGTCCTGAAGAAAGCCGGCATCGACCATCTCCTCGCCTGCGGCATAGTCACCAATGGCGGCGTCGCCTCGACGGTGCGCGACGCCCATGTGCGCGACTTCCACGTGACGGTGATCGAGGACGGTTGCGCCGCCTTTTCCCCGAAGGTGCACGACGAGGCCATTGCGGGCCTCAGGCCGGTGGCGCGGATCGCGACCGTGGCAGAGTTGCTGGCGGAGATCGGGGGGTGAGAGCGCCATGTCCCGCATCCTGACCGACGACCTGCCCTTCGACCTGACTGTCCCGGTCGCCATCGTCGGCGGTGGCGCCGCGGGCCTTTGTGCCGCGCTGGCGGCCAAGGAAGCCGGCGTCGAGCCGATCGTCTTCGAGCGCGACGCGCTGCCCCAGGGCTCCACCGCGCTCTCGGCCGGCCTCATCCCCGCCCCGGGCACCGCGGCCCAGCGGGCCGCCGGTATCGCCGACAGCGTTACCGCCTTCGCCGCCGACATCCAGGCGAAGGCGCATGGCGAGGCGGACCCGACCGTCCTCGCCGCCGTGGCCGAGGGCGCCGCCCCGGCCATCGACTGGCTGACCGAGCGCCACGGCCTCGCCTTTACCGTCATCGCCGACTTCTCCTATCCCGGCCATTCCGCGCGGCGGATGCATGGCCTCGCCTCGCGCTCCGGGGCCGAGCTCATCGACCGGCTGCGCGCCGCGGCCGAGGCGGCAGCGATCGACATCGTCACCGAGGCGCGCGCCACGGCCCTCATCGCCGGACCTGACGGCCGCGTCCGCGGCCTCGTGGTGACCCGGCCCGACGGCAGCGCGGACCGCATCGGCTGCGACGCCCTCGTGCTCGCCTGCAACGGCTATGGCGGCAACAAGACCCTCGTCGCCGAGCACATCCCGGCGCTGAAGGACGCGCTCTATTTCGGCCATCCCGGCAACCAGGGCGACGCGGTGCTCTGGGGGCAGGCGCTCGGCGCGGAGCTGAAGCACATGGGCGGCCACCAGGGCCACGGCTCCGTCGCCCATCCCCACGGCATCCTCGTCTCCTGGGCCGTCGTCATGGAGGGCGGCTTCCAGGTGAACACGGCCGGCGAGCGCTTCTGGAACGAGGCCTCGGGCTATTCGGAGGCGGCCCTCGCCGTGCTCGGCCAGCCCGGCGGCATCGCCTGTGACATCTTCGACGCGCGCATCGCCGGCATCGCCCGGCAGTTCGAGGACTTCCGCCGTGCCGAGGCGGGCGGCGCTGTCCTTCAAGCGGAATCATCGGATGAACTGGCGGCGCGCCTCAGCATTCCGCCGCAAGTGATTCGCGCGACTCTCGAATCCGTCGCCGATCTCAAGCGCCGTGGAGGCCGCGATTCCTTCGGGCGCGACTGGAGCGGCGCCGCCGATCTCGTGCCGCCCTATTGCGCGGTGAAGGTGACGGGCGCGCTGTTTCACACACAGGGCGGCCTTGCCGTCGATGCGAGCGCCCGCGTGCGCCGTCCCGATGGCTCGCTCCTGCCCAACCTCTTTGCGGCAGGGGGCGCGGCGGTGGGGGTGTCGGGACCCGATGCATCCGGCTATCTTTCCGGCAACGGACTGCTGACCGCCGTGGTGCTCGGACGCATCGCCGGAGGGGAGGCGGCCCGGCTCGCCCGCGCCTGACCCGAGTTTGCCATGCCCGTCGATCTCAAGGCCCTGAAGCCCGTCCTCGCCCGTGTGCGCGCCACCCCGGCCGCCAAGGACCCCGGGGACTGGATGACGGCGGCCTGCCCCGGCGCGTCAGCGGCCGAACGCACGGCGATCGCCGCCGCCCTCGCCAAGGTGCCGGAGCCCTCCTTTGCCCGTGACGCTGCCCGCATCCCGGCGCTGCAGAAGCGGTTGAAGGCGCTGAAGCTCGCCGCCTTCCTCGTGCCACGCGCCGACGAGCACCAGGGCGAATACATCGTCGCCCGCGCCGAGCGGCTGAGATGGCTCACCGGCTTCACCGGGTCGGCCGGCTTCGTCATCGTGCTGCAAAAGGAGGCCGCGCTCTTTGTCGACGGCCGCTACACGCTCCAGGCGCCCGCCGAGACCGACGCCTCCGTCATCACCTGCCGGCACTTCAAGAAGCCGCCCGCGATCGAGTGGCTGGCGGAGAAAGTGGCCAAGGGCGACCGCGTCGGCTTCGACCCACGCGTCACGCCGATGCGTGAGGCGGAGCGCTGGCGCACCGCCCTCGCCAAGGTTGGCGCGGAACTGGTCGCCGTCGACGAGAACCCCGTCGATTCCATCTGGAAGGACCAGCCGGGCGATCCCTTTGCGGCGATCCATGCCTATCCCGTCAGATTCGCCGGTGAGGCGAGCGCCGACAAGCGCGCCCGGATCGGCGCCGACATCGCGGCACGCGGTGCTGCGGCGGCCGTTCTGAACCAGCTCGATTCCATCGCCTGGCTGCTCAATGTGCGCGGTGGCGACACGCCGGCGACGCCGCTGGTCCAGAGCTTCGTGATCCTCGCGGCCGACGGTCACGCCACCTGGTTCGTCGACGAGGCGAAGTTCACGGGCGGCCTCACCGCCCATCTCGGCAACGGCGTCACGGTCAGGCCCATCGGCGCCTTCGCCGAGGGCTTGCAGGACCTTGCCGGCAAGGCCGTCACCATCGAGCCGGAAACGGCCACGGCCTGGATCGCCGAGACGCTGAAAAACGCCGGTGCGACGCTGGTCGAGGGGCAGGACCCCTCCGTCCTGCCGAAGGCGCGCAAGAACAAGGTCGAGCTCGCGGGGACCCGCAAGGCGCATCTGCGCGACGGCGCGGCGATGGCGAAGTTCCTGCGCTGGATCGATACCAAGGCGGTGGGACAGGGCGAGCTCGCCGTCATGGCGAAGCTCGAGGAGATCCGCGGCGCCGATCCGCTGCATCGCGGCGCGAGCTTCACCACCATCGCCGGCGCCGGGTCCAACGGCGCCATCGTCCACTACCGCTCTTCGCCGGAGACCGAAAAGGTCGTCGAGAAGGGCACCTTCCTGCTCATCGATTCCGGCGCGCAATATCTCGATGGCACGACGGACATCACTCGCACCATCGCGGTGGGCAGCGTGCCGAAGCGGCTGAAGGAGCACTATACCCGCGTGCTCAAGGGCCACATTGCGGTGGCCACCGCGCGCTTTCCCAAGGGCACCGGCGGCATCGCTATCGACGGTTTCGCCCGGCGGGCGCTGTGGCAGGCGGGCCTCGACTTCGACCATGGCACCGGCCATGGCGTCGGCGTCTATCTCGGCGTCCATGAGGGGCCCGGCCGCATCTCGCCCCTGTCGCAGGTGCCGCTGGAGCCCGGCATGATCCTCTCGAACGAGCCCGGCTATTACGAGACGGGGTCGCATGGCATCCGGCTGGAGAACCTCGTGGTGGTCAGCGAGAGCGCCATGCCCGGTTTCCTTGAATTCGAGACGATCACCTTCTGCCCCTTCGACCGTCGGGCCATCGCCGTGGGACTGCTGACGGTGGAAGAGCGCGCCTGGCTCGACGCCTACCATGCGGATGTCCGGCGCAAGCTCGGGCCGCGCCTCACCGGCGCCGACAAGGCCTGGCTGGAGCGAATGACAGCGCCGTTGTGACATCGTAGGGTTGCATGACCTTGCGGAATATACCTGCCGTAGGGCGCATTTGCACACGAAGTGGTCGCCCCGTACCGTTTTGTTAACTGAATTCCCCCGATGGTTTTCGCGAAAAGTTGAACCATCGGGGCTGACATACAGTTTCTCTCCCGCCTCCCTCTGGCCGCCAAGGTCGCCGCGCTTGCCGCGCTGGTGATTTCCGTTGTCGCGCTCGGGGCCGGCTTCTACGCCGTCACCCAGATCAACGCCCGCATGGCGGAGATCGTGGAAGGTCAGGTCCGTGACCGCAGCATTCACATGAGCCGGGCCGCCGAGCTCGCCCTTTCCGGCGGCAAGATGGAGCGCGCCGGTGGCAATTCCGGTCCGGTCCTGCGCATCCGCGCCACCGGCCTGCCGGCCCAGGGCGATCACAGCATCGTCGACCACGCCGCGGATGGCTCCTCGCTCTTCCAGCGCGATGCTGCCACCGGCGACCTCATCCGCTACTCTTCCTCGGTGCGCGACCAGCAGGGCAACCGAGTCCTCGGCAATCGCATCCCCGCGACCTCGCCCATTGCCCAGGCCATCGGCCGCGGCGAGGTGCTCACCGACTACATCACCGTTGGCGGCATCGCCCGCATCGCCCGGTACGTCCCCATCGTCACCCCCGACAACCGCGTACTCGGCGCTCTCGGCGCCGGCGTGAGCCAGGCTGATGCCGATGCCTCGGCCGCCAACATGCGTGAGGGCGTCATCATCGCCATGGGCCTGCTCGCGTTCGTCGCGGCCCTCGGCGTCTTCTTCCTCCTCACCCACTTCCTCAAACCCGTCCGCGAGGCGGCCGCCGCCATCGACGGCCTTGCCGAGGACCGTCAGGTCGACATGTCGCGCCATGCGGCGCGCCAGGACGAGATCGGCCTCATTGCACGCGCCGTCGGCGGTCTCGCCCAGAGCCTCGCCGAGCGCGCCCAGATGCGCACCGCCGAGGACCAGCGCAGCGCCGCAGAGATGACGCGCCGCGCCAGCATGGAGCAGGCAGTCGCCCAGTTCGACCAGGCCATCGGCTCGGTGCTCGATCGCGTCGCCTCCCGCGCGGTCTCGGTCACCGGTGCCAGCGGCACGGTCGGCCAGGCGGGCGAGGCCGCCGAGGCCGGCGTCCGTGACACCGTCCAGGCCACCGAGGAGACGTTGCAGCGTGTCACCGGCATCGCCGGCGCCACCGAGGAGCTGAACGCCGCCATCGTCGAGATCCGCCGTCAGACCGAGGAGGCCCTGAAGGTCTCCTCCGAGGCGACCCAGGCGGTCGATTCCGCCGCGACCGATGTGTCGGGCCTCGCCGCCATGGGCGAGAAGATCGGGGCCGTGGTCGAGCTCATCCGCGCCATCGCCGAGCAGACCAACCTGCTGGCGCTGAACGCCACCATCGAGGCGGCCCGCGCCGGCGAGGCTGGCAAGGGCTTCGCGGTGGTCGCGCAGGAGGTGAAGCAGCTCGCCTCGCAGACCGCCCGCGCCACCGAGGACATCGCCGGCCAGGTCTCGGCCATCCAGCAGGCCACCGGCCGCTCCGTTGCCTCCATGGGCGGCATCACGGAGACCGTGGAGCGGATGCGCCGCGCCAGCGAGGCGATCTCCACCGCCATCGACCAGCAGGCTATGGCGACCCGTGAGATCGGCATCAGCGTCGAGAGCACCGCCGCGGTCGCCCAGCAGGCCGGTCAGTCCATCGGCAACGTGTCGGAGCGCCTGCGCGCCACCGGTTCGGCCATGGGCGCCCTGAACGATGTGGCCAAGGGCCTGGAGACCGACATTTCCGGCCTCCGCCAGGCGGTTGGCGCTTTCCTCACCAACGTCAAGGCCGCCTGACGCGCCTCGACATCGTCCCAATCGTGAGATGCCCGGGCCCTGGCCCGGGCATCATCGTTTCAGGGGGCTCAGCCGCGGAACAGGGTCTCGACCGCCGCAGCCATGCGCAGCAGCCGGCGGTCCTCGCCGCCCAGCGCCGTCATCATGAAGCCGACGGGCAGTCCCTTCACGTCCGGGCAGGGCAGGGAGATGCCGGTGAAGGTGAAGATGTTGCCGACCGTGGTGTTGCGCAGCATCAGTCCGTTCGCCGTCCAGAACTTCTCGTCCGAGGCGGTGAGCTCGGAGATCTTCGGCGCACGGATGGGCGTTGTCGGCAGGATCAGCGCGTCGATGTCGCCAAGGCGGTCGCGCATCCGGGCGATCAGCTCCGCGCGCTTGTTGACGAGGCGGATGTAGTCGGGCGCCGCCGCCTGGGCGCCGACGCGGATGCGGGCGAGCACGCGCGGGTCAAAGTCGCGGGCGCGCTCCTCCATCCACTCCGCATGGACGGCGGCCGCTTCCATGGCGACGAAGGGGGCCCGCGCCATGGCATCGGCGAGTTCCTGTAGCAGGTCCTCGATGGAGATCTCGGTGACGCGCGCCCCGGCCTTGGTGAGGCGCTTCACCGACGCCTCGAAGGCATGCTCGACCTCCGGCTCAATCTGGCCGAACAGCCGGCCGCGCGGGATGGCGAGGCGGAGCCCTGCCAGCGGGGCAGGCGTCAGCGTCCAGGGCGCTTCGCCCGCGAGGATGGCGTCGGTCGCGGCACAGTCCGCCACCGTCTCGGCGAGCGGGCCGACCGAGTCGAGTGCATAGGAGAGCGGGAAGGCGCCCGTCGTCGGCACGCGGCCGGCGGTCGGCTTGAAGCCGACGCAGCCGTTGAGGGCGGCGGGGATGCGGATGGAGCCACCGGTATCGGTGCCAAGGCCCATGCGGGCGGTTCCCTCGGCGACCGAGACGCCGGCACCGGAGGACGAGCCGCCGGGCACCCGGCTCTTGTCGGCGGCATTCCCCGGCGTGCCGTAATGCGGATTGATGCCGATGCCAGAGAAGGCGAACTCGCTCATGTTGGTCTTGCCGACGATGACGCAGCCGGCCTGCCGCAGCCGCGCGATGGTCGGGGCATCGACCTTCGCGGCGGGCTGTGAGCGCAGGATGGTGGACCCGGCCGTCGTCACCTCACCGGCGACGTCGAACAGGTCCTTGATCGAGATGACCCAACCGTCCAGCGGCGACAGGCTCACGCCGGACTTCGCCCGCGCATCCGCCGTATCGGCCTCGGCCCGCGCCCGCTCCACATAGAGCTTGGTATAGGTGACCCGGCCGTCGGACTGCGGATCGTCGATGCGGGCGAGCGAGGCTTCGAGCGCATCGCGGACGGTGGTGGCCATGGCGGGACTCCGGGAATAAGGCGCCGGGACTGTCGGCAATGGCTGGGGTGGGGTCAAGGCCGGAGGCCAGGTTTCACACCGGCTCCGTCCCACACCACTCCGCCACGAACAGCGCCATGGACTTTGTCGTCTTGCGCAGGGACTCGATGGAGAACCGCTCGTCGAAGCCGTGGACGCGCTCGGCGGTCGGCCCGTAGTTGAGCGTCGGGATCTCGTCGAACAGCGCATAGACGCGGCCGTCGAGATAGGCGGGCGTCACCGCCTCCTGCATCGGCTCGCCCCAGGCCTTCTGGTGCGCCCGGCCGAGCACCGCCTCGGCCTCACAACCGGGCGCGAGGATGTAGCCTTCCGTCGTGAAGCCGTTGAAGACGACCTGCGGCGGGTTGTTGGCGAGGAACCGGTCCTCGCGCGCGGCCCGCGAAATGGTGTCCTCGATGGCCCGCATCATCGTCTCCGGCTTCTCACCGGGGAAGATGGAGATGCGGCAGTCGACCGTGCACCAGGCGGGCACCGAGGAGGCCCAGTCGCCGCCCTTGATCAGGCCGAAATTGAGGTTGATCGGGTGAGGCTCATCCTTGAACAGCGGATAGTCCGGGGTCTTGGTGTTCCAGAAGGCCTCGAGCTCGCGCAGCTTGCGCATGACGCCATAGGCCGCCTCGATGGCATTCTGGCCGGAGCCCGCCTCGCGCACGTGGACGGGGTGACCCTGCACGGTGAACTGGAACCAGACGACCCCCACATTGCCGCGGGTGATCTGGCCACGGCTCGGTTCGGGGATGAGGGCGGCCTCCGCCTTGTAGCCGCGCAGGTGGCACTGGAGGGCGCCGTTGCCGGTCGATTCCTCCTCCACCACCGACTGCACATAGACCGTCGCCGCCGGCTGGACGCCTGCACGCCGCAGGGCGTCGAAGACGGCGACCATGGCGCCGTGACCGGCCTTCATGTCGCCGGCGCCGCGGCCATAGAACCAGTCGCCGTCGATATGCGGCTCGTAGGGCGGATGGGTCCACATCTCCAAGGGCCCCACCGGCACGATATCGATGTGGCCCTGCATGATGAGGCTTCGGCCGGTCTCGGCCTTGGGGCGATGAATGCCGACGACGATGGGTGCGGTCGAATGGGTCGGCGAGAAGGGCGAGCCGCCGGGATGGCGCTTGATCGCCTCCTCGTCCATGGCGAAGCGCTCCATGGCAAAGCCGCGCTTGCGCAATTCCTGGAAGACGAAGTCCTGCGCCGCATGCTCGTCGCCGCGCTGGGTGGGAAAGCGAACCAGCGTCTTCAGATAGTCGAGCTGGGCGTCGAAGCCGTCATCGACGGCCTTGACGATACGGTCGGCGAGGGCGGGATCGAGGGTCATGGCGGGCTCCTACGGCAGGGCCAGCCTAGCCGGCAGGGATGGGGGGACAACTGCCGGGTGCGCAGCGGTGATCCCCGGCGGACGGCGTATCGCGGAGCGGGAAGAGGAGGCAGCGCAAAGCTCCCCCTCCCGTGCCCGCCTTGCCTTCGCCCGTCCGACCCCGATCATGGCGGCACACGAATCCGGAAGGCCCCGCCATGAAAGCCGTCTTCACCGACCTCCACCGCGGCCATGATCCCAAGCGCTTCATCCTGCGCGGGCAGTTCGCACAGGGCGAGGAGCGTCCCGAGCGCGCCGACCGGCTCAGCGCGGGCCTCAAGGCCGGCAAGCATGAGCTCGTCCGCGCCGAGAGCTTCGGCCAGGGCCCGCGGCTCGGGGTCCATTCGGTGGATTATCTGCGCTTCCTCGAGGAAGCTGCCGCCGAGTGGCAGACGCTCGCCAATGCCTCGGACGAGGTGCTCGGCAATGTCCATCCCGTGCGCCGCGGCGGCACCATGCCCGCCTCGATCGTCGGTCGCGCCGGCTGGTACATGCAGGACATGGCCTGCGGCATCGGCCCGGATACCTGGACCGCCGCGTCCTCGGCCACCGACGTCGCCATCACCGCCGCCGAACTCGTCATCGAGGGCGAGCGCGCGGCCTACGCACTCTGCCGCCCGCCCGGCCACCACGCCTATCGCGACGCCGCCGGCGGCCACTGCTTCCTCAACAACACCGCCATCGCCGCGCAATACCTGCGCTCGGTCCACGACCGCGTGGCGATCCTCGACATCGACATCCATCACGGCAACGGCACGCAGGACATCTTCTACGATCGCGGCGACGTGCTCACCGTCTCGGTCCATGCCGACCCGACGCGCTTCTATCCCTTCTTCTGGGGCTATGCGCATGAGCGCGGCGTCGGCGCGGGCGAGGGTGCGAACCTCAACCTGCCGATCCCCGTCGGCTCCGGCGACGATGCCTATGTCGCGGCGGTGGAAGCCTCGGCCAGGACCATCGCTGCCTTCACGCCCGGCACATTGGTGGTGGCGCTCGGCCTCGATGCCTCGGCCGACGATCCCTTCGGCGGCGCCAAGGTGACGGCCGACGGCTTCCGCCGCGCCGGCGCGGCCATCGCCCGGATGGGCCTGCCGACGCTCTTCGTGCAGGAGGGCGGCTATCTCTCGGACCAGCTCGGGCCGAACCTCACCGCCGTCCTCGGCGGCTTCGAGGCCGCGGCCTGAGGCCTCAGCCCTGGCGCTTCGGCACCGGGCAGGTGGTCACGCCCATGAGCGTGTAGGCCGGGCACGAGCCCATGGCGGCGGTGACGAGCGGCACGATGCCGATCCAGCCGATCCAGTTGAAGCCGGTGGCGGGAATGCCGGTGATGGCGAAGAGCAGCAGGGCGAGGCCGCCGACGATGCGCAGGGCGCGGTCGATGGTGCCGATATTGGTGCTGAACATGGACGTCTCCTGATGGGCCTGTCGGGGGGCAGGACGACAGGGGGGACCCTAGCACGCACCGTGCGCCTTACGGAGGAAATCGGCGCCTTCCATTGGCCATCCCAGCCGTTGCGCTTGACACCCGCCCCATCAGCCGATCCCCTGACGGCAAGGCCGGGCTGACACGGCTGGAGGCGACGCACGTGAGACCCGAGGGCAGGGGGCCGCTCGACTCCCTCTATTTCACCTATCCGCATTTCGAGGCCACGCGTGCACCCGAGCTCGATGGTGACCGCACCGGGCACACCGTCGTCATTGTCGGCGCCGGGCCCATCGGCCTCACCGCCGCACTGACGCTGGCCCGCTACGGCGTGCGCAGCCTCGTCCTCGACGCCAAGCCGACCTTCAACGACGGCAGCCGCGCCACCTGCATCGCGCGGTCCAGTTTCCACATTTTCGAGCGCGTCGGGGCGGTGGAGGCTTTCCTCGCCAAGTCGCTGGGCTGGACCACGGGCCGCAGCTACTTCCGCGGCCATGAGATCTACCGGCTGGAAATGCCGGACTCGGCCGATGAGAAATTCCGGCCGATGTACAATCTCCAGCAGCAATACACCGAGCAGTTCCTCCACGATGCCTGCCTCGCCACCGGCCTGGTCACCATCCGCTGGCAGAGCGAGGTCGTTGCCACCGTGCCCCGCGCGGATGGTGTCACGCTCACCATTGCCTCGCCCCATGGCACATATCCGCTTGCGGCCAGCTGGGTGCTCGCCGCCGACGGCGCGCGCAGCCCGATGCGCGGCCATCTCGGCCTGCGCCTGCGCGGCGACAATTACGAAGGCCGCTACGTCATCGCCGACGTGAAGATGGCCCATGCCTATCCGACCGAGCGGCGCGCCTTCTTCGATCCCGCCTCCAATCCCGGCGGCACCATCCTCATGCACAAGCAGCCCGACGACATCTGGCGCATCGACTACCAGCTGCGCGACGGCGAGAGCCCCGAGGAGGCGGTGCGCGAGGCGACGATCCGCTCCCGCGTCGGCGCGATCCTCGCCGATATCGGCCATCGCGGGCCCTGGGAGCTGGAATGGTGGTCGATCTACACCGCCAACACCCTCGCCCTCGACGAATACCGGCACGGTCGCGTCATCTTCATCGGCGACAGCGCCCATATCGTGCCGATCTTCGGCGTGCGCGGCCTGAACAACGGCCTCGCCGACGCCCACAATGCCGGCTGGAAGCTCGCTTACGTCCTCAATGGCTGGGCCGGGGAGGGGCTGCTCGACAGCTACACGCCGGAGCGGCGCGGCGCGACGCTCGACGTCTTCGCCAATGCCACCAAGAGCACGCGCTTCATGACCCCGCCGACTAGAGGTCATCGCCTCATGCGCGAGGCGGCCCTCTCGCTCGCCATCGACGAGGATTTCGCCAAACCCTTCGCCAATCCCCGGCAGATGCAGCCCTACACCTATGCGGACAGCCCGCTGACGCCCTTCGCCCGTCGCGACGCGGAGTTCACCGCCGGCCCAGGAGCTGGTGCCGTCATCGCCAACCGCCGCACCGGCAACGGCTTCCTGTCCGACGCCATGGGCGATGGCTACACCGCGCTCGCCTTCGGTGCCGTGCCCGCCTTTGATGGGCTGGTGCAGGGTCTCGCGGCCCGCGATCCGCTGTTCCGCGCCGTGAGCGTCGGGGCGCCCGCAGCCCGGCCGCAGGATCTCACGCTGGAGGACACTGACGGCAGCCTCGCCGCGGCTTACGGCGCTGTCCCTGGCACGCTCTACCTCGTCCGCCCCGACCTGCATGTCGCCAGCCGTTGGAAGATTGTGGAGCCGGCCGAAGTGATCGCGACCCTCGAAGCGGGCCTTGGGAGGGCGGCATGAGCGTTGTCACGCAGGATCGGCCTGCGCCGTTGCCCTTCGAGGCCATGGAACGGCTCTACGAGGATCTGGCTGACGCGGTGGACCGCGCCGGCCCTGCGCAGGAGGCGGTGTTCCTAACGAAGCTGGTGATGGTCATGGCTCATCGGGCCGGGGACACGCTGGATTTCGAATCCTGCCTTGCGGCAGCCCTGGGCAATCTTTCCTGCGACGCCGCTCCCGATCCAGCCGCCTGCTGACGCGCCTCGGAGCGCCATGGGATCACCTTTGCGGTCCGTTCTCCAAAGGGCCGCCCTTATGACCATGACACTCTATTCCGGCCCGCTCAGCATGTTCGGCGCCAAGGCCGAGATCGCGCTGCGCGAGAAGGCCATGCCTTTCGATCTCGTGCTGGTGCCGTTCGACATGCAACGTCTCTACGAGCCGAAACATCCGGAGGTCGGGCGGATCAATCCGAAGCGGCAGGTCCCCGTGCTCGTGGACGGTGCTGTCGAGATTTTCGATTCGACCCAGATCTTCGAATACCTCGAACATCTGCAACCTCACCCGCCGCTATGGCCCGCGTCGCCAGCGGAGCGCGCCCGCGCCCGATTGATCGAGCATCTGTCGGACGAGGTCTATTTTCCGCCGGTCATCCGTCTGATGGGTCTCCAGGATCGGCCGGAGGACCCCATGGCCGTGGCCGCGCGCGATGCGGCGCGGGCCGCCTGCCACCGGTTCGAACAGCTGATCGGTGGGGGCGATTATCTCGCGGGCGCCTACTCCTATGCCGACATCGCCTTCTTCATGGCGCAGCTCTTCGGCGAGCGAATGGGTGCGAGACTTGAACCCGACACGCCGCGCCTGATGGCGTGGCGCCAGAGGATGGGGCTGCGGCATGCCGTGCGCGCCGTGGTCGGCCCGATGCTCGACTATCTGAGAGGGCAGGGCCGTCCGATCCCGCAGCCCTTCGAGGCCATCACGGCGGACTGACAGGGCAGGCCCTCACTCGTCCGCCCGACTGCCTTCGATGGCATCCGCGTCGCGGCCGCGGAAGCCCATGGCGAGCACGTAGAGCTCCTTGGAATCGGCCCGGCTCGCCTGCGGCTTGATGTGCTTCACCACGACGAAGTCGCGCTTGAGGTCGGAGAGCAGGTCGCCCTCCGTGCCGCCCTGCAGCACCTTGCAGAGGAAATGGCCGCCGGGCGCCAGCACCTCGCGGGCGAACTGGATGGCAAGCTCGGCGAGATAGATGATCTTGATCTGGTCGGTCTTGCGGTGGCCGGTCGCATTGGCCGCCATGTCCGAGAGCACCACGTCGGCCTCGCCGCCGAGCATCTCCTTCAGCCGGTCCGGCGCGTCGTCGGTGGTGAAATCGCCCTTCATGAAGGCGACGCCGGGAACGGGGTCGATGTCGAGCAGGTCGATGCCGACGATCTTGCCGCGGCCCTGTTCGAGGCCGATGCGCTTGGCCGCCACCTGCAACCAGCCGCCGGGCGCAGCGCCAAGGTCGACGATGCGCTGGCCGGGTTTGAGGAGCTTCGCCTTGTCGTCGATCTCGATCAGCTTGAAGGCGGCGCGCGAGCGCCAGCCCTCACGCTTGGCGCGGGCGACATAGGGGTCGTTGAGCTGCCGCTCCAGCCATTTCTGCTGGCTGGTCGTCCGCTTCTTGGCGGTCTTCAGCCGCACAGCGAGCTGGCGGCCGCCGCCACCACCGGATTTGCCCGTCATCGCGGTCCCCCGTGGCCCTGCGGCCGCTGGTCGTGGTGGCGGTTGTGGAACGGCCGGCGCCAGACGCCGTCCTGCCGCATGAGGCTGACGAGGATGCCCTCGCGCAGGCCCCTGTCCGCCACCCTGAGGCGACGACAGGGGAAATGCCGCCGCATCCCCTCGAGGATGGCACAACCGGCCAGGACGAGGTCGGCGCGCTCGGCGCCGATGCAGGGATGGGCGATGCGGTCCTCGTAGGTCATGGCGAGAAGCTGGTCGAGGATGACGTCCACCTCGCCGGCGCCGAGCCAGGCGCCGTCCACCCGCCGCCGGTCATATTTCGGCAGGCCGAGATGGACGCCGGCGAGCGTCGTCACCGTGCCGGAGGTGCCGAGCATGTGGAGGTGCTCGATCTGGCCGCCCACCTCGATCTCCCTGGCGAAGGGCTCGACCATGGCGGCGACCTCATCGACCATGCGGCCGAAGCTCTCAGCCGTCACGTGCTTGCCGTCATGGCGCTCGGCGAGCGTCACGACGCCGACGGGGAGGGAGGTCCAGCCGAGGATCTCCGCCGTCGGCGGGCCGCCATTGCGCCCCGGGCCGCGCGGCAGCAGCCAGACGATCTCGGACGAGCCGCCGCCGATGTCGAAGAGGATGACGCCGCGCGAACGCGGATCGGCCAGCGGCACGCAGCCCTGGGCGGCAAGCTGCGCCTCGGTCTTGCGGTCGACGATCTCCAGCGCCAGGCCCGTTTCGTCCCGGACGCGGGCGATGAAGGCCTCGCCGTTCTCCGCCTGCCGGCAGGCCTCGGTGGCGATCAGCCGGGCGCGCGCCACCTGGCGGTCGCGCAGCTTGGCGCGGCACACCTTGAGCGCATCGACGGCGCGGTCCATGGCCGCGTCGCTCAAGCGGCCGGTCTGGGCGAGGCCCTCGCCGAGCCTGACGATGCGCGAGAAGGCATCAACAACGCGAAAGCTCGCGCCCTCGGGTCTTGCGACGAGGAGGCGGCAATTGTTCGTGCCGAGATCGAGCGCAGCATAGAGTCGCCGCGGCCGGGGCTGGTGGGCGTCACGGCCATCCGCCGCTCCGCCCGGTCCGCCGGACCGCGGTCCCAATGCTCCCGGCGAACCGCCCGGCGGTTCGTGGGTCATGGCAACCTTTCCCACCGGCTGCCGGAACGCGAAGGGCATTCGACGGCAAGCCGGTTGATCTGTTCAGTTGCCCTGAATGTGGCAAAGGCAACCCTCCGCCGCAAGCGATTTGCCGTTTCACGACTTCCAGGCGGCTGGGGGCTTGAACCCACCGCGCCAATCGACTATGTCGGCGCCTCGCACCGGCGACGCGCCCTTTCAGGGGCGCTGCTGGGGGATAGTTTAATGGTAGAACAGCGGACTCTGACTCCGTTAGTCTTGGTTCGAATCCAGGTCCCCCAGCCAGCCCGGCGCGGATTTCCGACCTAAAGCCCTGAAAATCAGAAGAAGTACGTGGCCTTGCCGGCTGTGGACGCGCGTCCTTGCCCACCACGGACGCCGCTGGGCTAACCCATGCCTCCCTACCTGCGAAAACGCGGTTGAAAAGGCCACTTCGGTTGTAGAATTCCCGTTGACCTCATCATCGTTTGGGACGCGCGAGGTCAGCAGGGCCATCGGAGCGCTTTCCGCAGGGGAGGCGCGCCTGATTGGCTTCGTGTGGACATGCTTTTGTCATGACCGCGGCTGCGACATAGCACCACGTCATCTGCTGCGAAGCGACCGCGCAGGCGAAAAATCGGTGTGATATGAGACGCTTATCACCTTAAGCGTTTTCCCGATGGGAGCCTTGCAATTTTGCTGGCCTGCCCCCCTTTAAGGTTAGAGGCGCAACCGGCGCTTCGCCGTCTCAGGGCCGTCTCAAGGCCCTGCTGTTTCGGCACGAACAAGGTTTGGAGGAGATCCCATGGATCGTCGCAATTTCGTGAAGACCACCGCGGTCGCCGCTGCCGCGACCGCCGCCGTCGCAGCCCCGGCCATCGCCCAGTCGATGCCGCAAATCCGCTGGCGACTGACCTCGGGCTTCCCCAAGTCGCTCGACACGATCTACGGCACCGCCGAAATCATCGCGAAATATGTATCGGAAGCGACCGACGGCCGCTTCGTCATTCAGCCGTTCGGCGCGGGCGAAATCGTCGGTGGCCTCCAGTCGATCGACGCCGTGGTCCAGGGCACGGTTGAAATGGCCCACACGGCCGCGTTCTACAACTTCGGTCGCGACCCGACCTGGGGTCTCGCCACGTCTGTGCCGTTCCTCATGGGCAAGCGCGCCCAGGACGCCTGGCTCTATCAGGGCGGCGGGAACGAGATCATCGGCCGCTTCTTCGACGCCAACAACATCGTGGGCTTCCCGGCGGGTAACACCGGCACCCAGATGGGTGGCTGGTTCCGCCGCGAAATCCGCTCGGTCGCCGACTTGCAGGGCCTTAAGTTCCGCATCGGAGGCTTCGCCGGCCGCGTCATCCAGCGCCTTGGCGTCGTCCCGCAGCAGCTCGCCGGCGGCGACATCTATCCCGCCCTTGAGCGCGGCACGATCGACGCCGCCGAATGGGTTGGCGCCTATGACGACGAGAAGCTCGGCTTCAACCGCGTCGCGCCGTTCTACTACTATCCCGGCTGGCAGGAGGGTGCCTCCGTCCTCCACACCATGATTTCCAAGCCGAAGTGGAACGAGCTGCCGAAGCACTACCAGACCATCCTGGAACTCGCCTCGGCCTACGGCAACACCCACATGATCGCCATGTATGACGCCCGCAACCCGGCCGCTCTCCGCCGCCTGGTCCAGGGCGGCACGCAGTTGCGCGCCTTCCCGAACGACGTCCTCGACGCGGCCTTCCGCGCCGCGAACGAAACCTACGCCGAGATCTCGGGCCAGAACGCCACGTTCAAGACGATGCTCGACAGCGCGATCGCCTTCCGTAACGAGTTCTACCTCTACAACCAGATCGCGGATTACTCGTTCGACACCTTCATGATCCGCGTCCGCGCGCGGACCTGATCAAGCCTCTGAACGTCCCGCCGTGGTGCCTCCAGGTGCCGTGGCGGGACGATTTCGTCTTGAGCTCCTCCCCGAGAAAAGTCCGCGCCCGCCGGTTCACCGATCGAGCGCTTCCATCGAAACAGGACGTCCACCGTGTCAGGGTTGTTGTCTTTCTCCCGTTTCATCGACGCGATGAACGAGCGTATCGGTAAGCTCGCCGCCTGGCTTGTGCTGGCCGCGGTGGTCGTGTCCGCGGGCAACGCCATCATGCGCTACGGCATAAGCTGGTCGTCCAACGCCCTTCTCGAAACGCAATGGTACCTGTTCGGGATCGTGTTCATGTTCGGGGCCGCCTGGACCTTCCGATCCAATGAACATGTTCGGATCGACATTCTCTCATCAACTTTCTCGAAGCGCGTGCGCGACTGGACCGAGGTGGTCTGCCACATCATTTTCCTCGCCCCTTTCGTCGTCCTGCACATTTATTTTGCCATTCCCTCGTTCCTGTCGTCGCTACGCGCCAACGAGGGCTCGACCAATGCGGGCGGCCTTCTGGTATGGCCGGCACGGTTGATCATCATCATCGGCTTCACGCTTTTGCTGCTTCAGGGCATTTCGGAGCTGATCAAGCGCATCGCCATCCTGCGCGGCGACATCGAGGATGAACTGGTCACCGCCGCCACTGCCGCCGAGGAAGAGGTGGCCCGCGCAATCGCCGCACTCGACGTCGCCGACAAACCGGCGGTCGGTGCGGCGAAGCCGCTCCCCGCCGCCAAATCCTGATCCGGCACAGCAGGTCCGGCCTAACCCCTCCTCGCCAGCATCAATTCAGTTTCGGAGTTCGTCCGGTGACGCAGTTCATCATCGCCAACATGGCCCCGATCATGTTCGCTTCCCTGATCGCCTTCATGCTGGTGGGCTATCCGGTATCGTTCTCGCTTGCCGCCAACGGCTTGATCTTCGGCCTGCTCGGCATCCAGCTTGGCCTGTTCCAGCCGGCCTTTCTTCAGGCGCTGCCCGATCGCGTTCTAGACGTGATGCGCAACGAGGTGCTGCTCGCAATTCCCTTCTTCACCTTCATGGGCCTCATCCTCGAACGAAGCCGAATGGCCGAGGACCTGCTCGACACGATGGGCCAATTGTTCGGCCCCGTTCGCGGCGGCCTTGCTTATGCGGTCATTTTCGTCGGCGCGCTGATGGCGGCGACGACGGGCGTCGTCGCGGCGGCCATCATCTCGATGGGCCTGATCTCGCTGCCGATCATGCTGCGCTATGGCTATGACCAGCGCATCGCCTCCGGCGTCATCATGGCTTCCGGCACGCTCGCCCAGATCATCCCACCCTCGCTCGTTCTGATCGTCGTCGCAGACGTCCTCGGCGTCTCGGTCGGTGACATGTATGCGGGCGCGATGATCCCGGGCCTCATACTGGCCGCTTCCTTCGCGCTCTTCATTTTCGTGGTCACCCTGTTCAACCCGAACCTTGCCCCGCCGCTCCCGCTCGAAGCCCGGACCTTGGGTAGCGGCATTACCTCGCTGTTCATGGTGATCGCGGTCGCTGTCGCGGTAACGGTCGGGGTTACCTGGTATCTCACCGCTCCAGGCCGACAGGCTCCCGAAGTATTCGGTGCAGCGGCGGGCGTTGTCGTTGCATATCTGATTGCGCTCGCCAACAAGAGGCTGAACCTCAACCTGTTGTCGCGCCTTGCGACGCAGGTGATCATGGTTCTGGTTCCCCCGCTCGCTCTGATCTTCCTGGTTCTCGGCACGATCTTCATCGGTCTTGCGACCCCAACCGAGGGGGGAGCCATGGGCGCGGCCGGCGCGGTTGTGCTTGCCGCGATCAATCGGCGTCTTGATTTCAAGACGATCAAGTCGGCAACCGAAGGAACGCTCAAGCTTTCCGCCTTCGTCATGTTCATTCTGATCGGCGCCCGCGTCTTCGCGCTGACTTTCTATGGCGTCGATGGCAATATCTGGGTGAAGAACCTCCTGCTGGGCCTACCCGGTGGCCAGATAGGTTTCCTTCTATTCGTCAATCTCGTCGTATTCTTCCTCGGATTCTTCATTGACTTTTTCGAAATATGTTTCATTCTTCTGCCCCTCATTATCGCACCAGCGCAAGCGCTTGGCATCGATCTTGTCTGGCTCGGTGTTCTGCTTGGCGTGAACCTTCAAACGTCGTTC
Organism: Phreatobacter sp.; assembly: GCF_027532945.1. Taxonomy (GTDB): domain Bacteria; phylum Pseudomonadota; class Alphaproteobacteria; order Rhizobiales; family Phreatobacteraceae; genus Phreatobacter. Next base: position 68,374 of record NZ_JAPZTZ010000032.1, read on the forward strand.
CTGACGCCGCCTTTCGGCTTCGCGCTGTTCTACCTGCGGTCCGTCGCGCCCAAGGCCGATTATGTCGACAAGGTAACCGGCAAGCTGATCCCAGGGATCTCGACCACCACGATCTATAAGGGCGCGGTGCCGTTCATCGCCGTTCAATCGGTGATGGTGTTTATCGTGTTCTTCTTCCCGGGCATCGTGACGCACTATCGCGATGTCGGTGTGAAACTCGACGCAGGGCAAGTCCAGCAGCAGCTCGACAATATCGTCGTGCCGGGGATCGGCGGGCCGGGCGGTATGCCGGGCAGCCCGTCCTTCGACATGCCGCCGCCGCCCAGCTTCCGGTAAAGCCTATTCGGCGGCGGCCGGCCGCCGCATAGCGGCCCACCGGGCCGTCACCGCGACCGCATCGCAGGCCATGCGCCTGTCGAGGCCGCCTGGGAACGCGTCCCAGGCGGCTTCAAAGCGGGCGGCACGCTGATGACGAGCGGAAGGCCGTTTGTCACTGCCGCGCTTCGGACGTCCGGAAACGTGTTTAAACCGGGCCTTTTTCGCTCTTTTCGCCCAAGTTTGGCATTGCCCACCTTGGCTGAGAGTCCAGGTCCCTCCGCCAGCCGTGCGTGCCCTTTCAGCGCCAATCTGACGTTCGTCCTCGACGCATGATGCGACGGGCGCGCACCGGAACGATGCGCGCCGCGTCGGACTTGAATCCTGAAATTTGGACCGCGAGGCGCGCCCCGCGTTACTGCGCCTGCATTCCGGCCTTGGTCGCAACGTCCTTCCAGAGCGTGATCTGTTCGGTGACGCGCCGCGTCATCTCCTCGGGCGTGCTGGTGCTGGGATAGCCGCCGAGGCTGGCGAGGCGCGCGCGTACGTCCGGCGTGTCCACGGCCTGGCGGATGGCCGTGTTGAGCCGATCCACCACCGGCCGCGGTGTGTCCTTGGGGGCGGCGAAGCCGATCCAGGCCATCATCTGCAGGCCCGGCGAGACGCTTTCCGAGAGCGTGGGGACCGAGGGCGTCGCCGGCCAGCGCTGGGGTCCGGTGACCGCGAGGGCGCGCAGCTTACCGCCTTCGATGGAGGAGAGCACCGCCGCACCCGGCGCGATAATAAAGTCGACGCTGTTGCCGAGAACCCCGGTAATGGCGCCGGAATCGCCGCGATAGGGCACGTGGACGAACTTCACGTCCAGCGCGCTCGACATGAGCTCGAGGCCCATATGATGGCCCGTTCCAACACCCGCAGTCCCGGCGGTCACCGTGCCGGGCTTGGCCTTCGCCTCGGCGACCAGGTCTTGGATCGTGCGGAAGCGCGAGGCCTCGTTGACGACAATGAAGAAGGGGAAGTCCGTCACCATCGACAGGAACTGGAAGTCGGCGACCGGGTCGAAGTTCAGGGATTTCACGAGGGCCGGCGAGATGGCGTGGGCCGTCGTCAGCAGCACGATCGTGTAGCCATCGGCCTCAGCGCGGGCGGTCGCCTGCGAGGCGATGTTGCCGCCGGCGCCGGGGCGGGGCTCGACGATGAGGCTCTGCCCCAGCGTCTTGCGCATCTCCTCGCCCATGATGCGGGCGACGATGTCGGCATTGCCGCCGGCGGCGAAGCCGTGCAGCACGCGGATCGGGCGGTTCGGATAGTCGCTGGCGGCCGCCGGCGCGCTCCAGGCGAGGGCGGCGGCGAGAAGGCTGGCGATCAGGCGCATCGGGTGGTTCCTCCGGTGG
>NZ_JAPZTZ010000018.1 GCF_027532945.1 Phreatobacter sp.
ATGGACCTCTGCCCGATCACTTGCCAATCACGAACTTGAGAAATTGCAACGATGGATGAAAGTTTAAACTTGCATCATTGCACAATCGCACATCCGTGATCATTGGTCGCGAAACCGTGAGCCGACAAGCCTTGCGGAACCCGAGCCCGTGACGGGGTCCCGCACGGCGCCCGGCCAACATCCGGCCGCGCGAATGGGCGCTCTGTGCAACCCGCACTGGCGCTTGTCCGCGATTGCCTGTTGTCTGGGTGCACTCAGCGGCGCCAAAGGCGCGATCCGAGGAAACAGCCATGAGCGAGCCTTCCCCCGTTGTCGCCGACACCGATCACCTCCGCGACCTCTACGGTGAGCCCGGTGAGACCGCAGCGCGCAAGATGCGCGACAGGCTGGACGCGCATTGCCGTCGCTTCATCGCCCTGTCGCCCTTCCTGACCATCGCCAGCACCAGCGACACCGGCACCGATTGCTCGCCGCGCGGCGATGCGCCGGGCTTCGTCCAGGTGGTCGATGACCGCACGCTGCTGCTCCCCGACCGGCGCGGCAACAACATCCTCGACACGCTGCAGAACGTGCTGGCGCGGCCCGAGGTCGGCCTGCTCTTCTTCGTGCCGGGGCTGAACGAGACGCTGCGCGTCAACGGGCGCGCCAGGATTGTCACCGATCCCGCGGTGCTCCAGTCCATGGCCATCAAGAGCACGATCGTGCCGAGCTCCGCCATGGAGATCGCCGTCGACCAGGTCTATTTCCACTGCGGCCGGTCGATCCTCAGGGCCGACCTGTGGAACCCCGACAAGAAGGTAGGGCGCGACGCCTTCCCGACGCTCGGCGTGGTGCTGGCGGACCAGATCGCCGGCGTCGATGCTGGCGCGACCGACAAGCGGCTCGAGGCCGCCTACACCACCAACCTCTACTGAGCGGAGCGGCTGCCCGACAGATTTTCGCGGACATGAAAAAAGGCCGCGTCCCGAAGGACGCGGCCCCATTGGTCGCGGCGCGCCTGGGATCAGCGGCCGGCGCGGGAGCGGGCGCGGATCATGAAGGCGTCGAAGGTGAACTCGGCGACCTGCCACCACAGATACTGCTCCGACCGCGTCGCCTGCATGGCCTCGATGATCTTCTTGAAGTCGGCGTTGCGGGCGCCGATCTCGCCGTAGAGCTGGTTGGCGGCGGTGAAGCACGCCTCCATCACCTCCTGCGAGAAGGGACGCAGTTGCGTGCCGGCGGCGACCAGGCGGCGCAGGGCCGCGGGGTTCTGCAGGTCATATTTGGCAGCCATCACCGTGTTCGCCGTGGTGCAGGCATTGGTCAGCGCAGTCTGGTAGGCCTTCGGCAAGGCGTTCCACTTTTCCAGGTTGACCATGGCGTGGACGGTCGGGCCGCCCTCCCACCAGCCGGGATAATAGTAGAACGGCGCCACCTTGTTGAAACCGAGCTTCTCGTCGTCATAGGGGCCGACCCACTCGGCAGCGTCGATCGTGCCCTTTTCGAGGGCCGGGTAGATGTCGCCGCCGGCAACCTGCTGCGGTACGACGCCGAGCTTCGCCAGCACCTGGCCGGTAATGCCGGCGATGCGCATCTTCAGCCCCTGCAGGTCGGCGACGGTCTTGATCTCCTTGCGGAACCAGCCGCCCATCTGCGCGCCGGTATTGCCGGCCGGCATCGCGTGGATGTTGTACTTCTTGTAGAACTCGTTGAAGAGCTCGTTGCCACCGCCCTGATACAGCCAGGCGTTCATCTGGCGGGCGTTGAGGCCGAACGGAACCGCCGTGCCGATGGCGAAGGTCGGGTCCTTGCCCACATAGTAATGGGAGCAGGTGTGGCACATCTCGACCGTGTTGTTGGACACGGCGTCGAGCGCCTGCAGGCCGGGCACGATTTCGCCGGCGGCGAAGACCTGGATCTGGAACCTGTTGTCGGTGAGCTCGGCGACCTGCTTGGAGATCGTCTCGGCGCCGCCATAGATCGTGTCGAGCGACTTCGGGAAGGACGAGGTCAGGCGCCACTTCACCTCGGGGGCGGACTGGGCGACGGCGGGAGCTGCGACAGCGGCAGCGGCGAGGCCAGCACCGGAAGCGGCGAGGAAATTGCGGCGTTTCATGCGGTTCCTCCAACGGAAACGGGGCGAATTCTCAGAGTTCGCGGGAGCGCGCCATAAGCCGAATGTCGGCGCAGGCGAGCAACGCCGTCTCTGCAAGGCAGCCGCGCAACAGCCTTTAGTCCAATAACGGAGCCGCGGCGTGAAATGACCCGCCGCCTGTGTCGTTCGGACCGCTGGTTTTCGCCCCCGCGCCGGCTATCATCGCCGCAAAACAACGATAAATCCGGAGGAAACGCATGGGGAATCCGTCGCTCTGCGCGGAACGGTTCATGCTGGTTGGTCCCGAGCGCGTCTTCTATGCGGGCCTGCTCGGCCGGCCGAAGCAGCGTACGCTCGGCGCCTTCATCGCCTTCGCCAGCATGGAGGGACGCCTGCGCATTCGGGCTGCGGGCGCGCCGGAGCGCAGTGTCGAGGCGGCCATCATGCCCGCCTATGCCCAGCACAGCATCGACCCCGAACATCCCAGCGTCATCGGCGTCCTGGTCGAGCCGGAGAGCGTCGACCCTGACGCTCTTGCGCGCCTTTCCGCCGAGCTTTCCGCCCTCGACGAGGCCGTCCTCGCCCGCCGCCTGCGCGAGGCCTATCACCGGCTGCGCGCAGCGCCCGCCAAGCAGGCCATGGACGCGACTGCCTTCGACACCGCCGTGTTCGGAGCGCCGCTCGCCCCGCGCCGGATGGACCCGCGCATCCGCCGCGTCCTCGCCCTCCTCGGCGACAATCCCGGCGAGCCGCTGACGGCCGCCGATTGCGCGGCGCTGGCAAACCTCTCGGTCTCGCGCTTCCTGCACCTGTTCAAGCAGGAGACGGGCATCGCCTTCCGCGCCTGCCGGGCCTGGAAGCGGGCGCGCCATCTCCTGAACTTCGCCAATGAGACCATCAATATGGCGCATCTGGCGCTGGATATCGGCTACCCCGATTCCACCCATTTCTCCCATTCGATCCGCCGCTTCTACGGTTTGAAGCCCCGCGCCATCTTCTCCGGCTCGCGCGAGCTCGAGATCTTCCGGTCGGGTGCCGCGGCGCGGGCGTGACCAGTCCACGCAAGCCGCGCCCGCCCGAGGCCCCCTAGCCTGCCGCCGACCATCCCGAGGAGCGAGCCATGCTGTTCACGTCCGAGCACGAAGAGGTCCGGCGCAGCCTCCAGAAGGTCATTGCCGCCGAGATCAATCCGCATGTCGATGCCTGGGAGGCGGAGGGCCGCTTTCCCGCTCACGATGTCTTCAGAAAGCTCGGCGCCCTCGGCTTCCTCGGCCTCAACAAGCCCATCGAATATGGCGGCATGGGCCTCGACTATTCCTATGCGCTGCTGATGGCCGAGGAGGTTGGCGGCATCCAGTGCGGCGCCGTGCCCATGGCCATCGGCGTGCAGACCGACATGGCTACGCCAGCCCTCGCCCGCTTCGGCTCTGACCATGTGAAGCGCGAGTTCCTCGCTCCCGCCGTCTCGGGCGAGCAGGTCGCCTGCATCGGCGTCTCCGAGCCCGGCGCCGGCTCCGATGTCGCCTCGATCAAGACCACGGCGCGCTCCGATGGCGACGACTACGTTATCACCGGCGGCAAGATGTGGATCACCAACGGCGCCCAGGCCGACTGGATCTGCCTCCTCGCCAATACCGGCGACGGGCCGGCGCATCGCAACAAGTCGCTGATCTGCGTGCCGATGACGGAGAAGGGCGTCACCGTCGCCCGCACCCTCGACAAGCTCGGCATGCGCGCCTCCGACACCGCCCAGATCTTCTTCGACGAGGTGCGCGTGCCGAAGCGCAACCGCATCGGCGAGGAGGGCAAGGGCTTCACCTACCAGATGATGCAGTTCCAGGAGGAGCGGCTCTGGGGCGCCGCGGCCTGCCTGAAACCCGCCGAATGGATCATCGACCAGACCATCGAATACACGCGGGGCCGGCAGGCCTTCGGCAAGTCGATCCTCGACAACCAGGTGGTCCATTTCCGCCTCGCCGAGCTGAAGACCGAGGTGGAGCTGCTGCGCTCGCTCATCTACCGCGCCGCCGAGCAGATGATGGCCGGCGAGGACATGACGACGCTCGCCTCCATGGCCAAGCTCAAGGCCGGCCGCCTCGGCCGCGAGGTCTCGGACGCCTGCATGCAGTACTGGGGCGGCATGGGCTATATGACCGAGACGCCGGTTACCCGCTACTATCGCGACTCCCGCCTGACCTCGATCGCCGGCGGCGCCGACGAGGTAATGCTCTCCATCATCGCCAAGGCCATGGGCACGCTGCCCGGCATGAGCAACCGCTCGTGAAGGGGTAACCGACCATGATCACGCTCTTTCACTGCCTCTCCGCCCGCTCCTTCCGGCCGCTCTGGGCGCTGGAGGAAATGGGCCTGCCCTATGAGCTGAAGGTGCTGCCCTTCCCGCCGCGGGCCTTCGCCAAGCAATACTTCGACGTCAACGTGCTGGGCACCGTGCCCTTCCTCATCGACGGCGACACGCGGATGACCGAATCCGCCGCGATCTGCGAATATCTTTCCGTGCGCCATGGGCCCTCGCCCCTCGCCGTCCGGCCGGACGAGGCCGATTACGGCCTCTGGCTCAACTGGCTGCACCAGAGTGACGCAACGCTGACCTTCCCGCAGGCGCTGGTCCTGCGTTACGGGCGGTTCGAGCCGGCCGAGCGCCGCCAGCCGCAGGTGGTCGAGGACTATGCCAAGTGGTTCCACGGCCGCCTGCGCATGCTGGATGCGCATCTCCTGAACCATGAATGGCTCGCCGCCGGCCGCTTCACCATGGCCGATATCGCGGTAGGCTATGCGCTGATGCTGTCGGAGTCGACGGGGCTCGCGAAGGACCTGCAGCCGCAGACAGCCGCCTATTGGGGCCGGCTCAAGCAGCGCGACGGTTTCCGCCGGGCGCTCGCCGCGCAGGACAAGGCCGCGGCCGAGCAGGGGGTGAAGGCGGCGATCTGAGGGGCTCTCGATCTGACCTCCCCATCAGCCACTCCGCGCAAGACCTTGCCGGCCCCGACGCGGCCCAATGCCTCCACGACAGGAGGACCCGCCGCGCCATGGCCGTGATCGAGAGCCGCATCGTCCCCACAGCTGAGGCCTTCGCCGCCAACCGCGCGGCCATGCTCGCGCTCATCGACCGCCAGCAGGCGCTGGAGGAGCGGGCGCGCCGGGCCTCGGCCGCCGCCGGCCCGCGCTTCCACGAGCGTGGCCAGCTCCTGCCGCGCGAGCGCATCGCGCTGCTGCTCGACCCCGGCGCCCCCTTCCTCGAACTCTCCACCCTCTCCGGCTATGGCATGGACCATCCGGACCTTGAGAAGAGTGTGCCGGGCTCGGGCGTCATCGCCGGCATCGGTTTCGTCTCCGGCGTGCGCTGCATGATCTCAGCCTCCGATTCCGGCATCGATGCCGGCGCGCTCCAGCCCATGGGGCTGGAGAAGCAGATCCGGGGGCAGGAGATGGCGCTGGAGAACCGCCTGCCCTTCATCCAGCTGGTCGAGAGCGCGGGCGCCAACCTGCTGCGCTATCGCGTCGAGCATTTCATCCATGGCGGCCAGATCTTCCGCAACCTTGCCCGCCTCTCCGCTGCGGGCCTGCCGGTCATCACCGTCACCCACGGCTCCTCGACCGCCGGCGGCGCCTACCAGACGGGGCTGTCCGATTACATCGTCATGGTTCGTGGGCGCACCCGCGCCTTCCTGGCCGGGCCGCCGCTCTTGAAGGCCGCCACGGGCGAGATCGCGACGGAGGAGGAGCTCGGCGGCGCGGAGATGCACACCGCCATTTCCGGCCTTGGCGACTACATGGCCGAGGACGACCGCGACGCCCTGCGCATCGCCCGCGAGATCGTCGCCGCCCTCGGCTGGAACGAGCGGATGCCGGTTTCTGCGGACCGCCCCTTCGCCGCGCCGCTCCATGATGCCGAGGAGCTGCTGGGCATCATGCCCGCAGACCTCAAGCGCCCCGTCGACATGCGCGAGGTCATCGCCCGCATCGTCGACGGCTCGGTCTTCCTGCCCTTCGGCGAGGCCTATGGGCCGGCCACCGTCTGCGGCCACGCCACGATCGAGGGCCATGCCGTCGGCATCATCACCAACAATGGCCCGCTTGATCCGGCCGGCGCCAATAAGGCGACGCACTTCATTCAAGCATGCTGCCAGTCGGCGACGCCGATCCTCTATCTCAACAACACCACCGGCTTCATGGTCGGCCGCGCCTATGAGGAAGCCGGCATGATCAAGCACGGCTCGAAGATGATCCAGGCGGTGACCAATGCCACCGTGCCGCAGATCACCCTCTATTGCGGCGCTTCCTATGGCGCCGGCAATTACGGCATGTGCGGCCGCGGCTTCCACCCGCGCTTCTGCTTCTCCTGGCCGAATGCCCGCACCGCCGTGATGGGCGCCGAGCAGGCCGCCGAGACCATGGCCATCGTCGCCCGTGCAGGCGCGGCCCGCCGCGGCAAGGAGGCAGACGAGGCGCAGATCGGCGCGATGAAGGCGCAGATCACCCAGCTCTTCGAGAGCCAGATGGACGTCTTCACCACCTCGGCGCGGCTCCTCGACGACGGCGTGATCGACCCGCGCGACACCCGCGCCGTCCTGGCCGAGGCGCTGGCCACCTGCCGCGAGGCGGCGGCGAGGACGCCGGTGCCCATGCAGTTTTCGGTGGCAAGGCCCTGACCATGACCGTCATCCCGCTCAAGCCCCCTGGTGTCGTCGCCACCCCGTTCCGCCGGCTGCTCGTCGCCAATCGCGGCGAGATCGCCCTGCGCATCTTCGCCACCGCCCGCGAGATGGGTCTCGAGACCGTCGCGGTCTATTCGAGCGCCGATGCGCGCAGCCGGCACGTCCATGCCGCCGACCGCTCTGTCGCCATCGGTGGGCCGCTGCCGGCCGAATCCTATCTCAACATCCCCGCCATCATCGCCGCGGCGAAGGCGGCCGGGGCGGAAGCGATCCATCCCGGCTACGGCTTCCTCGCCGAGAATGCCGGCTTCGCCCGCGCCTGCCGCGAGGCGGGAATCGTCTTCGTCGGGCCCTCGCCCGATTCCATCGAGGCGATGGGCGACAAGGCCCGCGCGAAAGCCCTGATGCAGGCGGCGGGCGTGCCCGTCGTGCCGGGCTACCAGGGCGACGACCAGTCCGATGCGCGGCTTGCGGCGGAGGCTGCCGCCATCGGCTACCCCGTCATGATCAAGGCCGTGGCGGGCGGCGGTGGCCGCGGCATGCGCCTGGTGCGCGAGGCTTCCCAGTTCGCCGAGGCCCTGCGCAGCGCCCGCTCGGAGGCCGCCAATGCCTTCGGCGACGGAACGGTGCTGCTGGAAAAGGCCATCGAGTCGCCCCGCCACATCGAGATCCAGGTCTTCGGCGATCGCCACGGGAATGCCTGGCACATGGGCGAGCGCGACTGCTCCATCCAGCGCCGCCACCAGAAGCTGATCGAGGAGGCCCCCTCGCCGGCCGTGTCGCATGAGCTGCGCCAGCGGATGGGGGAGGTCGCCGTCAAGGCGGTGAAGTCGCTCGGCTACGAGGGCGCCGGGACCCTCGAATTTCTCCTCGACCGAGAGGGCAACTTCTACTTCATGGAGATGAACACCCGCCTGCAGGTGGAACATCGCGTCAGCGAGCTGAATGTCGGGAGGGATTTCGTCGAGTGGCAGCTCAGGATTGCCGCGGGCGAAGCGATTGCGCCCCACGATGCGCACGCGCCGGCCTTCGGCCACACGATCGAGGTGCGCCTCTGCGCCGAGGACCCGGCGCAGGACTTCCTGCCGCAGTCCGGCCGCTTCCACACCTGGCCGGAATGTATCGAACCCTATGCTCAGATCGACACCGCCATGGCGGTGGGGGCGGAGGTGCCGCCCTATTACGATTCCATGGTCGCCAAGGTCTTCGTCCACGAGAGCACCCGCGAGGAGGCGCGCGCCAAGCTCATGGCCTGGCTGAACGGCTTCGCGAGCCTTGGCATCATGACCAACCAGGGCTTCCTGGCGCGGGCCCTCGCGCATCCCGTCTTCGCCGAAGGCCGGGCCACCACCGCCTTCATCGCCGATCATGGCGCCGACCTCGCGCGCCCTGTGCCGCAAGGACTTCCCGATGCGGTCCTTGCGGCAGCCGTCCTGCATGATGACGAGACGCCCGACCGCTATCGCTATCGGCCCCGTCATCTCGGGCCACCCTTGCCCATCCCCATGGTCATCGAGATCGACGGCCGGCGCCACGACGTCGTCGTGCAGCAGGAGCGCGACGGCACCTGCCGGCTCTCCCATGGCGGGGTCGACTACGTCATCCGCTTCGACGAGGGGCGCCCGGATTTTCGCAAGGAAACGCCCCGGTGCCGGTTCATCCATGACGGCGTCGCCGACGAGATCCCCTGTTGGCGCGAGGGGGACCGCCTCTTTCTCCAGCGCGGCCCCGATCAGGTCATCGTGCGGGATCTCACCCGTGCGCCGGCCCAGCGCGCCGGCGCGGAGGGTTCCGACGGCCGCGTCCTTGCCGCCATGAACGGGCGCGTCGTCGCGGTTCATGTCGCGGCCGGCGATGAGGTTGCCGCCGGGCAGCCCGTCGTGACGCTGGAGGCGATGAAGATGGAGCATGTCCACATGGCGGGCGCCCCAGGCACCGTCGGCGAGATCGGCGTCGTGGTCGGCGAGCAGGTCACCACCGGCCGCCTCCTCGCCGCCATCACGCCCACCGCACCCTGAGGAGCGCCACGCCATGTCCGACGCGGTTTTGATCGAGGCGAGCGGCCCCGTCCTCACCATCACCATCAACCGGCCCGACAAGCGCAATGCCATGAACCGCGACGTGGTGGCCGGCATCGCCGCGGGATGGCGGCAGGCGCATGAGGACCCGAGCGTCCGCGCCATCGTCCTCACCGGCGTCGGCGACAAGGCCTTCTGCGCCGGGGCCGATCTCGGCGGCGGGCAGAGCTTCTTCCAGGACCTGTCCAAGCCGACCAGCGACTATGCCGACCTGCTGCGTCTCGTGCAGAACGGCACCAAGCCCTCCATCGCGCGCGTCAACGGCACCTGCATGGCCGGCGGCATGGGGCTCCTCTGCATGACCGACATGGCGGTGGCGGCCGACGATGTCGTCTTCGGCCTGCCGGAGGTGAAGGTCGGCGTCTTTCCCATGCAGGTGCTGAGCCTGCTCCAGCGCATCGTGCCGCGCCGGGTCGTGGCGGAATGGTGCCTCACGGGCGAGCCATTCACGCCCGAGGAGGCGCGCGCCGCGGGGCTCCTCAACCACGTCGTGCCGCGCGCCGAGCTTGATGCCAAGGTCGCCTGGCTTGTCGGCCGCCTCGTCGACAAGTCACCCATGGCGATCCGCCGCGGCAAATATGCAATGCGCGCCATCGAGGCGATGAGCTTCGACGAGGCCATCGCCTTCACCGAGGGTCAGATCGCCCTGACCGCCCAGACCGACGACGCCCGCGAGGGCATCGCCGCCTTCGCCGAGAAGCGCAAGCCGGTCTGGCGCTGAGCGGGGTCAGCGGCTCAACGCAAGATCGCACAGCGCAACACAGCGACCATGGTGCCATCGATGGAAGGCTCCCGACCGATGAGCGACAAGGCCATCATCACCTGCGCCCTCAACGGCGTGCTGACCGATCCGCGCCAGCACGCGGTGCCGGTGACGCCAGCGGAGATGGCGGCCGAGGCGAAGCGTGCCTATGAGGCCGGCGCCTCGGTCATGCACATCCACCTGCGCCAGCAGGGCGAGGGCAAGGGGCATCTGCCGTCGTGGGACACGGCGCTCTCCGCCGCGGTGCAGGCGGCGATCCGCGAGGCCTGCCCTGGCGTCGTCATCAACCACACCTCCGGCGTCGTCGGCCCGGACTATGCCGGCGCGCTCGCCTGCATTCGTGAGACGCGGCCGGAGATCGCCGCCTGCAATGCCGGCTCGCTCAACTATCTGAAGGTGAAGGCGGATGGCACATGGGCCTGGCCGCCCATGCTCTTCGACAACCCGGTCGAGAAGGTGAAGGCCTATCTCGACGTCATGGCCGTCACCGGCACGCTGCCGGAATTCGAGTGTTTCGACACCGGCATCGTCCGCTGCGTCGCCATGTACCGCGACACCGGCCTGACGCAGGGCCCGCTCCAGTACAATTTCGTCATGGGGGTCGAATCCGGCATGCCCGCCGACCCGGACCTCCTGCCCATCCTCCTGAAGCTCAAGGCGCCGGAGGCCAACTGGCAGGTCACCGCCATCGGCCGCGCCGGCATCTGGGGCCTGCATCGCCGCTGCGCCGAGCTCGGCGGCCACCTGCGCACAGGGCTCGAGGACACGTTTTATCGCGAGGACGGGGCCAAGGTGATGTCCAACGGTCCGCTCATCGAGGCCATGGCGACCATTGTCCGCGAGACCGGCCGCGAGGTCGCAAGCCCCGCGGAAGCCCGCGCGATCCTGAGGCTTGCGGCCTGAGCCGATTGCGGCGAGGCTGCGGGTTCGACGTGCATGCGAGCCGGAAAACCGGCCGGAAGAATCTCGAGGGAAACGCCTGACGGGGAGAGGCTCGTTGCAATTCGTCCAGCTGGTGATCAGCGGCCTGGCGCAGGGGTGCATCTACGGCCTCATCGCGCTCGGCTTCGTGCTGATCTACAAGGCCACCGAGACGGTGAACTTCGCCCAGGGCGAACTCCTGATGATCGGCGGCTTCGCCGGTCTCTTCGCCGCCACGACGCTCGGCTTCCCCTATTGGGCGGTGATCCTCGTCGCCATGGCGGTCACCGCCGTCATCGGCTTCCTCAACGAGCGCATCATCCTCAGGCCCATCCTCGGCCAGTCGGCGGTGGCCATCGTCATGGTCACCATCGGCTTCGGCTACATGGCCCGCGGCCTCGTCACCATGATCCCGGTGATCGGCACCGATACGCACAGCCTTCCCGTGCCGTTCCGCGGCGAGGTCTTCCGCTTCGCCGGCCTCGTCATCTCCGCCGAGCATATCGTCATCATCACTGTCACGATCCTGCTCTGCGGGGCGCTGGCGGCGCTGTTCCGCTACACCAAGATCGGCATCGCCATGCAGGCCATGAGCCAGAACCAGCTGGCGGCCTATTACATGGGCATCCCGGTGAAGCGGCTCTCCAGCCTCATCTGGGCCATCTCGGCGGCGGTCGCGGCCATTGCCGGCATCCTGCTCGCGCCGCTGACCTTCATCCACGCCAATATGGGCTTCATCGGCATCAAGGCCTTCCCGGCGGCAGTTATCGGCGGCTTCACCTCGCTGCCCGGCGCCATCGTCGGCGGGCTCATCATCGGCGTCGTGGAGTCGCTCGCCGGCTTCTACCTGATGGAGGGCTTCAAGGACGCCGCGCCCTTCATGGTCGTCCTCGCCATGCTCGTGCTCAAGCCGAACGGCCTGTTCGGCGAGCGCCTCGCCAAGAAGGTCTGAGGCCATGCGGTTCATCTTCAAGACCCGCTACGAGCAGGACATCGAGCTGTTCCAGCATGGCGGCAAGGTCTTCTGGTACGGCTTGCTCATGGCGGTGCTGCTGGTCGCCCCGGTCTTCGTCTCGCCTTACGTGCTGACGCAGCTCTCGCAGGTCTGCATCTACGCCATCGTCGCCGTTGGCCTCATGCTGCTCGCCGGCTTCACCGGCCAGCTCTCCCTCGGCCATGCGGCCTTCATGGCAGTGGGCGCCTATACCCAGGGCGTGCTGGTGACGGCGGGCGTGCCCTTCTTCGTCGGCATCGTCGCAGCCGCCCTGTTCGCAGCCGCCGTCGGCGTCATCGTCGGCCTGCCGGCGCTCAGGGTGAAGGGGCTCTATCTCGGCATCGCCACCCTCGCCTTCGGCACGATCATCGAGGAGATCATCGCCCGCGCCGAGCATGTCACCGGCGGCAATGCCGGCCTGATGGTGCCGCCGGTCAACCTCTTCGGCTGGCGCTTCGCCGACGGGCCGAGCTTCTACTATCTCTGCCTGGCCTTCGCCGTGGCGGCGACGCTCATCGTCATCAACATCCTGCGCTCGCCCACCGGCCGCGCCTTCGTCGCCATCCGCGATTCCGAAATCTCGGCCCAGTCGATGGGCGTCAACCTCGCCTTCTACAAGACGCTGTCCTTCGCCATCTCGGCGGCCTTCGCCGGCGTCGCGGGCGGGCTCTATGCCCACAACATCCGCTTCCTCTCGCCCGACCAGTTCACGGTGGTGCAGTCCATCGAGCTGGTCATGATGGTGGTGATTGGCGGCCTCGGCTCGGTCCATGGCGCCATCTACGGCGCCGCCTTCCTCATCGCGCTGCCGCAGATGATCAATGCGGTGAAGCCCTTCCTGCCGCTCTTCCTGTCCGAGGCGACGGGCCTCCAGCCGACCGTCTTCGGCGCGGTGTTGATCCTCGTCGTGCTGTTCGAGCCGCTCGGGATCTACGGCGCCTGGCTCAAGACCCGCACCTATTTCGACCTCTTCCCCTTCTACCGGCAGGGCATGTTCCGCCGCCAGAAGGCCTTCCAGAAATCGGACCGACTGAAATGAGCGCCCCCTTCTTTCAAGCCGAGGGCATCTCCGTTCAGTTCGGTGGCCTCAAGGCCGTCGACGGCGTGTCCTTCCACGTCGACAAGGGCGAGGTCTTCACCATCATCGGCCCGAACGGCGCGGGCAAGACGACGGTCTTCAACATCATCAGCCGCATCTACAACCCGACCGCCGGGCGGATCATGCTGGAGGGCCAGGAGGTCACGAAGCTCCCCGCCCACCGCATCGCCGGGCTCGGCATCGCCCGCACCTTCCAGAACATCGAGCTCTTCGAACACGCCACCGTCCTGCAGAACCTGCTCATCGGCGCCCATGTCCACCGCACCACGAACCCCCTGGCCGAGGCTCTGTTCCTGCCCTCGGTGAAGCGGGCGGAGGTGGCGCTGCGCGAGCGGGTGGAGGAGGTGATCGATTTGCTCGACCTCGCCGTCCACCGCGACGCGATGGTGGCGGGCCTGCCCTATGGCGCGCGCAAGGTGGTGGAGCTTGGCCGCGCGCTCTGCACCCGTCCGAAGCTGCTCCTCCTCGACGAACCCTCCTCCGGCCTCAATGTCGAGGAGACCGAGGACATGGCCTTCTGGATCGAGGACATCACCCGCGACCTCGGCATCACCGTCATCATGGTCGAGCACGACATGACGCTGGTCTCGCGCGTCTCCGACCGGGTCATGGCGATGAACCAGGGCCGCGTCCTCGCCATGGGCCAGCCGGCAGAGGTGCAGCGCCATCCGGCCGTGGTGGAGGCCTATATCGGCACGCCCGCCGCGGCGGCCGAACTCGAAAGGGCGGCGTCGTGACCGAGCCGATCCTCACCCTCGCCAATGTCGAAGCCGCCTATGGCGCTGTGAAGGCCATCCGCGGCGTGTCGCTGTCGGTGCCGAAGGGCGCGATCGTCACGGTGCTCGGCGCCAATGGCGCTGGCAAGTCGACCATCCTCAAGACCATCTCCGGCATCCTTGATCCGCAGAAGGGCTCGATCACCTTCAAGGGTGAGAATATCGAGCGCCGCGACCCCGCCGACATCGTCCGCCGCGGCCTCAGCCACGCGCCCGAGGGCCGCGAGGTCTTCCCGCTGCTGTCGGTGCGCAACAACCTGCTCATGGGCGCCTATACCCGCTCCGACAAGGACGAGGTCGCGCGCGACATCGAGCGGATGGAGCGCTACTTCCCCATCCTGAAGGAACGCGCCGACCAGGATGCGGGCCTGCTCTCCGGCGGTCAGCAGCAGATGCTCTCCATCTCGCGGGCGCTGATGTCCCGGCCCGACCTTCTCCTCCTCGACGAGCCCTCGCTCGGCCTCTCGCCGAAGCTCACCAAGGAGATCTTCGCCATCGTCCGGCGCATCAACCGAGAGGAGGGCGTCACCATCCTCCTCGTCGAGCAGAACGCCGCCCTGGCGCTCGCCACCGCGGACTATGGCTATATCCTCGAGCTCGGCCGCATCGTCATGGAGGACCGCGCCGCGGTGCTTGCCGAGAAGGACGACGTGAAGGAGTTCTACCTCGGCCAGAAGGAGGCCGGGGTCCGCGGCGAGCGCCGCTGGAAGAAGAAGAAGATGTGGCGGTGATGATGGCCCCAACGACCGTATCCGCCACTGTCGCCGCGATCGAGGCCGGTTCCACCCCGGGAGGCCGCCATGTTTGACATCTGGCCGAACCAGGCCATCCGCCCCGCCGTGCTCCCCGAGGGCGATACTGTCTCCAAGGTCTTTGCCGACGCCGTGCGGCGGCGCGGGGCCAAGGTTGCCGTCCGCCAGAAGGAGTTCGGCCTGTGGAAGGAGACCACCTGGACCGGCATGGGCGATGCCGTCCGCGAGATCGGCATGGGTCTCGTCGCCCTCGGCCTCCAGCCCGGCGAGGTCGTCTCCATTCTCGCTAACACCCGGCAGGAATGGTCCTTTGCCGACTATGGAATCATCTGTGCCGGCGGCGTCTCCAATGGCATCTATCCGACCGACGCCCCGCCCCAGTGCGAGTACCTGATGACCGACTCGGCCTCGGTCTTCGTCGTGGTCGAGGACGAGGAGCAGCTCGACAAGATCCTCGCCGTGCGCGACGCGGTGCCATCCCTGCGCAAGATCATCGTCATGGAGACCGAGGGCCTGCGCCACTTCTCCGATCCGCAGGTGATGACCCTCGACGACCTTCGCCGCCTCGGGGCCGAGGCCCATGCCGCCGACACCGGCGAATGGGAGCGCCGCCTCGCCAGTCGCGGCCCTGAGGATCTCGCCATCCTCGTCTATACCTCCGGCACGACCGGCAAGCCCAAGGGCGCGATGATCACCCATCGCAACATCCTTGCGGCCATCTCGGTCATCTCCAACGAGTCGATCCGCCAGAACGAGGATGACCAGCGCATGGCCTTCCTGCCGCTCTGCCACGTGGCGGAGCGCGTCGGCGGCCAGTTCCTGGCGCTCTATTCGGGCGCCACGCTGAACTTCGTCGAGAACCCCGAGACGGTGCCGGATAATGTCCGCGAAATCGCCCCGACGATCTTCTTCGCCGTGCCGCGCATCTGGGAGAAGTTCTACTCGGCGGTGATGATCCGGCTGAAGGAGGCGACGCCGCTGCAGCGGGCGCTCTATGGCTGGGCCATCGAGCAGGGCAAGCAGGCCGCGGAATTGCTGATCGACGGCAAGGAGGTGCCGCTCGGGCTGCGCATGAAGGTCACGCTCGGCCGCTGGCTGGCGCTGAACAATGTCCGCAAGGCCATCGGCATCCACCGCTGCCGGTTCCTGGTGACGGGTGCAGCGCCCATCTCCCCCGATCTCATCCGCTGGTACTTTGCCCTCGGTGTCCCGATGCTTGAGGTCTGGGGCATGACCGAGACGTCAGGCGCCGGCTCGGTCGTGCCCGTCGAGCGCATCAAGCCCGGCACGATCGGCCGGCCCACCAGCGCCATCGAGATGCGCATCGGCGAGCATGGCGAGATCCTCGCTCGCGGCCCCACCATCATCAGGGGCTATCTCAACCAGCCCGAAAAGACAGCCGAGACGATCCGCGACGGCTGGCTCCACACCGGCGATGTCGGCACCGTCGACAACGAAGGCTTCTTCCGCATCACCGACCGGATGAAGGACATCATCATCACCGCCGGCGGCAAGAACATCACGCCCTCGGAGATCGAGAACGAGCTGAAATTCTCGCCCTACATCACCGACGCCGTCATCATCGGCGACCGGCTGCCCTATCTGACCGCCCTCGTCATGATCGACCAGGAGAATGTCGAGAAGTTCGCCCAGGACAACGACATCCCCTTCTCGAACTATGCGAGCCTCTGCCGCGCCCCCGAGGTGGTGGCGCTCATCCAGTCGGAGGTCGATCGGGTCAACGCGAAATTCGCCCGCGTCGAGCAGGTGAAGACCTTCCGCCTCATCGAGCAACGCCTCACCGCCGAGGACGAGGAGCTGACGCCAACGATGAAGCTGAAGCGCAATCTCGTGCAGAAGAAATATGCCGATCTCATCGCCGGCATGTACCGCAGCGCCGCGGCGTGACCCGCTACCGGCGCTGAGGTCTTTCGACTAGCATTTCCGACAAGGCCGCCCGACGGCCCCACCCCACAGACCCGGATCAACCGGGCTCACCCGATGGAGGAACCCCGATGAAGACGCTTTTCAAAGGCCTTGCCCTCGCGGCGACGCTGGTCTCCGGAACAGCGCTCGCCCAGACCCAGGGCGTCACCAACAACCAGATCACGATCGGCTCGATCCAGGACCTGTCCGGCCCGCTCGCCGCCTATGGCAAGCAGACCCGGGCCGGGCTCCAGATGTATTTCGATGAGCTGAACGCCCGTGGCGGCATCAATGGCCGCCAGGTGCGCCTCCTCGTCGAGGACAGCGGCTACGACCCGCGCAAGGCCCTGCTGGCGGCGCAGAAACTGGTCAATTCCGACCGCATCTTCGCCATGGTCGGCCATATCGGCACGGCGCAGAACATGGCGGCGATGCCTATCCAGTTCGAGCGCAACGTGCCGAACTTCTTCCCCGTCACTGCGGCGCGCGAAATGTACCAGCCGCCCACCCCGCTGAAGCTCGCCTTCGCCGCCTCCTATTTCGACCAGGTGCGCACGACGCTTCCCGACATCATCAAGCAGAAGGATGCCAAGCGCGTCTGCGTGGTCTACCAGGACGACGAGTTCGGCCTCGAGGTCATGCGCGGTGGTGAGGCGGCCCTCGGCCTCGTCAACCAGACCTTCGTGGAGCGCACCACCTACAAGCGCGGCGCCACCGAGTTCTCCTCGCAGGTCGCCCGCATGAAGGCGGCGAACTGCGACCTCGTGCTGATGGGCACCATCATCCGCGAGACGGTCGGCGTGCTGGCCGAGGCCCGCAAGATCGGCCTCGACGCCACCTTCGTCGGCACCTCTGCCGCCTATACCCACCTCATCCCGCAGCTCGGCGGGCCGGTGGCCAATGGCTTCTACGCCATGATGACCACCGCCCATCCCTATCCCGACGATCCGAGCCAGCAGATCCGCGACTGGGCCGCCCGCTACAAGGTGAAGTTCGGCGAGGATCCGACGGTGTTCTCGGCCTATGGCTGGCAGATCGCCGACGCCTTCTTCCAGGCGGCGAACAAGGCGGGCCAGGCCCTGACGGTGGAGAGCTTCCTGCGCGCGGTGGAGACCAACCCGCCCGCCCAGACGCCCTTCGAGCAGCGGCCCTGCAACATCACCCCGCAGAACCGCCTCTGCAACAACGACGCCCGCCTCTCCCAGGTGCAGAACGGCCGCTGGGTCGTCACCCGCAGCTGGCTGACCGGCGCCGCGCCGACCAACTGACGCCCCGCATCCCTGGCGCCGCCGGCCAACAGGCCGGCGGCGTCATCTTGCGCATGAGCCGGCCGCGGGCCGGCGGGAGCCGCCATGGCCCACCCCTTCTACACCGCCGATCACGAAGCCTTCCGCGACCAGGTCCGCCGCTTCGTCGCCCGCGAGATCGAGCCCTTCGCCCATGCCTGGGACGAGGCCGAGGAATTTCCCCGCGAGCTCTACCGGAAGGCGGCCGCCATCGGTCTCCTCGGCCTCGGCTTTCCCGAGGCCTATGGCGGCATTCCCGCCGACCGCTTCATGTGGATCATCGCCACGCAGGAACTCGCCCGCCATGGCGCCGGCGGCGTCAATGCCAGCCTGATGAGCCACGCCATCGGCGCACCGCCCATCGTCGCGGCAGGGTCCGAGGCGCTGAAGGCGCGGCTGCTGCCGGCCATCTTCGCCGGCGAGAGGATCGCTGCCCTCGCCATCACCGAGCCCGGCGGCGGCTCCGATGTGGCCAGCCTACGCACCTCAGCCCGTCGCGATGGCGACCACTACGTGGTCAACGGCGAGAAGACCTTCATCACGTCAGGCATGCGCGCCGACTGCTACACGGTCGCGGTGCGAACGGGGGGCGAGGGCCCGGGCGGCGTCAGCCTCCTCGTCATCGAGCGCGACGCCCCCGGCTTCACCCGCACCCCGCTGAAGAAAATGGGCTGGTGGGCCTCCGACACCGCGACGCTGCATTTCGACGACGTGCGCGTGCCCATCGGCAATCTCCTCGGGCAGGAGGGCGCCGGCTTCAAGATCATCATGCGCAACTTCAACCACGAGCGCCTGACCATGGCCGCGGGCTGCATCGCGCTCGCCCGCGTCTGCCTCGACGAGGCCTGTGCCTATGCCGGCCAGCGCGTCACCTTCGGCAAGACGCTGACCCAGCACCAGGTCATCCGCCACAAGCTCGTGGACATGCACCAGAAGGTGGAGACCTCGCAGGCCTGGCTGGAACTGCTGACCTGGCGGCTGGAACAGGGTGACGATCCCGTCCCCGAGATCTGCCTCCTGAAGAACCAGGCGACGCAGACCCTGGCGCATTGCGCCTCCGAGGCCGTGCAGATCTTCGGCGGCGCCGGCTACATGCGCGGCGTCAAGGTCGAGCGCATCTATCGCGAGGTGAAGGTCAATGCCATCGGCGGCGGCACCGAGGAGATCATGAAGGACCTCGCCAGCCGCCAGATGGGGCTGTAGCGGGGCCCTGAGGCCCCGCCGCTGCGTCAGTGGTGGTGATGCTCGCCGGCCGGCGCCGAGCGGGCACCGAGGCCGCCAACCGCGAGGTCGATCTCGACCTTGCCGGCTGTCTCGAACTCCAGCGTCACCTTGACCGTCTGGCCCTCGGTGAGACCGTTGCGCAGGCCCATGAACATCACATGCAGCCCGCCGGGCTTCAGCTCGACCGTCTGGCCCGGAGCGATGGCGATGCCACCGGCGATCGGTCGCATGGTCATCACGCCGTTCTGCGTCGCCATCTCGTGGATCTCGACGCGTTCGGCGAAGGCGGCGGCACCGCCCACCAGTCGGTCGGGCGTGGTGCCGGTATTGGTGACGGTGAGATAGCCGCCGGCGACGCGGGCGCCGCCCGGCGTCGCGCGTGTCCAGGCCTGGGCGATGCGGAGCGCGCCCACCTGCACCGCGGCCGGGGCGGGAGCTGCCGCTGCAACGATCCGCAGGCTCGGGGCCGGCGAGGCGAGGCGGGCCTGGCTGCCGGCAACCGGGATTTCAGTCCAGCGATGCTCGCCGCCGGCGCAGGTCTGCACGACGGGGAAATGCACCGTGCCGGCGGCGGCCAGCGTGCCGTCGATCTGGCCGATGAAGACGAACTCGTCATAGTGCTCGTTGGGCAGCGAGCCGCCGGACCAGCGGATCTCCTGCACGCCCTGGCGCACCTCGCGGCCGTGATTGGTGTAGGTCCGCTGATAGGGGCGGACCGTCGTGGCCAGCGTCCAGCCCGGCTTCGGCTGCGGCTTCACCGAGTGAACGCCTTCGGGGATCGTCACGGTGATGCCGGTGGTGGCCTGCGTGCCGCAGCCGTGCGGCACCCGCAACACCGCCTTGTAGGAGCCGGGCGCGGCCGAGCCGGTCTCCAGCGTGATGTGGGCGCTCGCGGGGCTTACGGCGATGAGAGCCAGCAGGGCGGCAGGGATCAGGCGGGGGGCAATCATGCGGGACATGGCAAGACCTTGGATCAGCGGAAGGCGACGGGAACGGTGAGGGGCATGGCCGCCGGGCCATATTCGGCGGGAAGCGGCGGGAAGGGTGCGGCGCGCCGGACCATGGCGACGGCGGCCTGGTCGACGATTGTATTGCCGGAGGAACTGGCGAGGCTGACACCGCCGGCCGCGCCGGATCGCAGGATGGAAAAGCGCACCACGGCGCGGCCGGTCTGGCCGGCGCTGGCGGGCTTGGCGCGGTGGAGCTGCGCCATGACGAGAGCGAGGTAGCTTGGCGGCGGCGACGATGTCCGTGGTGTCGCCCGTGCGGTCACCCCGCGCCCCTCCGAGGCCGCGGAAGGCGGGCTTGGCGGACGTGGCGGCGCGGGCCGGGCGACCCGCTCGCGCGCCGGCTCCTCGCGGCGCACGACCGGCCGTGGTGGCTCGCGGCGCGGCTGGACGATGGGCTGCACTGGGGCCGGCACGGCCACTGGCGGTGGTCGGGGCGGGGTCAGTTCCGCCGAGAGCGCCGGAATCTCCGCCGGCGGCTCGATGACGATGGGGCGCTCCACCATCGGCTCAGGTTGCGGCGGCGGTGGGGCTTCCGCGACCTCCACCGGAGGCGCCGGCGCCTCGGCCACGGGTGGCGGCATGAGATCGGCGGGAAGCGGGATCTCCTCCATCGGCGGCAGGGCGATCTCCGCCGGTGCCATGTCCGGCGGTTGCTTCACCGGCATGGCCTCCGTCGCGGCCGCAGCGGCGGCTGGCGGCGGTTCGGCATCCGCCTCGACCATCTCCACCTCCACCGCCGGAAGGTCGGCCCGCTGCGGCGTGGTGCTCATGGTCATGAAGGCGGCGATGACGACCCCGTGCAGTGCCACCGAGGCAATGGCGGTGATGGCGAGGAGAAGCCGCCAGCGGGACGCGACCGCAATGGCCGTGCCCTCCGGCACCACCGGCAGCGGTGCCGTCTCGGCCGACGGCGCTGCAACCAGCGCCGCCACGGCGGGCGCCACCGCGCCCTCCACCGCCACCGCCGCGACGCGCACGGCCGGCACCGCGACCCCTTGCGGGGCCGGCGCATCCAGCACGGCGATTTCGGTGTCGAGGCGCATGGGGGTCCTGGCGCGGGACGGGGGAGGGCCGGGGCGCGGGCGCCCTGGCCGATGATACAACATTACATCAGAACTTCACCCGGACGCCGCCATAGATGCTGCGGCCGGTGCCCGGATAGAAGGTGGCGGTGCTCGCCGGATTGTACTGCACCACCGGGCCGAAATCGGAGATATAGCGCTTGTCCGCGATGTTGCGGATGTCGACGAAGGCCTCGCCGCCATTCGGCAGCTTCGCCGCCGCGCTCACACCGAACAGCGCATATCCCGGCACGCGGAACGTGTTGCGATAATCGACCAGGGCGCCCTGCGGCACGATGTCGATGGCCGGCGTGATCGAGAAGCCGGCGGGATGGGCATAGGTCAGCGACGTCCGCAGCACGTGCTCGGGCGCCAGCGGCAGGCGATTGTTGCCGTAGGTCGGGTCGTTCACGAAGCGGAAGTCGGACCAGGTCCAGACCTGCTTCAGCGTCAGGCGGTCATCGTGGCCGGTGAGGTTGCGCGAGAGATCAACGCTCGCGGCGAGTTCGACACCCTGCAACTGCGTGCGCGGCGCGTTGAACGTGGCGGCGGGGATGCCGACGCCGGTGTTGAACTGCAGCATCTGGTTGCGCAGGTCCGCCCGATAGGCCGTCGCCTCCCAGGTGAAGGCGCCGTAGCGGCCCCGGGTGCCCACCTCGAAGGTGGTGCCGGTCTGCGCCTTCAACGGCACGAAGGCGGTGGTGGTGGCCGTCGTCTGCGTCAGGTCGGAGAAGTCCGGCACATCGGACGAGCGGGTGATGTTGGCGAAGACCTGGACGTCGCGCACCGGTTCCCACAGCAGGCCAACCCGCGGATTGACGCCGGAATAGGTGATGCCCGTATCCACCGCCACCGGCAGGGTGTTCATGTTGAGCGTGCCGGAGAAGTCGCGCTTCGCCACATAGGCCTTCATTCCGGCGGTGAGCGCCAGCTGCGGCAGGATGAAGAAGCGGTTCTCGAACCAGGTCTCATAGTTGGAGGCGAGCTGGCGGGCGTTCACCGTCTGCACGCCGCGTACGGCATTGCCGGCATTGACGAACTGGAACGCCTGGTTGGTACCGGCGAAGATGCGCGCGCCGACGATCAGGTCGTTGCGATAGCCGCCGAGGTTGAACGAACCGGTGAAGCGCGGCGAGATGCCGTAGGTCCAGCCGTCCTGGTCGAGCACCTGGAAGATCGGGTGGTTGAGGTGCTTGTGGATCGCCCAACTGGTGATGTCGAGCTGGCCGAAGTCCAGCTTGATCGAGGTGACGTTGGCGAAGCGCTGGACATAGGTGTTGCGGGCCTGGTCACCGGAGAGGGCCGTTGCAGAGGCCTGGCGCGGATTGGTCATCGCCGCCCCGTAGGTCAGTGTGCCCGGCAGCTTCACGTCCGTGTAGTAGGCGCCGACATAGAAGCGCGCCTCGACGCGATCGGAGATGCGCCGGCCGACATTGGCGTTGAAATGGCCAAGGGTCTGCTGTTCGTGGGCGCGCCAGCCGTCCGAATGGGTGACGGTACCGGAGGCGTGGAAGTCCCAGTCGCCCATCACCCGCGACACCGAGCCATGGCCGCGGATCGTGCCAAAGGAGCCGGCCTCGATGCTGAACACGTTGGGCGCGGTCGCCGTGTACGCGGTCGGCGTCACGAAATTGATGGCGCCGCCGAGCGTCGAGGAGCCGAAGGGCAGGGCGTTGCCGCCGCGGAACACTTCGATGGCGCGCAGGGCCAGCGGGTCGATCTGGTAGAAGTCGCCGGAGCCGTCGGCGAGGTTGGTCGGCACGCCGTCCTGCAGGATCTCGATGCCGCGGGTGTGGAAGGCGCGGGCCAGGCCCGAGCCGCGGATGGAGAGGCGGATCTCCTGGCTGTAGCGGTTCTGCACGAGAACGCCCGGCGTGTCCTGAAGGACGTCGCGCAGGTTCGTCGCATAGGTGTTGCGGGTGGTCTCGGCATCGATATGCGAGACCGAGCCGGCGGTGCTCTGCACGGCGCGGCGCTGCGTCTCGATGGCCGGAGAGGTCAGGCTGCCGCCGGTCCCGGTCCCGGAGGGCTGGCCCTCGATGGTGATGGTCGGCAGTTCGGTGGTCTGGGCCTCAGCGGTCGCAATGGCGAGGGGCGAGGCCGCGGCAAGGGCAATGAGCCCCGCGCGCGTCGGAGAGATGCGGTTCATGATGGCGCGTTTCGACAAATGATGACGACGCGGGACGGCGCGAAGGCCGCTCCCGAAGGTTCAGGTCGTGATCAGATGGCGAAAGGAGGCGCGCGGGGTGGCCGCGTGCCGATCCAGCCCTCGAAGGAGCGGATGGGTGCGAGCAGGGCGGGTCGGGCGAGCGGCAGCGGGGCGGCGACCGGCTCGGCGACCGGCACGCCCTCGGAGACAGGCGGCGTGGCAATGGCGGTGCCGGCCTGGCAGAGGCCGCAATGCTGCGCCGTCTGCGCCTTGGTGACCGGGCCGGAGCCATCGGCAGCGATGCCGGTTCCCTCCATGGTGCAGATCACCACGAAGCCAGAGGATTCAAGCCCGCTGGCGGCCCGCGCGATGGAGCCGAGCATGCCGGTGGCGGCGACGACATAGATCAGCGTCGCAGCGAGGACGCTGCGCGCGGTCTTGAAACGGTCGCCACGGAAAAGCCACATGGCGGTCAGCTACCGCCCCACGCCCCGCGAAGTCAATCGCCGGTTGTGAAGGATCAGGCCGGCGTGGCGGTCACGCAACGGTTGAGCGCCTCCTCGGCGCCGCTCGCGGTGAGCCGGCCCATCTCGGCGATGAGCACGAGGCGTGTCGCGCCCGGTTCCGCTCCCGGTGGCGCCGGACCGAGCGTCGCCCGATCGCCGACGAGCTGGAAGAGCATGACCCGGCCGGGATGCTCGGCGAAGGAGACGAAGCCCTTGGCGCGGATGAGGTGTGGGGCGAGCCGTGTCATCGCCTGCTGGAAGCCGGGCAGCGAGAGGGGCTCGCTGCTTTCGAAGGTCGTGCTCTCGAAACGCGGCGTGGCGAAGCGCGCCCGCTCCGCGGCGCGCGGGTCCGGCGCGACCGGCTGGTGGCCGGTTCCGGCAAAGGCGAGTTCGGGGGCGATGGCGCCCGCGCTGGCGTCGAAGATCACCCGCTCGGGCTTGAGCCGCGTCAGAGCGGCGCGGGCGCGGGCCAGCCCCGCCGCGTCGACGAGATCCGCCTTGTTGAGCGCCACGATGTCGGCGCTCGCCACCTGCGAGCGGCAGAGCGTGTCATCAAGCAGGGCCGGATCGGCAGCAAGCGCCGCGGCATCGGCCACCGCGATCACCGTCTCCAGCGGCGCCTCACGCCAGACCACCGGATCGAGCAGCGTCCGCACCACCTCGGCCGGGTCCGACACGCCGCTCGTCTCGATGACGATGCCCTCAGGGCACGGGTCGCGCCGCAGCAGGCTCGACAGGGTCCTCAGGAGGTCGCCCTGCAGCGAGCAGCAGATACAGCCATTGGCGAGGCTCATGACGCCGTCGGCGTTCTCGGCGATGAGCGCCGCGTCGATGTTCACCGCGCCGAAATCATTGACCACCGCGGCCAGCCGGCGGCCGCCGGCATGGGTGAGCAGGTGGTTGATCAGCGTCGTCTTGCCGGCACCGAGGAAGCCGGTGACGAGAATGACCGGAACGGCCATTGCCGCCTCAGCCGACCTTCACCGGCCGCCGGACGGGCTTGCCGGGTCGCGCCTCGCGCACCAGCGCGCCGTCGGTGATGACGGGCTCGCCATTGACGATGACGTGGCGCATGCCCTCCGCCGCGCGGTTCATCGCCTTGAACTCGGCGCGGTCGGTGAGGCTGTCCCAGTCGAACACGGCGATGTCGGCATCGGCGCCGACCGCGAGCCGGCCCTTGGCCCGCATCGCCGGCGTGCTGGGGCCGAGGATGTCGGCCGGGATCAGCGTGCACTTGGCGATGCCGTCGATCAGCGGCAGCATGGCGCGCTCGCGGACATACTGGCGCAGGAACCGCGTGAAGGTGCCGGATGAGCGCGGATGCGAGCTCGTGCCCTCGGGGAGCGGCCAGGCCTCGCCGTCGTAGACCGAGCCGTCCGGATTGGTCCAGGGCATGGCATCCGAGGCGATGGCGCCGCCGGGATGGAGGATCGACACGTCGAGCAGGTCGCGATGGCGCGGATTGGCCTCGACGTCGAGGAAATGCCACAGAACCAGCGAGCCGGGATCCTGCGCCTGGGCGGCGAGCAGTTCCTCGCGATTGTGGAACGTGCGGCCGGTATCGACCATCTCGATGGCCTCATAGGTCCCGCCGGTGCGCTCCTTGAACTGCGGATCGGCGAAGAAGGTCGCGCCCAGCACGGTCGAGCCGGTGCCATAGGGATAGGCTTCAACGGTGATGTTCAGGCCCTGCGCCTGGGCCTTGGCGATCAGCCGCGACGCCTGCTCCACGTCCTGCAGGCTGGTCGAGTTGAAGTGGCAGATATGCATGTGCGCGCCGGTCGCCCCCGCATAGCCGACGAGGCGGATATAGGCCTCCACCGAGCTGCGCGGATCGACATTCGAGGCATAGGCGACATGGGTATAGGTCGGCACGGCGCGTTCGGCGGCGAGCTGGCACACCGACGTCATTTCCTTCACGCCCGCGCCCGGCGCATAGGCGTTGAGGATGCCGATGCCGATGGCCCCCTCGTCCAGGCCCTGGCGCAGGCGGGTGAGGATCTCCTTCACCTCGGTGTCGGAGGCGACATTCTCGATCCAGCGCTTGTCGTTGGAATTGCGGCCCATGAAGGCGAGGTCGGCCTCGGGCTCGGCGCCGATCATCGCGGCGATGCGGGCGAAGACCCAGTTGGCGGCGGTGCCGTAGTTCAGCACGCGGCCCTTGCGCGCCTGGGTCTCGTACCAGAGCGCGATGGGCAACACGCCGGCCTCAAGCTCCAGCGTGGTGGTGACGCCGTCGAAGGCCTGCATCCTGTCCGCCGCGACCGTCTGCCCATGGGCGTGGAGGTCGATGAAGCCGGGGGTGACGACGAGGCCGCGCGCGTCGATCTCGCGCCGGCCCTCTCCCGCCACGGTGCCGACCGCGGCGATCTTGCCGTCCTTCACCGCGACATCGCCCGTGCCGTCCCGCCCGCTTGCCGGGTCGACGATGCGGCCGCCGCGGATGACGAGGTCGAAGGGGCCGGAAGCGGAGGTCATGGGCAGGGTCCAGGGTTTGGGCGAGACAAGCGCGGCCGATCCTAGAAGCGGGCCATGCCAAGTCGAGACAGCCCAGCGGGCGGCTGCCGCGCGGCGCCGACATGGTGCATAAATCCACAATCCCGGACCGCAGGTATTTTCAGTGCTGGTTAAGACATGTTGGGCATCCTCTCGGCCCAAAGGTCCCCTGGATGACGACGCAGCTCGACGATGCCCTGAAGCCGATCAACGCGATGATCGGTGCCCTCGCGCCCAAGCTGCGCGGGGCGCTGGTCGAGGAGCTCGTTGACGAAATTTCCCGCGAGCGGCCGGATGTCGCCTCGCGCAAGGCGCTCGTGCTCGACAATATCGTGGCCGAGGCGCTGCGCGAGGCGCCGATGCCGACCCGCGTGCGCGCCTCGCCGAAGCTCGCGCGCTGCTCGTCCGCCCTGCCGGAGGCCGCGACCACCCTCGCCTGTGACGTCATTGCCGTGGCCGAGGCCATCCTGTCGGCGCCCGACCTCACCGACGACGTGATGATGAAGGTCTGCGCCGCTGATCGGCAGGAGCACATGCAGATCATCGCCAAGCGCCAGCGTGTCTCCGCCCTGATCGCCGAGACCATCGTCCAGCTCGGCGAGGCGGCGACCGTTCTCGTGCTCGTGCGCAATGTCGGTGCCCAGCTCACCGCCGAAGGCTTCGCCCGCATTGTCGACAGGCACGGCGGCGATGCCGCGGTCCGCTCCACCCTGGCGCAGCGGCCGGACTGCCCGCCCGACATCGCCAGCAAGTTCACCGCGCCCGCGGCGAGCCAGGTGCCGACGGGTGACGAGCTTCTTGCCCAGCTCCAGGCCCTCGCGGAGGATCGGCAGATCGTGCCCGCCATGGACCTGCTGATGCGGTGCATCGGCCGCGACCGCGACGCCGGCCGCAAGATCCTCGAGCGCGACGATGAGAAGGCGCTCGGCGCCATCTGCCACATTGCCGGGGTCGATGCGGAAACCCATGAGCAGCTCATCCACGCTTGGCGCGTGGCGACCGGCAAGCCGCTCACCGACGTCCACAAGTCGCCGGTCCGCTTCCGTCTCATGCGGCCCGCCGAGATCGACCGCGTGCTGGCCCGCCTGCCGCTCGCCCGCGTGCGCGCGGGCGAACCCGTCCCCGCCTGATCGGCCCTATTCCGCCGCGGCCTGGTAGCGCTGCAGCGACAGGTCCAGTTCCATCCAGACATCGAGCAGCGCTGCCGCGAGGTCGTCGACCATCGCGTCGGTATGGGCCGGGCCCGGCGTGATGCGCAGCCGCTCGGTGCCCTTCGGCACGGTCGGATAATTGATCGGCTGGATGTAGATGCCGTGCCGGCGGAGCAGCAGGTCGCTCGCCGCCTTGCACTTCTCGGCATCGCCCACCAGCACCGGCACGATATGCGTGTCACTCGCCATCACCGGCAGGCCGGCAAGCGACAGGACACGCTTCGCCCGCGCCGCCTGGCGCTGCTGCATGTCGCGCTCGACCGACGAGGTCTTGAGGTGGCGAATGGCGGCCGCAGCCGCGGCGGCAACCGCCGGCGGCAGGGCGGTGGTGAAGATGAACCCGGGCGCATGGCAACGCACCGCGTCGATGACCGCGGCCGAACCGGCAATATAGCCGCCCATGACGCCGAAGGCCTTGCCGAGCGTGCCCTCGATGACATCGAGCCGGTGCATCTGGCCGTCGCGCTCGGCGACGCCGGCGCCGCGCGGGCCGTACATGCCGACCGCATGGACCTCGTCGATATAGGTCATGGCGCGGTGGCGCTCCGCGAGGTCGCAGATCGCCGCGATCGGCGAGACGTCGCCGTCCATCGAATAGACGCTCTCGAAGACGATGAGCTTGTTGCGCTCGGGACCGGCCGCGATCAGCAGCTCTTCGAGATGGGCGAGGTCGTTGTGGCGGAAGATGACCCGCTCGCAGCCGGACTGGCGCACGCCCTCGATCATCGAATTGTGGTTCAGCGCGTCCGACAGGATGAGGCAGTCGGGCAGCAGCTTGGCGATGGTGGAGATCCCGGCCTGGTTGGAGATGTAGCCGGAGGTGAAGACGAGGGCCGCTTCCTTGCCATGGAGGTCGGCGAGCTCGCGCTCCAGCTCGACGATCGGATGGGAGGTGCCGGAAATGTTGCGGGTTCCGCCGGCACCCGCGCCCATGGTCATCGCCGTCTCGGCCATGGCGGCCGTCACCGAGGGGTGGTGGCCCATGCCGAGATAGTCGTTCGAGCACCAGATGACGACGTCGCGGGGCCCGTCGGGAGAATGCCAGGTGGCTTGCGGGAACTGCCCGACCTTGCGTTCGAGGTCAGCGAAGACCCGGTAGCGGCGTTCGTCCTTCAATCGATCGATGGCCGATCGGAAAAAGTCGGTGTAGGTCATGGCTCGTCCGGTCTGTGCGAGCCCCGGCAGACGTCGGGGGATACCGGACTGTGCAGGCACTCGTCCGGCGTGGCCTTGACGTCGATCAAGGCCGGGCGCCCGTTTAGCACCATTCCAATTTAGGGCGCCACTGCTGCGGCGCACAGGTCTGTCACAAACCGTTCAACCGCATCAGCGCCTCGAAATGCTTCGTGGCCTGATACTCGAGGACCTGCATCCATTCGCGGGCGGTCTGGCGGGCCTGCTCCTCGGGAATGATCTTCAGCGGCAGGCCGGTGGACTGGGCCAGCACCTGCTGCTTGCAGGCCCGCTCCAGGTAGTAGAGGTCATCGAAGGCGATGCCGACCGTCGGCCCGCCGATGGTCACGCCGTGATGCTCGAGGAAGATGATGTCGGCATGCGGATTGTCCTTCTGCGCTTGGGCGATGCGCTCGCCCTCCTCGGCGTTCAGCGCGACGCCGCCGAAGCCCTGGTAGGCGGTCCGGCCGAGGAAGCGGCAGGCGGTCTGGTGCGCCATTTCCAGCTTGCCGCCCTCGACCATGGTGAGCGCGGTCGCATAGGGCATGTGGACGTGCAGGATCGCCTGGTGGCGCGGATTGGCGCGGTGGCCGGCAATATGGATGTTGCGCGCTGTCGCCTCGACCTCGCCCCAGCCATCGTGGATATGGCCGTCGCCGTCGATCAGCAGGAGGTCGTCGGGGCGCATCTCGCCCCAGTGGATCCCATAGGGATTGATGAGGTAGCGCTCCTCGGGGCCCGGCACGACCACCGAGAAATGGTTGCAGATGCCCTCGTTGAGCTCCTGGGCCGCCGCCAGCCTGAGGGCGGCGGCAAGCTCGCGGCGCAGGGTCTTGATGTCCTTGTGGTTCGACATGGGTGCGCTCGGGTCCGCTGAAAAAGGAAAGCGCCCGCGACGGTGTCGCAGGCGCTCGGGACAATGCCGTTGGCGGCCCTCAGGCCGCAACCCTCATTTGGGCGCGAGCACCATGATCATCTGCCGGCCCTCGAGCCGCGATTCCTGCTCGACCTTGGCAATGTTCACCGTGTCGACCTTCACCCGGTCGAGGACCTTCACACCGAGATCCATGTGCGCCATTTCGCGGCCGCGGAAGCGCAGGGTGACCTTCACCTTGTCGCCTTCCTCGAAGAACCGCTTCATCGCCTTCATCTTCGTGTCGTAGTCGTGATCGTCGATGCCGGGACGCAGCTTGATCTCCTTGACCTCGACAGTCTTCTGGTTCCGGCGGGCCTCAGCGGCCTTCTTCTGCTCCTGGAACTTGAACTTGCCGTAGTCCATGATCTTGCAGACGGGCGGGACGGCGTTCGGCGCCACTTCCACCAGGTCCAGGCCGGCTTCGACCGCCATCTGGACGGCGTCGCGCGTCGGGACGACGCCGCGGTTTTCGCCCTCGGCGTCGATCAGCTGGACCTCGCGGACACGGATCATGTCGTTGATGCGCGGCCCGTCACGCTCGACGGGGGCGGCGGCTCTCATGGGTCTGCGAATGGGGCGTCTCCTTGACGTCGTTGAAGGGGTCCGGGGGATCGGTCGCGGCCACTCCCGCCCGATGGCTGGAAGGCTGGCCTGCGGCGATGCTCCGAAGGACGGCGAAGATCGGGAGAAAACCCGCAGAAGTCAATGGTTCGCTGCATTTTCAGCCAGGCCCTTGCTCCGATGTCACAGGCGGGGCTAGGCAGGGCGCGTCCCCCAACCGCCGGAGCCGCCGCCATGACTGAGCTTCCCCCGCCGGACTTCCTGACCGTCGGCACCGGCGCCGAGGCCCGGCGGATCGCCTATCGGCAGGTCTCCGGCAAGGGACCGACCGTCGTCTGGCTGGGTGGTTTCAAGTCCGACATGAAGGGCACCAAGGCCGCGGCGCTCTCCGCCTGGGCAAGCCGCGAGGGCCGCGCCTTCCTGCGCTTCGACTATTCCGGCCATGGCGAATCGGAGGGCGATTTCGAGGCGGGGACCATCTCGCGCTGGGCCGAGGAGGCGGTGGCCATGATCGGCCTCGCCGGGCCCCGGCCGATCCTCGTCGGTTCCTCCATGGGCGGCTGGATCAGCCTCCTGGCGGTGCGGCGCCTGCCCGCGCCTCCTGCCGGCATGGTGCTGATTGCCCCCGCGCCCGACTTCACCGAGGCGCTGATGTGGCCGGCCTTCTCGCAGGAGGTTCGCGCCACCATCATGACCGAAGGCCGCTGGGTGCGGCCCTCCGCCTATGACGAGGGCGGCTATCCCATCACCCGCGCCCTCATCGAGGACGGCCGCCGGAACCTCGTCCTCGGCGGCCTCGTCGAGACCGGCTGTCCCGTCCACATCCTCCAGGGCATGGAGGATCCGGACGTGCCCTGGCGCCACGCCATGCTGCTCGCCGAGAAGATGGCCCGCGACGATGTGGTGGTCACGCTGATCAAGGACGGCGACCACCGCCTGTCGCGCCCGGAGGATCTCGCGCGGTTGGAAGCGGCCGTCGCGGCAATCGGCACTTGATTCTACTATGAGAGAAATGTAGTCTCCAATCATGGAGACAGCTACTGCCCCAGACGATCTCGACCAGGTGGTCGCCCAACGCGTGCGCGAGCTCCGCGCTGCCAAGGGCCTGACCCTCGACCAGCTCGCGGCGCTCTCCGGCGTTTCCCGTGCCATGATCTCGCGGATCGAGCGGGCCGAGGCCAGCGCCACGGCCGTGCTCCTGGTCAAGCTCGGTGCGGCGCTTGGCGTCACCCTCGGCACCCTCTTCGAGAAGCCGCAGCCCAAGCCCGATCCGGTGCGCCGCGCCGCCACGACCGCGGTTCGCACCGATCCCGAGACCGGCTATACCCGCCGCAACGTCGCCCCGCCCAACGCGTCGGGCACCGACATCGTCGAGGTCATGCTGCCCGCCGGCAAGCGCGTCGCCTATGACAACATCGTCGTCATCCCCGTCGAGCAGTTCGTCTGGGTGCTGGAGGGCACGCTGACCCTCTCCTATGACGGCCTTGTCAGCGATCTTGGCCCCGGCGACTGCCGGGTGATGCGCCTCGACTATCCCCTCGTCTTCGAAAACCGCACCGACCAGCCGGCGCGCTACTGCGTCGTCCTCGTGCCCAACACCTCCGGAGGGCTCCGCCGATGATCACCATCGAGACCCTCGGCCCCGAGGCCGCCGCCCGCCACGTGCCGGGCCTTGCGGCCGTCCTCACCGACTGCGTCACCAAGGGCGCCTCGGTCAGCTTCATGAACCCCTACACGTCGGCGGATGGTGAGGCCTATTTCGGCAAGGTTGCCTCGAGCGTTGCTGCGGGAGACACGGTCCTGGTCGCCGCCTTCCTCGGTGACCGCGTCATCGGCACCGCCCAGCTCGGCCTCGACATGCCGCCGAACCAGCCGCATCGCGCCGAGGTCAAGAAGATGCTGGTGCACAGCGACGGCCGCCGCCAGGGCAT
Source organism: Phreatobacter sp. (assembly GCF_027532945.1). Classification (GTDB taxonomy): domain Bacteria; phylum Pseudomonadota; class Alphaproteobacteria; order Rhizobiales; family Phreatobacteraceae; genus Phreatobacter. The sequence continues at coordinate 31,587 of NZ_JAPZTZ010000018.1, forward strand.
TGCCGGCTCGCTGCTGCGCCGGGTGGAGGAGGAAGCGCTCGCTCGTGGCCGCACGCTCCTCATCCTCGACACCGGCAGCGAGGAGGCCCGGCGCGTCTATGAGCGGGGCGGCTGGTCGCGCTTCGGCTTCGTGCCGGATTTCGCCCTCTGGCCGGATGGCGGCTTCTGCGACACCACCTTCTACCTCAAGGACCTCACCCCGCCCCGCAACGCGCCACCCAGCGCCGCGATCGTCCGCGAGGCGACCGATGAGGACCTGCCGGTGATCCTCGAGATCATCAACGACGCCATCGTCGCCAGCACGGCGGTCTGGTCCGACGAGCCGGTGGACCTTGACGAGCGCCGCGCCTGGTTCTCCGAGCGCCGCGCCGGTGGCAATCCGGTGCTGGTGGCCGAGGATGGCGGCCGCGTCGTCGGCTTCGGCTCCTATCTCCAGTTCCGCGCCTGGTCGGGCTATCGCAACGCGGTCGAGCACTCGGTCTATGTCTCGGGAGAGGCCCGCGGCCGTGGCATCGGCCTCGCCCTTGTCGAGGCGCTTACTGCGCGCGCCAGGGAGGCCGGCAAGCATGTCATCGTCGGCGGCGTCGAGGGCAGCAACACGCCGTCGCTGAAGCTGCATCGCCGCGCCGGCTTCATTGAGGTCGGGCGCATGCCGGGCATCGGCGAGAAGTTCGGCCGCCGCCTCGACCTCGTCTTCCTGCAGAAGCAGCTCGCCTGAGGCGTCAGCCCTCGTAGCGGTGCAGGTTGGCGCCATGCGCCCGCAGCCAGGCCTTGGCCGGCTCCATGCCCGGGCAGAGATCCTTGACGATGCGCCAGAAGCGCGGCGAGTGGTTCATCTCCTTGAGATGCGCCACCTCGTGGGCCGCGAGATAATCGAGCACGAAGGGCGGCGCGAGGATGAGCCGCCAGGAATAGTTGATCGCCCCGGTCGAGGAGGCCGAGCCCCAGCGGCTCGCCTGGTCGCGGATGCCGATGCGGGTGACCTTGACGCCGAGGCGATCGGCATAGCGGCGCGTCGCCGCCTCGAGGTCCTTGCGCGCCTCGCGCTTGAGGAAGTCCCTGACACGCCGTGAGACGAACTCCGCCTCCCCCGCCACCAGGATCGACCCGTTCTCCACCCAGACCGTGCCGCGCCGGTCAGGCCGGTGGGAGATGGTGTGCGGCACGCCGCGCAGCGGCACCGAGGCACCGGGAAGGAAGGCAAGGCGGTCGGGGATGCGGTTGAGGCGGGTGGCGATCCAGGCGCCGTGGCGCTCGGCAAAACCGATGGCATCGGCGATGCGGGCCCGCGCCGGCATGGACAGCACAGCGTCACGGGAGGTCGAGCGCACGCGCAGCGTGAACCGCCGCGCCTGGGCCAGGCGGCGGATGGCGACCGTGTAGGCGACCCCCTCGTGGGAGACCGTGATGGCCTCCGGGTCGGGTTCGCGCTGGAAGAGCCGACGAATGATGGACATGGGGCGAGGATAGCGAGTCGGCGGCCCGGAGGCCACTGCGGCAGCGGGGCGAAGGGCCGCCCTGCTGCCGGCTGCTGCCATGGACAGAGGTATCCGGGTGGGCGTCAGCGGCCGCCGCGGATCATCTTCAGCACGGCCGACTTGGCAGAGGGCTTCTCGGCTGCCGGCTTCGCCGCGGTCTTGGACCCCTGCGCCTTGCGATAGGCGTGGGTGCGCATGAAATCCATGACGCGCGGGGCAATGTCGGCGCGGAAGCGCGAGCCGTTGAACACGCCGTAATGGCCGACCGCCGGCTGCAGATGGTGGTGGCGCATGTCCTCGGGGATGGAGGTGGCGAGGCCATGGGCCGCCAGCGTCTGGCCGCCGCCGGTGATGTCGTCCTTCTCGCCCTCGACGGTGAGAAGAGCCACGCGCCGGATGGCCTTCGGGTCCACCGGCCGGTCGCGGTGCATCATGATGCCGCGCGGCAGGTGGTGCTCGACGAAGACCCGCTCGATGGTCTGCAGGTAGAACTCGGCGGTCAGGTCCATCACCGCCAGATACTCGTCGTAGAACTCGCGGTGCTTCTGGGCGCCGTCGCCGTCGCCCTTCACCAGGTTGCGGAACAGCTCGCGATGGGCGTCGACATGGCGGTCGAGGTTCATCGACATGAAGCCGTTAATCTGCAGGAAGCCCGGATAGACCGGCCGCATCATGCCGGGATGCGGGAACGGCACCGTGGTGATGACGTTGCGGCGGAACCAGTCGGTGCCGCGCTCTTCCGCCAGCTTGTTGACGGCGGTCGGGTTCGACCGTGTGTCGATCGGCCCGCCCATGAGGGTCAGCGTCGTCGGCACATAGGGGTCGTCCTCGGCCTCCATGCGGGCGACCGCCGCAAAGACCGGCACGGCCGGCTGGCAGACGGCCATGACATGGGTGTCGGGGCCGAGGAAATGCAGCATGGAGACGACGTAGTCGACATAGTCGTCGAGGTCGAAGCGGCCCTCAGCCATCGGCACCATCCGGGCATCGGCCCAGTCGGTGATGAAGACCTCGTGGTTCGGCAGGAAGGTGTCGACCGTGCCGCGCAGCAGCGTGGCGTAGTGGCCGGACATCGGCGCGACGATCAGCACCTTCGGGTCGGCCTTGCGGCCGCGCGGCAGGGCGCGCTGGAAATGGATGAGGTCGCAGAAGGGGCGCTTCCACACGACCTGCTCGGTCACCGCCACCCGCTCGCCGCCGACGAGGGCGGTGGGCAGGTTGAAGCCGGGCTTGCCGTAGCGCCGCGTCGCCCGCTCGAAGAGCTCGGCGGCGGCGGCCATCTGCTTGGCCATGGGCAGGTGGGAGAAGGGATTGACCGGGTTGTTCAGCGCCAGCTTGGTCGCATCTGCCATCGCCCGGTAGGGCGAAAGCATGGCATGGGTCGCTTCATAGAAGTGGTAGAGCACGCAATGCCTCCGAAGGGTGGGCCCGCGATGACGTCGACCGGGTCCGGCGGGATCCCGGGCCTTCAGGGCGGAGACGCGTCACCGGCACGCGAGGTTCCCGGTTTGCTGCACTGCCGAAATTTGTAACCTGCTGATGACAGCTTGGGCAATCCCCAGCCTGTGGGACACCGGGTTAACCGGTGCTTAACGTGCCTTCAGGGGCACATCAGCCGAAAGTAGCAGCCGGCAAAGCCTCACTCGCCGCTGGAGAGCAGCGAGCCGGCATCGCGCGCCTTTTCCAGCAGCGCTGCGAAGGCGAAGGCTGCAATGGCGATCCAGATGATGTTGAGGACCGTCGCATAGGCGAGGAGGTCGAGCCGCAGCACGCCTTGCGACAGCACCGCCCGCATCCCCTCGAAGACATGCGTCGGCGGCAGGGCAAGCGCCAGCGGCTTCATCCAGCCGGGCAGGACGCTCAAGGGGTAGTAGACGCAGCAGAGCGGCCAGAAGACGAACATGATGGTCCAGGCGAGGCTCTCGGCCCCGAGCCCGTGCCGCAGGATGAGGCCGCAGACGACAAGGCCGACCGCCCATCCCGTGATCACCAGCAGGGCGAAGAAGGCGGCAAAGCCGATGCCGAGACGGGCGAGGTCGAAGCCGAAGAAGGCCACCGCCAGGATCACCGTCGGGATCATCCCGACGGCCAGGCGCAGGAGGCTCATGGTCATCAGTGCCGCGACGAACTCGATGGGCCTCAAGGGGCTCATCAGGATGTTGCCGAGATTGCGCGACCAGACCTCCTCCAGGAACGACACGGAGAAGCCGATCTGCCCGCGGAACAGCACCTCCCAGAGCAGCAGCCCCGAGACCAGCGCGCCGCCGACGAACAGCGTCTGGTTGGTCGAGCCCATGGCATAAGTCTGCAGGAAGCCCCAGGTCAGCAGGTTGAGGATCGGCCAGTAGATGAGCTCGAGCAGCCGCGGCCAGGACGAAACCAGCAGATAGAGGTAGCGCAGGCACAGGGCCGCGACGCGGGTCACCGAGAAGGTCATGCCGCCGACACCGCGTCCATGAAGGCGGAGAGCTTGGCCGGATCGAGATGGCCGCCGGTCCGCACCCCCGAGCAGAGGTCGACGCCGAAGGGCCTGACCGTGCGGATGGCCTCGCCGACATTGGCGGGGGTGAGCCCGCCGGCGAGGAAGACCGGCCGCGACGAGCGCGCGACGAAGGCGCGGCTCACATCCCAGTCATGGGTGCGGCCGGTGCCGCCGAGCTCGGTCATCGTGCCGCCCGACTTGCCGGAATCGAGCAGGAAGGCATGCACATAGGCCTCGTAGCGCGGGATGAGGTCCAGCACCTGCGGCCCTTCCACGTGGATCACCTGGACACGGCGGACGAGGGGGGCTGCCACCGCCACCACGGCAAGTTCGGAAGGGTCGACATGGTCGACGACCTGGACCGTGTTGATGCCGCAATGGCGGGCGTGCTCGGCCATCGCCGCGCCGGTGAGATGAGCGGAGAGCAGGAAGGTCGCCAAAGGCGGCGGCACCTCGCCGGCAATGGCACGGATCGCCGCGTCGTCGACGAAGCCCGGCCCGGACTGCCGCGCCGCGACGAAGCCGAGCGCATCGGCGCCGGCATCGATCGCCATGCGCGCCTCCGCAGCGGAGGAGATGCAGCAGATCTTCACGCGGGTGCGGCGGCCGGACCAGCTCATGCCGCGGCCTCCCTGCGGCCGCGCGCGACGTCGAGGAAGACCTCCTCGAGATTGCTGCGGCCATAGCGGCGCACCAGTTCGCCGGGCGCGGCGTCGTCCTCGATCCTCCCCTGCTTCAGCATGATGACGCGGTCGCAGAGCCGCTCGACCTCGCCCATATTGTGCGAGGCGAGCAGGATCGTCGCCCCCCGCGCCGCCCGGTAGCGCTCGAGATGCGAGCGGATCCAGTCAGCCGTGTCGGGATCGAGCGAGGCGGTCGGCTCGTCGAGCAGCATCACCTCGGGCTCGTTGACGAGGGCTTTTGCCAGAGCAACGCGCGTCTTCTGTCCCGCCGAGAGCTTGCCCGAGGGCCGGTCGAGCAGGTCGACGAGGTCCAGCGCCTCCGCCAGGGTGGCGATCCTCCCGCGGATATCGGCGACGCCGTAGAGCATCCCGAAGACCGTGAGGTTCTGCCGAACCGTCAGCCGGTGTGGCATGTCCACGTAAGGGCTCTCGAAGTTCATCCGGTGCAGCACATCGTGGCGGCGGCGCGCCATGTCGGTCCCGAGCACGGTGACGGTGCCGGAGGTCGGCTTCACCAGCCCCATGATCATGCCGATGGTGGTGGATTTGCCGGCGCCGTTGCCGCCGAGCAGCGCCGCGGTCGAGCCGGATGCGACAGCGAAGGAGATGCCGTCCACGGCGCGGACGGGTCCGTAATCCTTCACGAGCGCATCGACGGCGATGGTGGCGGGGGATGTCATGCCGTTCAGATGGAGCGCTGTGACGTGAAGGGCAAATGAAAAGCGCGCAAGGGTCGCATCCCCGATGCAGGGCCGCCCCGCCGCTCCGTGCCTTGACCCGCGGGGGATGGCCGCGCAAGCGTGAGGCTCCCGCCCGCGCCCCTGTCCATGATCATCGTCTTCGGCTCCATCAACATCGATCTGGTCGCGCGCGTGGATCGCCTGCCGCGCGCCGGCGAGACCGTCCTGGGCCCCGGATATGACGTCATCCCCGGTGGCAAGGGGGCCAACCAGGCGCTGGCGGCCCGCCGCGCGGGTGCCGATGTGGTCCTGGTCGGGGCGGTCGGGCGCGACGCCTTCGCCGACACGGCCCTGAGCGAGCTTGCCGCCGCCGGTGTCGACCTCACCCATGTCGCCCGCCTCGACGCTCCCACCGGCGCCGCCTTCATCGCCGTGGATGCGTCCGGCGAGAACCAGATCATCGTCGCCTCGGGCGCCAATGCCGCGGTGAGGGCCTCGGCGCTCGATCCTCTTGTCGCCGCGCCCCGCGACATCCTGATGATGCAGTGGGAGGTGCCGGAGGCGGAGCTTCTCGCCGCCGCGCGCTGGGGTCGCGCGCGCGACCTCCGCATCATCCTCAACCGCGCGCCCGCCGGTCCCATCTCCGCCGAGCTCGCCGATCTCCTCGACATGGTCGTGGTCAACGAGCACGAGGTCATGGCCCTCGGCGCGGGCCTCGGCGTGACGGGGGAGCCCGATGCGGTGGCCGCGGTCCTCTCCGAGCGCCATGGCCTTGCCGTCGCGGTGACGCTGGGCGCGGCCGGCGCCCTGTGCTGGGCCGACGGCATCCGCCACGAATCCCCGGCCTATCCCGTCGACGTCGTCGACACGACGGCCGCCGGCGACACGTTCTGCGGCGCATTCGCCGCCGCTATCGATCGCCGCCGCGGCTACGAGACCGCGGTGGAATTTGCCGCCGCCGCCGGCTCGCTCGCCTGCACCGCCTTCGGCGCCCAGCCCAGCATCCCCCACCGGCCCGCCATCGAGGCGGCAGCCCAGGTCCTCGCCGACCAGCGCAATCCACACCACCGGAGACTGACAGAATGATCCGCAACCGCATCAAGCGCCGCGCCCGTGCCGGCGAAAAGCTCCTCGGCGCCTGGGTCTTCACCGGCTCGCCCGCGGCTTGCGAGATCTATGCCCTGGCCGGCTACGACATCGTCCTCATCGATAGCGAGCACACGCCCATCGACGTCAAGGACGTGCTGGAATGCGTGCGGGCGGTGGAGGCTGGCGGCGGCGACGCCATGGTGCGCGTGCCCGGCCACGATTCCAGCCATTTCAAGCGGCTGCTCGACGCCGGCATCCATTCCTTCATGGTGCCGATGGTCGACACGGTCGACCAGGCCCATGCGATCGTGCGGTCCTGCCTCTATCCGCCGCGCGGGCGCCGCGGCTTCGCCGCCACCGCCGCCCGCTCCGGCCTTTACGGCTTCCACGAGGACTATGCCGCGGTCGCCCACGAAGAGACCTTCCTCGCCCTGCAGGTGGAGAGCGTCGAGGCGGCGCGCGATGCCCATGCCATCGCTTCCATCGACGGCGTCGACTGCCTCTTCATCGGCCCGAACGATCTCGCCGGCTCGATGAACAAGCTCGGCCAGCTCACCGACCCGGCGCTGCTGTCGGTCATCGACGACACGGTGGCGGCGGTGACCAAGGCGGGCAAGGTCTCGGGCATCATCCCGCTGCCGACGCGCGATGCTTCCGACTGCGCTGCCCGCGGCTTCGGCATCGTCATCGGCGAATGCGACGTGCCGACCCTCAAGGCCGGCGCCATGGCGGACCTCGCCCGCCACCGCAAGGCCTTCCCCGGGCGGCGCTGAGCTCAGGCCCCGAGGGCGGCGAGGGCGGTGGCGACAATGGCCTCGGGAGGGGCGTCGATCGACACGGTGATCGCCGCCTCGTCGGCCTGCGGTGCCTGCAATGTCGCGAACTGGCTCGCCAGCAGACTTGGCGGCATGAAGTGGTTCACACGCGCCTTCATCCGCGCGTCGATCAGCTCATAGGTGCCGGCGAGATGGACGAAGCGGATGCGCGCACCGCTCGCGCGCAGCCGGTCGCGATAGGCCCGCTTCAGCGCCGAGCAGGCAATGACCACATGGCCACCGGTTGCCTCCAGGGCCGTTGCATGGGCGGCGATGGCGTCGAGCCAGGGCCAGCGGTCCTCGTCCGTCAGCGGCGCGCCGGAGCGCATCTTCGCGACATTGGCGGTGGGGTGGAAGGCGTCGCCGTCGCGGAAGTCCCAGCCGAGATGGCCTGCCAGCGCGTGGCCGACCGTGGACTTGCCACAGCCCGAGACGCCCATGACGATGACGGCGGTCGGTAGCGGGGCCGCCGTCGTGGATGCGGGCGCGGCGCTGCTCATTTCGATTCCTGGTGGCCGCCGAAGCCCTTGCGCATGGCGGAGAGCACCTTCTCGGCGAAGGTGTGGTCCTGCCGCGAGCGGAAGCGGGTGTAGAGTGCCGAGGTCAGCACCTCCGCCGGCGTCGCCTGTTCGATGGCGGCCTCCACCGTCCAGCGTCCCTCGCCGGAATCGGACACATGGCCGGAGAATTCGGCGAGCGCCGGGTCCTTCGCCAGCGCCTCGGCGGTGAGGTCGAGGAGCCATGAGGTGACCACCGATCCGCGCCGCCAGACCTCGGCGACCTCGGCGACGTCGAGGGTCAGCCGCTCCGCCTCCGGCAGGCGCGGCGAGGCGGCGTTGCGCAGGATGTCGAAGCCTTCCGCGAAGGCCTGCATCATCCCGTATTCGATGCCGTTGTGGATCATCTTGACGTAGTGGCCGGCCCCGCTCGGCCCACAATGGAGATAGCCTTCTTCGGCCGTCGAGGCCCGGCCATCGCGATGGCGCGTCTCGGGAATGTCACCGCGGCCGGGGGCGAGCGCCCGGAAGATCGGGTCGAGCCGGGTGACGGTGGCCGTGTCGCCGCCGATCATCAGGCAATAGCCGCGCTCCAGGCCCCACACGCCGCCCGAGGTGCCGATATCGAGATAGGTGAGGCCGCGCTCCGCCAGCGCCTTCGACCGGCGGATATCGTCCTTCCAGAAGGTATTGCCGCCGTCGATGATCGTGTCACCGGGCGCGAGATGGTTGGCGATCTCGGTAATGGCCGTCTCGGTGACGGCCCCGGCAGGGAGCATGACCCAGACGGTGCGGGGTGCTGCGAGCTTGCCGCAGAGATCGGCGAGCGAGGCGGTGCCCTCCGCGCCTTCCGCCGCAAGCTTCGCGGTGGTGGCGGCATCGGCGTCGAAGACCACGCAGGAATGACCTGCCTTCGTCAGGCGGCGGACGATGTTCGCCCCCATCCGCCCGAGCCCCACCACGCCGATCTGCATTGGACGTCCCCCCTTGCGGTCTTGTCTTTGGCGTCTTCTCGTTCCGTCCGAACCAACCGAAACGCGCCGATAAGTCAATGGCGCGGCGTTGCCGAAGGCGGTGCCAGCGTGTAGAGGGCGGCACCTCTTCGCCACCAGTGAGCCCTCCATGTCCCAGCCCCGCTACGATGTCGCCGGCATCGGCAACGCCATTGTCGACGTCCTCGCTCGCACCGAGGACGACGTGCTCGCGAAGCTCGGCGTGCCGAAGGGGGGCATGATGCTGATCGACGAGGCGCGCGCCGAGGCGATCTATGCCGCCATGGCCCAGACGGTGGAGATGTCGGGCGGTTCGGCCGCCAACACCATCGCCGGCATCGGCATGCTCGGCCTGAAGCCCGCCTTCATCGGCAAGGTGCGCAACGACCAGCCCGGCGCCTCCTTCACCCATGGCATGAAGGCGGCCGGCATTCATTTCCCGACTGCCGCGGCGACCGACGGCCCGACCACGGCGCGCTCCTTCATCCTGGTGACGCCGGATGGCGAGCGCACCATGAACACCTATCTCGGCGCAGCGCAGAACCTTGCCCCTGCCGATGTCGACGCCGACACCATCGCGTCTGCCGGCATCACCTATCTCGAGGGCTATCTCTGGGATCCACCGGAGGCCAAGAAGGCCTTCCTCAAGGCCTCCGAGATCGCCCATGGCGCCGGCCGCAAGGTGGCGCTGACCCTGTCCGACGCCTTCTGCGTCGACCGTTACCGCGACGAGTTCATCGGCCTCATCCGCGCCAAGACCGTCGACATCGTCTTCGCCAACGAGGGCGAGCTGAAGTCGCTCTACCAGACCGCCGATTTCGCCACCGCGCTCGACGCGCTGCGCGCCGACGCCGCGCTCGCCGTCGTCACCCGCTCCGAGAACGGCGCCATCGCGGTGGAGGGTGCAACCATGGTCTCCGCCCCGGCCTTCCCGGTCGACAAGGTGGTGGACACGACCGGCGCGGGCGACCTCTTCGCCGCCGGCTTCCTGTCGGGCTTTGCCCGCGGTATGCCGCACGAGACCTCGCTGCGCCTCGGCGCGCTCTGCGCCGCCGAGATCATCAGCCATATGGGCGCCCGCCCCGAGGCGAACCTCAAGGCGCTGGCCGCGGAGAACGGCTTCGTGCTCTGACGCCTCAGGCGCCGAGCAGCCTGATCGTCGCGGGATCGGGGGCGCCGTCGTAGAAGGCGTCAATCACCGCGACGAAGGGCTCCGGATCGGCTGAGGCCAGCGCGAACAGCGTCATGGACGAACGCAGCTTTGCCGCGTCGATGGCGCCGAGGATCGTCTCGGCGCTTTTCGGCCGCGCCGCCATCACCAGCGCCATGGCCATGAGCAGGCGCGGACCAAGGACAGGATGGGCGAGATAGGCCTCGGCCTCGTCGAGCCCCGAGAGCGCATAGAGCTGCGACCTGGCGCTCGTCCCGAGGCCTGCGAGTTGCGGGAAGACGAACCACATCCAGTGCGAAGTCTTGGCGCCATTGGCGAGCTCGGCGATCACATCCTCGAAGATCGGGTCCTGCGCCGCGACGAAGCGCTCGAGGTCGAAGGTCATCCCTAGCGCTCCCAGGCCATCTTGCCGCCATAGGCCATCATGACGACGCCCGTGCCGATGGCGAGGAGGCGTCCCGCCGCACCGGGCCGGCGGGCGAAGGGCAGGATGCGGAGCGCAATGCCCAGCGTCACATAGTAGAGCGCCGACATGGCGACCATGATCCCCACCCCGGCGAAGCCGATGACGATCGGCTGCTCCGCGAGCCGCGTCACGGCGAAGAGCGAGGAGACGAAGACGAGGCTCTTCGGGTTGCCGAGGGCGGTTGCGAGCCCGGTGAGAAAGGCCCGCCGCGGGGTGAGCATTGCCGCCGGCTCGCGCACCGTCTCCGGCGGCGGGGCGACGTTGCGACGGATCAGGCTGAGCCCCATCCAGGCGAGATAGAGGCCGCCGGCGACCTTCACCGCCGCGGCGGCTGCCGGGAACAGTTCGAAGAGCCAGAACAGACCGAACAGGCCGGCAAGGCCCCAGCACAGCGTGCCGAGGAGGATCGCCGCGGCTGTCGCCACCACGGAGGATGCCGGCGAGGACAGGCCCACCGCCATGAACAGGATCATGTTCGGCCCGGGCGTGATGACGGCGATGAGCCAGAGGCCGGCAAGGGCGAGGAGCGTGTCGGCGGGGCTCATGGGGCGGGCCGCATTCAGCCCGCGATCCCGTCCATGCGCACCGGCAGGCCGGCCGCCTGCATGTGCCGCTTCACCTCACCGATGGTGAAGGTGCCGAAATGGAAGACCGAGGCCGCCAGCACGCCGGTCGCGCCGCCATCGCGCACGCCCTCGACGAAATGGTCGAGCGTGCCGACCCCGCCCGAGGCGATCACCGGCACCGGCACGGCATCGGCAATCGCGCGGGTGAGCTTCAGGTCGAAGCCGGATTTGGTGCCGTCACGGTCCATGGAGGTGAGCAGGATCTCGCCCGCCCCCAGCGCCACGACCTCGCGGGCATAGGCCACTGCGTCAATACCCGTCGGCTTGCGGCCGCCATGGGTGAAAATCTCCCAGCGCTCCGTCTCGCCATCGGCCGAGACCTTCCTGGCGTCGATGGCGACGACGATGCACTGGTTGCCGAACTTGTCGGCGGCACGGCCGACAAAGGCGCGGTCAGTCACCGCCGCCGTGTTGATCGATACCTTGTCGGCGCCGGACTGCAGCAGGGCTCGGATGTCCTCGACGGTGCGAACCCCGCCGCCGACGGTGAGCGGCATGAAGCAGGCTTCCGCCGTGCGCGTCACCACGTCGAACATGGTGCGGCGATCATCGGAACTCGCGGTGATGTCCAGGAAGGTGAGCTCGTCGGCGCCCGCCGCGTCATAGGCCTTGGCGGCCTCGACGGGATCGCCCGCGTCGATCAGGTCGACGAACTGCACGCCCTTGACGACCCGGCCGTCCTTCACGTCGAGGCAGGGGATGATGCGGATCTTGAAGGTCATGCCGCCTTCGCTCCCCGCACCAGCGCGATGGCCTCGGCCGGATCGAGGCGGCCGTCATAGAGCGCCTTGCCGGTGATGGCGCCTTCGAGCTTGGCGGCGCGCGGCGAGAGCAACTGGCGCACGTCGTCGAGCGAGGCGAGGCCGCCTGAGGCGATGACGGGAATGGACACGGCGTCCGCGAGGGCGATGGTGCCGTCCCAGTCGATGCCGGTCAGCATGCCGTCGCGGGCGATATTGGTGTAGACGATGGCCGCGACGCCGGCATCTTCGAAGCGGCGGGCGAGGTCATGGGCGGCAAGGCTCGAGGTCTCGGCCCAGCCCTCCACCGCCACCCAGCCGTCGCGGGCATCGATGCCGACCGCCACCTGGCCGGGGAAGGCCCTGGCCGCGGCCTTCACGAAATCCGGGTCGCGCACCGCCGCCGTGCCGATGATGACGCGCGCGACGCCCTTTCCGAGCCAGCCCTCGACGGTCCTGAAGTCGCGGATGCCGCCGCCGAGCTGGACGGGGAAGGAGGTCGCGGCGCGGATAGCCTCCACCGCCGCGGCATTCACCGGCTTGCCGGCGAAGGCGCCGTCGAGATCGACGACATGCAGATAGTCGAAGCCCTGCTGCTCGAAGGCGCGCGCCTGGGCGGCCGGATCGTCGGCATAGACGGTCGCCTGGGCCATGTCGCCCTGGCGCAGGCGGACGCAGCGGCCCTCCTTGAGGTCGATGGCGGGGAAGAGCCTCACGGGCGCCACTCCAGGAAATTGCCGATCAGCGACAGGCCAAGCGTCTGGCTCTTCTCGGGATGGAACTGCGTGCCGACCATGGTGTCGCGGGCGATCATGGCAGTGACGCGGGTGCCATAATCCGCCTCGGCCAGCACCACATCCGCCGCGGTCGCGGTCAGGTGATAGGAATGGACGAAATAGGCGTGGAGGCCCTTCGGCCCGGTCGGGATGCCGGCGAGCACGGGATGGTCGCGCGTCACCTCCAGCGTGTTCCAACCCATATGCGGGATCTTCAGCGTCGGATCGGCCGGTCGGATCAGGTCGATATCGCCGGGCACCCAGCCAAGGCCGGCGGAAATCTCCTTCTCGAGCCCGCGCCCCGCCATGAGCTGCATGCCGACGCAGATGCCGAGGAAGGGCCGGCCACGGCCGCGCACCGCCTCGGTCATGGCCTCGACCATGCCGGGCACGCCGACGAGGCCGCGCTTGCAGTCGGCGAAGGCGCCGACGCCGGGCAGGACGATGCGGTCGGCCTTGCGCACGAGATCGGGATCGGCGGTCACCACGACGGGCGTGTTGAGGCCCCGCTCGCGCGCCATCCGCTCGAAGGCCTTCTGCGCGGAATGCAGGTTGCCCGAGCCGTAATCGACGATGGCGACGCTCACCGCGCGCCCCTCGCTGAGGGGTCAGCATCGGGGAAGAGGCCGATGATCGGCAGCGGCGCGGCCGGAACTGCGGTGGCCGGGCGCGTTGCGGTCAATGCCACGGGCGCCGCCGGCAGCGTATCGCGCTCGGCGAAATAGCGCCGCTCGGCCTCCTCGCGGGAGGCGGCGACGATCACGGCGACCTCCCGCCAGCCGCGGCGGCGGAGCGTCCAGCGCTTCAGGTTGGTCGCCTCAAGGCCGATGAGCAGGCTCAAGCCCGAGGTGATGAGCGTCTGCATCAGCGAGGGCAGGCCGCTGAAGGCGAGGCCCACCACGACGAGGGCCATGGCCACGAGATAGGCGATGGTCACCAGCCACATCCGGTGAAACGGGAACCAGGCCCAGGGGGCGACGAAGGCGATGGGCGCGAAGCTGTCGGGGACGAACTGCGCGCCCTCCTCGCTTCCCGTCGGCGGCAGGTGAACGGTGTAGCTGGTCTGGCGTGCCATGTCAGAGCACCCCCTTGGTCGAGGGAATCTCGTCGGCGCGGCGCGGATCGATGGCAAAGGCCGCCCTCAGCGCGCGGGCCAGGCCCTTGAAGCAGCTCTCGGCGACATGGTGGGCATTGTCGCCGTAGAGCGTCTCGACATGCAGGGTGATGCCGGCATTCATGGCGAAAGCCTGGAAGAACTCACGCACCAGCTCGGTGTCGAAGGTGCCGATCTTGTGCCGGTCGAACGTGGTGCGGAAGACGAGGAAGGGCCGGCCCGACACGTCGATGCAGACGCGCGTCAGCGTGCCGTCCATCGGAAGGTGCACGTCGGCATAGCGGGTGATGCCCTTCATGTCGCCGAGCGCCTGGCGCACGGCCTGGCCGAGAGCGATGCCGACATCCTCCACCGTGTGGTGGTCGTCGATATGCAGGTCGCCCTTGGCCTTCACCGTCAGGTCGATCATGCCATGACGGGCGATCTGGTCGAGCATATGGTCGAAGAAGCCGACCCCGGTCGCGACATCGGCGCGGCCCTTGCCGTCGAGGTCGACGGCGACCGTGATATCGGTTTCCCTGGTGGTGCGGGTGATCTGGCCCTTGCGCATGGCACTCTCCGGCGAAGGGCGGTCTTCTATCAGTCGGCCACGGGTTTTGGAAAGGCGAAGCGCGCGGCGTGGTTGGCGGCATGCTTGCGTCCTGCACGCCGGCGCTTACATGTCGGGCTTTCCGGAGGTTCCATGTCCCCTCAGAACGACGCCTTTCCCGGCTGGCATGCCACGACCATTTGCTCCGTCCGCAAGAATGGCAAGGTGGTGATCGGCGGCGACGGGCAGGTCAGCCTCGGCCAGACCGTCATCAAGGCCAATGCCCGCAAGGTCCGCCGCCTCGGCCGCGGTGACGTCATCGCCGGTTTCGCCGGCGCCACCGCCGACGCCTTCACGCTGTTCGAGCGGCTCGAGGCGAAGCTCGAGCAGTTTCCCGGCCAGCTCACCCGTGCCGCGGTGGAGCTTGCCAAGGACTGGCGCACCGACCGCTACCTGCGCCGGCTCGAGGCCATGATGATCGTCGCCGACAAGGACGTCTCGCTGATCCTCACCGGCACCGGCGACGTGCTGGAGCCGGAGAAGGGCATCGCCGCCATCGGTTCGGGCGGCAACTACGCGCTCGCCGCGGCCAAGGCGCTGGCAGACACCGACCAGGACGCCGAGGCCATCGTGCGCAAGGCCATGGGAATTGCCGCGGAGATCTGCGTCTACACCAACGGCAATCTGGTCATCGAGAGCATCGGCTGACGGTGAGCGGTCGCGGTGCGCGACGCGCCCCAATTCGGCCGCTTCCTCTTCATGACTTGCGACGCACCGGCGGCTAAAGTCGCGCCATGACCATGACATCCAGCCCCTTCCAGCCGATCTCCCCCGTCACCGGTGCCGTCTATCGCGGCGGCGGCGGTGGCGATGGCGGCAGCCGCTGGGGCCTCGCCCTCTGGCAGGCCCTGCCCATCCTCCTCCTGCTGCTCGCCATCCAGGCCGGCGCGCTCTACGCCATGGGCCGGGTGCCGATCTGCGCCTGCGGCACGGTGAAGCTGTGGCATGGCATCGTGAACAGCGCGGAGAACTCGCAGCACCTCACCGACTGGTACACGCTGAGCCACGTCCTCCACGGCTTCATCTTCTATTTCGTCGCCTGGATCGTGATGCCGCGCTCCTCGATCTGGACACGGCTGGTCTTCGCCGTGGTGCTGGAGGGCGCCTGGGAGATTGCCGAGAACACGCCGATGATCATCGAGCGCTATCGCTCCACGACGATGTCGCTCGGCTACACCGGCGATTCCATCGTCAATTCCATCGGCGACACGCTGGCCATGGTGGTCGGCTTCCTCCTGGCGGCGGTCCTGCCGGCCTGGGCGACGCTCGGTATCGCCATCGCCGTCGAGGTCGGCCTTGCCGCGCTCATCCGCGACAACCTCACCCTCAACATCATCATGCTGGTCCACCCGATCGACGCGATCAGGGTCTGGCAGCAGGCCGGCGGCTGACGCGTCGTCGCGGGGGTCCTTGAACGGCAAACCGCAATCGCCATCTACCGGCACTTCGTCCCTTGCCTCTCAGGGTCCCGATGACCGACTTCTCTCCCCGCGAAATCGTCTCCGAACTCGATCGCCACATCATCGGCCAGAAGGACGCCAAGCGCGCCGTGGCCATCGCCCTGCGCAACCGCTGGCGCCGCCTCCAGCTCGACGAGAGCCTGCGCGAGGAGGTGCTGCCGAAGAACATCCTGATGATCGGCCCGACCGGCGTCGGCAAGACGGAGATCTCCCGCCGCCTTGCCAAGCTCGCCAACGCGCCCTTCCTGAAGGTCGAGGCGACCAAGTTCACCGAGGTCGGCTATGTCGGCCGCGACGTCGAGCAGATCATCCGCGACCTCGTCGAGGTCGGCATCGGCCTCGTGCGCGAGACCAAGCGCAAGGAGGTCCAGGCCAAGGCACATCTCGCCGCGGAGGAGCGCGTACTCGACGCCCTCGTCGGCAAGACCGCCTCGCCCGCCACCCGCGAGAGCTTCCGCAAGAAGCTGCGCGACGGCGACATGGACAACAAGGAGATCGACATCGAGGTAACGGCCAGCGCGCCCCAGGCCATGCCGATGATGGACATTCCCGGCGGCCAGATCGGCATCGCCAACCTCAACGACATGCTCGGCAAGATGATGGGCGGGCGCACCAAGCAGCGCCGCACCACCGTCAAGGAGGCCTATGAGCCGCTGGTGCAGGAGGAGGCCGACAAGCTCGTCGACCAGGACAATCTCGTCCAGGAAGCCATCCGCCTCGTCGAGAACAATGGCATCGTCTTCCTCGACGAGATCGACAAGATCTGCGCCCGCGAGGGCGCGCGCGGCGGCGAGGTCTCCCGCGAGGGCGTGCAGCGCGACCTGCTGCCGCTGATCGAGGGAACGACGGTGGCCACCAAGCACGGCCCGGTGAAGTCCGACCACGTGCTTTTCATCGCCTCCGGCGCCTTCCACGTGGCCAAGCCCTCTGACCTCCTGCCCGAGCTGCAGGGCCGCCTGCCCATCCGCGTCGAGCTCAAACCCCTCACCCGCGAGGACTTCCGCTCCATCCTCACCGAGACCGAGGCGAGCCTGACCCGCCAGTCCATCGCCATGATGAAGACCGAAGGGGTCGACCTTGTCCTCACCGGGGACGCCATCGACGCTATTGCCGACCTCGCGGTGGAGGTGAACGCCTCCGTCGAGAACATTGGCGCGCGGCGGCTGCAGACCATCATCGAGCGCGTGCTGGACGATATCTCCTTCACCGCGCCCGACCGGGGCGGCGAGACGGTGACCATCGACGGCGCCTATGTGCGCAACACCGTCGGCGACCTCGCCCGCAACGCCGACCTCAGCCGGTTCATTCTCTGACGGCCTGAAACGCGAAACGCCGCCGCCCCATGGGGCGACGGCGCTTCACCGAGTGATGGAACGCTGGCGTCAGCGTGCGGCGTGGGTCGCCTGCGACAGGTGGCCGGCGCCGTTCGAGGCCCGGACCGGCATGCGTGCGCCGGCCTCGTGGGCGGTGATGAAGGTGGCGATCGCCTGGGTGCGACGCTCGACGCCGAGCTTCCTCAGGATCGACGAGACATGCGATTTCACCGTGCCCTCGGAGATGCCGAGGTCATAGGCGATCTGCTTGTTGAGGCGGCCGCGGCTCATCAGGTCCAGCACCTTGAACTGCTGGCCGGACAGGGCGTCGAGCTTGCGCGAGGAGGACAGGTCCCCCTCCGGATCGGCGGTGGTGATGACCGGCCACCAGGAGCGGCCGGCGGCGACCGCCGCGAGCGCGGCGCGCAGGTGATCCGCCGGCAGGTCCAGCGGCAGGGCGCCGACGGCGCCGCGGCTGCGGGCCTCCTGCACCGGTCGGCGGTCGGCATGGTCGATCAGCACCGCGACGCGGGCGTCCGGAGACAGGTCGAGGCCGTCAAGGTCGGAGAGCGCGGCGATGACGAGCCCGGCCTTGCCGGGATCGGTGGCGAGAGCGCCCGGGAGGGCGGCGCGCACCAGCGCTTCGATCGTCTCGGCGACGATCGGGAACGGGTGGCGGACGGAGAAGGTGAGCGTGTCGCGGACGGCGGTCTGGTCAGTCATGGCCGTTTCCTCCAAAGAGCCAGTGAGCGCGTCGATTGATCGATCTTGCTTGGTGCAGACGCTAGCACCGCGCGACCATCCGTCAAATTGCGAAATGTCATGCTGCGAAATTGCAAAATTTTTGCACTTCCTCCTTATGACCGAGGCGGTTTAGGCTAGGACGAAAGTCGAGCCTCCGCCGGTCGGGAGAACCCCATGTCACGCAAGGTTTTCGTCGGGCCCTCGCTGCGCCGCCTGCGCGAGGAGACGCGCCTGACCCAGACGGCTTTCGCCCAGCGCCTCGGCCTCTCCGTCTCCTATCTCAACCAGATCGAGAACAACCAGCGGCCGGTCACCGCCGGCGTGCTCGTCGCGCTTGGCCAGACCTTCGGCGTCGATCTGGCCACCTTCGCCACCGACGATACCGACCGCCTCGTCACCGATTTGCGTGAAGCCTCGGCCGATCCGCTCCTCACCGATACGGCCCCGAGCCTTCAGGAATTGAAGCGTGTCGCCTCCGACAGCCCGGCCTTTGCCCGCGCTTTCCTGCGCCTGCACCAGACCGCGCGCCGCTTCGGCGAGCGCCTGCAGGCGGCCGGCGACACGCCGATCCTGCCGCCCTCGGGCGAGGAGACCGCCGGCGCCCTGCTGCCCTACGAGGAGGTGCGCGACTATTTCCACTACGTCGACAACTATGTCGACGACCTCGACCGCGCCGCCGAGGACCTCGCCGAGCGCCTCGGCCTTGCCGCCGCCAGCGACCGGTTGCAGGTGCTCGCCGGCTATCTCGCCGCCCGCCACGGCCTCAATGTCGACGCCAATGCCAATCTCGGCGACGACGTGCTGGAGCGCTACGAGGCCGGCCCGAACGTCATTGCCCTCGACGGCGCGCTCGATTCCTCCACCCGCGCCTTCCTGCTCGCCAACCGCATCGCCCGGCTGGAACAGCCCGACACGCTCGCCACCATCGTCTCCGGCGCCGGCTTCCGCTCGCGGGCCGCGGGCGACATCGCCCGCGTGGCGCTGGCCAATTATTTCGCCGGCGCGCTGCTCCTGCCCTATCGCCGCTTCCTCGCCGCCGCCAAGGACACCCGCCACGACCTCGACCGGCTCGGCCGCATCTTCGGGGCGAGCCTCGAGCAGGTCTGCCACCGCCTGTCGACGCTTCAGCGGCCCGGCCAGCGCGGCATCCCCTTCTACTTCGTCAAGGTCGATCGCGCCGGCAATGTCATCAAGCGCCATTCGGCGACGCGCTTCCAGTTCGCCCGCTTCGGCGGCGCCTGCCCGCTCTGGAACGTTCACGAGGCCTTTGAACAGGCCGGCCGCACCTTCGTGCAGGTCGCCGAGATGCCCGACGGCATCCGCTATCTCTCGCTCGCCCGCGCCGTCACCAAGGGCTCTGCCCACTGGCGCGCGCCGGTCCGCCGCTACGCCTTCGGGCTGGGGTGCGAGATCTCCTATGCCGGCGAGATCGTCTATTCCGAGGGTATCGACCTCAAGGCCGACGCCCATGTGGCGAAGATCGGCGTGTCCTGCCGCATCTGCGAGCGGGCCAATTGCCACCAGCGCGCCGTGCCGCCCATCGACCGCGAGATCCGGGTGCCGGGCGATCGGCGCAAGGTGGTGCCCTTCGATCTGAGCTGAGGGAAGGCGGTCCTCACCGCCGCGTCAGGGTCCGTTCCACCGCGTCCTTCCAGCGTGCCAGCTTCACCCGCCGTGTCTCGCCATCCATGGCCGGCGTGAACCGCCGCTCCAGCGCCCAGCTCTTGGCAAAAACCTCCGGCTCCGGGCAGACGCCCTGCGACAGGCCCGCAAGATAGGCCGCGCCCAGCGCCGTTGTCTCCAGCACCTTCGGCCGGTCGACCGGCGCATCGAGGATGTCGGCGAGGCGCTGCATGGTCCAGTCGGAGGCAACCATGCCGCCATCGACGCGCAGCACCGTGCCGGCGCCTCCCGCTCCCGGCCAGTCGGCCATCATCGCGCCGAGCAGGTCAGCGGTCTGGAAGCAGACGCTTTCCAGCGCGGCGCGCGCCATCTCCTTCGGCCCCGTGCCGCGGGTGAGCCCGAAGATGGCGCCGCGGCAATCGGCGTCCCAATAGGGCGCACCGAGACCGACGAAGGCCGGCACGAGAATGACCTCCTGGTTCGGATCCGAGGCGGCGGCGAGCGCGCCGGTCTCACCTGCCAGCTTGACGATGCCGAGCCCGTCGCGGAGCCACTGCACTGCCGCGCCCGCCACGAAGATCGAGCCCTCGAGCGCATAGGTCCGTTTGCCTCCGAGCTGGTAGGCGATGGTGGTGAGCAGCTTGTTGCGCGAGGCAACGGCCTCGCTGCCGGTATTGAGCAGGGCGAAGCACCCCGTTCCATAGGTCGATTTCATCATGCCCGGCTGGAAGCAGGCCTGGCCCACGGTTGCCGCCTGCTGGTCGCCGGCCATGCCGCCGATGGCAATGGCCCCGCCGAAGATCTCCGGGGCGGTCGTGCCAAAGGCGCAGGCGCTGTCGCGCACCTCCGGCAGGATCGCCATGGGCACGCGGAGCAGCCGGCAAAGCTCCGCGTCCCACACGCCGCGATGGATGTCGAACAGCATGGTGCGCGAGGCATTGGTGGCATCCGTCGCATGGACCTTGCCGCCCGTCAGCCGCCACAGCAGGAAGGCGTCGATCGTGCCGAAGGCGAGTTCCCCCCCTTCGGCGCGAGCGCGGGCGCCGGGCACCTCATCGAGGATCCAGGCGAGCTTGGTCCCGGAGAAATAGGGATCGATGACCAGGCCCGTGCGGGCCTGGACCAGGGCCTCGTGGCCCTCCTCGCGCAGGCGGGCGCAGGTGGCCGAGGTCCGCCGGTCTTGCCAGACGATCGCCCGGTGGATCGGCTTTCCGGTGGCGCGCTCCCAGACGACGACCGTCTCGCGCTGGTTGGTGATGCCAATGCCCGCGACCTCTGCGGCCCCACGGCCCGCCTTGGCCAGCGCCTCGCGCACGGTCGCGACCACGCCGGACCAGATGTCCTCGGGGTCGTGCTCCACCCAGCCAGAGGCGGGAAAGTGCTGCGGGAACTCCTGCTGCGCCACCGCCAGCACGGTCATGTCCGGCGAGAAGACGATGGCGCGGGACGAGGTCGTGCCCTGGTCGATCGCCACGATCACCGTCTTGTGTCCAGTCCCGGCCATGCGCGTTATCCCCATGCAATGCGCGGCGGCGGCGCCGCTCTTTGCCCCCATCATGGCATCGCCCGCCCTTGCGGCGGAAGGCAAAAGGCGTCAGACGGGGGCCTTGACGCGGAGCGCGCGGGGAAGGGCATGACGGAGCGGGAATTCGACCTCTTTGTGGTCGGCGGCGGCATCAATGGCGCGGGTATCGCGCGCGATGCGGCGGGGCGCGGCGCCTCTGTCATGCTCGTCGAGCAGGACGACCTCGCCAGCGCCACGTCGTCCTGGTCGACCAAGCTCATCCATGGCGGCCTGCGCTATCTCGAGCATTACGAGTTCCGCCTCGTGCGCGAGGCGCTGATCGAGCGTGAGGTGCTCTGGGGCATTGCGCCCCACATCATCCGCCCGCTGCGTTTCGTCCTGCCGCACCATGAGGGCCTGCGTCCCGCCTGGATGCTCCGCCTCGGCCTCTTCCTCTATGACCATCTCGGCGGCCGCAAGCGCCTCTGGCCGACCAAGACCCTCGACCTCACCACCGACGTGACGGGCCAGCCTCTGAAAGCCGGCTACGGAAAAGCCTTCGAATATTCGGACTGCCGCGTCGACGATGCCCGCCTCGTGGTGCTGAACGCCCGTGATGCTGCCGCGCGCGGCGCCTTGATCCGCACCCGCACCCGCGCCGTCGCCGCCGAGCGGGACGGGGCTCGCTGGCGCGTCACCGTGGAGGACGTGCGCACCGGCGCGCGCGAAACCGTCCTGGCAAAGGCGCTGGTCAATGCCGCCGGTCCCTGGGTCGAGAGCTTCCTCACCGGTGCCGCGAAGACCAAACCGCCGGCCCGCGTGCGCCTCGTCCAGGGTTCGCACATCGTGGTCCGCAAGCTCTACGACCACGACCGCGCCTATATCTTCCAGAACGCCGACAACCGCATCATTTTCGCCATTCCCTATGAGCGCGAGTTCACGCTGATCGGCACGACCGACCAGGACTACCAGGGCGATCCCGGCGCGGTGCGGATCACGCCGGCGGAGATCGACTATCTCTGCTCCGCCGCGAGCGAATATTTCCGCGCCCCCATCGCGCCGGCCGACGTCGTCTGGACCTATTCGGGCGTGCGCCCGCTCTATGACGACGGCGCCTCCGCCGCACAGGAGGCAACGCGCGACTACGTGCTGCACAAGGATGGCGGCGGGGCAGAGCCGCCGCTGCTCTCGGTCTTCGGCGGCAAGATCACCACCTATCGCCGGCTCGCCATCAGCGCGCTGGCCGAGCTCACCCCGGACCTTCCGGTGCTCGCGGGCAAGACAAGCTGGACCGCTACGGCACCACTTCCCGGAGGCGATTTCTCGCCGGAGGGACCGGTCTCGCTCGCCGAGAGCCTGTGGCGCAGCCACCCCTTCCTGACGCCGGACCTGGCGTCGCGGCTCGCCGCCTCCTATGGCACCCATGCCCGCCGCATCCTCGATGGCGCGACGACGATGGGCGATCTCGGCCGCGATTTCGGCGGTGGGCTGACCGAAGCTGAACTCTCCTGGCTGCGCCGCGAGGAATGGGCCGAGACGGCGGAGGACGTGCTCTGGCGCCGCTCCAAGCTCGGCCTGCACCTGACGGAGGCGGAGCGCGCCGCCGTCGCCGCCTATCTCGGCGCATGACGGAGCGGCCGCGCGTCGTCATCGCCGGCGCCGGCCCCGCCGGCCTCTTCGCTGCCGGCCGTCTCGCAGAGGCGGGTGCCGAGGTCACGATCTATGACCGCATGGCCTCGCCCGCCCGCAAGTTCCTGCTTGCGGGTCGCGGCGGCCTCAATCTCACCCACAGCGAGCCGCGCGAGGCCTTCCTCTCCCGCTATCCCGACCTGCCGGCGCAGGTGCGCGCGGCCATCGACGCCTTCCCGCCATCGGCGCTCCGGGCCTTTGCGGCCGATCTGGGCCAGCCGACCTTCGTCGGCTCATCGGGCCGGGTCTTCCCCGAGGCCTTCAAGGCCTCGCCGCTGCTGCGCGCCTGGCTCACGCGCCTTGCCAGCCTCGGCGTGACGCTGCGCAGCCAGCATCGCTTCGTCGGCTTCGCCGATGACGGGCGCCTGATCTTCGAAGGGCCGGACGGCCCGGTCGCGCCGGCCCACGACGTCGCCCTGCTGGCGCTCGGCGGGGCAAGCTGGCCGCGCATGGGCTCGGACGGCGCCTGGACCGGCATCCTGGCGGCACGGGGCATCCCCGTCCGGCCGCTCGTTGCCTCCAACACCGGCATCGACATCGCCTGGTCGGCCGGCTTCGCGGACCGTTTTGCCGGCACGCCGCTGAAGGCGATCACACTGTCGATCGGCGATACGCGTGTGCGCGGCGAGGCCATGGTCACCGCCACAGGGCTGGAGGGCGGCGCCATCTATGCGCTGTCCGCGGCCCTTCGCGCGGCCGTCGCCGCGGGGAAGGCCAGCCTCACCGTCGATCTCAAGCCAGACCTCGCCGCGCCCGAACTCGCATCGCGGCTGGCCCGGGGCCGGTCCGGCGATTCCCTGTCCAACGTCCTGAAGAAGCAGGGCGGGCTAGCCCCCGTCGCCGCCGCCATCCTGCGCGAGGGCCGGGGCGGGCCGCTGTCGCGTGATCCCGCGACGCTTGCCGCCGCCATCAAGGGTCTTGCCCTGCCGGTGGCGGCCATGCGGCCGCTGGAACGGGCGATCTCCTCCGCCGGCGGCATGGATCGCGCCGTCATCGGCGAGACCTTCGAGATCGCCGGTCATCCCGGCCTTTTCGCCGCCGGGGAGATGCTGGACTGGGATGCGCCGACCGGCGGCTACCTGCTTCAGGCGACCTTCGCCACGGCCGCAGCCGCGGCGCGCGGCATGGCGGCCCGGCTTGGCCTGGCAATGGCGGAGGCGCCGCCGCCGGCCTGGTAGGTCAGATGCAGGTGGTGCCCTGCTTGGGGGTGCGTGTCACCGTCTCGCCGATGCGCGGGCGGGTGTAGAGCCGGTCGGAGAGCAGCAGAGACCCGGAGATCAGGTAGGCGACTGTCGGTGTGTAGCTGTACTTGACCTCGGCGAGGACGAGGAAACCCGTCGTGCCGAGCGTCGGCTTCAGCTCGTTCGGAATGGTCATGACCTGGCCGCAGCTGTAGCGCGTGGCGTTGCGCGCATCGCTCCACACCGCGCGGGATACGCCAAGGATGTCGGTCTGGATTCCCGTCACCACCATCTGGGCGTTCGACACGTTGAACGGTGCGATCACATCCGCCGTGGCGTCAAGGATGTTGCTCATGTCGGCATCGGCGATGGTCGTCGCCTGCGAGGCGAGATCGGACAGGGCGCGGGCGGCGAGCGACACCTTGCGGTCGGCCTGAAGGCCCTGCGTCGTCTCGACGGTTGCGAGGAACAGCGTCACCATCAGCGGCAGGACAAGGGCGAACTCGACGGCTGAGACGCCGCGTTTGTCGCGGACAAGGCCCCGAGCTGCGCGAACCGGGCGAAGCGCCAGGACGATCAGGCGTCGTGCGAAGGCCATGCGATCCCCCCTCAGAACGGCTCGTTGCGGAAGGCGGCCGTCGCCATCAGCAGGCGCTTGCCGTTGGACAGGTCGCCGATGGTGAGGCCGAAGGTCGGCATGAGCACCGGCCATTCGTAGACGGCACGCACCACCACGATGTCGCCACCCGTGCCCTGGCTGTAGGTCATGCCGGAATAGTTCACCGCGCCGGAGGTGACCGGCTTCGAGGACGTCGCGGAGCCGAAGCTCGTATAGGTGCGCACGTCCACGGCGATGCCGGCGCAGTTCATCAGCGCGCTGGCCTTGGTGCAGATCTCGTTCTTGAAGGCCGCCTGGTCGAAGTTCCGCGTCTGGGCCTGGCCGGTCATGATGAGGCGCGAGGCGCTGGCGGTGGCCGTCTCCAGCACCTGGCTGGCGAAGAAGACCATGGCAAATTCAATGATGGCGAAGAGCAGGAAGAGGAAGGGCCCGGCGACAAGCGCGAATTCGACCGCCGCGACGCCCTCTTCGTTCTTGCGGAAGCGCGGCAGAATGGTGAGGCGGCGAACACGCGGGCGGGGCTTGGCCTCCTGCCGCGGCATCCCAGCTTCACCCGTTCCCGAACCCTCGACACAGCCGGACATGGCCAACTCCGTTCGCGCCGGGCGCAGACGCGCGGCCCCGCAATCACCTTTCTATGGGGAAACCCGTTGACGAACCCTTGCGGGAGCGGCGGCGATTTGCCCGATAAACGCGTCTAACGCGGTGCGGCCGTGCCCGCCGAGGCAGCGCCGTCGCGCGAGCGGGAATTGCCAAGTGCCGTCTCGAAGAAGGCCTTGGCGTCGCCCACCGCGATGGTGCGCTCGCAGGTCGGCGAGCAGGAATAGGTCTCGCGGTCGACGCCGCGATAGACCTGCACGACGGAATCATTCTGCGCGCGCACGCGTACCTGAAGCGTCATCAGCTGCTCGCCGCGCGCATCGAGGGCAATGAGATTGGTCGAGCCGACGCTCTTTCCCGTGAGCACCATGATGCCGCCGCGCTGGACCGTGGCATCGGCGATGAGCGGATTGCCGATGACGAGGGTCGATACGAGCGGGGGCAGGCGCATGACGCGCGCCTGGTCCATGGTGACGGTCATGCCCTGGGCCATGGCGGCGGCGAGGTCGGCCGGCGCGCCGGCGAGCTGCGTCTCGGCGGTGGCGGCCATCGGCGCGGCGATCAGGGTCATGGCGGCGAACGCTGCGGCGAGCCGCGGCGCGCGTGTCCAGCCCTGAAACCTGTGAGGCGTTGTCATCGAAGCTCTCGCACGGGGAGACGAACCTGTCTGCGTCGCACTCCACCAGAAAATGGTGAACGAATTGCCAATTCTCGCTTCGCTTCGCACGGCGCCTCCCGAACCGGCAATGAAGAAGGAGTCTCCGAGAATTCCGGAAAAGTTGTCGGACATCTCTCAACGAAATCAGAGAAGAATTGAATGACGCTGCGTAATTAGTCCGCAAGATGTCGTCGTTACGACAGGTGCGTCAACGGCGCGATGGAGTCCGCCGGTGATGCGGCGCGGGGCGCCGCTTCTTGCCAAATGACCAGGAGCTGTTGGATGAAGAGCCTCATTGCCCGCTTCGCCCAAGATCGATCGGGCGCCACTGCCATCGAATACGGTCTGATCGCCGCCGGCATCGCCGCCGTGGTTATCGGCGCCGTCTACAGCCTCGGCAGCAACATCACCGCGAAGTTCACGGCGATCGATGTCGCCATGAAGTGATCGGGGTCTATCTTCTGCTGTCTTCAGGGACCGGCCGGCGCGGGCGCGCGGCCGGTCCTGTCGTTTTTGGGACAAGCGATGACACTGTTGTCGGTCCGTCACGGAAGCCAGCCGCCTCCGGCAGAGGATAGTCGTGGCCACGGCCATCCCCCTCTTCCTCCGATCAGGTCGAGGTCGCGATGATCCCACCAGCTCTGCTTGGGGAAATTCCCGAATAACCCAACGGAAGGTCGGCAAAGAAGCCGCTTATCAATGAAAGAAAGAGATGCTTAATGCCGATGATCACGATATTAGCGCCAAAGAAACTACGTTTTACATGCCGAAAGGTGTATTTAACCACGTTCTAGACATGTGGGAAATCAGGCATTTCTCGACGTCGATTTAACGAACGGACAAGAGGTGCTTGCTAGGGTCCATCCAGTTCGAACGTGTCAAAACAAATTGGCCGGCGGACAGCGCCCGCAAGGCGCAACGTGGACACCAGGAGTCAATCCCATGAAGACCCTCTTCGCTCGCTTCGCCCGTGACAACTCGGGCGCCACCGCCATCGAGTACGGCCTGATCGCCGCCGGCATCGCCGCCGTCGTTATCACCGCCGTCTACAACCTCGGTTCGAAGGTCAACACCACCTTCACCAACATCAACACCGCCATGAAGTGATCGCGGACACCATCCGCGATCTCGGTGGCCCGCTCACAGCGGGCCACCAGCGTTTTCAGGGGAGCGGTCATGGCCATCGGCTCTGGACAGGAACCGACGGGCAGGCGCGCCGGGCGCACCAGCGCCGCGGGCCTCGCAACGGGCCTCGCATTGACCACCACCCTCCTGACCGAGGCGCGGCGTGACGCCCACCTCGTCGCCGTCGTCCTCCTGACGGCCATCGGCACAGCCCTCGTGGTGCTGGCGCATTCACTGTCCTGAAACCGGTCCCGGGCGATCATCTCCATCACTTCCGGAGGACGTCATGTTCGAGTTCGCCATCCTGCTCGTTTTCCCCGCGATGATGGCCTTCGCCGCGGCGAGCGACCTCTTCACCATGACCATCTCGAACCGGGTCTCGCTGATCCTGGTTGCCGGCTTCATGGTCCTCGCCATCGTCACCGGCATGAGCTGGCCGACCATCGGCATGCACGTGGCCGCCGGCTTCCTTGTTCTCTCCATCGGTTTCATCTGCTTCGCATTCGGCTGGATGGGTGGTGGCGACGCCAAGCTCGCCGCATCGACGGCGCTGTGGCTCGGCTGGTCGCAACTGCTCGACTACGCCATCTGGGCCTCGCTCTTCGGCGGCGTGCTGACCCTCGGACTGCTGGCGCTGCGCGGCGCGCCGCTGCATCCGCCCTTCCTCATGCGCGAGGGCTGGTACGCCCGGATCACCGACGAGAAGACCGGCATCCCCTACGGAATCGCGCTCGCCGCGGCCGGGCTCATCCTCTATCCTTCGAGCTTCTGGATGACCGGCGCGCTCCATTGAGGAGGCGATTTGCGATATTGACCTCTCGTTAAGTCAATTCGCTCATTCCCGATTAACCATAAGTTGACCTTTCCCTGATCGAATCCGGCAGGTGACGAGGCGAGTTGCGCCCCGTCCGCGTCGAGGGTCCGTGGGATGCGTCTGAAGCCTGCACAGATAGTCGTCATCGCCGTCGCGCTGGTCTCCGGCGGCGTCGCCATGCTGTTGATGCCCGACCGCCGCGGTCCCGAGCCCGTCGCCCAGCCCCAGGTGGCCGCTCCCGCGCCGCAGATCGCCACCGTCGAGGTTCTCGTCGCCGCCGCCGACCTGCCGCTCGGCAAGATCATCCTGCCCTCCGACGTCTCCTGGCGGCGCTGGCCCGAGGAGGCCGGCACCGGCAGCTTCGTCGTGCGTCGCACCGGCGAAACGGGCGAGAAGTCGCTCGACGAGGTGATCGGCTCCATCGTCCGCACCACCTTCGCCACCGGCGAGCCCATCCGCCCCGCCCGCATCGTCAAGGGCAACCGCGGCTTCATGTCGGCGATCCTGACCCCGGGCATGCGCGCCATTGCTGCCCCCATCGACGATCCCTCCCGCGGCGCCGGCGCCTTCATCCTGCCGAACGACCGCGTCGACGTGATCCTCGCCCGCCGCATCAACAACCAGGCGGCCCAGGCCGAGGGCATCACCCATTCGACCTCGACCGTGCTGCGCAACGTCCGCGTGCTCGCCGTCGACCAGACCGTCGAGGAGCGCGGTGGCGAGAAGACCATCGTCGGCCGCACCGCCACCCTCGAACTGACCCCGGCCCAGGCCGAGACCCTGGCCCTCGCCCGTGAACTCGGCACGCTGTCGCTGTCCCTGCGCAGCCTCGCCGATGCCTCCGCCTCCAACCTTGCCGGCGAAGGCGCCGGCAATGGCGAGGCGCTGTTCGGCAACGGCGAAGGCCACATCACCATCGTCCGCCACGGCGTGCGTTCCGCCGGCGGCGGGCAGGGACCGGAGTGAGGACCATGACGTTCCCGAAAACCAGGCTCCCGATGTCCAGCATGTGGCCCAAGGCGGGCATGATCCTCGTCGCCGCGCTCGTCGCCGTGGCGGCGCTGGCACCGCCTGTCGCCGCCCAGCAGAGCACGGCGGTGCGCCAGCAGCGGCCGCTGACCGCCGGCGCCAGCCCCATCACGCTGGGCGTCGGCAAGTCGCTCCCCGTGGAGCTGCCGCGTGACGCCCGCGACGTCATCGTCGCCAATCCGGCCATCGCCAATGCCGTCGTCCGCTCGGCGCGCCGCGCCTTCCTTATCGGCGTCGCCGTCGGCCAGACCAACGTCTTCTTCCTCGATGCCGAGGGCCGGCAGATCGCCGCCTACGACATCGAGGTCGGCCGCGACCTCGTCGGCCTGCGCCAGACGCTGCGCTCCGCCCTGCCGCATGGCGATATCGAGGTCCGCTCGGTCAATGACAGCGTCGTGGTCTCCGGCTCGGTCGCCACCCCGCTTGAGGCGCAGCAGGCCATCGACATCGCCACCAAGCTCGTCGGCGACGAGAAGAAGGTGGTCAACGCCATCGCCATCCGCGGCCGCGACCAGGTCCACCTGAAGGTCACCGTCTCCGAGGTGCAGCGCACCGCCATCAAGCAGCTCGGCGTCAACCTCGCGGCCTTCGACCCGACCTCGACCCTCACCGGCGCCTCGGGCAACCTCGGCAATGCCGGCGGCTTCGTCTATGGCCTCCTCACCTCCGGCAGCTACAACGCCACCGGCACCGCGCCCGCCAATTCGGGCGTCGTCGGCACCCGCGTCGGCAACAACGTCTTCACCTCGACCATCCGCGCCTTCGAGGAGCACGGTCTCGTGCGCACGCTCGCCGAGCCGACGCTGACGGCGATCTCCGGCGAACAGGCGAAGTTCCTCGCCGGTGGCGAGTTCCCGGTGCCGACCGGCCGCGACCTCACCGGCAATGTCACCATCGAGTTCAAGCCCTTCGGTATCGGCCTGGCCTTCACCCCGATTGTCCTGTCTGAGGGCCGAATCAGCCTGCGTGTCGGCGTCGAGGTGAGTGAGATCGACAACCAGCTCACCGTCCAGCTCTCCAACGTCACGGTCCGCGGCCTGCGTACCCGCCGCGCCGACACGACGATCGAGCTGCCCTCGGGCGGCACGATGGTCATGGCCGGCCTCCTCCAGGAGCAGACCCGCCAGAACATCTCCGGCACCCCCGGCCTCCTCAACGTGCCGGTGCTCGGCGCGCTGTTCCGCTCGCGCGACTACCAGCGCGGCCAGACCGAGCTCGTGGTCATGGTGACGCCCTACATCGTCCGCCCGGCCTCGGCCAACCAGCTCGCCCGTCCCGATGACAACCTGCGGGACGCCTCCGATCCTGCCGGCATCCTCATCGGCCGCCTCAACCGCATCTACGGCTCGGGCCAGCCGCCGGCCCATCGTGGTCGCTTCAACGGCCCCGTGGGGTTCAACCGTGACTGACCGGCCATCCATCCAGAAGGGTTCGCCCATGTCCCTCGCCACCGCCGCCCGGCTGACCCTGGTGGGCCTCGCCGTCGCCCTGGGAGGCTGCCAGTCCATGACGGCGCGCCAGGAGCCGCCGCCCTCGGACTATCGCGTCCGCCATCCGATCATCGTCTCGCCGCAGGGTGCCTATGTCGCCTCGCAGTGCGGTCAGTGGCCGGAGGATCTCGGTCCCGCCCCGGGCAATCCGAACATCGAGAACCGCCCGAACTGGAACCACGGCTGCGCAACCCAGCACAATCTGGCCGCCATCGTCGCCAATCCGAACGATCTGCTGCATCCGCGCGCCGAGACCCAGTCGGATGCGGCGCGCCGCCAGACGGCGATCGATCGCTACCGCCGCGCCGTGGCGCCCGGTCCGCACACCGTTCATACCCCGATGCAGCCGCTCACCGATATCAAGAGCGCGGTCAGGGGCGGAGGCTGAGCCCGTGCAAGACGACGTGACCCCGCATGCAGAGGCCGGCGACGAGCAGATCGCACCGGTGCCGCGCATCTCCCTCCAGGCCTTCTGCGAGACGGCCGAGCTCGCCTCGGTCATCGCCGATGCCGCCGAGGACCGGCGCATGGACAAGGCGCATGTGCGCGTGCAAATGGGCGGCGCCCCAGGCGCGGTGGAGGCTTATCGCTCGGCGCCGACGCCCAACGTCGTCATCCTCGAGACCACCGGCCGCAAGGGCGAGATTCTCGGCCATCTCGACGAGCTCGCCGAGGTCTGCGACGCGACCACCAAGGTGATCGTCGTCGGCCAGGTCAATGACATCCTGCTCTACCGCGAGCTGATGGCGCGCGGCGTCAGCGAATATCTCATCGGCCCGGTCGGCGTCATCGCCATCATCCGCGCGGTCTCCAGCCTCTACGCCGCCGAGGGCGCGAAGCCCGTCGGCCGCAGCATCGCGATCATCGGCGCCAAGGGCGGCGTCGGCGCCTCCACCATTGCCCACAACCTCGCCTGGGCCATATCGCGCGACATCGGCACCGACACCTGCATCGCCGACATGGACCTCGCCTTCGGCACCGGTGGCCTGGACTTCAACCAAGACCCGCCGCAGGGCATCGCCGACGCGATCTTCTCGCCTGACCGCGTCGATACCGCCTTCATCGACCGCCTGCTGTCGCGCTGCGCCGACAACCTGTCGCTGCTCGCTGCTCCCGCGACGCTCGACCGGGTCAGCGACCTCGGCCCCGAGGCCTTCGACCCGCTCCTCGACATCCTCAAGGCGACGATGCCCTCCATCGTGCTCGACCTGCCGCACACCTGGACCGGCTGGACCAAGCGCGCCCTTGTCACCGCCGACGAGATCCTGATTGTCGCAACCCCTGACCTTGCCAACCTGCGCAACGCCAAGAACCTGATGGACCTGCTGCGGGCGTCCCGTCCCAACGACACGCCGCCGCGCTACGTCCTCAACCAGATCGGCGTCGCCAAGCGGCCGGAGATCAAGCCGGCCGACTTCGCCAAGGCCCTTGAGGCCGAACCCATCGCGGTGATCCCCTTCGAGCCCCAGCTTTTCGGCACGGCCGCCAATAACGGCCAGATGATCGCCGAGATGGAGCCGGGCCATCGCATCGCCATGCAATTCACCGACCTGGCCCTCGCCGTGACCGGCCGTCACGACACCCGCAAGGCCAAGGCCGGCCTCTTGGGCCCGCTCTCGCCACTCCTGGAGAAGCTCGGCCAGCTTCGCAAGAAGGCCTGACGGTAAACCGAGGACGATCGAGGCAGCATGTTCGGCAAACGCGGCAATTCAGGTTCCGGCATCGGGCGCTCCCCCTCTCCTGGGGCGCCGACGCTTGACCGCGCGCCGCCGCCGGCCGCGGCGCCCGTCGCCCGTTCGCCTGAGCCGGCGCGCGTTCCCTCGGTGTCCTCGCCGCCCCTCGCGCCGTCGGCGCCGTCGGAGGACCGCCAGCGCTCGTCCAGCTTCTACGAGACCAAGAGCCAGGTCTTCGGCGCCCTCATCGAGGCCATCGACCTCTCCCAGCTCGCCAAGCTCGACGCCCAATCGGCGCGCGAGGAAATCCGCGACATCGTCAACGAAATCATCACGATCAAGAACATCGTGATGTCCATCGCCGAGCAGGAGGACCTGCTCGAGGACATCTGCAACGACGTTCTCGGCTATGGTCCGCTCGAGCCGCTGCTCGCCCGCGACGACATCGCCGACATCATGGTGAACGGCCCCAGCACGGTCTACATCGAGGTCAACGGCAAGATCTCCAAGACCGGCGTGCGCTTCCGCGACGGTGCGCAGCTGATGAACATCTGCCAGCGCATCGTCAGCCAGGTCGGCCGCCGCGTCGATGAATCCTCGCCCATCTGCGACGCGCGCCTGCCCGACGGCTCCCGCGTCAACGTCATCGCCCCGCCGCTGGCCATCGACGGCGCCGCGCTCACCATCCGTAAGTTCAAGAAGGACAAGCTCACCCTCGAGCAGCTGGTGAAGTTCGGCTCCATCTCGCCCGAGGGCGCCGAAATCCTGCGCATCATCGGCCGCGTCCGCTGCAACGTCGTCGTCTCCGGCGGTACCGGTTCCGGCAAGACGACGCTGCTGAACTGCCTGACGCGCTACATCGATTCCGACGAGCGCATCATCACCTGCGAGGACGCCGCGGAGCTCCAGCTGCAGCAGCCCCACGTGGTGCGCCTCGAAACCCGTCCGCCCAACCTCGAGGGCGAGGGTCGCGTCACCATGACCGACCTCGTCAAGAACTGCCTGCGTATGCGTCCCGAACGCATCATCGTCGGCGAGGTCCGCGGCCCGGAGGTGTTCGACCTCCTCCAGGCCATGAACACCGGCCACGACGGCTCGATGGGCACGATCCACGCCAACTCCCCGCGTGAATGCCTGTCGCGTATGGAATCGATGATCGCCATGGGCGGCTATTCGCTTCCCGCCAAGACGGTGCGTGAGATCATCGTCGGCTCGGTCGACGTCATCGTCCAGGCCGCCCGCCTGCGCGATGGTTCCCGCCGCATCACCCACATCACCGAGGTGCTCGGCCTCGAAGGCGACACGCCGATCACCCAGGATCTCTTCGTCTACGAGATGCTGGGCGAGGACGAACACGGCAAGATCGTCGGCCGTCACCGTTCCACCGGCATCGGCCGGCCGAAGTTCTGGGATCGCGCCCGCTACTACAACGAGGACAAGCGCCTGGCCGCGGCCCTCGATGCTGCCGATGCCGGCGAGCCGATGAGGTGAGGCGATGATCCCGCTCGACACCCTCGCCGTTTTCGCCCTGGCCACCATCAGCGCCGGCGGCCTCGCCTATGCGCTGATCTATCCCTTCCTCTCCGGCGAGGTGAAGGCCGAGGCCCGCCGCGACGCCGTCGCCGGCACGCTCGCCCGCCCCACCCGCGCCCCCAGCAAGGCCGAGGAGGCGAGCGCCAAGCGCGTCAGCGTCGAGGACACGCTGAAGGAGCTGGAGCGCAAGCAGAAGAACTCGGCCAAGCCACCGCTCAACATCCGTATTTCGCAGGCCGGCCTGACCTGGACCACGCGCCAGTTCTATATCTTCTCGGCGGTGCTTGCCCTCGTCGGCGCGCTCATCCCGGTCTTCATGGGGATGCCGCTCTACATGCCGGCGGCCTTTGCCGTCGCCTTTGGCCTCGGCTTTCCCCAGTGGTTCCTGAATTTCAAGAAGAAGCGCCGCATGATGGCCTTCCTCAACGAGCTCGCCAACTCGGTCGATGTCATCGTCCGCGGCGTCAAGGCTGGCCTGCCGCTCGGCGACTGCCTGCGCATCGTGGCGACCGAGTCGCAGGAGCCGGTGCGGACCGAGTTCCGCCACATCATCGAGCAGACGGCCCTCGGCATCCCGCTCCACGAGGCGGTGTTGAAGCTCTACGAGCGCATGCCCGTCGCCGAAGCCAACTTCTTCTGCATCGTCGTCTCGATCCAGCAAAAGGCGGGCGGCAACCTTTCCGAGACCCTCAGCAACCTCTCCAAGGTGCTGCGTGACCGCAAGAAGATGAAGGCGAAGATCGTCGCCCTGTCGCAGGAGGCCAAGTCCTCCGCCGCCATCATCGCCTCGCTGCCGCCCGCCGTGATGTTCTTCGTCTACCTGTCGACGCCGCAATACATCTCACTGCTGTGGTCGACGGACATGGGTCGCCTGCTGCTGGCCGTCTGCCTGTTCTGGATGTTCACGGGCGTGATGGTCATGCGCAAGATGATCAATTTCGACTTCTAGAGGGGCGGAAGCCATGCTGAAGCTCGTCATCGAGAAGCTCCACGACCGCGATTTCATCGTGCAGATGCTCATCGCCATCGCGGTCTTCGCGACGGTGCTGACCTTCGCAATGCCGCTTATTGCCGGCGACAACCTCAACAAGCGCATGAAGGCCGTCTCGGTCGAGCGAAGCCGCATCCGCGAGCGTGAGCGCGCGCGCCTGGCCGGTGGCGAGCGGATTTCGGTGCGACATACGCCCAAGGCCTGGATGAAGCGCATCGTCGACGGCCTGCAGCTCGGCAAGCACCTCGCCCAGGAAGAGGCGCGCGAGAAGCTCGTCCAGGCCGGCTATCGCGGCCAGGCGCCCTACATCATCTTCCTGCTGTTCCGCCTCATCGTGCCCATCGTCACGGTGCTGGCAGCGCTCGTCTATCTCTTCGCCGTCAACGACATGGGCCAGCCGGCGGTCGTTCGGGTGCTGCTGTCGCTCTTTGCGGCCTATATCGGCCTGCAGCTGCCGATGCTGTTCCTCAAGAACAAGATCGACAAGCGCAAGCTTTCCATCCGCCGCGCCTTCCCCGACGCCCTCGACCTGCTGCTGATCTGCGTCGAGAGCGGCATGTCCATCGAGATGGCGTTCAAGCGCGTCGGCGTCGAGATCGGCACGCAGTCCATCGAGCTCGCCGAGGAACTGGCCCTCACCACCGCCGAACTGAGCTATCTGCAGGACCGGCGCATGGCCTACGAGAACCTTGCCAAGCGCACCGATCTCGATGGCGTGCGTGCGGTCACCATGGCCCTCATCCAGGCCGAGCGCTACGGCACGCCGCTGGCCAACACCCTGCGCGTCATGGCCCAGGAAAACCGCGACATGCGCATGTCCGAGGCCGAGAAGAAGGCGGCCGCGCTGCCGCCGAAGCTCACCGTGCCGATGATCGTCTTCTTCCTGCCGTGCCTCTTCGTCGTCATCATGGGCCCGGCGGCGATCCGCCTCACCGGCGCCAACTGACGCTTCAGGTCGGCCCCGCCTTAGGTCGGCCCCGCCTCGATCGGCATCGTGTCGAGGGGGGCGACCTCGTCAGCCTCCGCGGTCCGCTTGCCCGGCACGCCGGCCACAACGCTGGCTTCCGCCAGCCGGCGATAGAGGTTGCGCACCCGTCGCACCGGCCACCAGTCGTAGAAAAGGATCTGGGCGGGTCGCCAGTTCGCGACCCAGCCGAAGACCGAGATGCCGTCGCGAAGCCCCTCGCGCCAGCCGTCCGGCAGCGACGAGGCATCGACGCCGCGTGACAGCACCGTGCAGAAGGCGAGCACGCACAGGCCGATGGCGAGCGAGGCGACGCCGGTGCGCAGGAGCTGGTGAAGGTTCTGGTCCTCGCTGGAGGCGAGGCGGGTGAAATGGGCGCGCACCACCTCCTGCAGCCGCGCCACCGCCTCCGCCGAGGCGGGCTTGCCGCGAATGCTCAGGGCGATGACAAGGTCCGCCTTGCGCGGCGCGTACCAGGCCTGCGAGGAAATGTACTGCGCCGCCGTCGAGTTCAAGCTGAACTCGTGGAAGGGCGACGGGTCGAAGGTCGAGAAGAGCTGCTTGACGTCGTGGACGTCGAGACCGATCCGAGCCTTGTGGTCCATGGAACGCTCCCGTCGCCGGCGCCGCCCAACGCTGCGCGCGGGGCCCGGGTGTCAGGCCCGCGCCAGTTTCTCGCGCCGCATCAGAAGCCATCCAACGATGGCGAGGTTGACGAGGTTCCACAAGATGCCGTTGACGAAGGCAGCCTGGTAGGAGCGCGTCAGGTCATAGATGACGCCAGAGATCCAGCCGCCGAAGGCCATGCCGAGCAGCGTCGCCATCAGCGCAATGCCGACCCTTGTGCCCGCCTCGGCCGGGGAGAAATATTCGCGCACGATGATGGCGTAGCTTGGCACGATGCCGCCCTGGAACAGGCCGAACAGGATCGAGAAGATATAGAGCGGCGTCAGCGCGTCCGAGGTGAGGAAGAGCAAGAGCGCGGCGCCCTGCAGGGTCGAGCCCAGCAGCAGGGTCGAGAGCCCGCCGATCCGGTCGGCGACGAAACCGGAGGCGACGCGGCTGATGATGCCGAAGGCGAGCATCAGCGACAGCATCTCAGAGCCGCGGGCGACGCCGTAACCGAGGTCGGCGCAATAGGCGACGATATGCACCTGCGGCATCGACATGGCGACGCAGCAGGCGATGCCGGCGATGGCGAGCAGCACCATCAGCACATTGGGCGAGAGGCCAAGCGCCGCCGGCGAGGCGCTGCGGGCGAGGCCCGTGCCGGCGGCCAGCGCGGCCGGTGGCTTCTGCCGCAGCAGCAGGGCGAGCGGCACCATCAGTGTCACCGTCGTGGCGGCGATGATGATGTGGGTCATCCGCCAGCCCACGGCGTCGAGGGCGAAGCGCACCACCTGCGGCCAGACCGCGCCGGCGAGATAATTGCCGGAGGCGGCGATGGCCACCGCGATCCCCCGGCGGCGGTCGAACCAGAACGAGACATGGGCGAGCAGCGGCCCGAACACCGCCGCCGAGCCGAGGCCGATGAGCAGGCCATGGGCGAGGGCGAAGACCCAGATCGACGGGGCAAGGCCGGCGACGAGATAGCCGGTGCCGAGCAGCAGGCTGCCGCCGATCACCGGCGCCATGATGCCGTAGCGGTCGGACAGCCGGCCCATCAGCACGCCGCCGCCGGCAAAGCCCAGCATGGCCAACGTGTAGGGCAGGGAGGCGGCGCCACGGCCCGTGCCGAAATCCGCCTGCACCGCCGGCATGACCACCACCACCGACCACATGCCGACGCCGCCGATCGTGCCGAGCGCCAGGGCGATCATCAGGCGGATCCAGGCCGGCCGGCTATCGAGGGCGGAGGCGGGGGCCTGGTCGGGCGAGGGAGCGGAAGACACGGAGCGACGACCTGCCGGCAGGAGGGGGGAGGCGGACGCTATCACCCTGCCGCTGCCCACGACAGCGGCGGCGCTGCGCAACCGATGTGCAGTGGCGCGAGGTCTCGCCTCAGCCGGACTGACGACCGCCGAGCGCGCCTGCGAGGGCCGCGCCGAGCCAGGCGCCGATCATCGCCATGCCGCCGACCGGCGCCGCCATGGGGAAGAGCGCATGGCCGGTGAAGGTGCGCATGGCGAGATCGCCAGCGAAGAGCACCGTTCCCACAACCAGCGCCCAGGCGGCGATGCGGGCGATGGCGTCGTGCAGCAGTCCCGTCTTGCGGCCGAGAGCGATGGCGAGCACGGCGGGGGCCTGCAGCGACAGCATGGAGGCGGCGACCTGCAGGCTGGTGCCGGCATAGGCATGGCTTGCCATGGCGGCGAGGCCGACGCCGGCCGCGCCCATGAGGCCGGCGCAGAGGACGAGGAGACGGGTGGCGGTCATGGCGGGCCTGCTGTCGGACGGATGAGACCGTCACGTCGCAGGCCGGCGCGAGCGCGTCAATCCACCGGGACGACGGCGGGCATGGGCATGGGGAGCGGCGGCGCCGGCCGGATGAAGGCCGACTTGCCCGGCCCCTGGCGCAGCGCGATCAATTCGGCCTCGATCTGCTTCTCGGTCAGCGTCCGGTAGCGCCGGAGCAGCGCGCGGGGATCGGGCGCGGGCCGCCGCCAGCGCCGGCAGAAGGACGAGACCAGCGAGACGAAGATGTTCTCATCCAGCGCCACGGCCTTGGCCATGGCCTCGAAGGGCTCAACCTTGCCGCGCGCCAGCGCCGCGATGAGCACGTCGCGCGGGATGCCGAGCGTCTCGCCGAGCAGTTCCACCGCCGGGATCACCTGGTCGGTGGCGGCGAAGACGGTCATGGCCTCGGCCAGCGAGCGCGTGCCGGTCTTCACGTCGCGCCGCACGTCATGGGCGCTGTCCTTGCAGTCCTGATGCAGGCGCATCCGGCGGATCTTGTCCGGGATCGCCTCGGAGGCGATGCGCTGGGCCTCCCTCACGGCCTCTTGGTCAAGCCGCTCGTAGAGCGTCGCCTTGAGGTGGTCGGGGACGACGAGGGCGAGGCGTCGGGCGTCCTCGGCCTCGAGTTCGGGCCGGTTGCACAGCTGGATCTGCAGGGGCAGGTCATGGGAGGCGCGGGTGACGAGGCGCGAGAAGGCCTTGCGCGACAGGGTGACATAGCGATTCGAGGCGAGGCTGCGCACGGTGCGCGCGTCGCCGGCATCGGCCAGCGCATCGGCAGCCTCCGGCGTCAGGTCCTCGCGCTCGGCCATGATGCGCGTGTCGATGAAGCGGCGCTGCTTGCCGAGATTGGCGATGGTGGAGGCGTCGGGC
The DNA here is from genome assembly GCF_027532945.1 of Phreatobacter sp. Lineage (GTDB taxonomy): Bacteria > Pseudomonadota > Alphaproteobacteria > Rhizobiales > Phreatobacteraceae > Phreatobacter. The sequence goes on from NZ_JAPZTZ010000018.1 coordinate 70,065, forward strand.
GTCGCATGGCCGAGCGAGATCTCGGCGACGAGCTCGGCATCCTTGTCGATGACGCCGAAGGTACGCGGCAGGTCGAGGTCGAGGGCACCGAAGGCGCGGGCGAAATAGACCCGCTTGTCGATCGGCATGGGCGGCAGGAGATGCGCCACGATGCGGTCGAGGCGTTCCTGGGCTTTCGGGGAGGGGCGCGGACGGTCGGGCCCGAACTGGCCGAGGATGCCGGTGACCAGGGCCTGCTGCGCCAGCGGCGGCAGCTGCTCCACCGCGGCGAGGACCTGTTCGACGGGATTTTCGAGCGAGGGCAGCATGCAAACCCCTTGGGGGATCGGGAGGTACAACCATGCCGCCGCGATCGATAACGTTGGGTAAATGCGATCGTGGGTCGTATGATTGTCTGGTCCTCGTCAGGGATCGGTTCATCCAAACATTAAACCATATGGTTGACTCAATCGGTGGGCGGGCGAATATTCAACCACATGGTTGAACAAAAGCACCCCGATCTCGATGCCGTCTTCCACGCCCTCGGCGACCGCACCCGCCGCGCCATGCTGCGGCAGCTGGCCGAGGGCGCGTGCAGCGTCGGCGACCTTGCGGCGCCCTGCGCCATGTCGCTGGCCGCCGCGTCCAAGCACATCCGCGTCCTGGAGGCGGCGGGGCTGGTGAGCCGCGAGATCCGCGGCCGCACCCATCTGTGCCGCCTCGCGCCCGGGCCGCTCGCCAGCGCCCATGCCTGGATCGGCTTCTACGAGCGGTTCTGGAACGGCCGCCTCGCCATCCTCGAAGACCTGTTGCGGCAGGAGATCCCGCAAACCCCGCCAAATGGAGACACGCCATGACCAGCACCACCACCGCCGCCCCGGACGCCTATGCCGCCGTGACCGAGCCAGCGACCCTCACCATCCGCCGGCTGCTGCCGGCGCCGGTGGAGCGGGTCTGGGCCTATCTGACGGAGGCGGAGCTGCGCCGCCGCTGGCTGGCCGACGGCGTGATGGACCTGACGCAAGGCGCTGGTTTCGAACTGGTCTGGCGCAACGATTCCCTGAGCACGCCGAGCGATCCGCGGCCCGATGGTTTCCCGGCCGAGCACCGGATGGAGAGCCGGATCTTGGAGGTCAGGCCGCCGGTCCGCCTCGTCTTCAGCTGGGGCACGGCCGGCGGCAGCGTCGCCTTCGACCTGACGCCCAGCGAGGGCGGCACGCTTCTCACCGTCACCCATCGCCGTCTCGCCGAACGCGACGCCATGCTCAGCGTCTCCGCCGGCTGGCACATTCATCTGGACGTGCTCGCGGCCCGCCTCGCCGAGGCGCCGCTGCCTTCGTTCTGGTCGAGCTGGAAGCGGCTCAAGGACGATTACGCCGCCCGCCTGCCGGACTGACGCCGCTAGAACCGGATCGCGGTCGCCCGGCTGCGCAGGGTGACGATGCGCGTGGCGCCGAGCCGCCGGGTCAGGCGGCTCGCCGTGCCCGCCCCGGCGCCATGGCCGCCCAACGCCCGGTAATGGCCGGCGGAGATCAGCAGCCCCTGGTCGGGATCGGCGCCGCGACCGAGCCACAGGCCGAGCCGGGCCCGCGTCTGCCGCAGGGCGGCAGCCATGCCGTAATCGTCGGTTCCGAGGGCGAAGATGGCGGCGCGTCGGTCGCTCTCGCCGCGCCGCGTGACCTGGTCGAGGAAGGCGCGCACGTCGCGGATCCACCCCTCGTCCAGCACCACGCCCGGCGGCAGGAACAGCAGCCACGGCGCCTTGGCGCCGGCGGCCGCCGCGGCGAGCCGCGCTCCCGCATCGGCATCGCCGCGGATGAACCGGCATCCGGCCACGTCCGCCACCGTCTCGGTGCCATCGCGCGAGCCGCCATCGGCGACGATGGCCTCGACGATCAGACCGTCCGCCGCCCCAGATACCAGCGAGGCGAGCGTCGGCACCAGACGGCGTTCATCGTCGAGAGTGGGGATGATGACGGTGATCACGGGCGGGGAACATTCCTGTTGCAGCGCAATATTACCGTTCCGCGCTGCATTCATCCAGCCTTCATCCGGCCGTCATGAAAAGGCCCGGTGGCGTTGCTGAATCCGGCCGCTGTTGATATGGCGCCGCGAAAGCGCCTAAAGAGACGCGCCGCAGCATCGGGGGCTGAACGCTCCCGGGCGACAGCGTGACGGGATCGGGACATCGACCATGGCACAGTGGGTCTACACCTTCGGCGACGGCAAGGCCGAGGGACAGTCGAGCATGCGCGACCTTCTCGGTGGCAAGGGGGCCAACCTCGCCGAGATGTCGAACATGGGCCTGCCCGTGCCTCCCGGCTTCACCATCACCACCGAAGTCTGCACCTGGTACTACGCCAATGGCCGCTCCTATCCGGCCGAGCTGGCGGCCCAGGTCGAGACCGGCCTTGCCCAGATCGGCAAGCTCACCGGCAAGGTCTTCGGTGATGCGGCGAACCCGCTGCTGGTCTCGGTGCGCTCCGGCGCCCGCGCCTCCATGCCCGGCATGATGGACACGATCCTCAACCTCGGCCTCAATGACGTCACCGTTGCGGCCCTCGCCAAGGGCTCCGGCGACGAGCGCTTCGCCTATGACAGCTACCGCCGCTTCATCCAGATGTACTCGAACGTCGTGCTCGAGGTGGACCACCACAATTTCGAGGAGATCCTCGAGGTCTACAAGGAGCGCAAGGGCCTGACCCTCGACACCGACCTCTCGGCCGATGACTGGAAGCACCTGGTCGGCGAGTATAAGCGCCGCGTCGAGGAAGAGACCGGCAAGCCCTTCCCGCAGGATCCGCGCGAGCAGCTCTGGGGCGCCGTCGGCGCGGTGTTCTCGTCCTGGATGAACCAGCGCGCCATCACCTATCGCCGCCTCCATGCCATCCCCGAGAGCTGGGGCACGGCGGTCAACGTCCAGGCCATGGTCTTCGGCAATATGGGCGAGACCTCGGCCACCGGCGTTGCCTTCACCCGCAACCCCTCGACCGGCGCCAAGGAGCTCTACGGCGAGTTCCTCATCAACGCCCAGGGCGAGGACGTGGTGGCCGGCATCCGCACGCCGCAGAACATCACCGAGGTCGCGCGCATCGCCGCCGGCTCCGACAAGCCGTCGATGGAGAAGGCGCTCCCCGAGGTCTACGAGCAGTTCATCGCCGTCGCCGCGACGCTTGAGAAGCATTACCGCGACATGCAGGACCTCGAGTTCACCGTCGAGCGCGGCAAGCTGTGGATGCTGCAGACCCGCAACGGCAAGCGCACGGCCAAGGCGAGCCTCAAGATCGCCGTCGACCTCGCCAACGAGGGCCTGCTCACCCGCGAGGAAGCGGTTGCCCGCGTCGAGCCGGCCTCCCTCGATCAGCTCCTTCACCCGACCATCGACCCCAAGGCCGAGCGGCGCGTGCTCGCCACCGGCCTGCCGGCCTCCCCGGGCGCCGCCCAGGGCGAGATTGTCTTCAATTCCGACGAGGCCGAGGCGCTGAAGGCCGGCGGCCACAAGGTCATCCTGGTGCGCGTCGAGACCAGCCCCGAGGACATCCACGGCATGCATGCCGCCGAGGGCATCCTCACCACCCGCGGTGGCATGACCAGCCACGCGGCCGTTGTCGCCCGCGGCATGGGCAAGCCCTGCGTCTCCGGTGCCGGCTCGCTGCGCGTCGACTATGCCAGCCAGACCATGACGGTCGCCGGCAAGGTGCTGAAGAAGGGCGACGTCGTCACCATCGACGGCTCCACCGGCCAGGTCCTCCTCGGCGAGGTCGCCATGCTCCAGCCCGAGCTCTCCGGCGAGTTCGCCACCCTGATGGGCTGGGCCGACAAGGTGCGCCGCCTGAAGGTGCGTACCAATGCCGAAACGCCGGCGGATGCGCGTGTCGCCGTGACCTTCGGCGCCGAGGGCATCGGCCTCTGCCGCACCGAGCACATGTTCTTCGACGAGGAGCGCATCGTCGCGGTGCGCGAGATGATCCTCGCCGACGACGAGAAGGGCCGCCGCGCGGCCCTCGCCAAGCTGCTGCCCATGCAGCGCTCGGACTTCGTCGAGCTCTTCGAGATCATGGCCGGCCTTCCCGTGACCATCCGCCTGCTCGATCCGCCGCTGCACGAGTTCCTGCCCCACACCGACGCCGAGATCGCCGAGGTCGCGGCCGCCATGGGTGCCGATCCGCGCAAGCTGAAGGCTCGGGCCGAGGAACTGCACGAGGTCAACCCGATGCTCGGCTTCCGCGGCTGCCGCCTCGCCGTGGCCTATCCCGAGATCGCCGAGATGCAGGCCCGCGCCATTTTCGAGGCGGCGGTGATCGCCGGCCAGAAGAGCGGCCGGCCCGTCGTCCCCGAGGTCATGGTGCCGCTCGTCGCCACCAAGACCGAGCTGGATCTGGTCAAGGCGCGCATCGTCGCCATGGCGGAGGCCGTCATGAAGGAGACCGGCGCCAGCCTCGACTACATCGTCGGCACCATGATCGAACTGCCCCGCGCCGCGCTGCAGGCAGGCAAGATCGCCGAATCCGCCGAGTTCTTCTCCTTCGGCACCAATGACCTGACGCAGACCACCTTCGGCATCTCGCGCGACGACGCCGCGAGCTTCCTCAATCCCTATCTCGCCAAGGGCATCATCGAGATCGATCCCTTCGTCTCCCTCGACCAGGACGGCGTCGGCGAGCTCGTCTCCATCGCCGCCGAGCGCGGCCGCAAGACCCGTCCCGACATCAAGCTCGGCATATGCGGCGAGCATGGCGGCGACCCGGCCTCGATCCACTTCTGCGAGAAGGTCGGGCTCGACTACGTCTCCTGCTCGCCCTTCCGCGTGCCCATCGCCCGCCTCGCGGCCGCCCAGGCGGCGCTTGGCAAGGCGGCGGCGAGCCAGGCCTGATCCATTCCTCGGACGCGCCGCCCCTGAGGCGGTTCGTCACCTTCGTCGCGGTTGGCGGGGCGGAGCCTCTGTGCGAGGCTGCGCCCCGTTTCCGTTTAAGGCCGCATGTGATCCCATGACCGACGAGACCCGCCCCTCCCTGCCGTTGCCCGGCCTCGTCTTCGTCGCCGGCATGCTGGTGGCGGGCTTGGCCCTCGCCTTCCTGCTCAAGGCCTATCCGGCCCTCGGACAGGCCATTCCCGGCCTGATGTGGCTGCTCGGCGTCGCCCTTGTCATCGACATCGCCATCAACACACTCGCCATGCAGGGCCGCATCGCGGCGCCTCTCGCCATGCCCTGGCGCTTTGGCGGCTATTTCGCCGGCGCGATCCTGCACACGCTCGTCGCCGCACAGCTTGGCTGAGCCCATGGTGCCCGGCTCCATCGCGGCGGTCCGCGCCGGCGGCAAGCGCGCGGTGGCGGCCGCCCTCGCCGCCATCGAGACCGCGGCGGGCACGCCTGAGCTCGCCGCCTTTCTCGATGCCGCGACAGCCGAGGCGCGGGGCGACACGCTCGGCCTGACCGGGCCGCCGGGGGTCGGCAAGTCGACGCTGACCAACGCCCTCGTCTCCGCCTGGCGCAAGGCCGGCGAGACCGTCGGCGTCATTGCCGTTGATCCCTCGTCGCGGCGCACCGGCGGCGCGCTGCTCGGCGACCGGGCCCGCATCTCCACCGATCCCGCCGACCGCGGCGTCTTCGTCCGCTCCATGGCGGCCCGCGACCGGCTCGGCGGCCTCTCCGACCAGACGGTGGCGGCCATGGTGGTGATGCGCGCCGTCTATGACCACGTCCTCATCGAGAGCGTCGGCATCGGCCAGTCCGAGGCGGATGTCGCCATGGTGGCCGACACAGTGGTGCTCTGCATCCAGCCGGGCTCCGGCGACAGCCTGCAATTCATGAAGGCCGGGGTCATGGAGCTGCCTGACGTCATCGTCGTCACCAAGGCCGATATGGGCGCGCCCGCCCAGCGCGCCAAGGCGGATGTGGAAGGGGCCCTGACCCTGGTGGCGCGCGAGGCCGGCGGCTGGACGGCGCCGGTGGTGCTCGTCTCCTCGACCACGGGGGAGGGCCTGGACGCGCTCGCTGCGGCGATCGCCGGGCATGGCGCCCATCTTGCCGAGGGCCGGCGTGCCGCCCGCCGCGCCGCCCAGCAGCGGCACTGGGTGGAGGAGGCGCTGCGCACCCGCTTCGGCCATCGCGGCCTTGCGGCGGTTGCCTCCCGCATCGATGGCGGCAACCCCTTTGCCAGCGAGCACGCGCTGGCGCGGGACCTTTCGGCCCGCCTCGGTTGACGCATTAACGCCGCCTCAACCTTACCTCGGCGATAACCTTAGCAGGCGGTGACCGCGCTGTTCGACGCGGGATGCCGATGGCGTGTGGCGTTTGCGTGGAGTGCGTGGGGTATGCGTGCGTTGCGTCGGCGTTCGTCGCCTGTGTCCCGGACCGCGGTGCTTGTCCCCGGTCTTGCGGCGTCTTTTCTTCTCGTCTCCGTCCAGCCCGTCGCCTACCAGGACCTCGTGAGCTATCTCGCGCGGAAATCCGGTGTCGACCAGACATGGCGCCGCCACGTGGCGAGCCTTGTGCGCCCCTCCACCACGGTCGCCGGCTTCGTCTTCAGCCGCCCCGCCAGCGCCCGCGAGTTCGAGGCGCCGCGCCCGGTTCTCGCCAGTCTCTCGGCCGGCCCGGTGCCGGACCTGCGCCGCGACGGCCACCGGCCCGGCCCGGCCCTCGGATCCGGCATGGACCGCGCCGTGATCTATCCCGTGCCGAACCGCGAGGCGAAGGGCGATCTCCTGCTGGAGCGGCCGCAACTGCGCCTCAGCATCGGCCAGCTCGAGACCGATCCCTCGATCTTCGTGCCGCCGGCGGACACCAGCCAGGCCTCGCGCTTCGTGCCGGCCCCGGCGGATGACCGCGGCGACGCAGAGCATTCCCTCCTTTCCCTCGGCGGCCTTCAGCTTGCCGCCGTCTCGCCCGGCCTGACGCTCGACGACCGGCCGGCCGGCGCCATGCTCGGCCTCGGCATGGGCCCGCTCGCCACCGTCCCGCAGGAGGACGCCGACGAGGCGACCGCCGCCGCGCCCGTTGCCCCGCGCTTTGCCGAGGAGCTCGATGGCGAGAAGGCCGGCATCGCCATTGCCGGCAATGGCCCCATCGCCCGCTCCGGCGCCGGCTTCGGTGCGCCCTCGGTGCCGCTGGAAAGCGCGCCGTTCCGAGTCACCACGACCCACGAGGCGGTGCCTGGTTTCGATCCGATCCTCGGCCCCTTCGCCACCGATAACCGTGGTGACCGCCCGGATTCGCTCCTCGCCCGCCTGCTCGGCCGCAGCGAGCCGCGCCCGACCGATGGCCCGGTCCTCGCCCGCCCGCCGGTCGCGAGCGGCCCCAGCGTCCATCCGGCCCTCGCCCTCGGCCTGACCGGTGCCGCCCATGGCCGCGCCGAACGCTGCCTCGCCGAGGCGGTCTATTGGGAAGCGCGCTCCGAGCCCGAGCGCGGCCAGATGGCCGTCGCCCAGGTCGTGCTGAACCGCGCCGTCTCCGGCTTCTATCCCCGCGACGTCTGCGGCGTCGTCTACCAGAACGCCCATCGCTATCTCGCCTGCCAGTTCACCTTCGCCTGCGAGGGTCGCCGCAGCCTGGTGCCGACCGAGGCCGGCCCCTGGACCCGCGCCAGCCAGATCGCCAAGGACATGATGGCCGGCCGCACCTGGCTGCCCGAGGTGGGCCACGCCACGCACTACCATGCGACCTATGTCCGTCCCTGGTGGGCGCGGTCGATGAACCGCCTGCAGCAGATCGGCATTCACGTCTTCTACCGTCCCCGCAACTGGGGCGCCGGCCCCCGGATCGAGGTCGCCCGCGCCGCCGGCGACGAGAGCTGAGGCTTCCGCGGCTCGGCGAGCCGTCCATAAGTCTCCCATGGCCCCGCCACTGCAGACCTTCTCCCCTCGTGGGAGAAGGTGGCGCCGTCAGGCGCCGGATGAGGGGGGCTCGACGTGCCCCCTCACCCGCCCGCTGCCGCGGGCACCCTCTCCCGCAGGGGGAGAGGGCTCGTCGATCGCATGGAGCGGTCAGCCTCGCCGCGGCTGCCATGCCCGGTACCCACTTCCTGCTGACTCCCCCTGTCATCCGAAATTGGTATGGAAGGCATCACGGCTTTTCGCTGTTCGCGAATGGTTATCGCTCTTACAAAAGCGAACCGTGTAGCTGCACGACGCCCGGAGCTCCCCCATGACCGCCACGGCCCCCTCCGATCGCCCGGTGTCTGACCCCTCCTGGCGCACGCCCTTCGTCATCATCCTATGCGGCTGCCTCATCGGCCTCCTGTCCTTCGGCCCGCGCTCGGTTGTCGGCATGTTCCTCATGCCGATCTCGACCGACAACGGCTGGACCCGCGACATCCTCTCGCTCACCATCGCCATCCAGAACCTGATGTGGGGCGTCGGCCAGCCCTTCGCCGGCGCGGTGGCAGACCGCTTCGGCACGCTGCGCGTCTTCTGGGTCGGCGCGATCATGTATGGCCTCGGCCTCGCCTGCATGGTGCTGCCGCTGCCGCCGCTGGCCATGCACGTGCTCTCCGGCACGCTGGTCGGCCTCGGCCTCGCCGGCGTGTCGTTCAACCTGGTGCTGGCCTGTTTCGCCAAGCTGCTGCCGGAGTCGAAGCGCGCCCAGGCCATGGGTGCCGGCACCGCCGCCTCCTCCTTCGGCCAGTTCGTCTTCGCCCCGCTCACCCCCTTCCTCGTCGATCTCCTCGGCTGGAAGGCGGCGCTGCTGATCTTCTCCTGCGTGCCGCTGGTCATCATCCCGCTGTCCTTCGCCCTGGCCACCAGCCCCTCGTCGGGCCAGGGCCAGGGCACGGGCGCCGAAATGAGCATCGCCGCGACGCTGAAGCAGGCCTTCGCCCATCCGAGCTACGTCTTCCTCGTGATCGGCTTCTTCACCTGCGGCTTCCAGCTCGCCTTCATCACCACCCACTACCCGACCTATCTGAAGGACCTGAACATGCCGGCCTGGGTCGCCGGCTCGGCGCTCGCGCTCATCGGGTTGTTCAACATCGTGGGGTCGCTGGGGGCCGGCTGGCTTGCCGCGCGCATGTCGAAGCGCTGGTTGCTCGCCTATATCTATTTCGCCCGCGGCGCTGCGGTCATCCTGCTCTTCGTCTTCCCGCCCTCGACGGCGCTGGCCCTCGTCTTCGCCGCGCTGATGGGCCTGCTCTGGCTGTCCACCGTGCCGCCGACCTCGGGCCTCGTCGCCCTGATGTTCGGCACCCGCTATATGGCGATGCTCTACGGCTTCGTCTTCTTCTCCCACCAGGTCGGCGGCTTCCTCGGCGCCTGGCTCGGCGGTGTCATGTACGAGCGCACCGGCTCCTACGAGGTCATGTGGTACCTGAGCATCCTCTTCTGCATCGGCTCGGGCCTCATCAACCTGCCGATCAAGGAACGCCCGGTCGCCCAGCCGGCACCTGTCCCCGCGGAGTGATCGCGGTGGCGCCTGACGAGCGGTTTCCGATCTGACTGCATCAGATCGGCCGCTCTATCTCCCTGTTTTCTCGCATCATCTCATCCATCAACCGGTGCCCACTTGATGGGATGATGCTCTATCGCGCCACCAGCACCTGACGGCAGGCCTCGGGCAGCTGCGCCATGGTCACCGGCGGCGGCGGCCGCCAGTTCGGGTTCGGCCGCGGGTTCAGGACTTCCTCGGTGAACCACCAGTCCAGCTCCGCGCCGCAGCCGTCGCTGGTCGGCGGCGGGTCCTGCGGCCGGCATCCGGCGCTGCCCGCCGGGCAGCCGATGCGGATATGCATGTGGTAATTGTGGCCCGGCACCGGGCGGACCCGCGACAGCCAGGAGCGGTCACTCCCAGCCTCGCGGCAGAGCGCCCTCTTGATGGCGGCATTGACCAGCACCCGCTCCACCGCCGGATCGGTGGCAGCGGCGCGGATCACCTGCAGGTGGTCGCGCGTCCAGGTGGCAGGATCGATGTCGCGCCGGTCGGCCCGCACCATGTTCACCGCCGAGGTCATCTCCCGCTCCTCGGTGCTGAGCGACCGCCGCGGCATGGGAGTGAGCCAGATATCGGCGTCGAGGCCGATCTGGTGCGAGGCATGGCCGGTGAGCATCGGCCCGCCGCGCGGCTGCGAGATGTCGCCGACGAGGATGCCGGGCCAGCGCGAGACCTGCGGCACCTTCTTCGCGAAACGCTCCAGGAAGGCGATCATGTCGGGATGGCCCCACATGCGGTTGCGCGACAGGCGCATCACCTGCCAGGTCTCGCCATTGACCGGCAGGGCCACCGCGCCGGCGACGCAGCCGCGCGAATAGAAGCCGAAGGCGCGGGCCTCCATGGGAGCTGCCGCCGTGGCACGGCCGAACAGCTCCTTGGCCGCGAGATTCGGATCGTTGGGGTTGGCGAGCGGCGGCAACGGCCGCGGATTGACCGTGCCGCGCTCCTGCGCCGCGGCGGCGGAGCCAAGGAGCGCGAGGGCGGCGAGGGCGAGGGCAAGCGGGCGCGGCATGGGTCGGGACCGGGGGATCGCAGGAGGCTGTGGTGAAGCCTAGTCAGAAGTCGTTAACCATTCCTCACGCCACTGCAATCGTCCGGACCGCCGCAGCCGGCCCTTAAGGTGAATCCCGCATCCGGCTTTACAGACCCCTTCCGCTGCGGAATCGTGGCGCTGCAAGGCCCGCAAGGGAACGTCTGTTGGTATCGCGTCGGAGGGGAATTCCATGCGCGTCGTCCATTGCCTGGCCGCACTGATCGTCGGCCTGTTCGTCTGGTCCGCCGAGGCCGCCGCCGCCATCGTCGTCAGGGTCGACAAGAGCACCCAGACCATGCGCGTCATTGTCGATGGCGAGCATCGCTATACCTGGGCGGTCTCCACCGGCCGCGCCGGCTACAACACCCCCAACGGCACCTATTCGCCGCAGCGGCTCGAGCGTAGCTGGCACTCCCGTAGGTACGGGATGGCGCCGATGCCCCATTCCATTAGGAGCTACAATTAACAGGTGTTCCCTAAACGATTGAGAACGCCTGTTTACCTCGTTCAGAGTGAATATAGGAGAACACCCGCTAGCCGGCGCGTCCCTAGTACGCTAAGCGGCACTGTTCCTAGGAAGCCCCTAACCCCTGAAGTTCGCTTGCAAAACGCATAATGAGCGCGTTCCCTATCGAGGTGACTCGGGAACAGGGAACGCAACATTGGCATACAGGATCGCCAGTCCCGCTATTTTGCCCGTGTCGGTGACCACGACATATGGACCGCAGGCGTCCGACGTCAGGCTGTCGTACTGACGTTGCCCCTCTGGGATAATCCAGTTTGAAGTTCGTTCTGGCCCATCGAGAGGACCAGAACATGAGGCGCAGCCGCTTCACGGAAGAGCAGATCATCGGGATCCTGAAGGAGCACGAGGCCGGGATCCCGGTCTCG
>NZ_JAPZTZ010000010.1 GCF_027532945.1 Phreatobacter sp.
GACGTTCCACCCGCGGCGGGATCAGACGCTACGCAACGTGAATAGCTACGCGTCTGCCCACGCCGCTCAACCCGCCCGACAGGGCCAAACCAACCGCCGGGACGAACTCAAGGCTGGATAGAAACTGGGGGCAACGTCACAGCCATTCCGTCGTTCTTGGTGATTGCCGCGATCTACCTGGCTCTGGGAAACCGACGTGCTCTGCGGTGGCCAACCCTAGATCGCCCGCAATGGCGACAGGTTGCGGTATTGGGCTTGAAATGGCTTGGCATCTGGCTTGCCGGAAGCGTGGCCGCCGCCTTTCTGGCGGGGCATTGGATCACCTATGCCCGTGGGGGGCCGCAGCTTGCAGCCTTTCTGCTGTTTGGTCCGCTCGGGGAGGAATTGCTGTTCAGAGGTTTGATCCTCGACCGCGCCCAGGCCGTGTGGCCCGTAGACCCGGGCATGGTGGTTCTTCTCTCAACGGTGACCTTCAGCCTGCATCACATCCAGCTTCATCCTGATCCATTTCATGGGATCGCTCTTGCCCAGCTGATATTCACCATTCCCATGGGAATTGTTTTTGCGCGTCTGCGCCTCATCACCGGTACGATCTGGGTGCCTCTGCTTCTTCATGTCGCGACGAATCTTCCCGCATCCTTTTGACCGGTTGGGTTCGATCAGCAGCGTCGACGGCGATCTGTTGGAACGCGGCCCTTTCAGCCTTGGTTTTGCTCGTCAGCCGATCTGAGGCTCACGACCGGATTGAATCTAACGGTGGGCGCATTGCCCATCGCGGCCGTGGCGGTTATGCCGGTCGGCCCAGGAGATTCCGATGACCTATTGTTGCGGCATCCTCGTGCGCGACGGCCTCGTGATGATCGCCGACACGCGCACCAATGCCGGCCTCGACAACATCTCGACCTTCCGCAAGCTGCACGTCTTCCAGAAGCCGGGCGAGCGGGTGATGATCCTCGCCTCGGCGGGCAATCTCTCCATCACCCAGTCGGTCATCGGCTTCCTGCAGGAGGGCGTGCTCAACCCGGAAACGGGCGAGAGCGAGTCGATCATGAACGCGCCGAGCATGTTCCAGGCGGCGCAGCGGGTCGGCCGTGCCATCCGCGAGGTGCGGCGCATCTACGGGCCGGGGCTCGAGGAGGACGGCGTCAAGTTCGAGGCCTCTTTCCTGTTCGGCGGCCAGATCAAGGGCCGGGCCCTCAGGCTGTTCATGGTCTATGCCGCTGGCAACTACATCGAGTGCACGGTGGACACGCCCTACCTGCAGATCGGCGAGCACAAATACGGCAAGCCGATCCTCGACCGCGCCATCAAGTTCGACACGCCGCTCAACGACGCGCTGAAGATCGGCCTCGTTTCGATGGATTCGACCATGCGCTCGAATCTCGGCGTGGGCATGCCCATCGACATCGCGGTGACGCCGCGGGGCGATGCGATCCTGCAGACGCATTACCGCATCGAGCCGGGCGAGCCCTATTTCCACGACCTGCGCGAGCGCTGGTCGGCGGCGCTGCGCAAAGCGCATATGGACATTCCGCCGCCGCCCTATTCGGGCTCCAACGTGGTGAAGTGAGCGGCCTCAGCGCGTCCGGTAGAGGCTGAACCAGTTCGGCGGCGTCAGGCCCCGGCAGGTCGGCATGACGTCGAGACGAACCGGCCTGAACCGTTCGCCGTCCCACTGCCATTCGGCGACCTCCCCGCAATCGCCGATCCCGCGGCCCTTGGCGTAATGGGCAACGCGACCCGTGGCGGCGTCGACGTCCGAAGTGGTCAGGATCGCGTGGTCATAGGGTTCGGGCCGCGCATCGGGCGACGGCTTCCTCGGCCTCGGGAAGGATGCAGGGCGAACCTGCGGCACCGCGCCCTCCCTGACCAGGAAATGCAGGTCGCTGGACTGGTAGGCGCCGCTCCAGCAGCGCACGGCCACGAGCAGAAGCCTTTCGGCGAGGCGGTGGGCTGCGATGGCGGGGTTGTCCTCTTCATCGCAGGTGTCGGCGGGTAGGGCGCGGAAGGCCGCAAGGACCGGCGCGCGCACCGCTTCCAGCCGGCGCGCGACATCCCTCTGGTTCGGCAAGCGGCGTTCGGCTGACGCCCGGGGCGGCTCGGTCGGCAGCGGCGGCCTCGCCCGGCCATCGCCCGGCCGGGCGAGAGCATCGCGCGATCCGATGCGTCCCTGCTGCTCGTCCATCCACAGGAGGGCCGCCATGGCGCCGTCGAGTGAGATCGGATCGGGCGGCTCTTGCTGGTTGCCGGCCGGATGAACCGTGACACTGAGGCTCTGGCCGCGCCGGATGTCGGCGATCAGGCGCTCGGCGAGGGCGCGGTCGGTGACGGTGATGGTCTCCTCGTCCTGGCTGGCGCTCTGTCCCACAGCGATTTCAGTGGCGGAAGCGCCATCGACGCTTGCCGAAAGGCGCAGGCCGGTCGTGCCGCCGGTGTCCCGGTCGAGGACGATGCTGATGACGGGCTGGGCATCGGCGGCCCCACCACGATCGATGCGCAGGGCGACGCCGATCATGGTGTCCTGCTTCGGCATGCCGAAGGTGCGGCACGTGCGGGTGTTGTCGCAGGCGACGATCCAGTCACGAAAGGTGCGGATCTCGCCGTAAGTCTCGGCGTTCGTCGTGCCCGAGCCGAGGAGGGCGAGGGCCATGATGGCGCAGAGGAGCGGCGCCTGCGGGCGGAAGCGATGACGGGAGGACATGCGCGTGATCCTGTCAGATGCGGTCGAGAAATGAAGGGCGGGTGGCGACAAGGGGCGTTAGCGGGTGCGGTAGATCGTCAGCCAGTTCGGCGGCAGGAGGCCTCGGCAGGCTGGCATGAACGACAGGTCCACCGGCCGGAAGGCGCGGCCGTCCCAGCGCCAGGAGCCCATTTCACCGCAATCGGCGAAGCCGCGGCCCTTGGCGACATGGGAGATTGTGCCTGTCGTGTCGTCGAGTTCGGAGTTCCAGAGGATATTGTCGGGCTGGGTTTCGCTGCGCATCCGGTCAGGTTCGGGGGCCGGTTCCCGCAGGCGAGCGAACGATGCCGGGCGAGCGGTCGGTCTGTCGCCTTCGGTGACGATGTAGAACGCCTGGGCCTCATTATAGGCGCCTGCGAGGCAGCGGAGCCCCACGAGCAACAGGCCGGGGGCGAGCCGGTCGGCCGAAAGGCTCTCGGCGGATTCCTCGGGGCTGGCGTCGCAACTCCCCGCCGGCAAGGCACGGTAGGCGTCGAGCACAGCCTGCAGCATGGGCTCGGGGAGTTCGGTGGGCGGCGGGCCGCCTTCCAGCTTCACGGGAGGCGGCGCGGCGGGAGGCGCCAGCGGCGGCGGCACGACCCGCGTCGACGCCGTGTCGGGGCGCACCAGGGCTGTTCGCGTGCCGATGCGCTTCTGCCGCTCGTCCATCCAGAGCAGTGCCGCGCTCGCCCCGTCGAGCGAGATGACGCCTGCCGGAACGGCAGCGCCGTCCTTCTGCATCAGCGTCAGCGACAGCTTGTCCGTGGTGCGCAGCGCGGCGAGCAGGCGGCGGCTCGCGGTCGCGTCCGTCACCTCGACATCGCCGTCGACCTCGGTCGCGTCGCGACCGGCGGTGATCTCGATGGCGGCGCCGGTGGCAGGCACGAGGCGCAGACGCGCGCCGGGGAGAAGGCTCACGTCCTGGCCGAGGATGATGGTGACGCGCGCTTCTTCGGCGGCTTCACCGCCGCGATCGATCCGCAGTGCCGCCTTGCCGGTATTCTCGATGGCCGGCAGGGCGAAGGCGCGGCAGCTGCGGGTGTTGTCGCATCCCACCATCCAGTCACGGAACGAGCGGATCTGCCCGCGCTCGGCCGCGTGCTCCTGCGCGACGACGGCCGTGGTGGCTAGGCCAAGGGTGGCGGCGAGCAGCAGGCGGGCGGCGGTATGGTGGACGGGCATGGCGGGCGATCCGTTGAGGCTCGCCGCCTTGTCCTCCTGCCGCGTTTCCGCTGCTTGCCGCCCGCAGGCCTATTCCGTCACCGTGATGCTGGCCGTCAGCGCCGCATTGGAATCGCCGCCGACGAAGATGTCGTAGGTGCCGGGTTCGACGACGTAGCGCCCGGCATCGTCGTGATAGCCGAGCGACTGGACCGGGATGCTGAAGCTGACGGTCTGCGTGCCGCCGGCGGCGACCGCTACCTTCTGGAAGAACTTCAGCTGCCGCACAGGCCGCGAGCGCTCGCCGACTCGCTGGCGCACATAGACCTGCACCACCTCCTGACCCGCCGGCCCCGCCGCATTGGTGAGGCGCACCGAGCCGGCCACGGTCCCCGAGCGGGGTACGGAGGCCGATGCCAGCGCCAGCTGATCGAAGCTGAAGCGGGAGAAGGACAGGCCGAAACCGAAGGGGAAGAGCGGCTCCATGCTCTCGTCGAGATAGCCGGTTTCGTAGCGGAAATTCTTGATGCGGGGCCGGCCGGTCGGCAGGCGATCGTAGTAGATCGGCACCTGGCCGGTGGCCCGCGGGAAGGTCATCGGCAACTTGCCGGACGGGTTGGTGCGGCCGGTGAGGACCTCGGCGATGGCCGTGCGGCCCTCGGTGCCGAGATGGAAGGCCTGGATGACGGCCGCCACACGATCGATGAAGCGCGTCAGCACGAAAGGCCGGGAGGTGTGCATGATCACCACAACCGGCTTGCCTGTGGCGATGACGGCGTCGAGCAGCGCCTGCTGGTGGGCGGGAAGGTCGAGATGGGCGCGCGACGTGCCCTCGCCATATTGCTCGCAATCCTCTCCGAGCATCACCACGGCAACGTCGGCGGCGCGCGCCGTGGCGACGGCGCCGGCCGTATCGCCAGCGGCGAGGCTGCAATGGGTGGCAAAGGCTGGTGCCGAGGTGACGCGAACCCGGCTTCCCAGGATGGCCGCGAGAGCGTCGGTGAGGCGCGGCGAGATCACCCGCGGCAGACCGGCATTCTCGGTGTACTGCCAGTCCGCCTGATGGGTGGCGAGGCTGCCGATGACCGCCACCGACCGCACCGAAGGCTTGAACGGGAGGATTCCGCGTTCGTTGCGCAATAGGATCACGGCCTCGCGGGCCACCTCCAGCGAGGCGGCGCGTGCCTCCGCGGTGCCGAGGTCGCGCCGGGCGAGGGCGGGGTCGTAGGGCGCCTCCTCGAAGAGGCCCATATGCATCTTGACCCGCAGGACCCGGCGCACGGAGTCGTTCACCGCGGCCTCGGGGATGGCGCCGTCCCGCACCAGACGGGCGAGGTGGGCGTCGTAAAGGCCGGCCATCATGTCCATGTCGATACCGGCGCCGAAGGCCCGCCGGACGGCATCCGATCCATCCGCCGCCTGGCCGTGGGCGATGAGTTCCTTCACCGATTCGAAATCGGAGACGACGAAGCCGCGGAAGCCGAGCTGGCCCTTGAGCAGGTCGGCGACGAGATGGCGGTCGGCCGTTGAGGCGATGCCGTTCATGGCGCTGAGCGAGGTCATGACGGTAAAGACGCCCGCCGCCAGCGAGGCCTGGAATGGCGGCATATGGTAGTCCCAGAGCTTCGAGACCGGGATCCAGACGCTGTTGTAGTCGCGCCCGCTCTCGGCCTCGCCATAGCCGATATAGTGCTTGGCCGAGGTGGCGAGGCCGCCACGGTGGTAGCCGATGGTGCGGACGGCGGCGAGGATCGAGGCGAGATGAACATCCTCGCCGGCACCCTCCATGACGCGGCCCCAACGGGCGTCGCGCGTCATGTCGATCATCGGCGCGAAGGTCCAGTTAATTCCAACGGCGCGGGCCTCGCGCGCCGACCAGTAGGAGGCGAGCTCGACGAGGCGGGGATTGAAGGTCGCGGCCTGGCCGAGCGGCTGCGGCATGTAGGTCGCAAAGCCGTTGATCGCATCGAGAGCGATGATCGGCGGGATGCGCAGGCGCGATCGGGCAGCGTGCTGTTGGACCGCAACGATCTCCGAAGGCGTGACGAAATTCATCACTGCTCCGGTGCGGCCCTGCTCGACCCATTCCATCCGGAACTCGTCGCCGCGGCCCCACAGGTTCAGCTGGCCGACCTTCTCCTCCAGCGTCATGCGGGCGATGAGGTCGTCGATGCGGCGCTCGATGGCGGCAGCTTCGTCACCGGTCTTCCAGGCGCGCGGAACCGGCGGGGCGGCGGGCACCGGAGGCGCCGGGGTCTGGGCGGAAGCCGGGGTAACGGCGAGGAGCAGGGCTGCGGCGAGGAGCCAACGGACGGCTATGGGCATCGGGCGGTTCTGGCTCCCGGGACTGGTCGGCGCTACCTAGCCGGCCCCAGACCCGTTCCGCAACGGGCCTTTCCGCATCGGAGGCCGGGCGCGGCGCTCCGCCGCGCGCGGACAAGTAGGGCTCCGGCGGCGGGCCTTCCCTCCGCCGCCGCCGTGCGGCTAGAAGGAGCCATGCCCAGCGTTCCATCCCGCCTTCCCATGCAGACCTTCGACGCCAATGGCGTCGAGATCGCCTATTTCGACACCGGTGCCGGCGAGCCCGTGCTCTGCATCCACGGCTTTGCTTCCACCGCGCACATCAACTGGACCTATCCGGGCTGGGTCGAGACCCTGACCAAAGCCGGTCGCCGCGTCATCGCGCTCGACAATCGCGGGCACGGCGCCTCGCAAAAGCTCTATGACCCCGCCGCCTATCACACGACGCTGATGGCCGAGGATGCCCGTGCTCTGCTCGACCATCTCGGCATCGCCCGGACTGTCGTGCTCGGCTATTCCATGGGCTCGCGCATCACGGCGTTCCTCACCCAGCGCCACCCCGACCGCGTCTCGGCGGCCATCATGGGCGGCCTCGGCATCAAGCTGATCGACGGCGTCGGCCTGCCGGAGACCATCGCCGAGGCGCTGGAGGCGCCGACGCTGGAGGAGGTCACCGATCCGCAGGGCCGGATGTTCCGCGCCTTCGCCATGCAGACCCAGTCCGACCGCAAGGCGCTCGCGGCCTGCATCCGCGGCTCGCGCAACCTGATGACCGCTGAGGAGGCTGCCTCCATCCGCTGCCCGGTGCTCATCGCCGTCGGCACCAAGGACGCCATTGCCGGCCCGCCGGAGCCGCTCGCCGCGATCATCCCAAAGGGGGAGGCGCTTTCCATCCCCGATCGCGATCATATGCCGGCGGTCGGCGACAAGGTCTTCAAGGCCGGGGCGCTGGACTTCCTCGCCCGCATCGGCGCCTGAGCCCCTCGCGCTCCCCACGGACCCGCACCGCATGTCTCTGCAGCCCCGCCACGCGTCCTTCCTCGGCCATGGCGGGAACCGCCTCGCGGCGGATCTTTACGGCCAGGGCCCGCGCGTGGCGCTGCTGCTCCATGGCGGCGGCCAGACGCGCCACGCCTGGCGCGCCACGGCCCGCAAGCTCGCCGAACGTGGTTTCACCGCCATCTGCGTCGACCAGCGCGGCCATGGCGACAGCGAATGGGTGGCGGGCGGCCATTACGGCTTCGCCGATTTCGGCCGCGACGCCGTCGCGCTCGGCCGGCAGGTGGAGGAGCGCTTCGGCGCCAGGGCAACTGCCATCGGTGCCTCGCTCGGCGGCATCGCCTCGCTCCACGCGCTGGGCCAGGCGCCCTGTTTCTCCTCGCTCGTCCTCGTCGACATCGTTCCGCGCATGGAGGAGCAGGGGGTGCGGCATGTCCAGGGCTTCATGCGCGCCCATGCGCGCACCGGCTTTGCCACGATCGAGGAGGCGGCGGAATCGGTCGCGGCCTATCTGCCGCATCGCCGGCGGCCGCCTTCGGTCGAGGGCCTGAAGAAGAACCTCCGGCTCAAGCCCGACGGGCGCTGGTACTGGCACTGGGATCCCGCCTTCCTCGATGGCGGCCGACCCGTGGACGGTGAGCGCGCCACCATCGTCCAGCGGCTCGAGGACGATGCCCGAGGCCTGACCGTACCGACGCTGCTGGTGCGCGGGGCGTCCTCCGACATCGTGTCGCCTGCAAGCGTCGAGGCCTTCCTTGCCCTCGTGCCCCATGCCCGTTTCGTCGACGTCGGCGGGGCCGGTCACATGGTCGCCGGCGACAAGAACGACGTCTTCGCCGAGGCGATCCTCGACTTCCTCGGCTGAGGCCGGGCTTCCCGTTCCGATTCAACTGCGCGCGAAAACGTGAGTCGCATCAGCGATCTGCACCCCCGCGCTCATGCTGCGATTCCGATTCAAAAGCCGGCTCCTCATCTTCAGATTCAGATTCGGCCGCATGGCCCAAGGCGGTGACCTGCTGCGGGCCGGTGCCTGCCGTGTCGCGGAAGCACTGGAAACAATACGGTCGGCGCGGCGGAGCGGCGGCGCAGCCTTGGCGGGGTATCGAGACGCCATACCAAGGAGACGCCACATGGCCCGCACCCCTCGCATCGCCGCCGCCTTTGTCCTCGCCACGGGCGTCCTCGGCGCCTTCGCCGCGCAGGCCCAGCAGGGCGTGCCGCCCTCCGTGCAGCAGGAGATCGACCGCGCGCTGTCGCGGGTCCCGGAGGCGCATCGGCCGGCCATGCCGGGGCGCCCCGCCGCTGGCCAGCCCCAGGCCGGCACGCCGGACGTCGACAGCTTCATCCGCTCGGCCGGCGCCAACGCCTCGCGGCGTGTGTCGATCGGCTTCGAGAACAAGACGCCCTACAAGGCTCTGGTCATCCAGTTTGCACCGGTGGGGTCTGGCGCCTGGGGCGAGAACCGCCTGCGGCGCGAGACGCTCAATCCGCGTGCCATCATGTCTTGGCCGATCAACAGCAGCGAGTGCCGCTTCGACGTGCGCATCACTTTCGCTCTGGGCAACGAGTTCGTGCGCCTCGACCACGACTTCTGTGCCCAGGACAGGATCGAGGTCACCAGTCCGGAGCCGAGCGCTGCGCCCCTGCCGGCCCGCTCGGGCGTTGCCCTGTTCCGGGTCGTCAATCGCTCCAACGAGAAGATCGCTGTGCTGCGCGTCACGCCGGTCGGGGCTGCTCGCCCGCAGCCGGACCTCCTCGGCATCTGGATGATGGAGCACGGCGACACCTATACGGGCCGTGTCGCTCGCGGCGGCAACTGCCTCTATGACGTGCGCGTCGGCTTCGATCCCGAGGACACGCAGTCCGTGACGCTGGCTCGCCAGAACCTGTGCGAGACGCCGGAGGTGGTGGTGCCGGCCCGCCGCGCCGCGGGCGGCTGAGGCCTCGCTCCCTCCACAACGTGACGCCAGCCGGCTTTGACTTCGGGCCCCGACGCATGGCACACGGCCCCATCAGCCCGAATGGAGGTCACGCCGTGGACCGTACCGAGATCACCAAGCTTCAGGACTATCTGCGCCGCAAATTCGGCACCCAGAACATCAAGCTGCAGCCGAACATGCGCCGCAAGGAGATGGTCGAGGTTCTGATCGGCGACGAGCAGGTTGGCACGCTCTATAAGGACGTGGACGAGGGCGAGACCTCCTACACGGTCACCATCTCCATCCTCGACATCGACCTCGAGGAGGAGTGAGGCGGCCCGGCCGGTTAACCTTTCCTTAAGGAATCCGCCGCCACCTCTTAACAGAATCCTAACGACGCGATACCGATTGGCACGAGGGCGGTCGGTCCTCGCGTCAGGTCGGGTTCCGCGTCATGTCCCAGGGCAGCCTGCAGCTTTTCCACTCGCTCGCGCTCGGTTTCGCGATCTCGGGCCTCCTCGTCAGCGTCTATCGGGCGCTTGCCGACAAGCCTGCGAGCTTCCGGCTCCTGCAGGGAGGCGGTGTCGCCGCGGTCCTGGCGGTGCCCTTCCTCGCGTTCGCCGCACCGGTCATCATCGTCCGCAACACGATCCGCGGCCGCCGTATCGAAAACCGCCGGTTCGAGTTCGTCTTCCTCGCGACGTTCATCGCGCTCATCTGGAGCCTGATGTCAGGCCGCGTCCTGACCATGGTCCTGCACGGTCTCGGCTTCTGACGGCGCGACTGCCCGTCCTTCGCCCCCCTTCTCAATCCCGGGCACCGCGTGCCATAGCTCCGGTCAACGACAACGACCGGAGGATGCCATGCCGCTCTATGCCCTGGACGGGATCGAACCCAGCCTTCCGGCGGATGGCCGTTTCTTCGTCGCCCCCGACGCCCATGTCATCGGCAAGGTGCGGATCGCCGCCGATGTCGGCATCTGGTTCGGCGCGGTGATCCGCGGCGATAACGAACTCATCGACATCGGCGAGGGCACGAATATCCAGGAAATGTGCATGCTGCACACCGATCCGGGCGCGCCCATGACCATCGGCGCGGGCTGCACCATCGGCCACAAGGTGATCCTGCATGGCTGCACCATCGGCACCAACACGCTGATCGGCATGGGCGCGACCATCCTCAACCACGCCCGGATCGGCAACAACTGCCTCGTCGGCGCCAATTCGTTGGTTACGGAGGGCAAGGAGTTTCCCGACAATTCGCTGATCGTCGGATCGCCGGCCCGCGCCGTGCGCACCCTCGACGACCAGGCCATTGCGCGGCTGAAGCTGTCGGCGGCGAGCTATGTGAAGAACGCCCAGCGCTTCAAGGCCGGCCTGAAGCCGATCGGCTGAGGCGCGCCATGGCCGCTACCGTCGACTTCTTCTACGAATTCGCCTCGACCTATTCCTATCCCGCGGCGATGCGGATCGAGGAGGTTGCAACCCGCGCCGGCGTGACCGTGCGCTGGCGGCCGTTCCTGCTCGGACCGATCTTCGCCGCTGCGGGCTGGACGACCTCGCCCTTTGACCTGATGCCCGCCAAGGGTCGCAACATGTGGCGCGACCTCGAACGCACCAGCGAGAGGCTCGGGCTACCGTTCAGAAAACCGGATCCGTTCCCGCAGAACAGCCTCACCGCCGCCCGCATCGCCACCGCGCTTCCCGATGACGGCAAGCGGGCGGCCTTCTCGCGGGCCCTCTACACGCTGGAATTCGGCCAAGGCCTGTCGATCAGCGACCCCGAGGTGCTGGGCAAGGCTCTGGAGACGGCAGGGATCCCGGCGGCGCCGGCCATCGCCATGGCGGGCGGCGAACAGGTGAAGCTGGCGCTCCGGGCAACGACGGAAGAGGCCATGGCCAAGGACGTCTTCGGCGCACCGAGCTTCATCACCTCGGACGGCGAGCTGTTCTGGGGCAATGACCGTCTCGATCAGGCGGTCGAATGGGCCGCGCATAACGGCTGACCCTCACCCGCACCACCCTGGAGAAAAAGGTGACGGCCGGCCCTCATTCTGAGGTGCCGGCCGTCTGTTCGCGAACCCGGTCTTGGGGACGGGGAGGGGTGGGACGTGACCGAGGACGCGAAACTCTAAGAACGGGGTTGCGGATCAGCGGGTGGCGACGGAGGCCGGCGCGGAGCCGGGGCCGACGGTCACCCACAGGTTGGGGTCGACAGAGGACTGGCGCTTGACGAAGCGGTAGCCCGTCTGGTGCCAGAGGCGGATGTCACTGGTCTCGTTGTCGAGGACATAGTCGCCGCGGTCGGTGCGCACGGTGAGGACGGCGTGGCCGTCGCCCTGGCGGTCGCGAACGACCGTCACCAGCAGCGCGCTCTCGGGAAGGCCGGCCTCGACCAGCAGCTTCTTCTTGAGCAGGACATAATCCTCGCAATCGCCGCGGCCGGAGGTCGGGTAGGTCCAGACCTCCTCGCGACCGTACTGGTCGATGTCGGTGACCGGCTCGATGGCGATGTTCACATGGGCATTGATGCGGATGATGGTTGCCCAGGCCGTGCCGCCGGTGCGGACCACTTCGATCGCGCGCGGCCGGGTCCGGCATTCGGTCGGCAGGTCGCGGCAGAACTGGCGCCAGCCGAGCGGCGCGCTGGTCGTGCCCTGTTCGCTCAGATAGGCGAGGCGCTCGGGGCTGGCGGTCGCCTGGCCGCTCATCCCCGTCGCCGTCACCAGCGCCAGGGCGAGGCAGGCTGCGACCCCTGAACCTGCGCCCCGTCGCCGGGTGTCCGATCCCCACATGACGTGTCCCTCCGTCGTTGGGCAGACAGTGGCAGGCCGGATTTGCGGCGCGCTGAAATGAAAAGCCGAAATCCGCGGGATCGGGGTGAGGGTTCGTTCAGGCTAACAGGGCGTGGATTCACGTTTCGTGTTTCGCAGGGTGATTCCGGTCGCGCCTGCAAGTCGTTGATAAACAGCCGGATTGCCGGGTTGGCGACCGAGCCTTTGGGCTTGTGGCCCCATACGGGACGCCGCGAGGGCACGCGATCCCTTAACGGCCCGGGGCGGCGACGCGGACGGACGTTTACGCCGGCTTCAGCACGTTGGCAGGTGCGCTTCCGCAACGGCAAAGGAACGGTGCGGGCTGACCCTGCGGGAGCGATGTGGACGCCGGGTTTGGAGGCGGTTCGCGGGTGCCAGTACGCGCGCGGCAGTCAGGTGGGTCAATTGACGACACGCCGGCCCGGCGAAACCGGCGCGGCTGTCTCAGATCCAGATCGGACGTGAACCCGCCTTACCGCGGAATGGCCACCGGTTCGGCGCTGGGGCTGAGATCGGCGCCGAGCTCCTGGGCGAGCGCCATGATGGTCTCGATCGGCTGCTGGCCGGAGAATTCCACGGCCACGCCGCGCTCCAGCAGGCGCACGACCCGCGCCATGGTCCGCGAGATCTGGACGATGTCACCGGGCTTGAGGCCGTCCGCACCGCCGATGGCCGCGCCCGACATGGAAATGTCGAGGACGCGAACCGGCACTTTCTCGCCGAGCGGTGTGGTGATGGTGGTGAAGGGGTTGCGCGGGATGACGCGTTCGTGCCGGCGATCCTCGGGCAGGCCGAGGATCTGGCGGTTGGCGAGCCAGGTGAGCTGGTCGGCGAGCTTGTCGCGTTTGCGCAGCGACGCCTCGATGGTCATCGAGAAGCCGGTCTCGGTGACGCGGACGATCATGCCCTCGATGCGGCCGACATGGTCGAGATAGGCGATGACCCGCTCGCCGAGGCGCCCGACCACGGGCGCGACGATGGCGGCGCCACCGGGCGACATGTCTATGACCTGGCAGGGGAATTCACGCCGGTCCGAGAGCATGAAGCGGCCGAGCACGTCCACCCGCACGCGCTGAAAGCGACGGTTCTCTTCCGACGATGGTGCGGATAGGACTTTCGCGAGCGCTGACATGATCGGCGGGGTTCGAGGACGAGCCTGCCGGAGAGTATCGGCGGAGCGTTAACGCAGTGTTGCAACGCAAAGTTTTAGGACGCAACGCCACCCTGGATGAGACGCAGGGCAGGCTTCGCGGCAAAGGCGTGGGAGCGCGGCTGGATCGTCGCGTCGGCGGCGAGCGTCGTTGCGCCCCGGGCGGTCGGCCAGAGCAGCGACACGGCGCCGATCTCGAGCCGCGTCAGGCCGTCCCGGCCGACCCACCAGGGGAGGTCGGTGCCCGCGATGGTGCCGATCATGCGGGCGCCGAGGCGGCCGCGATGGACGAGCGGCAGGAGCGTCATCTCGAGATCGACGTTGCGGCCGGCGGAGCTGGTGCCGGTGACGGCGAGGCTGAGCCCGGCCTGGGCGGCGAGCGCGTCGGACAGGCCGCGAAGGAAGGCCTCGCGACCTGTGCCGGTGAAGTGCTCGGTGAAGCCCTCGCCCTTCATCTCGCGGGCGAAGAGGCTGCAGATGCGCGAACCGGCGAGGCGATAGGGCAGGGTGCCCGTCAGGTCCCCTTCGAGGACGAAGGTGTCGCCGAGGATCGAGCCGATCGCGCGCGGGTCGATGTCGGAACGCTCCGGTGCCGGGCGTCCGCCACGCAGCGAATCCCAGTAGGCGAAAAGCGTGGTCCCCGCGGCGTGGGTCATGATGGGCCTCTCCTGTGCCGTTCCGGGACGGATCGGATCCGTCGCGGCGTTCTCGGGGCAGGGGTCGCAGAGGCCGTGCCAGCGGCGATGGGAAGGGCAGGGTTAACGATCGGTGAAGCGGGTAAGGTTAACCAAGCGTTTGCGTTGCAGCCGTCGGCGGGGCGTGGTTCGGTCGGGGCGTTCCACGATTTCGGAAGGCGGGCGCTGACTCCCCCGCTGACCGCGACACTTTCAGGCTTCTCCTGGGGACATGAGGAGATGGAGACGTGACCATCGGGGCCGGTTCGCCGGTCCCCACGCTCCTGCCGGGGGAGGCCGAAAGGTCTCCCCCTCTTTTTTTGCCCGGTGCAACGGCAGGCCGCGCTCTCGACTCCGGGCCCGCGGAGGCTCTAGTGAGACCTCCCGCATCTTCCGGCATCCTCGTCCTTGTCCCAGCGCGAACCGATCCTCAACGTTCCCGGCATCGTCTCGCTGCTCTGCGGCGTCATGATCGTCATTCACGCGGTCCGGCAGTACATCCTCGACGAGGATGCCGATCGCGAGCTGTTGCTGACCTTCGCGTTCATCCCTGCCCGGTTCGAGGGCTCGATTGCCGGCACTTTCTTCCCCGGCGGCGTGGCGGGGGATGCGTGGACCTTCGTCACCTATGCCTTCCTGCATGCCGACTGGACCCATCTCGGCCTCAACGTCCTGTGGTTCCTGGTCTTCGGGTCTGCTGTGGCGCGCCGCTTCGGCCCGGGACGGACGCTGTTGTTCTTCATCGCCACGGCCGCGGCTGGCGCGCTTGGCCATCTGGCGGCTGTCGGCACGGCCTTCGTGCCGGTGATCGGCGCCTCCGGGGCCGTCTCCGGCTTCACGGCCGCGGCGCTGCGCTTCGTCTTCGAGATGGGCGGCCCGCTCGGAGCCATGCGGGCGAACGGCGAGGAGGCCTACCGGATGCCGGCGCTGCGGCTCGTCGACATGGCCCGAAACGGCCCGGTCATGGGCATGGTGGTGGTTTGGGTCATCGTCAATGTCGCCTTCGGCGCGATGAGCCTGCCCATGCCCGGCTTCGAGGGGCAGATCGCGTGGCAGGCGCATCTGGCGGGCTTTGCGGCGGGACTGCTGCTGTTCCGCTTCTTCGACCCTGTCCGCGACGAGGTCTCACCGGCCTGAACCGTGCCTCTCGCTATTGTGCGGCGCACTCCTGCCGTCTTGTCTTGCCGCCTGTGCCATCGGATGATCGCCCTCCGGGTGACCGGGACATGACAGGCGGGGCGTCCCGCAGGGGCGCGCCCCTCCGCAACCGGAGGCGCAGATGAACGTCAAGAGCATTCTCGACGCCAAGGGCCGCGCGGTGGCGACCATCGCCCCCGGCGCCACGCTGGCGGACGCCGCCCATCTCCTCGCATCGAAGCGCATCGGCGCCGTCGTGGTGACCGGGCCCGGTGATACGGTCGCGGGCATCCTCTCGGAGCGAGACATCGTTCGTGGCCTGTCGGAGCGGGGCGCGGCGGTGCTGGACCTTACGGTGGGCGAGACCATGACGCGCAACGTCGTCACCTGTTCGGAAAGCGAGACGCTCGACCGGCTGATGGAGATCATGACCGAGGGCAAATTCCGCCACCTGCCGGTGACGGAGAGCGGCCGTCTCGTCGGCATCATGTCCATCGGTGACGTGGTGAAGTGGCGGCTCGCGCAGATCGAGAGCGAGCACGCGGCCCTGAAGGAGTACGTGATGAACGCCTGACCTTCGGGGTCAGGCCACCGCTTTGAGCGCCTCGGCGAGATCGGGAAGGATGCGCTCGGCCGCCTCCTCGCCGAGCGCGATGGCTTCGGCCGCGCGGTGGAACTCGAAGAGCCCGATCTTTGACAGGCGCGGGCCGATCAGGACGTTCGGTGGGTCTCCGGCCAGGCGTTGGCGGGCGATGCGTTCCTGCGTGGCGTTGAAGGCCTTGGCCATGACCGTTGGAATGCCCGGCGCCCGCGCCATGGCAATGCGCGGATCGAGCCCCGTCGCCGGCGCGTCGAGCGACAGACCGGCGCGCAGCGGCCGTGTCAGGGCGCGGCCAAGACCCCGTCCCAGCCCCCGGCCGATGCCGCGGCCGAGATTGACCATGGCCTTGACGCGCGGGCGGCGTTCGACCAGCGGCAGGGCTTCGTCCTCTGGGCTGGTGCCGTGGTCCTGGATGACCGTCGCGCGGCCGAGCGCATCGGCATTAAGGCTCACCGCGACGACGAGGCGGGCGCCGAGCGCGCGGGCCACCGAGACGGGGACCGGGTTGGACAGCGCGCCGTCCATCAGCCAGCGCCCGCCGATCCGGACCGGCGGCAGGATGCCGGGGAGGGCGTAGGAAGCGCGCAAGGCCGTCATCAGCCGGCCGCGGGTGAGCCAGATCTCGTGTCCCGTGCCGATCTCGGTGGCGACCGCCGTGAAGCCGATGGGCAGGTCCTCGATTCGCGTCTCGCCGATCTCCCGCTCCATGAGCTGGGCGACGCGGGTCCCGCCCATGAGGCTGCCGCCCGAAATGGCGATGTCGACGAGCGAAATCACGTCGCGTCGCTTCAGCGACAGCGCCCAGTCGGTGAAGGCGTCGAGCTTGCCAGCCGCATAAAGCCCGCCCACGGCGGCGCCGATGGAGGTGCCGGCGATGACATCGGGTTCGTAGCCCGCCCGGACGAGGGCGCGGATGACGCCGACATGGGCGAGCCCGCGGGCCGCGCCACCACCCAGAGCCAGGCCGATGGTCGGCCGCGGCGGCGGCGTCGTCCTGCTCTCGGCAAAGTCGGTGGGCTCGGTCGCGGCCCGACGGCGGCGCAGGCGCAGCATGGCTCAGAACGCCGCGCGCAGGCGTTCGGCGTCGCGCGGTACGAGCCGCACCGTCTCCAGAGGCCCGCCGGTGGGGATGGCGCGATAGAAGCAGGTGCGCCGGCCGGTGTGGCAAGAACCGCCGTCGCCGCCGACATTCACCTTCAGCCAGACCGCGTCCTGGTCGCAGTCGATGCGCATCTCGACGATGGTCTGGATCTGCCCGGACGTGTCGCCCTTGTGCCAGATCGCGCCGCGCGAGCGGGACCAGTAATGCGCCTCGCCGGTTTCAACCGTCAGCCGAAGGGCGTCCTCGTTCATATGGGCGACCATGAGGAGGTCGCCGGTCGCGGCATCCGTCGTCACGGCGGTGATGAGCCCGTCCGCGCCGAAGCGGGGAAGCAGGCGGTCGCCTTCCTCGCGCTCCGCTTTGGTCGGGGCGGCGTCGGATGCTCGGGCGGGTTCGGCGCACATGGGCGGTGGTCCTGCGCAAAAGGCTGAAGTCGGCACCCCTTCTAGCGCGGCCCTGTGGACAAACCCAAGCGCAGGGCATCTCGGCGGTACCGACCGGCCACCGCGTCAAGGTTAACCAATGGTTCCGCTCGTCCCGGCCGTCCCGGCTCATTACCTTGTCGACCTCATCCCCGGAGGCCCCCATGAGCGAGCAGAGAGACCTTTTCTCGACGTCCGTCCTTGCGGACCAGAGCGAACTGAAGGCCCATGCGGCGCTCTACGAGGCGCGCGAGGCCGCCGGCATCCCGCCGGAACAGCCGGCCATCATCACAGCGCCCCCGCGCGTCATCCGGCAGGGCGGGGCGGCTGCCGCGCGGGCGCTGCGGGAGCGGCTGGTCGAGGAGCATCGTGCCGTCGTCGTGCAGGCGGCCGAGCGTTTCGGCGGCAAGGACGGCGGCATCCCCGCCCGATCCATCCTGCGCTTCCGGCTGTCGGACCTGCCGCGCCTGATCCGACCGGATCGCGACCCGCCGGCCCGCGACTGACGTGGCTGCGTCCCGACTTACCATTGCGGCGCGAAAGGCCCTGATGCTAAGAGGCCGGGTCCGTTTCCTGTCCCACCGGGTGAAGTCCGCATGTCCGTCGACCAGGCGACCGTCCGGCGCATCGCGCATCTCGCGCGCATCGCCGTGACCGAAGAGGAGGTTCCCCATCTCCAGGGCGAGCTCAACGCCATCCTCGCCTTCGTCGAGCAGCTGAACGAGGTTGACGTCTCCGGCGTCGAGCCGATGACCTCGGTCACGCCCATGGCGATGAAAAAGCGCCAGGACGTCGTCACCGATGGCGGCATCCCTGAGCAGATCATCGCCAATGCGCCGGAGCGCGAGGGCCATTTCTTCGCCGTGCCGAAGGTCGTGGAGTAAGCCATGACCGACCTGACCCAGCTGACCATCGCCGAGGCCCTCGACGGCCTGAAGCAGAAGTCCTTCTCGGCCACCGACCTCACCCGCGCCTATCTCGCCGCCATGGAGAAGGGCCGCGGCCTCAACGCCTATGTGCTGGAGACGCCGGACAAGGCGCTCGCCATGGCCGGGGCCTCCGATGCCCGCATCGCCCGCGGCGAGTTCGGCCCGCTCGAAGGCATTCCGCTCGGCGTGAAGGACCTGTTCTGCACCGCCGGCACGCGCACCACGGCCTGCTCGAACATCCTGCGCAACTTCGTGCCGACCTACGAATCGACCGTCACCAGCAATCTCTGGCGCGACGGCGCGGTCATGCTTGGCAAGCTCAACAATGACGAGTTCGCCATGGGCTCGTCGAACGAGACGAGCTGTTTCCCCGGTCCCGTCAATCCGTGGCGGCG
The DNA here is from genome assembly GCF_027532945.1 of Phreatobacter sp. Lineage (GTDB taxonomy): Bacteria > Pseudomonadota > Alphaproteobacteria > Rhizobiales > Phreatobacteraceae > Phreatobacter. The sequence goes on from NZ_JAPZTZ010000010.1 coordinate 18,325, forward strand.
GCAGGGCGCCAACGACACCACGCCGCTGGTTCCCGGCGGCTCCTCGGGCGGCTCCTCGGCTGCGGTTGCCGCCATGCTCTGCGCCGGTGCCACCGCCACCGATACCGGCGGCTCGATCCGCCAGCCGGCGGCGCTCACCGGCACCGTCGGCATCAAGCCGACCTATGGCCGCGTGTCGCGCTGGGGCATCGTCGCCTTCGCCTCGTCCCTCGACCAGGCCGGCCCGATCGCCCGCGACGTCATGGATGCGGCGCTGATGCTGCGCTCCTTCGCCGGACCTGACGCAAAGGACACGACCTGCGTCGACCGCGCCGTGCCGGACTATGCGGCCGCCGTCGGCAAGTCGATCAAGGACATGACCATCGGCATCCCCAGGGAGTACCGGATCGACGGCATGCCGGCCGAGATCCAGAAGCTGTGGGACGACGGCGCACAGATCCTGAAAGAGGCCGGCGCGAACATCGTCGAAATCTCGCTGCCGCACACCAAATACGCCCTGCCGGCCTATTACATCGTCGCGCCGGCCGAGGCCTCCTCGAACCTCGCGCGCTATGACGGCGTGCGCTACGGCCTGCGCGAACCGGGCAAGGACATCGTCGATCTCTACGAGAAGACCCGTGCCGCGGGCTTCGGCAAGGAGGTCCGCCGGCGCATCATGATCGGCACCTACGTGCTCTCGGCTGGCTATTACGACGCCTATTACGTCCGGGCGCAGCAGCTGCGCACGCTGATCAAGCAGGACTTCGAGCAGGCCTATGCCTCCGGCGTCGACGCCATCCTGACGCCCTCGACGCCGTCAGCCGCCTTCGGCATCGGCGAGAAGGGTTCGGCCGATCCGGTCGAGATGTACCTGCAGGACGTCTTCACCGTCACGGTGAACATGGCGGGCCTGCCGGGCATCGCCGTCCCCGCCGGCCTCGACAACCAGGGCCTGCCGCTCGGCCTCCAGCTCATCGGCCGGGCCTTCGACGAGGAGACCCTGTTCTCGGTGGCGAGCGTCATCGAAAAGGCCAAGGGCCGTTTCCCCGTCAGCGACCGCTGGTGGGGCTGAGCCGATGATCCCCGCCCGGGCCGTCGCGATCGCTGCGCTGACGGTTTTCGGGTGGGTTTTCCTCGTGCTCGCCGGTCTCATGGCCATCTATGTCGGGCTGGCGGTCTGGGCCGGCGACCCGCGCTTCAAGATCGCCTATCTCGGGCTGTTCCTGCTGCTCGCCCTCGGCGCGGCCTTTGGCTGCCGGCACATGGCACGGCGCATCGGCCGCTAAGCCGTGGCGCCATGGGGCTGCATCGCCTTGCGGGCGGCGTTTGAACAGTAACTTAAGGGACAAAGGGGATAGTCGCGCGGACCGGTTGTCCATGCGGAGCGTCGCTTGTCCTCCATCCATCCCTCTCTCGACGCGCCCGTTGCCCGCGGCGCTGCGGCCCGCGCCCTGACGCTGCCGGTCTTCGCCGCAGCCATTTTCTTGTCGGCATTCCTGCTGTTCTCGGTCCAGCCGCTGTTCACCAAGATGGTGCTGCCGGTCCTCGGCGGCACCCCGGCGGTCTGGTCGGTGGCGATGGTCTTCTTCCAGGGCGTGCTGCTCGCTGGCTATCTCTACGCCCATCTCCTCAACCGCTACCTCGGACCCGGCCGGGCCGTCCTTGTTCACCTCGCGCTGATGGCCGCCGTCTTCGCGATCGCGCTGCCGATCGCGCTGGCGCCGGGCTGGGGGCGCCCGCCCGCCGATGGCGAGGCGCTGTGGCTCATCGGGCTCTTCGCAGCCTCGGTCGGACTGCCCTTCTTCGCCATTGCCGGCAACGGCCCGCTGCTCCAGGCCTGGTTCGCGCGCAGCGGCCATCGCGATGCGGCCGATCCCTATTTCCTCTACGGCGCGTCCAATCTCGGCTCCTTCCTGGCGCTGCTCTCCTATCCCTTCGTGGTCGAGCCGCTGCTGGTGCTGAAGACCCAGTCGATCCTGTGGAGCGGCGGTTTCGCGCTGCTCGCCGTGCTGATCGCCGCCAGCGGCGTCGTGCTGGCGCGCGGCGAGCGTCCGGCCGTCAGCGCGTCTGCGGTGGCGGCAGGGCCCGCTCCGGCCTGGCGCGACCGTCTCGCCTGGATCGGCCTCTCGGCCGTGCCCTCCGGCCTGCTCGTGGCGCTCACGGCGCACCTGTCCACCGATGTCGCGGCCGTGCCGCTGCTCTGGGTGGTGCCGCTCGCCCTCTTCCTCCTCACCTTCGTCCTCGCCTTCCGCGAGGGCGGTGGTGGGCTCCACCGGGTGATGCTCGCCGTGCAGCCGCTGCTGCTGGCTGCCCTCGTCTTCGCCATGGCTCTTTCGGCCAAGGTGCCGTGGCCGGTCGCCGCCGCGCTCCACCTCGGCTTCTTCTTCGTCGCCACGATGGTGTGCCACGGTGAGCTCTACCGCCGCCGCCCGGCCGCCGGCCATCTCACCGAGTTCTATGTGATGCTCTCGGCGGGCGGCGTGCTCGGCGGCCTCTTCGCCAGTCTCGCGGCGCCGGTGCTGTTCAACTCGATCCTCGAATATCCGATCCTGTTGGTTGCCGCGGTCGCCTGCCGTCCCGGCATCGGCGCGGCGCTCGCACGCCTCGGCGCGGTGCGTGTCGCCATGGGCATCGTTGCTCTTGGCGGCCTGGTGGTCCTGCAGGCCGCAACCGGCATGACCGCCTCGACCTTGCCGGTCCTCACCTATCTGCTGATCGTTGCCGGTATCGCCGCGCTGATCGTGCTGGGGCGCGAGACGCCCGCCCTGATGCTCCTCGGCATCGCGCTGTTCTTCGCGTTGACCCAGGCGCCGGTCATGCCGGCGGGCACGCTCGCCCGCGAGCGCTCCTTCTTCGCCGTGCACGAGGTCAAGGTCACTGAGAACGGCCAGGGCCATCTGCTCGTCCACGGCATCACCGTCCACGGCGCGGAGCGCGTGCGCCATCCCGACGGCACGCCGGTGACGGGGCGGCCGGAGCCGGCGAGCTATTATCACCGTGCCGGCGCCTTTGCCGACGCCATCTCGGCGCTGCGCGCCACGCGCGGTGGCGGGCCGCTCAAGGTGGCGGTGATCGGGCTCGGTGTCGGTTCGCTCGCCTGCTATCGGCAGGAGGGCGACGCCTGGACCTTCCTGGAAATCGATCCCGTCGTCGTGCGCATGGCGCGCGACGCCCGGCTTTTCGCCTCGCTCGGCCGCTGTGCGCCGGACGCGCCGGTGGTCATCGGCGACGGCCGCCTGACCCTCGCCGACCAGCCCGGTCGCTTCGACCTCATCGTCGTCGACGCCTTCTCCTCCGACGCGATCCCGGTGCATCTCCTCACCGAGCAGGCCTTCGCCACCTATCTCGGCAAGCTCGCGCCGGACGGCGCCCTCGTGCTCCACATCACCAATCGCAACATGGACCTCCAGCCGGTCGTCGCGGCGTCCGCCGCAGCGCATGGCCTCGTCGGTGGCGTGCGGGAGGCGGTGGTCGAGGGGTCTGTGCGCGAGACGCTCGCGGGAACGGCGCGGGTGACGATGGTCGCCCGCCAGCCGGAGCATCTCGGCAAGGTTGCCGCGGATCCGCGCTGGCAGCCGCTCGCCGTCCCAGCGGGCTTCCGCGCCTGGACGGACGATTATTCGAACATCGTCGGGCCGATCCTCAGGCGTATCGGAGCCCCCTAGGCGGCGACACCCGCATTCGCGCGGATATCGCCGCGGTCCGGGCGCAACGGGATGCGCCGCACGGACCCTAGTCGGGCAGCGGGGGGAGCCGCCCTGGCGGAGGGGGACCGCCTGTCAACAATTACGCGACGTGGTTCCGGCCGGATGTGTCGCCGACGAAAAAAGTTTGGCACCCGCGACGGCCGGTCGCATCCGATCGCTGACCTGTGGTGTAAAACCTGAGACGGCATGGTCGGGGAGGCCTCGGGGGCGACGATGGCGGCGACGACGATCGATCTGAAGGAGGCGCTCGCGGCCTGTGCGGCCGGCGACAGGGCCGCCCTGCGGGCGATCTATGAACGGGAATGCGCGGCGATGATCGGTGTCGCTACGCGGATCGTGAAACGGCGAGAACTCGCTGAAGAGGTCGTCCAGGAGGCCTTCGTGCGGATCTGGCGCAACGCCCATCGCTACAATCCCGAGCTCGGCCCGCCGAGGGCCTGGCTCTATGCGATCGTGCGCAACCAGGCGATCAACATCCTCAGGAGCGGCCGGCGCGAGGATCTCGTCGACGAGGTGCCGGAGGACGTCGCCTCGGCCGTCGAGGCCCATGCCGCCGCCGAGCGGCTCCCCGAAGGCCAGGCTCTGCGCCGCTGCCTCGAAGGCCTGGAGGTGCGCCGCCGCACCAGCCTGCTGATGGCCTATGTCGACGGTTTCTCCCATGGCGAGATTGCGGGACGCCTCGGCCTGCCGCTTGGCACGGTCAAGGCCTGGATCCGGCGCTCGCTGATCCAGCTGCGGGAGTGCATGGGATGACCGACGACCTTCTCGCCGATGCCGGCGAATATGTCGCGGGTCTGATGAGCCCCGAGGAGGCCGAGGCCTTCGAGCGGCGGCTTGCGGCCGATGCGGAGGCGCGGCGCGCCGTCGGCGACTGGCGGGCGCGCCTCCTCGCGCTGGACGAGACAGCGACGCAGATCACCCCCTCCGAAGGGCTGTGGCCGCGGATCGAGGCGGCGATCGGCACGGTGCCGGCCAACGCCCCCGCCGCGCCCGGCCTTTTCGCGCGCATCTGGAACGATGTCGCGACCCTGCGCTGGGCTTCGCTCGCGGCGGCCGCTGCCGCGGCGGTGCTGGCCGTTCTGCTGGTTGCGCAGCCCTTCTCAGGCGGCGCGAAGCCGGTCGTCGTCGCGGTGCTCACGGCGCCCGACACCCGCGAGGCCGGCGCCATCGTCGAGGCTTTTGCCGACGGGCGGGTGAGGGTGGTGCCGCTGCGCGCCATTCCGGTTCCGGAGGGCCGCACCCTCCAAGTCTGGACCCTCTGGGACCGGCAGGTCGGTCCGCGCTCGGTCGGCCTGATGCCGGCGGCGCGCCAGCAGGATTATGCAACGAGCGGCATGCCGCGCCCGGCCGACCAGCAGCTCTACGAGATCACGCTGGAACCGGCGGGCGGCTCGCCGACGGGACGGCCCACCGGGCCGATCCTCTATGTCGGCCGCGGCTCCCGGCCGCTGTGAGGCCGTGCCGCGGCCGGGCAGGTCTCAGAACTGGCGGCGCATGCCAAGTGTGACCATGTTGGCGCCGGCGCTGGTGCGGGTTCGCGTTCCGTCGCGGGCAACGAACTGAAGGTCCGGCACGGCGAGGTAGCGATAGCCGATCTCGAGCGTGGTGCGGTCGAAGACCGAGATTCCGACGCCGGCGGCGAGGTTGTAGGCGAACCGGCCGTCGCTGTCGTCCATGATGACGCCGGTGGCAGAGACACCCATGCGGCGAAGCTCGACCTGCGAATAGCCGACGCCGCCGCCCACATAGGGCGTGATGCGGGCGAGCAGGCTGTCGGCCGGTAGGCCGGCGAGAGTTGCGAGGTTGAAGTCGAGGAAGACATTGGCGAAGCCGCCAAAGCTGCGCAGGTCACCGAAGGAATCGATGCCCGCGACGCGTGCGCCGTTCACCGTGTGGGTCTTGATGGAGAACTGGGAGCGGCCGAATTCCAGTTCGCCGCGCAGGCCGACGCCGCCGAGAACCGGGCCGAAATTGTAGCCGGCCATCAGGCCGTTGTAGACGCCCAGCTCATACTGGTTGGTGACATTGACGCCGCCGCCGCCGATGTCGAAGCGCGTGTCCCGCGCCGCGCCAAAGCCGTTGCGGGTGCCGAAATAGAAGCCCGACAGGCTCGCAGGGACCGACAGCGGCGCGATGCCGGAACGGACCGGGCCCGTCATGTCCGCGGCATTCGCCATCGAAAGGCCAGCGCCAAGGCCGAGGGCGGCACCGAGGGCAAGGGATTTGATCATGAAGGTCTCCGGCGGTGGGGGTCATGGGCCTGTCGGCCCGTCATCGATGGCCGCGGTTGCGGCCGTCGTCGGGAACCACCTACGCTGGAGGGACGGGTGGCCGGTTCACCGGACGGGTGGCAACAAATCCGTGATCGTTCCGTGATCGGACGGCGACCGCGGCTTGCGCCAGCGCGGTGATCCGGCCATCAGCGACCTCGGCTATTGCCGTCCGCCGCCCTATTGGCTACCCAGTCCGCTTCACGGATACCGTCGGGATCGCCCCTGCCATGACCGCCCATGCCAATCCGAAGAACCTCATCCCCGGCGCCACCGGCGACTGGGAGGTGGTGATCGGCCTCGAGATCCACGCGCAGGTGGCCTCCAATTCCAAGCTGTTCTCGGGCGCGGCTGTGGGCTTCGGCGATGCGCCGAATGCCAATGTCAGCCTCGTCGATGCGGCCATGCCCGGCATGCTCCCCGTCATCAACGAGGAATGCGTGCGCCAGGCGATCCGCACCGGCCTCGGCCTCAAGGCGAAGATCAACCACCGCTCGGTCTTCGACCGGAAGAACTATTTCTATCCGGACCTGCCGCAGGGCTACCAGATCAGCCAGTACAAGAGCCCGATCGTCGGCGAGGGCGAGGTCACCGTCGACCTCACGCCCACCGAGAGCATCAAGGTCGGCATCGAGCGGCTGCATCTCGAACAGGATGCCGGCAAGTCGATCCACGACCAGCACCCGACCCTGTCCTATATCGACCTCAACCGCTCCGGCACGGCGCTGATGGAGATCGTCTCCAAGCCCGACCTGCGCTCGGCCGACGAGGCCAAGGCCTATGTGACGAAGCTGCGCACCATCCTTCGCTATCTCGGCACCTGCGACGGCGACATGGAGAAGGGCAATCTGCGCGCCGACGTGAACGTCTCGGTGCGCAAGCCCGGCGATCCCTTCGGCACGCGCTGCGAGATCAAGAACGTCAACTCGATCCGCTTCATCGGCCAGGCCATCGATTACGAAGCGCGCCGGCAGATCGGCATTCTCGAGGATGGTGGTTCGATCGACCAGGAGACGCGCCTCTACGATGCGGCGAAGGGCGAGACGCGCTCCATGCGCTCCAAGGAAGAGGCGCATGACTACCGCTACTTCCCCGATCCGGACCTGCTGCCGCTCGAATTCAGCCAGGCCTATGTGGACGAGCTCGCCACCCACCTCCCCGAACTGCCGGACGCCAAGAAGGCGCGGCTCATCGCCCAGTACGGCCTGACCCCCTATGACGCCTCCATCCTGATCCTGGAGAAGGAGAGTGCCGACTTCTTCGAGGCGGTCGCGAAGGGTCGCGACGGCAAGACGGCGGCCAACTGGGTCATCAACGAGCTGTTCGGCCGCCTCAACAAGGAGGGCAAGGACGTCACCGCCTCGCCCGTCACGCCTGACCAGATCGGCGGGATCATCGACCTCATCCAGGCCGGCACCATCTCCGGCAAGATTGCCAAGGACCTGTTCGAGATCGTCTTCACCGAGGGCGGCGACCCCGCGGCCGTCGTCGAGGCGCGCGGCATGAAGCAGGTTACCGATACCGGCGCCATCGAGAAGGTGATCGACGAGGTCATCGCCGCCAATCCCGACAAGGTCGAGCAGGCGAAAGCGAAGCCGACGCTGCTCGGCTGGTTCGTCGGCCAGGTGATGAAAGCCTCGGGCGGCAAGGCCAACCCGGCGACCGTCAACGATATCCTGAAGGCCAAGCTCGGCATAGAGTGAGAGGGCGGCCGGCCTTGGTGAGGCAAGGCCGGTAGGGCGACAGCAGATGGCGGGCTTGTGGACGTCCAACATCGAGCGCGATCCGCGCTATCGCGGGGCCGCCGAGGCCCTCGAGGCTGCCGGCTATGCCATCGCCATCAGCGATGGGCTCATCGAGGTCGAGAACGAGGAGAGCGGCGATCGCCAGCGCTTCCGTGCCCGCAAGGAGCTGCTGGCCTTCGCGAGCGCCATCGCCTCCGGCGAACAGCCCCAGCCGGTGAAGCGGAGTGCGCCGATCCGCAACGGGCAGGGATTCGGCGGGCGTCAGCCGCGCCCCGAGGCGCGGGACAGTGATCCCCCGCCTGCCGAGAAAGAGCCCGAGCTCGACCTCGCCAAGCTGAAGGCGCTGTGCCAGGCGCTCGTCATCGAGCGCGATGCCTGGAAGGCGCGGGCGCAGATCCGTGAAACGGCCGCAGCGGCGGAGCCCTCCGGCAGTGACGAGAAGTACCGCGCCCTGAAGAAGTTCATCGCGCGGGAATTCCATCCGGACAATGTCCGCGCCGACGGGATCGAGCGTCTGGTGCGCACCGAGGTGTTCAAGACGATCTGGGCCCATATCGAGGAGATCGAGCGCGCCAGCCGCTCCTGATCCGTGGCCTCGGTCCGCCGAATGGCAGCAGTGATCCTCTACCCCTTGCGTTAGGGCAGGCCGCACTGTTCCATCCCCGTCCCCGAGGGAGGAAAAATCATGTCGAAACGCTTCACGCTCAGCGGCTTCTGGCTGTCCGGGCCGACCTACAAGGTTGGGCTCATGCTCAGCCTGTGCGGCGAGGGCTTCGCCTATCATTCGGTCAATCTGCGCGCCGGCGAGCACAAGAGCCCCGCCTTCATCGCCAAGAACCGCTTCGGCCAGGTGCCGGCGCTGGAGGATGCCAAGTCCGGCATGGCGCTCTGCCAGTCGGCGGCGATCCTCGAATATCTCGCGGCCGAGCTCGGCAAGTTCGGCGGCGAGGGTGCCTGCGGCGCCGGCCAGGCACGCGAGTGGATGTTCTGGGACTTCGATCGTCTCGCCGCCCCGATCTATCGCCTGAGGGCGCAGCGCGCCGGCTTCCGCACCTTCAGCCAGCCCATCGTCGAGATGTATTTCGCCGAGGCGGGCGCGGCCCTCAAGGTCCTGGAGGAGGCGCTCGGAAAGACGGCCTGGCTCTGCGGCTCGCAGCCGAGCATCGCCGATATCGACGTCTATGGCGTCGTCGCCTATGCGCCGCAGGCGGGCTTCGATCTTGCCGCCTATCCGGCGATTTCCGCCTGGACCAAGCGCATGGAGGCCCTGCCGGGCTTCATCGGCATCAACGACCTGCCCAAGGCGACTCAGGCGTGACCACCGACGCAGGCGTGACCGCTGAGGTCTCCTTGCGCGAGGCGACCGCGGCCGACGTGCCGCGGATCGCCGCGCTCATCGCCATGGGAGACGCGAAGAAGCCCATGGATGCCCCGACGGCCGAGGCGGAGGGGCATCACCCCGCCTATGCCGCGGCCTTTCGGCGGGTGGCGGCCTCGGAGGCCAACCACCTCTTCGTCGCCGAGCAGGGGGGGCGCATCGTCGGCACCTACCAGCTGACGGTCCTGCCCGGCATTGCCGAGCGCGGCCGGACCCGCGGCAAGATCGAAAGCGTCCATGTCGATCCGACGCTGCGCGGCACCGGCGTCGGCGCGGCGATGATGCGCCACGCCATCGCCACGGCGCGGGAGAAGGGCATCGGCCTGGTCGAACTCTCCTCCAACAAGAGCCGCACCGACGCCCACCGCTTCTATGAGCGGCTCGGCTTCGCCAAAAGCCATGAGGGCTTCAAGATGGCGCTCGACTGAGCGCCATCAGCCGCGCTGGCGGGCCCGGCACTCGGGGAGGAAGCTGCGCCAGGTCTTGCCCGCGGCCTGAAGGCGGGCCTTGTCGCGCCGCCATTCGGTGCCACAGGTACGCATGATCTGGTCGTTGCGCAGCTGCGCTGCCGAACGGGGCCGGCGCGTCGTCTGGCTCGACGAGCCGGAGGTCGTGGTGGAGGCCTCGGTGGAGGAGGCGCGGTTGCGGCTGGCGCGGCTCTCCTGCGCGGCGGCGAGGTCGACGGTGAGCACGAGAGCGGCGAGAGCCGCGAGGATAGCAAGGCGCATCGGGATCCTCCCTGGGAATGGACGCGAGCTTCAGCCGCTCAACCCAAACCCGGCGTGAACGTCCTTCCGGTTGTATTGTTCTGCTAAATTGCAACCTGTCCAATGCGGCATTGCACGGATAAGGCGGAACGGCAGGCCTGTTCGCCGGTCGCCGTCGTGCTAGCGTGCCGCCGCGGTCGCCGAGGCGGCCGGTTGCCCCGGAGAGATCCATGAGCGAGCGCCCCATCGACCTGCATTTCTGGCCGACGCCAAACGGCTGGAAGATCACCATCATGCTGGAAGAATGCGGGTTGCCGTACCGGGTGATCCCCGTGAACATCGGCAAGGGCGACCAGTTCAAGCCGGAATTCCTCGCCATCGCGCCGAACAACCGCATGCCGGCCATCGTCGATCCGGACGGGCCGGGCGGTGCCCCGATCTCGGTCTTCGAGTCGGGCGCCATCCTCATGTATCTCGGCCGCAAGACCGGCAAGTTCTATCCGCAGGACGAGCGCGGCCGCGTCGCCGTCGAGGAATGGCTGATGTGGCAGATGGCAGGCTTCGGGCCGATGCTCGGCCAGACCCACCATTTCCGCATCTATGCGCCGGAGAAGATCGACTACGCCATCGAGCGCTACACCAAGGAAGCGAACCGCCTTTACGGGGTGCTGAACCGCCGCCTCGAGGGGCGCGACTATATTTGCGGCAGCTACACCATCGCCGATATGGCCTGCATCGGCTGGGCCAAGCTCTGGGAGCGCCAGGGCCAGGACATCGCGCAGTTCCCGAACGTGAAGGCCTGGATCGACCGGATGTTGGCGCGTCCCGCCGTGCAGAGGGGCCTTGCGGTCAACAAGGAAGACCGCACCAACGCCGCTGTGACCGATCCCAACGCCCGGGCGGTGCTGTTCGGCCAGACGGCGCGCTGACGCGCGCCGCCCGTTTGGCCCTTAGTTGACCCGCGTCCAGGTCTGGCTGCGGCACACGAGGCCGCCGAGCACGCAGCCGGACAGGCTCATGCTGTCGGCGTTCGGCATGGTCATGCGGCCGCTATAGGTCTTGCCGTCCTGGAAATTGTAGAGCGAGCCTTCCCAGGCGTTGGCGCCGGCAGGGCGCATGGTGATCATGCGGACGCCAACGAGGGCGAGGCTGCGCAGGCTGGCGTTCTCGTTCTTCTCGTCGGTGGTCTGGCCGCGCGCGGCGACAATGGTGCCGCAGATCTGGCCGCCGCAATCGGCGAAGCGCACGCGGGTGTCGCCGGACTGGCTGACGAAAGTGCCTGTGGGGCTCTGGGCGGCGGCCGGCAGGGCGATCAGGCTGGCGAGCGCCGCCAGGATAAGGCTTGTCTTCATGCTGTTGCTCCCGTGCCGCCCTCTGCGGGGCGGGCGCGGGAACAGTGACGCCAGCCCGGGCGGGCGTCCACTCCGCCGTCCGTCGATGGGACGGCCATTCAGGATCTCGTAGCGTTAATTCATCATTGACCTATGGGAAGCAAACTCGCCGCCATTGGGTCAACCGCGGCCGCCCCCCGGGCCGTGCAGTCATGGGAGATCATGCGATGACCGTGATGTTCCTCGCCGAGGCGGATGCCCCGTCGATTGCGCCTGAAGAGCTTGAGAACCGTCCGCCGCGCGAACTCGGCACGCTCTATGCCGCCGGCCGTGTCGTGCCGCGCGACCTCGTCGCCGCCCATATGTGGTTCAACATCGCGGCGATGCGCGGCGATCGCGAGGCCGCGGTGCAGCGCCAGGAGGTGGCCGCCGAGATGAGCCGGGACGAGATCGCCCAGGCGCTCAGCTGGGCGCGGGCCTGGCTCGATTCCAAGGGCCCGGTGACCGCCTGATCAGGCGGCGGCCAGCCGGGCGCGTTCCTTCTCCACGTCGGGCAGGAAGATCGTGAGCAGGCCGATGGCCGGCAGGAACGAACAGATCCAGTAGACGAACTCGATGCCGCGCAGGTCGGCGATCTGGCCGAGCACCGCCGCACCGAGCCCGCCCATGCCGAAGGCGAAGCCGAAGAACAGCCCGGCGATCATCCCGACCTTCCCCGGGACCAACTCCTGCGCGAAAACCAGGATCGCGGTGAAGGCCGAGGCCATGACCAGGCCGATAATGCCCGTGAGGATGGCCGTCCCGAGAAGGTTGGCGTAGGGCAGGGCGAGGGTGAAGGGCAGGGTGCCGAGGATCGAGGCCCAGATGACCGGCTTGCGGCCGAAGCGGTCGCCGATGGGGCCGCCGAGCACGATGCCGGCGGCCAGCGCGCCGAGGAAAATGAACAGCAGAAGCTGCGCGTCGCGCACCGAAACGCCGAACTTCTCGATGACGTAGAAGGTGTAGTAGCTCGATAGGCTCGCCATATAGACGTATTTCGAGAAGACGAGGCAGCCGAGCACGACCAGCGCGCCGACGACAGTGCGGCGGGGCAGGGCGATGGGCTTCACCGGCGCCGGCCTCTTCGCCTGTGCGGCGCGATGGCGGGCGTACCAGCCGCCGACCCGCACCAGGATCAGCATTCCCGTGAGCGCCAGGACGCCGAACCAGGCAACGCTCTCCTGGCCACGCGGCAGGATGATGAAGGCGGCGGCGATCGGCCCCAGTGCCGTGCCGGCATTGCCGCCGACCTGGAACAGTGACTGGGCGAGGCCGTGCCGGCCGCCCGAGGCGAGGCGCGCCATGCGCGAGGATTCAGGGTGGAAGACCGCCGAGCCGAAGCCGACGAGGCCGGCCGCGAGCAGCAGGAACGGAAAGCTGGTCGCATAGGCGAGCAGCAGCAGACCGCAGAAGGAGAAGGCCATGCCGGCGGCTAGCGAGTAGGGCAGCGGGTGCCGGTCGGTGTAGAGGCCGACGAGCGGCTGGAAGATCGACGCGGTGCCCGAGAACACGAAGGCAATGAGGCCGATCTGGCCGAAATCGAGGTCGTAATTGGCCTTGAGCACCGGATAGAGCGCCGCCACCAGCGACTGCATGACGTCGTTGAGCAGGTGGCAGAGGCTGAGGGCCGCCAGGACGCCGAAGGATGTGCGGTCGACGGCGGGCGAAGCCGCCGCAGCGACGGGGGGGCTTGTCACGGGGGCTCCTCGGGCCACGCGCCGTGTTCGCGATGCACGGCGTCATGCCCGATTGGGCGGCAGAAGCCCGGCGTGGTCAATGGGCGGCCGGCTTGGCCGCCCTGCGCGAGGTGGAGGGCTGCGGGTTGCCCTCGGGCCTCAGTTGACCTGTCGCACCGCGCCCTTGGCGGCGCTGGTGGTCAGCGCCGCATAGGCCTTCAGGGCGGTCGTCACCTTGCGCTTGCGCGGCGCCTCGGGCAGCCAGGCCGCCTTGCCGCGGGCCTCCATGGCAACACGGCGGCGGGTCAGTTCCTCGTCGGAGACGCGGACATTGATCGACCGGTTCGGAATGTCGATGTCGATCATGTCGCCCTCCTCGACCAGGCCGATGGCGCCGCCCTCCGCCGCCTCCGGCGAGGCATGGCCGATGGAGAGGCCCGATGTGCCGCCGGAGAAGCGGCCGTCGGTGACGAGGGCGCAGGCCTTCCCGAGGCCCTTCGACTTCAGATAGCTGGTCGGATAGAGCATTTCCTGCATGCCGGGGCCGCCGCGCGGGCCCTCGTAGCGGATGACCACCACGTCGCCGGCCTTGATCTTGTTGGTGAGGATCGCGTCCACCGCCGCGTCCTGGCTCTCGAAGATCCGTGCCGGGCCGGAGAAGGTGAGGATCGAGGCATCGACGCCCGCCGTCTTCACGATGCAGCCGTCCAGCGCGATGTTGCCGAAGAGCACGGCGAGGCCGCCGTCCTTCGAATAGGCATGCTCGGCGGAGCGAATGACGCCCTTCTCGCGGTCGAGGTCGAGCTCGGCGAAGCGGCGGTTCTGGCTGAAGGCGGTTTGGGTCGGAACGCCGCCGGGCGCGGCTGAATAGAAGGTGTGGACGCTCTCGGCATCGGACACCGTCACGTCCCAGCGCGTCAGCGCCGTCGCGAGGCTCTGCGAATGGACCGTCGGCACGGCGGTGTTGATGAGGCCGGCGCGGTCGAGCTCGCCGAGGATCGCCATGATGCCGCCGGCGCGATGAACGTCCTCCATGTGGACGTTGGCGACCGAGGGCGCGACCTTGCAGAGCACAGGGACCTTGCGCGACAGGCGGTCGATATCGGCCATGGTGAAGCCGATCTCGCCCTCATGAGCCGCCGCCAGCAGGTGCAGCACGGTGTTGGTCGACCCGCCCATGGCGATGTCGAGGGTCATGGCGTTTTCAAAGGCGGTGAACGAGGCGATGGAACGCGGCAGGACGCTGGCATCCTCCTGCTCGTAATAGCGGCGGGCGAGATCGACGATGAGATGGCCGGCCTCGACGAAGAGGCGCTCGCGGTTGGCATGGGTGGCGAGCACCGAGCCGTTGCCGGGCAGCGCCAGGCCGAGCGCCTCGGTGAGGCAGTTCATGGAATTGGCGGTGAACATGCCGGAGCAGGAGCCGCAGGTCGGGCAGGCCGAGCGCTCGATGACCGCGACCTCCTCGTCGGAGACGTTCTCGTCGGCGGCGGCGACCATGGCATCGACGAGGTCGACCTTCTTCAGCACGCCCTCGGCGATGAACTTGCCGGCTTCCATCGGGCCGCCCGAGACGAAGACGGTTGGGATGTTGAGGCGCATCGAGGCCATCAGCATGCCGGGCGTGATCTTGTCGCAATTGGAGATGCAGACGAGGGCGTCGGCGCAATGGGCGTTCGCCATGTACTCGACGCTGTCGGCGATGATCTCGCGCGAGGGCAGGGAATAGAGCATCCCGTCATGGCCCATGGCGATGCCGTCATCGACGGCGATGGTGTTGAATTCCTTGGCGACGCCGCCGGCCTTCTCGATCTCGCGGGCGACGAGCTGGCCGAGGTCCTTCAGGTGCACGTGGCCCGGCACGAACTGGGTGAAGGAATTGGCCACCGCGATGATCGGCTTGCCGAAATCGTCGTCCTTCATGCCCGTGGCGCGCCAGAGGCCGCGGGCGCCGGCCATGTTGCGGCCATGGGTGGAGGTACGCGAGCGATAGGCGGGCATGGTCGTTTCCGGGTTGGGGCGTCTTCTGGCCGGGCCGCATGGGTCCGTTGGCCAGCCTTTAGCCGTTCCAGGAAGCGAGGAGAAGGGGCGGGAGGTCGCGGCCGTCATCCCGCCAGCCGGTAGCTCCGGTGGGCATGGCAGCCATCCGGCGGCGGTGGTTCGCCGCTCGCTTACGGAAGCGCAGCCTGTGGCATCGCCACCGGCGCGACGGATGAGTGCGTGAGCATGGACGGCACCAGGACCTGGGACATCGGCACCGACATCGGCGGCACGTTTACCGACATCATCGCCGTTCATGCGGGAGGCGCGGACACCCGCATCGCCAAGGTGCCCTCGCGGCCCGATGCTCCCGTCACCGCCATGATGGAGGCGCTGGCAGCGGTCGGGCTCGGGCCGGGCGACGTGCGCCGCTTCGTCCACGGCACGACGCGGGTCACCAACGCCCTGGTCGAGGAGCGCCTGCCGAAAGTGGCGCTGGTGGCCACCGCCGGCTTCGAGGACGTGCTGGAGATCGCCCGCTACCGACGGCAGGACCTCTACCGGCTGGATGTGCGCCCGAAAGCGCCGCCGCTGGTGCCGCCGGACTTGTGCTTCGGCATCGCCGAGCGGATGGACGCCAAGGGCGAGGTGCTGGAACCGCTCGCCGATTCCGAGATCGACCGGCTGATCGCTTGGCTGACCGCCAATAGCGTGGAGAGCGTCGCGGTCTGCCTGCTCCATTCCTATGCCAATCCGGCCCATGAGAAGCGGCTCGCCGAGCGCCTCGCCGGCGTCGTGCCGCATCTGTGCCTGTCCCATGAGATCAATCCGGAGGCGCGGGAATATGAGCGCGCCTCGACCACGGCCTTCAATGCGGCGGCCATGCCCATCGCGGTCACCTACCTGACCGAACTCGAGCTGAGGCTGCCCATCGGCGCGGGCCTGCAGGTCTTCCACTCGGCGGGGGCCATGGTCCCGGTGCCGGCGGTGAAGCGGCGGCCGCTAGTCATGGCCATGTCGGGCCCGGCCGCGGGTGTCGCCGCCTCTGTGCGGATCGCCCGCGACCTCGGCCTGCCGCGGGTGCTGACCTTCGACATGGGCGGCACGACCACCGATGTCTGCCTCATCGTCGATGGTGCCGCCGAGATGACGGACACACGGATGATGGGCGGCCGGCCGCTGCGCCAGCCCATGCTCGCCGTCCATTCCATTGGTGCAGGCGGCGGATCTCTGGTGGACCTCGGGCCCGGTGGCCTCGCCGTGGGGCCGAAGAGCGCCGGTGCGGTGCCGGGGCCTGCCTGCTACGGCCGGAGCGGCACCCGCGCCACCATCACCGACGCCAATGCGGTCCTCGGTTATCTCGATCCCGAGGCCGTGCTTGGCGATACGATCCGCATCGATGTGGAGGCGGCCCGCGCCGCGCTCGCGCCCGTCGCCACCGCCCTTCGCCTCTCCATCGAGGCGACGGCCCTCGGCATCGTCAAGGTCGCCAACGCCACCATGGCGCGGGCGCTCAACCGGGTCACGGTGGAGCGTGGCATCGATGGGCGCGACTGCACGCTGCTAGCCTTCGGCGGCGGCGGTCCGATGCACGCGACGGGCCTTGCCGATCTCTACGGCCTGAAAGAGATCGTCGTGCCGGCTGCTTCCAGCGCCTTCTCGGCGCTCGGCTGCCTCACCGCCGACCTGTCCTTCCTCCAGCAGCGCACCCTGCGACTGGCGTTGAATGACCTCACCGCCGAGGCTTTTGGCGCGCGCGTTGCCGAGATGGTGGCAGAGGCCGAGGCGCCGCTCCTTGCCGGCGGCGTCGCCCCTGATGACATCGCCGTCGAGCATGTCGCGCTGATGCGCTATGCGGCGCAGAGCGAGGCCATCCCCCTCGGCTTCGCCATGCCGCTTGATCCGGCCCGGCTGGAGGCCGCCTTCCACGCCCGCCACCGCGAGCTCTTCGGCTATGCAACGGGCGAGCCGGTGGTGATCGAGGCGCTGCGGATCAAGGCGACGCGGCCCTCGTCCCTCGCCGTGCTCAGCCCTGATGTCGGCCGGCCGGCTGTGGCGGCGCGGAGCCGGGACTGCATTTTTGGTGCAGATGGCCCGGTCGCGACGCGCATCCTGCCGCGCGAGACGCTGGTCCTGGAGGTCGATGGCCCCGCGATCATCGAGGACGCCTGGTCCACGGTGGTCGTGCCGCCAGGCTGGCGTGTGCGTCCCGATGCCGGCGGCAATCTCGTCCTCACCCGGAGCGCCGCAGCATGACCCCGCTCGATCCCTTCGTCGTCGAGGTCATCCGCCATGGGCTCTCCGCCGCGGCGGAGGAAATGAGCCTTGTCATGACGCGCTCGGCGCGCTCGCCGCTGCTGCGCGAGGCCGGCGACCTCTCCTCCGCCATCACCGATGCCGAGGGCGGCCTTGTCGGCCAGGGCAAGGACATCCCGATCCATTTGGGCGCCATGGCCTACACCGTGCGCGAGCTGCTGAAGGTGCGGTCTGCGGCGGGCCTGAGGGACGGCGACGCCATCATCTACAATGTCGGGGCGCTCGGGGGTAACCACCTCAACGACGTCAAGATCGCCCGGCCGGTCTTCGTCGATGGGCGCCTCGTTGCCTTCGCGCTGAGCCTCGCCCATTGGCCCGATGTCGGCGGCACCTGGCCGGGCAGCTATCTCGCCGATGCCTTCGACACGTTCCAGGAGGCGATGCGCATTCCGCCGCTGACCATCGCGACGGCCAAGGGCATCGAGCGAGGGGTGCTCGACCTCATCCTCGCCAATGTGCGCGATCCCGTCTCCTGCGAGGGCGACCTGATGGCCCAGCTTGCCGCGACGCAGGCGGCCGAGCGGCGCATCCGCGACCTCTGCGCGGCCCATGGCACGGATGTCTTCATCGCCGCCATGGGGCGGCTCCACGACCTGTCGGAAGCGGAGATGCGGGCGGCCATCGCCGACCTGCCGGACGGCACCTATGAGGGCGAGGATTTCCTCGACGATGGCGGGCCGGACGGCGCGCCCGCCCGCATCCATGTGCGCATCACCATTTCAGGCGACGAGGCGACCTTCGACCTCTCGGGCTCGGCCGACCGCGTAGCCAATTTCTGCAACACCACGCCCTTCATCGCTCGCTCGGCGGTCGCCTATGCCGCGCGCATCATGAGCGGACGCGACATGCAGCAGAATGCCGGGGCGCTGCGCCCGCTGACCATCATCACCCGTCCCGGCTCGATCCTGGAGCCGGGCTGGAACGCGGCGGTGGCGGCCGGCAACCACGAGACCTCCATGCGCGTGGTCGATGCCG
Organism: Phreatobacter sp.; assembly: GCF_027532945.1. Lineage (GTDB taxonomy): Bacteria > Pseudomonadota > Alphaproteobacteria > Rhizobiales > Phreatobacteraceae > Phreatobacter. Next base: position 36,428 of record NZ_JAPZTZ010000010.1, read on the forward strand.
TCATCCGCGCCATGGAAGGCGTCATCCCCGATCGGCTCACCGCCGGGGGACCTGCGACCTCCGGCCTCCTCGCCTTCGCCGAGCCGCTCGCCGATGGCGGCTGGCGGATGCTCTACGAGGTCCATGGCGGCGGGGAGGGGGCGCGCCACGACCGCGACGGCTGCCCGGCGACGCGCGTCCACCTCGCCAACACCTCCAACACGCCGGCCGAGATGATCGAGGCGAACTATGCCATCCGCGTCGAGCGGCAGGCGATCCGCCGCGGCTCCGGCGGGGCCGGCCGCCATCGCGGCGGGGATGGCGTCATTCGCGCCTATCGGGTGCTCGCCCCGAGCCTCTGGCTCACCACCTGCGTCGAGCGCACGGTCATGCCGCCCTATGGACTGATGGGCGGCGAGCCCGGCGCGCCCTATCGCATCACGCTGACGCGGGACGGCGCGAGCGAGGTGCTTCCCGGCAAGGCCAACCTGCTGCTGCGCGCCGGCGACCTCGTGACGCTGGAGGGCTGCGGCGGCGGTGGCTTTGGCGTGCCCGCGACGGGCTTGTGAGCCATGCGCGGGCGTCGCACTGTCGGGCCCGCATCTTGCCTTGAACCGGCCGTTCCCTCGCGTTGCGACCCGAGACCCTGATGACAGACGCCACAGCCGCCCTCGCCACCCGCATCCGCGACGATCTCGACCGGATCGCCCATCCCCGCGCCAGCTGGCTGACGCCGCGGCGGGCACCGGATGGCTCTGCGGCGCTCGACGTGCTCGTCGTCGGGGCAGGGCAGTCCGGCGTCGTCACCGCCTTCGGCCTGAAGCGTGCCAAGGTCGACAATGTGCTGGTGATCGACAAGGCGCCGCGCGGCGAGGAAGGACCCTGGGTCACCTATGCGCGGATGAAAACGCTGCGCAGTCCGAAGGATTTCACCGGGCCGGACCTCGACATTCCGAGCCTCACCTACCAGTCCTGGCACGAGGCGCGCTATGGCGCCGACCACTGGCGCGCCCTCGACCTCATCACCCGCGAGGACTGGAACGCCTATCTGCTGTTCGTGCGCGCTGTGACGGGCGTCACGGTGGACAACGACACCGAGCTCCTGTCGCTGGAGGATGCCGGCGGCCTGATCGCCGCGCGGGTGCGGGGACCTGGAGGCGAGCGGGTCATCCATGCCCGCAAGGTCGTGCTGGCGACGGGGCAGGAATCCACGGGGCGCTGGTGGATGCCGGATTTCATCGAAGCCCTGCCGCAGCCGCTGCGCGCCCACACGGCCGATGCCATCGACTTCGCGGCGCTGAAGGGCAAGGTCGTGGCCGTGCTCGGCGCCGGCGCCTCGGCCCTCGACAATGCCGCCACCGCATTGGAGGCGGGGGCAGCGTCCGTGCATCTGTTCTGCCGGCGGCTGGAGCCGCAGGTCATCCAGCCTTATCGCTGGATCACCTTCCGCGGCTTCATGAAACATCTCGCTGATCTCGACGATGAATGGCGCTGGCGCTTCATGGCCCGCGTTCTCGGGCTCCGCGAGGGGTTCCCGCAGGCGACCTATGACCGCTGCGCGTCGCATCGGAATTTCGTGCTGCATACCGGCGCGCCCTGGACCCATGCGCGGGCGGAGGGCGGCCGTGCCGTGGTGACGACGCCGCAGGGCGAGTTCGCCGCCGATTTCCTCATTTCCGGCACCGGCATCGCCATGGATTTCTCGGCGAAGCCGGAGCTTTCCGCCTTCCACGACAACATCCTCACCTGGGCCGATCGCTATGCGCCGCCGGAGGATGAGCGCAACGACCGGCTCGGCGCCTTCCCCTATCTGTCGCCGGACTACCAGTTCATGGAGAAAGTGCCGGGCAAGACGCCCTGGATCGCCCATGTGCACCTGTTCTCCATCGCCTCGACGATGAGCTTCGGGCCGTCCGGCTCGTCCATCAACGCCATGACGACGGCCGTGCCGCGGCTGGTCGATGGTATCACCAAGGGGCTGTTTGCAGCGGACGTGGAGGCGAACTGGCAGGCCTTCCTCGCCTATGACGTGGTCCAGGCGAATGTGCGCGAGACGGTGCAGGGGCTGGGGCAGGCGGCGGAGTAGAGGGTATCGGGTCGGCCGGACTGACGGTTGCGATGGCGCCGTCCCTCACACCGCCGTCGCCAGGGCCTTCTGACGGGCCAGCGCCGCTTCCGGATCAAAATGCGGGATGGCGGCGATGAGCTCGCGCGCATAGTCCGAAGACGGCGCTGTGAAGAGCGGCCCGCTCGGGCCTTCCTCGACGATCCGGCCCTTCTGCAGCACGATGGTGCGCTCGCACATCATGCGCACGACGTTGAGGTCGTGGCTGACGAAGAGATAGGCGAGGCCCGTCTCGCGCCTGAGGCGGTCGAGCAGGTGGAGGATCACCGCCTGGACCGACACGTCGAGCGCTGCCGTCGGCTCGTCGAGAACGAGTAGCCGGGGTTTCGCGGCAATCGCGCGGGCAATGCCGACGCGCGCCTTCTGGCCGCCCGAGAGCTGGTGGGGGAAGCGGTCGAGGAACTCCTCCGGCAGGCCGACGCGGCGGGCGCAATCCTCGACCTGCCGGCGCAGCTCGCGGCCATCCTGCACGCCGCCGAGCAGGCGCAGCGGGTCGGCGATGGCGTCGAAGGCGGAGAAGCGCGGATTGAGGCTGTCGCCATGGTCCTGGAAGACGATCTGGATGTCCCGGCGAAAGCGCGAGCGGTAGAAATCGCGCGAGGGAATGCCGCCGATATCCTCGCCGTCGAAGGTGATCGTGCCTTCCGAGGCGTCGATCAGCCGGCAGACGATGCGCGACAGCGTGCTTTTTCCCGAGCCGGATTCCCCGACGAGGCCGAGGCTCTCCCCGGGCGCAAGGCTGAAGGAGACGTCGTCGACGCCGCGGAAGCCGTTGTCGAAGACCTTCACGCAGTTGCGCACCGCGAGCAGCGGCTCGGAGCCCGGACGCGGTGCGATGCGGGCGGGTGCGGGCGGGGCCGCCTCGCGGTCGACGACGAGGCTCTCGACCGTGGAATGGCGGGTGGGGGAGGCCGCCACCAGCCGGCGGGTATAGGGATGGGTCGGTGCGCCGAAGAGCGTGGCGGGCACCGCCTCTTCGACCACCAGACCCTTTTCCATCACCGCGACGCGCTGGCAGTATTGCGCCGCGAGGCCGAGATCGTGGGTGATGAGGATCATCGCCATGCCGCGCCGCGCTGTGATCTCGGCGAGCAGGTCCATCACCGTCTTTTGCGTCGTCACGTCGAGGCCGGTGGTCGGCTCGTCGGCGATGAGCAGGGTCGGCTCGCAGGCGATCGCCATGGCGATCATGACGCGCTGGCACATGCCGCCGGAGAGCTCGTGCGGATAGGCGTCGAGCCGCGCCTCCGGATCGCGGATCATCACCGCCTCGAGCAGCTTCAGCGCGCGGGCGCGGGCTTCCTTGGCCGAGAGGGATTCGTGGGCGCGCAGCACGTCGGCGATCTGCAGGCCAACCGTGCGGATCGGGTTCAGCGCCGCCCGCGGGTTCTGGAAGATCATCGACATGGCGGCGCCGCGCAGCGGCTGGAGCATCCCCCGCGAGGCGTTGGTGATGTCCTGGCCGCGGAAGGTGATGCGCCCACCGGTGATCTTCCCCGCGCGGTCGAGGAGCTGCATCACCGAGAAGGCGGTGACGGACTTGCCAGACCCGCTCTCCCCGACGATGCCCAGCCTTTCGCCGGCGGAGAGCGACAGCGACACGCCCTTGATCGCCTCCACTGGTCCATTCCGGGTGGAGAAGGTGACCTTGAGGTCCTCGATGGTGAGGAGCGGGGCGGTCATGTGCGCATCCGCGGGTCGAGAATGTCGCGCAACCCGTCTCCCAGCAGGTTGAAGCAGAGCACGGCGGTCATCAGCGCCGCGCCGGGGAAGACGACGAGCCACCATTTGCCTGTCGTGATGAAGCGCGCGCCCTCGGCGACCATGATGCCCCATTCCGGGGTCGGTGGCTTCACGCCAAGGCCGAGGAAAGACAGGCCGGCGGCATTGAGGATGGCCCAGCCGAGGTTGAGCGAGATCTGCACCGCCATGGCCGGCAGCACGTTGGGCAGCAGGAACAGCATGACCACGCGCACGTGGCTGTTGCCGGAGGCGCGCGCCGCTTCCACCCAGCCGGAATTGCGCCGGACATTCACCTCGGCGCGGGCGAAGCGGATGTAGAATGGCAGGTTGATGATGGCGGTGGCGTAGATGATGTTCTCGACGCGGTTGCCGAGTGCCGCAACCATGGCCATGGCGAGCACGAAGAGCGGGAAGGCCATCAGCACGTCGACGAAGCGGCCGACCCAGCGGTCGAGCCGTCCGCCGGTATAGCCGCAGAAGGCGCCGATCATCGCGCCGAGTGCGAAGGAGAGGGAGACGGCGGAGGCGGCGATCGCAAGGTCGAGGCGGGTGGCGGCGATGACGCGCGAGAACACATCGCGGCCGAGCTGGTCGGTGCCGAACCAGTGGGCGGCCGAGGGCGGCATCAGGGCGTTCGGCACGTTGGAAGCGGTCGGGTCGTAGGGCACGATCCACGGACCGACAATCGCCAGCGTGATCAGGACCAAGGCCCCGAAGCTGGCGACCATGGTCACGGGATTGCCGCGCAGGACCCAGCCGGTATGGCGCAGGACGGCGATCATTCGATGGATATCCGGGGGTCAGCGAGACCGTAGAGCACGTCGACGGTCAGGTTCACCATCACGAAGATGGTCGCCATCAGGAGAACGAAGCCCTGGACGGGCGCGTAGTCGGAGGAGAGCAGGGCGTCGAGCGCGTAGGAGGCGACGCCCGGCCAGGAGAAGACCTTTTCCACCAGCACGTTGGCGCCAAGCATCGTGGAAAAGACGATGCCCATGATGGTGAGCACCGGCAGCAGCGCGTTGCGCAGAGCATAGACCAGCACGACGCGGCGGCGTGACAGGCCGAGGGCCTCACCGGTGCGCACGAAGTCGCTGGTGAGCACCGCGAGCATGGAGGCGCGCGTCATGCGGGCGAGCGGGGCCAGCACGAACAGCGCCATCGTGCAGGCTGGCAGGATGAGTTGGCGCGCTGCCGAGCGCCAGGCGTCCCAATCCCCGGCGACGGCCGCGTCGATCAGGAGGAAGCCGGTGATGGTCGGCGGCTGACCCGCAAAAATGTCGATGCGGCCGGTCGGATCAGGGGCGATGCCCAGAATGTAATAGAAGGCGAAGATGAACAGCAGGCCGGACACGAAGGTCGGCACGCAGACGCCGAGCGTGCAGATCATCCGGACGATGTTGTCGATCAGCGAGTTCGGGCGCAGCGCCGCCAGAATGCCGAGCGGCAGTGCCAGTATCAGCGCCAGCATGAGCGCCACGAAGGTCAGTTCCAGCGACGCCGGCAGACGCGACACGAGGTCAGTGACCACCGGCTGGCCGGTGGTCATGGATCGGCCGAGATTGCCGGTGCCGATATCGCGCAGATAGAGCAGCAATTGCTGAGGCACGGGCTTGTCGAGCCCCATCTGCTGGCGGATCTGCTCGATCTCGGCCTGACCCGCATTGGGGCCGGAGGCGAAGAAGATCGCGGGATCGCCCGGCAGCACGCGCATCAGGAGGAAGGTGAAGATCACCACTCCGAACAGCGCCGGGAGGGACGAGACGACCCGTTTCCCGGCGCGCCGCGCGATGGAGACCGCAAGACCCATGGCTGATCAGGCTCGCTTCATGTCGCGATAGTCGACCTGGCGGTGATAGCCGTAGACGTAGCCCTCGACATTCTTCGGCATCACGGCATCCTGGTTCGGCTGCCACAGCAGCAGGACCGGAACCTCTTCGGCGAGGATGGAGATCATCTTCTTGCAGAGCTTCTCATACTCCGCGGCATTGATCTCAAAACGCGCCTTTTCGGCGAGCGCCACGATCTCGGCATTGTCCCAGGACGAATAGTTCCAGCGCTGGTTTCCTGTGAAGAAGTTGCGGAAGAAGTAGTCGGTCGAGGGCAGCCAGGCGATCGAGGTCTCGGTGAAGAAGGGCAGCTTCTTCTCGGTGACCATCGTAGAGATCTGGGCGTCGGGCAGCTTCTGGATGTCGACGCGGATGTTGATCGCGGCGAGTGATTCCTTGATCAGGGCTGCCATGGGCTCGGCGATCGCGGCCGCGCCAACATTGAACGCGAAGGGCGTGTCAAGGCCGTTCGGGAAGCCGGCCTCGGCGAGCAGCTTCCTGGCGAGGGCAACGTCCTGCTTCAGCGGCATCGGCTGCGGGAAAATGCCGCTCGGCGGGGTGTCGGTCCAGTTGGCGCCGAACAGAGGCGCGCCGCGCTCGAACAGGGCGGCCTTGAAGATGTTGCCATAGGGCAGGGCGGCTGCCACGGCCTGACGCAGCTTCTTGTTGTTGAAGGGGGCGGCCTGAGTGTTGAACGCTATCATCGAGAAGGCGTTGAACTGGGGCGTCGAGATCACCTTGACGGTGCCGCGGCTGGCAAGCGTCGCGACGTCCGAGGCCGCGAGGTCGATGGAGAGGTCGGCGTCGCCCTTCTCGATCAGGCTGGCGCGCGTGGCGGCCTCCGGAATGGTCTGGCAGATGACACGGCGGAAGCCGGCCGGCTTGCCGTCGATGGAGCGGTTCCAGGCGTCGTTGCGGCGCAGGATCACCTGCTCACCGGGACGGAAGGACTCGAGGATGTAGGCGCCCGAGCCGGCCGTATTGGTCTTGGTCCATTCCTGGCCCCACGGATCGGCGGCGGTGGCATGGCTCTTCACCACCTTCGAATTGAAGATGATGCAGTAGAGCGTGCAGAGGTTCGGCAGCGCCAGGCGGTCGGGCTTATCGACCTTCGCCTCGACCGTGTACTGGTCGATGATCTTGAACTGCTCGGGCTTTGTCCACGATCCGGTCTGGATCTGGGCGGCGGCGAGCGACCTGGCCGAGACGGCGCGGTCAAGCGACCATTTCACGTCCTCGGCGGTGACAGGCGTGCCGTCGTGGAACTTGGCGTCGCGGCGCAGGTGGAAGGTGAATGTCATGCCGTCGGCGGAGGTGACCACCTTCTCGGCGAGCTCGCCACGGATGTTGTCGGGATCGAAGACCCAGCCGGCCGGGGTCTGTTTCTTGCCGAAGGAAACCAGACGGTCATAGATGTTGACGCTGATGCCGAAGGCTTCGCGGGTCGAACCGGGCATGGTCGGGTCAAGCGTGTTGACCGCGTTGCCGGTGACCTGGCGCAAGGTTTCGGCGCGGGTCTGGGCGAAGGCCTCGCGGCCAAGATGCGGCACCGTGGCAAGGGCGGCGCCGCCCGCCAGGAGGTTACGACGGTCGAGTTTCATGACGCAGTCTCCGTTGACCAGCGGGCCCAAGCCCTTCGTGACGATGTTTGCAATCTCCGTACCAGCACGATCGTATCGCCCAGCGAAACGGTCGGCCGACGACATGCCCGTTCTTCCGCCGGCAGGCCCGGCGAAACGCTCATCCTTCCTGTGCGCCTGTCAGGCGCGCCATCAGTCTCTGCCCAAAGGCTGGGCAGCCTCAGCCGGCAAGCCAGCCGCCATCCACGGCCAAGGTGGTCCCCGTGGTGAAGGCAGCGGCGTCGCTGGCAAGATAGAGTACGGCCTCGGCGATCTCCTCGGGGCGGCCGAGGCGGCGCAGCGGATGGCGGCCGACGGAGCGGGCCTCGGCGGCGGCGGGATCGGCGTTGCGGGCGAAGGAGCGGCGCAGCATCGGCGTGTCGATGGCGCCCGGCGCGACCGCGTTGACGCGGATGCGGTCGGGCGCGAAGTCCAGCGCCATGGTGCGGGTGAGGCTGAGGATGGCGCCCTTGGCGGCGATATAGGCGGCATTGCCCGATCCGCCGGCAAGCGCCAGCTGTGAGGCGGTGGTGACGATGGCGCCGCCCCCTTGGGCCTTCATGGCGGGCACGACGGCGCGCGCCCAGAGCCAGGTGCCGCCGACATTGGCGCGGAAGACGCGATCCCAGTCCTCCGGGCTTGTGGTCAGCACCGTGCCGCCGACCGAGAAGCCGGCGCCGGCATAGAGGATGTCGATGCGGCCAAAGCGGGCGAGCACCGCCGCGGCATCGGCATCGGCGCTGCCAGGCTCGCCGACATCGGAAATGCGGACCATGGCCTCGCCGCCGGCTTCCGCCACCAGACGGGCCGTTTCCTCGGCGCCGGGACCATCGCGGTCGACGAGGGCGAGGCGGGCGCCCTCGCGCGCGAAGGTGAGCGCCACCGCCCGCCCGATCCCCGAGCCGCCTCCGGTGACGACCGCGACCTTGTTGGCGAGGCGCATCAGGCGGCGTCCTTCGGCAGGCTCAGGAGAGCCGCATCCACGGCGTCCTTCAGGAGCTCGACCATCCGGTCGATCTCCGGCCGGGTGATGATGTAGGGCGGGGCGAGAATGACGTGGTCGCCGGCATGGCCGTCGGCTGTCCCCGGCGAGGGATAGCAGAGCAGGCCACGGGCGAAGGCTTCGTCCTTGATGCGCTTGTGCAGCCCGTGTTCGGGGGCGAAGGGCACCTTGCCGTCGCGGTCCTTGACCAGTTCGACGGCGACGAAGAAGCCGCGGCCGCGGATATCGCCGACATGCGGGTTTTGGCCGAAGGCCTGGCCGAGCGCCTGCATGAGATAGGTGCCGTCGGTGCGGCATTTCTCGACGAGGCTGTCGCGGATGATGACCTTCTGGACGGCAAGGCCGGCGGCGCAGGCCGCGGTATGGCCCGAATAGGTGTGCACCGACGCGATGGTGCCGAACGTGTCGGCGATGGTGCGATAGACCTCTTCCGTCATCAGCGCCGCGCCGAGCGGGGCATAGCCGCCGGCAAGGCCCTTGGCGGTGACCATGATGTCCGGCGCAACGCCGTCATGGGCGAGGGTGCGCCAGGTGCCGCAGCGGCCAACACCGCACATGACCTCGTCGGCGACCATGAGAATGCCGTAGCGGCTGCAGATCTCGCGCATCCGCCGGGCATAGCCCTCGGGCGCGGGCACGGCGCCGCCCGCGGCGCCCACCACCGGCTCGAAGAAGAAGGCGGCGATGCGTTCGGCGCCGACGCGGTGGATCTCGCGCTCGAATTCGGCGGCGAGGTGGTCGACGAGGCCCTCGCGGCTAACACCTGCCGGCGGTCGGTAGTCATTGGCGGGCGACAGATGCGTCACCGGCATGAGGGCGCCGACATAGGGCCTGCGGCGGGCGGGATGGCCCGAGAGCGACAGGGCGCCCATCGTGTAGCCGTGCCAGGACTGGCGGCGGGCGAAGAAATGGGTGCGCCCCGCATGGCCGCGGGCGAGGTGATACTGGAGCGCGATCTTGATGGCGGTCTCGGTCGCCTCGGAGCCGCCGGAGACGAAGGAGACGCGGGAGAGGCCGCCGCCCGCCTGCTCGACGATGGTCTCGGCGAGCGCGTCGATGGGATCGGAGGTGAAGTCGGCGGTGTAGCCGAAGGAGAGGCGGTCGTATTGCGCCTTGATCGCCTCGATCACCTCGCGATGGCCGTGACCGAGGCAGAAGAGGGCAGGGCCCGAGGAACCGTCGAGGAAGCGGCGACCATGCTCATCATGGACGAAGATGCCTTCGCCGCCGACCGCCCGCGGCAGTCTTTGACCCGCACGATGCTGGTTGAGCCAGCGGTGGCCGACATCGTCCATGTGACGCTCCCCACGGCATGGAGGCTAGGGGAGAGGTTCGACCGGGGTCAAACCCCGCCCGGCGCATGGCTGCCCTGGCAGCCATGCCCAAGCGTCAACCGGCGGTAGCCGATGTCCGCTTGAGCCATGCGAGGTAGTCGGCGGCGCCATTGGCAAGGCCAAAGCGCGGCGTGAAGCCGGTGGCCGCCGCCAGGCGGGCGAAATCGCTGCCCGGCCGGTCCGCCGGGATCTGGTAGCGCACCGTCGCATGGTCCGGATCGATGGCATGGCTCCAGCCGGGGAAGGCCGGCGCGATCTCCCGGCAGAAGGCCTCGATGGAAAACACCTCCGGGCCGCCGAGATCGAAGATCGGCGCGGCCTCGGCGAAACCGGCCACGGCCAGCGTCGAAAGCGCCGCCGCCGCGTCGCGTGAATGGAGCCAGGCGCCGAAGCCGGGCCGGGTCAGCCGTGTCGGCCGGCCGGCGAGTGCGTCCGCCACGACCTGTGCCGGGGCGGAGAGGATCTCGCGCACGCCGGTGTCGCGCTCGAAGGGGCCATAGACGCCCGCGATGCGAAGGATGGGGGTGGTGATGCCATAGACCGCGCCGAGCCGTGTCGCGACCTCCTCGGCCATCTTCTTGGTGAGGCCGTAGAGGGCGGCGGGGGCGGGCGGGTCGCGGTCGACGCGGAAGCGCTCGGCGTCGCCCTTGGCGAGGGGATAGACGCTCGCCGAGGAGCAGATGACCACCCGACCGCAGCCGGCCTCGGCGGCGGCTTTCAGCACCGCTGCGGTGCCGCCGACATTGACCGAGACGATGCGCTCAGGGTTTGCCCGCTCCATCTCGGGGCCGGCAGTGATGGCTGCGCCATGGATCACGGCGCGCGGCCGGCGCTCGCGCATGACGGCGGCGAGGGCTTCGGCGTCGCGGATATCGGCGATGCGCACCTCCGCGCCCTTCGGCAGCCAGCCTGGCTCCGCCGCATGGGCGGCGAGCACCACGACCTTCTCGCCCGCCCGGGCGCAATGATCGACAGTCGCCGCGCCGACGAAGCCGGTTCCCCCGGTGATGAGAATGGTCACGTCGCACCCCCCGTTACCCCACCATCATGGGTTGGCGTGGCGTCGGTCACCACGGACCGCAAGGCGGGGCGGGCATTCGCGGGAGGCGGGCCTCAGGCCGCCCAACGCGCCGCGTCCGGTTCGCGGCCGATCAGGGCGAGGCCATAGGCGATCGATTCGAACTGGTCGGCCTGGGTGAGGCGCTCGGCGTCGAAGCGGTCGGTGAAGAGGCGGCGGATGGCGGGGACGAAGGACGTGCCGCCGGTGAGGAAGACGCGGTCGATGGCCTTCTCGCTGACGCCGGCGCGGGCGAGCGCCTCGTCCACGGTCGCACCGATCCGTGCCACGTCCTCGGCGATCCAGCCCTCGAAATCGGCGCGGGCGATGGTGCCGGTGATGGACACGTCGTCGGCGACGAAGCGGAATTGCGCTTCGTCGGCCGATGACAGCGCCACCTTCGCCTCCGACACCGCGCGGTAGAGCGCGAGGCCAAGATCGTAGTCCACCACGTCGATGAAGCGGCGCAGTGCCTCTGGCTCCAGTGCGACTTTCTCCAGGTCGCGGAGGCCGGCGAGGTCGCCGTTCGACTTCATCATGGCGAGCTGATGCCAGCGGGCGAGATTGGCGTAGTAGCGGTTCGGGACGGTCAGAACCTTGTCGAGCGAGCGATAGGACGAGCCCTTGCCGAGGGCCGGCGAGACCATGGCGTCGACGATGCGGTAGTCGAAACTGTCGCCGGCAATGCCGATGCCGGCATGGGAGAGCGGCGTCGCGGCGAGGCGGCCGTCCTTCCGCTCGAAGCGCATGACCGAGAAGTCGGAGGTGCCGCCGCCGAAATCGGCGACCAGCACCGTCGCGTCGTGGTCGAGGGCGCGGGCGTAGAAGAAGGCGGCGCCGACGGGCTCATAGACATAGTGGGCGTCAGGGAGGCCGAGCCGGCCGAAGGCTGCGCGGTAGCGTGTCATCGCCAGAGCTTCGTCCGGATGGGTGCCGGCGAAGCGGACAGGGCGGCCGATCTGCACCCGCGCCGCGGAAAGGTCGAGCGGGCGGCCGGCGCGGCGCGAGGCGGTGCCGATGAAGTCCACGACCAGGTCCTCGAACCGGGTGGTGCGGCCGAAGATGCGCGTTTCCTGAAAGCTGGCGCTGGCCGCGAAGGTCTTGAACGACTGGATGAAGCGCTGCGGCCCGCCGCCGGCCATCAACTGGTCCATGGCGAAGGGGCCGCCCTCGACACGGGTGGTGACCCGGCCGCCGGCCCGCTCCTGCCAGTAGCAGAGCGCGGTGACGAAGCCCTTCAGCTCGGCCTCGCCATGGCGGAATGTGACCGCCTCGGCGCGGCCGTCATCGCCCGCTACCGCGATGACGGTGTTGGTCGTGCCGAAATCGATGCCGATCGACAGCGGGGCAGGCTCGGCCACGGGCTTGGGATCCTTCGCGGGAAAGCGGCGGGGGATAGACCATCCGGGCGCCGGAGGCCAGCCCGGCGCTTGCCTGTGGGTTTCTCGGACACGGGGAGACGCGGGCGCTCGGGCGGTGCTAGGAAGGCCCGTTCCGTGGATGAGGATGCTTGAGTCCCGATGAAGGTCGATATCGACATGGGGTCGCAGCCCGGGGGCAAGGCGGCCACGCTCGATCTCGAGGAGCTTCTGGCCACGCGCCTGCTCGTGCAGGGCAATTCCGGCTCCGGCAAATCGCATCTGTTGCGCCGGTTGCTGGAGCAGAGCGCGCCCTGGGTGCAGCAATGCGTCATCGATCCGGAGGGCGATTTCGTCACGCTGGCCGACAAATACGGCCATGTGGTCGTCGATGCCGAGCGCACCGAGGCTGAACTCACCCGCATCGCTGGGCGCATCCGCCAGCACCGCGTCTCCGTCGTGCTCAATCTCGAAGGGCTTGATGTCGAGCAGCAGATGCGCTGCGCCGCGGCCTTCCTTGGCGGGCTCTTCGATGCCGACCGCGACCACTGGTATCCGGTCCTCGTCGTGGTGGACGAGGCGCAGCTCTTCGCCCCCGCCGTCGCCGGCGAGGTTTCGGACGAGGCGCGCAAGCTCTCGCTTGGCGCCATGACCAACCTGATGTGCCGCGGCCGCAAGCGCGGCCTTGCCGGCGTCATCGCCACGCAGCGTCTCGCCAAGCTTGCCAAGAACGTCGCCGCGGAAGCCTCCAACTTCCTGATGGGCCGTACCTTCCTCGACATCGACATGGCGCGTGCCGCCGACCTTCTCGGCATGGATCGCCGCCAGTCCGAGGCCTTCCGCGACCTTGCCCGTGGCCATTTCGTCGCGCTGGGCCCGGCCCTGTCGCGAAGGCCGCTGCCGGTCACCATCGGCCCGGTGGAGACCTCCGCCCGCTCGACCAGCCCGAAGCTGACGCCGCTGCCCGATGCGCCGACGCCGGAGGATGCGCGCGACCTCATCTTCACGCCCTCGCCGGAGGAGGCGCGGCCCATGGCGGTCCGCCGGCCGCCGCCGCCCCCCCCGGTCTCCACCGCCGACATCCTCACCCAGCTCGCCAATGCCCGGCCGAAGGCGGAGGAGCCGGCCGAGCCCATGCTCCCCGTCATCGCCGAGGCCGAGCATGCCGCGATGATCGACGAGGTGCTGCGCGAGATCCTTGCCGACCCGGACGCTGCCTTCCGCACCGTGGCGGTGCTCTACCAGGACTTCCTCGTGCGTTGCCGCATCCGCCGCGTGCCGGGCGAGCCGCTGACGCTCGCCGATTTCCGCCGCCGCTTCGCCGTGGCGCGCGCCGGCGTCGACATGAGCCGCGAGGGCGAGGAGGGCTGGTCGCAGGCGGTGACGCTGTCGGCGGGGTTGCCCGATGACCTCCAGGGCGTGTTCCTCGTCATCGCGAGGGCGGCGCTGTCAGGCGCGCCATGCCCGTCGGACGCCACCATCGCGCGGGTCTATGGCAGCCATTCGCCGAGCCGGGCGCGGCGGCTGCTCGCCTATTTCGAGGAGCGCGGGCTGTTCGTGACCCGCACCGATTTCCGCGGGCGGCGGGTCGTGGCGGCGCCGGACCTCAATTGCGAGACCGCGCCGGGCGATCCGGCAGGGCCGGCCGATCTCAGCCAGGAGATGCCGTCGGCAGCGGAATAGGTTCGGTCGAGGCGGCAGGGGCCGCGTCAGGGACCGAAATGCAGGCTCACCATGGCGATCTGCAGCTCGGCCGCCTGGCTGGCGACCTGGCCGAGCTTGACCATCAGCCTGGCGCGGGCATCCTCGTCGATGGTGGTCGCGCCGATGGCCTGGGCGACGGCGGCGAAGCGTTCGAGCGCCTGGGTCATGGCCGCGGTGGCGACGAGGAGCGGGGCTGTTTCGGCGGTGGTGGCGGCGACGCGGCGCAAGGCGACCACGTTGTCGGGCTGGAGGGTCGCCATGGGGGAGTCCTGTCATGTCGGATAGACAGGGCGGAGCGTAAATTCGTCCTGGCTAAGGGGTGGTTAACGCTGTTGGGCAGGTTGCGACTGTGCGGTGTGGTGCACGTTGCATGGCGGGCCGGCCATCGCGGTTGACAGGTACCGAGGTAGCGGGTCGGATAAGCGCGCGCTTGTCCATCGGAGACCCGGCCGTGACCGACCCAGCAAGGCGATCACCGTTCAGCCTTTTGGCCGCGAGACCTAGCTCAGTTGGCGCGCTGCGCCGCCGCAGTCGGCCTTCATCTTCGCTGTGCAGCAGACATGCGGCGAGGGCGGGCAGGCCATGACGGCGCATGCGACCCCGACCCCGGCGCTGTGGCTGCGCATCCTGCGCCATCCGCTCACCCGCCTCGTCGTGCTGGGGGCGGCTCTGTTCTTCATGATGGCGATCAGCGGCGGGTTCATGGAGCGGTTCAAGGGGAACACGCTCACCTCGATTGCGGTCGTGACGGGCATGGTGGCGGCCGCCATCGCGGTCTATGTGGCCTATGCGCGCCTGGTCGAAGGGCGGTCCGCCGACGAGTTGTCCCTGTCCGGTGCGGGCAGGGAGTTGGCGCTCGGACTGCTCGTCGGGGCCGGGCTCTACACCGCCTCTGTCCTGATCCTGATGACCCTCGGGATCTATCGGATCGAGGGGTTCAATCCCTGGACCTTCCTGATCCCGGCCCTCGTCCTCGCCCTGCATTCCGGTTTCTTCGAGGAACTGCTGTTCCGCGGCGTGCTGTTCCGGTCGGTCGAGGACATGTTCGGGAGCTGGATTTCGCTGGTCGTCTCGTCGGCGGTGTTCGGCCTGATGCACCTCATCAACCCCACCGCGACCCTGACGGGCGCCATCTTCATCAGCATCGAGGCCGGCCTGCTGCTGGCCGCGGCCTATATTCTGACGCGGCGGCTCTGGCTGAGCATCGGCTTCCACATGGCCTGGAACTACACCCAGTCGGCGGTCTTTTCCGGCATCGTGTCAGGCGGCGTCTCGGATCCGGGCCTGATCCGGCCCATCATTCGTGGGCCGGACCTGCTGACCGGCGGCAATTTCGGCCTGGAATCCTCGGTCATCGCCTTTGCGCTCTGCACCGCCACCGGCATCGTCCTGCTGGTGATGGCGGTTCGCCGGGGCAAGATCGTCCCGCCGCCATGGGCGCGGGGCGGGTGAGAAAGGATCGTCGGGTTCTGATGAATGGCGGAGACGGAGGGATTCGAACCCTCGATACCCTTTTGGGGTATGCTCATTTAGCAAACGAGTGCCTTCAGCCGCTCGGCCACGTCTCCGTTGGGGCGCTTCTATGCCCGTCCCGTCGCTGATTTGCAAGGCGGGCGCAAGCGCTGCTCACACCATCGCGCCCTGCAGGATCGCGAGCTCGGCAAGGGGCTCGGCGATGAGGTCATCGGCGGCTTCCTCGTGCAGCCAGGCGACGAAGGCGGCCACCTGGGGCTTGGCGGCGCCCGCCATGGAGCGGATGAGATAATAGCCGTGCGGGCCGTCGACCTGCCGGTCGAAGGGCGCGACGAGGGTCCCGGAGCGGATGGCCTCGTTGATCAGCGGCGAGACGCCCAGCGCCACGCCCTGCCCATCCATCGCCGCCTGGATCATCTGGTCGTAGCGCGAGAAGCGCAGCGTGCCCGCGGGCTTCAGGTCCTCGATGCCCAGCGCCGTCATCCAGGTGTCCCAGTCGAACCAGGTGCGGCTGGCGCCGTGGTAGTCGAGGTGCAGCAGCGTATGGCGGGCGAGGTCCTGCGGCTGGCGCAGCGGCGCTGCCGCATCCGCCACCAGCGAGGGGTGGCAGACGGGGAGGATGTCCTCGGCGAAGAGCCGCTCGGCCCCAAGCGGCGCACGCACCGTCTTGGTGTAGCGGATGGCGAGATCGATCTGGCTGCGCTCGAGGTCGAGGATGCGGTCATTGGCGACGATGCGCACATCGACATGGGGATGGAGCCGCGTGAAGCGCTTCAGCCGCGGGATGAGCCAGAGCGAGGCGAAGCCGGAGACGGTGGTCACCGCCAGCTGGTTGTCGGCATGGCGGGCGCGCATCTGGTTGATGCCGCCCTGGAGGCGATCGAGCACGTCGATGGCGATGCGCTGGAAGGCGCGGCCGTCCTCGGTGAGGGCGAGGGCCCGGTGGCGGCGCTCGAAGAGCGTCACGCCGAGATGGTCCTCCAGCGTCTTGATCTGGCGGCTCACCGCGGACTGGGTCAGCGCCAGCTCATCGGCCGCGCGGGTGAAGGAGAGGGTGCGGGCGGCCGCCTCGAAGCCCTGGACAAAGCCGAGCGGCGGCAGATCGTAGCGTTTCCTTGCCATTCCCTCATCTCATGCATGGCCTGAGAATTGATCGTTTGTGCAGGTGCGAAGAGGCCGGCAATCTTGCGACATACGGCATGGCGCAGCGCCTGCCACCCATAGTCTGACATTCCCACACCTCATTGCAAAGGGGGCGGCCATGGCCGACCGCATGACCGATCGCGTCTATCTGCAGCGGGGCGGCATCGTCCGCCTGGAGCAGGTCGGGACGCGCGTCACCTGCCACAGCGGCGTGCTGTGGCTGACCTTCGCCGACGATCCGCGCGACGTGCTGCTGGAGGTCGGCGAGGCCTTCGTCGTCGACCGCGAGGGCCTCACCCTCGTCTGCGCCATCGCCGGACCCGCTGCGGTGGAGATCGACTGGCCGGAGGTGGCGGCCGAGGCGCCCGTGGCGGAGCCAGCCTCCGCCACCGACCGCCGGGCGGCCTGAGCGATGGCAGCCGCTCCCCTGGAGCCCGCCCGTCCGCGGCTGCCGGCGATCGCGGCGGCGCCGGTGCAGCATTTCCGCAGCCTCGCCGGCGACCTTCTCCGCATCCGGCCCTTCGCGCCCGAGGAAGCAGATCGGCTCGGCGGCCATGTGGCGGCCCTTTCGCCCGCGTCCCGGCGCGACCGCTTCCTCGGCGGCCTCGTCCAGCTGACGCCCGCTGCGGCGCGGCGTCTTATCGGTGAGCCGGGCGGGCCGGTCACCGGCCTTGCGGTGGAACGCCTCGGTGAAGGCGCGCCCCTTCTGGTCGGCGAAGGCGTGCTCGCGCTCGATGCCAGTACCATGACGGCCGAGCTCGCCTTGTCAGTCGCCGATCCCTGGCAGGGCAGGGGGATCGGCCGCAGCATCCTTGCGAGCATCGGACTGCGTGCCGCCGCGGCCGGTGCCGCGCAGCTCACCGGCGAGGTACTCCGCAGCAACCATCGCATGCAGGGGCTCGCCCGCGCCGCCGGCTTCTCGGTCGCGACGCATCCCGGGGATGCCCGGCTCATCGCCATCGCGCGGCCGCTGAGCCTTTGCCCCGGCTGGGAGGCGCTGGGCCTTGCGGCGTGAGGCCGCTTGACACGGGCGGTTCTCTGGCCATAACTAAACAATATGGTTAAGCAACAGACCGTTCCTCTCGACCGCACCTTCCAGGCCCTTGCCGACCCGACGCGGCGGGCGTTGCTCGCCCGTCTCGGCGAGGCCGATGCGCTGTCGATCAGCGATCTGGCGCGCCCTTTCTCCATGTCGCTGCCCGCGGTCATGAAGCATCTCGACGTCCTGAGCGAGGCTGGCCTGGTCACCCGGACCAAGACCGGGCGCACCGTCTTCTGCCAGTTGAACGCCGGCCCGATGGAGGACGCGATGACCTGGCTCACCCGCTACCAGGTCTTCTGGACGCGCCAGCTCGACCGCCTGCAGGCCTTCCTCGAGGACGAAACATGTCCGCCCAAGCCCGCCCCCTCGACGCCGATCCCGGCCGCCGCATCGACGCCAGGCCCAGCCTCACGCTCCGGCGATGGCTCAACGCCGCCCCCACCCGCGTCTACGCGGCGTGGACGGACCCGCGGCAGCTAGCGCGCTGGTGGGGCCCCGGCACGCCGGAGGACATGCATGTGGTCGATCTCGACGTGCGCGTCGGTGGCCGCTTCCATGTCGGTTTCAGCTATGCCGGCGAACGCCATGACGTCTACGGCGTCTATCAGGAGGTGGTGCCGGGCGAGCGGCTGGTCTTTTCCTGGCACTGGGGCTCGACGCCGGAGCGCGTCTCGCTGGTGACGGTGCGCTGCCGGTCGGACGGGGAGGGCTGCATGCTGACCCTCATCCACGAGCAGTTCTTCGACGAGGCCGCGCGCCTCGGCCACACCCGCGGCTGGACCGCGTCCCTCAACCGCCTTGAAGCGCTGTTCGCGCGGGAGGAACGGGCATGACCGACCGTATGGTGCTGCACTATGCCGAGACGCTGATGCCGCGGAAGGCCTGCTTCGTCGCGCGGCATCTCCGCTCGCCCGTGGACTATCGCGCGGTCGATCTTGGCCGTGGCGAACACAAGGCACCGGCATTCCGCGGGCTCAATCCCAACGGCAAGGTGCCGGTGCTGGTCGATGGTGACCGCGTCCTGTGGGAATCCGACGCGATCATGATGCATCTCGCGCTCGCCGCCGGGTCTGATCTCTGGCCGGCCGATGGGCGCGGCGCCGTCGAGGTGCAGCGCTGGCTGAGCTGGGCGGCGCATGAGTTCAATCCGCAGGCCGGCACGCTCTATTTCGAGCACGTCATCCGGCCGCATTTCGGCATGGGCGAGGTGGATGCTGCCGCCGATGCGGCGGCCCGCAAGCGGACGCGGGCAGGGCTCGCCGTGCTCGAACGCCATCTGTCGGGCCGGACCATGCTGGTGGGGGACCGCCTGACGCTCGCCGACGTCGCCGTTGCGATCACCTTTCCATATGCGGCGCCTGCCGGCATTCCGCTTGCCGACTATCCGGCCGTGGCCAACTGGAACGCCCGCCTCGAGGCGTTGCCGTTCTGGCTCGATCCGTTCCCGGACACCGCCGCCGCCCATTGACGAGGTCCAGGAGCCGGGGAACGGCTCCGCCCGCTCCCCCGCCGGCGGCCTGTCCGCCGGTGGCGGAGCGGTTTTTTCCGTTCACGTCCCGAGGCGGGTCGCGACCTCCTCGGCGAAGGCGAATTCGCCGGTCATGCGGGCGCCGCCGAGCCAGACCTCCGACACCTCTCCCTCCGCATCGCGCACGCGGGTCGCCGGCTCGCCGGGCTGGTTGAAGCCGGGCGCGCGGGTGATGAGCCCGGCATCGAGGCCGGTGACGGTGATCTCGCTGACCTCCGCGAGCGGCGGGTGCAGCGACGGCGGGCTCGCCAGAACCTTGTCCCCGGCCGGCACCAGATCCACGGCGCCCCAGAGGGTCCACCAGCGGCCGGCCCAGTCGGCCACCTCCTCGGTCGGCGCGCCGCGCGTGCGGAAGGCTTTCAGGATATGGGCGATGCCATCGACCCAGATCTGGGCCGGGCCGTCGATGGCGTTGGTGAGCACGGAGATGGCGATGTCCTCGGCCGGCAGGACCGCCGTGCGCGACAGGGTGCCGGCGAAGGAGCCGGAATGGCCGAACCAGTCCCATCCCGCCACGGTGCCGGAGATGGTGCCGAGGCCATAGTAGCGCTCCAGCGTGCTCTCGCCGTCACGCCAGTGGCGACGGGTCATGTCGCGGCGTGCGCTTGGCGAGAGCAGAGCCGCGGGCGATGCGGGTGAGAGCTGCGAGAAGAAGCGGGCGAGGTCGGCGGCGGTCGCAACGAAGCCGGTGGCCGAGGCGAGATCGGCGGTCGGGGCATCGCCGGGAATGACGAGGCGGCGGCCATAGGGCAGGCGGGTCGAGTGGCCCTTGGCGAGCGTGCCGGCATTCATCAGGCCGATATCGGCATAGGTCTCGGTGAGGCCGGCCACCGCCACGATCTCGCGCATGATCCAGTCGCGATAGTGCTCGCCGGTCACCGCCTCGATGACGAGGCCGAGAATGCCATAGCCATGGTTGGAATATTTGAACCGCTGGCCGGCCGGCAGGGGCGGAGCCAGAGCCAACTCGGCCTTCAGCTGCGCGGCGGTGAGGAAGGGCCGCGTGCCCGGGAAATAGCCGGCATCGGCGCCGTCGCGGACATAGCCGCCGCTGTGGGACAGAAGCTGGGAGAGCGTTGCGGCGGCAGCGTCCTCATGCAGCCCCTGCACGAAGGTCCCCGCCGCATCGTCGAGGCGCAGCAGGCCGCGATCCCTGAGCTTGAGGATGCCGGCGGCAGTGAAGGTTTTTGAATGCGAGGCAACGCGGAACCGGTGCCGGGGGGTGAGCGCCTCGCCCGAGCCGAGATCGGCCGTGCCGAAGGCCTCCTCCAGCACGACCTCGCCGCGATGGGCGATGGCGATCGAGCAGCCGGGCTGGTCGACATGCTGGACCTGGAAGTCGATCCAGCGCGGCACATAGTCGAGCGCAGCCTTGAGCCAGGCGTCCATGATCCGATCCCCGTCTTCGGTGTCGGTGGACTGTGGCACGGCCGCGGGCCCACGGCCAAGCGGCGCCGCTCCCTATGGTGAAGCGGCGCCGCGGCGGGGCGTCAGGCGGCGGCGAGCTTCTTCTCGATCACGCGGGCATAGAAGGCCGCCGCATAGGGCAGGAGCTTGTCGTTGAAGTCGTAGGCGGGGTTGTGGACCTGGGCGGAATCGCCGTTGCCGATGTTGATATAGGCGCCGGGCACCTTCTCCAGCATGAAGGAGAAGTCCTCCGAGCCCATGATGAGGCTGCGGTTGCGGTCGACATGCTCCTCGCCGACGAGTTCCGCCGCGATATCGGCGGCGAAATCGGCATGTTCCGGGGTGTTGTAGAGGGGGGCGAAGATCAGCCGCCAGTCGACTTCCGCCGTGGCGCCGAAGCCTGCCGCGACGCCCTTGGCCATGCGGCGCATGTTGTCCTCGATCAGCTTGCCGATCTCGGGCTTGAAGTAGCGGGCGGTGCCGCGGATCCAAGCCGTGTCGGGCACGACGTTATAGGCATCGCCCCCTTCGATCCGCGTCACCGAGATGACGCCCTGGTCCACCGCGCCGATATTGCGGGAGACGATGGACTGCAGCGCGGTGACGATCTGGCAGGCGGTCAGCACCGGGTCGACGGAATGTTCAGGGTGGGCGCCGTGGGAGCCGCGGCCCTGCACCTTGATGTCGAAGAAGGCACCGCCGGCCATCATCGGGCCCGGCCGGATCGCGAACTTGCCGACATCAAGCTTCGGCGAGTTGTGGAAGCCGAAGACCGCGTCGCAGGGGAAGCGGTCGAAGAGGCCGTCAGCCAGCATGGCACTGGCCCCGCCGACGCCCTCCTCGGCGGGCTGGAAGATGAGGGTGACGGTGCCGTCGAAGTTCTTCGTCTCGGCGAGGTACTTGGCGGCGCCCAGCATGCTCGCGGTGTGGCCGTCATGGCCGCAGGCATGCATGCGGTTCTCGTATTTCGAGCGATAGGCGAGCTGGGTGATCTCGTGCATCGGCAGCGCGTCCATGTCACAGCGCAGGCCGATGGAGCGCGGCGAGGTGCCGACCTTGAGGCGGCCGACGACACCGGTCTTGCCGACATTGCGATGGACCTCGTAGCCCCAGCCCTCCAGCGCCTTGGCGACGATCTCGGAGGTGCGCTTCTCCTCGAAGCCGATCTCGGGATGGGCATGGAAATCGTGTCGCCAGGCGGTCATTTCGGGGGCGAGGGCGATGATCTTGTCGGGAAGGGCCATGGCTGATCCAGAACGCGCAGAGGGGGCAGGCTCGCCCCGAAGCGCAAACCTTAGCCGGGTGCCGTGGAGCCGGCCATGCGGTCGGCGGAAAGGCTGCCGTCCGAGCCATGCGTGGCAGCCATGCCTTGGCCTCCGCCGCGTTGCACAACCCGCTACCGGCCGACAGGATGCAGCATCTGCGACCGTGCCTGGAAAGTGCCCGACCATGGAACCCTGCGACCTCACCGCCATCGAGGCCCGCCGCCTCATCGGGTCGAAGAAGCTCTCGCCGACCGAGTTGCTGGAGAGCTGCCTTGCCCGCATCGATGCGGTGGACCCGGCGGTGAACTGCATGGTGGCGCGGGACGATGCGGCGGCGCGGGCGGCGGCGAAGGACGCCGAGGCTGCGGTGATGCGCGGCGAGGCCTTGGGGGCGCTCCACGGCCTTCCCGTGGGCGTGAAGGACCTTGAGAACACTGAGGGCCTGCGCACCACCTATGGCAGCGTGCTGTTCAAGGATTTCGTGCCGCCCGAGGACCAGCTCATCGTCCGGTCGGTGCGCGAGGCCGGCGCCATCATCGCCGGCAAGACCAACACGCCGGAATGGGGCGCGGGAGCCAACACCCGCAATGCCGTCTATGGCGCGACGGGCAATCCCTTCGATCCGACGAAATCGGCCGCCGGCTCCTCCGGCGGGTCGGGTGTCGCTCTGGCCTGCGGCATGGTGCCGATCGCCACCGGCTCGGATACGGGCGGCTCGCTGCGCAACCCCGCCGCCTTCAACGGCATTGTCGGCTTCCGGCCCTCGCCGGGCCTGGTGCCGAGCGACAAGCGGCCGCTCGGCTGGAACCCCTTGAGCGTGCTCGGGCCGATGGCCCGCACCGTGCCGGATCTCTGCCTCCTGCTCTCCACCATGGTGTCGGACGATGCCTGCGATCCGCTGGCGACGACGATCCGCGGCAAGACCGTGCGCCGTCCCGAAGACTTCGCCGTGCCGGCCGAAATTGACCTCGCCGGGCTCAAGGTGGCGGTGACCCCGGATTTCGGCTTCTCGCCGACCGAGAACCATATCCGCGAGGTCTTCGCCGAGAAGGTCGGGCTCTTCGCCCATCTCTTCGGCGCCGTCGACGATGCGACGCCCGATTGCACCGGCACCGACGAGACCTTTGAGGTTCTGCGCTCGGTGGCTTTCATGGCGGGCATGTACGAGCGGGTGCGCGACACGCCCGAGCTCGTCGGCCCGAACGTGCGCGCCAATGTGGAGGAGGGGCTCACCTATTCCGCCCTCGACGTGACCCGGGCGCTGAAGCAGCAGACCGTGCTCTACAAGACCTGGCAGCAGTTCTTCGGCAAATATGACGTCATCCTGTCGCCGGCGGTGACGCTGAGCCCCCGGCCCTGGTCGGAGCTCTTCCCCGCCGAGATCGACGGCAAGGCGACGCGGACCTATTTCCACTGGCTCGCCAATGCCTATGCGGTGACGACGGTGGGCCATCCCGCCATCTCGCTGCCCGTCGGCCTCGACCGGGCCGGCATGCCCTTCGGCCTGCAGATCGTCGGGCCGCGTGGCGGCGACGCCAAGGTGCTGGCGGTGGCCGCGGCGCTGGAGCGCGAGCTTGCCGGCGACAAGCGCACCGCGCGGCCCGTGCCGAATATCGCCGCGCTCGCCAAGGCCCAGCCCATCAGCGCCATGCCGGGCTTCCTCGGTTTCGACTGACACGGCCATTGCCAGAGGCCCGGCGCGGCGCGACCATCCGCGCTGGCCATTCATTTCCAACGACCCATGAGGATCTGATCGATGTTTTTGAACCGACGGACGCTGGTGAAGGGAGCGGCGGCGACGCTGGTGGCAGCGCCGGCCCTGGCGCAGGATTGGCGCGGAACCACGCTGCGTTTCATCCCGCAGGCGAACCTCTCCTCGCTCGACCCGATCTGGACGACGGCCACCGTCACCAACAATCACGGCTACTACGTCTATGACACGCTCTACGCCGCGGACATGGACTTCGTGGCGAAGCCGCAGATGGCCGAGGGCCATGAGGTGCTCGACAATGGCCTTCGCTGGCGCTTCAAGCTGCGCGCGGGGCTCAAGTTCCACGATGGCGAGCCGGTCCGGGCGCAGGATTGCATTGCCTCGATCATGCGCTGGACGCAGCGCGACGCTTTCGGCCAGCTGGTTGGCCGCGTCGTAGACGGCTGGACCGTCGTCGACGACCGCACCTTCGAGCTCAAGCTGAAGCGGCCCTTCCCGCTGTTGCTCGACGCGCTCGGCAAGCCCGACACGCCGGCCTTCATCATGCCGGAGCGCCATGCCAAGACCGATGCTAACCGCCAGGTGACGGAGATGGTGGGCTCCGGTCCCTATCGTTTCCTCGCGGCCGAGTACAATTCGGGCAGCCGGGTGGTCTATGAGAAATTCGCGGATTATGTGCCGCGCGCCGAGCCCGCGAGCCGCGGCGCCGGCGGCAAGGTCGGCCATTTCCAGCGCATCGAGTGGCACATCCTCCCCGATCCCTCGACCGCCGCCAATGCGCTGACCCGGGGCGAGATGGACTGGTGGGAGCGCCCGCCGGCCGACCTCCAGCCGCTGCTCGCCCGTAACCGCGACGTCGTGCGCGAGGTGACGGACGCCTCTGGCCGCATCGCCATCATGCGGCTCAACCACCTGCATCCGCCCTTCAACAATCCGAAGGTGCGCGCCGCCGTCCGCATGGCGGTGATGCAGGAGGACTACATGCGGGCGACCCAGGGCGACGACACGTCGGCCTGGCAGCTCTGCCGCAGCCTCTGGCCGAAGGGCACGGCCTATTACAATGGCGAGCAGGAAGACCTGATGCCCCAGTCGATCGCCCGGGCGACCGAGGCGCTGAAGGCCTCCGGCTATGCCGGCGAGAAGGTCGTCATCATCAACCCGACCGATTTCCCCGACATCGGGCCGCTCGGCCAGGTCACCGCCGACATCCTCAAGCGCATCGGCATGAATGTCGAACTCGCCGAGACCGACTGGGGCACGGTCATCCAGCGCCGCGGCAGCCGCGAGCCGGTCGACAAGGGCGGCTGGAGCATCTTCCACACGACCGGCCCGGCGCCGGGTTGGGGCACGCCCGCGACCTCGCTGCTGGTGCGCGGCCAGGGCGCCCGCGGCTGGTTCGGCTGGTGGGAGAGCGCGAAGGCCGAGCAGCTGACGCAGGAATGGCTCGATGCGCCGGACGAGGCCGGCCAGAAGAAGGCGGCGCGCGAACTCGGCCGCCTGGCGCTGGAGGAGGTCGCGACCGTGCCGCTCGGCCAGTTCACCCTGCGCACCGCCTATCGCAGGACGCTGACCGGCATGCCGCACGGCTCGGCGCCCTATCCGTGGAGCGTCAAGCGCGCGTGAGGGCGAGGGGGGCGGGCTCCCGGTCCCGCCTGCCTCCGCTTGTCAGATGTGTGAGCCCTGCGCCGTGTCGTCGCGTGGCTGCGCGACGGCAGGGGCGGGCGTTCCGGTTCGGGCCTCACCCGCCGTGACCTCCTCGATGATGCCGCGGGCGATCTCCCGCTCGCCCATGATGACCGTGCCGGCGCCGAGGCTCGTCAGGTGTTCGACCTCGGCGTCTGAATGGGCGCGCGCGATGATCGCAAGACCAGGGTTGGTGGCGCGTGCCATCTCGACGATCTGGCCGGCCTCGAAGGCATTGGGGATGGCGACGATGAGGCGCCGGGCCGCCGCGACATTGGCGCTGGCGAGGATGTCCGCCTGCGCCGCATTGCCATTGATGGACTCCACGCCCTCGGCATGGAGCCGTGACTGCGGCCGCGCCGCATCCTCGATGACGCAATAGGGCAGGTTCCGCTGCTGCAGGGCCGCGCCAACGAGGCTGCCGACGCGGCCATAACCGACGACGATGGTATGGCCGCTGAGCGCCGTCGTCGGTGGCGCGTCTTCCTCGAGGACCGCAGGACGCCCGGCTTGCGCCGCCGGTTCCGCCTCCGGGGCGGGCGCGGCGGAGAGGTTGAGGCGGCGCTTCAGCCATCCAACGCCGGCAAAGACGGCCGGATTGATCAGGATCGACAGGATAGCGCCGGCAAGGATCAGGTCGCGGCCCTGCTCCGGCAGGAGCTTCAGGCCCACACCGAGTTCGGCGAGGATGAAGGAGAACTCGCCGATCTGGGCGAGCGAGGCGGAAATGGTCAGCGCAGTGCCCGCGGGATGGCGGAAGGCCATGACGATCAGGAAGGCCGCCAGCGACTTGCCGACGACGATGATGAAGAGCGTGGCGAGGATGGGCCAGGCCCCGGTGAGCAGGCTCGCCGGATTGAACAGCATTCCCACCGAGACGAAGAACAGCACGGAGAAGGCGTCGCGCAGCGGCAGCGATTCCTCCGCTGCGCGATGGCTGAGCTCGGATTCGCTCATGATCATGCCGGCGAAGAAGGCACCGAGCGCGAAGGAGACCCCAAACAGCTTGGCCGCGCCGAAGGCGACGCCGAGCGCGATCGCCAGCACCGCAAGGCGGAAGAGCTCCCGCGAGCCGGTATGGGCGACGTAGTGCAGGATCCAGGGGATGACCTTGCGGCCGAGCCCCAGCATGACCGCGACGAAGCCGGCGACCTTCAGCAGCGTGACGAGGACGACGCCGCCGACGCCGAGGCCGAGCCACTGGACGATCGGGTCGCTGGCTGCGCCCAGCAACGGCTCGCCGCCGAGCAGGCCTGCCACTGCCGGCAGCAGGACGAGGGCGAGGACCATGGCGATGTCCTCGACAATGAGCCAGCCGACAGCGATGCGGCCGCGCTCCGTCTCGATGATGCGCCGCTCCTGCAGGGCGCGCAGCAGCACCACGGTGCTGGCGACGGAGAGGGCGAGGCCGAAGACGATGCCGGCGCCCATCGGCCAGCCGAGCGCCCAGGCGAGCGCCATGCCGAGGGCGGTGGCGGTGGCCATCTGCACCACAGCGCCGGGAATGGCGATGGCGCGGACCGAGAGCAGGTCCTTCAGCGAGAAATGCAGGCCGACGCCGAACATCAGCAGGATGACGCCCATCTCGGCGAGCTCGGTGCCAAGCTTCTGGTCGGCGACGAAACCCGGCGTGTGCGGGCCGATGACGATGCCGGCGAGGAGATAGCCGACGAGGGTCGGCAGCTTCAGGCGGTTGGCGATGGCGCCGAAGACGAAGGCAAGCCCAAGACCCGCGACGATGGTGGCGATCAAGGGCGTGTCATGCGGCATCGGCGCGAAATCCTCATGGGTTGTCGGTGGAAGGCGGCCGGCGGGGCCACAACCGACAGTATGGGGATGGGGTGCTGCCGCGGCAATGCGCGAAGCGCGGCGGGTTGCCGCGCTTCGGGAAAAAGGTGCGTGAGAACAGTGGCTTGGACGGTTCTCAGATACCCGACGCGAGATATCCGCCATCGACGGCAATGACCGTCCCGGTGACGAAGCCGGCGCCGGGGGAGGCGAGATAGACCGCCGCGCCGACCAGTTCCTCGGTCTTGCCCCAGCGGCCCATGGGCGTGCGGCGCAGCGCGTTCTCCTTGCGCTCCGGCGGCATCTTGGCGGCGTTGAGTTCCGTCATGAAGAAGCCGGGCGAGATGGCGTTCACCCGCACGCCCGAGGGAGCCCACTCGGCCGCGAGCGTCTGGGTGAGCCCGACGATGGCGTGCTTGGTCATGGCGTAGGGGCAGGCGCGCGGCCAGCCGCGATGGGCGGAGAGCGAGGCGATGTTGATGATGGCGCCCTTGCCGCGCTCGACCATGGCGCGGCCGAAGGTGGTGCAGGAGAAGAAGACGCTGGTCTGGTTGGTGCGGAAGATGTGCTCGACCTCCTCGAGCGTGAAATCGAGCGTCGGCTTGATGATGGTCGTGCCCTGGCAGGGCACCAGCACGTCGATGGGGCCGAAATCGGCGGCCACCGTCTCGGCGAGGCGCGCGAGGTCCGCCATGTCGGTGACATCGGCGACATAGCCCCTGGAACCGGCATGGGCGCTCGCCAGCCGGTCGGTGGCGGCGTGGAGCTTGTCGGGCGAGCGGGCCGCGATGGCGACGCGCGCGCCCGCGGCCGCATAGCCGTGCGCGATGGCCTCGCCGATGCCGCTCGACCCGCCGATGACAAGGGCATTGAGGCCCGAAAGCGAGAGCGACGTGGACGGGGCAGGGGATGCGGAGGCGGTCATGGCGTTCCTCGGGAGATGAGCGGGCCTTGTGCGCGGCCGTGGCGCGAGGGTGCAGGGGCCGACCTGCCGTTGCAAGAGGACGAGACGCAGAGGCAGCAGGCTCAGACGACGCTTTTCACCTGCCGCCCGATGCGAACTGCGCGTTGGCAGGAGAGGCGAGAGGCCGCGGACACCAAAAAACCCCGGCGGTTGCCCGCCGGGGTTTCGTGGAACCGGTCCGAGGACCGGACCAGATCAGAAGTTGCGCTGGACGCGCAGGGTGCCGGTCCAGGCGCCCTCGACCGTGCGGCCGACAGTGGCGTTGGTGCCGAGCGTGCCGCCGGCGATCGCGGCACCAGCCTGATCACGGACGCGGATGTTGTGGTAAACAACTTCCAGGCCGAGGTCGAGGTTACGAACCGGCGACCAGATGGTGTTCACGCCAACCTGCCAGTACTGGACGTCCGCGAGGCCAGTCGCAACCGCCGGAGCGTTGATGTTGGAGTAGCCACCGAAGATGGACGAACGGACGGCCGGGGTCCAGAAGTGACGGAAGCCGGCAGTGAGCGACCAGGCCTGAACGGTCCGGATCGAGTTGGCGACAACGGCCGCATCGCGGATCTGCGCGGTGAGGCTGTTGTTCTGGGCGAGGTTGCCGGCGCCAGAGATCGTCTGACGGTCGCCACCCTGGTTGGCGGTCGAGAAGGCGTAGTCGGTGGCGCCGTCGGCGTAGACAGCCTGCAGCCAGAGCACGTCGCCGCGGGCGAGCATGTCGAGGTTCAGGCGGAGGCCGGCACCAACAGCGTAGCCCCACTTGTCGCCAGCGCGCTGGACGGTGGTGGCGGCCACAGAGTAGTCAACGCCGCTGACGGCGACAGCGCCGGCGATCGGGTTGCCGAAGTCACGCAGCTGGTGCAGCGCACCCATGATCTGGACCGAACCCCAGCCCTGGTCGACGCGCAGGTTGGCGACGATGTCCGGAATGGTGTTGGCGCCGTAGGTCAGGCCGTAGACGCCCGAGAGCGGACGGGCCAGCGCCGAGCTCACCGGCGGAGCGGTGAGAGCAACGAAGGCGTCGCCGTTACCAACGCGGCGGTACATGGCGTCTTCAGCCGACACCGTGAACGACACGCCCGAACCGAACGACGCCGTGTAGGCGAGGACGGTGGTCGAGGTGGCGGTGGCGCCGAACGGGCGGGCGTAGGACACGTCACCCTGGTAGAAGTTGAAGAACGAGGCCGAGTAGCCGAAGGTGAAGCCGGCGAACTGGATGAAGGCGCGCGACAGCAGGATGTTCGACTGACGCTGAGAAGCGCCGACGCCCGAGTTGATGTGGATGCCCGAGCCGATGCTGGCCGAGGTAGCGCCACGATAGGCAGCGAACTCACCGAAAGCGCGGAGCAGGCCGAACTCGGTGTTCGAGCGAGCGTCGAGGTTGACGTTCACGCGGGCATTGGTGCCGTAGAGAGCGTCGAAGGACGACACAGGCTGCATGGCGACCGAGCCGACGGTGCGGTTGCCGGTGCCGGCGCTGCTGTTGAAGCCGTAGTCGACGCGCACGAAGCCGCCGATACGAAGGCAGGTGTCGGAACCCGGGATGAAGAAGAAGCCCGCGCCGTAGGTGTCGCAGATGCGAACGTACTCGGCGGGAGCAGCCTTGCCCGGGAGATCCGCTGCCTGAGCGCCAGTGAGGGCAGCGAAGCCCGCCGCAGCGCCGAGAAGAAGGCTCTTAACCGTCTTCATGTTGTAGACCTCCAAATGTTTCTCCTGAGGGAGCCTGGTTCCGCGCCGTTGGACAGCTTTGGTTCCGATATTCCCCGTGTGGCCGCCTTTTCTGCTGTCGTGGCTGTCTGCCGTTCGACCCCAGGAAGGGCGGTGCGACCGGGGTGCCCCCCTTCGTCGCAGGGTCACCTTTACCGATGCCCCCGCGTCGATCAATCGAAACCAGCGTCGCGGAGGGGGGGCGGAAAGGCTTTGGCAAGGACTGTTGCAGGAAGGACACGCGCGTTTTAACCGCAGTCCGTGACGTCAATGATCAGGTAAATGACGGAAAAATATAGAGAAAAGACCGTTCACGCCGGTGTGAACGGGTTAACGCTGGAATGCCCTGATCGATGGCCTTGTCGGCAAGGTCAATGATTCTGGCGGTATCTCCGTAGGTTATGGGCGGGGCTCCGCCGTGGAATCGCTCCGATTTGGAACCGGGGCCACCGACGAGGCGCAAAGGCGCGCCAAACCGCACTGAAAGGCCGAACCCCGCGGGGCCGCCAGGCGCCGCGGGGTCCGTTGAAGCCGCTTCGGAAACGGCTCTTCCACCGAATCCTGAATTCAGCAGGCGCCTGCACTGCGGCCATAGGGTTGAGAGTCGCGGCGGGCGTTCGCGAGCGCCGTGCGAGCGTCGGCCTCGGTCCGGGCGCTTGCGAAGGCATTTTCGTAGGCGACAGCTCCGAGCGGTGTCATGGGGCCGGAGTCGAATTGCAGGGCATAGAGTCTCTGATTGAGGCGCGGATCGTAGCCGATGGCCGCGACCGCACGCAGGCAGAACTGTCCGACGGGGATGGTTCGGATCGAAACGGTCATGCGGTTGGCCCGCAGGTCGATCGCTCCATCGTTGTCGCCATGGCCGCCGCCGCCACTGCCACTGCCGTTGAAGGCCTGGGCGAGGGCGAGCCCGGGGGCGGCCGCCAAGAGCGCGGCGAGCAGGAGGGCGGGGCGGGTCAAACGGGGCAGGGACATGGTGCTTCCTCGTATCGGGCGCGGCATCCGGGCTGGGCTGATCGGCGCCTTGCGATCAACGGCGCCCGGACATCGCCGGTTTCTTTGAGGCGCGGCGACCGGGGCGGCCCGGCACGCTCCGCTGACCTTATAAGTATGCGCTGACACGGCCGGGGGCCAGTAGCGGTCGCGTGAGCGCCTCGTCATATGACCCGGCCGGACCGGTGCCGCGGCGCCTTTTTTCCCTTGCACGGCATCGGGGGCGGCGGCATGTCCGCAGCATCGGCGCAGCGCTGCCAGATTCGGACGGACGGCACAGGCGAGGGATGATGATGGCGGCTGCAGGTCGGATCCGTTGTGCTCTCGCCGGCTGTCTGGCGCTCATGGCCGCGATCATGCCCCTGCCGGACCGGGCCAGCGCGGAGACGGGGGCGCAGCTCTCCCTGGTGCGGGAGGGCGATCTGGTCGCGATCGGTGGGGTCCTGCCGGATGAAGCGACGCGGGATGCGCTTGTGGCGGCCCTTCGCGCCGCCGGTGGCGACATATCCACCATCGATACGACCGAGATCCGCGCGGATGCGCCGGCCACCTTCCGCGAAGGGGCGGCCTGGGCCGGCTCCGTCATCGCCCGTCTGAAGCCCGGGGCGGTTCTGCTGACCGGCACCGCCCTCACCGTCGAGGGGCGCCCGGATGGCCTTGGCGGAGCGGAGGCCGTGCGGGCCGCGCTCGCCGCCCTGCCGGCCGGCTTCACCCTGCAACGCGAGGCGCTGATGGCGCCGATCGTGTCGCCCTTCGCCCTCACCCTGGTCCGTAGCGGCGACACCGTGCGGATGGACGGTGTCGTCGCCTCGCCGGAGGAGGGGGCCGCCATCGCCGCCTTCGCCCGATCGCTGGGCCTTGCTCCCGAGGGAAGCACGACGGTTGCGGCCGGAGCGCCCGCCGGGATCGACTGGGCCGGCGCGGCGCGGTTCGGTCTCGTCCAGCTGGCGCGGCTCAAGGCCGGCGAGGTGCGAATCGCCGATCGCGCCCTGTCGGTGACTGGCGAGGCCGCCGATCGGGCCGGCTATGTGGCGGTGAACCGGGCCCTGCGCGACGGGCCGGGCGCATCGGTCGGTGTCAGCATCGCCAGCGTCGCCATCGCGGCAGCCGTTGTCTCGCCCTATCGCTGGGCGGCGGTGAAGCGCGACGGCCGCCTCCTGCTCAGGGGCTATGTCTCCTCGGAGGCCGAACGAGCCGAGATCCGGGCCGCAGCGGAGGCGCTCGCCGCACCGGCCCAGATCGTCGACGAACAGGAACTGGCCTCCGGGGCCCCCCAGGGCTTTGTCACGGCGGTTGTCGCGGGCATTGGCCATCTGACCCTGGTGGAGGCCGGCGAGGCGCGGGTGGAGGGGACGAGCCTCCTCGTCACCGGCCGCGTGCCGGATGCCGCATCAGAGGCTGCCGCCCGCGCGGCCATCACCGGCTCCGTCCCCTTCGGTTTCACCGCGACGGCGACGTTGACGGCACCCGCCGCCCCGCCACCGCCGCCGGCGCCGCCCGCCTGCCTCGCAGTGGTCGCGGCTGAACTCGCCCAGGGCGGCATTGCCTTCCGCATCAGCCGCGATGTCATGGAGCCGGCGAGCCAGGCGCGTCTCGATCGTGTTGCGCAGGCCATGGCGACCTGCCCACGCGTCCGCTTCACCATTGCCGGCCACACCGATTCCGATGGCATCGCCGCGCAGAATGTCGATCTCAGCCAGCGCCGCGCCCAGGCCGTCGTCGCCCATCTCATCCGCCGCGGCGTCGAGGCCGGGCGCCTGCTCGCCGAGGGACATGGCGCCACCCGGCCGCTGGCGCCGAACGACAGCGCCGCCAACAAGGCGCGCAACCGCCGCATCGAGATCACCGCCCGCTGAGCGCCAAGGCGCGATGCCGCTTCCCGCCGCTTCCGTTTGAAGACGGCGCATCCATCCGTTAAAGGGACGCAACTCCCGTTCGGCCCGGCGTTCCCGCGCCCACCAGAAGACCCTGAGGCTTCCATGCACCGCTACCGTTCCCACACCTGCGGCGAGCTGCGCTCAACCCATGTGGGCGAGACCGTCCGGCTCTCCGGCTGGTGCCACCGCATCCGCGACCATGGCGGCATTCTCTTTGTCGACCTGCGCGACCATTACGGCATCACCCAGTGCCTGGCCGATCCGGATTCGCCGGCCTTCAAGGCGCTGGAAGCCTGCCGCGCCGAATGGGTCATTCGCATCGACGGCCGGGTGAAGGCCCGCGACGAGGGCCTGAAGAACGCCAAGATCGGCACCGGCGACGTCGAGGTGTTCATCACCGACCTCGAGGTGCTGGGCAAGGCGGACGAGCTGCCGCTGCAGGTCTTCGGCGATCAGGACTACCCTGAGGAGACGCGCCTGAAGTACCGCTTCCTCGACCTGCGCCGCGAGAAGCTGCACAAGAACATCATGACCCGCGGCGAGGTGATCGATTCCGTTCGCCGCCGCATGAAGGGGCAGGGCTTCTTCGAGTTCCAGACGCCGATCCTCACCGCCTCCAGCCCCGAGGGCGCGCGCGACTTCCTCGTGCCGAGCCGCATCCATCCCGGCAAGTTCTACGCCCTGCCGCAGGCGCCCCAGCAGTACAAGCAGCTCATCATGATGAGCGGCTTCGACCGCTACTTCCAGATCGCGCCCTGCTTCCGCGACGAGGACCCGCGCGCCGACCGCCTGCCCGGCGAGTTCTACCAGCTCGATCTGGAGATGAGCTTCGTCGAGCAGGAGGACGTCTTCGCGGCGATCGAGCCGGTGATCCGCGGCGTCTTCGAGGATTTTGCCGAGGGCAAGCCGGTCACGCAGTCCTTCCCGCGCATTCCCTATGCCGAGTCCATGCGCAAATATGGCTCCGACAAGCCGGACCTGCGCAACCCGCTGGTGATGCAGGGCGTCTCGGACCATTTTCGCGGCTCGGGCTTCAAGGTCTTCGCGCGGATGCTGGAGGACGCCAAGAACGAGGTCTGGGCGATTCCCGCGCCGGGCGGCGGCTCCCGCGCCTTCTGCGACCGCATGAATTCCTGGGCGCAGAGCGAGGGCCAGCCGGGCCTTGGCTACATCATGTGGCGCGAAGGCGGCGAGGGTGCCGGACCGATCGCCAACAATGTCGGCCCGGAGCGCACCGCCGCGATCCGCGACCAGCTCGGCATGAAAGAAGGCGATGCGGCCTTCTTCGTTGCCGGCAATCCCGAGAAATTCGTGAAGTTCGCTGGCCTTGCCCGCACCAAGGTCGGCGAGGAGCTCAACCTCATCGACAAGGACCGGTTCGAGCTCGCCTGGATCGTCGACTTCCCCTTCTACGAGTGGAACGAGGACGAGAAGAAGATCGACTTCTCCCACAATCCCTTCTCGATGCCGCAGGGCGGCCTCGAGGCGCTGCAGAGCCAGGATCCGCTGTCGATCAAGGCGTTTCAGTACGACATCACCTGCAACGGCTACGAGATCGCCTCCGGCGGCATCCGCAACCACAGGCCGCAGGCCATGGTGAAGGCCTTCGAGCTCGCGGGTTATTCGGAAGAGACGGTGATCGAGCGCTTCGGCGGCATGTACCGCGCCTTCCATTACGGCGCGCCGCCCCATGGCGGCATGGCGGCCGGCATTGACCGCATCGTCATGCTCATCTGCGGCGTGCAGAACCTGCGTGAGATCTCGCTCTTCCCGATGAACCAGCGGGCGGAAGACCTGCTCATGGGGTCGCCGAGCGAGGCGACGCCGAAGCAGCTGCGGGAACTCTCCATCCGCATCGCCATCGACCCGAAGAAGCCGTGACCGGGGCAGGGGGCATGGAAGCGGGCGCGGTGGATGCCGGCTTCGAAAGCCGCTTCGTCACGTCCTCGGACGGGCTGAAGCTGCATGCCCGTCTCTATGGCGGCCCCGTCTCGGGTCGCCTGCCGGTGATCTGCTTGCCCGGGCTGTCGCGCAATGCCGGCGATTTCGACGTGGTGGCGCGGTCGCTCGGCGCCGAGCGACAGGTGGTCGCCGTCGACTATCGCGGGCGCGGCCTCTCCGACCATGATCCGAACTGGCAGAACTACGCGCTGCCGGTGGAACTGGACGACCTTCTCGCCGTCACCACCGTGCTCGGCATCGAGCGCGCCGTGTTCCTCGGCACTTCGCGTGGCGGCCTGCTGACCATGCTGACGACCGCGGCGCGGCCAACGCTCATTGCCGGCGCCATCCTCAACGACATCGGCCCGGTCATCGACGGGGCGGGCCTTGCCCGCATCAAGAGCTATCTCGGCCGCCTGCCGGGTCCTGCCAACTGGGACGAGGCGGTGGCGCTGCTCAAGGCCATCTCACAGTCGCGGTTTCCGGCGCTCAACGAGGAGGACTGGCGGCGCCAGGCCCGCAGCATCTGGATGGAGAAGGGTGGCAAGCCCGTGGCCGCATTCGATCCGGCTCTGGCCAGGACCCTTGAGGCGGTCCGTTTCGACCAGCCCATGCCGACGCTCTGGCCGCAATTCGACGGGCTCGGGGCCGTGCCGGTCATGGTCGTCCGTGGCGCCAATTCCGACATCCTGTCGGAGGCGACCGTCGCCGCCATGGCGCAGCGCCGGCCCGATCTCGACATTCTGACGGTGCCAGGGCAGGGCCATGCGCCACTGCTCACCGATGCGCCCTCCATCGCGCGGATCCAGGCCTTCGTGCGGCGTTGCGACGCGGCGTGAGCCGGCTGCGGCCGATCGGCCGTTCCGCCGCCTTGGAATCGGGCGGCGCGGCCACTAAGGTCCGCGTCCCGGGGCTGCACAGACTGCGCGACAGTGAATATTCCCAATCTTCTGACGCTCCTGCGCATCCTGCTGGTGCCGATCATCGTGTGGGCGATCGCCCAGCGGCAGATGGAGATCGCGCTCGCCGCCTTCGTCGTCGCCGGTATCACCGACGCCGTGGACGGCTATATCGCCAAGCATTTCGACCAGCAGACTGAGCTCGGCGCCTATCTCGATCCGCTTGCCGACAAGGCGCTGA
Organism: Phreatobacter sp.; assembly: GCF_027532945.1. Lineage (GTDB taxonomy): Bacteria > Pseudomonadota > Alphaproteobacteria > Rhizobiales > Phreatobacteraceae > Phreatobacter. The sequence goes on from NZ_JAPZTZ010000010.1 coordinate 71,835, forward strand.
TCGTCTCGATCTATGTCTCGCTTGCCATTTTCGGCTTCATCCCGCCGTGGGTCGCGATCCTCGTCGTCTCGCGCGACATCATGATCGTCGGCGCCGTGGTGCTGGCGACGCTGATGGAGAAGCCGCTGACCATCCAGCCGCTGATGGTCTCGAAGGCCAATACCGCCGCGCAGATCATCTTCGCCGCGCTGGTTCTCGCGGCACAGGGGCTCAAGATCGATCTCGGCTGGGCCATCATGATCGCCATGTATGCCGTGGCCGGTCTCACCCTCGCCTCCGCCGCCGCCTATATGGTCGGCTGGACGCGGCACATGTCGACCTGACTGCGGCGCAGCACCGCGCCCCTTGAAAGCAGGGCCGCGCCTTGCGACCCTGCCATGAACCCGCATCGACCCGCCTGGCGGGCCCCAGAGAGGATCACCGGTGACGCTCCAGAGACAGGTCGGCTTCTGGATCGGCGGCCTCGCCGTGCTGGCGCTGGCGCTCTACGTGCTGCGTGGCATCCTCCTGCCCTTCGTGGCGGGGCTGGCTCTCGCCTATTTCCTCGATCCCTTCGTCAGCCGGCTCGAACGCCTCCGTGTGCCGCGCATCGTTGGGGCACTGGCGGTGATCGGCACCTTCGTGGTCGTGTTCATCGTGCTGATGCTGCTCATCGTGCCGGTCCTGGCGACGCAGCTCACTGCCTTCGTCGCCCGCCTGCCGAGCTATGTGGTCCAGTTGCAGGCGCTCGCGACCGAGCAGAACCGTGAATGGCTGCAGCGCGTCCTCGGTGACCGCCTGCCAGACGTCTCGCGCAGCGTCGCCGAACTCGTGACCCAGTCCACCGGCTGGATCGCCGGCTTTGTCCAGCAGAGCCTGTGGGCGGGCGGGACGACCTTCATCTACCTTTTCGGCCTCGTCGTCATCACGCCGGTCGTCGCCTTCTATCTGCTGAAGGACTGGCCGCGGATGATGGACAAGGTCGATTCCTGGCTGCCGCTGCCGCATAAGGAGACGATCCTCGGCCTGATGCGTGAGATGAACGTCGCCATGGCCGGTTTCGTGCGCGGGCAGGCCACCGTCTGCCTCGTGCTGATGATCTATTACGGCATGGCGCTGAGCGGAGCAGGTCTCAATTTCGGCCTCCTGATCGGCCTCGGCACCGGCTTCCTCAGCTTCGTGCCTTATGTCGGCTCCATCGCCGGGCTGCTTCTGGCCGCTGGCGTCGCCATCGTCCAGTTCTGGCCGGACTGGACCATGGTCTTCGTCATCCTCGCCATTTTCGGTATCGGCGTCTTCTTCGAGTCCTATGTGCTCTATCCGAACCTCGTCGGTGAATCGGTCGGCCTGCATCCGGTCTGGCTGATGTTTGCGCTGTTCGCCTTCGGCGCGCTGTTCGGCTTTGCCGGGCTGATGCTCGCCGTGCCGCTCGCCGCCTCCATCGGCGTCTTGACGCGGTTCGCCATCAGGCAATACCTCGCGAGCCCGCTTTACACGGGCATCACGCGGCCAGAGCCGCACTGAGGTCCGGCACGTCCGGAGAGGTGAGATGGTCCCGACCGCACCGCGGCCCGGTCCGCGGCAGATGGCCCTGGATCTGGCACTGCCCGAAAGCCTGTCCCGCGACGACTTCCTGCCCGCCGCCTGCAACGCCGCGGCACTCGGTCTCGTCGAGGGCTGGCCGGACTGGCCGGCCAAGACCGTCGCGCTGATCGGCCCGCCGGGAGCAGGCAAGAGCCATCTCGGCGCCATCTGGGCCGACATTGCCGGCGCGCGCCGCGTCGCCGCGCGGGATCTGGCGGGCATTGCTCCGGCCGATGCGCTGGCGACGGGGGCCCTTCTGCTGGAGGATGCGGGACCACGCACCTCCGAGGTGGCGCTGTTCCATCTCCTCAACGCCGCGCGCGAGGAGGACGCCTTCCTGCTGCTCACCGCGCGGGAGGCGCCGGTCTCCTGGGGCGTTGGCCTCAAGGACCTTGCCTCGCGGCTGCGGGCGCTGCCGGTGGTGGCGCTGGAGGAGCCGGGGGACGGGCTGCTGCGGTCGGTGCTGGTGAAGCTCTTTGCCGACCGCCAGCTTCTGGTCGACGGTGACATCGTCGAATATCTCGCGCGGCGGATGGAGCGGTCGCTCGATGCCGCGCGCCGCCTCGTCGCCGAACTCGACCGGGAAGCCCTGGAAACCGGCCGCCGGCTGACCCGTCCGCTCGCCGCCCAGGTCCTCGACCGGGTGATGCAGCCGAGTTTGTTGTGAAAAGCCAAGGTCACCGCCCTGTTTGACGCTTGTCACAGGGTCGTCATGATGGCGGGCGAAGGGTGACGCCGCCGCCCAGAGAGGTTCCCATGACGACCACCGAGACGAAGAAGGACGCGACGGCCCGCGTCGCCGCCGAGGTCAAGGGAACCGGCCGGAGCCAGGCCGCCGCGGCCGCATCCGCCGTTCGCGAGGTGGCTCTGCCCGTCCTGAACTCGGACCTCATCGACAAGCCTGAGCGCTTCATCAACCGTGAGCTGTCCTGGCTGCAGTTCAACCGGCGTGTTATGGAAGAGGCCTCGAACCGCAACCATCCGTTGCTGGAGCAGCTCCGCTTCCTGTCGATCTCGGCCAACAATCTCGACGAGTTCTTCATGGTGCGCGTCGCCGGCCTGCGCAGCCAGGTGCGCCAGGGCGTCGGTACGGTTTCGGCGGATGGCCTGAGCCCGGCCGAGCAGCTCGCCAAGATCTCCGAAGCCGTGGCGAGCCTTGGCTCCGACCAGCAGAAGCGCTGGCGCGAGCTGCGCGAGGACCTGCTCCACGAGGGCATCGTGCTCGTTGACGCCCATGACGTCACCAAGGCCGAGCGTGCCTGGCTGGAGGATCATTTCCTCGGCCATGTCTTCCCGGTGCTGACGCCGCTCGCCATCGACCCGGCGCACCCGTTCCCGTTCATTCCCAATCTCGGCTTCACCGTTGCGCTCGCCCTGCAGCGCATCGCCGATGGCCGGTCCATGCGCGCCCTCATCCGCGTGCCCGCGAAGATCGAGCGCTTCATCAAGCTGCCGGATCTCGCCGATACCGGCGCGCGCCGCTTCGTCACGCTGGAGCAGACGGTCGGTCTGTTCATCAACCGCCTGTTCCCCGGCTATGACGTGAAGGGGCAGGGCGCCTTCCGCATCATCCGCGACAGCGACCTCGAGATCGAGGAAGAGGCCGAGGATCTCGTCCGCCATTTCGAATCCGCGCTGAAGCGCCGCCGCCGCGGCTCGGTCATCCGCCTCGAGGCCGAGGCCTCCATGCCGGACGACCTGCGCCAGTTCATCGCCAGTGCCCTGGACGTGGTGGAGGACGAAATCTTCCGCGTCGAGGGCGTGCTGGCGCTGAACGAGCTCGCCCAGCTTGTCTCGCTGGAGCGGCCGGACCTGAAATTCGTTCCCTATGCGCCGCGTTACCCAGAGCGCATCCGCGACCAGGGCGGCGACTGCTTCGCCGCCATTCGCCAGAAGGACCTCGTTGTCCACCACCCCTACGAGAGCTTCGACGTGGTGGTGCAGTTCCTCAACCAGGCGGCGCGCGACCCGAACGTCGTCGCCATCAAGCAGACGCTCTACCGCACCTCGTCGGACTCGCCGATCGTCAAGGCGCTGGCGGAGGCCGCCGAGGCCGGCAAGTCGGTGACGGCGCTGGTCGAGCTCAAGGCCCGCTTCGACGAGGAGGCGAACATTCGCTGGGCGCGCGACCTCGAACGCGCCGGCGTGCAGGTGGTGTTCGGCTTCATCGAGCTAAAGACCCACGCCAAGCTCTCGATGGTGATCCGCCGCGAGGGCGAGAACCTCGTCACCTACTGCCACGTGGGAACGGGCAACTATCACCCGATCACCGCGCGCATTTACACGGACCTCTCCTACTTCACCGATGATCCGGTGATCGGCCGCGACGTCGCCCGCATCTTCAACTTCATCACCGGCTATGCCGAGCCGCAGGAGCTGGAGGCGATGGCCATCTCGCCGCTCAGCCTGAAGAAGAAGCTGCTGGAGCACATCGCCGAGGAGATCGCCTTCGCCAAGGCCGGCAAGCCAGCCGCCATCTGGCTGAAGATGAACTCCCTCGTCGACCCGATGATCATCGACGCGCTCTATGCGGCGAGCCAGGCGGGCGTGCGCATCGACCTTGTCGTGCGCGGCATCTGCTGCCTGCGGCCTGGCGTTCCCGGTCTGTCGGAGAACATCCACGCCAAGTCCATCGTCGGCCGCTTCCTCGAGCACAGCCGCATCTATGCCTTCGGCGGCGGCCATGGCCTGCCGCATTCCAAGGCGCGGGTCTATCTTTCGTCCGCCGATCTCATGCCGCGGAACCTCGACCGCCGCGTCGAGGTTCTCTGCCCGGTGGTCAATCCGACGGTCCACGAGCAGGTGCTCGACCAGATCATGATCGCTAACCTCAAGGACAACCAGCAGAGCTGGCGTCTCTTGCCGGACGGGACCTCGGAGCGTATCAAGCCGGCCGAAGGCGACGAAGCCTTCAACGCCCATCAGTACTTCATGACCAATCCGAGCCTGTCGGGACGTGGAAAATCACTCAAAGAATCGTCTCCCCGTCGCTTCGCCAGCCGGGTCGAGCGGGCCGCCGAGTGACCTTTTCGAGATCGCGCCCGGGCGGCTTCAGCTCGGGCCGACCATCGGCGTCATCGATATCGGCTCCAATTCAGTCCGCCTCGTCGTCTATGAGGCGCTGACGCGGTCGCCGACGCCGATCTTCAACGAGAAGGCGCTGTGCGGCCTCGGCCGTAACGTGCAGACCTCCGGCCGTCTCTCCGACGACGCGGTGGCCAAGGCGCTGGCCTCGATCCGCCGCTTCCGGGCCCTGTGTACGCAGCTGCGTGTCGGCGAGCTGCACGTGCTCGCCACCGCCGCGGTCCGCGATGCCGCCAACGGCCCGGATTTCGTCACCGCCTGCGAGGCGATCTGCGGCGTGCCGCTCCGCCTGTTGTCGGGCCGTGACGAGGCGATGTTCGCCGCCCTCGGTGTCGTCTCCGGCATCCACGATCCCGACGGCATCGTCGGCGACCTCGGCGGGGGGTCGCTGGAACTCGTCGACATCAAGGGTGCGCGCATTGGCCAGGGCGTCACGCTGCCGCTCGGCGGCCTCGCTCTCCAGGACACGTCCGGCCAGTCCGTGAAGAAGGCCGAGCGCATCGCCGCCAAGTTGGTCGCCAAGGTCGACGTGCTGAAGAAGGGCAAGGGCCGGACCTTCTATGCCGTGGGCGGCACCTGGCGCTCGCTCGCCAAGCTGCACATGGCCCATCGCGGCTATCCGCTCAACGTCATGCATGGCTACGCGCTGTCGGGCCGCGAGATCGCCGATTTCTGTTACCTCGTCAGCCGCCAACCCACCGATACGATCTCGCGCATCGACGTGGTGGCCGAAAGCCGCCGGCCGCTGCTGGCCTACGGCGCCCTGGTGCTGGAGGCTGTGGTCCGCGCCGCCAAGGTCGACCGCGTCGTCATCTCCGTCACTGGCGTGCGCGAGGGCCTGCTCTATTCGCTGCTGGACGACGAGGAGCGTGCCGCCGATCCGCTGATCTCCGCCGCGCGCGAGCTCTGCCTGTTGCGGTCGCGCTCGCCGCGCCACGGCGAGGAGCTCATCGCCTGGACCGACCGGTTCATGGAGGTCGCCCATCTCGAGGAGAGCACCGAGGAGCGGCGGCTGCGCCACGCGGCCTGCCTCCTCGCCGATATCGGCTGGCGCGCCCATCCGGATTACCGTGGCGAGCAGAGCCTCAACATCATCGCCCATGCCAATTTCGTTGGCGTCGATCATCCCGGCCGCGCCTATCTCGCCCTGGCGAGCTTCTACCGTCATGAGGGCCTGCTCGACGAGTTCATGTCGCCGCGCATCCGCGAACTGGTCGGCATCCGCCTGCTCGACCGCGCCCGAATCCTCGGCGCGGTGATGCGGGTGGCCTATCTCGTCTCGGCGGCCATGCCTGGCGCACTCCCCCGCGCGCCCCTGGCGGTTGAGGACCGGCGGCTGGTCCTGACACTCTCCGCCGACCTTGCGGGCCTTGCCGGCGAGCGGCTGTCGAACCGCCTGCGCACACTTGGACGCCTCGTCGGCCGCGACAGCGAACTGCGGGTCATCCCTTGATGCAGGTGAGATCCATCACCGGCAGGGCAGGGCGGTCACTCCGGAGTGACCTCGTTCCGTGGCCGTACCTTCTTGAACCTGCGGTCCCGCATTACCAGAATAGACCCGGTTACGAACAGTAACCGCGAATTTCGCATTGCGTCTGCCGATGGTCGGCGGCGCCAGGGAGATCCCGATGAGCCTCAAGCTCCACACCATCATCACCAGCACGCGGCCTGGCCGCGTCGGCCCGCAGCTCGGAACCTGGTTCAATGACGTCGCCAACGCCCATGGCGGCTTCACCTCCGAGCTGGTGGATCTCGCCAGCTTCAACCTGCCGGTCTTCGATGAGCCGAACCATCCGCGCATGGCGAAGTACGAGAAGGAGCACACCAAGGCCTGGGCGGCGAGCGTCAAGGCCGCCGACGCCTTCGTCTTCGTGACGCCGGAGTACAATTACGGCGTTTCGCCGGCGCTCTACAACGCGCTGACCTTCCTCGCCCAGGAGTGGGCCTACAAGCCGGCCGGCTTCGTGGCCTATGGCGGCGTCTCGGGCGGCCTGCGCGCCGTGCAGCAGATCAAGCCGACGCTGACGACGCTGAAGGTCATGCCGATCCCGCAGGCCGTCGCCGTGCCGGGCTTCGGCTCCTGGCTCGGCCCCGATGCCAAGTTCACGCCGAACGATCTCATGGCCACCAGCGCCAAGGAGGTCCTCGACGAACTGGTGAAGTGGGCGACCGCCCTGAAGCCGCTGCGCGGCTAAGCTGGCAGCCGGATCTCGTCCGGCAGGCAAATTGCATGGTGGAGACGGCCCGGTGCGTCACCGGGTCGTCATCCCATTAGCTGAGTGGACGCAGGCGAGCCCATGGCTCTAGAACGCCTCCATTCTCTCCACTGTGCCTGCCGCCGGAAAGACTTTCCGCATGTTCAAGAAGATCCTGATCGCCAACCGCGGCGAGATCGCATGCCGCGTGATCAAGACGGCGCGGAAGATGGGGATCAAGACGGTCGCGGTCTATTCGGATGCCGACCGTGACGCCATGCACGTGGAGATGGCCGACGAGGCCGTCCATATCGGTCCGCCGGCCGCGGCCGAGAGCTATCTCGTCATCGACAAGATCATCGCCGCCTGCAAGGCGACCGGCGCCGAGGCTGTCCATCCCGGCTACGGCTTCCTGTCCGAGCGCGAGGCCTTCGCCCAGGCGCTGAAGGACAACGGCATCGTCTTCATCGGCCCGAACCCGCATGCCATTGCGGCCATGGGCGACAAGATCGAGTCGAAGAAAGCGGCGGCCGCCGCCAAGGTCTCGACCGTGCCCGGCTTCCTCGGCGTGATCGAGGATGCGGCCCACGCCACCCGCATCGCCGACGAGATCGGCTATCCCGTGATGATCAAGGCCTCGGCAGGCGGCGGCGGCAAGGGCATGCGCATCGCCAATTCCGCGTCGGAAGTGGCCGAGGGCTTCACCCTCGCCAAGTCCGAGGCGAAGTCCTCCTTCGGCGACGACCGTGTCTTCGTCGAGAAGTTCATCGTCAATCCGCGCCACATCGAGATCCAGGTCCTCGGCGACAAGCACGGCAACGTCATCTATCTCGGCGAGCGCGAATGCTCGATCCAGCGCCGCAACCAGAAGGTCATCGAGGAGGCGCCGTCGCCGCTCCTCGACGAGGCCACCCGCCGCGCCATGGGCGAGCAGGCCGTCGCGCTCGCCAAGGCCGTGAACTACGATTCCGCCGGCACGGTGGAATTCGTCGCCGGCCAGGACAAGTCCTTCTACTTCCTCGAGATGAACACCCGCCTGCAGGTGGAGCATCCGGTGACCGAGATGATCACCGGCATCGATCTCGTCGAGCAGATGATCCGCGTCGCCTATGGCGAAAAGCTTAGCCTCACCCAGGACAAGGTGAAGCTCAACGGCTGGGCGGTGGAAAGCCGCATCTATGCCGAGGACCCGTACCGCAACTTCCTGCCGTCCATCGGCCGGCTGGTGACCTACCGCCCGCCGGCGGAGGGGCCCGCGGGCGAGGCCATCGTGCGCAACGACACCGGCGTCTACGAGGGCGGTGAGATCTCGCTCTACTACGATCCGATGATCGCCAAGCTCGTCACCTGGGCGCCGACCCGCGCCAAGGCGATCGCCGCGCAGGCCGACGCCCTCGACGCCTTCGCCATCGAGGGCATCCAGCACAACATCCCCTTCCTCGCGGCGCTGATGCAGCATCCGCGCTGGCAGTCGGGCACGCTGTCCACCGGCTTCATCGCCGAGGAATATCCGGAAGGCTTCAAGGCGCGTGCGCCCGAGGGCGAGGCGGCCGGCGTCATGGCGGCCGTCGCCGCCTTCATCGACCACATCCAGAACGTCCGGAAGCGCAAGATTTCCGGCCAGATGCGCCAGGGCCATCGCGTCGCCTTCGACCGCGACCGCGTCGTGCTCATGGCCGGCAGCCGCCACGATGTCGAGGTCTTCGAGGATGATGGCACCATCGCCATCCGGCTGCTGGATGGTCCCGGCGGAAGGGAACTGCGCACCCACACCGTCGCCTCGGCCTGGACGCCGGGCCAGCCGGTCTTCGCCGGCCGCGTCGACGGCAGGACGGTCAACCTGCTTGTCCGCACCATCCCCAACGGCGTGACGCTGGCCTATCGCGGCATCGCCACGACGGCCCATGTCTATACCCGCCGCGAGGCGGAGCTTGCCGCGCTGATGCCGGTGAAGGTTGCCACCGACACGGGCAAGAAGCTGACCTGCCCGATGCCGGGCCTCGTCAAGTCGATCGCCGTTTCGGTCGGCCAGGAGGTCAAGGCGGGCGAGGCGCTCTGCGTCGTCGAGGCCATGAAGATGGAGAACGTCCTGCGCGCCGAGCGGGACGGAAAGGTCAAGTCCATCGCCGCCAAGGCGGGTGACAGCCTGGCCGTGGACGCGGTCATCATGGAGTTCGAATGAGGTTGTCGACAGAGCGTTCTTTGAGCCTTGCGGCCACCGAAACGCTCTGCTAGACAGCCGCCTCGCCGGGGCAACTCGGCATGCGGTCGTGGCGGAACTGGTAGACGCGCTACCTTGAGGTGGTAGTTCTTAACCGAGTGGAGGTTCGAGTCCTCTCGACCGCACCAATTTCCTGAAGAACCCCAGCAAGGTCGCCACCCTGCTGGGGTTCTTGGTTTCAGGCGCCCCCACAGCTTGCGGCATCGTCCATGGCCCCCTCCGATTCACCCCCTATCCTCGGCGCCTTCCGCCGCATCGTCGTGAAGGTTGGTTCCTCGCTGCTCGTCGACGGTGCGAAGGGCGCGCTGCGCCAGGCATGGCTGGAGACGCTGGGTGCTGATATCGCCCGCCATACCGCCCGCGGCGCCGATGTGCTGGTCGTGTCGTCCGGCGCCATCGCGCTTGGGCGCACGCTGCTGAAGCTCCCCAAGGGGCCTCTGGAGCTCGAGCAGAGCCAGGCGGCGGCCTCCGTCGGCCAGATCGCCCTGGCGCGGGCCTGGTCGGAGGTGCTGGGCCAGCACGGCATCGTCGCCGGGCAGATCCTGGTGACTCTCCACGACACCGAGGAGCGCCGTCGCTATCTCAATGCCCGCAACACGATGGAGACGCTGTTCGGCGTCCGCGCCGTGCCGGTGGTCAACGAGAACGACACGGTGGCGACCGACGAGATCCGCTACGGCGACAACGACCGTCTGGCGGCCCGCGTCGCCACGATGGTGGGCGCAGATTGCCTCGTCCTGCTGTCCGATATCGACGGGCTCTACACCGCGCCGCCGCAGAAGGATCCTTCCGCGACGCTGATTCCCGTCGTGCCGCGCATCTCGCCGGAGATCGAGGCCATGGCGGGCGGCGCGGCCTCGGAGCTGTCACGCGGCGGCATGACCACGAAGATCGAGGCCGGCAAGATCGCCACCACGGCCGGCACGACCATGGTCATCGCCTCGGGCAAGCACGATTCCCCGCTCTCCCGCATCGAATCGGGCGGGCCCTGCACCTGGTTCCTAACCCCCACCCATCCGGTCACCAGCCGCAAGAAGTGGATCGCCGGCTCGCTGGAGCCGCGCGGCGTGCTGTGGCTCGATGCCGGGGCCGTCGACGCCCTGCGCTCGGGCAAGAGCCTGCTGCCGGCCGGTGTGCGCAAGGTGGACGGCGCCTTCGAGCGGGGCGACTGCGTGGTGGTGCGCGGGGCGGATGGAGCTGAGATCGGCCGCGGCCTCGTCGCCTATGACGCGGTGGCGGCGGTGCAGATCATGGGCAAGAGCTCGAAGGCCATCGAGGCCGTGCTTGGCTACAAGGGCCGCAACGAGATGATCCACCGCGACGACCTGGTGCTCGCGGCGGAGTGAAGGCAGGGGCTAGCGCCCCGCGCGCTTCAGCAGCCGCTCCGCGCGTGTCAGATGCGGCCTGTCGAACATCTCGCCGCCGATATTGACGACGCCGGCGCCGGGCTGCGCGGCGAAGGCCGCCACCACCTTCTGCGCCTCGGCGATCGCCGCCTCGTCGGGGGTGAAGACCGCGTTGATCACCGGTACCTGCGCCGGGTGGATGGCCATCTTGGCTGTGAAGCCGTCGCGGCGAGCCTCCTCGCATTCGCGGCGAAGACCGTCCTCGTCGCGGAAGGCCGGAAAGACCGTGTCGATGGGCTGGACCTCGGCCGCCACCGCCCCCATGAGGCACAGCGCGCGGGCGAGGCGGAAGGGTTCGGTATGGCGGCCGTCGGGTCCGCGATTGGTTTCGGCGCCGATGTCGGCGGACAGGTCCTCCGCGCCCCAGGTAAGCCCGGAGAGCCGCGGGCTTGCCCCCTGGTAGCTGCCGAGGGTGAAGACCGCCTTGGCCGTCTCGGTGGCCACCACGGTGATGCGGATGCGCCCCTCGGGGAGGGCGGCGAGGGCCTCGCGCGTCGTCAGCTTGGCGTCGAGATGGGCGACGTCGCGGCCGCCCTCGGCCTTCGGAAGCATGATCGCGTCGGGCCGCGCCGCCACCACGGCGTCGAGATCGGCGTCGGTGAGCCCGGTATCGAGGGCGTTGACCCGGACCATCAGGAGGGGCCGCTGGCTGGCGCCGGCATGGGCGGCAAGGAAGGCGCGGGCGGTCTCGCGCGCCAGCGGCTTGTTCGCGGCCGAGACCGAATCCTCAAGGTCGAGGATCAGCGCATCGGCGCCGCTCTCCAGGGCCTTGGCGAGCTTCTTGTCGGAATCGGCAGGAACGAAGAGCAGCGAGCGCATCGGCTCAGGCCCCGCGCTTCAGCACGAGGGACTGGCGCGTACATTCGGCGACCAGCTTGTCGTTCTGGTTGAAGGCGCGGTGGTGGAACTCGATCACGCCCATGGTCGGGCGCGATTTCGATTCGCGCTTGGCGGTCACCGTGCTTTCGCAATGGATCGTGTCGTTCTCGAAAAGCGGGTGGGGGAACTTCACGTCGGTCATGCCGAGATTGGCGAAGAGCGTGCCGTTGGTGGTGTCCGGCACGGAAATGCCGATGAGCAGGCCGAGGGTGAAGAGCGAGTTCATCAGCGGCTGGCCCCAGTCGGAGGCCTCCGAAAACTGCCGGTCGATGTGCAGCGGCTGCGGATTCATGGTCAGCGTCGAGAACAGAACGTTGTCCATCTGCGTCACCGAGCGGGTGATGCGGTGGCGGATGAGCTGGCCGACCTCGAAATCGTCGAAGTAGATGCCGCCGCGCGGATGGCGGCGATCGTCGGTGATGAGGGTGGTGGCGGTGACGCTGGCGGTCATGGTCGGCCTCGGTCGGGGCAGGTCGTTACGACTTCGTTTACCATAATGGAGCAGGCTCCATGGTCACGGGTCCTTCCCTCCGGACATAGCCGAGATGTTCCTCTTCCGCTCGTCAGCCGAACCGCAGAGCCGTCCCACGACGGCCACGGAAGCTGGCGTCAATCGGGTGGTTTCGGCCATCAGGGACGCAGCCGAGAAGACCGGCGCGGGTTTCGACTACCTGCTGCGCACCGCCCGCCGCGAATCGAGCCTGCAGCCGGCGGCGCAGGCTTCGACCTCCAGCGCGCGCGGCCTCTATCAGTTCATCGATTCGACCTGGCTCACCATGGTGCGGGACGAGGGGCGCAATCTCGGCCTTGCCAAATATGCCGAGCAGATCGGCCGCGATGCCAGCGGCCGGCCGACCGTCGCCGATCCGGCGGCACGCCAGCAGATCCTCGCCCTGCGTGACGATCCTGCCGTCTCGGCGCTCATGGCCGGCGCCTTCACCAACCGCAACGCCACCGAGATCCGCTCCGGCACCGGGCGAAACCCGACCGAGGGCGAGCTCTACATGGCGCATTTTCTCGGATCGGGCGGCGCGGTGCGTCTCATCAACGCCAACCAGAACAATCCGCAGGCGACCGCCGCGCGGCTGTTCCCGGAGGCTGCCGACGCCAACCGCCGCATCTTCTTCGACCAGGGCCGCCCGCGCACCGTCGCCGAGGTCTACCAGGTTCTCGCGGCCGGCCAGACGCAGCCCTTCACCGCCACCGCTACCGCCGCCTCGGGTACCGCGACGACCCTCGCCGCCGCCACCGCAGCGCAGGAGCAGGCGAGCGGTTGGTCGGCGATCCCCACGATCAATGCCGATCCGGGCCGGCCCTTCCATTCGCTGTTCTCCGGCAATGGCGGCGGGCCCATCAACGCCTTCGTCGCGGCCACCTGGACCTCGCTCGGTCGCGATGCCGCCACAGCCTCGCAGCGCGTCAATGTCGCAACCGCGCTCGGGCCGCAGGGCTCTGCCTCCGGTGCCTCCGCCGGCAGCACTGCCGCCGCGGGCGCCATGGGCGGGCCGTTCTATCCGGTGCGGGTCGACATGGCCCGCCGCGCCCAGCCGCTCGACCTGTCGAGCTTCCTGCGCCCGGACGTCCGGCGCTGAGCCGTCCCCCAAATTTCACTTAAAAAGCATGGTGAACGCTTTGTTAAGCGGCGCGCCCTAATCTGTGTGCGGCAACACGAAAATCCGTTGCGTTCCAGTTCCTTGCCGCGGTTCAGGCAGTCCCGATGATCGTACGTCATTTCCTGCGGTGGATTCAGACGGCCCCGGCCGGCGACAGGGCCGATGCGACCGCGGCTCTCGCCCGCGCCTATCTCCATTCCGATCTCGGCCGCGAGGACAGCGCCGCCGCCGAGGCGGCGATGATCACCCTGCTCGACGATCCCTCGCCGCTGGTTCGGCGGGCCCTGGCCGATGCTCTCGCGCCCTCCGAAGACGCGCCGCATACGGTCATCGTCGGGCTGCTGCAGGACCAGGCGGAGATCGCCGCCATCGTCGCCCGCCACTCGCCGCTGCTGCTCGATGCCGAACTGGTCGATCTCGTCGGGGCCGGCGCGCCGCTCGTCCAATATGCGGTTGCCCGCCGCGACCAGGTGCCGGCGCCGGTCGCCGCCGCCATCGCCGAGGTCGGCTGCCTCGAGGCCTGCCTCGCCGTCGTCGCCCTCGATACGGTCGACGTGCCGGCCTTCTCCATCGACCGCATCATCGAGCGGTTCGGCGAGGATGCCGACATTCGCGAGGCGCTCTTCGCCCGCGCTGATCTGTCAGCCGGTGCGCGCCAGGCGCTGGTGGTGAAACTCTCCGCCGCACTCTCCGCCTTCGTTGCCGGCCGTGCCTGGCTGCCCGAGGACAAGGCGGCGCGCATCGCCCGCGAGGCCTCCGACAAGGCAACCGTCGCCATCGCCGCGACCTGCGGAGGGGAGGGCATCGCCCCGCTCGTCCGCCACCTGCGCCAGTCCGGCCAGCTCTCCACCGGCCTCGTCCTGCGGGCGCTGCTCTCCGGCAATGTCAGGCTGTTCGAACAGGCGCTGGCCGAGCTCTCGGGCCTGTCGCTGCGCCAGGCCGCGGGCCTTGTTCACGACCGCCGCGGGGCCGGCTTCCGCGCCCTCTATGACCGCGCCGGCCTGCCGGCCTCGACCTATCCGGCCTTCCGCGCCGCGCTCGACGCCTGGCATGAGGACGGCCTGCCGTTCCAGCGCGGGGGCGATGCCCAGCTGCGCCGCCGCATGGTGGAGCGCGTGCTCACCGCCTATGCGCCGGTCGCCGATGGGGAGCTCGACGTGCTGCTCGCCCAGCTGCGCCGTTTCGCGGCGGAGGCGGCCCGTGACGAGGCGCGGGCCTTTGCCCGCGATCTCGTGGCCGGCCACGAGGCACTGGACGACGAGGCGGTGGAATTTCCGCTGGTGGCGGCCGCCTGAGGCGGCCTTTGCGTCACCCGATCAGGGAACGATGGAGGGCGCGCCATTGACGGCGACGAGGAGTTCCGTCGTCGCTTCGCCGAGGCGTTCGGAGAGCGTCACCGCCACCGGGTGATCCGTACCCTTGGCATTCTCACGCACAATGGCGCGGATGGCGTCAACATGCTGCAGCACCAATGCGACGGGCAGGCGGGTGTCGTCGGCGATGCCGTCGAGCAGGGCGCAGAGGCTTTCGGCGACGCGGCCGGCCAGCGGATAGCCGAAGGTCGCGGCCTCCCCCTTCAGGTCGTGGGCGGCGGTGTAGACGGCGGCGCGGTTGGCCGCGTCGAAGCCGGTGGCGGCGATGGCGTCGCGCGCCTTGGTCAGCCGCTCGACCTCCTTTGCCATCCAGTCCTCGAACTCGCTCGACAGCTCCTGCAGCGCCGCCTCGGCCCGCTCGATGGCCTCCATGTCGAAGCCGAACTCGTCGACCTTGATCTTGGCCTTCTTCGAGAAGCTTTTGAGGGTGCGCTTCGGCGTGACGACCTCGTGGTCGGCGAAGGTGTCGATGCTGGCCTCGTCGAGGCCGCCCTTCTTGCCGGTGCGGGCCGTCGGCTTGATCGGTGTCTTCGTGGCAGGCGGGTTGGTCATGGAAACGGCCTCACACGGAACTCTTGGTCTTGTCGAGCAGCGGGGCGACCTTGATCATCTCGGCCTTCTCGCCCTTGCGCCGTTCGGGTCCGACATAGCTTGAATTGTGGTTGCGCCGGCGATCCGGGCCGAAAAAGGTCTTGGTCTTGATGAAGGGCCGCGGATTGACCACGACGTTGAGAATGCGCTGGTAGAGGGCCTTGGCCGAGATCGGCTTGGCGAGAAATTCGGTGACGCCGGCATCGCGCGATTCCAGCACGCGCTTCTTTTCCGAGTGGCCGGTGAGCATGATGATCGCGACATAGGGGTTCGCATTGGCGCCGGGCTGGCGGATCATGCTGGTCAGTTCGAGCCCGTCGAAGATCGGCATCGACCAGTCGGTGATGACGATATCGGGCATGTAGTGGGTGAAGGCCTCGAGGCCCGCCGCGCCGTCTTCCGCCTCGTAGACCTCGCGGGCGCCGAAGCCGTGCAGAAGGGTTCGCACGATCCGGCGCATATGCGCGTTGTCGTCGATGACAAGGAATCGCAGCCGGTTGAAGTCGATGCGGATCATCACCGCCACCATACCGGGCGGCGATTAGCGGACCGTTAAGGCTGATGGCGGCCGTCAGGCGCCGAACTGCTCGCGCAGAATGCGCTCGTCCAGGGAATGGCCGGGATCGTGCATCAGGATCATGGACTTCGACCGGTCCATCTCCACCGAAACCTTCGCGACGTCGCGGACCTCGTGATGGTCGGCGGTGGCACTCACCGGACGCTTCGCGGATTCCAGCACCTCGATGGTGAGGGCCACCCGGTCGGGCAGGAGCGCGCCGCGCCAGCGTCGCGGCCGGAACGGCGAGATCGGGGTGAGTGCGAGGAGCGTGGCGTTCAGCGGCAGGATGGGGCCGTTGGCCGAGAGGTTGTAGGCGGTGGAGCCCGCGGGGGTGGCGATGAGCACGCCATCGGCGATGAGCTCGTCCATGCGGGCATTGCCGTCGACGGAGATCCTGAGCTTCGCAACTTGAGAGGTCTCGCGCAGTAGCGACACCTCGTTGATGGCGAGCGCGTCCTGCCGCTCGCCATGGATGTCGATGGTGGTCATGGCCAGCGGGTGGATCACCGAGCGCTCGGCCGTCCATATGCGCTCGACGAGACCGTCCTCGGCATATTCGTTCATCAGGAACCCGACGGAGCCGCGGTTCATCCCGTAGATGGGCTTGCCGGTGGAGATGTACTTGTGCAGCGTCTGCAACATCAGGCCGTCGCCGCCAAGGGCGACCACCACCTCCGCCTCGTCGCCGGCAACGTTGCCGTAGCGCGCGGTCAGCCGCTCGATAGCCTCCTGGGCCTCGGGCGCAGGCGAGGCCACGAAGGCGATCTTCTTGGGATCGGGGCGCAGGTCGGCCAAGGGGGCATCCGCCGGACAGGGAGGAAGATATGACGCGAGCCGAGAAGCCGGACGACGTCGTTCTGGTCTATACGACCGCCGCGAGCCTTGTCGAGGCGGAGACCATCGCCGAGGACCTGGTCGAGCGCCGTCTCATCGCCTGCGCCAACATCCTGCCCGGCATGCGCTCCATCTATCGATGGAAGGGCCAAGTGGAGCGCGGCGACGAGGTGGTGATGATCCTCAAGACGGTCCGCGCGCGCCTGCACGAAGCGCAGGCCCGTTTCCGCGAGGCTCATTCCTACGACACGCCGGCCTTCCTGGTGGTCGACGTGCCGGTGGGCGACGAGGCCTATCTCGCCTGGCTGAGAGCCGAGACCGCCTGAGGCTCAGCCGCGGCCGACGAAGGGCATGTCGTTGGCCATGACGGTCATGGTCAGGACGTTCACGTCGAGCGGCAGGTTGGCGACATGCACCACCGCGTCGGCGACGTGGCGCACGTCCATGCGCGGCTCGACCTTGGTGGTGAAATCCGCCTGGAGGACGCCGTTCGCCATGCGCTCGGTCATCTCGGTCGCGGCATTGCCGACGTCGATCTGCGAGCAGACGATCCGGTCGGCGCGGCCATCGAGCGAGATCGCCTTGGTGAGGCCGAGCACGGCGTGCTTGGTCGCGGTATAGGGCGCGGAGTAGGGGCGCGGCGCATAGGCCGAGATCGAGCCGTTGTTGATGATGCGGCCGCCCTTGGGGTCCTGCGCGCGCATCATCCTCATGGCCTCGCGGGCGCAGAGGAAGGAACCGGTGAGGTTGACGTCAACGACCTGCCGCCACTTCTCGATCGGCAGTTCGTCCAGCGGCACGGCCTGGGCACCCATGCCGGCATTGTTGAAGAGCACATCGATGCGGCCGAAGCGGTCCTTCACCAGCTTGAACAGGGCGGCGACGGAGGCCTCGTCGGAGACGTCGATGGGAGCGGCGACGACGGTCGCGCCGCCGGCCATGGACACCGTCTTCTCCAGCTCGTCCTTGCGGCGGCCTGCCACCACCACGGCATAACCAGCCTTGGCGAGCGCCAAGGCCGAAGCCCGCCCGATGCCGGAACCTGCGCCCGTGACCACCGCGATACGCTGAGACATGCTGATCCTCCCGATGCCGCGGGCACTGCCGGCCCGCTCTTGATGCTGGCGAGACTGGCCGAAAGCCGCGCCCCTGTCGACGGGGGCGCGGCAAGGCAGCGATGCGAAACGGTTTAAACCGCTGACCGGTGGCTCACTCGCCGCCGAGCTTCACACGCATGCCGGCATAGACGGCAGCGCCCGGCCCCTGATAGCCGAAGACCTCCTGGTAGCGCTGGCCGAAGAGGTTCTCGCCGCGCACATAGACGGTCGCATTGCGGTTCAGCGCGTGGGAAATCTGCGCGCCGACCAGCGTGTAGGCGCCGAGCCGCACGTCCGTGGCGCCGGCCGGGCCGAAGAAGCTGTCCCGCATCGTGCCGTTATGAGCGACGGTCACGGTCACCTTCGTCTTGTCGTCCGGCAGGGTCGCCACCGCCGAGAGGCTCGCGGCGTGGCGCGGCCGGCGCAGCGCCTCCTTGCCGACATAGACGCCGCCGACGAGTTCGGCCGACTGCGTGTCCGTGTAGGTGTAAGAGCCGGTCAGCGACAGCCAGCCGAGCGGGCGTGCGGTGACCGCCACCTCGACGCCCTGGCGCGTCGTCTCGAAGGGCAGGTTGATGGCCGTGCCGCCGGACTGGACGATGGCGTCGCGGACGCTGGCGCGGAAATAGGTGATGTCGGTGACGAGCTTGCCGCCGAACCAGCGCTGCTCCACGCCGGCATCCCAGCCGATGGAATGTTCGGGCCTTAGCGTCGGGTTGCCGACGAAATTGGCGAAGAAGCCGAAGAGCTCGAAGAAGGTCGGGTTGGTGACGCCCTTGCCGATGGAGGCGTGGAGCTTGGTGCCGGTGTCGAAGGTCTGGGCGGCCGTCACGCGCCAGGTCAGCGCATTGCGGAAAGCCGAGTTCCAGTCCTGGCGAAGGGCGCCGGACAGCGACAGGCCGGTCGGTAGGCTGACGAGATACTCGCCGAACAGGCCCTTGCGGTCGCGCGAGCGCCCGGCGCCGGCATAGGTGTCATTGACGAAGGGACCGAAGAAGCCGTCGCTCTCGTAATAGTAGCGGAAATGCTCGCGGGTGATATCCGCACCGCCGACGATGGTGTGGCGGGCGCCGAGAAGGCCGGGGGTCTCGAACGTATAGGCCGAGCGATACTCAGCGCGGTTGCGCTCGGTGCGCGACCAGAAGCCCTGGCTTTCCAGGAAACCGAAGGCCGAGACATAGCTGTCGCGGGCATTGGTCGATTGCTGCGAGGTGTCGGCTGAGAAGCGATGGGTCCAGGCCCCGTCAAGCAGCCTGGCGGTGGCGGCGACGCGGCCCTGGATGTCATTGGCGGTGTTGCGCCCCGTGCCGGCGGCAAGGAAGCCGTAGTTCGGATCGGTGACGAAGCCCGGTCCGAAGGCGGTGTTGCCGGGATTGTAGAAACCGCCGCGGCTGACCATCCGGAAGACGCCCTCGACGCCGAACCAGTCGGCGAGGTCGGCGCCGATCTTGGCGGAGAGCGAGCCCATGTCGGAGCCATTCGGCCGCGTGGTGCCGGGCGCAACGACGAAGCCGCCGGAGCGCAGGCCGGAGATGGAGATGGCCGCGTGGAAGGGCCCCTGCGCGCCGCGCACCGTCGCCGAACCCTGGAGCGTCCCGAAGGAACCCCCCTCCAGCCGCGCGGTCAGTTCCGGCTTGGCGAGGCCACGGCCGGACTTGGTGGTGATGGAGATGACGCCGGCCTGGGCGTTCGGCCCCCAGATGCCGGATTGCGGCCCGCGGATCACCTCGATCCGGGCGATGCTGTCCACCGGCAGGTTGGCGAGGTCGGCATCGCCGGAGTTCACGTCGTTGATCGGAATGCCGTCGACGACCACCAGCACCTGGTTGGATTCGGCTCCGCGCACGCGGGTCTGGGTGAGGCTGCCGCGCCCGCCGGACTGGTTGACCGCGACGCCTGGCACGAGGCGCAGCACGTCGGGCACGCTCGCCGCGCCCTGGTTGGCGATGTCCTCGGCGGTGATGACGGTGACCGCCGAGCCGACGCGCGGGGCTTCCAGCGGCACGTTGCTGGCGCCGAAGACGGTGATTTCGGGCAGTTGCGCCGCGGCAAGCGGCGGCTGCTGGGCGCTCGCCAGACCGGGAGCGAGGATCACGGCGGCCGTTGCGAGGAGCACGGAGAGCCGTTGGGGACGGAGAAGACGAAAGACGACAGGCATGGCGGAACTCCGCTGCGGACCCAGAAGGTCGCGGAGTTCCGGCCTGAGGAGGCCGGACGAATCCGCGACGGTGGTGTCACGGATCAAGCGGAACGGACCGCTCCCGGGCGCGCCTCCCGCACGCACGGACAGTGACGTCGCGCCGGCCGGTCTCCTGGCTCGCGGGTCGTCGCCCGGTCCCCGCCTTCCCGACGCCCGAACGGGGTGTCAGTGGCTGATGGGGGAGGGCTCACCGCTTACAGTTGCGGGGGCAGCTGCGGCCTTGCGGAGGGCTGTGAGACCCGCCGCGCACCGCATTCCCGTGGCCGTCCCTTGCGGGCGGCCGCCGTCGCGAGACCCATGAATGCGCCGGGTTGCGACAATGTGTCAATCCGGCGGCTGGCGGACCCGCACATGCGAAAGGCCCGCCGTCGCCGGCGGGCCTCGCAGTCAAGGCGCTCAGCCGTGGATCAGATGGACGGGGTCCACTGGGCCGGAACGAGCTGGAAACCAGCGCCGTCCTTGGCGATGTAGCCGTTGGCCGGGAAGGGCGCGTGATAGAAATGCACGCGGGACTTCTCGCTCGCGGCCATGTCGAGGAACTGGCGGCGCGTGGCGCGGGCGGCATCGGCGTCCATGTCGAAGATCGCCGACCAATCGGGATTGCGCACGAAGAGGGCGGGGTGGTTGGTCAGGTCCGCCATGTAGAGAAGCTTGGCGTTGCCCGACGAGATCATGAACACGCTGTGGCCCGGCGAATGGCCGAAGGCCGGCATCGAGGTCACGCCAGCGGCAACCTCGGCGCCCGGCTTGAACTGCTTCACGGCGGAGGCCACCGGCGAGAAGACGCGGCGGCAGTTCTGGAAGGCGCCGCGCATGGCCTCGGGAGCGGCGTTCATGCGCTCGTCCGACATCCAGAAGGCCCATTCCGGCTCCGGCACCTGGATCTCGGCATTCGGGAATACGGCGGTGCCGTCGCGCAGGCGGATGCCGTTGATGTGGTCACCGTGGAAGTGGCTGATGATCACCGAGGAGACGTTTGCCGGATCGAAGCCGGCGGCGCGGAAATTCGCCATCCAGGTGCCCGAGGTCGGGGCGCCGGTATTGCCGTTGCCGGTGTCGAGCAGGACGACCTTGCCGCCGGTCTCGACGACGAGGGTGTTGAAGGGGATCGGCACGGCGTTGGTCGGCAGGAAGGCCGAGGCCATGGCGGCCTGGACGGCCGGCAGCTCGGCATTGCGGACGAAGCCCTCGAGCGGACGGGCGAAGAAGCCGTCATTGATGGCGGTGACGGTGATGTCGCCGACCTTGTAGCGGTAGAAGCCGGGGGCCTGGACCGCGGCGGCCGCTGCCTGGGCAAAGACCTCGCGCGAGGCGCCGGTCAGGAAAGCCGGGGCGGCGAGGGCCGCAGCGCCGGTGGCGAGGGCATGGCGGCGATTGATCGTGGTCATGGTGTCCTCCGACAGGGGCGCAGCCGACGGCAAGCATCCGAGCGGCGAGGCAGTAAATTGCCGGAACGGGCCCGCCGTCCAGTGCTTGTCACATGAATGTGACCGCTTGTTTGCCGGATCGCCTAGCGGGATGAGACGCGGGTGTTGGCGCGGGCCACGGCAGCCACGGCCTCGGCGCGGTCGCGCACGACGATCAGCCGGCGGATCTCGCCGCGCAGGTAGGCCTGCAGGAAGCGGTCATACTCCTTGATGGAGATGCAGCCGTTGGAGTCGCCGTTGGGGCCGAGCAGGTAGGTATGGGCGAGCAGGCCGGCACGGCCATGGATGGCCTGGCTGCCACCGACCGGGTTGAGCCGGATGGCGCGCACACCGTGGAACAGCGCCTCGCGCTCCGTCAGATCATAGACATGCGGTGGGGTCGGGCCGCGCATCCGCACATGGGCGTAGCGCACGTCGTTGCGGTAGCTGCCGAGGCCGGACTGGGCCTCCAGCTTCTCGCCGTTCGGCAGGTAGACCATGCGCGAGCCGATGTCATAGACCGCGACGCCCATGGGCGGACGGGGCGCCGGGCCGCCGAGGCCGAAGGAGAAGCCGCCGCCGAGGCCGCCGCGCGCCGCGCCGGCATCGGTGCCGAGATTGCCCTCGCTCGGGGCATAGGCGAGCTGCGGACCGTCGGCCTGGCCATCGCGGCGGGGGCCGAAGAGGCGCTCGAAGAAGTTGCGGCCGTCCGGCTGGGCCGGGGCCGGCGTCGCGGCGGCCTGCTGCTCGCGGCCCTGGCGACGCGTGGCAATCCGCGGCGCTTCGGGCGTCGCGGCGGTGGCGGGCGCATCGGAGGGCCGGCGCATCGGCAGCGGCGCAACCAGGGTCGTGTCCGGGCCGTCCTCGTCCTCTTCGGCGGCAGCGGCGCCGGCGCTGCCCGGACGCGCCAGCGGCATGGGGGCGAGGGGGAGGCCCGGCCGGCTCTCCAGGGCGACATCGCGGCCGGGGAGGCTCGCCAGCACCAGCGTGCCGCTCGGCAGGGCGGGCGCCGCCTGGGCCGCGGCACTGGCCGCCGGGGCGGGCGCATGGATATGGGCGGCGAGGGGGCGGGCGGCACCAAAGGTCTGGCGACCGGCGCCGAGGTCGTAGGATGGGTCGAGCAGCGGGGCGAAGGAGCCGAGCGAGGCGAGGGCGGGCTGGCCGGCACCGATCGTCACCGGCGCGGTCGCAGCCTCGGCGCGTTCGATCGTGTGCGTCTTGAGGGCGAGCGTCGTCAGGCCGGCAAGGCCCGCCGAGAGGGCGAGCACGGTGAACCAGGGGAAAGGGGGGGCATCGGCGCGTGCCAGGTTGGCGCCACGCACGGGGTCGCGGGTCAGGTTACGCATACGCAACGGCCTCGTCACGCTTTGGCACGTTCCCCCCATCGAAGCAGCAGCGAACCGACATCGCCGTTCCCTCGGGGGAGGGCTGCGCAGCGACCGTGCGGCGGAGCGAACCGCCGACGATGCCCGCACAGGAGCCAAACAAAAGAGGCATCCATAAGGCGCGTGAAGGGTTAACCGCCGGTGAAGCCGCATTGTGCCGCCTCGCGTGGCCTGCGGCAACGCCCACCTTGCCACAGGCGGCGACCATTGGTAGGCGAGGGGCACGGTGGCCGGCTTAGCACAGCGGTAGTGCAGCGGTTTTGTAAACCGAAGGTCGGGGGTTCGATCCCCTCAGCCGGCACCAGCCCCCGCTCAGTTCGTCAGGCGCAGGCGCTTGATCTGGTCGCCGATGGCGTCGAAGGCATTGGCCAGCGCCTCGTCGGAATCGGCCAGCAACGCCATGGACGCATTCGACGCGCATTGCGCCAGGATCGATCGCGCCGTGGCGTCGGTGACATAGAAGCCGACCGTGTAGATGAGGATGCCTTGGGCCTTGATGTTGGCGCAGGCGGTCAGTGTCTTCTCGTTCATCTTGGCGACGATGTCGGTGCGGTTGCTCGACGTGGTGCCAAGGCGGCCGGCGGCGGAGAAGCCATAGGCCGAATAGAACGAGCCGTTCATCGTCGGCAGGCCGATGGCATCGTTGGCGCCATCGGTCATCAGGACCAGGAACTTCCGATTGTTGACGTCATTGTAGGCCCGGCCCTCCGTGAAGGGCGGTTCGGGCGACAGCACGCGCCAGCCCCACATCACCGCCTCATGCAGATTGGTGCCGCCGTAGTTCGGCATGGCGGTGATGGCCGTCGCCAGCGTCGTCTGGTTGGAGGTCAGCGGAATGATGGGGTTTGAGTCGCAGAGCTGGTTCGGCCCGCGGCGCGTGCCGTTGGCGAGCGAGGTGTCGGGGGTCGCGCCGTTGTATTTGCAGGTGCGGCGCTGGCGCGACAGCATGTCGGTGCCGAGGCCGGACTGGCACGAACCGTCCGAGAGATAGTTGTTGTAGAAGCCGCTCCAGCTGCCCTCGTCGGGCTCGTCGGGCGCGAAGCTCGGTACGAACAACGTCGCCGGATTGCCGCTGGTGGGCGGCGTGTCGGTGACGTCATGGGGCGAGGGCCTGGCCTCGACGCAGCCGCCCCAGGTCACGTTGCGCATCTGCGAATAGAGGTTCAGCCGGTTCGCATTGACGGCGAAGTTCTCGTTGTGGAAGGGCGAAAAGCCCTGGGTGTCGATCCAGCTCGCATTGGCATTGTTGGAGCCGACATTGACCATGGAGGCGAAGGGCACGAC
The DNA here is from genome assembly GCF_027532945.1 of Phreatobacter sp. GTDB lineage: Bacteria > Pseudomonadota > Alphaproteobacteria > Rhizobiales > Phreatobacteraceae > Phreatobacter. Next base: position 95,525 of record NZ_JAPZTZ010000010.1, read on the forward strand.
CGCCACCTTCGCGTCGCCAGGGATGTAGGCCATGTCCAGGACCTTGCGCATCAGGTCGTTCGCCGAGGAGCGTAGGGTCGTGATACGGCTGCCTGACATCGAACCGGAATTGTCGAGGACCAGGGCGACTTCGAGCAGGTTGCGGCCGAGCTGCGAGGCGGACTGCGCGCCGATCGGGATGGAGCTGATCCCGACCACCGGCAACAGGTAGGGCGCATGGTTCAGCGTCGCGCTCGCGTCGACCTTGCGGGCCGATGGATCGACCGTGACGGTCAGGACGACCTGTGGGCCGAAGTCGAGATTGGCATTGATGTAGTTGCGGATGATCTGGGTGATCTGCGCGTTGGTCGAGTTCGCCGTCACCGTGCGCGTCGCGGCGAGGGTCGCGGCGTCGAGGGCGCTCTGGAGGCGCACCTTGCGACCGCTCGCCATGGTGTAGTCGACGGCGCCGCCGGCAATGCCGATGATCGGCAGCAGCGCGACGGCGAAGAGCTGGGCGATGGCACCGGAACGGTCGTCACGGAACCGCCGCAGCGCATGGCGCGCGCTGTGGGCGAGCCGCGTCAGGCGCCGCGGCACGGGCTGGTTGGAGGAGCGGGCGATCATTGGCGCTGGTCCTTGGGGGCAGAGGTTGTCCCCTGCGTTGACCATTTTCTGTGCAATTAGCGCTAAATGATCTGTGAATATGCGCGGATAAACATGCCCCTTGGGCAGCCGGGGGTCTGGGGTGGTTAATCGCCGGTGAACCTCGACGCTTCAGGGCGCGAAATGCCTGGCAATCTCACGGTGGAGCAGGGCCGCGAAGGCCTCCTCGCGCTCGACCACCTCGAAGGCCTGGCCGCCGATGCCGATGGCCATGGGCTGCGCCCCGGCTGCGGCGGGGAGCAGCGTGCAGACGATGCCCGCGCCCGGCACGATGCGGCTTGCGGATAGCGCGTGGCCGCGACGCCGGATGATCTCTATCTCCGTGCGGATGGCCGCGGGATCGAGCGGCGGTCGATCCGTCTCCCGCGTCAGCTCCGCCCGGGAGATACGGCGGGCGATCTCTTCCTCCGCCATGGCTGACAGCAGCGTCAGGCCCATGCCCGATTCGGCGAGGGGACGCCGTGTGCCCGCGGGAATGTGCAGGCGCATGGCGCGGGTCGCCGGGCGCACGGCGATGTAGACGACGTGGACGTCGCTGGCGATGCCGAGGAGGATCGTCTCGCCCGTCGCTTCGCCCAGTTTCTCCATCAGGCGGGCGACACGCCCGTCCGTGATGCGGTCGTCGATCCAGCGGCCGAGAACCGAGACCCGCTGCGTCGGCTGCACCCGCCGGTCGGGCAGGGCGGCGAGATAGCCGAGGTCGATCAGGCCGTTGACCAGCATGGACGTGCTCGACTGGGGAATGCCGAGGGCGCGGGCTATCTCGGTCACGCCGGCGGGACGTTGAAGGCTGTCGAACAGTTCGAGCAGGGCGAGGACCCGCGTGGCGGATTTCACGCCGCCTGTATCGAAACTCTTGCGCGGACGCGGCATGCGGAGCCCTCAAAGCACCAATCAAGAATGTGATAATCGAAATCAGATTGACGGACAACGAGGCGCTTGCGACATTTTCTCCTGTCACGGGGGACACAGACCAGAAGGGCCGACGGCCTGCATCGACGGCACCTTGCGCCATCAGGCGCAGCTGCGGCGTTGCGAGGCGATGGACGCCCACCCGCCGTGGCGAGGCCATGCGAGGAGACGCGCCCATGACCACCCGCCGCTTGTTGACCCGTCGCACGTTCGGGATTGGCGCCTCGGCGCTGGGGCTCACGCTGGCCGCGCCCGGCATCCTGCGGGCCCAGTCCTATCCCTCGCGTCCGGTCCGAATGCTCGTCGGCTTCGCGCCGGGCGGCCCGACCGACATCGTGGCGCGACAGCTCGCCCAATACATGACCGAGCCGCTGGGGCAGAGCATCGTCATCGAGAACCGCGGCGGCGCGAACGGCAACATCGCCGCCCAGGAAATCGCGGGTGCTGCGCCTGACGGCTACAACCTGTTCTACAACACCTCGGCCATTGCCATCAGCCCGGCGCTCTACCCGCGCCTCGGCTACGACGTGAAGGCCTTCGTGCCGGTCGGTCTCACCGCCACCGTGCCGATGGTGCTGGAGGTTCATCCGCAGATGCCGGTGAACAATGTCGATGAGTTCGTGGCCTATGTGAAGGCCAATGCCGACAAGCTCTCCTACGCCTCGACCGGCATTGGCTCGATCACCCATCTCGGCACGGCTCTGCTGCTCGGCCGTATCGGCGCCAAGGTCACCCACGTGCCCTATCGCGGCAGCGCGCCGGCGCTGGTCGATCTTGCAGGCGGGCGCGTCCACTTCATGTCCGACACGATCAATTCGTCGCTGCCCTTCATCATGGATGGCCGCCTGAAGCCCCTGGCGGTGACCAGCAAGACGCGCCTCGCCGCCTTGCCGAACATCCCGACCCTCACCGAACTCGGCCTGCAGGATGTCGAGGTCGGCGCCTGGCAGGGCATCGTCGCTCCTCCCGGGACACCGCAGGAGATCGTCACCAAGGTCAATGCTGCGATGATGACCGCGCTGCGCAACAAGGACTTCCTCGCCCGGCTCGAGGAGCAGCAGACGACGCCGCTCGGCTCAACGCCCGCCGAATATGGCGCCTATATCGCCGCCGAACTCGCGCGCTGGGACAAGGTGGTGAAGGAGAACGGCATCACCATGAACTGAGGCGGGGGACAGGGGCGTTTTTATCATCAGCGTGATCATGATGATCGTATTGACGAATTCGCTCCTGTCCCCTAGCACCGCCCCATCAGAACAAGCCGGGAGGACGACATGGCGGACGAGATGATGACGGTGGGCCTCGGCCTGCGTTTCGAGGACACGCCGGTCGGCATGACCTTCAAGACCATCGGCCGCACCGTCACGGAGGCCGACATCACCATGTTTGTCGGTGTCACCGGCATGGTGGAGGTGCTCTTCACCAACATGGAATATCTCGCCGAGGAATCGCTGTTCGCCGGCAAGCGGCTTGTGCCCGGCGCGCTGGTCTATTCCTTCGCCGAAGGGCTCCTGATGCAGACGGTGGTGCAAGGCGTCGGGCTGTCCTTCCTCGGCATGGAACTGAACGTCGAGGGGCCGACCTTTGCCGGCGACACGCTGCATGTCGAATGTGAGGTGCTGGAATCCCGCCCGACGAAGAAGGCCGGCCGCGGCATCGTCAAGACGCGCAACCGCGTCATCAACCAGCGCGGCGAATGCGTCATGACCTACACGCCGACGCGGCTGGTGAAGGGTCGCGACTACTCGCCGAAGGGGTGAGCCGCGTGGGACCGCTCGCAGGGGTCCGCATCCTCGACCTGACCACCGTGATGATGGGCCCCTCGGCGACGCAGGGGCTCGCCGAGCTCGGCGCCGACGTCATCAAGGTCGAGGCGCCGGGCGGCGATCCGGTCCGCTACATCGGGCCGGCGCGCCATCACGGCATGGGTGCGCTGTTCCTCAACGCCAATGGCTCGAAGCGCTCGATCGTCCTCGACCTGAAGAGCGAGGGCGGGCGCCGCGCGCTGCTCAAGCTCTGCGAGCGCGCCGATGTCCTCGCCTACAACATCCGCCCGCAGGCCATGGCGCGGCTTGGGCTCGGCTATGAGGACGTAAAGGCGGTGCGCCCCGACATCCTCTATGCCGGCATGTTCGGCTATGGGCAGGAGGGGCCCTATGCGGCGCGCCCGGCCTATGACGACCTGATCCAGGGGGCGGCGCTGCTGCCCTTCCTCATCGCGCGCGCGGGCGACGGCACGCCGCGCTACGTCCCCGCCGCCATTGCCGACCGGGTGGTCGGACTTGCGGCTGTCGGGGCCATTTCCGCGGCGCTCTATCACCGCCAGAAGACCGGCGAGGGCCAGCGGCTCGACGTGCCGATGTTCGAGACCATGGTCGGCCTGACGCTCGCCGATCATCTCGGCGGCCTCACCTTCGACCCGCCGCTGGGCGAGGGCGGATACCAGCGGCTCTTGTCGCCGGAGCGGCGGCCCTATCGCACCCGCGACGGCTATATCTGCGCCCTCGTCTACAACGACAAGCAGTGGAAGTCTTTCTACCAAGCCACTGGCCGGCTTGCAGAATATGACTCGGACCCACGGCTCGTCTCGATTAAGACCCGGACCGAGCATATCGACGCGCTCTATGCCGAGGTGGCGGCCACTTTCCGCGAACGGACCACCGCCGATTGGATGGATCTGCTCGAGCGCGCGGATATTCCCTTCGTGCCGGTCCACGATTTCGGCTCGATCCTCGAGGACCCGCAGGTCCAGGCGGTGAACCTGCTGCCGGTCATCGACCATCCGAGCGAGGGGCGCATCCGCAAGATCCAGCCGGCGACGCGCTGGTCCAAGACGCAGGCCGTGCCGCACCGGCCGGCGCCGCGGCTCGGCGAGCATACGCGCGCGTTGCTGGCTGAGGTCGGCTATGCGGCGGGCGAGATCGACCGTCTCGCCGCCGAAGGTGCCATCGGCCTCGGCTGAGGCACGGCTTCAGGCCGCCGCTGACCCGCGCAACTCCGCCGCCATCTGCCGGGCGAATTGCGGATAGGTCTCCTCAAGCTCCGTCAGCACGCGGCCGCGCAGCAGGGCAAGGGTGGCAGGGTCCGGATCGGGCGTCGCCGGCACCGCCTCGTCATGGTCGAAGGTGAAGCCCGTGGCGGCCGTCACCTCGGCGATGCTGTGGCCGGGATGGACGCTCTCCAGCCGGAACCGGCGGCGCTCCTTGTCGAAGGAGAACAGCGCGAGGCTGGTGAGGAGGGCATGCGGCCCACCGGGACGATAGACCCCGGCCTCGCTGGTGCCGGGCGCGGAGACGAAATCGACCTTCTCGACGAAGACGCGCGGCGTGTGCTCCTCACGGAAGAGGATGACGCGGGGGACGACGAAATAGAGATAGGCCGAGCCGAAGGAGCCGGGCCAGCGCACGGGATTGCGCGGATAGTCTCCGGTGCCGACGAGGTTGATATTGGCCTCGCCGTCGATCTGGCCGCCGCCGAGGAAGAAGGCGTCGATGCGGCCCTGGCCGGCGCAGTCGAAGAGCTCGGCCGAGCCGTTGGTGAAGAAGTTGTGCTCGCGCGAGCCAAGGATGGAGATGCGCACGCGCGGCTTGCCATCGCGTTCGGCGAGCGCCCGGAGCAGCATGGCACCGGCGGCGGGGATGGGTGAGGAGGCGCCGACGGCGACGTGGCGCACGCCGTCCAGCAGGCCGGCAATGGCGACGATGAGCCGCTCGCGCGGCAGGATGGCGCCCATCACACCGCCTCCAGCAGGCGGTCGGCGCCATCAAGGAAGGCGCGGAAACCCTCGGGCGTGCGCGCCTCGCGCGCGTAGCGGCCGATGGCCTCCATATCGGCGGGATATTCGCCCCAGAGGCCGATCGGCGCTGCGCCGTTCTTCGCCACCGTCACCGCCTCGACATAGAGCGCCGGCAGGACGCCGGCCGCCGTTACCTCGTCGGCGAGGAGGCTCGTCTCGACGATGCGCTCGACGGTGACGAGGGTGCGTTCGGCGGCATAGGCGAGGCTGGCGAGTTCTCGGCGGCGGCCGATCCAGACATTTCCGTCGCGGTCGGCCATCGGACAGTGGAAGATCGCCACATCAGGACGGATCGCGGGGATCGCGACGATCGGGTCGGGCTCGTCGGAAAAGGGGTTCTGGATGACCTTCCAGTCCGGCCGGTTGGCGAGCAGGTCCGTGCCGATCATGCCGCGCAGGGTGGCGAAGGGCACGCCCTTCTGCGCCGCCAGGAACCCGGCATGGACGGCGGGGCAGGTGGCGTCCATCACCTTGACCGCACCCTCGCGCACGGCGCGGGTGAAGCAGGGTGCGCCGCCGGCCTCGCCGAGCGTCATGGCGCTGGTCTCGATGGTGGCGACACATCCCGCGCCGATCAGCATGTCAGGTTGCATGCCGCCGGTGGGCAGGCAGACGACGTGGAGGTCGCGCAGGCCTCGCGCGATGAGCGGCCGGGTCATGGCCATGGAGACGCCGGCATAGTCGACGGGCAAGGCGAGCTTCGCCCCGTGGGGCACCATGGCGGCAAGGTCGTCGAGCGTCGGCTGTGTCATGGCGGGCCTCCGTGCGGCCCTTCGGCCGCCCCGCTCGTCGCGGCGGGTCGCCTGACTATCCGCCTGCGCCCGCGGCGCTGGCAAGCCGGCCCCTCGACGGAACAGCTCACGTGAAAACGCCGGGGCGAGAAGGCCCCGGCGTCGGTCGTTCCACCTGAAGGCGGAGGTCTTCAGTCGTTGTAGGGGTTGCGATGGCGGTCGATCTGGACCTGCTGGGCCTGGGTCACAGCAGCCGGGTTCGCGAAGCGCCGGGCAGCGAACTCGCGCGGAGCCTGGGTCTGGTACTGCGTGACAGCGGCGTTCTCACCGGCGAAACCGGAAACTTCCGGCTGGGCGAGGGCCGGGGCGGCGAGGGGGGCGGCCAGCACGGCAGCGAGGATGAGCTTCTTCATGGGTGTACTCCATCGGATCATTCGCGAGGGGAGGGACACGCGCTCCGCGAGGGGTGTTGAGCTGTCGGCGGGAGGTGTCCGCCGTCGACGCCCGTGAGATGGACCCTCTTCTGCTTACTCTCCAATCACGAGAATGCGAAATCGCCCAAATCGACGCCATTAAGACATTTAATTTTTGCAACGACGCATGACTTAACGTCACCTCTCCGTCAGAATGCAGCAGCGCCGGGGAGGGCCCCGGCGCTGCGCAGTCGAACAGGGGATCGCGTGATCGTCAGTGGTCGTAGGTGAAGATGTCGCGGTCCTTGGTCTCGGGCACGAAGAGAACGCCGATGACGAAGGTCATCAGGGCGATCACGATCGGGTACCAGAGGCCGTAGTAGATATCGCCGGTGGCAGCCACCATGGCGAAGGAGGTCGCTGGCAGCAGGCCGCCGAACCAGCCGTTGCCGATATGGTAGGGCAGCGACATGGCGGTGTAGCGGATGCGGGTCGGGAAGAGCTCGACCAGTGCCGCGGCGATCGGGCCGTAGACCATCGTCACATAGATGACGAGGATCGTCAGGATGCCGATGATCCACAGGGCCGTGCCGCTGCCGAGCGCCGCGAAGAAGCCGTTGACCTTGACGATCTCGGCATTGCCCGGAGCCGGGTAGCCCGCCGCCTGGGTGGCACGGCCGAGATTGGCCACGTATTGCGCGTCGATCGGAACCGCCGTGCCATTGACCGTCACGGAGGCCCCCGATCCGGCCGGGCCGTTGACCAGGTCATACTTGATGGCCTGGTTGGCGAGGCCGACGCGGGCCACGTCGCAGGGCGCCGTGAACACGCGGGTGCCGACGGGATTGAAGACGTTGCCGCAGCCCGCCGGATCGGCGGTGAGCACCACCTTCACCTGCTCGTGGGCGCGGTGCAGGGCCGGGTTTGCGGCCTTGGTCAGCGCTGCGAAGAGCGGGAAGAAGGTGACGGCTGCGATGAGGCAGCCGGCCATGATGATCGGCTTGCGGCCGATCCGGTCGGAGAGCGAACCGAACACGATGAAGAAGCCGGTGCCGATGATGAGCGACCAGGCGATCAGCACGTTCGAGGTGAACAGGTCCACCTTGAGGATGCTCTGCAGGAAGAACAGGGCGTAGAACTGGCCAGTGTACCAGACCACGGCCTGGCCGGCGGTGAGGCCGAACAGTGCGAGGAGGGCGATCTTGGCGTTCTTCCACTGGCCGAAAGCCTCGGAAAGCGGCGCCTTCGAGCCGGTGCCTTCCGCCTTCATCTTCTGGAAGGCCGGGCTCTCGTTCATCTGCAGACGGATCCACACCGAGATGGCGAGGAGGAAGATCGACAGCAGGAACGGAATGCGCCAGCCCCAGGCGGCGAACTCGGCCTCGCCGAGATAGACGCGGATGGAGAGGATGACGAGCAGCGACAGGAGCAGGCCGATTGTGGCCGTCGTCTGGATCCAGGCGGTGTAGAAGCCGCGCCGTCCGACCGGGGCGTGCTCGGCGACATAGACGGCCGCGCCGCCATATTCGCCGCCCAGGGCCAGGCCCTGTAGCATGCGCAGGATGATGAGGATCACCGGGGCGATCCAGCCGATCGTGGCATAGGAGGGCAGCAGGCCGACCAGGAAGGTCGAGGCGCCCATGATGAGGATCGTCACGAGGAAGGTGTACTTGCGGCCGACCATGTCGCCGAGGCGGCCGAAGACGAGGGCGCCGAAGGGGCGCACCAGGAAGCCCGCGGCGAAGGCGAGCAGCGCGAAGATGGCGCGGGTGTTGGCGTCGAAGGGCGCGAAGAACTGGGCGCCGATCATCACGGCCAGCGAGCCGTAGAGGTAGAAATCGTACCATTCGAAGACGGTACCGAGCGAGGATGCGAGAATGACCTTCCGCTCCTCCGCAGACATGGGGCGCGGCGTTACCGGTGCGCCCGCGGCTGTTGCCATGGTCATGGGGTTTCCTTCCTGAATTGGGGTGGCGAGTTGGCGGCTTGGCCGCGTCTGCTTCTTCTTGTTCGTTGCCGGTCCACGCGAGGAACCGCTGCCCTAGGACTAATCCGCGCAGCGACGCTTTGTCGCCTCGACAATGGTTGATGAGACTTAAGTCGCACTAACCGTATTGCGCAGCGAAGCGGAGATATTCGATGGCGGTGTGGCGTAGGTCCTGAGCGAGGGCAAGGCGGCGCCACGGGCGCGTTCATGATGAATCAAGGATGAAGCCCGCCCCGGGCCGCGGCGCCTGCGTTTACGCCCGTGCTGGGTTATTCTCCGGCTCAGGCACGCGGGCCCGCCCGCGTCATCCGGGAGTTACCGTCATGTCCCGCCAGAGACCCTCGTATCGCCGCCCGCTCCGCTCCATGGCGCTTTTCGGTCTTGCCCTGCTCGCCGTGGCGGGCGCGGCCTTTCCTGCCGCGGCCCAGACCCGCAGCATCGTCATCACCGACGAGCACTTGCCCGACGGCACGCTCGTCACTCGCCACATCTATCGCTGCGATGGCTGCCCGGTGCGCCGGGTGAGGGCGGGAACGTGGCGCCAGCAGCCGACGGTCGATTACGGCCAGGCCCTGCCGATCTACCAGCCGCCGATCTACAGCCATCCGCCGGAGGTGATGCCGGTGCGGCCCGGCCGGCCCCGCTCTGGCCCTTATGCCGTGACGGGTGCGCCTCGCGATCCGTTCACGGGGCGCCTGCCCATGGGGCCTCGTCCGCCCTACTATCCCAGCGGATCCGATGCGCGGGTCATCACCATGGATGATCCTGTGATGCGCCAGCCCGCGCGGGCGCGCTGACCGCCTTCTGCGAGACCTCAGCGCCGCAGGCCGAGCCGCGTCGTGACCGCATAGAGCGACAGCGCGGCGGCGTTGGAGACGTTGAGGCTCTTGATGGCGCCCGGCATGTCGATGCGGGCGAGCACGTCGCAGGTCTCGCGAGTGAGCTGGCGCAGGCCCTTGCCCTCGGCGCCGAGCACCAGCGCCACCGGCGCCCGCAGCTTCACGGCGTCGAGGTCCTCTTCGCCTTCGCTGTCGAGCCCGATGATCTGGAAGCCCTGGTCGCGGAGCGTCGCCATGGCGCGGGCAAGGTTCTGCACCGTCACGAAGGGAACATGCTCGAGACCGCCCGACGCGCTCTTGGCGAGGACGCCGGTCGCCTCCGGCGAATGGCGGTTGGTGGTGACGATGGCCTTCACGCCGAAAGCGGCCGCCGAGCGGACGATGGCGCCGACATTGTGCGGATCGGTGATCTGGTCGAGCAGCAGCAGCACGCCCTCGGCCGGCATGTCCTCGATGTCCGGCGCATCGAGGGCATCGGCCTCGGCGAACAGACCCTGGTGGACGGCGTCCGGCGTCGCGGCGAGGCGCTTGTCGATGTCCCGCACCGGCACGATGGTCGCCTCATGGGCGATGCCCTCCTCGTCGAGGCGCTTGGCGGCATTCTCGGTGGCGAGCAGCAGGCGGATGCGCCGCCCGCCATTCTTCAGCGCCTCGGAGACGGTGTGCCAGCCATAGAGCAGGACCGTGCCGGTCTCGAATTCCGGTGCAGGCTCGCGCAGCACGCGGCCGCCGCGCCCCTTGAAGGGCTTGCCGGGCTTGGAGAAAGGGCGGAACGGCTTCTTCGGGCCGCGCGGAGGGGTCGTGCTCATGCGCCCTCATCCCATGGGGCCGTCCGCGGCGCAACGGTGAAGCACCGGCAGGCGTTCGGCCGCATCCCGTCACCACCGCTCTGTGGACCGCGACGTGACAGGCGGCGACGCGGTGCTTTGCCGGTTGACAGGGCAGGGGGGTGTCCCTATCAAGCGCGCCACGCCCCGGGGCCACCGCCCCGATCCGGGCATGGGACGGGGGAATGTCCCGAGCGGCAAAGGGGGCGGACTGTAAATCCGCTGGCTATGCCTTCGCAGGTTCGAGTCCTGCTTCCCCCACCATCCCACCTGATTTCCCTTTGAGATCAAAAGCTTGAGTGTGTAGCCCCCTCCGGGGTGCACATGGCTTCGCACATGCGTTCTCACATACGGAGAGCACGCGTGCCTGCAATTCCACACGTCCTGCGCCGCGGCGGAGCCTATTTCTGGCGTCGCTGCGTCCCCAAAGGTTGACCGCCTCAGGCCGTAAATGCATTAACGATCAGCCTGAGAACGTCCGATGCCGCTCTCGCCAGGCGACGAGCAGTCACGGTATCCTCGATAGCAGAGGACGTGTTTGCCGGCAGGTTTGGAAAGATGCTCACTTCGAAGGAGGCCCGAGCCGTCTTGGAAGCGGCCTGCCTGTTCGCCGAGAACCAGTACGAGAAGTTCATCGCGAGCGCGCAAGGGCACGTGAACTTCGACATGGCTGGCGAAAAGCGGGACGAGCTCGCAGCCGTCTGGGCCTGGCTGGGATCGGACGCCAGCTCCCGCACCCATTTGCGCAGCACGTTCTCGTGCACGTCGAGATCGCGCGCTGCCTGAGCCGCCGATACGCCCTGCTCCTTGATCAACCGAACCGCTTCAACCTTGAACTCCCGCGAAAACTTCCGTCGCTGCATTTGCCACCTTCGGCTTCATGAAACACCCAATCTCGGTGTCCACGAAACCGGCAGCAGGCCAATTCGAGCAGCGAATGAGAGCCAACTTAATCCAGGTCGTTCTTGTGCCCGCGTAAGGACTGGCAATCGCCCATGGCGCAAAAGGAATGCAGCGCCCCGTGATCCGAGATCGTCAACGATTGCGGATGATCCTCGTCGTGCGTTCGATATGGGCCCGCATATGGCGCTCCGCCGCGGTCGCGTCCCTCGCCGCCAATGCGTCGAGGATCAGGGCATGGTCGGCATTGCCTTGAGCCATCTGCTCGGCGGACGACATGCGCACCACGTCGCCGTTGAAGTAGAACAGGCCCGTCGCGTCGATCGCGTCGACCAGCTTGGGATTGCGGGCCGCGGCGATCACCGCGTCGTGGAAAGCCCGGTTCGTGCGCACGCGGGCCTTCTCGTCCTGCGGGTCCAGCGCCAGACGTTCCGCGTGGATGGCGAACAGCTGCGCGAGGTCGTCGACCGTAGCGCGTTGAGCCGCCAATCCCGCTGCGACGCCCTCCAGCGCGGCGCGAACCTCCGCGTTCAGGGTGAGATCCTCCAGGGAGAACTCCCGGACCGCCCAGCCACGCTTGCGCGGGACGATCAACCCGGCCGCCGCCAGCCTCTGCAGGCTCTCGCGCACCGGCGTGCGGCTGACACCGAGGCGCTCGGCGATATCGGCCTCGATCAGCGGCTCATTGGGACGCAACTCGCCCGCAATGATCGCCTGCCGGACGCGATCGAAGACCTCTCCTGAGCGGCGTTGCGGCGGCAGCGCGCTGGCGCCTAGCGTCGTGACCGATAGCGAACGCACCTCGGACATCTCCCTTCATTGACACCCCAGTATCACGCATGCGAGTTTGCATGCAAACAAGAATGCAAACGCACGGGGCGCTCGTTGATGACGCGCCAAGGGGCCGGAGATGTCCGATGCAGGTCTATGACGGGAGGCGGTTCGGCACGCAGGATCCCGGATGTGCCGGGCTCATCGCCCATATCGGCCACAGCGATTTCGGGTCGCAGTTCCTGACCTTCGCGCGGTCGGCCTTGGGCACCGACCATGTCACCGCCTTCGCCACGACCCATCGCGGGACAATCCAGACCGTCCTCGCGGAAAATCTTGGTCCCCGCCGCGTGGCCAGGACGGTCGCCGACCGCTACATCCGTCGGCACTGGAACAACGATCCCGTCACCCGGCTGCTGGCCGGCCCCGCGTCGCGGGATGGCCGCATCATCGTCGATATCGACGCCGCCGATGTCGAGAAGGGCGACTATCGCCGGGAATGCTACGCCGAGATCAACCTCGACCACCGGCTGTCAGTCGCGGAGAAGCGCAATGACAGGACGATGCGCCTCAGCGTCTATCGCTCGCGGGATGACGATTTCCGTCAGGAGGACGTCGCCCGGCTCGGGCAGATGGCCGATCTGCTGATGGCCTTGCTGTGGCGCCACGACGAAGCGGTATCGGCCCAGAGTTCGCGCGACCTCGACGCCAATCTCGAAGCCCGCATCAGACGGCTTGAACCGGGCCTGACCGAGCGCGAGCGACAGGTCTGCGCCCTGATCGCGCAAGGGGTGACATCGGAGGGCATCGGACTGCGTCTCGGCATCGGCCTGAACACCGTCCTGACCTACCGCAAGCGCACCTATGCCCGGCTCGGCATCTCCTCACAGAATGAGCTGATGCGCCGCCTGATGATGTGATGGCCCGCCGGCCGTCGCGCGCAGGCCGCAGCCCTTGTCCCCACCGGCTGTGACAGCGCCGGGAGTCATCCGGTGCGACACTGACGGGCGTTTCCGAAGCACCCCGAGAGCGTCGTGACCGACAGCCCCATCGATGAGACCCATGCTCCCGAACGCCGCAGCTGGGTTGCCTCCGCCCATGATCCCCGGACCGATTTCCCGCTGCAGAACCTGCCCCTCGGCGTGTTCCGGCCGAAAGGTGCTGCCGAGTTCCGCATCGGGGTTGCCATAGGCGACCGCATCCTGGATCTCGCGGCCATCGCAAAGCAACTGGCCGACGAGGTCGATGCCGCCGTCACGGTGCTGACCGCGCCGTCGCTCGGCCCGCTGATGGAGCTACAGCCGTCGGCGTGGCGGGCTTTGCGCCGAGCCCTGGTCCAACGCCTGGAGGCCGGGTCGGCGCACCAGGCCGCCTTGGAGCCGTTCCTGTTCGGCATGGTCGATGCCGAGATGCGGCTGCCCGTCCGTCCCGGCGGCTTCATCGACTTCTTCGCCTCGATCCAGCACGCGACCAATGCCGGACGCCTGTTCCGGCCGAACGCGCCGCTCCTGCCGAACTACAAGCATGTGCCGATCGCCTATAATGGGCGGGCCTCGACGATCAGGGCCGATGGCGCCGACATCCGCCGCCCGAATGGTCAGAGGCGCCAGGAGGGGGAGGAGACGCCTTCCTTCGGTCCAAGCCTGCGGCTCGACTACGAGATGGAGCTCGGCATCTTCCTCGGCGCTAGCACCGCCGTCGGCGAGACCGTCCCCATCGGTGCGGCGTGGGAACACATTTTCGGCTTCTGCCTTCTCAACGACTGGTCAGCACGCGACATCCAGGCGTGGGAATACCAGCCGCTCGGACCATTTCTGGGGAAGAGCTTTGCGACCTCGGTGTCGCCGTGGATCGTGACCGCCGAAGCGCTGAAGCCGTTTCGCGTGCCTGCGGCCGCCAGGGCGGCGGATGACCCGGCGCCGCTGCCCTACCTGTTCGATGCCGCGGACCAGGCCATGGGGGGCCTCGACATCACGCTGTCCGCGTGGCTGCGGACGCCTGCCATGGCCGCCGCTGGCCATCGCGCCGAGCGTCTCGGCACGGCCTCCGCAGCGGGGCTCTACTGGACGCCGGCGCAGATGGTCGCGCACCAGACGAGCAACGGCTGCAGCCTCGAGGCTGGCGACCTCTACGGCTCCGGAACCATTTCCGGCAATGGCCCGGATGCGCTCGGCAGCCTGCTCGAGATCACCCGGGGCGGCAGCGAGCCGAAAACACTGGCCGATGGCGACAGCCGCCGCTTCCTCGAGGATGGTGACGAGCTGTCCCTCACGGGACGATGCGAGAAGCCCGGCTTTGCCTCGCTCGGCTTCGGCACCTGTCGGGGCACGGTCCGGCCGGCACTACCGGTCGGCACCTGACAATCATGTCCCCATCGCTTGGGACAGAGGGATCCCGGCGAAACCTGTAGAATGACGCCTCAAGGGCCATGACCCGCGAAGCCGGGTTACCGGAACGATCAGGGAGAGACGCAGTGAGCAGCTTGCGACAGGGCGGGCAGGGCGAATATCCGCTCCGCGGACGGATCGCGGTGGTGACCGGCGGTAGCAGCGGCATCGGCGCCGCCACCGTCCAGCGGCTCGCCAAGGCCGGGGCCACCGTCGTGGTCGGCTACAACTCGGGTCAGCAGCGCGCCGAGGCGCTCATCGCCCAGCTCCCCGGCCAGGGCCATGTCGCCCTTTATCTGCCGATGGAGGACAGCGCCGCCATCGTTGCTGCCGCTGAGGCCGTGCGCGCGGCCTTCGGCAAGGTCGACGTGCTCGTCAATTCCGCCGGCGTGACCCGCGCCGTCCCGCATGCCGACCTCGACGCCCTCGACGATGCGACCTTCGACCGGATCCTGCTGACCAATGTCCGCGGCCCCTTCGCGACGATCCGCGCCTTTGCCCCGCTGCTGCGGGCGAGCGGCGATTCCGTCGTGATCAACGTCTCGTCGCTGTCGGGAATGACGGGGCTTGGCAGTTCCATCGCCTACTGCGCCTCCAAGGGCGCGCTCGACACGATGAGCCTGTCGCTGGCCCGCGTTCTGGCCCCGGAAACGCGGGTCATCTCCGTTGCGCCCGCGGCGGTCGCGACAGATTTCGTGCCGGGCCGCGGCCGCGAGAATGTCGAGAAGCAGGCCGCCAGCACGCCGCTGAAGATCGTGACGGAGGCCGACGACGTCGCCCTCGCGATCCTCGCCGCCATCACGCATCTGCGCCTGACGACCGGCAGCGCCATCGTCGTCGACAACGGGCGCCATCTCTAACGCCGACGCCGCCCCAGACAGAGGAGAGACAGCCGTGAACGCCGTTCCCACCTTCGCGCCGAGCGAGGCGGTCCTGTCGCCGCGCGACGGCTCCATCGCCTACATGACCGGGTTCGAAAACTCGTTCGCGACCGAGGCCGTCGAGGGCGCCCTGCCGATCATGCGCAACTCGCCCCAGAAGGCGCCCCAGGGCCTCTATGCGGAGCAGTTATCGGGCTCGGCCTTTACCGCCCCGCGCCACGCCAACAAGCGGACCTGGTTCTACCGGATACGGCCCTCGGTGAAGCATGGTCGCGGCTTCCGGCAGGTCGACCATGGCCTGATCCGGACGGCGCCCTGCCGCGATGAGAGTTCGCTCCCTATCGCCCAGATGCGCTGGCACCCCATCGCCATCCCCAGCAAGCCCTGCACCTTCCTGTCGGGCCTACGCACCATCTGCACCGGCGGCGACGTCCATATGCAGGCCGGCATGGCGAGCCACGTCTATGTGGCCAACCAGTCCATGGGCGACGACTATTTCTACAATTGCGATGGCGAGATGCTGCTCGTGCCTCAGGAGAACAGCATCCAGGTGTTCACCGAATGCGGCATTCTCGATGCGGCGCCCGGCGAGATCGTCGTCGTTCCGAAGGGGATGAAGTTCAAGGTCGACCTGCCCAACGGCCCGGCGCGCGGCTATGTCTGCGAGAATTACGGCTCCTACCTGACCTTGCCCGAGCGCGGCCCGATCGGCGCCAATTGCCTCGCCAACCCCCGCGATTTCCTCGCTCCGGTGGCAGCTTTCGAGGACAAGGAGCGGCCCTGCCGAATGTTCGTTAAGGCGCTCGGCAAGCTCTACGTGACCGACCTGCCGCAGTCCCCACTGGATGTCGTGGCGTGGCACGGCAATTTCGCGCCGGTGAAATACGATCTGCGCCGCTTCTCGCCGGTGGGGTCGATCCTCTTCGACCATCCCGATCCGTCGATCTACACCGTCCTCACCTCGGCCTCCGACACGCCGGGAACGGCCAATGTCGACTTCGTCATCTTTCCGGAGCGCTGGATCGTGATGGAGAACTCGTTTCGCCCGCCCTGGTACCATATGAACGTCATGAGCGAGTTCATGGGCCTCATCTACGGCGTCTACGACGCCAAGCCCGGTGGCTTCGTGCCGGGGGGCATGAGCCTCCACAATGCACTGATCGCCCACGGCCCCGATGCCGAGGCCTTCGAGAAGGCTTCCAACAAGCCGCTGCATCCGGAGAAGCTGTCGGGGACCATGGCCTTCATGTTCGAGACGCGCTTTCCGCTCAGCCCCACCGCCTATGCCTCCAGCCTCGACCTCATGGACGGCGCCTATCCGGACTGCTGGGATCGGGTCGAACGCGCCTTCGCGCCGACGTGAGGCCGACAGCCGCGGCCACGGGCGGTGGCCGACCGGCGGCGTGGCGGCCCCGCGCCGCGCAAGGCGCCGTATATCAAGACGAGAGCGCGCCAAGACGCTCCCGACCGTCACACATCCAAGGAGCCCCCGATGCCTACACGCCGCGCGGCCGTGGCCGCCCTTCTCTCCACCGGTCTCATGCCCCGGATGGCCTCCGCCCAGGCCTGGCCGCGGCGTCCCGTGATGCTCATGCACGGTTTCGGCGCCGGCGGTAACGCCGACTCCATCTCCCGCGTCGTCGCCAACGCGCTCTCCCTGGATCTTGGCGAGCAGGTGGTGGTCGAGGCGAAGCCGGGTGCGGGCGGCAATTTGGCCTCCGAGCAGGTCGCCCGCGCCGCACCCGACGGCCACACGATCATCCTGCTCACCGGAGGCCATGCCGTTTCGGCGGCGCTCTACAAGAGCCTGCGCTTCAATCCGGTCGATGATTTTGCCTTCGCTTCGCTGGTGGCAACCTTTCCCTTCGTCATTGCAGCGCGAGCCGATAGCCCGATCCAGTCGATCGCCCAGCTTGTCGAGGCAGCTCGGCGGGAGCCCGGCAAGCTGACCTTCTCATCGGTGGGATTTGGATCGACGCAGCATCTGGCTGGTGAGCTCTTCGCCGAAACGGCCGGCATCAAGCTGACGCACGTTCCCTACCGCGGCGGCATGCAGCCTCTGAGCGACTTGATGTCGGGGCGCATCGACTTGATGGTCGATTCCATCACCGTCACCGGTGCGGCGATCCGGGCCGGAACCATCCGCGGCCTTGGCGTCACCAGCCGCGAGCCCTGGCCGGCGCTCCCTGAATTGGTGCCGATCGCGACGACGCTGCCGGGCTTCGAGGTTCGTTCATGGATCGGCATCGCGGCGCCTGCCGCGACCCCAGCATCGGTCATCGCCAGGCTTGAGGGCGCCATTAACAAGGCGCTGCTGTCGGCCCAGGTGCGCGAGCAGCTCGGTTTTCTCGGCGTAAAGCCGGAGGGCTCGACGCCCGAGGGCATGAAGGCCTTCGTCGTCGGCGAGATCGAGCGCTGGAAGCGCGTCGTCCGGGCATCCGGCATCGAGCAGATCTAGACACCGGAGGCGGCTGGGCATGCGCGCGTCCGGTCGTTGAGGCATGCCCCCATCGGGAGGCGTTGCGTCAGCTCTTCCACACTCCATCGCGGCGAGGGCGCATTCGTGCATGACGGTGAGGGCCCGCTGTGTCGCAGCCGTGCCGATGCCGTCGTCCAGGCCCGCGCCTACCAGGCGCTTGGCGCCGATGGTCTGCTGGCCATCTGCGAGGCGTATTTCCCGCTGGGGGACGATGCGCTCGAGAGCTATTTCCGCGCCATCGCAGATGCGACCGACCTGCCGGTCGTGCTCTACACCAACCCCAATTTCCAGCGCTCCGACCTGTCGCTCGACGTCATTGACCGGCTTGCCGACCATCCTCGCATCGTCGGCATCAAGGATGCCTCGACCAATACGGGCCGGCTCTTGTCGATCATCGCCCGCTGCTGCGACCGGCTCGCGGTCCATTCCGCCTCCGCCCACATTCCCGCCGCCGTCATGCTGATCGGCGGGGTAGGCTGGATGGCGGGACCGGCCTGTCTCGTGCCGCGCGACAGCGTGCGGCTCTACGACCTCTGCCGCGCCGGGCGATGGGACGAGGCGATGGCGCTGCAGCGGCGGCTGTGGCGGCTCAACGAGCTCTTCGCCCGCCACAATCTTGCGGCCGTCATCAAGGCTGGCCTGGCGCTGCGCGGCCATGCGGTCGGCGATCCAGTGCCGCCGCAGGAACCGCTGGCGGCCGGGCCCCGCGCGCTCCTCGCCAAGGCCCTGGAAGAATTTGCCTGAACAACCATCCGTGAGAGAGCGTCGATCTCCCGTGCAGGCCCAATTCAGCCAGCGATTTCATTGTCTTGACCGCCTTTTGCCGCGATCATTCGAGCCTTGAATGATCAGTGCCGAAAGGGCGCGCGATGCTCGAACGCCATGACCCCGTCACCCCCGAGATCTCAGGTCCCGACCGCCGGACGGCACTGGCCGCGATGGTCGCGGCGATCGCCGCGCCTGGCCTGATCCGCGGCGCGCGGGCTGAGACGCCGAAGGGGGCGATCCGATTCATCGTGCCCTTCGCGCCCGGCGGCAGTGTCGATGTGCTCGGCCGTGCCGTGGCGAAGGCGGTCGGTGCCGCGCTCGGCCAGCCGACCGTGGTCGAGAATATCGCCGGAGGCTCTACCAATCTCGGCTCGGAGCGCGCCGCCCGGGCGGCACCCGACGGCCTGACCATCCTCGTCGCCAGCGACAGCCTCGCCATCAACAAGAGCCTGTTTCCGCGGCTCGGCTTCGACCCGGTGACAAGTTTCGCGCCGGTGACCCTCGCCATCACCGCGCCGCAGCTGGTCCTGACCCATCCGGGGTCGGGCATCGACCGGATCGCGGACTATGTGGACACGGTACGCGCGCGGCCCGGCGCGGTGAAGGTGGGCCTGCCCGGCCACGGCGTCATCGGCCATCTCGCCAGCGAGATCCTCAACCGCCGGCTCGGCGGGCTGTCCGTCAACCACATCCCCTATAATGGCGGCGCGCCCGCCAGCCGCGATCTGCTCGGCGGCCATCTCGACGCCCTTTTCATCACGCTGCCGGCGGTGACGACGCAGGTGCAGGAGAAGACGCTCAAGGGCCTCGCCGTCACGTCGGCCGCGCGCTCGAAGGCGCTGCCTGATGTTCCGACCCTCGCCGAGACCGTCGCCCCGGGGCTCGACCTGGTGAGCTGGCAGGGCTTCCTTGTGCCGGCCACCACGCCGCGCCCGCTGGTGGAGGGCCTCCATGGCGCTATCGCCCGGGCCCTGCGCGACCCCTCCGTCGCCGAGCCGCTGTCGAGCCTCGGCTTCGATATCCTTGCCGAAGGCCCCGAGGCCTTCGCGAGCCTCATTCGCCGCGACGTCGCCGCCTTCGCCGAGGTCGTCCAGCAGGCCGGGCTCGCCCGCAGCTGATGATCGGACGAAGCCGACTTTGAATTGACCACACGCGCCATGACAACACGCCAGATCATCGTCCGCATCGTCGACTGGAGCTTGGTCGCCGGTTCCTTTGGGCTGATCCTCTTCGCCACGGTCGCGTTGAGGCCGTCAGCACCTCTGCAGGCCACTCCAGCCGCGCCACCTGCCGTCGTGGCCACGCGATAGGAAAAAGGCGCCAGAGACGCTCGCCGCAGGACTGCCGGCGTCTTCTGGCGGGGGGAACGCAAGACGTGACATTCTCGGGCGTGGTCAGCCCACCAGGGGGAACAGCCGCCCGGTCCGGATTGTCAGTGCCACCGTCTCGCTGCGCGCCACCGCCCGGTCGAGCGGGACCTCGGCCTCGATCTGCGGCAGGTCGTCGGCAAGCCGGATCTCCAGCCGCCGGCTCGCAGCCGAACGGGTGTTCGCCGTCACCGTGCCTGTCGTCGTCCCGGCTCCGGCTGCAACGACGCTGACATCGCCGCTCCTGAGGAACAGCGCGGCCGGGCCGCTGGTCGCTCCGGCGGGGGCGGGACCCAGCCCGATCCCGCCGGCGCGGACCACCCCGTCGGCCACGGTCACGTCAAGGCGCACCGCCTGGCCGACGAAGCCGGCGACGAAGGCGTTGGCCGGCCTGTCGAGCACGTCGTCGGGCGAGCCCACCTGCTCAAGCCGGCCGCGGTTGAGGATCGCCACGCGGTCGGCGAGTTCGACCGCCTCCTCCTGGTCATGGGTGACGAAGACCGTGGTGTGGCCAGTGCGATGGTGGATGTCGCGCAGCCATCGCCGGAGGTCCTTGCGGACCTGCGCGTCGAGCGCACCGAAAGGCTCGTCGAGGAGGAGCACGCGCGGCTCGACGGCGAGGGCCCGGGCGAGCGCCACGCGCTGGCGCTGGCCGCCCGAAAGCTGGCCGGGGAACCGCTGGCCGATGCCGGGCAGTTGCACCAGCTCGAGGAGGTCCTCCACCCGCCGGCGGATCTCGGCGCGGGGCGGGCGCAGGGCGCGCGGACGAACGGCGAGGCCGTAGGCGATGTTGTCCGCGACGCTCATGTGCCGAAACAGCGCGTAGTGCTGGAAGACGAAGCCGACCTTGCGGTCCTGGACGCGAAGGGCAGTCGCATCCTCGCCGCCGAAATGCACCGTGCCGGCGGAGAGCGGCTCGAGGCCGGCAATGGCCCTGAGCAGCGTCGTCTTGCCGGAGCCCGAAGGCCCCAGCAGGGCCAGCAGCTCGCCCGGGCGGATGTCGAGGTCGATGCCATCCAGGGCGCGGGTGCCGGCGAAGTCCTTGGCGAGGCCACGGACCGCAATGGCCGTGGCGCCTGCCGTCTCAGTGTCGGCTCTTGCCGGCGAGCGCGTCGCCGTATCGCCATTCGAGGAGGGACTTGGCACCGAGCGTGACCAGGGCGAGGAGGGCGAGGAGGGCGGCAACCGCGAAGGCGCCAACGAAATTGTACTCATTGTAGAGGATCTCCACATGGAGCGGCATGGTGTTGGTCAGGCCGCGGATATGGCCTGAGACGACGGCGACAGCGCCGAACTCGCCCATGGCGCGGGCGTTGCAGAGCAGGACCCCGTAGAGCAGGGCCCAGCGGATGTTCGGCAGAGTGACGGTGAGGAAGGCCTTGAGTCCCGAGGCGCCGAGGGTCAGCGCAGCTTCCTCCTCGGCCGTACCCTGTTCCTGCATCAGCGGGATCAGCTCGCGGGCGATGAAGGGGAGCGTCACGAAGGTCGTCGCCAGCACGATGCCGGGCAGGGCGAAGATGATCTTGATGTTCCAGGCCGACAGAAGGGGACCGAGGAGGCCATGGCTGCCGAAGACCAGCACGAAGACCAGGCCCGAGACCACCGGTGAGACCGAGAAGGGCAGGTCGATCAGGGTGATGAGCAGGCTCTTTCCAGGAAACTCGAACTTGGCGATGGCCCAGGCGGCGGCGACGCCGAAGACGAGATTGGCCGGTACCGTGATGGCCGCAACCGTGAGCGTCAGCGTCACCGCCGACCAGGTCGCCTCGTCATCGAAGGCAGCAAGCGCTGCTTCCGGTCCCTTGCGCAACGCCTCGCTGAAGACCGCCGCCAGCGGCAGCAGCACCACCAGCGCGAGGAAGGCGACAGCGACGAGGATCAGCAGCCAGCGGACGGCGAGGCTTTCCTGAAGCGGCGAGCGGAAGGTGGCGCGCGACACGTCAGACATGGCCGTACCGCCTCAGGCACCAGGCCTGCACGAGATTGATGGCGAGGAGGCTGGTGAAGGAGATGGCCAGCATCACCACGGCGATGGCCGTGGCGCCGACATAGTTGAACTCCTCCAGCTGCACGATGATGAGCAGCGGCGCGATCTCCGACACGAAGGGCATGTTGCCGGCGATGAAGATCACCGAGCCGTATTCGCCGACGGCGCGGGCGAAGGCGAGGGCGAAGCCGGTGAGCACCGCCGGCAGCATTGCGGGCAGGATCACCCGCACCACGGTCTGCAGTCGGCTCGCCCCGAGCGTCGCGGAGGCTTCCTCGACCTCGCGGTCAAGGTCGGCGAGGACTGGCTGGACGGTGCGCACGACAAAGGGCAGGCCGATGAAGACCAGCGCCACGAAGATGCCGGAGGGCGTGAAGGCGATGCGGATGCCGAACAGGTCGTTCACCAGCGATCCCACCCAGCCATTGGTGGCGTAGATGGCGGCAAGCGCGATGCCGGCGACCGCCGTCGGCAGGGCGAAGGGCAGGTCCACCATCGCATCCAGGACGGCCCGGCCGGGAAAGCGGTAGCGGGTGAGCACCCAGGCGACGACGAGGCCGGCGACCGCATTGAGCGCGGCGGCGACGAGCGACAGGTAGAAGCTCGTCTCAAGCGCCGCCCGCACCCGCGGCGAGGAGGCCACCGCAACCAGACCGCCGATGCCAAGGCCTGATGCGCGCCAGACCAGCACCGACAGCGGGATCAGCACGATGAGCGAGAGATAGGCCAGCGCGAAGCCGAGCGTCGGCCCGAATCCGGGCAGCGCGCTCGGCCGCCGTCGCGGCAGGCTCCATCCTGACAGGGTGGCCGCCGTCATCGCGTCGCGGCGCCGGGGCGGTAGATCTGGTCGAAGCTCGCCCCGTCGGCGAAATGGTCCTTGTGGGCCTTGGCCCAGCCGCCGAACTGCTGGTCGATCGTGACGAGTTTCAGCTGCGGGAAGCGCGCGATGTCAGCAGGGTCCGCCGCCTCCGGCTTGAACGGCCGGTAGAAGTTCTTGGCGATGATCTTCTGCGCCTCGGGCGTGTAGAGGAACTCGAGATAGGCCTGCGCCACCGCCCGCGTCCCACGCTTGTCGACCACCTGGTCCACCACCGTCACCGGCGGCTCGGCGAGGATCGAGAGCGAGGGGGTGATGATGTCGAACTTGTCGGCGCCGAATTCCTGCACCGACAGGTAGGCCTCGTTCTCCCAGGCGATCAGCACGTCGCCGAGATTGCGCTGGACGAAGGTGGTCGTGGAACCGCGCGCGCCGGTGTCGAGCACGGGGACGTTCCGGTAGATGGCCTCGACGAAGGCCTTGGCCTTGGCCGCATCGCCATTGGTGCGGGCGAGCTCATAAGCCCAGGCTGCAAGATAGTTCCAGCGTGCGCCGCCCGAGGTCTTGGGGTTCGGCGTGATGACGCTGATGCCGGGCTTGGCGAGGTCGGCCCAGTCGCGGATCTGCTTCGGGTTGCCCTTGCGCACCAGCAGCACGATGGTCGAGGTGTAGGGCGAGGAATTGTTCGGCAGCCTGCTCTGCCAGTTGGCGGCGATCTTGCCGCCGTTCTCGACGATGGCGTCGATATCGCCACCCAGGGCGAGGGTGACGACATCCGCCTCAAGCCCGTCGATCACCGAGCGCGCCTGGCGGCCCGAGCCGCCATGGGAGGTGCGGATCGTCACCTGCTGGCCGCTCTTCTCGCGCCAATGTTTGGCGAAGGCCTCGTTGAGGAAACGGTAGAGCTCGCGCGTCGGATCGTAGGAGACGTTGACGAGAGTGACGGGCGCCTGGGCGCGCACCGGACGGGATGCACCGATGAGGGCGGCCGTTCCGGCGGCTCCGGCTCCATAGGCGAGGAGGGCTCGTCGCGAGAGAGCGGGGACGTGGCGGGTCATGTGGCCTCCGAATGACGTTTCTGCCTTCAAGAGCATGACAAAGCCGTCCTCCGATCAACCGGGATTTGGGCGGAAAAGAGAAAAAAGATCCACGTTTCAGCCGCGATTGCCCTTGCAGAGGAAAATTCCTCTCAGGAAGCCGCGGGGGGTAAGACCCTCTCCCGAGGGCACTGCCGCCACTCGCCGTCCCACGCGTCGCGATGGTCTGTCCGGCGCTGCAAGCGTGTGGATCGGCGGAGAATATCTCTCTTCAGAGCCGGAATGATCGGGGAGGGCGGGGCATGGTCATCTCTCCGCGCGCGATCAAAGGGAAGAAGAGTCTCCGTTGGGGCCCGATCGCCAAAGCTGGTTCTTATTTCCGATACGGGCCTTCTAAGCCGTTGTGTGTACTTGTTATTTGGACGTAGTTCCAAGTCCCTGACGCGTCGCAGACCCGACCATGGCCACCACGAAACAAAAAATTCTCCTTCCCGCCATCCTGCTCGCCAACGACCTCCTCGATGGCGACGTGGTGTTCTGGACGGAGCGAGGTTGGTCCATCGATCCCGCCGAGGCACTGGTGGCGGGCGACGAGGCGGCGGCCATCCGCCTCCAGGAGGTCGCCGCGGCGGCCCTGGCGCGCGGCACGGTGGTCGACGCCTACCTGGTCGACGTGACACTCCGCGACGACGGCCTACCCGTCCCCAATCATTTCCGTGAGCGGTTCAAGATCGCTGGTCCTTCCATCCGGCAGGACCTCGGCAAGCAGGCCGCCTTCGCCCATCTGCGCGGGAGGGCCTGATGTACCGCTACGACCAGTTCGACGAGGCCTTCGTTCGCGAGCGCGTCGCTCAGTTCCGCGGCCAGGTGGCCCGCCGCATCGATGGCGCGCTGACCGAGGACGAGTTCAAGCCGCTGCGCCTGAAGAACGGCGTCTACCTGCAGCTCCACGCCTATATGCTCCGCATCGCCATTCCCTATGGCACGCTGTCGTCGGTGCAGCTGCGCCAGCTCGCGCTGATCGGCGAGCGCTACGACCGCGGCTACGGCCACTTCACCACGCGGCAGAACCTTCAGTTCAACTGGCCGAAGCTTCGCGACATCCCCGACATTCTCGACCTCCTGGCCGATGTCGGGATGCACTGCATCCAGACCTCGGGCAACTGCATCCGCAACACCACGGCCGACCATTTCTCCGGCGCCGCCGCCGATGAGGTGGAGGATCCGCGTCCCACCGCCGAGCTCATCCGGCAGTGGTCGACCATGCATCCCGAGTTCGACTACCTGCCGCGCAAGTTCAAGATCGCGGTCACCGGCGCTGCGCGCGATCGCGCCGCCATCCGCGCCCATGACATCGGCATCCAGGTGGTCCGCCATCCCGTCAGCGGCGAGGTGGGCTATCGCCTCTTCGTCGGCGGCGGCCTCGGCCGCACCCCGATGATCGGCAAGCTGGTGCGCGACTTCCTGCCCAAGGCGCATCTGCTCGCCTATCTTCAGTCGCTGATGCGCGTCTACAATCTCGAGGGACGGCGCGACAACAAGTACAAGGCGCGGGTCAAGATCCTCGTCCACGAGATCGGCATCGAGGAGTTCCGTGCCCGCGTCGAGGCGGAATTCGCAGCCCTCGATCCCGCCGCGATCGCCGCCGACCCGGACGAAGTCGCGCGGATCGAGGCCTATTTCGCCGCGCCCGCCTTTGCGACGTTCCCCGCAGACAGCCAGCGTGTCGTCGCCGACCGCGCCCGTGATGCCGCCTTCGACCGCTGGGTCGAGACCAACACCTTCCCCCATCGCCAGCCCGGATATGCTGCGGTCACGGTGTCGCTGAAGCCGGTCGGCGGCGTGCCGGGCGATGCCACCAGCGACCAGATGCGGGCGGTCGCCGACCTCGCCGATGCCCATTCCTTCGGTGAGATCCGCGTCTCGCACCACCAGAACCTCATCCTGCCGCATGTGCGCCAGGACGAGCTCCACGCCCTGTGGACTGGGCTCGTCGCAGCCGGGCTTGCCGAGGCCAATGCCGGTCTCATCACCGACATCATCGCCTGCCCGGGCCTCGACTACTGCGCCCTGGCCACCGCCCGCTCCATCCCGATCGCCCAGGCCATTTCCCGCCGCTTCGGGTCGGCGGAGCGCCAGCGCGAGATCGGCGAGCTCGGCATCAAGATCTCCGGCTGCATCAATGCCTGCGGTCATCACCATGTCGGCCATATCGGCATTCTCGGCCTCGAGAAGTCCGGTCAGGAGAGCTACCAGGTGACGCTCGGCGGCGACGCCACCGAGAACGCCGCCATCGGCCAGCTGCTCGGCCCCGGCATCACCGCGGAAGAGGTGCCCGACGCCATCGAGAGGCTCGTGGGGGTCTATCTGGCCCACCGGCATGACGGCGAGACCTTCGCCGAAGCCGTACGCCGCCTCGGCATCGAGCCCTTCAAGGCGGGCTTCCTGGCACCCCAGCCGGCGGAGGCCGCCCATGCCGCTGCTTGACGCTCACGGATACCGCGCCGACCCCTGGCGCCGCATCGCCGCCGGCGAACCGGCAACCGGCGATGCCGTGCTGGTCGCTCTTGCTGACCTCCCCGCCGTGATTGCCGGCCGCTCCAATGCCCAGCGCATCGGCGTCGAGGTGGCGAACACGGTGCGCCTGCCGGACCTCAGCGCCTTCCTTGGCCAGTTGGACCTCGTCGCCATCGCCTTCCCGGCCTTCAATGACGGCCGGGCCTTCAGCCTTGCCCGCCAGCTGCGCGAGGCCGGCTTCAAGGGCGCGGTGAGGGCGGTCGGGCCGGTGATCGCCGACCAGTTCACCCATCTCGTCGCCTGTGGCTTCGATGAGGTCGAGGTGCCGGACGCCATCGCCGCCCGCCAGCCGGAGGCACAGTGGCGCGGCGCGCTCGCCTCCTATGGCGCGACCTACCAGACCGGCTATGGCGCCGGTGCCAGCATCCTCGAGCGCCGCCGGGCCTTGAGGGCGGGGCAGGGGGCGGCGTCATGAGCGCCGCCCTTCTCGACCGTTTCCCCGAGGTCGATCCGCGGGACCCTGCCGCCATCCTTGCTGCGGCGCGCGCGGCCATCGACGGCCGCATCGTCTTCACCACGAGCTTCGGCCTCGAGGATCAGGTGATCACCCACCTCATCGCCGAAGCGGGCCTCACCATCGACATCGCGACCATCGATACGGGCCGGCTCTTCGCCGAGACCTACGAGGTCTGGGCGCGCACCGAGGAGCGCTACGGCCTGCGCATCCGCTCGGTACATCCCGATGCGGAGGATCTTTCGGCCCTGCTCGCCACCCAGGGCGTCAATGGCTTCTATGACAGCGTTGCCGCTCGCAAGTCCTGCTGCGACACGCGCAAGGTCGTCCCGCTGGGCCACCTGCTCGCCGGCGCTGTCGCCTGGGTGACGGGTCTGCGCGCCGACCAGTCCGGTTCGCGGGCCGAGGTCTCGCCCTGGTCGCGCGACGAGACGCGCGGCCTCCTCAAGGTCAGTCCGCTCGCCGCCTGGAGCCGCGCCGAGGCCGTGGCCTTCGCCGATGGCCACGACGTTCCGCGCAACACCCTTCACGCGCAGGGCTTCCTCTCCATCGGCTGCGCGCCCTGCACCCGCGCGGTCGCGCCCGGCGAGCCGGAGCGTGCGGGCCGCTGGTGGTGGGAAGAAGAGGCCGGCGGCGAATGCGGCCTGCACGTGACGGCGGATGGCCGCCTCGTCCGCGCCGCCGCCCGGCCGGAGATCCCGGCATGACCAGCCCCTCCCATCTCGACCGGCTGGAGGCCGAGGCGATCGGCATCATCCGCGAGACGCTCGCGACAGCTGAGCGGCCGGTGCTGCTCTATTCGATCGGCAAGGATTCCTCCGTCCTGCTGCACCTTGCCCGCAAGGCGGTCTATCCGGGGCGGCTGCCGTTTCCGCTGCTGCATGTCGACACGCTCTGGGAATTCCAGGAGATGGGGCGCTTCCGCGACGATCTCGCCCAGAAGCTCGGCCTTGACCTCATCGTCCATGTGAACCGCGAGGGTGTGGCCGCCGGCGTGAACCCGATCGATTCCGGCTCCCGCATCCACACCGACGTCATGAAGACCGTGGCGCTGAAGCAGGCGCTCGATGCCGGCCGCTATGATGCCGCCTTCGGCGGCGCCCGCCGCGACGAGGAGAAGAGCCGCGCCAAGGAGCGTGTCTTCTCGGTCCGAACGCGCGACCATCGCTGGGACCCCAAGAGCCAGCGCCCCGAGCCCTGGCAGCTCTTCAACACCCTGAAGAAGCCCGGCGAGAGCTTCCGCGTCTTTCCGCTGTCCAATTGGACCGAGCTCGACGTCTGGGCCTATATCGAGCGCGAGCAGATCCCCGTCGTGCCGCTCTATTTCGCCGCCGAGCGCCCCGTGCTCTGGCGCGAGGGCACCTGGATCATGCGCGACGATGAGCGCATGCCGCTGCTGCCCGGCGAAGTCGTCCAGCACCGCATGGTCCGCTTCCGCACCCTCGGCTGCTACCCGCTCACCGGCGCCGTGGAGAGCACCGCGACCACCGTTCCCGAGATCATCGCGGAGATGCGCGCCTCGCGCTCCTCCGAGCGCCAGGGCCGCCTGATCGACTTCGACAGCGCCGGCTCGATGGAGCTGAAGAAGCAGGAGGGGTATTTCTGATGGGCGCCCTCGCTGCCGAGACCGCCGCGCCGCTGCCGGCCGCGGCCAATGATGCCGCACCGGCCAGCCGCTCGCTGCTGCGCTTCATCACCTGCGGCTCGGTCGATGACGGCAAGTCGACCCTTCTTGGCCGCCTGCTCTACGAGGCGGGCGCCATTCCCGACGACGTCATTGCGACGCTCGAGGCGGACAGCGCCCGTATCGGCCGGGCAGATCGCGGCCTCGACTATTCGCTGCTGCTCGACGGCCTGCAGGCCGAGCGCGAGCAGGGCATCACCATCGACGTCGCCTATCGCTATTTCTCCACCGCCCGCCGCGCCTTCATCGTCGCGGATACGCCGGGCCACGAGCAGTACACCCGCAACATGGCGACCGGCGCCTCGACCGCCGATCTCGCCATCATCCTCATCGATGCCGGCAAGGGCGTGCTGCCGCAGACCCGCCGCCATGCCCTCATCGCCGCCTTCGTCGGCGTCCGGCACCTCGTGGTGGCCATCAACAAGATCGACCTGGTCGATTGCGACGCCGGTCGCATCCGCGCCATCGAGACCGCTTTCCGTTCGGCCATCACCGGCCTCGCCTTCGACAGCGTGACGGTGATCCCGCTCTCCGCCCGCGATGGCGACAATCTCGCTGCCCTGTCGCCGCGCACTCCCTGGTATGACGGCCCGACGCTGCTGGGCTGGCTCGAGGCGGTGGGCGTCGACGGCGCCGCCGGCGGCCGCGGCTTCATCATGCCGGTGCAATGGGTGAACCGGCCCGATGCGGCCTTCCGCGGCTTCGCCGGGACCATCGCCGCGGGCAGCCTCGCGGTTGGCGACAGCGTGGATATCCTCCCATCGCGCCAGACCGCCCGCGTCACCCGCATCGTGACCTTCGACGGCGACCTGCAGCGCGCCGGTGCAGGCACCGCGGTCACCCTTGTCCTTGACCGCGAGATCGACGTCTCGCGCGGTGACGTGATCGTCGCGGCGGGAACGGCGCAGCGGGCCGTGCGGGTGCGCACCAGCCTCGACGCCAAGGTGCTCGTCACTGGCCAGGCGGCGCTCGTCCCTGGCGCCACCTATCTCCTGCGCCTCGGCACCGCCTCGGCCAATGCCACGGTGGAGAGGGTCGTCCACGGCATCGACATCGCCACCTATGAGGAGCGCGACCGCGCCAGCGTCGAGACCAACGAACTCGCCGTGGTGCGCCTGCGCTTCGACAGGCCCCTCGCCGTCGCGTCCTATGCCGTCTCGCAGGGTCTCGGCGCCTTCATCCTCATCGACAAGGTCACCCACGAGACGGCGGCCATGGGCACCGTCCTCGGCGAGGCAGCCTCGGCGCATCGCCCGCGGCTCCAGCTGGTGGGCCAGAGCTTCGAACAGGCGATGGTCCGCACCTATGGCGGCGACTGGCGGCGCAATCTCGTCCCTGCCACCACCTGGCGGCTCGGCAGCGCCCTGCTGCTTGGCGTCGTCGTCGGCGTGCTCACCGGCCATCCCGGTTATGCCGCCGCCGCTGCCGCTGCGGACGCGCTCGTCCGGCCGCTGCTGCGCCATCTCCATCGCGGCCTCTGGAGCCGCTGGTCGGCCCGCCGCGAGGCGCCGCTTGCTGAAAATGGGGGCGGCATATGAGCGACCGCGACGCCCCCTGGGCTGTGCGTCACGCCGACACGATCTTCAAGATCGTGCTCGTCGTCCTCGCCGCCCTCTGGCTCGTCCTGCCCGCCCGGCAGGAGCCGGCCAAGCCGCGGGCAGAAGCCGCGCTTGCCGATCCCGCGAGGCTGTCATGAGCACGCCCGCCATTCCGCGTCCCACCGAGCCGCCGCGGATCGGGGCGCTCGCCACGCTGCCGCTCTTCCACAAGCTCGGGGGACGCCGCGTGGTGCTCGCCGGCGACGGGGAGGGGGCTGTCTGGAAGGCCGAGCTTCTGGCGTCGACCGGCGCCGATCTCCAGATCTACGCGCCCCATGCCGCCGGCCGGTTCGCTCCACTCGCGGCGCGCGGCGACCTCGCCATCACGCTGCACGAGCGTGGCTGGACCCCGGAGGACCTGACTGGCGCGGCTCTCGTGGTGGCCGAGGCTGAGAGCGACGAGGAGGCTGCCGCCTTCGTTGCCGCCGGTCATGCCGCCGGCGCGGTGGTCAATGTCATCGACCGCCCCGCCTATTGCGACGCCCAGTTCGGCGCGCTGGTGAACCGTTCGCCGCTCATCGTTGCCATTTCCACCGACGGCGCCGCGCCGGTCTTTGGCCAGGCGATCCGTGCCCGCATCGAGTCCCTGCTGCCACGCGGCCTGAAGGCATGGGCCGAGGCCGCCCGCGACTGGCGTCCCGCCGTCCAGGCCCGCGAGGCGAGCTTTGCCGTGCGCCGCGCCTTCTGGCAGCTCTTCACCGACCGGGCCCTCGCTGATCCCGGCCGCGCACCGACCGATGCCGACCGCGACGACCTGCTCGCCGGCCTCGACCGGCTCGATGCCGCCCCGCCCGCCGGTCGGGTGCTGCTGGTCGGCGCCGGGCCGGGCGATCCCGACCTCCTGACGCTGAAGGCGCTGCGCGCCCTGCAATCAGCCGACGTCATTCTCCACGACAACCTCGTCGCCCCCGCGATCCTCGAACTCGCCCGCCGCGAGGCCCGCCGCGTCGCCGTCGGTAAGATCGGCCACGGCCCCTCCGTGTTGCAGGAGGACATCAACGACCTCCTGGTGAGCCTCGCCAGCGAGGGCAAGACCGTGGTCCGCCTCAAGAGTGGCGATCCCGGAATCTTCGGGCGGGCCGGAGAGGAGCTCGCCGCCTGCCGCAAGGCCGGCATTCCCGTCACCATCGTGCCAGGCATCACCTCGGCTCAAGGGGCGGCGGCCTCGCTCGGCCTGTCGCTCACCGATCGCGCCCATGCCCAGCGCCTGCAATTCATCACCGGCCATGGCCGCGACGGGCGTCTTCCCTCCAGCATCCGCTGGTGCGCGGTGGCGGACCCGACCGTGACCACCGTCGTCTACATGCCGCGCCGTACGGCGGAGGCTTTCACGCAAGGGGCGATCGCCCATGGCCTCGACCCGCTGACGCCGGCCGTCGCCGTGGCCTCCGCAACGCGCGACGACGAGCGACGGGTTGCCGGAACCGCCGCGACGATTGCCGACCAGATCGCAGCCCTGCCCGAGGCGGCTCCGGTCATCCTGATCATCGGTGAGGCAAGTCGGCTCGAAAGCCAGGCTGGAGTGACGGTCTTGCCGCAGGAGTCAACACGAGACGTGAACTCAGAGGCTCCCGCGCTCGTGTCGTGCTGCTCAGAGACTGACGTCGAACGGCTCTACGAGGAGGCCCGGTTTCTGACGGTCTCCGGTTGAAGGGCTGCTGTTTGCGATATCTCGCGGTTTCGTCACCGTCGTGATCCCCGGGGCTCTACCTGCCGTCAGTGAGCCCCGGCGTCGCCTGCAACGACAAGCACTCGTCACCCGAATGTGGCTTAACGCGGACTTTCCGAAAGTCCGCTTCGGGCCCAATGGCGGACGTGGCCATTCCCAGAAATCTCTTCGTCGAGATCCTGCGCATGATCGCCGACCTGCGGCCGCCGCCTGTTCCATCGTCTGCGTAGTGCGTTCCGATGTCGCGCGTTCGATCGAAACCAACGGGAAAGGTGTGCCGTGTTGACGAAAAACACCCTGGCCTTGAGACCTCGCAGCCGCATTGGTCCGTCCGAAAGCCTTTCCGCTCGGCGACCCGGCCCCGTCATCTTGTCGACGAGCGGAAATCGGGCCAGAGTTGTCCTCGTACGGGCATCCCTCTGGGGAATGTCGGCTAAGTCCTTTCTCGACCAGACGGTCGACCGGTACGGAGCCTATCGCGACGAAATTGGCGACCGGCCGACGAGGTGAAAAGATGACAATCTCCCGCCGCGCAGCGCTTGGTGCCCTTGGTTCGCTCGCAGCCTTGCCGGCCGGCGCACGGCGCCTTTCCGAGCAGAACATCACGGTGATCGTGCCCTTCACGGCGGGCTCAGGTCCAGATCTCCTGGCGCGCGTTGCCGGCGATTTTTTCCGCAATCGGCATGGCCAGACGATTGTTGTCGAGAACCGCCCCGGCGCCAGCGGCAACATTGGCGCAGGTGCGGCCGCCCGCGCAGCGCCCGACGGCAACACGCTCGTGCTTTACGTCAACACTTTCCTGATGAACGCGGCGCTGTCACCGTCTCTGCCCTACGATCCGGTGGCCGGTTTTGCCCCGATCATCGAATTGGCGCGCGGCTCGCTCGCACTGGCCGTCCATCGCTCGATCGAGGCAGTCAACGTTGCGGCGCTGGTCGCTGCGACCCGGGCCCAGCCTCAGGCCATCCGCTATGCATCGCCCGGCCGCGGCACGCCCCATCATCTCGCCATGGAACTCTTCAAGCTGCGCTCCGGCGCGATGATGGACCACGTGCCCTATAACGGCACGGCGGGCGCTGTGAACGATTTCGTCGCCGGACATGTCCAGGCCATGTTCATCCCCATCCATGTCGGCCTCGCGCAGGCCTCCGCAGGCCGCATCCGGCTTCTTGCGGTCGCAAGTGGCGAGCGCACGC
This sequence comes from Phreatobacter sp., assembly GCF_027532945.1. GTDB lineage: Bacteria > Pseudomonadota > Alphaproteobacteria > Rhizobiales > Phreatobacteraceae > Phreatobacter. Next base: position 128,247 of record NZ_JAPZTZ010000010.1, read on the forward strand.
CGCTAGCGCCAAGTGTGCCGACGCTCGCCGAGCAGGGCTTTCGCGACGCCGAGGTCGACCTTTGGTACGGGCTGGCCGCGCCAGCCGGCACCCCTGCCGCCATCCTCACCCGATACAATCAGGCCTTTGACGCGATGCTGGCCGACGCCGAGGTCCGACGGCAATTGGAGACGCAAGGGTTGTCCGCCAGCGGCGGTCCGCCCCAACGCCTGAGCGCCCTGATCGCCGCCGACTTGCCGCGCTGGCGTCAGGTCGTCGAGCGGGCCGGCATCACAGCGGATCAATAGGCGCCATGAGCGACCAGGGCGTTGTTATCGTCGGCGGCGGACCGGTCGGGCTTGGGCTTGCCATCACGCTCGGGCAAAGCGGTGTCGCAACCACCCTGATCGAGCGCAACACAGCGCCGCAACCGATCCCGCGCGGCCAGAACCTGACCCAAAGGACGCTCGAACATTGCCATTTCTGGGGCTGCGAAAAGGAATTGCGGGCCGCGCGCACTATTCCCAGGGAGCATGGCATCGGCGGGCTCACGGCCTATCGTACCCTGCTTGGCCCCGACAGCTACGACTGGATGCAGCGCGAACTGGTCCGCCCCTTCTATTACACCGACAATGAGCGGCTGCCCCAATATGCGACCGAGGCGGTCTTGCGCGCCCGTGTTGCGCAGTTGCCCACGGTGACCTGCCATTATGGCTGGACGGTCGGACAAGTGAGCGATGAAGGCGAGGGCGTCACGGTGACCATCGCCGAACGCGAGGGGAGCGGCCGGCTTGCCTTACGCGGCGCCTATGCGGTCGGCTGCGACGGTTCGCGCTCGATCGTGCGCCAGGCGGCCGGCATCGAGCAGGACCTTTCCGATCATGACCGTGTCATGTGCCTGTTGGTCTTCCGCTCGAAGGGGCTTCACGCGCATCTTCTGCGGCGCCACCCGAAAAAATCCTTTTTCTGCGTCCTCGATCCAGCGCTGAAGGGCTATTGGAAATTCTTCGGTCGGGTTGATCTTGACGGCGAATTTTTCTTCCACGCGCCCGTACCGCTCAGCGCAAAGACCGGCGGCTATGATTTCGCCGGCCTCGTTCGGGAGGCCGCCGGGGCGGATGTCGACGTCGACTTCACCTATACTGGCTTCTGGGATCTGCGCTTTGCCGTGGCGAAGACCTACCGTGCGGGCCGGCTGTTCATTGCGGGCGATGCGGCCCACAGTCACCCGCCCTATGGCGGCTATGGCATCAATCTCGGCTTTGAGGACGCGGTCAATCTCGGCTGGAAACTGGCCGCTATCCACCAAGGCTGGGCCGGACCTTCGCTGCTCGACAGCTACGATGCCGAGCGCCGGCCGGTCTTCGTCTCAGCTGCCCGCGATTTCATCGCCAAGAGCATCGAGGACGACCGGGCCTTCCTCAGCGCCTGCGACCCGCAACAGGACCGGATGCTGTTCGACGCGGCCTGGGCGGCGCGCCGCTCCGGGGCAACCGGCGAGGTCCATGCCTTCGAGCCCCATTACGAGGGTTCGCCTATCGTTTTCGGCCCCAAGGGCGCTGAGACAAGTGCCAAGGGCCGCCATGAGCACAAAGCAAGGGCTGGCCACCATCTGAGCCCCCAGACCCTGGCCGATGGCGCGTCGACTTTTCAGTCCCTGGGCGAGGGCTTCACGCTGTTCGACTTCACCCACGATGGCGCGGGCAAGGATATCGCTCGGGCAGCACGAACCAAGGGCGTGCCGCTTCGCTATGTGGCAAGCCCCGATGACCCCGCCTCGAAGGCCTATGGCGCCCGCATCTTGCTGGTGCGTCCCGACCAGTTCGTTGCCTGGGCGGGCGATACCGCAACCATCGCCCCGGCCGCGATTGTTGCGCGCACGATCGGCGAGTTGAGTTGACGCGCCCCGGCTTGCGGTCAACACGACCCAAGGTTGTTGTCACGAAAGGGCCGTGCAGCAGAACGGTAGCCGCCATGTCTGAAGTCTATGTGGTCAAGCCCGGCTAGTTTACTCGCTCAAAGCAGTGCTTGTATGTCCCGTAGCGACGCCCGGGCATTGGGGAGGTGATCGGCCAACTCAGCGCCTCCGCTACCGATGCAGTCTCATTTATAAAGGAGCGCATACACAGTCGAACGCCATCCGACATTCCCAATGTCCGCTCGGGATCCAGTAGTGACCTGAGACGGCGGCCGCTTCGCGACGCCAAAGCGGACATCCATGGATCTGCCGCATCCGGTCATTCGATAACAGCCATCTAACGCCAGAGTCGCCCACGGTCGCGCCTGGATAACGTTCCCTTAGGTCAGTCATTACGATTCGAGGTTTTTCTAGCGGGCACCACGGCGGCCACAGCGTTGGCTCCGTTCTTAGGCTTCAGTCTACGGGATGTCCTATGCTCGATCGTCTGCGCAACCTTCCGATCGCCGCCAAAATCTATGCTGCGATGGCCCTCCTGGTTCTGACCGCAGGCGTTATGGCTTTGACCGCGCTTTCCGGTTTTTCACAGATCCAGAAGACCGAGAAAGAAGTCGAAGCCGCAACTCTTCGGCTGATGGACACCGGCCGCGCGACAGCCAATCTCCTTGCCTACGCACGCGCCGTTGAGTTTCTGCCGCTTGAAATGCCGATCCAGGACCGTCAGGCGTTCGAGAAGACCGCTGCCGACGAGCTGGCGCGCTTCCGACGCCGCCTTGATCAGATCGAAGCAGGAGCGCGCACAGCTGCCAACCCACAGGATGTGGATCGCATGCGGCAGATGCTCGGTTCCTATGAGAGCACTGCCAGCCGGATCACCCAGTTGTCGCGCGACGGCAACTTCGACGAAGCCGGCAAGCTGGCTTTCACGGAAGCAGCCAGGATCACGGATATTCGCAGCGTTTTGCGGGATATCGAGGAGACGGCACTTCGGCGCCAGCAGGAGGTCTTGAAGAGTTCAGGCGATGCCGTTGCACAGGCAAATTGGGCTCTCATGCTGGTTCTGGGCTGTGGCTCGACCCTCAGTCTCGCCCTTGCCGGGTGGATCATCGTTGGCTTCATCACGCGTCCGCTGAATGCGATCACGAGCGCCATGCTCAAGGTCGCTCACGGTGATGCGACCATCTCCGTGCCGGCGCTCGGCCAAAACGATGAGATCGGTAAGCTTGCGGGGGCTTTGGAGACTTTCAAGGCGAACCTGATCGAGAGCCGGCGCTTTGCCCGCGAGCATGAGGCTGAGCAGGCAGCCAAGGAGCGTCGCGCCGGCGTCGTTACAGCCGCTGTGGAGGAGTTCGAAGCCTCAGTCCGCGAGGTTGTGTCGACCGTGACCTCTGCCTCTACTGAGCTCGAGGCTGCGGCGGGCACCCTGACCGGCACTGCCGAAACGACGCAGCAGAAATCGGGAATGGTTGCCACCGCTTCGGAGCAGGCTTCGGGCAATGTGCAGGCCGTTGCCACTGCGACCAACGAAATGACCGCGTCGATCCACGAGATTTCCCGCCAAGTCCAGCACTCCACCGAAAAGGCTCATGCGGCAGTGGCGAATGTCAAGGCGACCGACGCCAAGGTCTCCGAATTGCTGGACGCTGCCGGACGGATCGGCGACGTCGTCAAGCTGATCACGGCCGTCGCCGAGCAGACCAATCTCCTCGCTCTCAATGCGACGATCGAGGCGGCCCGCGCTGGCGAGGCTGGAAAAGGGTTCGCGGTTGTCGCCTCCGAGGTCAAGGCCCTGGCAGGCCAGACCGCCAAGGCCACCGGGGCAATCGGTGCGCAGATTACGGCCATGCAGGCAGCAACGCGCGATGCGGCTGCCTCGATCCGGGCGATCGGGACGACGATCGTCGAGGTCTCGGACATCGCGACGGCTATTGCCGCTGCGGTTGAAGACCAGGGCGTCACCGCTCAGGAGATCGCGCGCAACGTCCATGAGGCAGCGAGGGGAACCGTTGAGGTCGCCTCGGCGATTGTCGAGGTCAACCAGGGGGCGGTTGAGACAGGCTCTGCCTCAGCCCAGGTCTTGTCCGCCGCGCACGAACTGTCGCAGCAGGGCGCGCGCCTCAAGACGCATGTCGATCGCTTCCTGAGCATGGTGCGAGCGGCCTGAGCGGACGGGTGACTTGGAAACGGCGTGACGACGGTGGCGCGCCTCATCGGGGCGCGAATGAGGGGGCTGGGTGACCAATGACCGCTTCGTCGGGCGAACTTGCCACCAATCTGGTCCAGTTCCCGCGAGCACACCTGGCGGCAGAACCGGAATCGTCTGACTTGGTGGCTGACATCAACCAGTTGCTGGCAGTGACGGCGCGCCGTTCAAGGACTGGGTCCTGCCCGCCAGCATCGAGCGGGTCCGCCGCAAGCTGGCCGGATCCAACGATGGGGACCGACAGATGGTCGACGTCCTCACGGCCGTGCTCAGTGACGGCCTGCCGGTTGTCGAGGCTGCCTGCGCCGAGGCCATTCGCGAGGGCGTCCATTCCGCCGATGTCGTCCTGAACATCCTGGCGCGACGGCGCGAACCCGTGGCGCCGATGACGATCATGACCCCGGCGGCGTTACGGCTGCAGCACGCTCC
>NZ_JAPZTZ010000004.1 GCF_027532945.1 Phreatobacter sp.
GGGGGGGGCTGTTCGTTTCCGCGAAAGCTCCCCCTCTCCCGCCTCGCTGCGCTCGTCGACCTCTCCCCGCCGGGGAGAGGTGAGGGCATCGCCCCGCTTACCCCTCCGTCCGCCAGCCCGCCCGATCCAGAATCTCCGCGATCAGCTGCTGGCTTCTCAAGGCCTCCGCGCCCGACACGACGGGCTCCCGGCACTCCTTGATGGCGTCGAGGAAGTCGCCGATCAGCGACCGGTGCCAGTCGTGCGGGAAGTCCATGACATTGGCGCCGCCGCCGGTGGCGCCCTCGTGGCGCACCACGATCTCCTCCCGCCCGTCGAGAAAGGCGACGCGCAGGGTTCCGCCGGCGAGCCAAGCCGTGCCGGCTGTCCCCATGATCTCGATCCGCTCCTCGCCGCCGGGGAAGGCTGCCGTCGTCGCCTGGATGACGCCCGGCGCGCCGTTCTCGAGCCGCACCAGCGCCGCGGCGAAATCCTCTGTCTCCATGCGGTGCACCGGCGTCGTCGTCGCGGTGGCCGCGGTCACCGTCATGTCCCCGACGAGCGACCGGAACAGGTCGAGCGTGTGGATCGCCTGGGTGATGAGCACGCCGCCGCCGTCGCGGGCCATGGTGCAGCGGCCGGGCTGGTCGTAATAGGCCTGAGGCCGCCACCACGGCACGGTGCAGCTCGCCGCGCCGATCCGCCCCAGCGCACCCTCGTCCAGCAACGCCTTCAGCTTCAGCGCCGCCGGCCGGAAGCGATGCTGCAGAGTGACCCCGAGGGTGAGACCCGCCCCGCGCATCTCCGCGACGATGGCCTCGGCACGGTCGAGGCTGATGTCGAGCGGCTTTTCCAGCAGCACGTGCTTGCGGCCGCGCGCCGCCTCCCTGACCAGTTCGAGATGGGAGTTCGGCGGGGTGAGGATCCACACCGCATCGACGTCACTCGCGGCGAGCACGCCCGCGATGTCGGCGGTGATGGGGAAGGGAAAACGCGCGGCGAAGGCCCGGATCCGCTCCTCGCTGCGGGAGGCTGCGGCCACCACCTCGACGCGGTCCTTCAGGTCGAGAAGGCTCTTGGCATGCGGCTCCACCGCATTGCCGAGGCCAATGATGCCGATGCGGATGCGCGCCATGGATGCCTGCCCTGGATATCGTGCCCAACGCCTGCCGCCCGTGCCGGCGGCTTGGCGCGAGTGTGGGTGATTTGCCGCCGGGTTGAAAACACTTTGCTGCCGGCCAGCCTTCCGCTGCGGCGCTTGCTTAAGCCCCGCGCCCCATGCACATATCGCGGGCCTTTCGGAGCCCCTCATGACCAAGCTGAAGATCACCGCCGGCCCCTACACCTTCGTCGCCAAGCTGGAGACCGAGGCCGCCCCCAAGACCTGCGCCGCTTTCCTGAAGGCCCTGCCCTTCATCTCGGAAATCATCCACGTGCGCTGGAGCGGCGAGGGCGTGTGGATGCCGCTCGGCGACCTCGATTTCGGCGTCGGCTACGAGAACGCGACGAGCCATCCCGCTCCCGGCCAGATCATCCTCTATCCCGGCGGCGTCTCGGAGACCGAGATCCTGATGGCCTATGGCCCGGTCTCCTTCGCCTCCAAGGCCGGCCCGCTCGCCGGCAACCACTTCCTGTCCATCATCGAGGGGATGGAGAACGTCCATCCGCTCGGCCGCATGGTCCTCCTGAAGGGCGCCCAGCCCATCCGCTTCGACCTGATGTGAGCGTGACGATGGCCGGGGGGAGCATCGCCCGCGGCGGCAAGGCCGTCCACGGCGCCCCCCTCGGCATCCTCATGCTGGAGACCCGGTTCGCCCGCGTGCCGGGCGACATGGGCAATGCCACGACCTGGCCCTTTCCCGTCCTCTACCGCGTCGTGCGCGGCGCCTCGGCCGAGCGCGTCGTGCTCGACGGGGCGAAGGGCCTGCTCCCCGATTTCATCGCCGCCGCTCGCGATCTCGTCGATTGCGGCGCCGAGGCTATCACCACGACCTGCGGCTTCCTGAGCCTCTTCCAGCGCGAGCTGGCGGCGGCCGTCGCCGTGCCGGTTGCGACCTCGGCGCTGATGCAGATCCCCTGGGTGCAGGCGACGCTGCCGCCGGGCCAACGGGTCGGCGTCATCACGGTCAGCGCGCCCTCGCTGACACCAGCCCATTTCGCCGCCGTCGGCGCGCCGGCCGACACGCCGGTCGCCGGCGTCGAGGGCGGGCGCGAGCTCTTCCGCGTGCTGGTGAAGGCGGAGAAGCACGACCTCGACACGGCGCTGGCGGAAGCCGACATCCTGGCCGCCGGCCGCGACCTCCTCGCCCGCCACCCGGAGGTCGGGGCCATCGTGCTGGAATGCACCAACATGCCGCCCTATGGGAGCGCCCTGCGTGCCGAACTGGGGCTGCCGGTCTTCGACGTCTATTCGCTCATCACCTGGCTGCACCAGGGCCTGCGCCCCCGCCGCTTCGGCTGAGCCTCCCCCAAACGGCCGATCGCGTCCTTCCCGATTGACCGAAGCACGGCGATGTTATTTGTTTGCGAGCAAGCAAATAACATGACGACGGGATGACGGGATGGGCGCGGTGCCGCGCAAGGCGATCGGGGCAGGGGAGGCGGCACAGGCCGCCGCCGAGCCCGTCGCCATTCGCCGCCGCCGCACCCAGGCCGAGCGCCGGGCCGAGGCCGAGAGCCGCATGCTGTCGGCGGCGGCCGAGATCGTCGCCGAGAAGGGCGTCGACGGCCTGACTCTGGCCGAGGCGGGTGAACGCGCCGGCTACAGCCGCGGCCTTGCCGGCCACTATTTCCGCTCCAAGGACGAGCTCCTCGCCGCCATGGCCGAGGCCATCCACGACGAATTCACCCAGCAGCGCCGCGAGCGGCTGCGCGGCACCACGGGCCTTGCCCGCCTGGTCGCGACGATCGATGCCTCCTTCGCCCGACCCTCCGTCGGGCTCACCAAGATGCGCGCCTATATCGCCGTGCTCATGGGCGCCGCCCACAAGCCGGCGCTGGCCGAGGCGGTCGCCACCTTCAACCGCGATTCCGCCACCGAGTTCGGCCGCCTCATCGCCAGCGCCATCGAGGCCGGCGAGATCCGCCCGGACATCGATGCGCGCACGCAGGCGCTCATCCTCTCCGCGGCGCTGCGCGGCATCATGGCCCAATGGGTGCTCGATCCCGCGGGTGTCGATCTCGCCGGCATCCGTGCCGAATTCCTGGGGCTGGTCACGCGCAGCCTCGCCGCTCCCCCCATCCCGACCTGAACGAGAAAACCCAAGGAGGATCCCCATGGACTTCACCATGTCCGACCGCCAGCGCTACTGGCGTGACCGCGTCATCGCCTTCATGGACGCCCATGTCTATCCGGCGATCCCCACCTACGACGCCCAAATGGAGGGCTTCGGCGCCAACCGCTGGCAGGTCGTTCCCGTGCTGGAGGAGCTGAAGGCCAAGGCCAAGGCGGACGGCCTGTGGAACCTCTTCCTGCCGCCCTCGTCCGAGCATGACGACGACGAGTTCCACGGCGCCGGTCTCACCAACCTCGAATATGCGATGTGCTCGGAGCAGATGGGCCGCGTCGGCTTCGGGTCGGAAGTGTTCAACTGCTCGGCCCCCGACACCGGCAATATGGAGGTGCTGCACCGCTACGGCTCGCGCTACCAGAAGGAGACCTGGCTGCGTCCGCTCATGGCCGGCAAGATCCGCTCGGCCTTCCTGATGACCGAACCGGCGGTCGCCTCCTCGGATGCCACCAATATCGAGACCTCCATCCGTCGCGACGGCAACGATTATGTCGTCAACGGCCGCAAGTGGTGGTCGTCCGGCGTCGGCGATCCGCGCTGCAAGATCGCCATCGTCATGGGCAAGACCGACACGGGCGCGGCCAAGCACATGCAGCAGTCGCAGATCCTCGTGCCGCTCGACGCGCCGGGCGTGAAGGTGCTGCGCCACCTGCCGGTCTTCGGCTTCGACGATGCGCCGCATGGCCATTCCGAGGTGCTCTTGGAGAACGTCCGCGTTCCCGCCGAGAACCTGATCCTCGGCGAGGGCCGCGGCTTCGAGATCGCGCAGGGGCGCCTCGGCCCGGGCCGCATCCATCACTGCATGCGCACCATCGGCGTTGCCGAGGTGGCGCTGGAGAAGATGATCAAGCGGCTCCAGTCGCGTGTCGCCTTCGGCAAGCGCGTCTCCGACCAGTCGGTGTGGGAGCAGCGCATCGCCGAGGCCCGCATCGACATCGAGATGACGCGCCTCCTCTGCCTCAAGGCGGCGGACATGATGGACAAGGTCGGCAACAAGGTCGCCAAGCTCGAGATCGCCATGATCAAGGTCGCGGCGCCCCGCGTCGCCCTCAAGGTCATCGACGACGCGATCCAGGCCCATGGCGGCGGCGGCGTGACCACCGATTTCGGTCTCGCCAAGTCCTATGCCCACATCCGCACCCTGCGCCTCGCCGATGGTCCGGACGAGGTCCACAACCGCTCCATCGCGCGGATGGAGATGGGCAAGTACGTCAACCATTGAGGGTGATGGGCAGACGGCGGCCGGTCGGTCCGGCTGCCGTTGCCGGCTTCATGCCCCACCCGCACCCTCCCCTCGCTGGCGTGAGGAGAGGGGGACTTCGACGGCGCGGGTCATCTGACAGGTTGGGCTTGGCCCAGCCGTCTCGGTCGCCGCACGACGCCGTGGTCCCCCTCTCCTTGGAGCGGAGCGAAAAGGGGAGGGTAAGGGTGGGGCCATTCACCCGCAGAGAAACAGGGAAGGACACGCCATGAACCTCTTCGACATGAGCGGCAAGGTCGCCGTCATCACCGGGTCCTCGCGCGGCATCGGCAGGGCCATTGCCGAGCGCATGGCCGAGCACGGCGCCAAGGTCGTCATCTCCTCCCGCAAGGCCGGGCCCTGCGAGGAGGTGGCGAATGCCATCAACGCGAAGCACGGCGCCGGCACCGCCATCGTCGTGCCCGCCAACATCTCCTCGAAGGAGGACCTGCAGCGCCTCGTCGACGAGACGCGGGCCCAGTTCGGCCGCATCGACGTGCTCGTCTGCAACGCCGCCTCGAACCCCTATTACGGGCCGATGGCCGGCATTTCCGACGATGCCTTCGGCAAGATCCTCACCAACAACATCGTCGCCAACAACTGGCTCATCTCGATGGTCGTGCCGGAGATGATCGAGCGGAAGGATGGCTCCATCATCATCGTCTCCTCCATCGGGGGCCTGCGTGGCTCGGAGGTCATCGGCGCCTATTGCATCTCCAAGGCCGCCGACATGCAGCTCGCCCGCAACCTCGCCCACGAGCACGGCCGCCACAACATCCGCGTCAACTGCATCGCCCCCGGCCTCATCAAGACCGATTTCGCCAAGGCGCTGTGGGAGGACAAGGAGGCCCGCGAGGCGCGCGAGCGCGAGACGCCGCTCCGCCGCATCGGCGACCCCGACGAGATCGCGGGTGCTGCCGTCTATCTCGGCTCCAAGGCCTCCACCTACATGACGGGACAGTGCCTGGTCGTGGACGGTGGCGTGACGATCTGATCGAGCCAGATGGGACGAGGCATGGCCTCTTCCCTGTAGGGTCAATAGAGCCCCGTGCCGCCGTTGATCTGCACCGTCTCGCCGGTGATGAACGAGGCCTGGTCCGAGGCGAGGAACAGCACGAGGTTGGCAACGTCCTCAGCCGTGCCCTCGCGCCGGAGCGGCGTTTGCTCCACCACGGACTTGCGACCCTCCGGCGTGTTGAACTGCACGTGGAAGCGCGTGGCGATGAGCCCCGGCGCAACGCCGTTGACGCGGATTCCGTGGGGCCCGAGCTCCTTCGCGAGCCCCCGCGTATAGGTGACGATGGCACCCTTCGACGCCGCATAGTGCAGGGCGCCGGGGCCGCCGCCATTCATCGCGGCCAGCGACGACATGGTGACAATGGCGCCGGACTTCTTTGCGGTCATGATCGCCGCCGCTGCCCGGCAGGTCAGGTAGGTCGACATCACGTTGAGGTCGAAGGTCCGTTCCCAGAGGTCCAGGGTCGAGTCCGCCGTGCCGACGCGCTGCAGGATGCCGCCGGCATTGGTGAAGACCACGTCCACCGTGCCGAAGGCGCGGACCGCTGCGGCGAAGGCCGCCGCAACCTCGTCCTCCCGCGTCATGTCCGCCTTGATGGCGAGGGCCTGGCCTCCGGCTGCCGCGATCTCCTTCTCCAGCGCATTGGCCTCGGCGCCGCTGGAAATATAGGTGAAGGCGACCTTCGCCCCGGCCTTCGCGAAGCCGCGCGTCGCCGCCTCGCCGATGCCGGATGCGCCGCCGGTGACGAAGGCCACCTTGCCGGTGAAGTCCATGATGCACTCCTTGCGGGTCGGGGAGGGGCCTCGCCCCTCAGTTCAGGAATTCCGGCGAAACGAGGCTCGGCAGGAACAGCGTCACCTTGGGCCAGACGATGACCAGCGCCAGCACCATGAGCAGCGGGATCAGCATGATGACCGTGTCCTTGATGGCGTCTCGCATCCGCATCCCCGCTACCGCGCAGGCGATCATCAGGCAGAGCCCGTAGGGTGGCGTCACCAGCCCGAAGGCCAGCGAGACGATGCCGATCATGGCGAAATGGACGGGGTCCATCTCCACCGCCTTGGCGAGCGGCTGGAGGATCGGCCCGCAGATGATGATGGCGGGGATGGCGTCGAGGAAACAGCCGACGACAAGGAACACGGCGGCGATGAAGAAGCCGGTGGCGATGAACCCCATGTTCCATGCCGAAACCCCCGCGAGGATGACCTCGGGGATCTTGTAATAGGCCAAAAGCCAGCCGAAGCAGCTCGCCGTGCCGACGCAGAACAGGATGATGCCGGTGAGCTTGCCGGTGTCGAGCAGGGCCGCGTAGAGCCCTTTGGCATTCATCTCCCGGTAGACCACGAAGGACAGGACGCCGGCATAGAGCACGGCGATGGCGGCGGATTCGGTGGCGGTGAACCAGCCGAAGATCTTGCCGCCGATGATGATGCCGGGCGTCATCAGCGCCAGGAAGGAATGGGCGCAGGCGCAGACGAAGGCCCGCCAGCTCTCGCGCGGATAGGTCGGATAGCCCCGCCTCACCGCGTAGACGTGGACCGTCGCCATCTGCGCCAGCGCGATGAGGATGCCGGGGATGATGCCGGCAAGGAACAGCGCACCGATGGATGTGGTGAGGATGCCGCCCCAGACGATCATCAGGATGGACGGCGGGATGATGACGGCAAGCACGGCCGAGACCGCGGTGATCGCCACCGAGAACGAGTCGTCATAGCCCTCGCGGCGCTGCGCCTCGATGAAGATCTTGGACTGGCTCGCCGCGTCCGCCGTCGAGGAGCCGGAAATGCCGGCAAAGAACAGCGACAGCACGACGTTGATCTGCGCGAGGCCGCCCGGCCAGTGGCCGACCATGGTGCGCGACAGCTTGAGCAGCCGGTCGGTGATGCCGCCGATATTCATCAGGTTGGCGGTGAGCAGGAAGAATGGCACCGCCAGCAGGATGAAGGAATTGAAGGCGTTGAAGCTCTCCGACATCAACGTGACCGTGTCGAGGCGCGGCTCGATGAGGAGGATCGGCAGGCAGGCGAGGCCGAGCGCGAAGGCGACCGGCACCCGCAGCGCGATCAGCGCGAAGAACGAGCCGAAAAGGACGAAGGCCGCCTGTCCGGCGGTGAGCACGGATCCGGTCATAGGTTGAGCGTCCCCGCGTCGATATCCGCCAGCGACGCCTTCTGCGGCGGCGCCTTGCGGCCGGCCATGATGAGAATGTCGTCGAGCATCTGCTCGCCGAGGAAGACGATCCAGGTGACGCCCATCAGCGGCCAGGGCAGGTGGATCAGCCAGAGCGGCAGGTCGGCGAGTTCCGAGGTGCGGAACCAGGCGAACTGCGTGAACTTGATGCCGGCGAAGACGAACACGCAGGCCAGCAACAGGATCCCGATGCGGCCGATGAAGCGCGCCGCTGCCTCGCCGCGCGGCGGCAATTCCGGCATGACGTCCACCTCGAAATGGGTGGACTCGCGAACCCCGATCATGGCGCCGATCGCGATGGTCCAGATGAACAGGAACCGCGCCATCTCCTCGGTCCAGATATAGCTGGGGATGAGGTCCGTGTGGCGCGAGAAGATCTGCAGGCTGACCGGGATCAGCAGAATGGCGATCGACACGACCACCAGATGAGACAGGAGCGCCGCATAGGCGGCGGTGAAGCGTCGCCAGAGGCTCGCCGCGGGCTGCGCGGTGCTGTCGGGGGCCATGGTGTGCTTTCGGATGCGATGGGGGTGAGGGGCCCGCCAGGGCGGCGGGCCCGCTGTCCGCTGTCGGATGCGGCCGTCAGACGCCGCTGACCTGGCCGAAGATGCCTTCGGCGCCGACTTCCCTGGCGTAGGCCGCCATGACCGGGTCCGTGAGCTTCTTCATCGCATCGCGCTCCTCGAAGGCAATGCGCTTGAGCCGGCCGGCCTTCTCCAGCGCTTCGAGCTTGGCGCCGTCCTCGCTGGACTCGGTCTGGCGACCGAACTCGCCCGCTTCCACGCCGGCCTGCAGGATGGCGTCCTGCAGGTCCTTGGGCAGGCTGGTCAGCGTCTTCATCGAGAAGCAGATCGGCCGGATGGAGACCGCGTGCTGCGTCAGGACGAGATTGGGCGCGACCTCGTAGAACTTCATCGCCTCGACGCCGGCCGCCTCGTTCTCGCCGGCCTGGATCACGCCGTTCTGGATGGCGTTGTAGACCTCGTTATAGGCGATGACCGTCGGCGACATGCCGACCGCCGAGAAGGTGCGCGACCAGATCGGCGCGCCCTGCACGCGGATCTTGAGGCCGCGGATCTCCGCCAGGTTCTTGATCGGCTTGTTGGCGAAGATGTTGCGCGTGCCGCCGCCGGCATGGCCGACAAGCCTCACGCCAGCCCGGCGCTCGACCTCGTCCTCGATGGGCTTGAGCATCTTGGCGGCGACGACCTTGCCCATGTGGTCCACGTCGCGGAACACGAAGGGCGCGTCGATGAAGGGCGCGGCGCGGGCGAAGGTCGACATGTGCGCCGGCGAGACGATGCCGTAATCCACCGCCCGGCCCTGGGCCATGTACTCGAAATACTGCTTCTCCAGGCCGAGCGAGGAGTTCTTGTGCAGGTTGAAGGCGATCGGTTTGCCGTAGAGCGCCTTCACCCGCTCCTCGAAGCGGACCAGCGCCTTGGTGAAGGCATGGTCGTCGTTGAACTGCACGGCGCCGTTCAGCGTGATCGGCGACTGCGCCTTGAGAAGAGACGGGCTGCCGATGACAAAAGCTGCCGCGCCCATGCCTGCGAGCGCCCGACGGCGCGTGAGCCTGGTATCCATCTCCGTAATCCTCCCGGGATTGGTCGTGCACTCTGCGGTGCGGCCCGTCTTTCGCGGGTCTGTTTCGATTATGAGCGGATGATTTCGTCGTGTTCAATCGCAAAACATCATGCAGCACCGCGAATTTAAATGGATTTATTTTGCGACGCAGAATTTCTTTTGCGATGCAGTATCGAACACATCGAGTCATCTGCGAATATCGGTGGTGAGCTTAGTCCAAGGGACAGGATCCCAGTCTCGCGCGCACGGGTCGATTGGTCGCAGCCAAGGAGTGGCCGAAAGACGCGCTAGAGTAACCGCTTGTTTCCGAAGCAAATGCAGTACTCGCGCACCGCAGGCGCTCTTCGGACGTGAGTACCGTCTTATTCCCGCATGTAATCCGTAATTCCGGCGATTAAGGGTGGCAGTTAAGGATGTGTTCACAATGTTCTATGGGCCGGGCCGGGACCGGTTAGACTGATGCCGATGCTGGAGCCGATCGAACGGGAGACGCTTGGGGAGGCGCACGCGCTGTTGGCGCGCGGCTTTCCCATGCGCAAGCCGGACTTCTGGACAGAAGGGCTGGAGCGGCTCATGGCCCACCATGCCGCATCCGGCCTGGGTCCCATCGGCCAGATCATGCGCATGAAGGGCGAGTCGGCTGGCGTCATGCTGACCATCCGCTCGCGCCGCGCCGACGGCGGCAGCGTCGTCAACCTGTCGAGCTGGTATGTCGATCCCCGCTTCCGTCTCCTTGCCCCGCGGATGCTGACCCGCGTCCTCGAAGAGCCGGCGGACGTCTTCACCGACCTGACGCCGAGCCCGGCCGTCACCGAGATGATCGGCCGCTTCGGCTTCGTCCAGCGTCATGCCGGCGCCCTTCTGGTGGCCCTGCCGGTGGCGGCCTTCGTCCCGGGCGGTGGCGCGCGCATCCTCGACGGTATTCCGGATTCGGCCGAGGCCGTGATGCTCGCCGGTCATCGTGACCTCGGCTGTCTGGTGCTGCGTCTCATCACGGACGACGGCGAGATGCCGCTGGTCGTCTCCGTCGCCAGCCGTCGCGGCCTTCCCGTCGCGCGTATCATCTATGCGACCGATCTCGCCGCCGTGCGCGGGGCCATCGGCCCGATCGCCCGCCATCTCCTCGCCCGCGGCCTCGCCGTGTTGGAACTGCCGGCCGATCCCGGCGACCACGTGCCCGGCGGCTGGTTCACCCGCCGCGCCCGGCCGACCTTCTTCCGTGGCACGCCGCCGGCGGCCGCGGTCGACCACGCCTATTCCGAATTTGTTTTCCTGCGCATCTGATGATGGCATCCCTGGAGGACCCCCGCCGTGCTGGCTGAGACCATGGACGTGACCGACGACATCGCCGATTTCCTGAAGGAGCGCTTCCCCGTGCTCGCTGCCCGCGGCGTGACGCCTGCGACGCCGCTCATCGCCAGCGGCGCCATCGATTCCCTCGGCATCCTCGACCTCGTCGCCTTCCTCGGCGAGCGCTTCGGTGTCGAGCTCAGCGACGAGGATTTCGATCCCGACAATTTCGAGACGGTCGGGACCCTCGCCGCCTTCGTGGAGCGCCAGCGCGCGTGAGGCCGGAGCCGCTTCTCCTCCATCACCTGTTGGACGCGACGGCCGCCGCCGTCCCGTACAGCATCGCCGTTGTCGATGGCGCGCGCAGTGCCACCTATGGCGAGCTGCACGCCGCCGCCGGGCGTCTTGCGAGGCGCTTCCTCGCCGCCGGTCTCGAACGCGGCGACCGGGTCGCGGTCGTCCTGCCGAAGAGCCTCGAGGAATGCGCCGCCATCTTCGCCGTCTCCATGGCCGGCGGCGTCGTGGTGCCCGTCAACGTCCTGCTGAAGCCGGCGCAGGTTCGCCACATCGTCGCCGACTGCACGGCGCGCATCGTCCTCACCCGCGCAGAGGCGGCTGACGAGATGGCGGAGGCCCTCGACGGGCTGGGCGCCGTCCTTCTGACCACCGATGGCCCCGACGCCGCCGAGGCGCCGGCCATGCTGCCGCTGCCGCGGGGCGGCATCGGCGAGGACCTCGCTGCCATCCTCTACACTTCCGGCTCCACCGGCCGCCCGAAGGGCGTCATGCTGAGCCACCGCAACCTTCTCGCCGGCACGCGCATCGTCCGCACCTATCTCGGCATCACGCCTGAGGATCGCATCCTCTCCATCCTGCCCTTCAGCTTCGACTACGGGCTCAACCAGCTGCTGACATCGGTCGAGCAGGGCGCGCGGATGGTGCTGCTGACCTTCCAGTTCGGCGCCGACATCGTGAAGGCCATCGTCGCCCATGGCATCACCGGCCTCGCCGGCGTGCCGACGATCTGGGCCATCCTCACCCGCGCGACTCCGTCGCTTGCCAAGACGCCGCTGCCGACGCTGCGCTACATCACCAATTCCGGTGGCGCCGTGCCCTCCGAGACGGTCTCGCGGCTGCGCGTCCTCCTGCCCGAGACCCGCATCTTCCTGATGTATGGTCTCACCGAGGCCTTCCGCTCCACCTTCCTGCCGCCGGAGGAGATCGACCGCCGGCCGACCTCCATCGGCAAGGCAATCCCCGAATGCGAGATGCTGGTGGTCACCGCCGATGGCCGGCGGGCCAAACCCGGCGAGCCCGGCATTCTGGTCCATCGCGGGCCGACCGTCTCGCTCGGCTACTGGAACCGGCCCGACGCAACGGCGGAGGTGCTGAAGCCCCATCCCTTCCGCCTGGTGACGGAGGGCGGCGAGACCGTCTGCTTCTCCGGCGACCTCGTCACCGAGGATGAGGACGGCTTCCTCTATTTCGTCGCCCGCAACGACGCGATGATCAAATCCTCCGGCCACCGCATCAGCCCCACCGAGGTCGAGGAGTGCCTGATGGCGATGGGCCATTTCCAGCAGGTGGCGGTGATCGGCCTGCCCGATGCCTTCGCCGGCCAGAAGGTCCATGCCGTCGCCGTGGCGATCCGCGAGGTCGATGTCGCGGTCGTGCTGCAGGCGGCCGCCGACCTTCTGCCGCCCTACATGGTGCCGCGCGCCCTGGAACTGGTGGAGCGCCTGCCGGTCACGCCCAATGGCAAGGTCGATTATGTCGGCCTCGTCCGGGAGCGCGCCCATGGCTGAGGCGGGCCTGACCGAGCGACTGATCGCGGACAACTTCACCGCCACCGGCGATGATCTCCTCATCGGCGGCATCCCCGCCCGCACCCTTAGCCAGCGTTTCGGTACGCCGCTCTTCGCCTATGACGCGGCCCTCATCCGCCGCGCCTATTGGTCGCTCGCGGCGGCGCTCGAAGGCTTCGCCGGCATCCATTATTCCATCAAGGCCAACCCCAACCCCGCCGTGGTCAAGGTGCTGCACGAAGCCGGCGCCGGCATCGAGATCGCCTCGCTCGGCGAGTTCCGCGCCGCCATCTCCGCCGGCGTGCCCCCGGCGGAGATGCTCTTCGCCGGCCCCGGCAAGCGCCGCTCCGAGCTCGAGGCGGTGATCGCCGCCGGCATCGGCGAGATCCACCTCGAGAGCGTCGAGGAGGCCGCCCATGTCGAGGCGATCGGCTTGGGCCTCGGCCGGCGCGTTCCCGTCGCGATCCGCGTCAACCCCGTGGCCGAGGCGCAGGGCGGCGCCATGCGCATGGGCGGCAAGGCTGCGCCCTTCGGCTTCGACGAGGAAGAGCTCGACGCCATCGTCGACCGCCTCAAAGCCTTGCCTCATCTCGACCTCGCCGGGGTCCACCTTTTCGCCGGCACGCAGATCCTCGACGCGGCCGTGCTGCTGGGACAGTGGCGCCATGCCTTGAGCGTTGCGAGCCGCGTCGCCGCCCGCCTCGGCCGGCCGCTCCGCACCATCGACCTCGGTGGCGGGCTCGGCATCCCCTATTTCACCGGCGATGCGACACTTGACCTCGCCGCCGTCAGGGCCGGCGTTCCGGACCTCGTCGCGCTGAAGGCTGCCGATCCGCTGATCCGCGACGCCCATATCCTGGTCGAGCCGGGCCGCTATCTCGTCGGCGAAGCCGGCCTCTACCTCACCGCCGTGCTGGCTGCGAAGATCTCGCGCGGCCAGCGCTTCCTCGTCGTCGATGGCGGTATGCACCACCACCTCGCCGCCTCCGGCAATCTCGGACAGGTTATCAAGCGCGACTATCCGATTGTGCCCGCCTCGCGCATGGCGCAGGCGGCGGAGGGACCTGCAAGCGTCGTCGGCCCTCTGTGCACGCCGCTCGACACGCTGGCCCGCAAGGTGGCGATGCCGGCGCTGGTGGAGGGCGATCTCGTCGCCGTGCTGCAATCCGGTGCCTATGGCCCGACGGCGAGCCCCGCGGGCTTCCTCAGCCATCCTGCCGCCATCGAGGTGCTCATCGACGGCGGCGAGGCCCGCCGCATTGGGGGCCCCGCGGAGGCGGCGGCCTAGTACTGCGAGGCCTTGCCGAGATCGGCGCCCTTGGCGGCCAGGGTCTTGTCCACCCAGCTACGGTCCAGCCTGCCCTCGGCGATCGCCTTCATTGTCGCGTCCTCGGCGGCGAGCTGCTTGGCGGCCAGGGCGGCCACGCTCTCGACCTCCGCCCGAGGCACCGCCAGCACACCGTCGGCATCGCCCACCACGAGGTCGCCCGGCATGATGCACTGGCCGCCGACCACCGCACCGGTGTTGATCTCGCCCGGGCCGTCCTTGTAGGGGCCGCGATGGGTGACCCCAGCGGCGAAGACCGGCAGGCTCATGGTGGCAAGCGCGTCGGAATCGCGGATGGCGCC
Source organism: Phreatobacter sp. (assembly GCF_027532945.1). Taxonomy (GTDB): domain Bacteria; phylum Pseudomonadota; class Alphaproteobacteria; order Rhizobiales; family Phreatobacteraceae; genus Phreatobacter. The sequence continues at coordinate 14,029 of NZ_JAPZTZ010000004.1, forward strand.
GTCAATGACGATGCCGGCGACGCCGCGGCTCTCGGCGAGCCGGGCCATGATCTCGCCGATGATCGCATTGGTCAGGTCGCCGCCCGCATCCACGACGATGACGTCGCCGGGCGCCGCCATGTCGATGGCCTTGTGGACGAGGAGATTGTCGCCCGGCCGCGTCCGGACCGTCAGGGCAAAGCCGAGCATGGGCGTCCCGTCATGCATGGGACGCAGCGCCGGCCCGGCGGCGAAGAGACGGGCCATGTTGTCGCTGATGAGCGGCGTCGGGATACCGGCGAGCAGCGCCTTCAGCGCCGGATCATTCGGCAGGGTCTTCGGCAGGATCTGGAATCCGAGCGCCATGGTGGCCTCCTCAGCCGTTGAAGCCTTCGATGGCCACGAGGTCGAGCGCGTCGAGCAGCGCGCGCTTCTCCTGCTCATTGGCCGAACCCTCGATGGTCACGAGCGTGCGTCCGAGCAGCACCTGGATATTGCCGTCACGGGCCAGAACGGCCGTCTTGCCCTTGACCCGGAAGACGCGGCCCATGGCGCCAAGCAGCTGCGCATTGGAGAAGAGCGGCGCCACCTGGGCGATGAGCGGGGAATTGGCCAGCACCTGCACTGTCGCCTCGCGGCTGCCGATGGAATAGCGCCGCTTGGCGATGAGGCCGCCGCCGAACATGGCCGCGGCGCTGGCATCCGTCTCCGCCTCGCCGGCGGTCCAGCCGGCGGGCGCGGCGGGCAGGAAGCGCGACAGGCCCGTGGCGCTGCGCTGGGCGATGAGCTGCGAGGCGACGTCGAGCGCCGCCTTGGCGGCAGCGAGGTCATTGGCGCGATAGGCGCGGCGCGCCTCCTCGATCGCATCGCCGATATCGTCGGCGAAGGCGGGGGCGGCGGTGAGGCTGAGGGCCACCGCGATCAGCGCGGCGCGGGCGAGGCGGTGGAGCATCATGGGCATCGTCCTTGCGGAACGGGCGGCCGCCGGAATCAGCGCAGCGCGCCCCGCCACCGGCTATAGCCCGCTCCTGCAACGAAGGCACCTGCGGCGGACGAGGTGCGGCTCACTCGCTGGCGAGGATCATGTTGCGGACGATGGGATAGACCTGCCCCTCCCATTTCCGCCCGCTGAACACGCCGTAATGGCCGACACCGGCCTGCATATGGTGGCGCTTGCGAAAGGGCTTGAGCTTGGTGACGAGGTCATGCGCGGCCACCGTCTGGCCCAGCGAGCAGATATCGTCGCGCTCGCCCTCGACGGTGAGCAGCGCCGTGCGGCGGATCGCCGACGGGTCGACCGGCCGGCCCTTGTAGGTGAGCTCGCCCTTCGGCAGCAGCGCCCGCTGGAACACCTTGTCGATGGTCTCGAGATAGAACTCGGCGGTGAGGTCAAGGACGGCGAAATACTCGTCGTAGAAGGTGCGGATGGCCTCGGCCTTCTCGGTCTCGCCGCGGGCGAGATGGCCGTGCATGTCGAGATGCGACTTGATGTGCCGCTCCTTGTTCATCGACAGGAAGGCGATGAGCTGGAGGAAGCCCGGATAGACCCGCCGCCCCGCGCCGGCGCAGGGCAGCGGCACGGTGTGGATGAGGTTCTGCTCGAACCATTCGTAGGGGTGGTCGAAGGCGAGCTCGTTCACCTTTGTCGGGTTGATGCGCACGTCCACGGGGCCGGCCATGAGCGTCAGGCTGCGCGGCTGGTCGGGGTCGTCCGCCTGCGCCATCACCGAGGCCGCCACCAGCGCCTGCACGCAGGGCTGGCACACCGCGACGATGTGGGTGCCCGGCCCCAGCACATGGACGAAGTCGATGAGGTGCTCGACATATTCGTCGAAGCCGAAGCGGCCCGCGGTCCAGGGAATGTCGCGGGCGCTGTGCCAGTCGGTGATGAAGACGTCATGGTCCTGCAGCAGCGTCTTCGCCGTGTTGCGCAGCAGGGTGGCGAAATGGCCTGAGAGCGGTGCCACCAGCAGCACTTTCGGCTGGACCACCTCGGTGTCCTTGCGGAAATGCAGCAGCGTACCGAACGGGGTGCGGTGGGTGGCCTCCTCGGTCACCGCCACCTCGCGATTGCCGACCATGACCGTGCGGATGCCGTAGTCGGGGCGGGTATGGGTGAAGCCTGCGTTGGCGACCATGCTCCAGGTCGCCATCATCTCGCGGCCGAACCGGCTGTCGGTCGCCTCAAGCCCCGGTCCGAAAGCGGCGAGCGCGAATTTCGCGGCGTCGCGCACCGGCTCGAACATGCGGGCCTGAAATTCGAAGGCGCGATACATCATGGGCCGTCCGAACCTGTCGCCTCGCCCCCCTGGCGCTGCGCCCAAAAAAAGCTAGTGCACTTTTTGCTGCGCTGCGAGAGTATTCTTCCCATAGGGTTTCCCTCTCGAAAGGGACCCTGCAGGGGAGATGCCCATGCCCAAGGCCCAGCTGACGATCTCCAGCAAGAACTATTCGTCATGGTCCCTGCGCGGCTGGCTCATCTGCAAGCTCGCGGGCCTTGCCATCGACGAGGTCCATGTCTCCCTCGACGATCCCGGCCAGCGCGCCGAGCTGCTGCTGCTCTCGCCCTCCTTCCTGGTGCCTGCCCTCATCGATGAGGACGCCAAGATCTGGGACACCTGGGCCATCGCTGAATATCTCAACGAGAAATACCCGCAGGCCGGACTCTTCCCCGTCGATCGCATCGCCCGCGCCCATTGCCGGTCCATCTGCGGCGAGATGCATTCCGGCTTCCACAACCTGCGCTCGGCGCTGCCGATGAACCTCAAGGCCCGCTATTCCGGCTTCAAGATCTGGGCCGGCGCCCAGCCGGATATCGAGCGCATCCTCGCCATCTGGGGCGAGTGCCTCTCCACCCATGGCGGGCCGTTCCTCTTTGGCGCCAAGCCCACGGTGGCCGATGCGATGTATGCGCCGGTCTGCATGCGCTTCTACACCTACGACGTGCCCATCGACGCCGCGGCTGCCGCCTATTGCCGGGCGATCATGGACTGGGCGCCGATGAAGGAATGGATCGCCGCCGCCAAGGCCGAGCCGGAGGAGATCGAGGAGCTGGATGTCGAGTTCTAGGCCGCGCCGCCGCCTCCCGCTCATCGTCCTCCTCGCCATCCTGCTGCCCATCGGCCTCGCTGATGCGCGGCAGGCGATAATCTGTGACGGTAGCGCCTGCTAGCCGCCGAACCCCGCCCGCTTCAGCCGGTTCACTGCGAGGTCCATGGCTGACAGAAACGCCGAGCGGTCGCGCGGCGAGAAGGGCGCGGGGCCGCGGGTCGCGCCGCCGGCCGAGCGGATATCGTCCATGAGGTTGCGCGTTGCGAGCGCGAGGCCGATGGAGCCGGCATCGAAGAGCCGACCGTTCGGCGCCAGCGTCGTCGCCCCGGCCTTCACCGTGCGCGCAGCCAGCGGAATGTCGGCGGTAATGACGATGTCGGCCGGCCCGGCGCGCTCGGCGATCCAGTTGTCGGCGATGTCGGGCCCCTCGCTCACCACCACGCGCTCGATCCATGGCTCGCGCGGCACGCCGAGCGGGCTGTTCGCCACCACCTTCACGGCGAGGCCGTAGCGCTGGGCGACGCGGTAGACCTCGTCCTTCACCGGACAGGCGTCGGCATCGACAAAGACGGTGATCGGGCCGCCCGCCGGCATGGGTCAGCGGCGCTCGCGGTTCTTGCGGTGCTTGAAGCCACCGCGCTCCGCCTTGCCGCGCGGCGGGCCGGGCGGGCCCTTCTTGCGGAACGGGCGATCGCCAGCGGGCTTGTCGCCGCGCTCGTCATCGCGGCGCGGCGCGGGACGGCGCGGCCGTTCCTCCTGCCGCTCCTCGATGGGGGCGATGTGGACGTCGTCGGCATTGCCCTTGCGGGCATTGATGATGAACTTCTCGGCGACGCTCGCCGCCACCTGCACTTCGGTGGTGGTGTCGTTGATGCGGATGGCGCCGATATCCTGGCGGGTGACGCCGCCGCGCCGGCACAGCATCGGCAGCAGCCATTTCGGATCGGCGCGGTTCGACCGGCCGACATCGAGGCGGAACCAGGCCATGTCGCCGCTGACCTGCATGTCGCGCGACTCGCGGCCCTTGATCGGCGCGGCGCGGCCATGGCCGGGATCGGAGACCTCTTCCGGCTCGGGCAGGCGCGAGCGCAGCACGCGGGCGAGCGCGACGGCGATCTCCTCGGCCGAGCGGCGCTGCATGAGCAGCTCGGCGATCTGGCTGTCCTCCTCGTCGGCGGCCACCGTCAGCACCGGATCGGCGAAGATGCGCTCGCGGTCGAGGGCGCGGATCTCCTCCGCCGTCGGCGGACCGGACCATTCGGCGCGGATGCCGGCTTCCGCCAGCAGGCTCTCGGCGCGGCGGCGGCGGTTGGTCGGCACCACGAGGACGCTGACGCCCTTGTTGCCGGCGCGCCCGGTGCGGCCGGAGCGATGCTGCATCACCTCGGCGTCATGCGGCAGTTCGGCATGGATGACGAGGGCGAGGTTCGGCAGGTCGATGCCGCGTGCCGCCACGTCCGTTGCGATGCAGATGCGGGCGCGGCCGTCGCGCAGCGACTGGAGGGCAAGGTTGCGCTCGTGCTGGCCGAGTTCGCCCGAGAGGAACACCGCCGAGAAGCCGCGCTCGACGAGCGTCGCGTGCAGGTGGCGCACGGCATTGCGCGTGTTGGCGAAGATGATCGCGGTCTGCGGGTCGAGCTGGCGCAGCAGGTTCACCACCGCATGCTCGGCCTCGTTCGGGAAGACGCGGATGGCGCGATACGCGATGTCCTGGTGGCCGCGCTCGCCGCCGCCCGCCTCGATGCGCAGCGCGTCATGCTGATAGCGCTTGGCCAGCGTCACGATGCCGGCCGGCAGCGTCGCCGAGAACAGCAGGGTGCGGCGGTCCTCAGGCGTGGCGTTGAGGATGAATTCGAGGTCGTCGCGGAAACCGAGGTCGAGCATCTCGTCGGCCTCGTCGAGGACGACGGCCCGCGCCTCGAAGGGCGCCAGCGCCCCGCGCTCGATATGGTCGCGCAGGCGGCCCGGCGTGCCGACGACGATGTGCACGCCTTCTTCCAGCAGGCGCCGTTCGCGCCGCGCATCCATGCCGCCGACGCAGGCGACGATACGCGCGCCGGTCTCGGCATAGAGCCACTGGAATTCGCGCTGCACTTGCAGGGCAAGCTCGCGCGTCGGCGCGACGATGAGGGCGAGGGGATCGGACGGCGGGCCCATGCGCTCGGCGCCGTCGAGCAGCGTCGAGGCCAGCGCCAGGCCATAGGCCACCGTCTTGCCCGAGCCGGTCTGGGCGGAGACGAGGAGGTCGCGGTCAGCGGCCTCCTTGGCGACGACGGCGGTCTGGACGGGCGTCAGGTCGACATAGTCGCGGGCAGCGAGAGCCGCGGCGAGCTGCGGCGGGATGGTCGTTTTGGTCAAAGGGTCGGATCTTTCGGACGGGAGAGCATGCCGGCGATCGGGCGCGGCAGGGGCGGCGGATGAGCCGCGGCAGGGGATGGCGGGGACTGTCGCGCCTTCCCTAGGCGCTTCCCGCGCAAAAAGCCATGACTTTCCCGGCAAGATGACCTTGCGCAACCGGCGGGCCGGCCTCTCAGCCGAGTTCGCAGGCGATCCGGCGCAGCAACGACAGGAACAGCGCCTTGTTCTCGGGGCCGACCAGCCGGTCGAGATCGGCGTCATGGGCGCGCGCCGCCGCCATCAGCTTCTGGTGCAGGGCGCAGCCCTTGTCGGTGAGGAACAGCGTGTAGCTGCGACGATCGTTCGGCGCCCGCTCGCGGCTGACGAGGCCCCGCTTCACCAGGTCGTCGAGCGTGGTGGTGAGGGTCGACTTGTCCCTCCCCGCCGCCTTGCCGAGCGCCGTCTGCGTCAGGCCCGGGTTCTCGGCGATGAGGGTGAGCACCGCAAAGCGCCGTGGCTTCAGGTCGGGATCGCCGACGCGGCTCGCGAAGGCCCGGAACGAGGCCTCCTGCGCCAGGCGCAGGTGGAAGCCGATGAAATCGTCAAGCGGACCGAGCCGCGCGTCGTCACTGCGCGCGTCGCTTCGGTCGGTCTCGGAAGAGGGCGGGATCGCGTCAGCCATGGTGTCGAGGAAGGGCGGCCACGGCCGCGGAGCGCGACCATGACACGGCCCGCAGCCGCCTCACAAGGTGGTCTTGACTCTAACTGTTGGATATCCAACTAATTGCCGCCCCACCATCGGGACCGTCCATGTACACAGCGTCCACCGCCTTCCTCGAAGCGCTCGCCGAAGCCGGCGTGGACTATCTGTTCTGCAATTTCGGCAGCGACCATCCCGCCATGATCGAGGCGCTCGCCGAAGCCGCTCGCAGCGGCCGTCGCCTGCCGAAGGTCATCACCTGCCCGAACGAGATGGTGGCGCTGACCGCGGCGCAGGGCCACGCCCAGGTCTCCGGCCGCGCCCAGGCCGTCATCGTCCATGTGGAGTGCGGGACGCAGTCGCTCGCCGGCGCCGTGCACAACGTCTCCAAGGGCCGCGTCCCCGTGCTGATCTTCGCGGGAGCCTCGCCCTTCACCCAGTTCGGCGAGCTGCCGGGCAGCCGCAACGAATTCATCCAGTGGATCCAGGACGTCCACGACCAGCGCGGCATCGTCCGCGGCTACATGCGCTACGACGCCGAGCTGCGCACCGGGCGCAACATCAAGCAGATGACCTGGCGCGCCCTGCAATTCGCCCAGTCCGACCCCAAGGGCCCGGTCTATCTGATGGGCGCCCGCGAGGTGATGGAGGAGACGCTCGACCCCGCAGCGCAGGCCGGCCTCGCCGTCGAGGACTTCGCCCCCATCGCGCCGGCCGCCCTGCCCCAGGAGGCCGTCCACGCCCTGCTCACCGATCTTGCCGGTGCGCGCCGGCCCCTCATCGTCACCTCCTATCTCGGCCGCAACACCCAGGCTGTGGCGGAGCTGCAGCGCCTTGTCGGGCCGCTCGGCATCGGCGTGATCGAGAGCGTCCCGAACGCGGTGAACCTGCCGCACGACGACCCGATGTATCTGGGATGCCAGTGGAACGAGCCGCGGCAGAACCCCCATCTCGCCGCCGCCGACGTGGTGGTGGTCATCGATTCAGATGTGCCGTGGATCCCCACCGTCTCGAAGCCTGCGCCCGGCGCGAAGATCTGGCACCTCGACGTCGACCCGCTGAAGCAGGACATGCCGCTCTGGTCGATCCCTGCGCGCCGCGTCTTCCGCGTCCACGCGCAGACGGCGCTGGCCCAGCTCAATGCCGGCCTTGACCGCATCAGCCTCGATGTCGCGCGGATCGGCGAACGCCGCGCCCACTATGCCCGCGCCCACGATGAGCGGAAGCAGGCCCTCGCCGCGGCCGAAGCCAAGCCCGCCGGCGACCGGCTGACGGCGGAATATGTCACGGCCTGCGTCCGCGCCCATGTCGATGCCGACACGATCGTCCTCAACGAGGGCATCACCAACTATCCGGTGGTGGTGAACCACATCGCCCCGACCCGCGCCGGCCAGATGCTCAATTCCGGCGGCGGCAATCTTGGCTGGACGGGCGGCGCGGCCATCGGCGCCAAGCTCGCCGATCCGGCCAAGACGGTCATCGCCCTGACCGGTGACGGCTCCTACATGTTCTCGCAGCCCTCCACCGTCCACTGGATGGCGCGCCACTACGACACGCCCTTCCTGCAGGTCGTCTTCAACAACCGCGGCTGGCGCGCCCCGCGCTATTCGATGCTCGCCGTCCATCCGCAGGGCGAGGCGAGCCGCGCGGCCGATATCGGCGTCGCTTTTGACCCGCCGCCCGACTATGCCGGCATTGCCGCGGCGGCCGGCGGTGCCCACGCGCGCCAGGTGCGACATCCCGACGAGGTCGAGGCGGCTGTCGCCGAGGCGCTGCGCGTGGTGAAACAGGACAGGAGGGCTGCTGTACTCGACGTATGGTTGCCCCATCTGATGGAAGGCTGACGACCCGATCACGATCCGACGGCACCGAACGACCGCGGACGACATGGACACACAGGGAGGAACGACATGGCGCAGGATGCATCGCCGAACCGTCGCCACGTGCTCGCCGCCGGCCTCGCCGGGGCAGGGCTGATCGCGAGCCCGGGGCTCGTGAGGGCCCAGGCCTGGCCAAGCCGGCCCATCCGCATCGTCGTCGCCTTCCCGCCGGGCGGGGCGGCGGACATCGTCACCCGCCATCTCACCGAGCGGCTGTCGCAGGAATGGGGCCAGCCGGTCGTGGTGGAGAACCGCGGCGGCGCCGGCGGCAATGTCGCCTCGGCCGAGGTGGCGCGCACGGACCCGGACGGCCACACGCTGCTCATCACCTCCAGTGCCGTGGCGATCAACCACCTGCTCTATGCGCGGATGCCGCTCGACACGTTCAAGGACCTCGCGCCCGTCGGCATGGGCATCACCGTGCCGAACGTCATGGTCGTGCCGGCAGCCTCTGCCGACCGCACGCCGGCCGACCTTCTCGCCCGCGCCCGCGCCAATCCCGGCAAGCTCACCTACGGCTCGGCCGGCATCGGCTCATCGATCCACATGGCCGGTGAACTGTTCAAATATCTCGCCAAGGTCGACATCGTCCATGCGCCCTATCGCGGCGCCGGCCCTGCCATGAACGACCTGATTGGCGGCCGCCTCGACGTGATGTTCGACACGCTCACCGTCTCCGCCTCGCAGATCCGCGGCGGCACCATCCGCGCCATCGGCGTCTCGACAAAGGAGCCCTTGGCGGATCTGCCGGGCGTGCCGGTCATTTCGGCGACCGTGCCGGGCTACGAGATGCAGTCCTGGTTCGCCTTCTTCACCGCCGCCCGCACCCCGCCGGAGATCATTGCCCGGCTGTCGGCGGGCCTGAAGGCGGCGCTGCACGACCCCGCCGTGGTGAAGCGGCTCGCCGAGATCGGCACCACGCCGGTCGGCTCCACCCCCGAGGAGCTCGCCGCCGCCATGCAGGCGGAGGTCCGTCTCTGGGAGCCGGTGATCAAGGCCGCCGACATCAAGATCAGCGGCTGACAGGCGGACCCGCGGGAGGGCGGGTCCTGATAGAGGCATGACGACCACAACGACACCCCCGGGACAGGGGGACACCCAAGGAGGCCCAAGATGCGCATCACCCACCCCAGCCGCCGCGCCGTCGTCGGCGGCATTGCCGCAGCGGCGCTCGCCGCGCCCCAGGTCCGCGCCCAGCCGGGGCCGGTCAAGATCGGCTTCTCGATCTCCAAGACCGGTCCGAATGCCGGCGGCGCCAATGTCACGACCCTGCCGAACTACCAGCTCTGGCTGAAGGAGACGAACGATGCCGGTGGCCTGAGGCTGCCGGGCGGCCAGCGCCGCGCCATCGAGTTCGTCGAGTATGACGACCGCTCCCAGTCGGAAGAGGCCGTCCGCAACATCGAGCGCCTCGTCAACCAGGACAAGGTCGACCTGCTTCTGCCGCCCTGGGGCACGGCGATGAACCTCGCGGTGGCGCCCTCGTTCAACCGCGGCGGCTTCCCCCATCTCGCCTCGACCTTCTTCGTCGAGCGCCAGCCCGAGTTGGTGAAGCGCTGGAACAACATGTTCCTGTTCCTCGACCGGCCCTCCACCGCCATCACCGCGCTGACCGACCTCCTCGCAACGCTGAAGGACAAGGGTCTCGGCAACACCGTGGCGCTCGCTTCCGTGCAGGACCAGTTCGGCCTCGAGCTCGTCAGCGCCGCGCGCGCCGGCATTGCCAGGGCCGGCTTCCAGATCGTTATGGACCGCCAGTATCCGCCGGGCACGCAGGACCTCGCCCCCATCATCTCGGAGGCGGCGCGGCTCAAGCCCGACATGTTCCTCGCCTTCTCCTATCCGCCGGACACCCTGGCGCTGACCGAGCAGGCACGCATCGCCGGTCTCAATCCGAAGGTGTTCTACACCGCCGTCGGCACCGCCTTCCCGCTCTACAAGCAGCGTTTCGGCGCCAATGCCGAGGGCGTCATGGGCATCGGCGGCGTCGATGTGACCAACCCGCGGATCAAGGACTATATCGAGCGCCACAACCGCATCGTCGGCCGCGAGCCCGACCGCTGGGCCTCGACCACCACCTATTCGACGCTGCAGGTCCTCACCCAGGCGATCGAGCGGGTCGGCATCGATAAGGCGGCGCTTGTCCGCGACATCGGCGCCAATTCCTTCGACACGATCCTCGGCCCCATCAAGTTCGTCGACAACCAGCGGGTCGACCAGTGGTGGGTCGGCCAGTGGCAGCAGGGCGAGTTCGTGGCGCTTGCCCCCACCAAGGTCGGTGGCACCAAGGCGCCGATCTTCCCCAAGCCCGCCTGGCCGACCGCCTGACGCCTTTTCGCCAAGGCCCGCCGCCCCGTTGAGGGGCGGCGGCTTCTCCCGGAGACGCCCGTATGTTCCTCGTCGACGTCATCCTGTCGGGACTGATCCTCGGCGGCATCTATGCGCTGATCGCCATGGGGCTGTCGCTCCAGTACGGCGTCGCGCGGATCATGAACCTCGCCTATGGCGAGTTCACCATTGCCGCCTCCTTCCTCGCCTATGTGATGTTCACGGTCGCCGGGGTGAGCCCGATCCTGGCGCTGGCTGTGGCCATGCCGCTCTCCTTCGCGCTCAACTGGGCGGTCTATCGCGTGCTGATGACGCCGCTCGTGCGCCGCGCGAAATCGCCGGGCGCGCTCGAGGTCGATTCCATCCTCGCCACCTTCGGCCTGCTCTTCGTCGTCCAGGGCATCCTGCTGATGATCTTCGGCGGGTCCTATGTCAGCTATTCCTACCTTGCCGTGCCGGTGCAGATCATCGGTTCGACCGTGGCGCTGAACCGCCTCCTCGCTGCCGGCCTCGCGGTCGCCATCGCCCTGGCGCTCACCCTCTTCCTCATGCGCACCCGCATCGGCACGGCGATCCGCGCCGTCTCGGTGAACCCCGCCGCCGCCCCCCTCGTCGGCATCGACACCACCGCCTATGCAGCCTTCGCCTTCGGCCTCGGCGGCGCGCTGGTGGCCGCCTCCGGCGTGCTGGTCTCGATGTTCTTCACCTTCAACGCCGCCATGGGCGTGGTCTTCACCATGAAGGCGCTGATCGTCGTCATCATGGGCGGCGTCGGCAACATTTTCGGCGCGCTCGTCGCCGGCCTCATCCTCGGCCTCGCCGAGGCGCTCACCGCCGCCTTCCTCGACGGTGGCCTGACGCTGGCGGTCAACTTCGCGCTCTTCCTCGGCATCCTGCTCATCCGGCCGACCGGCCTGTTCGGAAAGGCCGCCCGATGAACGCCAAGGACTGGATCGTTCCGCTTGCCATTCTCGCCGCCGCGGCGGTGCTGGCACCGCTGCCGCTGGTCGCCGGCTCCTACTGGATGGCGCTGCTGGTCAACGTGCTGATGTATGCGGTGCTTGCCACCGCCTGGGCGCTGTTCTCCGGCCCGACGCATTACGTGTCGCTGGCCACCGCCGCCTTCTTCGGCCTTGGCGCCTACACCATGGCCTTCCTTGGCGAGAAGCTGCCGCTGGCGCTGGTCTATCCCGTCGCGGCGCTGATCGGCGCAGTCATCGCCACCATCGTCGGCCTCTCCACGCTCCGCCTGTCGGGCGTCTATTTCGTCATCTTCACCTTCGGCCTCGCCGAGCTCGTCCGCCAGCTCGTCACCTGGGCCGAGGCGAAATATGGCGGCACGGTCGGCCGCTTCGTCTTCATCGACGTCACCCAGCAGGGCATCTACTGGATGCTGCTCGGCGTGCTCGTCCTCGTGCTCCTGACCGGCTTCCTCATCCAGCGCTCGCGCCTCGGCTGGGCGCTCAAGGCCATCGGCGAGGATGAGACGGTGGCCCGCCATGCCGGCATCGACACGACGGTCGCGAAGGTCGCCGTCTTCGTCATCTCGGCGACCTTCATGACCGTGGTCGGGGCGATCATGGCGCCGCGCTGGACCTATATCGACCCCTCCATCGCCTTCAATCCGATCATCTCCTTCCAGGTGCTGATCATGGCCCTGCTCGGCGGCGCGGCGCGGCTCTACGGGCCGATCCTCGGCGTCGTGCCGCTCGCCACCCTCTTCGAGATCCTGCAGGCGAATTTCCCCAATTCCTTCTCCATCCTTCTCGGCCTCGCCTTCCTGGTGATCGTCTATTTCGTGCCCAGCGGCATTGTCGGGTTGATCGACCAGGGCCGCGATGTGCTGGGCCGCGCCGGGCGCCGCCGCGCCCATCCGGCGGAGTGACCCGATGCAGCCGCTCCTTGAACTCCACGGCGTATCCAAAGCCTTCGGCGGCCTGCGCGCCGTCGATGGCCTCACCGCCTCCGTCCGCCGCGGCGAGGTGGTCGGCCTCGTCGGTCCCAACGGCTCCGGCAAGACCACCGCGCTCAACCTCATCACCGGCAATCTCACCGCCGATTCCGGCGCCATCCTCTTCGAGGGTCGGCCGATCGAGCGCGCCGCGGCCCATCGCATCACCCGCGCCGGCATCGCCCGCACCTTCCAGCTGGTGCGGGTCATGCCCAGCCTGACGCTGGCCGAGAATGTCGCCGTCGGCGCCATGTTCGGCGCACGCGCCTGTTCGCCCGCCGAGGCGCAGGAGCGGGCGCTGCCGCTTCTCGCGCGCGTGGGCCTTGCCGCCCGCGCCGACGAGCGCGCCCGCAGCCTTACCTATATCGACCAGAAGCGGCTGGAGCTCGCCCGCGCACTCGCCGCCGAGCCGCAGCTCCTGCTGCTCGACGAATGGCTCGCCGGCCTCAATCCGACCGAGCTCAAGGACGGCATCGCCCTCATCGCCGCGCTCGCCGCCGACGGGATGACCATCGTCATGGTCGAGCATGTGATGGACGCGATCCGGGCGCTCTGCACCCGCTGCGTCGTCATGAACGCCGGCACCAAGATCGCGGAAGGCTCGCCCGCCGAGGCGCTCTCCGACCCCGCGGTCATCAAGGCTTATCTGGGAGACGACGATGCTTGAGGTTGCCCGCCTCTCCGCCTCCTACGGCCCGCATCGCGCGGTCGACAGCGTCGCGCTCACAGTCGGCCGCGGCGAGACCGTCGCCATTCTCGGCGCCAATGGCGCGGGCAAGACGACGCTGCTCAAGGCGCTCGCCGGCCTTGTGCCGGCCGAGTCCAGCGTCACCTTCGAGGGCCGCCGCCTCGAGGCTGCCGACCCGCACCGCATCGTCGAGCGCGGCATCGCCCTCGTCCCCGAGGGGCGCGGGATTTTCGGTGACCTCACCGTCCGTGAGAACCTCATGCTCGGTGCCTTCCCTAAGCGGGCCCGCGCCCATGAGGCAGCGACCCTCGACGACGTGCTGACGCTCTTCCCCCGCCTCGCCGAGCGCCTGTCGCAGCAGGTCCGCACCATGTCGGGGGGCGAGCAGCAGATGGTCGCGATCGGCCGCGCGCTGATGAGCCGGCCGAACCTCCTCATGCTCGACGAGCCCTCGCTTGGCCTGTCGCCGGTGATGACCGGCGAACTGTTCAAGGGGCTCGCCGCCATCAAGGCGCGCGGCATGGCGATCCTCATCGTCGAACAGAATGCCCGCCGCTGCCTGAAGCTCGCCGACCGCGCCTATCTCATCGCCAATGGCCGCATCGTCGGGGAGGGCGCCGCTGCGGCGCTCGCCGACGATCCGCAGGTCGCCGCCGCCTATCTCGGCGGTGCCGCCCCCGCCAATGACGACGCGGCGGCTCCCGCCGTTGCGCCGCCTCCGCTGTTCTCGCCCCCGCCGCTGCCGGCGACGGGCGAACATCCGCCGCAGTCCTATTCCACCCCGCCGGCACCCGTGGCCGTGCGATCCCCCGCCTTCCCGGAGAGTCCCGCCATGAAGCACGTCAACCTGATGATCGACGCCCGCGAGCTGGGCGCCGCCGACGGTCGCACCTTCGACCGTCTCGACCCCATGACCGGCCAGGTCGCCACCCGCGCCGCCGCGGCGACGGTGTCCGACGCCGTGGCGGCCGTCGACGCGGCCGCGGCCGCCTTCCCGGCCTGGTCGGCGCTTGGCCCCAGCGAGCGCCGCGCCAAGCTCAATGCCGCCGCCGACCTCATGCAGCAGCGCGCCGAGGACTTCGTCGCCGCCATGATGGCGGAGACCGGTTCGACCAGGGGCTGGGCGATGTTCAACATCGGTATCGCCACCGGCATGCTCCGCGAGGCCGGCGCCATGACCACCCAGATCACCGGCGACGTCATTCCGACCGACAAGCCGAACAATCTGGCGCTGGCCGTGCGCCAGCCGGTCGGCGTCATCCTCGGCATCGCGCCGTGGAACGCGCCGGTCATCCTCGGCGTGCGCGCCATCGCCATGCCGCTTGCCTGCGGCAACACCGTCGTCTTCAAGGCCTCCGAGCAGTGCCCGGCGACGCACCAGCTCATCGGTCAGGTGATGCGTGATGCGGGCCTGCCGGCCGGCGTCGTCAACGTCGTCACCAATGCGCCGGCGGATGCCGCCAAGGTGGTCGAGACGCTCATCGCCCACCGTGCGGTGAAGCGCGTCAACTTCACCGGCTCGACCCATGTCGGCCGCATCATTGCCGAGACGGCGGCGCGCTATCTGAAGCCCGCCCTGCTGGAGCTCGGCGGCAAGGCGCCGCTCGTCATCCTCGACGATGCCGACCTCGACGAGGCGGTGAAGGCCGCGGCCTTCGGCGCCTTCATGAACCAGGGCCAGATCTGCATGTCGACCGAGCGCATCGTCGTCGATGCCAAGGTGGCCGATGCCTTTGTCGAGAAATTCGCCGCCAAGGCGAAGTCGCTGCCCTATGGCGACCCGCGTTCCGGCAATGTGGTGCTGGGCTCTCTCGTCTCGGCAGAGGCCGCCAAGCGCGTGAAGGTGCTGGTCGACGACGCCACTGCCAAGGGCGCGGCGCTTGCCGCCGGCGGCTCGCTGGAGGGCACGGTGATGCCCGCAACCATCCTCGACAAGGTGACGCCGGCCATGCGCATCTATGGCGAGGAGAGCTTCGGCCCGGTGGTGACCGTGGTGCGCGTCAACGGCGACGAGGAGGCCATCCGCATCGCCAACGACACCGAATACGGCCTCTCCGCTGCGGTCTTCTCGCGCGATATCGGCCGGGCCCTCGGCGTCGCCAAGCGCATCGAGAGCGGCATCTGCCACATCAACGCGCCGACCGTGCATGACGAGCCGCAGATGCCCTTTGGCGGCACCAAGGCCTCGGGCTATGGCCGCTTCGGCGGCAAGGCCGGCATCGACGCCTTCACCGAGCTGCGCTGGATCACCATCCAGACCGGCCCGCGCCCCTATCCGTTCTGAGTGACGCCAAAGCCTCGCGCGTCAGACATTCGTGGATGGCCGGGACAATCCCGGCCATGACGGATAGGACTGAGCGCCGACTGTTTTCCACCCACCATCGGACTGCCGCATGACCGAAGACATCATCGAACGCCTCGCCATCCGCGACCTCGTGGAGAACTGGGCGCTGTGGCGCGATGCCGGCGACTGGGATCGCTTCCTCACCTGCTGGCATTCCGATGGGAAGATGATGGCGACCTGGTACCAGGGGCCGGCGGCAGATTTCATCCGGGCGAGCCGCGAGGGCTGGGCCAAGGGCGTCTCGATCCTGCACTTCCTCGGGGGCACCACCATCGATCGCGAGGGGAACCGCGCGATCGCCCAGACCAAGATGACCATCTCGCAGCGCGGGCCCGTCGACGGCGTGCTCTGCGACGTCGTCTGCACCGGCCGCTTCTACGACTTCATCGAGAAGCGTGACGGGCGCTGGGGCGTGGTGCTGCGCCAGCCGATCTACGAGAAGGACCGGCTCGACCCGGTCCTCCCCGATGCGAAGCTGAGCCTCGATCCGGACCTGCTCGCGCAGTTCCCCGAGGGCTACCGGCACCTCGCCTATATCCAGACCAAGATCGGCTACACCGTGAAGCGCGACATGCCGGGCCTCCGCGGGCCCGAGGTCGAGGCGCTCTACCGGCGCGGCAAGACCTGGCTCACCGGCGGCCCGGCGGAATAGGGCGGCGACGGCATCCGCCGATCCCCCTCACTTCAACGTGAGGCGCGCCGATGTAACCCCTTGCGGGCTCGCCGCGTATGGCATGACATCGGCCACCACCGGGGATGCCGCATGCTGCCGTGGAACGACCGGGCGGGGAACCTCTCCGTCCTCAAGCTGCTTGTCTTCCTGGGCGTCATCGCGCCGGGACTTTGGATCCTTGCCCAGGCGGCGACGGGCACGCTCGGCTCGAAGCCCGTGACCTCCGCCATCCACCAGTCCGGCGACTGGTCGGTGCGGCTGCTGCTCGTCTCGCTCCTCGTCACTCCGCTGCGTTTCGTCGCAGACTGGCCGAAGCTCATCCTGGTGCGCCGCATGATCGGCGTCGCGGCGGCCGTCTATGCCATCGCCCATCTCGTGCTCTATGCGATGGAGCAGGCCTGGGACCTCGGCAAGGTCGCGAGCGAGATCCTTCTGCGCTTCTATCTGACCATCGGCTTTGCCGCCCTGCTCGGCCTCGTCGCGCTCACCGTCACCTCCACCGACGCCATGATCCGCCGGCTCGGCAGCACCGCCTGGAACCGGCTGCATCTCCTCGCCTATCCCATCGCCTTCGTCGCCATCTGGCACTTCTTCCTGCAGACGCGCCTCGACGTGTCGCAGCCCGTGCTGATGCTCGGCTTCTTCGTCTGGCTGATGGGCTTCCGCCTCATGCGACGGGCGGGTTTCGCGGTCAGGCCATTGCAGCTCCTGGCCCTCGCACTCATATCCGGGATCGCCACCGCGCTGCTCGAGGCGCTCTGGTACGCGACCATGACCGGCGTCATGGCCTCGCGCATCCTCGCCGCCAATCTCGACATCGGCTTCGGCATCCGCCCGGCGCTCTGGGTGACCTTTGCCGGGCTCGTGCTGGTGGCCGTCAATCTCGTCAGGGCCCGTCGGGCCGACGCATCGCGCGGCCGCCGCGCCGCGGTTGCAGCGGAGTGACATCATGAGGCCCGCCGACATCTGGGCGCTGTTCGCGCCGAACCATTCGAAGGGAGATCACGCCATGGACAGTGCCACCAAGACCTTCCCCGTCACCAAGACGGACGAGGAATGGCGCCGCATCCTCACCCCCGAGCAGTACCAGGTGCTGCGCGGCCATGGCACCGAGCGGCCCGGCAGCTGCGCCCTCAATTACGAGAAGCGCGCCGGCACCTTCTCCTGCGTCGGCTGCGGCCAGAAGCTCTTCGTCTCGCACAAGAAGTTCGAGAGCGGCACGGGCTGGCCGAGCTTCGACCAGCCGCTTCCCGGCGCCGTCGAGGAGACCGTCGACCGCTCCTGGGGCATGGTGCGCACCGAGGTGCACTGCGCCAATTGCGGCGGCCATCTCGGCCATGTCTTCCCGGACGGCCCGCCGCCGACCGGCCTGCGCTACTGCATCAACGGCGTTGCCATGAATTTCGAGCCGGAGGCCTGACCTTCGAGCCGGACGTGTCCAAGTCCTGACTGCAACCTCGCCTTAAAGGTCAGCAGAGAGAATGATGCGGCGGGGCCCCATGGCTCCGCCGTTTTGCATCGGGCCGCCGCATGACACCTGACGCCGCACCCCCGCCGATCGATCGCGAGCGGGCTCTCATCGACGTCGCCCGCGTCATCGTCGCGAGCGCCCTCACCATTGGCTCGGTACTGCTGACCGCCTTCGGCTTCGTCGAGCGTGTGGTCGGCATCGAGCGCATCGCCAGCGAAAGGCGCTTCGCGCTTCTCGCGCTGATGCCTGGCGCCGCGGCTCTCGCCTTCCTCGCCAGCGGCCGGGCACTCGGCGCGCTCTACGACATCAGCGTACCGCCCCGCGACATCGGCACCCTCCGCCGCGCCCTGCTGCGCTTCACCGACGTCTCCGGCGCCTATGGTCTCTTCGCCGTGGTCATCTCCACCCTCGTCGCGGTGGCCGCCTTCATCGCCGTGGCGCTGGTGCTGAACCTCGACCTGCTGCCGCTGGCCTTCCTCGCCTCGGCCTGTGCCTTCTGCGTGGCGCTGTCGGGCATGCTGATGCGCTACAACGCCCGCCGCCGCTTCATCGACCTGATCCTCGTC
Source organism: Phreatobacter sp. (assembly GCF_027532945.1). Taxonomy (GTDB): domain Bacteria; phylum Pseudomonadota; class Alphaproteobacteria; order Rhizobiales; family Phreatobacteraceae; genus Phreatobacter. The sequence continues at coordinate 31,997 of NZ_JAPZTZ010000004.1, forward strand.
ATCTGCATCGTCTTGACCATGGTGCTCGACCAGTTCTTCTGATCAGCACCGGCCCCGCTTCACAGAACCACCCCCGCAGCGTCCATCAGGTGCATGTGGTTGAGGTCGGCGGCGAGCCGCATGGGCTGGCCATCCGCCGCGCCGGCATCGGGGTGGACCCGGCCGCAATGGGTCTCGCCGCCGATGGTGAAATAGACCAGGGTCTCGTGGCCCATGGGCTCGATGACGTCGAGGCCGATGTCGAAAGGCGCGATGCCCGGCCCAAGTGTACCGTCTCCCGCCTCCGTCACATGTTCCGGACGGATGCCGAGGACGAGGCCGTCCTGCCCCGCATAGGTCTTGTAGCGGGCGGTGCGGGATGCCGGCACCGGCAGCACGATGCCGCCGTCGAGATGGAGCACCAGGGCGCCCGACGTCTCCGTGAGCCTGGCCGGGATGAAGTTCATGGCCGGCGAGCCGATGAAGCCGGCGACGAAGCGGGTGCGCGGGTGGTGGTAGAGCTCGTTCGGCGGGCCGATCTGCTCGATCCGGCCGTTGTTCATCACCACCACGCGGTCGGCGAGCGTCATCGCCTCCACCTGGTCGTGGGTGACATAGACGGTGGTGGTGCGCACCTTGAGGTGCACCTTCTTGATCTCGGTGCGCATCTGCACGCGCAGCTTCGCGTCGAGGTTCGACAGGGGCTCGTCGAAGAGGAAGACCTTGGGGTTGCGCACGATGGCGCGGCCCATGGCGACGCGCTGGCGCTGGCCGCCGGAGAGCGCCTTGGGCTTGCGCTCCAGCAGTTCCTTAATGTCGAGGATGCGCGCCGCCTCGTCCACCCGCGCCTTGATCTCGGCCTTGGGGTAGCGCTTCAGGCGCAGGCCGAAGCTCATGTTCTCCGCCACCGTCATGTGCGGATAGAGCGCGTAGTTCTGGAACACCATGGCGATGTCCCGGTCCTTCGGCGGCACGTCGTTGACCACATCGCCATCGATGGCGATGTCGCCATCGGAAATGTCCTCGAGCCCCGCGATCATGCGCAGCGTCGTCGACTTGCCGCAGCCCGACGGGCCGACCAGCACGACGAACTCCTCGTCGGCGATGTCGAGGTCGATGCCGCGCACGGCCTCGACGTCGCCGTAACGCTTGACGACCTTCCTGAGGGTCACGCCTGCCATTGTCCCGCCTCCGTCAGCCCTTGGTCGCGCCGGCGGTCAGGCCTGCGATGTAGTAGTCCATGAGGAAGGCGTAGATGATGAGCGGCGGCAGCGCGCCGAGCAGCGCGCCGGTCATGATCTGCCCCCAGTTGAAGACGTCGCCCTTGATGAGCGTGGTGATGATGCCGACGGGCAGCACCAGCTGGTCCACCGACGTTGTGAAGGCCAGCGGATAGAGGAACTGCGCCCAGCTCACGGTGAAGGCGAAGATCGTGGCGGCGATGATGCCGGGCAGCGCCACGGGAATGAAGATGCGGGTGAGCACCTGCACCCAGCTTGCCCCATCGATGATCGCCGCCTCGTCCAGCTCCTTCGGGATCGAGGCGAAGTAGCCGATCATGATCCAGGTGCAGAAGGGAACGGTCAGCGTCGGATAGACGATGAGCAGCACCCACCAGCGGTTCAGGAGCTGGATGCCCGTCCATTCGTGGAACGTCGCGAACATCTTGAACAGCGGGATGAACAGCAGCGTGTCCGGCACGAGATAGGTGAGGAAGACGCCCGTCGCGAGCGTCGCCGAGCCCCAGAAGCGCATCCGCGACAGGGCGAAGGCGGCGGGGATCGAGATGAGCATGGTGATGATCACCACCAGCACCGAGACCACCGCCGAGTTGCGGAAGAAGATGAGGAACTGCGGCTCGGTGAGCAGCGCCACATAGTTCGACAGGGTGGGATTGAACACCCACCACGGGTTCGTCGCCGCCGAGATCTCGGCGCTGGTCTTCAGCGAGGTGATGAACATGTAGAGCGGCGGGAGCAGCGAGAAGGCCGCGAAGATCACGAGGAACACATAGGACCAGCGCAGGGCCCATTCGCGATCCGCCGTCATGCTGCCGTAGCGCACCTTGCGCGCGGGCGTCGTCCGGGTGAGGGCGGCGTCCGTCATGCCTCATTCCCCCTCTGGTTGATGTCGCGCAGGATGAAGATCGCCGCCACCATCAGGATCGGCACCATGAAGAGCGAGACCGAGGCGCCGAGCGGGATGTCCGAGCCCTCGATGCCGATCTTGAAGGCCCAGGTGGCGAAGAGATGCGTCTTGTCGATCGGCCCGCCGGCGGTGAGCACGCGGACGATGTCGAAATTGGCGAATGTGACGATGGTGGAGAACAGCGCGGTGATGGCGATGATGTTCCGCATCATCGGCAGGGTGATGTACCAGATGCGCTGCCACCAGTTAGCGCCGTCGATGGCGGCGGCCTCGTAAAGCTGGTCGGGCACCGATTTCAGCGCCGCCAGATACATGATCATGAAGAATGGCGCGCCCACCCAGATATTGACCAGGATCACCGAGAACCGCGCCCAGTTGGCATTTCCCGTCCAGGGGATCGGGCCGATGCCGAAGAAGGACAGCGTGTAGTTGAAGGCGCTGTAGGAGGGGTCGAACAGCCAGAGCCAGGCGAGCGTGGACATGGCCGGCGGGATCACCCAGGGGATCAGCAGCATCCCGCGCCACTTGCGCTGGCCCTTGTCCGGGATGTTGTGGACGAAATGGGCGACGATGAAGCCGAGCAGCGCCTTGAAGATCACCGCCGTGATGGCGAAGAGGCAGGATTGCCAGACCACCATCCAGAAGGTCTCGCGGGTGAACAGGAACTGGATGTTGCCGAAGGGGATGCGCGTGCAGATGGCGTCCGGCAGCCAGGAGCAGTTCCGCATCCAGGCGACCGAGGCCATGCTCTTGCGCAGGCTCGACAGGTAGATGGCGTAAAAGGCGGGATAGATCACCAGCACTGCGATCAGCAGGATCAGCGGCAGCGCCATCAGGAAGGCGACCGTCGACTTGCGCTTGAGGAAGCGCATCAGCGCCGACGGCTTTGCGGCCGGCGCGCGCGGGCGGGCAGGATGGGTCAGGACGGCATCGGCCATGCGGTGTCTCGATGATCCGGAAGGGGCCACGGCGCGCTGCCTGAAGCGGGCCGTTTCGACATGATGGGAACAGGGGGCGCGCGCGGCGCCCCCCGTCCAGACCTCTCAGGCCTGCGGCTCAGCCGCGCAGGAAGCCCTCGACCTCGCTCTCGGCCCAGGCCAGCGTGCGCTCCAGCGCCTCGCCCTGCATGTGGCGCACGATCATCTTGGTGAGCGTGCCCTGGGCATAGATCTGCTGGGCGATCTTCGGCGGCGCCGGCGAGGCCGCGATCGACAGCGTCTGGTGGTTGTGCGGGTTCGGGTAGTGGTAGAGCGTGCCCTTCGGCGGATCGGCGTCCTGCCAGGTCTTGAAGGTCAGGAAGTTGTCGAAGGAGGGGATGTCGTAGCCCGCCGAGGCCTCGACGAACCTCTCGGCAGCGGCACGGCTCGACATGTGGACCAGCACGCTCTTCGCCGCCGACTTGTTCTGCGAGAAGCTCCAGATGGTCCAGAAATAGGGCAGGAAGGGCGAGAAGCGACCCTTCGGCCCCTGCGGGAAGCCGTGATGCCAGAGCTGCTGGGCGACCTGCGGCGCGTCGCGCTTGGCCACCGCCCATGAGCTCGGCGGGTTCATGATCATTGCGCCGCGACCGGAGACGATCCAGCGGTTGTTCGAGGCATCGTCCCAGGCCGGCGCATCGGCCGGATAGAACTTCCCGACGCGGGCGAGATAGGTCAGCGCCTCGCGCACCGCATCCGTCTTCACCGTCAGCTCGCCCTTGGCGTCGACCAGCGAGGCGCCGAAGGCGAGGAAGAAGGCGCCGGCCGTGTCGACCGAGTCGGTCGTCTCGCCGAGGCCGACGCCGAAGGGCACGCCCGCCTTGTGGCAGGCCTCCGCGGCTTTCGCATAGGCATCCATGTTCCAGGCATCCGCCTTCGGCGCAGCGCCGGCCGGATACATGGCCTGCATGTCGAGGCCGGCATGCTGCTTCATCAGGTCGAGCCGCGACACCGGGCCCTTGATCTGCGAGCCGATGGTCGCCGGCACGCCGAGCCACTTGTCGCCGAGCTTGCCGAGATATTCGACCGTGCCGTTGACCTTGCCGTTCTGCTGCATCAGCGGGCCCATGATGTCGTTCACGGGCTCGAGCTGGTTGGCATGGGCATGGGGCCACCAGGTCGGCATGGCGAGGACGTCGTGGCCGGACCGCGCCTGCGCCTGGGCGGCGATGGTCAGGAGGTTCTTGTTCCCCTGCGAGGGGATGTAGTCGATCGTGACCTCCACCCGCTCCTTGGCCGCCCATTCGTTGACGACGGCGGAGGCGGCCGCGTTGGCGCCGGGCACCCAGTGGTCCCACAGGCCGAGCGTCAGCTTGCCGGCGGCATGGGCGCCGCGCACGAAGGGCGCGGCGAGGGCGGTGGTGGTGATGGCGGTCGCCGCGAGGAACCGGCGGCGGTCGAGTGTCTGCCTGCGCATGGTCGAAGTCCTCCCGTGAACATCGGCGGCGGTGCCGCTGAGCATTGCCCCGCGCCGGCTTGTTGGCGCCTGCAACCTCGTCCCGAAGGACGACCGCAGCGCCCGCCGGCTTCGGCGGTGCGACCAGTAAACGCCAAAAATCGATTTAGTCCTAGATACGGATACTCACGAAGCGCAGGCAAATAGTGTGCATCTGCGAAATCGTGAGCAGGTGCAATAATACAAATACTGTATTCAAGGGCGATTGTATGCGGGATTACCCGTAAGGAGGAGGGCGGGATTACCGGCTTGGGCGGCGTGAGGCGGTTGCATTTTTGCGCGCCGCGGAATTTTCGACGTCGTGCTGAGGGGCGGAGCGGACCACCGCGGCCCTGGATCCCGGCTCCGCGCAACCCTGCCATCCCGACCTAACCCGCTTCCCGTTCCGGCCGGCCTCGTCCAGATTGCGCCACCGCGCCGTCAGAAGCGCGTCTTCGGGGGAGCTTCCATGTTCGACTTTCTCTGGCGCGCCATCGTCATCGGCGCCGCCGCCACCGCCCTGCTCGACCTCTGGGCCCTGTTCCTGCAGCGCGCCTTCGCCATCGCCCCGCCCAACTGGGCGATGGTCGGCCGCTGGGTCGGCCACCTGCCGCTCGGACGCTTCGTCCATGAGGATATCGGGAAGGCAGAGCCAGTCCCGAACGAGCTCGCCATCGGCTGGGTGTTCCACTACGCCGTCGGCATTTGCTTCGCCGCCGCCCTCCTCGCCATCTGGGGCACCGGCTGGGCGAAGAACCCGACCCTCATCCCCGCGCTGATCGTCGGCTATGTCACGATCGGCTGCGGCTGGTTCATCCTCCAGCCCGGCATGGGCGCCGGCATCGCCGCGATGAAGCGGCCGAATGCCATGCAGATCCGCATGCTCAACATCCTCGGCCACACGGTCTTCGCCGTCGGCCTCTACGGCGCCGCCCTGCTGACGCGCTGAGGTCCGTCCATGCGGGCGCGGTCGGCCGCCATTTCCTCGGTGATCCAGGCGAGGAACGCCTCGATCTGCGGCCTTGCCCGGTCCTCGCGTCGGAACACCACCCGGTGGGCAACCGCCGTCACGCCGAGGGGTCCGAAGGGCGCGACCAGTTCGCCCGCCACCAGCATACCGCCGGCCTGCAGGTTCGATTCGAGCATCAGGCCGAGCCCGTCGCGCGCCGCCATCAGCCCGAGATAGGCGCGGTCGAAGGTCATGCCGCCGCGCGCCAGCATCACATGCGGCGCGTGGCGCGCCACCCACTGGTCCCATTGCACGACGCTGCGCACCGAATGGATGAGCGGCACCCTGCCCATATCCTCCACCCGCTCCAGCCGGTGCCGCGCCACGAAGGCGGGGCTCGCCAGCGGCATGATCGTCTCCTCGCAGAGCACGACGCCCTCGCAGGCCTCCGGCACCGGGCGGTTGTACTGGATGTCGATCATCACGCCGTCGTCGCCGAGCTTGGCCGGTTCGTGGCCGGCGAAGAGCGTCAGGTCGATCTCGGGGTGGCGGGCGCGGAAGGAGCCGAGCCGCGGCACCAGCCACAGCGTCGCCAGGCTTGGCGCCGAATGCAGCATCAACCGCTGCACCGAGCCTTCCGAGGCGAAGCGGCTGGTGGCCACGGCGATGCGGGTGAAGCTCTCGCCCAGCGCATTGGCATAGGCGATGGCGTCCTCGGTCGGCAGGACGGTGCGATTGCGCCGGGCGAAGAGCGGCTTGCCGAGAATGTCCTCGAGCATCCGGATCTGGTGGCTGATGGCCGAGGGCGTGACGTTGAGCTGCTCGGCCGCCTTCGCGAAGGAGCCTGTCTCCATGACTGCCGAGAAGGTCTGGAGGCACTTCAGCGGCGGCATGCCTCGGATCATTGGTGAAATCCCCTCATCGGTTTCACCAGTTTATTTCGTTTCCGTGAAATTCAAACCCTTGTTAGCGTTCCCTCAAGATACATCGACGGCCCGGTCAACAGGGTCGCGGGGGAGGAAACGGGGGACACCCTCACATCAGGGGATCCCATGACCGCCGGACCGGCTCTTCGCCGTCCGCGAACGACCTCTCGCGCCCTCTGACCTGGTCCCGGCGATCCCCGGCGCCCCGCGCCGCGCCCCGCACAGTCAGAGGACGATCGCGCATGAACCTCCATCGGATGCTTCTCGAGCGGAAGGCGGCCGGCAAGCCCGTCACCGTCGGCCTCATCGGCGCCGGCAAGTTCGGCACCATGTTCGCCAGCCAGTGCCGGCTGACCGAGGGCATGCAGCTCGTCGCCGTCGCCGACCTCAACATGGCCCGCGCCCGCGCCCAGCTGAAGCTCGGCTCCTGGCCGGAGGAGCAGTATGGCTCCGCCTCCATCGACGATGCGCTGAAGACCGGCCGCACCGTCATCCTCGACGATGCCGACAAGCTCATCACCCATCCCGGCATCGAGGTGGTGATCGAGGCGACCGGCGATCCCGGCGCCGGCATCCGCTTCGCCATGAAGGCGATCGACAACGGCAAGCACATCGTCATGGTGAACGTCGAGGCCGACGCCGTGGCGGGGCCCATCCTCGCCCGCAAGGCCCGCGCCGCCGGCGTCGTCTATTCGCTCGCCTGGGGCGACCAGCCCGCCCTCATCGCCGACCATGTCGACTGGGCCCGTGCCTGCGGTTTCCGCGTCGTCGCGGCCGGCAAGGGCACGCGCTACCACCCCACCTATCACCAGTCGACGCCGGATACGGTCTGGGACATCCTCGACAAGTACATGAAGATCCGTGACCGGAACTCCATCAACCCGAAGATGTTCAACTCCTTCGTCGATGGCACCAAGTCCGGCATCGAGATGACGGCGGTCTGCAACGCCACCGGCCTGCATGCGCAGTCTGAGGGCCTGTCCTTCCCGCCGGCGACGCGCTTCGAACATGCCGAGATCTGCAAGCCGCGCTCGGCGGGCGGCGTGCTGGAGAAGGCCGGCGTCACCGAGGTGACCTCCTCGGTCTATCGTGACGGCACCGACGTGCCGCATTCCCTCGTCATGGGCACCTATGTCGTCTTCGAGAGCGACAGCGCCTACAGCCAGGAATGCTTCCGCGAGTACTCCATGCTGCAGGACTCCTCGGGCAAGTATTCCTGCCTCTATCGCCCGATCCATATGATCGGTCTGGAGCTCGGCTATTCCGTCGCCTCCGCGGCGCTCCGCAAGGAGCCGACCGGAGCGCCGATCTGCTTCAACTCCGACGTGGTCGCCACCGCCAAGCGCGACCTCACCCCCGGCGAGATGCTGGACGGAGAGGGCGGCTTCTGTGTCTGGGGCAAGCAGACCCCGGCCGAGGCCTCGCTCGACCAGGGCTACCTGCCGCTCGGCCTTGCCCACAACGTCAAGCTCAAGAACCCTATCAAGGCCGGCCAGCGGCTGAAATGGTCGGACGTCGCCTATGACGCCGACAGCCTCGCCGTGAAGGTCCGCCGCGAGATGGAGGCGGCCTTCGCCAAGCCCAACGCCAAGGTGGCCTGAACCATCCGGCGTCCGGTTCGCCGGGCGCCGATATGCAGGCATATGGATGACCGGACAACCGGCGCCAACAGCAAGACCGGCTCAGCCGGCACCCCGAGGAAACGACCCAAACCGAGCCCGGCCCACGGGCCTCACCCCCAGAGGAGGACCCCATGACCCCCTTCGATCGTAGCCGTGCATCCCGCCGCGCCGTGCTCGGCGGTCTCGCTGCCGGCGCCGGCCTCGTTGCCATGCCCGCCGTGCTGCGCGCCCAGAGGCTCAACTGGATCGGCGCCAGTGCCGCCGCCCAGCAGGACTTCATCGGCATCTCGCTGGACTTCTACACGAAGCGGCTGAGCGAGCTGACCCGCGGGCAGATCACCGTGACCAACCACCACGCGGGCGCCCTCGGGGGTGAGCGCGAGCATATCGAGGCGGTGCAGCAGGGCGCTGTCCATGTCGCCTCGCCCGGCCAGGGCGTGCTCGCCGGCGTCTATCGCCCGGCCGAGGTCTGGACCCACCCCTATCTGTTCAAGGATGTCGCCCACAAGGACCGCATCTGGGACGCGCTGCGCGCCGAGTACCAGGAGGACGTTGCCCGCACCGCCCGCATCCGGCCGATTGCCGCGATCCCGCGCATGCCGCGGATGCTCTCCTGCAACCGCGTGGTGAAGACGCCCGCCGACATGCGCGGCCTCAAGATCCGCGTGCCGGAGACGGCCCTGTGGCGCCGCACCTTCGAGCTCTTCGGCGCCTCGCCGACGCCGCTGCCCTTCCCCGAAGTCTTCCAGGCGCTGAAGTCCGGCGTGATCGACGGCCAGGAAAACCCGATGGGCCTGACCTTCAACTCCGGCATCTTCGACGCCAACACCCACATGTCGCTGACCGAACACATGATGCAGGACAACTGCATCCTGATCTCGCAGGCCGCCTACCAGGGCCTGTCGCCCGAACTGCGCGCCGCCGTCGACCAGGCCGGCCGCGACATGGAGGCGGAGATCCGCCCGCGCGTCATCGCCGACGACGCGGATATCCTCGTCAAGGTGAAGGCCAAGAAGATCGTCGTGTCGGAGGTCGACAAGGCCGCCTTCACCCACTCCGTCCGCAACCTCATCAACGAGTTCCCGGCCGGCAAGAGGTGGGCCGACCGCATGGCGCAGATCGCCTGATCCCGACGCCCGGCGTGGCGGTATTCCCCGCCACGCCGCCCCGCCCGCCAGCATGACCGCGGACATTCCATGCCAGCCCTCATCCGCACCCTGTCCCATTGGGTCACGGAGGTCGCCAAGCTCTTCCTCGGAGCCTGGATCGCCGCCATCGTGCTGATCACGCTCGCCGCGGTCTGGTGGCGCTACGTGCTCAATTCGCCCATCGCCTGGATCGAGCAGGTCTCCAACATCCTCTTCATCTGGGTGACCTTCGTCGGCGCCGCCGTGCTCTACCGGCAGAAGCTCCATATCGGCGTCGACATGTTCATCGAGATGCTGAAGGGCCGGGCCAAGACGATCATGTTCTGGGTGATCGAGCTCCTGAACCTCTCCTTCATCGTCGTGCTCTTCATCTACGGGCTGAAGCTCTCCATCGATGTCCTGCCCAACACCTACGGCGCCCTCGATATCTCGCCGGCGGTGTTCTACTTCGCCGCGCCCGTCTCCTGCGGGATGATGATGCTCTATTTCGTGGAGAAGATCGTCGATCCCTCCAAGCGCCGTCCCGAAGGCTCGGTGGGGGATTTCTGATGGGCACCGTCCTGATCGGCGTCTTCTTCCTGCTGCTCGCGGTCTCCGTTCCGATCGGCTTCGCCATGGGCCTTGCCACCATGGTGGCCATCTGGACCCATGGCGGCCTGCCCATGTCGCTGCTCGCCCAGCGCACGCTGGTCGGCGCCGACAGCTACGCCCTGCTCGCCATCCCCTTCTTCATCCTCGCCGGCAACCTGATGAATGGCGGCGGCATCACCGAGCAGATCATCCGCCTCGCCAATGCCATGGTCGGCCGCTTCCGCGGCGGCCTGGCGCTCACCTCCGTTATGGCGGCGATGATCTTCTCCGGCCTGTCGGGATCGGCCGCGGCGGATGCCTCGGCGCTCGGCAAGGTGCTCATCCCCGCCATGAAGAAGCAGGGCTATGGCGGTGGCTTCGCCGCGGCCCTGATGGCTGCGGCTTGTGTCAACGGCCCGATCATCCCGCCCTCGATCCCGCTGGTCATCTATGGCCTCTCCGCCGGCAAGGGCGTCTCGATCATCGCCCTGTTCCTCGGCGGTATCGTCCCCGGCGTCCTGCTCGGCCTGTCGCTGATGATCGCGGCTTACGTCATCGCCGTGAAGCGCCGCTATCCGGTCTCCGAAGCCGTGCCGCTGCGCGAGATCCCGCGCCTCATCGGCCCCGCCATGTGGGCGCTGATGATGCCGGTCATCATCCTCGTGGGCGTCACCGGCGGTGTCGTCACTGTCACCGAAAGCGCGACCATCGCGGTGGTCTATGCCGCCCTCGTCGGCTTCTTCATCTACCGCGAGCTCAACTGGCGGACCATCTGGCCGATCCTCGTGCAGACCGCGCTCGACACGGCGCTGGTCATGTTCATCATCGCCCTGTCGTCGGGCTTCGGCTGGCTCCTCGCGGTCTCCGGCATCCCGCGCGCCGCGGCGGCCTGGATCGCCTCGGTCTCCACTGATCCGACGATCATCCTGATGATGATCAACGTCTTCCTGCTCATCATCGGCATCTTCATGGAGCCGCTGCCGGCGCTCTTCATCCTGATCCCCGTGCTGGTGCCGGTGGTGCAGGCGGTGGGCATCGACCTCGTCCATTTCGGCCTGGTGATGGTCTTCAATCTCTGCCTCGGCCTTATCACCCCGCCGGTCGGCATCCTCCTCTACATCTGCGCCAACTTCGCTGGCGTGAAGCTTGAGGAGGAGAGCCGCGAGCTCGGCCCCTTCCTTGCGGCAGGCCTCGTGGTGCTCGCCATCATCTCCTTCTTCCCCTCGACGGTCCTGTGGCTGCCGCGGGTCCTCGTCGGCTATACGGGATGAGCGCCATGACCTCGCAACGCCTCGCGGGCCGTGTCGCCCTTGTCTTCGGCGCCGGCTCGGTCGGCCCCGGCTGGGGCAACGGCAAGGCCTCCGCCGTCGCCTATGCCCGGGCGGGCGCCAAGGTGGTCTGTGTCGACGTCAACCGCACGGCGGCGGAAGAAACCGCCGGACTGATCGCCGGCGAGGGCGGGCAGGCCCTGGCGCTCGCCTGCGACGTCACCCGGCTCCTGGAGATCGAGGACGTGGTGGCCAGGACGGTGGCCGAATTCGGCCCGGTCGACATCCTCCACAACAATGTCGGCCACGCGAAGATGGGCGGCCCCCCGGACCTCTCGGAGGAGGACTGGCGGCGCGAGATGGACCTCAACGTCACCGGCATGTTCCTCGCCTGCAAGGTGGTGATCCCGTCGATGATCGCGCGCAGCCGCGGCGTCATCACCAATATCTCCTCAGCGGCGGGCCTGCGCTACACCGGCTATCCCTACACGAGCTACTATGCCGCCAAGGGCGCGGTGAACCAGTTCACGGTGGGCGTCGCCATGCAATACGCCCGCGACGGAATCCGCTGCAACGCCATCCTGCCCGGCCTGATGGACACGCCGCTGATCTACCAGCAGATCTCGGTGCAGTACGGCTCGCCCGACGACATGGTGAAGGCGCGCCACGAATCGGCGCCGATGGGCCGCATGGGCACCGGCTGGGACGTGGCGAACGCTGCCGTCTTCCTCGCCAGCGACGAGGCCGCCTACATCACGGCGGTCTGCCTGCCGGTGGATGGCGGGCTCACCGCCCGCTGCGCCTGAGGCCTTGCGTGGAAACACCGAGAAACCCCGTGGGCCATGACAGCGCCGGCCTGAGAGGGTAATCAGGCGTCTCCCCCACCGTGCGGAGAGCCAATGGCGGACCCCCTCGTCATCCTCGTCACCGGCGCGTCCTCCGGCATCGGACGGTCCACAGCCGACCTTCTCCATGCCCGCGGCCATCGCGTCTACGGCACCAGCCGCCGCCCGGCAGCCCATGACGCGCCCTGGTCGCTGGTGCAGCTCGACGTCACGGACGATGCCTCCGTCGCCGCCTGCATCGCCGCCATCCTCTCCGCCGAAGGCCGCATCGACGCGGTGGTCAACAATGCCGGCCTGGTCATGGCCGGCGCCGTCGAGGACACGGCGATCGACGAGGCCCGCCGCACCTTCGAGACGAACGTGATCGGTGCCATCCGCGTCGCCCGCGCCGTGCTGCCGGGGATGCGTGCCCGTGGCCGCGGCACCATCGTCAATATGGGCTCGCTTGCCGGCAAGGTCGGCATGCCCTTCCAGGGGCTCTATTCCGCCAGCAAGTTCGCCCTCGAGGGCCTGACCGAGGCGCTGCGCCAGGAGGTGGCGGGCCAGGGGATCGCGGTGTCGCTCGTCGCGCCCGGCGACACGGCAACCCCGGTGGTGGAGAATCGCGTCCGCGTCGCCGCATCCGCCGACCCTGCCTCGCCCTATGCCGCCGATTTCACCCGTGTCCTCGCCATGTACGAGAAGGATGAGCGCGCCGGCTCGCCGCCTGCCGGTGTCGCAGCCCTCGTCGCCGACATCGTCGAGGGCCGGAAGAGCGGGCCGCGTTACACGGTCGGGCCTATCGCCCAGCGCGTCATGGTGGCAGCCCGCAACGTCGTCCCCGGCGCCGTGTTCCAGTGGGGCATGTCCCTTTATTTCGGCCTCAAGAGATGATTGTCTATGAAGCTGTCGGGACTCAGCGGTCGTCCGAGGCGGAACCGGCCGTCCGCTGCCCGATCAACGACAATGCCCTTAGTCCACGCGATTCCAGGCCGATACCGTGCTCCAATTGGCGCACGGCTTGCCTGTAATAGCCAACCCAACTATAGCGTCGTGACCGCCTCTTTGACGGTCCGGTGACAAAAGGCAAAGCGGTTTCATGTCTGATAGTTCTGCGCATCCCGAGAGCGGGCCGGACACCGTCGCTGCGACCGGCCAGCTGACCGGGATCCTGCGCCGCATCGCCGATTTCGGTGCCTCCGTCGAGGGTATGTTCGGCGAGGGCGACCATCCCGCTTTCATCCAGATCGACCGCCTCGACGGCCCGGTCCATGCCGTCATCGACGGCCGCAAGACGACGCTGTTCGGCACCAACAGCTATCTCGGCCTGAATTTCGATCCGCGCTGCATCGCCGCCTCCGAGGAGGCGCTGCGCAAGTGGGGCACCGGCTCCACCGCCTCGCGCGTCGCCAGCGGCAACCAGAACGGCCATGTCGTGCTGGAGCGCACCATTGCCGACTTCTATGGACGGCCCGACGCCATCGTCTTTTCGACCGGCTTCATGGCCAATCTCGGCACGATCTGCGGCCTCGCCAGCCAGGGCGACCTGATCCTCTACGATTCCCACTCCCACGCCAGCATCATCGATGCCTGCCGGGCAAGCGGCGCCACCTTCAAGCCCTTCCGCCACAATGATCCGGCCGATCTCGACCGGCTCCTCGCCGAGGCGACGGTTCCCGCCTCGCGCATCCTGGTGGTGATGGAGGGGCTCTATTCCGTCTGGGGCGATGTCGGCGCGGTCAAGGATCTCGCCACCGTCGCCAAGCGCCATGGCGCGCTGGTTCTGGTCGACGAGGCCCACGGCATGGGCCTCTACGGCGAGGGCGGCCGCGGCGTCACCGAGGCGCAGGGCGCCGACCACCTGGTTGACGTCATCGTCGGCACCTTCTCCAAGTCCGTGGGCGTCATCGGCGGTTTCTGCGTCACCTCGCATCCCGCCCTGCGGTCGCTGCGCTTCCTCGCCCGAGCCTATCTCTACACTGCTTCGCTGCCGCCGGCCGTCGTCGCCTCCGCCCGCACTGCCATCGGCATCATCAGGACCGACACGGCCCTGCGCGCGGAGCTCTGGCGCAAGGCCGAGCGATTCTGCCGCTCGGTCCAGGCCCTTGGCTACCAACTCTGCGCTGAGCCCGGCCCCGTCGGCTCCATCCGCATGCGCGGCAAGGCCCAGGGCCTCGACATGTGGCGCTCGCTGCTTGGCCGCGGCATCTATGTGAACCTGCTCATCCCGCCGGCGACGCCTGGCGGCAAGGTGCTGCTGCGCTTCTCGGTGTCGGCCGCCCATACGGACGAGGACATCGACACGTTCCTCGCCGTGCTCTCCGACCTGACCAAAGTCGCGCAGACCGCCTGAGGCCGACCGGGCCCTGCCGTCAGAGCCCGACGACCGCCTCGGCGAGCGCAACGGCCTTGCCGCCGCCATCCCTGACGAAAATGCGCAGCGTCGCGCGCGGGCGCCCCGCCTCCATGTAGGCGCGCACCACCCGCGCGGCGATGGTCACCGGCGAGCCCACCGCCACGGGCAGGGCGAAACGCGTCGACAGCTTGCAGGTCGTGCCCTCCGGCAGCCAATCCGCCAGCGCCGTGTCGACCAGCCCCATGAGCAACATGCCCTGAACGATCGGGCCCTCGAGGCCGATGGAGCGGGCCGCCGCCGCGTCCACATGGATCGGATTGTCGTCGCCGGAGGCCGCCGCATAGGCACGCACGCGGTCCATGGCGATGCCGGGGAACACGCGATCGGGATAGGTCGTGCCGAAAGGGGCGGGATGGGGCGCCGTGCTCATGGCATCAGCCTCAGCACCGCATGCATCCGCCCGACCGTTGCTCCGCCGTCGCGGATCTCGGCCTCGACGGTGACGTGGATCGCGTCGGTGCGGGTGGCGGTGACAGCAAGGTCCAGCGGCCGGCCGATGGGCAGCGGCGCCGCCATCTCGATGGTCTGGAGCTCATGGACGGGCAGCGCGCCCGGCCTGTCGGCGGCAAGCGCCGCAACCACCGCCACGATCTCCGGCCGGGTCAGCCAGCGGATCGGATAGGTGGTCGGTACCCGGCTCGCCGGTGTGTCGAGGCTCGCCGCGAAGGCCGCGACCGAGGCAGCATCGGCCTCCACAACCAGGGTCAGGTCGCGGGCCGCGCCGATGAGGCTCACGTCGCCCGGCCGAGCGCGATGGAGGCGTTGATGCCGCCGAAGGCGAAGGAATTGGTCAGCGCCACGTCGAAGGCCTGCCGGCGGCCGACATTGGGCACGCAATCGATGGGGCAGGCCGGGTCGGGCTCGAGGAAGTTGATGGTCGCCGGCACGAAGCCCTCCTCCAGCGCCCGCACCGTCACCACTGCCTCGATCGCGCCGGCGGCGCCGAGCGTGTGGCCATGGATCGGCTTGGTGGAGCTGACCGGCAGCGATGCGAGGTGGTCGCCGAAGATGCGGCCGAGCGCCTCGCTCTCGGTGGAATCGTTGAGGATCGTCGCCGTGCCATGGGCATTCACATAGCCGATGTCGGTGGGGGCGAGACCGCCATCGGCGAGCGCCAGCGCCATGGCCTGGGTGATGCCGTCGACGTCCGGCTTCAGCATGTCGCGGGCATCCGAAGTCGTGCCGTAGCCGAGCACCCTCGCGCGGACTTTGGCGCCACGGGCCTTCGCCACCTCTTCCGCCTCGATCACCAGCGCCGCCGAGCCCTCGCCAAGCAGCAGGCCGTTGCGCCCGCGCGAGAAGGGCCGGCAGAGCTGCGGCGACAACACCCGCAGCATCTCCCAGGCCTTCATGCCGCCGGGGGTGATGATGGCTTCGGTGCCGACGACGATGACCCGGTCGGTCATGCCCGCCCGCACCATATGGAAGCCGATGCCAAGGGCCTGGGCCGAGGACGAGCAGGCGCTCGACACGATGAAGGTGGTTCCGGTACAGCCGAAGTCGATGCCGACATTGGACGCCGAGGCGCTGATCATGGCGCGTGGCACGGTCAGCGGGTCCGGCCGCTTCTGGGACAGCGTCATGTTGCGCGACGCCTCCTCGATCGTGCCGAGGCTGGCAATGCCTGTGCCGACGATGACCGAGGTCCCTCCACCGAGCGGCAGGCTGTCGGCCAGCCCCGCATCGGTCACGGCCTCGCGGGCGGCGATGAGCGCCATCATCGTCACCCGGTCGAAGAAGCTGGTCCTCTGGCCGGGGAAATGGCGCTCCAGGTCGAAGTCCTGCACCTGCGCGGCGATGCGCAGGTTATTGCCGAATTCGTAGTCGAGGACGATCTGCTTGACGCCGGACACGCCTTGGGAAGCGGCCTGCCACAGGGCTTCGACGCCTGTCCCGGCCGTGGTGAGCGCACCGAGACCGGTGACGACGACGCGACGATTGCTCACGATCAGCTCTGTTTGGACTTCTGGATGTGGTCCTTCAGCACCGCGATGAGGCCGCCGACGTCCTTCACCTGGGCGAGGCTCTCGTCCATGGGCACATAGACCTCGAACTTCTCCTCGATGGCCGCCAGGATCATCATGTAGTCGACGCTGGCGATGTTCAGCGATTCAAGCGTCGTCTCCGGCGTGACGCCGTTCAGGTCGACCATGCCCTCCTTGGCGATGACCTCGACGAGGTCGCGCGTCAGCTGGTCGTCGCCGAAAGCGGAAGCGGTGTCGGTCATTGCATAACCTTCTTGTGTCTTCGCGATGCCGGGCGGGCCACCCCGCACCGCCGTGGGGCCGTAAGGACCTGGAAGGCGGATGCGACCTGCGGCGCGCGACCGCCTTCCTAACCTCTTCCGGCCGTCCTATCTAGCACTCTGTTGCCTTGCTGTGGCCTCAAAAGCCGGGCTTGGCTGAGCAGTTGGTTGCAAGGGTGAGGCATGACACTAACGCGCCGAGGCATCATCGCGACCGCACTGGTCGCGCCCGCCGCGCCCGCCGCGGCCCAGGACCAGCTGCCGCCGATCTCCATTCGGCAATCCGAGATCACCGTGTCGCGGTCGCTGATCGTCGCTCGGCCGGACCTGCCAGTGCCGAACGACAGCGGCATGCTCTTCTACGTCCAGCAGGCCATCGACAAGAACATCCTCGTCTATGCCGCCCGCCAGAAGCCCGATGGCGGCCTCGATGCGTCCAGGCCGGTGGAGGTCTTCTGGCGCCGCTACAATGACGATGACGGGCGCCGGCGCGAGATTTCCTTCTTCGAGCGCGTCTTCGCCTTCGGCATCAGCGCCGAGCCGGTCGCGGAAGGGCGCTTCTCCACCCGCATCGCCGGCTATCGCCAGCGCGACGCGGTCGTCGACCTTGGTCCGGACGGCAAGCCGCGCGCCCTGCTCAAGGCCGGTCCGCGCACCATCCGCGTCGTCTATGCCTATGCCATGGCGGAGCGCGGGCGCTTCATCCCCAAGGTCCACTACATCGACATCCACGGTTACGATGTCGCGACCAACGAGGCGGTGCGCGAGCGCGTCCGCCTCGACATGTGAGCGCTCAGCCGCCCCAGCCGAAATCGTGGTGGAGGCTGCGCGGGAAGGGGTTCGGCAGCCGGTTGCGCTCGATGATCTGCCTCCTGAGCGAGGGCCTTGCTCGCTTGGGTTTCCACGCCCCATCAAAATGGTGGAAGAAGTGTATATTCTGCGAAACAAGCGGCCTTCGTAGATAAATGCTTGGTGCAACCCAATAGATTTGCTCAAGGACATCAACGTCAGGGTGCTTTAGTTCATAGAAAAGCCGGGTCAATGCCCTTGGGCCAGTTGTGTCTTCGACATGGTCTGTGTGAGTGATTTGTCGCGCGCTGACGTTCTCGACCATTCTGTCGATGAATGCCTTCACAAACGGATGGCGTGGTGGTGCGCCGAACATACAAGTTGCTATCTGAAAGGGTAGTTCATAGCCGAGTTCGCGCTGTCGCTGCAGCATGACCTTGGTTTCGATGGTCAAGAGCGCGCGCTCCGTGGTCGCAAATATGTCTATGGGTTTGAGACATTCCATATCGAGATCAGCATAAAAGCCACCCTCCACATAGACCGCGACCATGCTCCAGAAATCAGTTTCTGCCACACCAAACATAAGTTTGTCGAATGTCGGCATCAATTCCGGCATGTGCATGTCGATGTATTCACGGCGCATTCGTGAGTCGTATAGGCGGACGTCATAGGTAGGATTCACGGAAATAATGGATTGCCTAAACGGTACGAGATGAGCGGGAATATCCAGTGTTTCCCATGATTGGTGGATAATCTTCGGGATCATGATACGGTGGTCCACCTAGAATGATTGTTTGATGTGGTCATTGCCGAACATAGATAGCCGCCAGAACAGGGCGGCGGCCGCGGCGATCATGGCAAGCGGCATCAACCACGCCGCCACCAGCGGATGCAACTGGCCATACTCGCCGAGCCAGACGACCACGTTGTTGCTCACATAGAGGAAATAGCCGGACAGGCCGACGAGGATCATCGGCGCGAAGGCGGTGCGCTGGGCGACGAAGGTCGTGGCCAGCGCCGAGGCGATCAGCATCATGGCGAGCGGCAGGATGGCCTGGGCGATGCGCACGTGCCACCAGGAGCGGTAGGAGGGCTCACTGCGCGGCGATCGCTCGGTGAGCGCGGCGAGCGTTCCCTGCGGCAGGTAGCGCGCGTCGATGCCGAGATTGGCGAGGTAGAGCGGGTCCAGCGGTATCTGCACCGGCTCCTCGGCGAAGCGCCGGCCGGTTCCCGTGCCGGTGGCCGTGGCCGGGCTGTCCGGCGGCGGCGCGCTCCAGCGGCTGCCGTCCCGGAAGATCCAGGTGCCGGCTTCGCGGCCGGGTGATGCCGAACTCGCGGCGATCCTGCCCGTCATGCGGCCGCCCTCCGAGAGTTCGAAGACCTGCACATCGACGAGGCGGGCGTTGCGAAAGTCGATTCGCGCCTGGACGAGGTGCGAGGGCAGGATGATCCAGCGCCGCTCGTCCTTCAGCCGGCGGTCAAAGCGCTCCCCATAGCTGCCGAGGTTCTGCTGGATCTGCAGCGCCACCGCAGTGGGCCGCAACACCATCAGCGATGTCACCTGCAAGGCCCCGAAGGCGCAGCCGAGCACCAGGATGGGCATCAGCGACTGCAGCGGCGAACGGCCGCCATTGGCGATGACGATGCGCTCGCGCGACTGGGTCAGGGTGATTTCCGACCAGTACAGGCCCATGAAGCAGCCGAGCGGCAGCAGGTTCCCGAGCACGTCGCAGGTCCGCAGCAGCAGGTACCACAGCATGTGCAGCGTCACGCCGAGCGGTCCGACCTGGCCGGCCTGCGAGGCGATGCGCTCGGCGCGCGGCGCGAGGTCGAGGGTCAGCGCCATCACCAGCAGCGCCGCCATGACGGTGCCGACATGGCTCGCATGGGCGACCGTAAGGATGCGGGTATAGGTGCCGAAGGGCACCAGGCCGAAATGGCGGTCCCGCCCGGTCGGGCGCGGCGAGGTGAGGAAATCCGTCACGACCGGCCAAGCCCCGGTCGCGCCACGGCGGAGGAGCGCAGCGCCACGGCGAGGATCAGGCCCGCGCCGATGGCGACCCCGCCGCCGATCACCAGCGCCAGCACCGGCCACAGGCCCGCCGACAGCACGCCCGCGAGGACAGATGTGCCGGCGATCTCCGTCGCCATCAGCCCCGCGCAGGCGATGGGCAGCACGAAGGCCTGGTTGGCCCGCGTTGTGAAGGACAGGGCGAGCAGCGCGATCAGCGGCGCCAGCAGGCAGAGCAGGCTGCGGCCGATGCGCTTGGCGAGTTCGAGCCGCTCGCCGGTGCGCTCCATCGCCCCGACCGCCAGTTCGGGCAGGGTGAGTTCGGCGATGTTGCGGCCGCGCGGGTCGAAGGGAACGATGTCGTCGAGGATGAGGCTTTGCTGGGTGGAGGACCCGCGCAGCGAGGAGACCGGCGCGACCGGCACCCGCGCCCCGCTCGTCGTGGCGCCCCCCGGAGGCGGGGCGGGGAAGTCATCCACCGCGAAATCGTAGAGGTGCAGCGCCACCCGGCCGTTGAGATCGGGGCCGATGAGCCGCGTGCCGTTGGCCACCACCACGCGCTCGGTGCCGTCGGGATTTGGCTGGCGCACGAAGAGCCGCGGCGTCGGCACGCCGTCCGAGCGCGGCGCCACCACCACCGTGCCGACCCGCGTCTCGAACAGCCGGTTGGCGGTGACGGTCCCGCCGGTGAGCGAATGGTACTGCGCCGAGAACATCACGAGGCGGAAGGCGTAGCGCGACAGCGGGTCGAGAATTCCGCCGACGAGGAGGGCGGCGATCTGCGCCACGAGGCCGATGCGGATGACCAGGCGGATGAGGCCGTGCGGCGGGATGCCAAGGCTCGACAGCATCAGGAATTCCCGGTCCTCGCGCAGCCCTAGCGACACGCGATAGACCGCAATGAGGATGGCGGTCGGCAAGGCCAGCTCGAAGACCTGGGGCAGCATCGCCGCCATCATCGCCAGCGTCTGGCCGAGCGAGGCGCGGATCTTCAGCACCTCTTCCAGCAGGCCGGAAATGAGCTGCTCGGCGACGAAGATGCTCTCGATGAGCAGCAGCACCAGCGCCACCTGCAGGGCGACGTCGCGACGGATCCGCCGCGCCTGCTGGCTCGGGAAACGGCGGCTGCGGCTGCCGAGGTCGAGATGCGAGGCGAGCCGGCGGCGGAGGGCCCAGACCGTGTTCACACGTAAGGTCCCCGGCTGGCCTGACGGGGGGCGTCCGTGTAGAGAACGGGACCGACGCGCAGGCTGAGAGGCGGTAGGCTCGGGCGCCCTGAAGGGACGAATTCGATTGCAGATCGCTGAAGCAAGGTCACGGCGGGATTTTAGACGTTTCATCCGCATCCCGCGAGAACTCTATGCGGGCATGCCCGGATTTCAGCCGCCGCTCGATTTCGAGCGGGCGCAGCTGCTGGATCCCCGCTACGCGCCCTTTTTCACCCATGGCGAGGCGGCCTTCTTCATCGCCTCGGACGAGGCCGGCCAGCCGCTGGGACGCATCTCCGCCCAGTTTGACCGGCTGACCCCGCCGGACCGCGCCCATATCGGCCATTTCGGCTGCCTCGACGCCGTCGATGATCCGGCCGTCGTCGCGGCCCTCATCGGCGCCGCCCGCGCCTGGCATGCCGCCCGCGGACGGCATCGGCTGGAGGGCCCCTTCAGTTTCTCCATCAACGAGGAGGTGGGGACCCAGATCGAGGGCCAGGCCCATGGCGAAATGGTTCTGATGCCCTGGCACCCGCCCTATCTCGGCGCCCTGGTCGAGGCGGCGGGGCTCGTCCCGGTGAAGGATTTCCTCGCCTATGCGGTCTCCGCCGAGATCGCCTCGCAATGGACCGGCACGCGCGTCGCCCGGCTCGCCAACCAGAGCCGCGTCACCGTGCGCCACCTCGACATGAAGAACCTCGACCGCGAGGCGGTCATCATGACCGACCTGTTCAACGCCTCGTGGAAGGACAATTGGGGCTTCATCCCCATCGCCTCCGCCGAGCTCGCGGCGCTGCTGAAGATCATCTGGCCGATCCTGAAACCCACCTATGCCGCCTTCCTGGAGGTGGAGGGCAAGCCGGCGGCCTTCACCTTCGCCATGCCCAATGCTTTGGAACTGGTGCGCGGCTTCGGCGGCAAGCTCCTGCCGTTCAACTGGGCGCGGCTGCTCTGGCGTATCGTCACCCATGACTTCAGCTCGGGCCGCGTCACCTTGCTCGGGGTGCGGGCGGACCTGCGCGACACGCTGCTCGGCGCCAGCCTGCCCATCGTCGCCATCGCCAGCCTGATCGCCGCCAATCCGATCCGCGGCGACATCGAGATGAGCTGGATTCTCGACGACAACACCCGCATGCGCCGCATCATCGAAAGCGCCGGCGGCACCATCTCCAAGCGCTATCGCGTCTTCGCGGATCCAGTCCCTGTGGAGACGGCCTGATGGCGGCGGGCGAGGACAAGGACGGTGTCGCCGTCGACGGCGCCTTCATGGTCAGGCATCCGGCGAGCCTCGTCGCCCTCGTGGGCGGTGCCGGCCTGGCGCCGGTTGCGCCCGGAACCTTCGGCGCCCTGGTCGGCCTGCCGCTTGGCCTCGCGCTGGACCAGCTGCCGCTGCCGGTGGCGCTCGCCCTCATTGCCGCCGGCTTCGTCCTCGGCATCTGGGCCTGCGGTCTCACGGCGCATCGGGCGGGCGTCCATGACCACGGCGCCATCGTCTATGACGAGACCTGGGCCATGGCAGCGGTGGTGGTGCTGACCCCGGCAGGCTGGCCGGTGCTGCTCGCCGGCTTCGTCGCCTTCCGGTTCTTCGACATCGTCAAGCCCTGGCCCATCGGCCTCATCGACCGGAAGGTGGCAGGCGGGCTCGGCATCATGCTGGATGACGCGGTCGCGGCAATCTACGCGGCGGCGCTGGTGACCGGCGTGGTGGTGCTGGGCGGGTTCTGACGCGGCGTCACGCGCCGACGATGACCCGCATCGCCAGAAGGCCGCAGGCGAGCGCTACGGCCACGCCAAGTCCATCGAAGAGTTGCATCACGCGGGACCTCGTTCAGGGTCGAAACGTAAAGCAACATCATTAACGAAGCTTGTCGCAATCAGGGCGCAACTGTTGCGCGGGCGTGGTGAGCGAACTCGAGACGAGTGGAAAGCTGCCAAGCGGATGCGAATAGCTCATATCTGATGGCGTCATGAACAATCGGTGGTCAGATTCCGGTACCCGACTTTGGCACCCCGATTGTTCGAATTTCCGACGCGACAGGTTTTGCCCTTCTCACACAAACAGGAAGTCTGATGCTAACCACTGGTTGATGGCGACGTTTTTGACCACCAGAACGTTTCCAGGCGACAGCGTGATGTTTGTAGACACGCCATCAGCGTTGGTGGTCATCGCAGCCTGAACGCTGGCGAAACTGCCAAAGACCGATGTTGAGAATCTGATGACATCGGCGACCGTCGCTCCCGCTCCCTCGAAGTCCATGATGACATCATTCCCGGAGGCTGACGCGGCGAAGATGAATGTGTCATTTCCGGTTCCGCCGGTCATCGTATCGTTGCCCACTCCACCGAACAGGAAGTCATTCCCGACATCGCCAAACAGCGTGTCGTTGCCGAGTTGACCATTCAGCTCATCGGCTCCGTTTCCGCCGCGCAACAGATCATCGCCTTGCCTACCGAGCAGAATGTCGTTCCCGTCATTGCCCTGCAGTTCGTTGGCTCCGCCATCGCCTTCAAGCGTATCGTTGCCACTGCCGCCGGTCAGGTTCTCGATCGAAACATAGGTGTCCCCCAGCGCAGCCCCGGTGTTTGTCCCGGGTGCGAACAACGAAGCCGTCAACCCCGTCGTCTGCTCCGCATAACTGGCAGTGTCCGCATTGGCCCCCCCGTCCAAAACGTCTGCCTGCTGGCCGCCAGAGAGGACATCGTCTCCCGTGCCACCATAGAGCGTATCATTCCCGAGATTGCCGGAGAGGGTGTCGCTACCCTCGTTCCCGTAGATCACGTCGTTGCCCTGCCGGCCTGAAATGGTGTCATTGCCTGAGCCACCGCGCAGATCATTCGCCGCCGCGTTGCCGGTGATCGTGTCGTTGCCGCTGCCACCGATGGCATTCTCGATGAGCGAGCGGACATCGCCATTGTACTGCAGCGCGTTGAACAGGTTGCCGGTCGCGGTGCGGTTCGTTGATGTCTCGACGATGGCGAGCTGCGATGTCGACAAGGTAGATTTGCCACCGGGAGAGAGATCGACAACGAGGTTGGTCGTATAGTTCGAGAAGTCATATGTATCGATGCCGCCACCGTCCCAGATGGTGCGATAGATGCGGTTCGCGTTGGGTACGTCACCACCGACGCCGTCGATGAACATCTGTCCGGTCGTCGTCGAGAAGCTATAGACCGTGTTACCGCTGTTGGTGTTGAAGTTGGCCCCGTACATCGCCTGCAGCGCAGCGATGTCGTACATCATCAGGGACTGCGCCCTGCCGGCGGTCTCGCCAACAACACCAGAGGTCGCCGATCCCTCGTAGCGACGATATGTCATGAGGGAATAGTCCTCGAAGTCCAGACCAGTCGGCATAGCCGTGGCACCGGGCCCTCCTGCCTCGTGACCATGCTTGAGGCCTACAGCGTGGCCAAGTTCATGCAGGACCAGCCTGTAGGTGCCGCGCCCGAGCAGGGCGGTGTCGCCGACATCGCTCGTTGAACTCGAGAACCAGATATCTCCCGCGCGCAGTGATGAACCAGGATAGTAGCCGTAGCCGTTGAACCCGGTGCCGCTGCCTGTTCCCAGTCCACTCGTCCGTCCAACGCTGATGTCGGAGGCATCAGATGAGCCGACCTGCGTGAAGGCCAGGCCGCTCACAGCCGAGAACTCGCCGAGCGCCTTGGTCACCATGGCCTGGAAGCTGGCAGACACCGCAACAAAGCCGCTGATGAAGTCGGCATAGCCCCCATAGGTCGAGAAGGTCCCATAATAGGAGGAAAGCGTTGGAAAGTTATAGGTGATCGGCGTGCCGTTCCACTTCACACCAGACAACAGGCCATCGATGCCGAGGTTGCCGGTCGCACCTTGGCTCGTACCCCCTGCTTCCACAGGGTCTGCGCTAAAGCCTGCTCCGAGCCCGTCATGAAGGAAACTGGAGCGGGTGATGGTGCTTACTGAAGAAGAGCAAGCGATGCACATGTCTCTATCCTTGCGGCTCTCTCTGCTCGTTACGCTGGCATTACGGGGAAGTGAATGCAACGTTAATTGTTGAACGTTACGTCAGGATAAATCCGCAGCGGCAGGCGTAGCTCATTGTCTGGAATGACTTGATGTAGCGAGTTCTTTCCGGTTTGCCGGCAAACCGCCGGTTGCAGATCCGCACGAACCCGGGGGAGGGGGCGCCACGCCCGCAGGCCTAGAGCACGAAATCAGTGCCGAGATACACCGCCCGCACCCGCGGGTCGGCCACGATGCGCTCCACCGCGCCCGAGGCGAGGATCAGCCCGCCATCGAGGATATAGGCGCGATCGACGAGGCTCAGCGTCTCGCGCACATTGTGGTCGGTGATGAGCACGCCGATGCCGCGTCCCGCGAGCTTGCGCACCAGCAGGCGAACCTCGGTCACGGCGATGGGATCGACGCCGGCGAAGGGCTCGTCCAGCAGGATGAAGGAGGGATCGCTCGCCAGGGTGCGGGCGATTTCGAGCCGCCGCCGCTCGCCGCCCGACAGCGCCCCGGCCTTGGAGCGGCGCACATGGGTGATGCCGAATTCCTCGAGCAACTCGTCGACGCGCTCTTTAAGCGCCCGCCGCTCCGCGATGACCGATTCCAGCACGATGAGGATGTTCTCCTCCACCGAGGCGCCGCGGAAGATCGACGCCTCCTGCGGCAGGTAGCCGAGCCCCAGCCGCGCGCGCATGAACAGCGGCAGCCGCGTGATGTTCTTGTCGTCCAGCATGACGACGCCGGAATCGGGCACCTGCATGCCCGCGATCATCGAGAAGGTGGTGGTCTTGCCGGCGCCGTTCGGGCCGAGCAGGCCGACGACCTCGCCGCGCCGCAGCGCGAGATCGACGCCGCGCACCGTCGGGCGTCCCATATGCGCCTTGGCGAGGCGGCGGGCGATCAGCATGGGCCCGGTGTCCCGGTCTCCGGTTGGGCCGGGGCTGAACCGCCGGGGGCGATCAGCCGCGCCCTTCGATGAAGGCGATGGTCCGGTCGCGCGCTTCCAGGTCGGTGTACTGCTGGGGCGGCGACTTCATGAAATAGCTGGACGGCCCGCCGATGGGCCCACCGATCTTGCGGTCGAGGGCGAGACGGCAGCAGCGCACGGCATCGATCACCACGCCAGCGGAATTGGGGCTGTCCCAGACCTCGAGCTTCAGCTCCATGTTCAGCGGAACGCCGCCGAAGCCGGTGCCCTCGAGGCGGATATAGGCCATCTTGCGGTCGTCCAGGAACGGCACGAAGTCGCTCGGCCCGATATGGATGTTCTCGGCGGCGATCGGCACGTCGATCTGGCTGGAGACGGCCTGGGTCTTCGACTTCTTCTTCGACGACAGGCGCTCGCGCTCCAGCATGTTGAGGAAGTCGGTATTGCCGCCGAAATTGAGCTGGTAGGTCCGCTCGATCTTGACGCCGCGGTCCTCGTAGAGACGGGCGAGCACGCGATGGACGATGGTGGCGCCGACCTGGCTCTTGATGTCGTCGCCGACGATGGGCAGGCCCTTCTCGGTGAAGCGCTTCGCCCAGTCGGGGTTGGAGGCGATGAAGACGGGCACGCAGTTGATGAAGCCGCAGCCGGCCTCGAGCGCGCGCTCGGCATAGAACTCGCAGGCCTTCTGCGAACCGACCGGCAGGTAGCAGATGATGACCTCGGCGCGGGCCGCCTTCAGCACGGCGGTGACGTCGGCCGGCGCGTCCTTCGATTCGGTGACGACGCCGACGAGATGCTTGCCGATGCCGTCGAGGGTCGGGCCGCGCTGCACGGTCACGCCGGTCGGCGGTACCTTGGCGAACTGGATCGTATTGTTCGGCTTCGCCAGGATCGCATCGGCCACGTCCTGGCCGACCTTGCGGCTGTCGATGTCGAAGGCGGCGACGATCTCGACGTCGCGGATATGGTAGGGACCGACCTCGACATTCATGAGGCCCGGGATCGATTCACCCGGCTTGGCGTCCTTGTAATAATGCAGACCCTGGACGAAGGACGCGGCGCAATTGCCGACACCGACGATGGCAACACGAATGGCAGACCGTGACACGAAACATCTCCAGGCGCTGTGGCCGAATGTCGCCGGCTGCGCGGCGCCCCTTATACTTCATTGTTTCGTCATTTGAAGACCTTCCGTGATCGTCGTCACCGGCGCAGCCGGGCTCCTTGGTAACAGCGTGTTGCGCCTTGCGGTGGCGCGTGATCTTCCCGCTCGTGGCTGGGTGAGAAGCCAGGCGTCGCTCGCCGCTCTCGACGGCCTCGCCGACGATCCCATCATCGCCGACATCGCTTCTCAACCGATTGAAAAAGCGTTGGAAAACGTCTCGACCGTGATCCATTGCGCCGCCCGCGTCGGCATCGGCCGCAGCGCCGCCGAGGCCTTCGGGCGCGACAATGTCCTGGCCACCGAGCGGCTGGCGCAGGCCTGCCGCGCCGGTGGACAAAGGCTCATTTTCGTATCGACAGTCGATACGTTGCGCTGGGGGACACCGTCCGATCCGGGGGATGAGGCCGCTCCGACAGAGCCCACACGTGATACCACCTATGCCGCCTCGAAGCGCCGTGCCGAGGCCGTCGTCGCTGCCGAGATGGCACTGGGGCTCGACGCCGTCATCGTCCATCCGGCCTTTCTCATCGGCCCCTGGGACTGGAAGCCCTCTTCCGGGCAGATGCTGCTGGCGGCGGTGCGCGGACCCCTCGCCATCGCCCCACCCGGGGGCAACGACTTCTGCCATGCCGGTGCCGTCGCCGGGACGTTGCTCGACCTCGCCTGCGCACCCGCACGGCCGCCATCCGACCGCTACATCCTCTCCGGCGAGCCCATGACCTATGCGCAGGCCTTCCGGCTGATGAGGCGCGTTGCCGGCCGCACCCCCTTTGTCATCACGGCCCCGGCGCCTCTCGTGAGGGCTGCGGGCCTCGCCGGCGATGCGGTCGCGGCGCTGACCGGCCGCGAGCCGGTGGTCAATTCCGCTGCCGCGGACGCCGCCTGCCGTCCCCACCACTTCACCAGCGCCCGCGCCATGGCCGAGATCGGCTATCGGCCGCGACCGGCGGAGGAGGCCATCCGCGATGCGTGGACATGGTTCCGCGAACGCGGCTATGCGTGACCGCCGCGGACCCCCGGTTCGTGCGAAAGGACTGCCGTGAAGATTGCCCTCGTCAGCGACTGGTTCGTGCCCCGCCTCGGCGGCATCGAATTGCAGATGCGCGACCTCGCCTTGGCACTGATGGCGCGGGGCCATGAGGTCCGGGTGATCTGCGGCGTGCCCGGTGAGCCCGAGGTCGACGGCATCCCCGTCGAGCGGCTGCCCGGCTTCCGCCTGCCGGGCTTCGGCATCGCCGTGACGCCCGGCGTCTGCGCCGCCCTGCGCGCCGCCATCGATGGCGGTGGCTACGACGTCGTCCATGTCCATTGCGGCAATGTCGCCCCCATCGCCCACCATGCGGTCCAGCACTGCATCCGCCGGCGCATCCCTGCGGTCGCGACCTTCCACTCCGTGCTGAAATACTATGACCTGCCGCTGCTCCTGCTGGACGCGCTGCACGGCTATGCCCGCGCGGCCGTGCGCTACACCGCCGTGTCGACGGTGGCTGGCGCGGCGCTCCGGCCGCTGCTCAAGGACCGCGACGTAGTGGCGATCCCCAACGGCATTGATCTCGCCTGGTGGCACCGGCCCGAGGCGGCAGCCCCAGCCGGCGACACCGTCGAATTCTTCTCGGTGACGCGGCTGCAGAAGCGCAAGCGCGCGCGCTGGCTGGTGCGCGCCTTTGCCGAGGCGGTGAAGGACCTGCCGCCCCAGGCGGCGCGGCTGACCATTGTCGGCGATGGCGACGAGCGCCGCGCCATTGCCGGCATCATCGCCCGGGCGGGGATGGAGGACCGCATCATCCTCGCCGGCCGCGAGGAGCGGGAGGCGATCCGCGATCGCCTCCATGCCGCCGATGTGTTCCTGCTCGCCTCGCGGCTCGAGGCCTTCGGCATCGCCGCGCTGGAGGCCCGCGCCGCCGGCCTGCCGGTGGTGACCATGGCGCAGTCCGGCGCGCGCGACTTCCTCGTCGATGGCCATGATGCGCTGCTGGTGGAGGATGACGTGGCCCTGGCCGCCGCCATCCGCCGGCTGGTGGTGGAGCCGGCCCTGCGACAGGCGCTGAGGGCCGCGTCCTCTCGATCACCCGCTGGCGTCGATTGGGCCGATGTCGCTCCGCGCTACGAGGACGAATATCGGGCGGCCATCGCCGCCGTCGCTTAAGGGCTGTCGAGCCGCCGTTCGCCGCGCTCGTCGCGCGGCAGGGCCCAGCCGAGATAGGCAAGGCTCACCAGCGAGGCGAGGAAGACGACGCCGTGCTGGACGAGCGCCGCGGCGGTCGCCAGCGGCAGCGGCACGCCGAGATACTGGTAGCAGAGGATGACGGTCGCCTCGAAGACGCCGAGATGGCCCGGCGAGACTGGCGCCATGGTGGCAAGGTCGAGCGCCGCCACCACCAGCACCGCCGCCGGCAGCGAGGGCGGGATGCCGACCGCGATCTGCACGGTCATCACCATCAGCACCTCCATGCCCGCCTTGGCGAAGGCGAGGACCACGATGGCAAGGCCAAGGCCAGGATGGCGCATGGGTTCGAGATGGTCGATGAAATCGGCGAAGTGGCCGAGGGCCTGTGCGACACGCGGGCCGCGCTTTGCGGCGAAGACGCGGATCCAGCCGCCGCCGTGGGCGACCACCAACAGCGCCACGGTGAAGACGGCAACGACGCCGGCAAGGCCGAGCAGGCCGGAGCGGATCCAGTCGGGCACCGGAACAAGCAGCGCCGCAAGCGTCAGCGTGCCGACCTTGGCGATGCCGGTCACCAGCTGGTCGCCGGCATAGACCGAGGCCGCGGCAGAGGCCGGCAGCCGCCCGCGCACGATGAGGAAGCCGACCGCCGCGACGACACCGGTCATCGGCAACGACGTGTTCGCCGCCCCGCTCAGCGCGGTGACCTGCGCCATCCGGCCGAAACTCGGGCGTAGCGCCTTCGGGGCGAGCAACTGCCACTGCAGGATCCAGAACGGCCAGCCGGCAAGGCTCACAACGATGGCGAAGATCGCCCAGTGCCATTTGGCGGCGGCGAGGGCGGCCAGCACGTCCGTCCAGGGGAGCGCGTAGGCTGCAATCGCCGTGAGCACGGCCAGCACGCACCAGCCGAGGATCCACCACAGGCGGCGGGAGGGTTTGGCTGCCGCACTGTCCGGCGCGCTCATGCCCGGTCCGGCCGCATCTGCGCGCCGAGGTCGCGCATGGTCGTGAAGGTCGCGCCGCGTCCCTTGAAGTAGCGGATGACCGAACCGAGCGCGTCCAGCGCCGGCTGCCCCGTGCGGAAGCGGCAATCGTAGCGCAGGTTCGACTGGCGGAAGTCGACGAACTCCCAGGGGTGGACGAAAAGCACGACGGGATCGGGCAGGCGGCCGAGGAAATATTCGCGCAGCAGTTTCGGGATGCGCAGGGCGCTCGACGTGATCGAGGCGGGGATGCGCACGAGGCCCGGCGCATTCTCCTCGCCCGGCACGTCCTTCTTGTAGCGGGCCTGCGAGGAATCGAGGTGGAAGCCCTCGTCAGCAAGCAGGTCGAGATAATGGCCGGGAAAGCGCAGATAGGGCGCGCGGAACGATGTGATCTCGCCGAAATCGCGCAGCCGCTGCGTCGAGTCCTGGATCTCCCAGCGCGCGCTGTCCTTCGACATCCAGTCGAAACGCTGGTGGGTGACGCCATGGCAGGCGAGCTCGTGGCCGGCATCGACGATAGCGGTGACGGAGCCGGGGTGCAGCCGAGCCGTCTCACCCGTGGTGAACCAGGTCACCGGCACCTGCTCGTCGCGGAAGAGGTCGATGAGGCGTGGTGCGCCCTCGGTGACGCCGCGCCACGTCCACAGGAAGGGCGGGCAGTCCGGCTCCATATCGACGGTGAGCGCGACGCGCAGAGGAGGTGTGGCAGCGGCCATGGCCGCGCTCTTAGAGCATTTCGCCGGGAAGGGGGAGGGGAAAGGGAAGGGGGCCCTGCCTCACCACCATGCCTTGAACGCCGCGATGGCGTCGAGGTCATTGGTGCCCGAACTGTTGGGCCCGAAGGTCAGCGCCGCGAGATCGGAGGCCTCGGTCTCGATCGGCAGCCCCCGGCCGGGGATGACGAGGCGAGCGACGCCGCGGCGGGCGAGATGGCCGGAGAACCAGACATCGTCGACGAATCGCACGCCCGGCGGATAGCCGGTGAAGTCGTGGACGGCTGCATCGAGCGCCCCGGGCGGCACCAGATATCCCCAGGTGCCCAGCAGGATGTCGACCGGCTCCGGCGCCTTCAGCGCCGTGGCGAAGATATGCGGGAAGCTCTTGGGATGAGCGTCCGGCACGATGCGCCAGCCGCGCCAGCCGATGGCGGCCTGCGGCAGGCGGCGATGCCAGTCGAGCATCTGGGCGATGAAGTCCCGGGGGTAGATGACGTCGTCATCCACCACCAGGATGGCGGCCTGCGGTTCCGCCAGCAGCGCCGGCAGCAGCTTCGTCGCCGGCCCTTCGTCGGTCGCGGCGATGACGTCGACGCCCGCCACGGGTGGGTGGAGCTGCGGATAGGGCTGGCCCGAGCGCCGCGACACCTCCGGCCGCGCGAGCACGATCCGGTCGGCGGGCACGGTCTGGTCGAGGAGGCTGTGGAGCACCGGGGTGAGCCGGTCCATGCGCTCCGGCACGGTGGTCAGCGTCACCACCAGCCGTTCCGGACGGGCGACCGCCGGGCCCGGACGGGGGGCCTCGCCGCGCAGCAATTTGCGTGCGCGGGCATGATCCTGATAGAGCCTTGCCGGCGTCATGCGCCGAAAGCGCATGAGCGCGTTGCGGATCATCATGGCCATCGGTCAGATCGTCCGGCAGGGTGGCAGCATCTTGACCTTGGCTCGCTTTGGGTCTTGAGGACGCGCTCATTAGCACCGCTGGCTGCAAACGGGGAGCCGGGTCAATGTCGGAGAGCTGGGTCTCGCGCGTTCTTGCGAGCCTCGAGAAGGGCGCCTCCCTGCAGGACGTGGCGCGCAGCGCGGCTTTTGCCGGCGCCCTCGGTCGTGTCGCAGCCATTCTCGCGCGCACCGGCGTGACGCCGAACACGCTGACCCTGTTATCGCTGACGCCGGCCCTCGCCTCCGCCGTCTTCGCCGCCTATGGCGCGCTGGCCTGGTCCGCCGTCTTCCTGCTGCTCTCCGGCCTGTTCGACATGCTCGACGGGCCGCTCGCCCGCTCCACCGGCACGGTCAGCCGTTACGGCGCCCTGCTCGATTCAACGGTCGATCGCGTGACCGACGCCCTGCCGCTGCTCGGTCTCACCGTCTTCTTCTCGACCTCCGGCTGGATGGCGGTCGTGCCCGCGTTCACCCTGCTCGCGGCCTATACGGTCTCCTATGTCCGCGCCCGCTGCGAGGGCCTGAAGGTGCAGCTGCCGCCGCTGTGGATGCGCCGCGGCGACCGCATGGTGCTCATTGCCCTCGCTCTGCTGCTCGGCCCCTTCTCGCCGGGGTTCACCCTCTTCGGGGTGGGTCTCGTTGGCGTGTTGAGCATCCTCGCGGCCGCCGATGCCCTGCGGGTTGCCCGCAACGTCATCGACGCACGCCAGCCCGAGGTTCGTGGCCTTCCCGACGCGCCGACCGGGCGCGACGGCCTGGCCTGACGCCTTCCCCATGTCGCTGAACCCCTGGACCCGCCTGACCGACCTCTGGGGCCGCTGGTGGTACGCGCCGCTGCTTCCCGTCCTCTACGCGCTGGCGATGCTGCCGATCGGCATGTTCCGCCCCGAACATGCGCTGATCGCCGGGCTCGTTGTCGTGCTCGGCCTGTTCAACCAGAAGACCCAGCGCATCACCGCCGTCCTCTATCCCGGGGTGCTCGTCGCCATTGCCTCGGACGCGATCCGCTTCATCCTGCCGGTCTTCGTGAGGACGGGCGCTGACGTCCATGCCTGCGACCTGCGCGATCTCGAACTGAAGTTCTTCGCCGTGGCGCCGAACGTCACGCCGGGCGACTGGTTGCAGCAGCACGTCAGCCCCTTCTGGGACGTGGTCTTCGCCATTCCCTACGCGGCCTTCCTCTATGTGGTGCCGCTCTACGCGCTCTATCTCTTCGTCCGCGATCGCGAGCGGGCGCGGCTCTACCTCTGGGCCTTCGCCATTGCCCATGCCATCGGCTTCACCATCTGGATCCTCTACCCGGCTGCGCCGCCCTGGTACGTCCGGATGGACGGCTGCATCGTCAACATCAAGGCGGCTGCGAGCCCCGCCGGCCTGCTGCGCGTCGATGAGCTGCTCGGCATCACCTATTTCAAGCAGTTCTACGGCCGCGCCGCCAATGTCTTCGGCGCCATGCCGTCGATGCACGTCGCCTTCCCGATGATCGGCCTCTTCGCGGCGGTCGGGGCCGCGACCTGGCGCACCTGGCCGCTCCACATCTTCTATGCCACGGCCATGTGCGTCGCGAGTGTCTATCTCGACCACCACTGGATCCTCGACGGCATTGTCGGCGCCGCCGTCGCCTGGGTCTCGGTGGTCCTCGCGCGCCGACTGCTGAACTATCAACGGTCCTGACGCGGCAAGGCCCGCGGCGGTGTCCCGCGCGGGCCCTGTTTCGCGCCGTCAGCGAAGATCACTCCAGGCAGTCGAGCGGCAGCACCGACTGGTCGGCGTTCTGCAGGATGTCCGGGGTCGGCAGCGAAGCACCCGACTCGCCCTCTGCCGGCTGGACGTTGTTCGCCGCGAGGAAGGTGCGGACGAGGTCCAGCTTGATGCCGAAGTTGATGTTCTGCGCGGTGCGCTCGCCGGAGATCTTGTCGATCTGCGAGACCACCACGCCGACCACCGAGCCGGCGCCGTCAAGGACCGGACCGCCGGAATTGCCCGGCTGGGTCGGCGCCGTGTACTGGAACCGGCTCTGGTCGCCGAGCGCGCCGCGCAGGCCCGAAACGATGCCCTCGGTGACGTTGACGCCGCCGAGCTGCGAGCGGGCGGGATAGCCCACCAGCACCACGCGCTCGCCGCCGCGGACCACCGGGCCGGCACCGGTGCGCAGGCGCAGCGGCGTCGAGGTGGTGTTCTCCTGGCGGAGCACGGCGAGGTCCGCGCCCTCGTCGGCGCCGACCAGGCGCAGCGGGATGCGGGCGCCGCCCGGCCGCGAGATGGCGACCGTCGTGCAGCCGTCGATCACGTGGTGGTTGGTCAGGATGAAGCCGGCGTCGTTGATGTAGAAGCCGGTGCCGGTGGAGACGACCTGGCCCGGGCGGCCGGCGCGGCCGATGGCCATTTCCGGCGTGGCGCAGAGATCCTGGTCACGCTTCTCCATGTTCTGACCGCCCTCGTAGACCACCTTCACGTCCCAGCGGCAGCCACCCTCAGTGGGCAGGCGCATGTCCAGCCGGAAGCGCGGCGGCAGCAGCTCCGAGCCGAGGCGGTCGTCGCCCCAGTGGGTGTCGTTGGTCGGGGTCAGGTAGACCTCCCGCACCGCGCCGCGGCCGCTATTGGTGAAGACCACGCGCCGGCCATTGTCCGGACCGCCGCCATCGACGCGGAAGGCATTGGCGCCGCCGAAGGCGACCTCGCGGCGCTGGCAGAGGTTCTGCCGCATCCGCCGCTCCTCGCGACCGCCGGTATAGACGATGCGCAGGTCGTAGTTGCACTGGTCGTCCCGCTCGACGCGGGCGGTGTAGCGCGCGCCCGGCTGGATGCGCTCGGCGCCGAGCAGGTCCTCGCCCCAGCTCGAGATCTTCGAGGAGGAGATGAACAGCGATTCGATGGTGCGGTCGCCCTCGTTGACGATGGCGACCTGCGAGATGGTGGGCTGCGCCGGACGGGCGGAAGCGGTCTGCTTGCGCTCGCCGCGGCCGGGAGCCAGCGCCGGGCCTTCCACCACGAATTCCGGATTGGTGCAGAGGTTCACGCCGTTGCGGACCTCTTCGCGGTCGTTGCTGAAGCGCACCTTGACGTCATAGTCGCAGCCGCGCCGCGGCAGCGAGAGCTGGAACGTGCCGCGGGCCTCGACCGTGTCGTTGCCGAGGCGATCGGGGCCCCAGGCGTTGGTGCCGCGCGGGCGAACATGGAGATACTGGATCGCCACGGCGCCGCGGTTCTGGATCGTCACCGCGAGCGGCGGCTGGCTGTCGGGCTCGTTGCGACGCTCCTGCCCTTCCGCGCGGGGTGCGGCCTCGTCGGCATTGGCATTGGCACCGAAAACCACCTCGCGCGTGGCGCAGAGGTCGCGGCGGCGCAGGGTGCGGTCGGCAGAGCCCTCGAAAGTGGCGACGAGGTCATAGACGCAGCCGGCATTGCGCTCGAAGCGGCCGGTGTACTGGTTGTTGTTCTCCACCGTGGTGGAGCCGAGCACGTCCTCGCTCTCGTCGCCGTTGGCCGAGACCAGCTTGAGGGTCTGCATCGTGTTGCCGGAGCGGTTGCGGACCAGATAGAGCGCGGCCGGGCCCTGGCGCTGCAGGTCGGCGGCGGTGGTCTGGGTGCGGCCGTTCATCACCAGCTCGGGGCGGGCGCAGAGGTCGATGCCGAAGCGCGTTTCCTCGCGACCGTTCTCGAACACGCCGCGAACGTCGAAGCGGCACTGCTCGCCCTCGATGGTGAAGCGGAAATTGCGGTTGCGCGCCACCGTGTCGCTGCCGAGCCGGTCCTCGCCCCAGCCGGCATCCCCCACGGGAGCCACATAGAGGAAGCTCAGCGAGGCCTGGCTGCGGTTCTGGACCGTCACCTCGGTGCCGTCGGACTGGCGTGGCCGGCGGCGCTGCGCCTCCGCATCGGTGGCCTGCACGAGCAAGAGGCAGGCTGTGGCGAGGGCCAGCGGCACGCTGGCACGGGTAAGCAGCGACATGTCGGTCTCCGATTTTCCGGCCCTGTGCCGGATCGTTGGGACGATCGGTATGGGGTGCCGATTTCTGGACGATTTCGCCAGCTCGTGGCTTTGTCGTGACGCGGCCTCCGCCGCAGCAACGTGGCTGAAACGAACGGGGCCCTGTTCAGCCCATCAGTGCGGTCGCCACCGCCCGGAAGGCCGGCAGCGTGATCGGGTCGTTGGCGACATTTCCGGCGGCCGGATGCGAGGCGTAACGGGCGATGACCACCTCCGCCTTGGGGTTGATGTAGAGCGACTGGCCGTGGACGCCGCGAGCCATATAGGCGCCGTGGTCGTCGTGGCTGATCCACCACTGTGTCCGGTAGGACCAGCCGGGGAGGGTCGGATAGCCCGCCGGCGCGAACTTGGCGCGATCGCCGCCGCAGGTGATCGCCTCGACGACGCTTGTGGGGAACAGCCGGCGGCCGTTGACCATGCCGCCGCCGCGCATCACCTCGCCGAAACGGGCGAGGTCCCGGGTCGTGGTGTTGAGCCCGCCGCCGCCGCTTTCGATGCCGAGCTTGTCGACGGTGTAGTGGGCATCTTCCTCGGCCCCCATCTGCTGCCAGATGCGGGTGGAGAGAAGCTCCGACAGGCTGAGCCCGCTCGCCCGCCTCAGGATCCAGGCGAGCACGTCGGTATTGACCGTCTTGTAGGCGAAGACCCGGTCGTGCTCGCCCGTCTTGCCGATGGTGGTGAGATATTCGAGCAGCGAGGGCTGCGGCACGCCGGGGAGCGGCGGGGCCATGCCATTGGCGCGGCGCAGTGCAAAGATATCCGAACTCGGGTCGGTGTAGATTTCCGAGTAGGCGAGCCCCGTGGTCATGTCCATGACCTGCCGCACCGTCGCATCGCCGAAGGCGCTTGATGCCAGCTCCGGCACATAGGCGGTCACCGGCGCTGCCGGGTCGATCAGCCCGTCCGCCACGAGGATGCCGGCCAGCGTGCCGGTGAAGGACTTGGTGACGGACATGCCGATATGCGGCTGGTGGGCTTTGAGCGCACCGAAATAGCGTTCAAAGGCGATGCGGCCGCGATGCAGCACGACGATGCCGTCGGCATAGGTGTCGACAAGGGCGCGGGCGAAGGTGGTGGCGCGGCCCTCCATCGTCGTCACGGGGAGGGCATCGAGGTCCTGCTCGTCGCGCGGCAGCGGCGATGGACCGCCCGTTCCGCGCCAGACATTCACCGTCGGCACGATCTGCCGGACATGGCTCCACGACCAGCGCAGCTGCGGGAAGGCGCGGAACGACCCATCCGCATAGGTGATCGCCTTGTCGGGCGGCGGCGGGAAACCGGTCATCCAGCCGAGCGTCACGGGATCGCTGGCCTCGGGATTGGCGGGCAGGGCAGGGTTCGTCATCGCCAGGTCCTCAGATGATCCACAACGGTCGGTCGATAACGCAGCGTCGGGCGTCGGGTGACCGCTTGTCGTATCGACATTCGATACGGTCGTGCCAATGGATGTTGATGTCGCGTCAGTTTGCTGCTCACATCGACACCGCGGGCGGGAGAAAGTTTCCGACCTTACCGTTGCGGGACAACAAATCCACCCCGCCGCCCGCTGGTGTGCCCATCGCCCCCGGCATGTTGCCGGTGCAATTTTCGGCATGCCACGATGTTGGGCATTGATGGGTTGAGGTGTGTTCGATGGCGATGTTGCCGAAGGCCGATGTTGTGTTGCGGGGCGGCCGTGTTTTCATCGCCTATGGGGAGCCGGTGGCCGAGGCCATCGCCCTGTGGTCGGGCAAGGTCCTCGCCGTCGGTTCCTCCGCTGACATGGAGCCGCTGATCGGCCCCGCCACCCGGATCGTCGAGCTGCGCGGCCGCCTTGTCACCCCCGGCCTGTTCGAGGCCCATGCCCACCTCCTGCCCATGGGCCTGTCCATGGCCGAGGTCGATGCCCGCCCGCAGAAGGCCAACACGCTCGACGGGCTGCTCGATCTCATCCGCGAGGCCGCCGCCAAGAAGAAGCCCGGCGAATGGATCCTCGCCCGCGGCTATGACGATTCGAAGCTCGACATCCGCCGCCATCCCCACCGCACCGAGCTGGACATGGCGGCCCCCGACAACCCGGTCTATCTGGTGCGCACCTGCGGCCACCTCGCCGTCGCCAATTCGCTGGCGCTGAAGATCGCCGGCGTCACCACGGCGAGCCCGGTGCCCGCCGGTGGCGCCATCGAGCAGACCAATGGCTCCCTCACCGGTCTCATGGCCGAGAATGGCCGCCAGCCCGTCCAGGCGGTGCTGCCGGCCTATACCGACGAGGACCATGTCGCCGCCATCGAGCGCGGCGCGAAATACATGAACTCCTTCGGCATCACCTCGACCATGGATGCCGCCGTCGGCATGCGCTCGGGCTATCGGGAAATCATCTCCTACCGCAACGCCTTGCGCACCGGCCGCCAGCCGATCCGCGTCACCCAGTGCCTGCTCGACATTCCCGGCGGCATCCTCGGCCGCTGCCACGAGGAGGGCCTCGTCACCGGCTCGGGCGACGACATGCTGCGCGTCGGCCCGGTGAAGATCTTCACCGACGGCTCGGCCGGTGGAAAGACCGCCGCCATGACGAAGCCCTATGCCGGCGAGGATGAGACCCACGGCATCTACTGCCTCACCGACAAGGAGATGGAAGAGGCGACGATGGAGGTCCACGCCAAGGGCTACCATCTCGCCGTCCATGCCATCGGCGACGGCGCCATCGAGCAGACGCTGGTGGCCATGGAGAAGGCGCTGGCGAAATATCCGGACCGCGACCGCCGCCATCGCATCGAGCATTGCGGCTTCAACACCATGGACCAGATGCGCCGGATGCGGGCTGCCGGCATCGAGCCGGTGCCCCAGCCGGTCTTCATCTACGATTTCGGCGAGCTCTACGAGACGGTCATGCCGGACGACCGGCCGGGCGCCAGCTACCCGATGAAGACCTGGATCGACATGGGCTTCCGTCCCGCCGCCTCCACCGACGCGCCGGTCTGCGACGCGAATGTCTGGCCGAATTTCTACACGATGCTCACCCGCAAGACCCACAAGGGCACGGTCATCGGCGGCGACCAGGTCATCTCCATCGAGCGCGCCATCCAGGCCTATACGGAGTTCGGCGCCTATGTGAACAAGTGCGAGGACCATCGCGGCACGCTCCGGCCCGGCATGGCCGCAGATGTCGCAGTCTTCTCCCGGGACTTGCTCACCGCCTCGCCCGAGGCGATCCTCTCCGACACGCGCTGCGATCTCACCATTCTCGGCGGCGCCTGCGTCTATGACGCCACCGGCGAGTGGAGGGGCTGACGGGCATGGGCGTTCACCTGATCCATCGCGCGGTCCTGTCGATCCCCGTCCTCTTCGGCGTGCTGCTGCTCGGCTTCCTGCTGCTGCAGCTCGTTCCCGGCGACGTTGCCCAGGTCATTGCCGGCCCGCAGGCAACCCCGGAAGTGGTGGCGCAGATCCGCAAGGATCTTGGCCTCGACCGGTCGCTGGTCGTGCAGTTCTTCATCTACATCAGCCGCGTCCTCCAGGGGGACCTCGGCTATTCGATGATCAACAACACCCCGGTCATCCATGAACTGGCCGAGGCGATCGGCCCGACTGCCGAGTTGATGCTGGCCTGCCTCATCTGGTCGGTGCCGGTCGGCATCGCGCTCGGCACGGTGGCCGCCGTCTATCGCGGCCATGCCCTCGACCGCATCATCATCGCCATCTCGGTCTTCGGCGTCTCCATGCCGGTCTTCTTCATCGGCCTGATGCTGATCATGTATGTCGGCTACTACTGGGAGCTGCTGCCCTTCCTCGGGCGGGCCGGCCCCATCTGGACGCTGGACGGCCTTGCGCATCTGGCGCTCCCGGCCCTGACCCTCGGCCTCATCTTCATCGGCCCCGTGGCGCGCATGACGCGCACGGCGGCGCTCGAGGTGATGAATGCCGACTATGTGCGCACGGCGCGCGCCAAGGGCCTCGCCGAGCACACGGTCATCATCCGCCATGTGCTGCGCAACGCGCTGATCCCGGTCGTCACCCTCATCGGCCTGCAGGCCGGCTTCCTCCTCGGCGGCGCCGTCGTCACCGAGACCATCTTCTCCTGGCCCGGCGTCGGGCGGCTCGCCGTGGGCGCCATCCTGGCGCGCGACTTGCCTCTCGCCCAGGGCGCCATCCTGATCCTCGCGGTCTCCTTCATCGTGATCAATCTCATCGTCGACGTGCTCTACGGCATCCTCGATCCCCGGGTCGGCAAGCGATGACCGCGGTGACCGCTTCCCCCGCCGCCGCTCCCGCCCCGGACGCCCCGGCCCCGCGTCGCTTTCCGGCGCTGCGCCGCCTGTTCCGTGACAAGCTCGCCATTGCCGCGGCCTTCATCCTCATCCTGCTGATCGCCGCCGCGATCCTCGCGCCCTGGCTGGCGCCGAACGACCCCTATCTCACCAACACCCGCCTGCGCATGTTGCCGCCGGTGTGGGAGGCGCGCGGCCGCTGGCAGTTTCTGCTCGGCACCGACGGCCTTGGCCGCTGCATGCTCTCGCGCCTGCTCTACGGGTTGCAGGCGACGATGCTGATGGGCGTCATCGCCACCGCCATCGGCGGTTCCATCGGCATCGTGCTGGGGCTGATCTCCGCCTTCTACCGGCGGCTCGACGGCCTCATCATGCACATGTCGGACATCCTCCTGTCCTTCCCGGCGATCCTCCTCGGCCTCGCCTTCGCGGCAGTCGTCGGCCCGGGCATGACGGCGGTCGTCGTCTCGCTCGCCATTGCCACGATCCCGACCGTCGTGCGCGTCACCCGCGCCTCGGCGCTGGTGGTGATGGGCCAGGACTTCATCGAGGCCGGCCGCTCCATCGGCCTGACCGACGGCACGCTGCTGGTGCGCTACCTCGCGCTCAACTGCATCTCCTCGGTCTTCGTCTATCTGACGCTGCGCTTCGGCCAGGTGATCCTGCTGGGCTCGGCCCTGTCCTTCCTCGGCCTCGGCGCCCAGCCGCCCATCGCCGAACTCGGCACCATGGCCTCCGCCGGCCGCAACGAACTGTTCCTCGCCCCGCACATCTCGGTCATCCCGAGCCTCGTCATCGTCGTTCTGGTGCTCTGCGCCAACCTCCTCGGCGATGCGCTGCGCGACATGCTCGATCCGCGGCTGAGGCACGGCTGATCCACCCCAAGGCCCGGCCAACGGGTCAGATAACCAAAGGTCTCCAGAGGAGCAGGGACATGAGTGTCAAACGATTGATCTGGGCGGCGACCGCCCTTGCCGGCGGCCTTGCCTTCACGGCTCCGGCCATGGCGCAAGCGCAGAACAGCCTCACCATCGTTCGTGAGGTCGATTCCGACCGCTACGACCCGCACCGCTCGACGGCCCGCGCCGCCTCCGAGGTGCTGTTCATGCTCGCCGACACGCTGGTGTCGCTCGACCACGACATGACCTCGATCAAGCCGGGCCTCGCCGAGAGCTGGACCGTCTCGCCGGACGGCAAGGTCTACACCTTCAAGCTGCGCCAGGACGTGAAGTTCTGCGACGGCAAGGCGATGACCGCCGAGGACGTGGTCTATTCGATCAAACGCTGGATCAACCCCGAGACGCGGTCGCCGGTGCGCTGGCGCGCCGGTCCCGTCGAGGACATCGTCGCCAAGGATGCCTACACGGTCGAATACCGCCTGACGGCGCCCTTCTCCGAACTCCTCTACCAGCTCACCCAGAGCTTCGCCGTGGTCATCGACAAGGCCAATGTCGACGCGCTCGGCGCCGATTTCGGCGTGCGCGGCTTCAACGGCACCGGCCCCTATTGCTGGGTCGACTGGCGTCCGCGCAACGACATGCGCATGCGCCGCCACGACGCCTATCGCTGGGGCCCGCCGATCTACGAGAACCGCGGCCCGGCGCATATCCAGGAGATCGTCTGGCGCATCGTGCCGGAGGAGAACACCCGGCTTGCCGCCGTGCTGACCGGCCAGAGCCAGGCCACCCAGTACGTGCCCTATTCCGGCATGGCGCAGATCCGCGCCAACCGGAACCTGCGCATCGTCGATAACCAGGCGGCGTTCTGGACCTATTTCATCGGCTTCAAGGTGGACAAGGCCGGCGTCGACGAGGAGGCGGTGCGCCGCGCCATCGTCATGGCGGTGGACCAGGAGGCGATCTCCCGCGACATCAATTTCGGCGAGACCGAGCCTGCCTATTCCTACATTCACCAGGCGGCCACCGACTGGAACAAGGCCATCGACCAGCGCCTGATCCGCACCAATGTCACCGAGGCGAACCGCATCCTCGATGCGGCCGGCTGGGTGCGCGGCGCCGACGGTTTCCGCTCCAAGAACGGCCAGCGCCTCTCGCCGCTCGCCTATGGTTTCACCGGCTCGACCTGGCAGAAGCTGATGGAGACGGTGCAGGGCGACCTGCGCAAGATCGGCGTCGATCTGCGTATCCAGCTCTTCGATGCCACGGTTGCCTGGGGCAAGCTCGCCACCCAGGAGTTCGACATGTTCGGCATGTCGTTCCCCTACATCACCGCCGGTGACGCGCTGAACCTCTACTTCCGCTCGACCAACGCGCCGACCCCGAACCGCATGAACTGGAAGAACCCGGACACCGACCGCTGGCTCCAGACCGGCATGACGGCGGTCTCGGATGCCGAGCGCGCCCAGAACTACGGGCAGGTGCTGGAGCAGGTCCACGAGGCGGCCGTCTGGATCCCGCTCTACCACGAGCCGATGAAGGTGGCGGCGACCGCGCGCCTCGCCCCCTTCAAGGCGCACAACATCTATGGTTGCGGCTTCTACAAGGGCCTCGACCTGCGCTTCACGCGCTGACCTGACCACCGGCCGGGCGCCCCTCGGGTGCCCGGCCGTTTCCTTGGCTGCCGCCGAACCAAAAGACGCCGCGAGAGAACGCCCCGATGCCCGTCACGCTGATCAAGAACGCTTCCTGGGTCGTCGCCTTCGACGGCCGCAAGCACACCTACATGCAGGGTGCGGACGTCGCCTTCGAGGACGACAAGATCATCCATGTCGGCTCAGGCTTCGCCGGCAAGGCTGCGACCACCATCGACGGCACCGGCATGATGGTCATGCCTGGCCTTGTGAACGTCCACTCTCACCCGGCCTCCGAGCCCATGGCCAAGGGCTGGAACGACGAGCTCGGTTCGCCGAAGCTCTACCAGTCCGCGCTCTACGAGTTCATGCCGCTGTTCCGCGCCGATTCCGGCGGCGCGCCCGACATGGAGGCGATCCCGGCTTCCGCCACGGTCGCCTATTCCGAACTGCTGCTCTCCGGCGTCACCACCCTTGTCGACATGTCGGTCGCCTGGGACGGCTGGCTCGACACCTTCGCCGCCTCGGGGCTCCGCGGCGTGCTCTCACCCATGTATCGCTCGGCGCGCTGGTTCACCAAGAACGGCCACGTGGTCGAGTACGAGTGGCAGAAGGACGAGGGCATGGCTGCGATGGAAGCGGCGATGACGGTTCTCGACGCTGCCGCCAAGCACCCCTCCGGCCGCATGTCCGGCATGGTCTCGCCGAGCCAGATCGATACCTGCACCCCCGGCCTCATCAAGGCGAGCTTCGCCGAGGCCAAGAAGCGCAAGCTGCCCTTCCAGATCCACGCGGCGCAGTCGGTGGTGGAGTTCCACGAGATCACCCGCCGCCACGGCATGACGCCGGTGGAGTGGCTCGGCTCGCTCGGCGTGCTGTCGGACCGCTCGCTCATCGGCCACGGCATCTTCCTCGACCACCACACCTCCGTGCACTGGCCGCGCCGCGACGACCTCCAGGACCTCGTCGACACCGGCACCACGGTCGCCCATTGCCCGACCGTCTTCCAGCGCCGCGGCATCACCCTGCAGACCTTCGGCGAATATGTCCGCCGTGGCGTCAACATGGCCATCGGCACCGACACCTATCCGCACAACATGATCGAGGAGATGCGCCACGTCGCCATCATGTCGCGCGTCGTCGCCGAGGACGTCTATGACGTCCGCTCGGTCGACGTGTTCAACGCCGCGACCCTCGGCGGCGCCAAGGCGCTCGGCCGCAAGGATATCGGCCGCCTCGCGGTCGGCGCCAAGGCCGATGTGGTGCTGGTCGACGTCAATCACCCCACGATGAAGCCGCTGCGCGACCCCGTCCGCTCGATGATCTATTCCTCCGGCGAGCGCGCTATCCGCACCGTCTTCGTCGACGGCAAGAAGGTGGTGGACGGTGGCAAGGTGCTGACCATGGACCTCGCCGCGGCCTCCGAGAAGCTCGAGGCTGCCCAGCGCCGCGCCGAGGCGGGCGTCAAGAAGCTCGACTGGGCGAAGCGTGATCACCTCAAGATCTCGCCGCTGATGTTCCCGCCGGCCAAGGGGTGAGGGACGGGTTCAGGGACGGCTCCACCCTTACCCTCCCCGCTCTGCGGGGAGGGGGACCACGACGTCCCGCCTGACACTGAGCCGATTGGGCCACGCCCGCCCGTTGCGATAATCCGCGACGCTGAAGTCCCCCTCACCTCGCGCAGCGAGGGGAGGGTGAGGGTGGGGCCTTCAAGTCCCCCGCCCTCAGCCCCAGACCTCCCTGCTGATCTCGACGATCAGCTCCATCTTCCGCCACTGCTCGTCCTCGGCCAGCGTGTTGCCCTCTTCCGTCGAGGCGAAACCGCATTGCGGCGACGGGCACAGCTGCTCGATGGGCGCATATTTCGCCGCCTCGTCGATCCGCCTCTTGATGTCGTCCTTCTTCTCCAGCACGCCGGTCTTGGAGGTGACGAGCCCGAGCACCACCGCCTTGCCCTTGGGCAGGAAGCGCAAAGGCTCGAAGCCGCCGGCGCGCTCGGTGTCCCATTCCATGAAATAGGCGTCCACCGGCATGGCATTGAACAGGAGGTCGGCGATCGGCTCGTAGCCGCCCGAGGCGACGAAGGTGGAGCGGAAATTGCCGCGGCACAGATGCATGGAGATGGTGAGGTCCTTCGGCCGCCCGCCAATGGCGGCGGTGACCATCTCGGCATAGATCTCGCCCTGCTTCTCCGGATCGTCGCCGCGCTCGGCCAGCATCCGCTTCTGCTCGGGGTCGCAGAGATAGGCGAAGGAGACGTCGTCGAGCTGCAGGTAGCGGCAGCCGGCGTCATAGAAGGCATGGACGGCCTTGCGAAAGGCCTGGCCGAGATCGTCGTAATACTCGGCCATGTCGGGATAGAGGCCCATATTGATGAGCTTCCGGCCCCCCCGGTAGTGCAGCATGGACGGCGAGGGAATGGTCATCTTCGCGGTGCGTGCGGTGTTCGCCTTCACGAACTTGAAGTGCTCGATGAAGGGATGGGTCGAGAAGCCGATCTTGCCGGTGACGCGCGGCGCCTCGGCCTTGGTCTGCACCCCGGCGAACTGGATGCCCTGGTCGAGCTCCACCCGCGTCACGCCGTCGAGCTGCCAGAGGAAGTCATAGTGCCACCAGGAGCGGCGATATTCGCCGTCGGTGATGCCCTGCAGGCCCACCGCCTCCTGCTTGGCGATGAGCTTCTTGATCTCCGCGTCCTCCACCGTGCGCAGGCCGAGGGCGTCGAGTGTGCCGGCGGCATGGGCGGCGCGCGCCTCCTTGAGCGCCTGCGAGCGCAACAGCGAGCCGACCTGGTCGGCGCGGAACGGGCCGGC
Organism: Phreatobacter sp.; assembly: GCF_027532945.1. Classification (GTDB taxonomy): domain Bacteria; phylum Pseudomonadota; class Alphaproteobacteria; order Rhizobiales; family Phreatobacteraceae; genus Phreatobacter. Next base: position 76,988 of record NZ_JAPZTZ010000004.1, read on the forward strand.
CTTGCCGGCGAGGACGGGGGCGGGCGAGGTCGTGGTGCTCATCGGTCGTGTCTCCCTGTGCGGCCCTGCCGTTCGGCGCTGGGCTGGACCCTCTCGCCAGCGGGCGGAGGTCTTCTGGCTGCAACTTTAAGACGGGATAACGGACAGGACCAGATGGTGGCGAGCCGGCTCGCGGGCAAAGCTGCAAGCCGGGCTTGCGAGGGTCCCGGTGTCGCGCCCCTTGCCCCCGCCGCCGCGCGGGCCGATGTCTTGGCCGACGAAGCGTGGCCCCCGCCGCGCCCCACGAGGTCCCTGCCATGACCACCGCCGACGCCCCGATCCCGGCCCTGACCGGCATCCACCATCTCACCGCCGTCTCGGCCGATGCGCCGGGCAACCACGCCTTCTACACCAAGGTGCTGGGCATGCGCCTGGTGAAGCGCACGGTGAACCAGGACGACACCTCCGCCTATCACCTCTTCTACGGCGACGGCGTGGCGAGCCCCGGCTCCGACATCACCTTCTTCGAATGGCCCGTGCCGCGCGAGCGCCGCGGCACCCATTCCATCATCCGCACCGCGCTGCGCGTCACCGGCGAGGCGACGATCCGCTGGTGGGAGGCGCGCTTCAAGGAGCATGGCGTCGTCCACACCGCCGCCGCTATCCGTGACGGCCGCCTGACCCTCGACTTCGAGGATCCGGAAGGCCAGCGCCTTGCCCTCGTCGATGATGGCGGTGCCGGCGACGGCGCCATCTGGGAGCAGAGCCTGGTCCCGGCCGAGCACCAGATCCGCGGCCTCGGCCCGATCACCGCCAGCGTGCCGCAGCTGGAGCCGACCGACCTCGTGCTCACCTATGTTCTCGGCATGCGCAAGGAGCGCGAATACACCCTGCCCAGCGCCGTCACCGTCCATGTCTATGCCATGGGCGCCGGTGGTGTCGCCGCCGAGTATCACGTCGCGGTGGAGCCGCACCTGCCGCCCGCCCGCCAGGGGGCCGGCTCGGTGCATCACGTCGCGTTCCGCACGCCGGACGAGACCCAGTACAAGGGCTGGATCGAGCGGCTGGCCGGGCTACGCATCCCGAGCTCGGGGGCGGTGGACCGCTACTATTTCCGCAGCCTCTACTTCCGCGAGCCGAACGGCATCCTCTTCGAGATCGCCACCGACGGCCCCGGCTTCGACGTCGACGAGCCGCTCGCCACAATCGGCGAGAAGCTCGCCCTGCCGCCCTTCCTCGAGCCGCAGCGCGCGGCAATCGAGCGCGGCCTCAAGCCGCTCTCCTGAGGCGATTGTCGGGTCCATCGCGATTGTCTGGTCTTGTCGGCGGCGCCTAGAGTGGCGCCGTCGATTCGCCTGATCCGGGGCCCGCCATGATTGTTGCCACCCTCCGCGCCGCCTTTGCAGGCCTTGCCGTGCTGGGCCTTGCCGCCTGCCAGTCCACGTCGAGCCAGCCTCCGGTGCCGCAGCCGGTCGCGGCCGCGCCGCAGCAGGGGTCCTATGTGACCCGGCCGGACTTCCGCCTGCCCGAGGGCGCCGGCTGCACCGGCGAGCTCGCCCGTTTCCGCGCGGTGATGGACAACGACCTCGCCACCGGCCACGTCAACCGCGAGGTCCATGGCCGTGTACTGGCCGATCTGCGCGGGCCCGAGGCCGCCTGCGCCGCGGGCCGTGCGGGCGAGGCCAGCGCCGGCCTGCGCGCCGTCAAGCAGCGCTACGGCTATCCCTCCTGATCAGCAAAAGGCGGCCCCGCCGCCGTCTTCCCTTAAGCGAAAGGCGGCCTTGCCGCCGCCGCCGCAAAGGCGAACCATGAGGCCACGGGCGATGCCCGGGAGGCCCTGATGCGCATCGCGCTCATCTCCGACATTCACGGCAACCTGGAGGCCCTTCAGGCGGTGATCGCCCATGTGGCGCGCCAGCGGGTGGACCTTGTCGCCGTGCTTGGCGACATCGTCGGCTATGGCGCCGACCCGGTCGCCTGCACCGAGACGGTGATGACACTGGCGGGGCAGGGCGCCATCGTCTTCAAGGGCAATCACGACGAGGCGGTGGAGCGCGCCGACCCCGACATGAATGCCGCCGCGCTCGCCGCCATCGTCTGGACCCGCGGGGTCCTCGACGGCGCCCACCGAGCCTTCCTCACCGCCCTGCCGCTCACCGCCCGCATCGACGAGCTGCTGCTGGTCCACGCCTCCGCCCGCCATCCCGGCCAGTGGCCCTATGTGATGACGCCGCGCGACGCCGAGCTGAGCCTTGGCGCCACCGATGCACGCCTCGTCGCCTGCGGCCACACCCATGTCCCCGCGCTCTTCTCGCTGCAGCCGAACCGCACCTGCGTCGCCTTCACGCCGGTGGCGGGCACCGCCGTGCCGCTCGCCGCCCATCGCCGCTGGCAGATCGTCGTCGGGGCGGTTGGCCAGCCGCGCGACGGATCGGCGGCCGCCGCCTATGCCGTGCTTGATCTCGGCCAAGGCGCGCTCGAGCCGCATCGTGTTCCCTACGACCATCAGGCCGCCGCGGCAAAGATTCGCGCCGCGGGACTGCCCGATCGGTTGGCGAGCCGGCTCGCCCTGGGGAGGTGACGCCGCCATGCGGCCACCGCGCATCGACAAGGGCCTCGTCCTCGACGGCTTCACGCTGGTCGTGCCGCTGAAGCTCGGCGGCATGGCGCAGATCTGGGAGGTCACCCATCCCGACCATCCCGGCCCGCTCGTCATGAAGATCCCGCTCATCCTCGATGGCGACGATCCCACCATGATCGTTGGCTTCGAGATGGAGCAGATGATCCTGCCGCGGCTGACCGGCCCGCATGTGCCGCGCTTCGTCGCGGCGGGGGATTTCGCCCACCAGCCCTATATCGTCATGGAGCGCATCCTCGGCCGCTCGCTCTTCGAGCGCATGGGCGAGGCGCCTTTCCCGCCAGAGGAGGTGGCGCGGCTCGGCCTCTCCATCGCCCGCGCCATCGCCGACCTGCACCGCCAGAACGTGCTCCACCTCGACGTGAAGCCGGCCAACATCCTGTTCCACCGGGATGGCACGGCGGTGCTGGTCGATTACGGCCTCGCGTGCCATCGCCAGCTGCCGGACCTGCTGGCGGAGGAGTTCCGCCTGCCCATCGGCACGGCGCCCTACATGGCGCCGGAACAGGTGCTCCGCGCCCGCGACGACCCGCGCTCCGACATCTTCGCGCTGGGCTGCGTGCTCTACGAGATGACGACGGGCCGCCAGCCTTTCGGTGATCCCAAGGGTGCGCGCGGCATGAGGAAGCGCCTGTGGTGGGACCCGCCGCCGCCGCGGGCGCTGCGACCGGGCTGTCCCCCCTGGCTGCAGGAGATCATCCTGCGCTGCCTCGCCGTCGAACCCGCCGAGCGCTATCCCACCATGGCGCAGCTCGCCTATGACCTCGCCCATCCCGAGGAGGTGCGGCTCACCCCCGCCGCCACCCGCACCGCCCGCGACGGCCGGCTCACGCGCCTTCGTCGCTGGCTGCGCGCTGCGGGTGCCGAGCGGCCCGCGCCGCCGCCGGTCGAGGTGCAGGCGGCGGTGACGCCCATCATTCTCGTCGCCGTCGATCTCTCGGCGGATTACTGCACCGTGGCCGATGCCGTGCGCGTCATGGCCGGGCGGATGCTCACCCTGCTGCCCGGGGCGCGGCTCGCCTGTGTGAACATCCTGAAGATCAAGCGCCTGATGATCGACGAGAGCCATGATGAGGAGGGCAGGGCGCTGCATGTCGCGCGCCTGGTCCAGCTCAAGGCCTGGGCCGAGCCGCTCGGCCTGCCGGCGGAGCGCCTCACCTACCACGTGCTGGAGAGCACCGATCCCGCCCATGCCATCGTGACCCATGCCCGCGAGAACCATGTCGACCAGGTCGTCATGGGCGCGCGCGGCCAGTCCAGCACCCGCCGCTATCTCGGCAGCGTCTCGGCGCAGGTGACGGCGGAAGCGCCCTGCACGGTCACCGTGGTGCGCGCGGCGGCCTAGCGGGCGCCGCCCTCCAGCCACCACCGCGCATAGGCGAGCTGGAAGGCCGGCATCCGCTCGGGCAGGAGATCGCCCGGACCGCGGACGATGTGGATGTCGGAGAGTTCCGGCTCCGCCTGTCCGGCCAGCGCGTCGAGGATGCGCGCCCGCAGCGCATCGGCCGGAAGGGCAGAGCGCATCACCTTGATGAAGGCGGTGCGCTTGTCGTCCTCGGTCATCCAGAAGCCGGCCTCGGCGGTGATCTCCTCCGCCGACAGGCCGGTCTCCTCCTCAAGCTCGCGCCGGGCGCTACCCTCGAGGTCGAGCCGGCCCTCCACCACGTCGGACATGTCGGGCGTCCCGCCGGGGAAATAGACCTTGCCGGCATTGGCGGTGTGGCCGCCCATCACGCCCATCATCAGCGCGCCCTCGGCGCTGGTCAGGCCGGCGAGGGCGAAGCCGTTGCGGGTCATCCCATCCGCCTCGCCATGGCGCATGTAGTGCAGGAACTGCGAGTAGCGCACCGGCCGGTAGACGGCCTCGAAGCGGTCGTCGTTCACCCTCCGCTCGGCGATGACCAGCACCTCGCCATCGAAGAGCGCGGGCGTCGCCTCCCGCGCACGCGTCCAGGCCGCCTCGATCGCCTGCGCGTGCGTTTCCGCATAGGGCCAGGTCCGATCCTCGATCGTGGCGTCGATGTGACGGATGTGGCGGAACCGGTACGGCATCAAGGCGTTGTCCTCGCGCGACTGTCTTGCTCGGGATGCGGCCCCCGGGCCTGATACCACCGTGTCATGTCTGCGACGTTGACCCGGCCTTAAGACTGGTACAGCCTCGGCTTGGCAAATCGCACGAGTGTCACCTATGGTCCATACCGGGTCGGGGGCCTTCAGGAGGGAATTGTGATGATGAAGAAACTGGCTCTGGTGGGCGTTGCCGCCCTCATGATCGGCGCGTGCACCCCGCGCGAGGAACGCGCTGCTGCGGGCGGCGCCATCGGCGCGGGCGCCGGTGCGCTCATCGGTGGCCTCGCCACCGGCACGGGCGGTGGTGCCCTGGCCGGCGCTGCCATCGGCGGTGTCGCGGGTGCGGTGATCGGCGCCGAGACGACGCCGCGTCGTCGCTGCTGGATCAACCGCTACGGCGAGCGCGTCTGCCGCGTCTATCGCTGAGGCGATCCACGCTGAATTCGACATGGACCCGCCGGTTCCGCCGGCGGGTCTTTTCGTTGGTGTGGGCTCAGAGGAGCAGCCGGCCCTCGGTCACGATGACCGCGCCGCCGCCGATGGTGATGGTCTCGGCAGCACCGGCCGACAGCGTCACGCCAAGATGGATGCGGCTCGGCCGCCCCATGGCAAAGCCCTGCTCGATGACGAGCCCATGCTGACCGTCGGCAAGCCCCTCGAAGGCCGCAAGCACGCCCGCGAAACCGGCGGCCGCCGACCCCGTCGCCGGGTCTTCCGCAATGCCGAGGCCGGGGGCGAACATCCGCGCATGGAAGCCCGCGGCCGGGTCCATCGTCTCGCGGGTATAGGCGAAGATCGCGGGATGGTCGTCGCCGATGGCGGCGAAGGTCTCGGCGAACCAGCGCGTGTCGACACGGATGCGGTTCATGGCCTCCCGCGTCTTCACCGGCACGTAGCAGAACGATACCGGCGCGCCGTAGCGGCTCGGCCGATGCTGGTCGAAGCCGATGTCGCGGGCCTCGAGGCCGAGGACGCCGGCGAGCTGCGCCGGGTCGGGCGCCGGCCCGAGGTCGCGCGGCTTGCGCGGCGCGACAAAGGTCGCGGTGAACAGGCCATCGGCGTCGCGCCGCACGCGGCAGGGCACCGGCCCGGCTTTCTCGCCGAGGGTGAAGGCGGTCTCTGCCCCTGGCGCCAGGCCGTCGAGCGAGGCGAGCAGCACCGCGGTTCCGACCGTCGGATGGCCGGCAAAGGGTAGCTCGGCGCCCGGAGTGAAGATGCGGATGTCGGCGCGATGGCCCGCCGTGGTCTCCGGCAGGATGAACACCGTCTCCGACAGGTTGAACTCGCCGGCAATGCGCTGCATGGCCGCCGTGTCGAGGCCGCTCGCGTCATGCACCACCGCCAGCGGATTGCCGGCCAGCGCCTCATGGGTGAAGACGTCGAGCGTGTGGATCGGACGGGCGGGCATGGCGGGCCTCAGGCAATCGCTTCGGGGGTGAAGATCCGGCTCGGGGCGACAAACTCGTCCTGCGCCGCCACGGTGAGAATTTCGCGCGAACCCGCTTCCTCGGTCCGGCGCAGCAGGCCGAAGACCGACGAGGCGGCGCGCGACAGGGCGAAGGCCTCGTCGCCGCTCGCCGCCGCATGGACGAAGAACAGCGCCGCGATCGCATCGCCCGCGCCATTGACCGAGACGCCGAGCTTCGGCGTGCGCAGGCGGAAGCGGCCGTTCGGACCGCAGGCGAGGAGATCCAGCGCATCGGCCGGCGTGTCCTCGGTGATAAGGCTCGTCACCATCACCGTCCTCGGGCCGCGGGCCCGCACTGCTTCGACCGCCGCGACGGCGTCGGCGAGGGTCGTGATGGTGCGGCCGGAGAGATATTCGAGCTCGAACTGGTTGGGCGTGATTATGTCGGCGGCCGGCACCGCCTGGTCGCGCATGAATTCGGGGATGCCGGGCCGCACGAATATGCCGCGGCCGACATCGCCGATGACGGGGTCGCAGCAATAGAGCGCTGCGCTATTCGCCGCCCGCACCCGGCTCACCGCCTGGAGAATGGCCGTGCCGATGTCGGGTGAGCCCATATAGCCGGAGAGAACGCCGTCGCAGCGGCCGAGCACGCCGCGATCGGCCATGCCCTCGACCAGTTCCTCGATCATCGGCCCGTCATAGACGCGCCCCTTCCAGGCGCCGTAGCCCGTATGGTTGGAGAACTGGACGGTATGGATGGCCCAGACCTCGTGGCCGAGGCGCTGCATCGGGAAGACGGCCGAGGCATTGCCCACATGGCCGTAGGACACCCAGGACTGGATCGACAGGACATTCATGGCTGCACTCCGTGGCGGCAGCCTAGCGGAGGGGGAGCCGGTCGCACCAATTCCGATCGGTGAACTCAGCCATCAGTCCGCTGTCAGGCGATTTTGATGCGCCCGCGCATGATGCCCATGCCGCCCGTGTCGTAGAAATGGGTCATCTCGACGATCATGCCGTCCTTGATCCGCAGGTGGTCGAGCACCTCGAAGGATCCGGTGCGGCCGCTGTCGAGGAAGCGAACCTCGGCGGTCCAGCGCACCGCGACCTGGTCCCCGTCGATCACCACGTTGTCGATCGTGTAGCCGCGATACTCGTTGATCTCGTGCAGCATGTCGATGTGGCGGGCAATGCCCTCGCGCCCCATCCGCATCCCGGAGCCCGGGCTCATCGCGGGATTGCCGACGATGACCATGCGCGCGTCGGAGGAGAAGTAGCTGGCGAATTCCTGGCTGTCGCCGCTGTTGCGGGCGGCGTAGAGCGCGTCGATGGCCTCGTGGATAGCCTTCTGCCGCTGGTTTCGCAGATGGGCGGTGCGGGTCTCGGGCATCGCGTCAGATCCGCCCCGCCAACACGGCGAGCGAAGCCGTGTCCATGTACTGCACGATCTCGATGATCTCGCCGTTGTGGAAGCGCACGAAATCGGCGAGATCGAAATCGCCGATGGCACCCGTCGTGTTGCTGCGCAGGGTCAGTTGCCGGCGAACGACCGCCACATCGACGTCGGCGGTGATGTCCACCACCAGCCCATCGACATATTCGTAGCGCTTGACGAGGTCGCGGAACCCCTTGGCGATCGCCGCCCGCCCCCGAAAGGGGCCTGCCTCGGGCACCAGGCGGCTGTCGGCCTGGACGCGGAACACGCCATCCTCGGCGAAGGCGGCAGCAAACGTGTCAGCGTCGCCGCGCCGACGCGCAGCGTAGAGTTCGCCGAGCCTTTCCTTCAGAAGGCTGGTTCCCGCGATGACCCTGAGGCTGGGCTGCGACATGAGGCTTCCGCTGCGACTCCCTTTTCCGGCGGCCGGTGCACGCCGTTCCTGCCCAATTCAGAGGCTGAATGATTCTTACGACAGTTGACCCGAATGGATCATGAACGGGCGGAATATGGCAAGGTATTCCCATAACGCGACCTTTGGGAATCCGCACAAACAATGAGAGGGCGCCATTGGCGCCCTCCCTGAATACCGTTGGTGCCGTGGCTGTCGTTTCACGTCACGCCACGGCGCCGGAAAGCCGGCTCAGTTCTTGGTCTTGTCGACCAGCGCCTTCGCCTTGATCCACGGCATCATGTCGCGCAGCTTCGCGCCGACTTCCTCGATCGGATGGTTGTTCACGCGGGCGCGGGTCGCCTTGAACGAGGTCTGGTTGACCTTGTTCTCCAGCATCCAGTCGCGGGTGAACTTGCCCGACTGGATGTCGGTCAGCACGCGCTTCATCTCGGCCTTGGTCTCGGCGGTGATGATGCGCGGACCCGTGACATACTCGCCATACTCGGCAGTGTTCGAGATCGAGTAGTTCATGTTGGCGATGCCGCCCTCATAGATGAGGTCGACGATCAGCTTCACCTCGTGGAGGCACTCGAAATAGGCCATTTCAGGCGCATAACCGGCTTCGGTCAGCGTCTCGTAGCCGGCACGGATCAGCTCGACCAGGCCGCCGCAGAGCACGACCTGCTCGCCGAACAGATCAGTCTCGCACTCTTCCTTGAAGGTGGTCTCGATGATGCCGGCGCGGCCGCCGCCATTGGCCGACGCATAGGACAGGCCGAGATCATGGGCATTGCCCGAGGCGTCCTGATGGATGGCGATGAGGGTCGGCACGCCGCCGCCGCGCTGGTACTCGGAGCGCACAGTGTGGCCGGGGCCCTTCGGGGCGACCATCAGCACGTCGAGATCCTTGCGGGCCTCGATCAGGTTGAAGTGGATGTTCAGGCCATGGGCGAACATGATCGCCGCGCCCTGCTTCATGTTGCCATGAAGATCGTCGCGGTAGATGTCGGCCTGCAGCTCGTCCGGGGTGAGCATCATCATGATGTCGGAGACCTTGGCGGCCTCGGCGGGCGTCATCACGGTGAAGCCGGCAGCCTCGGCCTTGGCGCGGGTGGCCGAGCCGGCCTTGAGCGCGATGATCACGTCCTTCACGCCCGAGTCACGCAGGTTCAGCGCATGGGCATGGCCCTGGCTGCCATAGCCGACGATGCAGACCTTCTTCGACTTGATGAGGTTCAGATCGGCGTCGCGATCGTAATAGACACGCATGGGATGTTCCTTCCTTGGGACTGGGGTTTGCGTGAGGGGTCAGGCGGCCGCCGGCTTTTGCGCCGTGCGGCCGTAGAGGGTGAGGAACTGGTCGGTCGCGATGGCCGCGTCCCGGGCGATCTCGGCCTTGCCGAGGGTGAGCGCATCGCCCAGCAGCAGGCGGATCTGCACGTCGCGGCCGACAAGGCCGAAGAAGCTGCGAAAGGCCGCCTCGGTGTCGTCGAAGGCAAGGAGGCCCGCGGCGCGGCCCTCTTCCAGCACCGGCTTCAGCCGGGCGCCGATGGCGAAGCGGCCGTTCTCCAGCACGATCTGGCCGAGATTGCCCTCTCTCGAGCCGGCATCGGTGATCGCCACCCGGTTCAGCGCGATGGATGTCGGGCTGGAAATGACCGACAGCCAGGTCGCGGCGAAATCCTTCAGGCTGTCGCGCAGGCTCGAGCCATCGAGCTTCTGCCGGTCGTAGCGGCCGGCGCGCACCCGCGAGGCCTGCCACTGCACGGTGGCGGTGAGCAGCCCGTCACGGTCGCCGAACCACTTATAGAGCGTTTCCTTGGAGCAGCTCGCTCGCCTGGCGACGGCGGTCATGGTGAGCTGGCCGCCCTTCTCCTGCATCAGCGCCAGAACCGCGTCGAGCACCGCCGCCTGGCGGGCGGTCGGCTCGGCCGGATCGGCGCTGGCCGTCTCGGGAGAAGGGGATCGGGTGGCGGTGACCATGAGGCGCGAAGGAGGATCAGATGAGCCGTACCGTACGTTACGGTTCGGTGATCTAGCGCAGCGGGATCATCGGCGCAAGTCGCCTGAGGTCAATGCCTCAAGGGGGGGCGGCTCAGCGGTGCGGGATCCCGCGATCGCCGGTCATTCGGCATCCTTCGAGCCTGGGCCGATGATTTCAAAAAGCTTGGCCCGGACGGCGGACAGGAGTTCCGGTGAGACACGCCCTGCGAAGCGGAAGCCGCGCGATGCACGATGGAGGCTGCGAACCTGGTCGACCAGGACGGCCCCTTCGATATCGGGCTCATCCACCATGACGATCTTGGTCGGCCATGGCCGCGTGTTGCGCGTGATCGGGCACACGATCACCAGATCGGAGCGCCGATTGTACGCGACATCGGATATGACCAGTGCGGGGCGCGCCCCCGCCTGTTCGCTGCCCTTCGTCGGATCGAAATCGACCCAGTAGACATCACCGGCGTGGATCAGCGGACGCCCCTCATCGGCTGTCATCGACGATCTCGTCTCCGCGATCCGGGCCCCAGTCGACGATCTCCGGCCGGCCGTCCGGACCGAGACGGTCCATCTCCGCCACCATGTCGGCAAGGCTCATGGAGGGGTAGCGGGGCGCTGTCGGCCGACGGATGTTCAGCCCGCCCGGCACCGCAACAATGTCCAGGTCTTCGCCGGGCTTCAGGTCGATGGTCTCGGCCACCGAGCGGGGTACGCGGACGGCAATACTGTTGCCCCATTGAGCGGATTTGGCGCGCACGGTCAGACCTCCATCGCCAGCCCCGGATATCCAATGTATATCCCAAGCGTCGCGAGGCGTAAACGCGGACGCGGTCAGCGTGCGGGGGCGTCGCCCGTCAGGAGCCGCAGGCCTTGCGATAGAGCCGTACCGTCTCGGCCATGCCATAGGTCAGCGCATCGGCGGTGAGCGCATGGCCGATCGACACCTCGGCGATGGCCGGGGCCGCGGCGACGAGCTTCGGCAGGTTGGCAAGCGTCAGGTCGTGGCCGGCATTGACGCCGAGGCCGGCGGCGCTCGCCGCCTCGGTCGTCGCCTTGAGCTTGGCGAGCTCCGCCGCCTGCACGCCTGCATCCGCCGCATGGCCATAGGGGCCGGTATAGAGCTCGATCCGGTCGGTGCCGGTGGCCTTGGCGCCGGCCACCAGCGCCGGGTCGGCGTCGAGGAAGAGCGAGACGCGGAAGCCGCGGCCTTTGAGCCGCGCCACCACGGTCTTGAGCAGGGCCGCGTGGGTGATGACGTCCCAGCCATGGTCGGAGGTCGCCTGCCCCGGATCATCCGGCACCAGCGTCACCTGGTCGGGCTTCGCCTCCTCGCAGAGCGCCAGGAAACGCTCGTCGGGATAGCCCTCCATGTTGAACTCGGCCTTGGGGAAATCGGCGCGCAGCAGCGCCACGAGGTCGAACACGTCGTGCCGGCGGATATGCCGCTCGTCGGGCCGCGGATGCACGGTGATGCCGGCCGCCCCTGCCTCCAGCGCGATGCGGGCAAGGCCCGTCACGCTCGGCCACGGCAGGTTCCGCCGGTTGCGCAGCTGCGCGATGGCATTGACGTTGACGGACAGATGCGTCGGCATGGCGTGCCCTAAACCTTCGGCTTCAGGAGGGACGCATTCAGCGTCCCTGCGCGCCATCCGGCAAGGCCGCTTCGAGCATGCCTTCCGCGCCGCGGCTCATGGCGGCGATGCCGGTGCGCGACACTTCGACGAGGCCGACCGCGCCCATCAGGCGGATGAAGCGCTCCACCTCCTCGGTCGTCCCCGTCAGTTCGAAGACGAAGGAGTTGAGCGTCGCGTCCAGCGTATGGGCCCCGAAGGCCCCGGCAAGGCGCAGCGCCTCGACGCGGGTATCGCCCTTGCCGCGCACCTTGACGAGGCAGAGCTCGCGCTCCAGCGCCTCGCCCTGGACGGTGAGGTCCACCACCCGGTGCACCGGCACGAGGCGGTCGAGCTGGGTCTTGATCTGCTCGATCACCTTCTCGGTGCCTGTGGTGACGATGGTGATGCGCGAGACATGCTTCTCGTGCTCGGTCTCCGAGACCGTGAGGCTCTCGATATTGTAGCCGCGGCCGGAGAACATGCCGGCGATGCGGGCGAGCACGCCCGGCTCGTTGTCGACGATGACGGCGACCGTGTGCCGGCGGGTCGGCGGCTGGGCGTCGGAGAGGAAATAGGCGGACTGGGACTGGGTCATGGCTGGTTCTTCACTCTGAGCAGGAGGTGAGGCGCATCGCGCCTCACACCAGCTGCTTGCCCTTGGCGTCGATGATCTCGCCGGTATCGCCCTCGAAATCGGGCAGGATCATCTCGTTATGCGCCTTGCCCGACGGGATCATCGGGAAACAGTTCTCCTCCTTCGCCACCAGGCAGTCGAAGATGACCGGGCCGGGATAGTCGATCATCTCCATGATGGCGGCGTCGAGCTTGGCCGGGTCATCGCAGCGGATGCCCTTGGCGTGATAGGCCTCGGCGAGCTTGACGAAATCCGGCAGCGCCGCCGAATAGCTCTCCGAATAGCGCCCGCCATGCAGCAGCTCCTGCCACTGGCGCACCATGCCCATATACTCGTTGTTGAGGATGAAGATCTTGATGGGCAGGCGATACTGCGCCGCCGTCGACATCTCCTGCATGTTCATCAGCACCGAGGCCTCGCCCGCGACGCAGACCACGAGGTCCTTCGGATGGGCGAGCTGCACGCCGACCGCGGCCGGCAGGCCATAGCCCATCGTGCCGAGGCCGCCGGAGGTCATCCACCGGTTCGGCTCGTCGAAATGGAGATATTGCGCCGCCCACATCTGGTGCTGGCCGACCTCGGTGGTGATGAAGCGCTTGCGGTCCTTGGTCAGGGCCTCCAGCCGCTCCAGCGCGTACTGAGGCTTGATGACATCGCTCGAGTTCTTGTAGGCGAGCGACTTCCGCGCCCGCCAGCCCTCGATCTGCAGCCACCAGGCCTTGATCGCCGGCTTATCGACCTGCCCCGCCACGTCCTTCCACAGCCGCACCATGTCCTCGAGGACGTGGGCGCAGTCGCCGACAATGCCGATATCGACCTTGACGTTCTTGTTGATCGAGGAGGGGTCGATGTCGATGTGGATCTTCTTCGAGCCCGGCGAGAAGGCATCGATCCGGCCGGTGATGCGGTCGTCGAAGCGCGCGCCGATATTCACCATCAGGTCGCAGCCATGCATGGCGAGGTTGGCCTCGTAGGTGCCGTGCATGCCGAGCATGCCCAGCCACTGCTGGTCATGGGCCGGATAGGCGCCAAGGCCCATCAGGGTGGAGGTGATGGGATAGCCGGTGGCGCGCACGAGCTCGCGCAGGAGCTGCGCGGCATGCGGGCCGGCATTGATGACGCCGCCGCCGGTATAGAACACGGGGCGCTTCGCCTGCGCGATCATCTCCACCGCCGCCTTGATCTTGGACAGGTCGCCCTTGATCTGCGGCCGGTAGGTCTTGTGCTGGTTGTCGCGCGGCTTCTCGTATTTGCCGGACTTGAACTGGATGTCCTTGGGGATGTCGATGACGACCGGGCCCGGACGGCCGTTCTGCGCCACATAGAAGGCCTCGTGCAGGATGCGCGGCAGGTCCTCGATGCTCTTCACGAGATAGTTGTGCTTGGTGCAGTGGCGGGTGATGCCGACCGTATCTGCCTCCTGGAAGGCGTCGGAGCCGATGAGGTGCGTCGGCACCTGGCCGGTGAAGCAGACCAGCGGAATGGAATCCATCAGCGCATCGGTGAGGCCGGTGACGGCATTGGTCGCGCCGGGGCCGGAGGTGACCAGCACCACGCCGACCTTGCCGGAGGAGCGCGCATATCCCTCGGCCGCATGGACCGCGCCCTGCTCGTGGCGGACGAGCACGTGCTTGACGCTGTCCTGCTGGAAGAGCGCGTCATAGATCGGCAGCACGGCGCCGCCGGGATAGCCGAAGAGGGTGGTGACGCCCTGGTCGATCAGGGTCTGCACCACCATTTCGGCACCGGTCATCTCGCGGGACATGGGTCGGTTTCCTTGTGGGTCGTCTTGTCGTCGGTTGTTGCAGCGAGGCGATAAGGCGGAGGGGTCGTTCAGGGCAACAAAAAAGGCCCCGCGAGGGACCTTGTGTTGAGCGCCACCGTTCGGCCGCCGTGTGATGTCTCACACGTCCGTCGATGGCGCCCCGGATACAATAAGGATGAAACGCACGGCGTGCGGCTCCGCTTGGTTAGGGGCGGGACCATAGGGGAGGGAGAAGGAGGGTGTCAAGCGAGGGCGTCTGGTTTGTCTTCCAGTAACTCCTGTTCAACATCGGCTGGCACCGCCTTGAACATGTCTCCTAGTTTTGAGACGTCGAGGATAGGTGCGGAACGCATCTGCTCCTTTGCGCGGATTTCGCCTACATCGATCTCGTTGAACCGATCCTGAAGCTTTCGAAGGTGAGCGTAGCAACCGATATCGATCGCAAAAGCCTGATATGTACCCTCTTGTGACTTGTGTGTAAGGGCTGTGGCGCAGTTATGAATGATGCGATAGTCAAGGAGTCTATAGAACAATGCGCGCCATTGATCGTTTGTCTGCAGTTCTCTCTCGCTAACCAGAAATATATTTTTTTTTCTGTAAGCAAAATTGACGTAGAATGTATATTCCGCCAAGAAGGTCGTCTTGCTCTTCGCCTTTTGAATCTTGCTTCAACTCTTCAATTTTTCGTTCAAAATTGGACTTGGATATGATGCGAACTTCGTCCTTTCCAATTCTGCCGCCGTTATCTGCGTCTACGTCGGAAAGAATCTCAAGAAAAAGCGAAAGAACATCCCTCGGGACGCCTCCGCCCGCCATCACTAGGCGGTTGAAGCCCTCCCCCTTGAAGAGAAATTTAAGTTCTTCCTTCGACAGACGGGCCTTCTCCGCGAATTTTTCAAGTATAGGCCAGTTCTGTGCGGCGGTTTTCTTGAAGTCTCCAAAAGTATAATCGATGTTGATCGGCTGATAATCGTGCCGCTCTTGAGCGCCTACAGGCTGTCCATCGCGGTCGACATACAATGTCGAGGCGTGTCGGAGGGTTGCAATCTTAAAATAAAGAGGAAGATCTTTGCATAACCTATGGATATAGTCTACGACAAAGGCCTGGTCGGATCGTCTTAAGTGATAAAGGTCGTCGACTTGAATTATAACAACTTTTACGTTCGAGGAGATCCGGAAAAACTCTCGAATGCTGTCTTTCAGAGAGGGGAGCCAGTTATCAAGTTCTTGTAGCTTATCCCGATGCGATTTGAACGAAATCTCAATCTCATCTTTCTTGCTTATGTTGGCTTTTGCGCCAATCTTAAGGTCCAGCGTATCCGCTTTTGCACCCAAGCTGGCGTCTGTGCCAACTTCAGAGCCTATGCTGGAGCGGGTTTTGACCTCCTCTGACCGTGCATCCGCTGATTTCTTCAGAATATCAAGCCTTTCGATGATGTCCTGAACTATTTTCTTGGATTGGCGCTGCCTGCCAAACCAGCCATGCAGGTTGCGGTTCAACTCGCGGAATATCGACGAAAGGATCTCGATCAGTACGTTGGGAAAAGAATGTCTCTTAAACTCCTCGCAGTTCAGATAGATAGGTCGCGCGTCGGCTGGCATCTTACTAGCCGAAAAATGAAGCAACAAAGTTTTCCCACAGCCGCGACGCGCAAATATTGCGTGATTCTGTCGGGAACAGGCGTCTTGGAGGGCTGTGCCAACGTTGATGTACTCAATAGGCTGTCCATCACGCTGCACCCGCAGATTTTCGGTGATTACAGTGCGCAGAGTATCGAGCTTTTTCGAGCTGACCATCGCATAAACTCCCCAATAGTTCGAGTATGCGAACCTCTATCGAAATGCAACCTTAAATAGGGGGTGTCACCCCAACCGCCCCTCCTCATCCCACGCCACCACCCGCTGCTGCTCCCCGCCCCACCGCCACAGCACCAGGTTCTGCATCCCCGCCGTCGCACCCACCGCAAAGCTCGGCACCACCACACCGGCGGCCCCGGCCGCGATGAGCCGCTGCGCCAGCGTCCATGTGTCAGGCGTGCGGCCCTCGGCCCGGTCGAGCATCCAGGCGCAGCCGAGGGTCTTGAGGTCCGTGCCGACGGCTTGTCGGCCCGCCTCCGTCGTGAGGTCGAGGAGTTCGGCGCAGTCCACGTCATAGGTCACCACCGTCAGCGGCGGGAAGCGGTGGGCGAAGCCGTGGGAGACTTCGGCGAACATCCCCTCGATGGTGAGCGCCAGATAGAGCGCCGCCATGCCCTTCGGGTTGAACCGCCCGCCATGGATCGCCGCGCCCGCGCCGGAGGTCGGCGCGAAGGCCCAGCGTGGGTCATGCGCCCTGTAGGCGAGGCCGCGATAGCGGATGAGGGGGAGGGCGCGTGTCGTCAGGCAAATCCCCCGGTCGCGACATGGTCGAGCCAATCGCGAACCGCCGCCGCCTTGCCGTCCTTGACGAGGCTTTCCGCCGTCCGCCCGCCGAAGGCCGGCAGCGGCTCGGCGCGATACCAGGCGAGCGCCTGTTTCTCGCCGCCGGCCCAGTCGGCGACACGCGCCACGATCTCGATCATCTCGGCGGCGCGGCCCTGCGTCTTTGGCGCCCTCGCCCGCGCGGCGCGGTGGAAGGTCTCCGGCTTCACGCCCATCGTGTCGGCGAGCTGCGCCTTCGACACGCCGAAGCTGTCGGCCACGCGGTCGATGACGATCAGCCCCTCGGCGTCGAAATAGCCGGCGATGCGGGACGGGCCCCGCCGGACCTCCTCCACCCTCGCCGCCTTGGCCGCAACAGACTTTCCGGTCCGGGCGCTCATGCGATGCCACCTCCAATGACGGGAAAATCTGACGCAATATATGTCAGAAGCCGGTCCGCCACAAGATGCGCCCCCTACCGCACCCCCTTCGCGAACCCCGCGACCAGCCCCACCACACGCCCGTCGTTCCCCGCGAACCCATGGAACCCGCGCGCCTGGCAGGGGTCGCCGGCATCCGTGCCGCCGTCGATCCACGCCACCCGCACCCGCGCCCCGCCCCAGGCCTTGAACGGCTCCACGGCGGTGGGCGGCGTCACGCGGCAGCCGTCCTGCCGGTGATGCACCACGAGGGTCGGCGGCAGGGCGGCAGGCGAGCCGATCTGGCCGCGAACCTGATCCAAGAAGCCGGCGGTGATGACGAGGCCGTTCGGCCGGGCGCCCAGCGCCTCGGCCATCCGGAGCGAGCCGCGGGACGTTCCCGCCACCTTCACCGGGCGGCCGTAGCGCTGGCGCAGATGCGCCACGGCGGAGGCGACCGAGACGCCGGCATCGATGGTGAGCGAGGCGACGCCCGCCGCCGCATAGGCCTTGCGGGTGCGCACCAGCTGGTTGCCCTGCAGCGACGAGAACGAGCCGTCGGGCCGGATGCCGAGATGGCCGTTGCCGCCGGGAATGAGCACGATGGCGGCGCGGGGCGCGCGCGGCGCGTTCAGGAGGCCATAGCCGCCGGAGAGCGCCACCGCCTCGTCGGCGCGGGCGGGGGAGGCGAGGGGGCCGAGGGCCGCGGCGATCAGGGCCAGCAGGACGACGATGACAGGCCTCATGCGATCCTCCCCTTCAGAAGGCACGGAGGATGCCTGAGAGGGTCGGCGATGTCAAGGAGAAAAATCCTATCATAGGACGTTGGGCGGGGCCTGTGCTGGCGACGGCCTACCGCCCCGCTTCCCTCGCATGGACCACCGCCACCTCATCGGCATAGACCCGCCGCCAGCCCGGCTTGCGGTCGAGATAGGCCACCGCCGGCGTCGAGGGTTCCAGCAGCGTCCACTGCACCTGCCCGCTGTCGAGGATGGCGTCGAGCCGCGCCACGTCCTTCAGCCCCATGGCGCGGATCACATCGACCATGAAGGGCCCGCCATAGAGTTCGGCCCGCCCGTCGATGAAGGTCGGCACGCCCTGCGCGATCAGATAGCCGCCGAAGGCATAATCGTTGAAGACCCTGCCGGTGAGGCCGGCCTGCCGCGCCGCAGCCAGCGCCGCCTCGGGCATCCAGCGCGGCGCCGGGGCGAAATGCCGGCCGGCGGCGGCGGTCAGCCCGGTCACCGCCACCAGCCCGGTAAGGCCGAGGGCCAGCGCCGCGGCGAGCCTGCCGCCGGCCCGTCCTGCCGGGTTCGCCATCGGCTCGGGCCGCCGCACCAGGGCCGGGGCCACCACCAGCGGGCCGATGAGGCCGAGCGTGGTGACGTGCCTGAAATGGCTCAGCGCCAGGTGCAGGAGGAGCAGCAGCAGCACGGTGCGAAAGGG
Source organism: Phreatobacter sp. (assembly GCF_027532945.1). Lineage (GTDB taxonomy): Bacteria > Pseudomonadota > Alphaproteobacteria > Rhizobiales > Phreatobacteraceae > Phreatobacter. The sequence goes on from NZ_JAPZTZ010000004.1 coordinate 95,187, forward strand.
CGAGAGCCTGAGGCCCAGCACCAGCGCCAGGCCAAGGCCCGCCAGCAGGAAGGCCTCGAACAGGCCGAAGGAGGAGAAGTCCTGCGGCCGCCATTCCATGATCACCGTCTTGGCGGCGCCGAGGTCGAGCACGCGGATGGCGGCGGCGATCACCTCCGGGCCATAGGGGTGCAGGCAGGCCGCGAACAGCGCCGCGAGGCCGAAGGCGGCCCATCCCAGCACCAGGCGCAGCCGCTCGCCGGGGGCCGCCCGCATCGCCGCCTCGATGACAAGCAGCCCGCCAAAGGCGAGGCCGAAGGTGAAGCTGCCATGGAGGTTCGACCACCACGCCATCAGCGGCAGGGCGGCAAGCGAGGGCAGGCGCGCCGTCTCGGCGGCGCGGAGCAAAAGGATGAACCACATCACCATGACCGGCATGGCCAGCACATGCGGCCGCGCCAGCAGGTGCTGGATGGTGCAGAGCAGGGCGAAGCCGGTGAGCGCCAGCGCCGGGGCGAGCGGCAGCCGCGCCAGCAGCTCCCGGGCGAGCAGCGCCAAAGCCAGCGCGGCGGCGAAGGCCGAGAGAGCCACCACGCCGAACCAGCCGCCGATCCGGTGCGCCAGCGCGAAAAGCACCTGCGACAGCCATTCCTTGGCGATCCACGGCGCCCCGGCAAAGCTGTGGGAATAGGCGTCGGTCTGCGGGAAATGGCCCTCGGCGAGGATGCGGGCGCCGACATGGATATGCCAGTGACTGTCGGGATCATCGAGCAGCCGCGTGCCCGTCATCATGATCAGCGCATAGATTCCGAGCCCGATGCCAATGACGAGCCAGGGATTGTCTCTGTTGATGTCATGGGCGGCGCCTGTCGCGCGGCGATCATTGGTAATGAACATAAGACAAATAAGATGATGGGAATCTCTGTACTGACGATCCCATCCTTTCGCGCAAAAGAAAAGGCTATGATGTTACCGCAATTACAGGTTGTTACCGGGCAATAGGCGAGGTGATGGATCTATAGTGCGGCCTGTGGAGCGCCCCGCAGGGCCACGGCCGCCTTGCGATCAACCTTAACCCTGGTCCGCACGCCTCCGATGGTTGCCAGAAGGTTAAGACTGCCCTAGCGTAACCTCACCAGTCCGTTACCGGTGCCAGTCATGTTTCGCGTCCTCGGCATGTGCGCCGTTCTGGGCCTCGCGCTGCTCTCCATTTCAGGCAGCGAGGCCGAGGTCCGCGATGAGTTCTACGCCATTGCCCGTGGCGATTACGGGCGGGCCCGTCCGGCGGCGCCCGCCGGCGGCTGGTGGGGACGGCCGGCGGCCCCGACCGTCGCCCATGTGCCCGACACCGCCGCGCGCCAGATGGGGCCTTGCCAGAACCGCCAGGCCGCCGCCATGGCCTCCGCCGACGGCTCCTCCCGCAGCTACTGCGTGCGCTCCTGCGACGGCTATTTCTTCCCCATAGGCGCCTCCGCCCGCGGCGAGGGCCGCCACGCCCAGGCCGCCGCCTGCGACGCCATGTGCCCCGGCGCCTCCATGCGCCTGTTCTCCAGCCGCAATGGCAGCATCGAGACGGCGCGCACCGATGGCGGCCAGCTCTACACCGCCACCGCGACCGCCTTCCGCTATCGCGAGAGCCTCGTTCCCGCCTGTTCCTGCCAGGGCTCCGTGACCCAGGGCCTGGCGCGCCTCGCCCTCGCCCAGGACCACACGCTGCGCACCGGCGATGTCGTGGTGATGGACAACGGCGTGCGCGTGTTCCGCGATGGCGGGCGCTTCCCCTATCAGCCGCGCGACTTCGTCACCGCCCAGGCCTATGGCCGGCTGTCGCCCGACCTGCGCCAGCGCGTCCGCGAGATCGAGGAGGCCTCGCTCGGTCCGCGCCTGCGCGTCGCCGGCATCGCCCCGACGGCGGCGAGCGATGTCTTCGACCGGGCGCCGCGTCTCGACGTCGTGCGCGAAATGATGGCGCGCGCGCCTGTGCGCGAGATCGCCATGGTCGCGCCTTATCGGCCCGTCGCCATGCCGCAGCCCCAGCCGCGGCCCCGGCACCTGCCGCGCTGACGGCCGGGGGGCAGCGCCCTCGTGCTCCTCACGCCGCGCGGAAGCGCACCAGGAAGCTGTCGAGCTCGCCGCGCAGCTGACGAGCCTGCGTCGACAGGCCCTCGGCGGAGGCGAGGACCTGCGACGCCGCGGCGCTGGTCTCGCCGACGGCGGCCGAGACGCCGGTGATGTTGGAGCTGATCTCCGAGGCGCCGGCCGAGGCCTGCTGCACATTGCGGGCGATCTCGCCGGTGGCGGCCGTCTGCTCCTCGACCGCCGCGGCGATCTCGGTGGCGACATGGTCCATCTCGCGGATCGTCCGGGCGATCGTGTCGATGGAGGCGGCGGAGGTTGAGGTCGCCTCCTGGATCGCGGCGATCTGCTTGGAGATCTCGGTGGTGGCCTTGGCGGTCTGGTCGGCAAGGCCCTTCACCTCGGCGGCGACCACGGCGAACCCCTTGCCGGCCTCGCCAGCCCGCGCCGCCTCGATCGTGGCGTTGAGGGCGAGAAGGTTGGTCTGGGCCGCGACGCCGCTGATCAGTTCGACGATCTCGCCGATCTTCTGGACCTTGTGGGCGAGGTCCTGGACCTCGCTGGCCGAGCGGTCGGCCCCCTGGACGGCAGTCGACGACATCTGGGCGGAATGGGCGACCTGCGAGGCGATCTCGCGCACGGACGCCGCGAGCTCTTCCGTTGCCGAGGCCACCGTCTGGATGTTGCCGGAGCTCTGCTCGGAGGCGGCGGCCACCGCGTTGGACTGGGAACCGGACTCGGCGGCAGCGCTCGACAGGGTGGTGGCGGCGCCCTTCAGCTGGTCCGCCGACTGGGCGACGGCCGCAACGACCGAGCCCACGGCCGCCTCGAACTCGCCGGCGAGGCGGTCGAGCATGGCGCGCTTCTCGGTTTCGGCGCGGGCCTCGACCTCCGCCTGTTCGCGGGCAGGCGCTCGGCCTCGAGGCCATTGGCCTTGAAGACCTCCGCCGAGCGGGCCATGTCGCCAACCTCGTCGCGGCGGTCCGTGCCGGCGACGACGAGATCGAAGCGGCCCTTCGCCAGGTCCTGCAGCTGCTCCGAGAGCGTGCGGATGGGCGTGGCAATGCCGCTGCGGCCGATGAGCAGGCCGGCGCCGACGCCAAACAGGACGCCGACACCCGCAAGGATGAGCATGAGGCGGCTCATGTCGGAGCCGGTGGCCTTCAGCTGGTTGCGATACATCTCGCCGCGCTCGAGCAGCACGGCGGTCAGGCCCTGAACGTCGCGGCGACCTTCCAGATAGAGCGGGCGATTGGTGATGACGAGCTGGGCGAGCTCACGGCGCTGGTCGGCGGTCGGCTCTCCGGTGATGGTGCGGGCGAGCGTGAGCACGCGCTCCTGCGCGGTCAGATAGGCGTTGATGCCGGCTTCCGCCTTGTTGGCGGCGGCCTGGACGACGTCGGCGCGGCTGGTGCGGATGCGCCGCAGGTTTTCCTCGATGGACCGGCGCTGGGCTGCGATGGACTCGACATTCTCGCGGATGATCTCCGCCGTCGGGTTCAAGGCGACAACCGCCTCTGCACGGCCGATGAAGGTGACCGCCGAGGTCACGCGGGAGGCGGCGGTGGCGCGGGCGCCCGATTCGATGCCGGTTTCGGCATCCGTCGAGACGCTGGACAGCGCGTACATGCCGACGCCGACGAGGCAGAGCATGAGGGCGTTCAACGCCAGAACAAGACCCAGGATCTTCGGTGTGATCCTGATCTTCGACAGCCATGCCATGGGTCTTCTCCTGAGCGGTAACTGACCCCACGGAAATCACAGACCTGTTCAGGAGAAGTTAATTCGACATAAAGTTCACGGTAAAATTGCATAAAAAACATGCACACCTTGCCACTTTCGTGGTGGTCGCCTCACGCCGAGCGGGTCGGGCGAAACAGCCGCCCCTTTTCGGCGATCAGCACCATGGCAAGGGCTGCAAGGCCGCATCCGCCGAAGCCCAGCACGATCGGCAGCGCGGTTCCGTCGAAATGCTGGCCGATAAAGAAGCCGATCAGCGCACCGCCAACGGTCGAGACAAAGCCCTGCACCGAGGAGGCCGTGCCGGCGACATGGCCGAGCGGGTCCATGGCCATGGCGCCGAAGTTCGAGGCCATCAGGCCGAAGCAGAACATGGTGGCGCATTGGAACAGCGCGAAGGTGACCATGGTCTCATGGCCCGCCAGCGCCACGGCCCCATGCGCCAGGGTGGCGACGAGATAGCCGACCAGCGCGGTGTGCGACACCCGCCGCATGCCGAAGCGCTCGACGATGCGCGAATTGAGGAACGAGGCCGCCGCCATGAAGCCGGCGATCACCGCGAAGATGATGGTGAAAAGCTCCCCGGCGCGGAAGGTGACCTCGAAGAGCTGCTGCGAGGCATTGATGAAGCCGAACAGGCTGCCGATGACGAAGGTCATGGCCAGCATGTAGCCGACCGACAGCCGCGTGGTGAGGCAGGTCGCGAAGGCCTTCGCCATCGGTGCGACGGCGATGGGCGTGCGGTCCTCGGGGTGCAGCGTCTCGGGCAGCTTGCGGGCGACCCAGAGCGCGACGACCACGCCGAACAGGCCGAGCAGCGCGAAGATCCACCGCCAGGGCGCGACGAGGATGATCACCTGGCCGATCGAGGGCGCGAGGATCGGCACGGCGAGGAAGACGATGAAGGCGAGCGACATGACCCGCGCCATCTGCCGACCCGAATAGGTGTCGCGCACGATGGAGACGGCGAGCACCCGCGTCGCAGCCGCTCCAATGCCCTGCACCACCCGCGCCACCATCATCGCGTCGAAGGTGGTCGCAAAGGTCGCGCCGAGACTGCCCAGCGCATAGACGGCAAGGCCCATGAGCAGGATGCGCTTGCGGCCGAAGCGGTCGGCAAGCGGGCCGTAGATGAGCTGCGAGGCGCCGAACCCGAGGAGATAGGAGGTGATCACCCACTGGCGGTCATTGGCCGTGGTGATGCCCAGCGCCTCGCCGATCTCCGGCAGGGCGGGCAGCATGGAATCGATGGCCAGTGCGTTGGTCGCCATCAGTGCGGCGATCATCGCGACGAAAGAGCGGAAGCCCAGCCCCGGATAGGGCCCGGTGGCCGGTGGGGATGCGGTTGTCATGGCACCAAGGACAGGTTGCGGGGAGGGCCGCCGGCAGCGCGGCCGGCCCTCGGAAGCGGCCTGACATAAGGCCTGTCGGAAGACAGGGCCATCCACTTTGCCGTGAGGCAGGATCACGCAGGCGTCGTGCTTGCAGGGCTTCGAGCCGAGCGTCTACCTTGGTCGACGATCGCGTCGCAGACGGCGCCAAAGCACAGCAGAACAGAGGAAATCCCATGATCATCGACCGCCGTACGGTCCTCGCCGGCATCGCCGGCGCGCTGGCGACCCCCGCTGTCCATGGCGCCCGCGCTCAGGGCGCCTGGCCGAACCGTCCCATCCGCATGATCGTGCCCTTCCCGCCGGGCGGCTCCACCGACGTGCTCTCCCGCGTCATCGGCGAATATCTCGGCAAGGAGCTCGGCCAGACCATCGTCATCGAGAACCGCCCGGGCTCGGCGGGCAATGTCGGCGTCAACGCCATCGCCAAGGCGGAGCCGGACGGCTACACGATCGGCGTCTCGACCATCGGCCCGCTCTCCGCCCATATCGAGCTCTACCGGACGCTGCCCTTCAACCCGCTCACCGACTTCACCTATCTCGCCGATATCTACGAGATCCCCAACGTGCTGGTGGTGAACCTCCAGACGCCGGTGAACACGGTGCAGGAGTTCATCGCCTGGGTGAAGGCGAAGGGCGAGGGCAAGGCCTCCTACGGCACGCCGGGCCTTGGCACCACGGCGCATCTGTCGACCGAGTTCCTGTCGCGCCGTGTCGGCATGCAGCCGCTCCACGTGCCCTACCGCACCGGCTCGGTCGCCGTGCAGGACCTCATTGCCGGCCGCATCGACTTCATGTTCGACAACCTGCCGACCATCATCGGCCAGATCCAGGGCAAGGCGATCAAGCCGATCGCCGTCTCCACCGCCAAGCGCTGGCCGGGCCTTCCCGAGGTGCCGACCATGATCGAGGGCGGCGTGCCGGGTTTCGACGTCACCTCCTGGTCGGGCATGCTGGCGCCGAAGGGCGTGCCTGCCCCGATCGTCGAGCGGCTGGTCGCAGCCCATATCAAGGTCGGCCAGGACCCGGCCTTCGTGAAGCGCTTCGAGGATCTCGGCGCGCTCGCCACCATGAAGGGCCCCGAGGTCCTGCAGGCGCGCATGGCCACCGAGATCCCGCGCTGGGCCGAGGTGGTGCGCGCCGCCGGCGCCAAGGTGGACTGATCGGTCCGGCCGGCGGGGGAGAAGGATCCCCCGCCAAGCGGCCGGGTTGTGGCCGTTCGTGAAATGGCGTTTCATTCCGGAAGATATCCATCCGGGGAAACGCCATGTCCGCCACCAGCCGCCGCTCGCTCCTCGCCGCCATGGGCGGCGTCGCCGCGGCCTCGATCCTGCCCGCGCGGGCGCAGGCCTTTCCCTCCAAGCGCGTGACGCTGGTGGTGCCCTTCCCGCCGGGCGGTCCGGTGGATCTCACCGCCCGGCAGATCGGCCAGAAGATCTCCGAATACTGGAACCAGGCCGTCATCATCGAGAACCGGCCGGGCGCCGACGCGGTGATCGGCGCGCAGGCCGTTCAGCGCGCCGACCCCGACGGCCACACGCTGCTCGTCTGCGCCATTCACCACACGGTGCATCCGAGCCTCAAGGCGAGCCTGCCCTATGACTTCCTCACCGAATTCGTGCCGGTGAGCGGCGCGGGCATTTTCCCCATCATCGTCTGCGCCCATCCTTCCCTGCCGGTCTCGACCGTCGGTGAGCTCGCCGCCTATGCCAAGGCCAATCCCGGCAAGCTCGCCTTCGGCTCGGCCGGCGTCGGCGGCGGCACGCACCTGGCCGGCGAGCTGTTCAAGAGCATGACAGGCACGGACATGCTGCACGTCGCCCATCGCGGCAGCGCCCCGGCCATGAACAGCCTGCTCGGCAACCACGTCCAGCTCATGTTCGCCGACGGCCCCACCGCCGTGCCGCAGGTCCAGGCCAAGACGGTGAAGGCACTCGGCATCAGCCCGTCGCGGCTGTCGCTGCTGCCGGAGATCCCGACCATGGCGGAGGCGGGCCTGCCGGGCTATGAGGCCTATTCCTGGTCCGGCATCGTCGCGCCAAAAGGCACGCCGCGCGAGGCTGTCGTCGCCCTCAACGCCGCCATGACACGGGCCCTGAAGGAACAGGAGACGATCGAGAAGTTCGAGCGCTTCGGTGCCCAGCCCGCGCCGCAGACACCCGAGGAGTTCGGCGCCTTCCTCAAGGCCGAGACGACGAAATGGTCTAAGGTCGTCGCCGACGCCAATATCCCCAGGCAGCAATAGCCGGCGCTTGTCCGGCGAGGGAGCCGGTCATGGGATCCGTTCCGACCACCCGCCTGCCGGACGGCAGCGCCGTCCCTGTCCTTGGCCAGGGCACCTGGACCATCGCCGACCGGCCGGCGCGGCGCGCCTCCGCCATCGCCGCGCTGCGGGCCGGGCTCGATGCCGGGCTCACCCTCATCGACACGGCCGAGATGTATGGCGACGGCGCCGCCGAGGCGCTCATCGGCGAGGCCGTCGCCGGGCGCCGCGGCGAGGCCTATCTCGTCTCCAAGGTCTATCCGCACAATGCCGGCCGCCACAGCGCCATCGAGGCCTGCGAGCGCTCGCTGCGCCGCCTCAACACCGACCGGCTCGACCTCTATCTCCTCCATTGGCGCGGCTCCATCCCACTCGCCGAGACGGTGGAGGCTTTCGAGCGCCTGCGCGAGACGGGGAAGATCCGCGCCTGGGGCGTCTCCAATTTCGACCGCGACGACATGGAGGAACTGCTGGACGAGGGCGGCGAGGCTGTCGCCGTGAACCAGGTCCTCTACAATTGCCTGCGCCGCGGCATCGAGTTCGACCTCATGCCCTGGCAGGCGCAGCGCGGCATTCCGGTCATGGCTTATTCGCCAGTGGAACAGGGGCGGCTGACGCGCGATCCCGTGCTCGCCGGCATCGCGACCCGCCACCCCGGCGCGACCGCGGCGCAGGTGGCGCTGGCCTTCACCTTGCGGCGGGGCGGGGTCATCGCCATCCCGCAGATGGCGAGTCCGGAGCATGTGGAAGAGAACCGGCCGGCGGCTGGTCTCGCCCTGACCGATCAGGACCTCGCGGAGATCGACCGCGCCTTCCCACCGCCGACGCGCAAGCGGTCGCTGGAGATGATCTGAGACGCTTTAGCGCCGATCCGACTCCTCGCCGTCCTCGTCCGGATCCTCGGCGACAGGGATGGCATAGGCGCCGCTGAACCAGCGGTTCAGGTCGATATCGGCGCAGCGCTTCGAGCAGAAGGGCTTGTAGCGCATCGTCGCCGGCTTGCTGCAGATGCTGCAGGCCTTGGGCGGGTCGATCGGTCGGTCGTTGTCGTTGACAGGGTTCATGGCAGCGCAGATGGGCCCGGTCGGCATCTCAGGAAAGGGGTCAGCCCTTGGCGATCCAGCCGAGGGTGACCGGATAGCCCGTGGCGCCGACAAGGCCGACGGCCTCGGCCAACGGCAGGCCGACGACATTGGTGTAGGAGCCGACGAGCGACAGGACGAAGGCGCCGGCAATGCCCTGGATGGCATAGCCGCCGGCCTTGCCGCGCCATTCGCCCGAGCCGAGATAGGCGTCGATCTCGGCGCCCGAGAGGCGCTTGAAGCGCACGCGCGTCTCGACCAGCTTGGCGCTGACGCGGCCGGCCTGGTCGACCCGGCAGAGGCCGGTATAGACGCGGTGAGAGCGGCCCGAGAGTAGGCGGATGCACGCGGCGGCCTCCTCGACCGTCTCGGCCTTCGGCAGGATGCGGCGGCCGACGCAGACCACCGTGTCGGCGGCAAGGATCACCGAGCCGGACCAGTCCGGATCGTCGCGCAGGCGGCGGGCGGCCTCGGCGGCTTTCTCGCGCGCGAGGCGGAGCGCCAGCTTGCGCGGGCTCTCGCGCGGGAAGGGCGTCTCGTCGATCTCCGCCGGCACCAGCGTATCCGGCTCGATGCCCGCCTGCTGCAGCAGGGCGAGACGGCGCGGCGAGGCCGAGGCGAGGACCAGCTTGGGGCGGCCGGGAACGGAAGTGGGGGCCATGGGCGCCTTGGTGCGGGAGAAGCGCGGGGTGTGCGTTCGCTTAGCCCATGCGGCGGGGCTTGTGAACCGGCGGGTTCGTCCGATCGGCCCGCCCCCTTCCTTCGTCCGGTTGGACTTCGCAGCGCAGCACGGCATAGATGAACGACGCGAGGAGGGCCCCATGCCGAAGACCAATCCCGGACGATTCTTCGAGGATTTCCGCCTCGGCGACAGGCTGGTCCACGCCACCCCGCGCACCGTCACGACCGGCGATGCCGCGCTCTACACAGCGCTCTACGGCACCCGCTTCGCCGTCCAGTCCTCCGACGCCTTCGCCCGTGCCATCGGCTACCCGAAGAGCCCGCTCGACGATCTCCTCGTTTTCCACGTCGTCTTCGGCAAGACCGTGCCCGACGTGTCGCTGAACGCCGTCGCCAATCTCGGCTATGCCGGCTGCCGCTTCCTCGCGCCGGTCTATCCCGGCGACACGCTCTCCACCGTTTCCGAGGTCATCGGCCTCAAGGAGAATTCGAACCGCAAGACCGGCGTCGTCTATGTCCGGTCCACCGGTACCAACCAGCATGGCGACCAGGTGCTCGACTATGTGCGCTGGGTGATGGTGAGGAAGCGCGACGAGGCGGCGCCCGCGCCGGAGGAGCATGTGCCGGCCCTGCCGAAGGCGCTGGAGCCCGACCAGCTGGGCGATGCCTGCCCGGTCATCGACCCCGAGGCCTATGACACGGTGCTCGCCGGCCAGCGCCACCGGCTCAACGACTATGTCGCCGGCGAATGCATCGACCATGTCGACGGCATGACGGTGGAGGAGGCCGAGCACATGCTGGCGACGCGCCTCTACCAGAACACGGCGAAGGTCCATTTCAACCAGTTCACCGAAGGCCAGGGCCGCTTCGGCCGCCGCCTCATCTATGGCGGCCACGTCATCTCTCTCGCCCGCTCGCTCTCCTTCAACGGCCTCGCCAACGCCTTCCACATCGCCGCGATCAATGGCGGGCGGCACGTCGCGCCGCTCTTCGCGGGCAATACCGTCTTCGCCTGGTCGCAGATCCTCGCGGTGGAAGAACTGCCCGGCCGCGACGATGTCGGCGCGCTGCGCATCCGCACCGTCGCCACCAAGGACCGCCCTTGCAGCGACTATCCGCTGAAGGCCGGCGACGACTATGACCCCGCCGTCATCCTTGATCTCGACTATTGGGCGCTCATTCCCCGTTGACCCTGATGGCGCCCGGCGGGCCGGCGCGGACCGGCCATGGCGGCACGCCTGTTGACCTCCTGACGCGTTTCGTCATGTTACGCGGGCATGCCGACCGCGCCACGCTGCAGATTCCGCGATGCCCCTTGAACCTTTTCGCCGGCTGCCGCGACTGATGGGGCGAGCCCACCGGCTCGGGAGTGACGATGCAGTCTGACAGCGACCAGGATCTCATCCTCCGGGTTGCCAAGGGCGATCGTCTCGCCTTTCGGACCCTCTATGCCCGCCACAATGTCCGCGTGCTCCGGTTCATTCTCCGGTTCGTCAGGGACGAAGGGCAGGCCGAGGACCTGATCGGCGAAGTCTTCCTGGATGTGTGGCGGCAGGCCGACCGGTTCGAGGGGCGCTCCAGCGTCTCGACCTGGATCCTCGGAATGGCCCGTTTCAAGGCGTTGTCCTCGCTGAGGAAGACGACGGAAGCGGAACTCGACGAGGAAAAAGCCGCCGCCATCGCGGACGACGCGGACACACCCGAGACGGTGTCTCAGAAACTGGACAAGGCAAAGGCCATCCGCCGCTGCATCGACCAGCTTTCGCCCGAGCACCGGGAGATTGTCGATCTCGTCTACTACCAGGAGAAATCCATCTCCGAAGTGGCCGAGATCGTCCGGATCCCGGAGAACACCGTCAAGACGCGCATGTTCTATGCGCGCAAAAGGCTCCAGGAGCTCATGCAGAGCGCCGGAGTCGATCGAGGTTGGCCATGACGACGCGCAGCCCCAACGACAATGCCGAGCGCCGTGCGGTCTCCGAGCTGCTGCCCTGGTACGCGGCCGGAACCCTCGATGCCTCCGACACCGCCCGGGTCGAGGCGGCGCTGGCCGCCGACCCAACGCTCCGCGACGAGCTTGAGATCGTCCGCGAGGACCAGGACGCGACCTTCGCCCTCGCCGAGGCCGCCCCGCGCCCCTCGCCCCGCGTGCTCGACGAGCTGATGCGCCGGGTCGAGGCCGAGCCCGCCAAGCTGTCCCACGTCGCCGCCCGCGCCAAGGCCGGCTTCGCCGACTGGCTCGGCGAAAAGATCGCCCTGCTCTCGCCGCGCAGTCTCGCCTACGCGGCGGGCGCCGCGGCCCTCGCCCTCGTCATCCAGGCTGGTGTCATCGGCTCGTCCTTCATCGGCGGCCCCGCCCAGTACCAGACCGCCTCGCACACGACCTCCACCGCACCCCGCGGCGATGGCACCCATCTCCTCGTCGGCTTCGCCGGCACCGCGACCGCCGCCGACATGCAGCGCCTGCTGGAACAGGTGAAGGGCTCCATCGTCGAGGGCCCGCGGCCCGGCGGCTTCTATCGGGTGCGCATCGGTGAGGCCGGGATGACCCAGGCCGAGATCGACCGCATCGTCGGCGAGTTGCGCCGCCAGTCGAATCTCGTCCGCTTCGTCGGCCCGGCGACCTGACGTGACGCGGCATCTGCTGTGATGTCGCCAAATAGAAACACGCAAAGCCGACCTTGACCTGAAGGGCCGGCATTCGTCCGGCAGGATAGCGCCATGTCCCATCCGTCAGACGATCGCCTCCTCCGCCCGACCCGCGGCATCCTTGCGGGCTTCCTCGCAGTGCTTGCCGCCTCGACCATGCTGGTCGCGGCCGACAGCCGGCCGGCGCAGGCGCAGTTCGGCATCTCCATCGGCGGAATCGGCATCGGCGGTGGCGGCATTCGCAATCGTGGTCCCCGCATCGGCATGCCGCCGGGCCGCGCACCTGCCATCCAGCGCATTCCCGGTGGCCGGGTCCCCGGCATGGCCATGCCGCGCGGCGGCCGCGTGATCGAGGGGGGCCGCTTCATCGATGGCGGCCGTGCCGGCCGCTTTACCGACGGAGGCCGCGCTGGCCGCATTGTCGATGGTCCCATCCGCGGCCAACGTCCCGGTCGTGTCGCTTCGCCGGGCCGCTTCGGCGATGACGTCGGTCAGGGCACGCGCCCGGGCAATCGCGCCACCCGTCCTGGCGGCGCACGGCCTGGAGGGGACGATGCTGGAACGCGCCCGCCCGGAAACCGTCCTCCTGGCACGCGTCCGCCCGGCAATCGCCCCCCCGATGGCCGGCCGCCCGGCAATCGTCCGCCCGTCGTGGTTGGCCTGCCGCCTCCGGTGATCGCCCTGCCGCCGGGTGGCGGCGGTCGCCTGCCGCCCGTCGGCCCGCCGCCCCCCGGTGGCGGCGGCCTGCCGCCGCGCGGACCTGGCTTCGGCCCGACGGCAGCGGGTGCCGCAGCCGTCTTCGGCGCTCCTGCCCTCATCTCCGCCGCCCGGGCCGCACCCGAGGCGCGCGACGTGCCAGGCCTGCCCGATCCCAACGAGCGCCGCTACCTGCCGGACGAGGTACTCTTCGTCCTCGCGCCCAACGCCCCGGCGCCGACGCTGCGCACCGTCATCCGGCGTTTCAACCTGACCCTCATCGCCGAGGAGCGCGTCGACCTGGTCGGCGCCACCGTCCATCGCTATCGCATTCCCAACCGCACCACCGTGCCGGCGGCGGTCCGCGCCATGTCCGCCGTGCGTGGCGTCGGCTACGTGCAGCCGAACTACCTGTTCGAGCGGCCGAACTACGTGTTCCGCCTGCAGAGCGCCTCCACGACCCAGGGCGGCGGTGCCAGCATGCAGTATGTCGTCGATCAGCTGCGCCTGCCCGAGGCCCATCTCCTCGCCCGCGGCGCCCAGGTGCCCATCGCCGTCATCGATTCCGGCGTCGAGGCCACCCATCCCGAGATGAGCGGCCGGATCGCCAAGAGCTTCGACGCGGTGGGCGGCACGTTCCAGCCGCACGAGCACGGCACCGGCATGGCCGGTGCCATCGTCGCCCATGCCCAACTCACCGGCATCTCGCCGGGCGCCAACATCTTCGCCGCGCGCGCCTTCGCGCCGGGGCAGAGCGCGGGGGCCTCCGGCACCAGCTTCCACATCCTCAAAGCCATGGACTGGTCGATCCGCGAGGGGGCCCGCGTCATCAACATGAGCTTTGCCGGCCCGCGCGATCCGATGATGACGCGCGCCATCCAGGTCGCGGCCTCGCGCCGCATCGCCATGGTCGCGGCCATGGGCAACGAGGGTCCCGGCGCGCCGATCTCCTATCCGGCTGCCGATCCTGCCGTCATCGCCGTGACGGCGACCGATCAGGCCGGCCAGCTCTTCCAGGCAGCCTCGCGCGGCGGCCATGTGACGGTCGCCGCTCCCGGCGTCGACATCATCCTGCCGGCGCCACGCGGCGGCTACCAGATGTCGTCGGGCACCTCGGTGGCCGCCGCCCATGTCAGCGGCATCGCCGCGCTGCTCATCGAACGCCAACCCGACATCGATCCGGCGCAACTGCGCCAGATCCTGCAGGAGACGGCACGCCGCGGTGCAACGCCCAATCCGCAGCTTGGCGCCGGCCTCGCCGATCCCGTGCCGGCGCTGAACGCCGCTGGCCGCCCCGATGCACCCCCGGTTCCGATGGTCGCGGCGCCGCCGGTCGCGCCGATGCCCGATGCCCCTGTTGTCCCCGGCGCCACGGCCGAGGCCCCGCCTGCCGTGAATCCGGAGGCCGCTCCGCGCCCGGCAACGGTCACTCCCGGCAAGGCCGTGAAGATCGACCGGGACTGACGGTCCGCCATCGACATTGCGGCACGCACGACGAAAAACCGGCGGAACCCTGGGGCTCCGCCGGGAATGGTTCAAAATGGTTTGTGAGGCGTCAGCGGCGAGCCCGCTCGTCGCAGACCGTGCTAGCACGGGCCGGAGCGTAGCAGTCCTGCGAGCGGCCAGTGACCTGGCCGCCGCGCGCGCGGCTGGGCGCCGGCAAAACCGCGTTGATCGGGCTCGCCTCTGATCCGATGCTGACATTTCCGCCGTCACCGGCCCCGCCACCGCCACCGCCGCCGCCGCCGCCAGCGCCAGACTGGGCTTGGGCGAGGCCGGTGAAGGCGCCGGAGAGGACAAGGGCGAGGCCGCCGGCGGCGGCAAGCTTGCGGAAGGTGGTGGACATGGTGATTTCCTCCTAGTGGTGGAGCGCCGCGGTCTGCGGTCGCTTTCCATGTCCATGGGTCGCGGTGACACCGGAAATGGTTCACGTCCTGCGGTGACACCAACGAAAAACCCCGGCGCGTGGCCGGGGTTCGCAGAAGCTGCAACGGAGGGGCAAGGCAGGAGCGCCTCGGACCTCACATGTGGATGGCGCGCTTGTCGACGGCGAGCGCCGCCTCCTTCACCGCCTCCGACATGGTCGGATGAGCATGGGTGGAGCGGGCGAGATCCTCGGACGAGCCGCCGAACTCCATCAGCACCACGGCCTCGTGGATCATCTCGCCAGCACCGGCGCCGACGATATGGACGCCGAGGACCTTGTCGGTGGCGGCATCCGCCAGCACCTTCACGAAGCCGTCGGTGGCACGGTTGGCACGGGCGCGGCCATTGGCGGTGAAGGGGAACTTGCCGACATTGTAGGCGATGCCGGCGGCTTTGAGATCTTCCTCGCTCTTACCCACGGTCGCGACCTCGGGATAGGTATAGACCACCCCGGGGATGCAGTCGTAGTTCACGTGGCCCGCCTTGCCGGCGATGATCTCGGCGACAGCCACACCCTCGTCCTCCGCCTTGTGGGCGAGCATCGGCCCGCGCACCACGTCGCCGATGGCGTAGATGCCGGGAACGTTGGTGCGGAAATGGTCGTCGATGATGACGCGGCCACGCTCGGTGGCGACGCCGACCGCCTCAAGGCCGAGGCCGTCCGTGTAGGGGCGGCGGCCAATGGCCACCAGCACCACCTCGGCCTCGATCGTCTCGGCCGCGCCGCCGGCAGCCGGCTCGACGGTCAGGCTGACGCCCTTCTTCGAGGCCTTGGCGCCGGTCACCTTGGAGCCGAGTTGGAAGGTGAAGCCCTGCTTGCCGAGGATGCGGTGGAACTGCTTGGCGACCTCGGCATCCATGCCGGGGAGGATGCGGTCGAGATATTCTATGACATGGACCTCGGCGCCGAGGCGGCGCCAGACCGAGCCGAGCTCGAGGCCGATGACGCCGGCGCCGATGACGACCAGCTTGCTCGGCACCTTGGCGAGGTCCAGCGCGCCGGTGGAGGAGACGATCTGCTTCTCGTCGATGGCAACGCCCGGCAGCTGGGCGACATCGGAACCGGTGGCGATGACGATGGACTTGCCTTCGATCTCCGTGACCTTGCCGTCATCGGCCGCGACCGAGACCTTGCCTGCGGCAGTGATCGTTCCGGTGCCGAAATGCTGGTCGACCTTGTGCTTCTTCAGGAGGAAGGCGACGCCGCCGACATTGGCGTCGATCGTCTCCTGCTTGTGCACCATCATCTGCTTCAGGTTCAGCTTCGGCGCCGGCACATCGATGCCGAGCGCCTTGAAGCCATGACCGGCCTCGTCGAACAGCTCGGAGGCGTGCAGCAGCGCCTTGGAGGGGATGCAGCCGACGTTCAGGCAGGTGCCGCCATGGGTCTTGCGCTTCTCCACCACGGCCACCTTGAGGCCGAGCTGGGCGGCGCGGATGGCGCAGACATAGCCGCCGGGGCCGGTGCCAATGATGATGAGATCGTAGGACATGTGGGTCTCCGAAGGGGAGGGGGCCGGCGCGTCAGCGCCCGCCTGATATGGTGATGAACGTACCGGTGCAGTAGGAGGCTTCCTCCGAGAGGAGCCAGAGCGCGGCGGTCGCGATCTCGTGCGGCTCGCCGATCCGCTGCATCGGGATGGTGGGGCGGATGCGCTCAACGCGGCCGGGATCACCGCTCGCGTCGTGGATGTCGGTGGTGATCATGCCGGGGCGCACCGCGTTGACGCGGATGCCCTCGGTCGCGACCTCCTTGGCGAGCCCGATGGTGAAGCTGTCCACCGCGCCCTTGGAGGCGGCATAGTCGACATATTCGTTCGGGCTGCCGAGCACGGCGGCGACCGACGAGATGTTGACGATGGCGCCGCCCTTGCCACCATGCTTGGTCGACATGCGCTTCACCGCCTCGCGCGAACACAGGATCGTGCCGACGACATTGATGTTGAGCAGGCGGTGCAGGCGGTCCGCCGTATAGGTCTCGACGCGGCCCGACAGCGAGACCACGCCGGCATTGTTGATGAGGCCGACCAGCGGCCCGAGGCGGTCGGCGGCGGCGAAGAGGCCGAGAATGTCGGCTTCCTCGGCGATATCGCCCTTCACCGCGATGGCCTGGGCGCCGCGGGCATTGATGCCGGCGACCACCTCCTGCGCGGCGGCCGCATTGGCGGTGTAGTTCACCACCACGTCGTAGCCGCGCTCGGCGGCGAGCAGGGCGCAGGCGCGCCCGATGCCGCGGCTCGAGCCGGTGACGATGACGACGCCCTTGGACATGCGCTTCCCCCGCCGCGGTGGCCGCCGTTGGCCGGCGGCCCGAATGGCCTCAGAGCGTCACGGACCTCAGAGGTCCATGACCAGGCGGGCCGGATCCTCGAGGCTCTCCTTGACGCGCACGAGGAAGGTCACGGCTTCCTTGCCGTCGACGATCCGGTGGTCGTAGGAGAGCGCCAGATACATCATCGGGCGGATCTCGATCTTGCCGCCGATGACCATCGGACGGTCCTGGATCTTGTGCATGCCGAGGATGCCGGACTGCGGCGCGTTGAGGATCGGCGTCGACATCAGCGAGCCATAGACGCCGCCATTCGAGATGGTGAAGGTGCCGCCCTGCATCTCCTCGATGGAGAGCTTGCCGTCGCGGGCGCGCTTGCCGAAATCGGCGATGGTCTTCTCGATCTCGGCGATGCCCATGCGGTCGGCGTCACGCACCACCGGCACGACGAGGCCCTTGTCCGTGCCGACGGCGACGCCGACATGGCAGAAGTTCTTGTAGATGAGGTCGGTGCCGTCGATCTCGGCGTTGACCGCCGGGATGTCCTTCAGCGCCTGCACGCAGGCCCGCACGAAGAAGCCCATGAAGCCGAGCTTCACCGCGTGCTTCTTCTCGAACAGGTCCTTGTACTGGTTGCGCAGCGTCATCACCGCGGTCATGTCGACCTCGTTGAAGGTCGTCAGCATGGCGGCGGTGTTCTGCGCGTCCTTCAGGCGGCGCGCGATGGTCTGGCGCAGGCGCGTCATCTTCACGCGCTCCTCGCGGACCGCATCCGCCGGCTGGGAGGCCGGGCGGGGCGCGGCGACGGGCGCCGGCGCCGGAGCAGCGCCACCCGTGGCGACGGCGGCGAGCATGTCGCCCTTGGTCACGCGGCCATCCTTGCCCGAGCCGGCGACGCCGGCCGGGTTGACGCCGGTCTCGGCGGCGATGCGCGCAACCGCCGGGCCATTGTCGACCGAAGCGGCCTTGGCGGGAGCGGCGGCCGGAGCCGGTGCAGGGGCGGGAGCGGCAGCCTTCGGCGCCTCGGCCTTGGCCGGGGCGGCCGCGGCGGCGCCGCCTTCGGTGATCTGGCCGAGCAGGGCGGCGACGCCCACCGTCGTGCCGGAATCGGCGATGATCTCGGCGAGCGTGCCGGAGGCGGGCGCGTTCACCTCGAGCGTGACCTTGTCGGTCTCCAGCTCGACCAGAGGCTCGTCCTGCTTCACCGCCTCGCCAGGCTTCTTGAACCACTTGGCGACGGTGGCCTCGGAAACGGATTCGCCGAGCGTCGGAACGCGGATTTCGGTGGCCATGATGTCAGTCCCTTGCGGGCCTCTCGTCTCTTGAAAGCGGATGGAGAACCGGCCCGCGGCGCGGGCCGGTCCGTCATGCGAAGGCTTCGTCCAGGAAGGCCTGGAGCTGGGCGTTGTGGCGCGACAGGAGGCCGGTCGCCGTGGCGGCCGAGGCCGGGCGGCCGACATAGCGGGCGCGCTTCGACTTCGAGCCGGCGGTCGTCAGCACCCATTCGAGATAGGGCTCGACGAAGGACCAGCCGCCCATATTCTTGGGCTCTTCCTGGCACCAGACGACCTCGGCATTCTTGAACCGGCCGATCTCGCCCGCCAGGGCCTTGAGCGGGAACGGATAAAGCTGCTCGACGCGCATGATGTAGACGTCGTCGATGCCGCGCTTGATGCGGTCCTCGTAGAGGTCATAGTAGACCTTGCCGGAGCAGACGATGACCCGGCGGATCTTCTTGTCCTCCACCAGCTTCGTCTCCTGGCCGGGCAGGACCTGCGCATCGTCCCACAGAACGCGGTGGAACGAGGTGCCGGTGACCAGCTCGTCGAGCCGCGACACGGCGCGCTTGTGGCGCAGCAGCGACTTCGGCGTCATCAGGATCAGCGGCTTGCGGATCTCGCGCTTCAGCTGCCGGCGCAGGATGTGGAAGTAGTTCGCCGGCGTGGTGCAGTTCGCCACCTGCATGTTGTCCTCGGCGCACATCTGGAGGAAGCGCTCCAGACGGGCGGAGGAATGCTCCGGACCCTGGCCCTCGTAGCCGTGCGGCAGCAGGCAGACGAGGCCCGAGAGGCGCAGCCACTTGCGCTCGGCCGAGGAGATGAACTGGTCAAACACCACCTGCGCGCCGTTGGCGAAGTCGCCGAACTGGCCTTCCCACATGGTCAGAGCGTTGGGCTCCGCCAGCGAGTAGCCGTACTCGTAGCCGAGCACCGCCTCTTCCGAGAGCATCGAATTGATGACCTCGTAGCGGCCCTGCCCCTCGGCGATGTTGTTCAGCGGCGTGTAGCGCGCCTCGGTCTCCTGGTCGATCAGCACCGAATGGCGCTGGGAGAAGGTGCCGCGCTCGCAGTCCTGGCCGGACAGGCGGACGCGGTGGCCTTCCTCGACGAGGGAGCCGAAGGCGAGCGCCTCGGCCATGGCCCAGTCGATGCCCTCGCCGGTCTCGATCATCTTGCGACGGTTGTCGAGGAAGCGCTGGATCGTGCGGTGGACGTTGAAGCCCTGCGGCACGCTGGCAATGGCCTGGCCGATGCGGGCAAGCCGCTCCTTCTCGACGCCCGAGGCGCCGCGGCGCGGATCATCGTCCGACGACAGGCCGCCCGACAGGCCGGCCCACTTGCCGTCGAGCCAGTCGGCCTTGTTCGGCTTGTAGGCCTGGCCGGCTTCCATTTCCGCGTCGAGACGCTGGCGCCAGTCGCCCTTCATCTTCTCGACCTCGCCCTCGGTGACGACGCCCTCGGCCACCAGCTTGGCCGAGTACTTGTCGAGCGTGGTCTTCAGGCCGCGGATCTTCTTGTACATGAGCGGCTGGGTGAAGGCCGGCTCGTCGCCCTCGTTGTGACCGAAGCGGCGGTAGCACCACATGTCGATCACGACGGGCTTCTGGAACTTCTGGCGGAACTCGGTCGCGACCTTGGCCGCGAAGACCACCGCCTCCGGATCATCGCCGTTCACGTGGAAGATCGGCGCTTCCACCATCTTCGCCACATCCGACGGATAGGGCGAGGAGCGCGAGTAACGCGGATAGGTGGTGAAGCCGATCTGGTTGTTAATGATGAAGTGGATCGAGCCGCCGGTGCGGTGACCCTTCAGGCCCGACAGGCCGAAGCACTCCGCCACGACGCCCTGGCCGGCAAAGGCCGCGTCACCATGGATCAGCAGCGGCAGAACGGCCGTGCGATCTTCCGGCGGGCAGCCGTGCTGGTCCTGCTTGGCGCGCACCTTGCCGAGCACCACCGGATTGACGATCTCGAGGTGAGACGGGTTCGGGGTGAGCGACAGGTGCACCTTGTTGCCGTCGAACTCGCGGTCCGACGAGGCGCCGAGGTGATACTTCACGTCGCCCGAGCCTTCCACGTCATCGGGGGCGAAGGAGCCGCCCTTGAACTCGTGGAACAGCGCGCGGTGCGGCTTGCCCATGACCTGGGTGAGGGTGTTGAGGCGGCCGCGATGGGCCATGCCGAGGACGATCTCGCGCACGCCGAGCTGGCCGCCGCGCTTGATGATCTGCTCGAGCGCCGGGATCATGCTCTCGCCGCCGTCGAGGCCGAAGCGCTTGGTGCCGGTGTAGCGCAGGTCGAGGAACTTCTCGAAGCCCTCGGCCTCCACCAGCTTCTGCAGGATGGCGCGCTTGCCCTCCTTGGTGAAGGCGATCTCTTTGTCCGGACCCTCGATGCGCTCCTGGAGCCACGCCTTCTGGGCGGGATCCGTGATGTGCATGAACTCGACGCCGATGGTCTGGCAGTAGGTGCGCTCGAGGATGGCGACCATCTCGCGCAGCGTCGCGAATTCGAGGCCGAGCACCTTGTCGATGAAGATCTTGCGGTCGTAGTCGGCCTCGGTGAAGCCGTAGGAGCGCGGATCGAGCTCCTCGTGGGTCTTCGGCGGATCGAGGCCGATCGGGTCGAGATTGGCGTGCAGGTGGCCGCGCATGCGGTAGGCGCGGATCAGCATGATCGCGCGGACCGAATCCTTGGTGGCCTGCTGGATCGTCTCGGCCGAGATCTCGGCGCCCTTGGACCCGCCCTTCTCGGCGGCCTTGGCCTTCAGCTTGTCGCCGATAACCTTCTCGACCTGCGCCCAGTTGCCGTCCATGGCGGAGATCAGCTCGCCATTGGCGGCGATCGGCCAGTTCGGCTTCGACCAGGACGGGCCTTCCGCGTTCTTGACGACATCCTTGCGGTCGTCGCCGAGCGAGGAGAAGAAGGCCTGCCACTGCGCGTCGACGGAGGCCGGATCGGCCTCGTAGCGGGCGTAGAGGTCCTCGATATAGGCGGCATTGCCGCCATAGAGGAAGGACGTGAGCGCGATGGTCTCGTCTTGGCGTGCCATGGTCGGTTCCTGCAGCTTCGGGATCGCCGATGCGATCCGGGTCCGCGCTGTCATGCGGGGCGTCACCTGACGCCGGGTCGGTGGCGGAAATCGGCCCGGATCGGGCCGATTTCCAGGTTCAGTCAGGTCAACGCTTCTTGAGGACGTCGACCAGGGTCTTGCCGAGGCGGGCCGGCGACGGCGACACGCGGATGCCCGCGGCCTCCATGGCGGCGATCTTGTCCTCGGCGCCGCCCTTGCCGCCCGAGATGATCGCGCCGGCATGGCCCATGCGGCGGCCAGGAGGCGCCGTGCGGCCGGCGATGAAGCCGACCATCGGCTTCTTGCGGCCGCGCTTGGCCTCGTCCTTGATGAACTGGGCGGCCTCTTCCTCGGCCGAGCCGCCGATCTCGCCGATCATGATGATCGACTCGGTCTTCGGGTCGGCGAGGAACATCTCCAGCATGTCGATGTACTCGGTGCCCTTCACCGGGTCGCCGCCGATGCCGACGGCCGTCGTCTGGCCGAGGCCCTCCTGCGAGGTCTGGAAGACCGCCTCGTAGGTCAGCGTGCCGGAGCGCGAGACGATGCCGACATTGCCCTTCTTGAAGATGTTGGCCGGCATGATGCCGATCTTCGATTCGCCGGCAGTGACGACGCCCGGGCAGTTCGGGCCGATGAGGCGCGACTTCGAGCCCTCGAGCGAGCGCTTCACGCGGATCATGTCCTGCACCGGGATGCCCTCGGTGATGCAGACGATGAGCGGGATCTCGGCGTCGATGGCCTCGCAGATGGCGTCCGCCGCACCCGGCGGCGGAACGTAGATGACCGACGCGTCGGCACCGGTCTTCTCGCGCGCCTCGGCGACGGTGTCGAAGACCGGGAGGCCCAGATGGGTCGAACCGCCCTTGCCGGGCGACGTGCCGCCGACGACCTTCGTCCCGTAGGCCAGAGCCTGCTCGGAATGGAAGGTGCCGTTCTTGCCGGTGAAGCCCTGGGTGATGACCTTGGTCTTCTTGGTGATCAGAATGGACATTCAAAGCTCCTGTGCGGACCGGGCGGTCGGCGGGCGGTGAGGCCGTCAGCCTGCGGTCCGCGGATGACGATCCGGCGACGGCGAGGGTCCGTGGTGGACCGGACGTCGAAGCCGGGATGGCGGAGGCGGGATCGCGCCGGGCGCGGGCGCCGCCTCCGGATATCCGCGGGATGCGGCGCGCCGGCGTGATGCCGGCACGCCCTCAGAGCGTCACTTCTTGCCCTTGCCCTTGGCAGGAGCCTTCGCGGCGGCCTTGGCAGGCGCCTTGGTCGCAGCCTTGGCCGGAGCAGCGGCCTTGGCGGGCGCAGCAGCCTTGGCCGGAGCCTTCGCAGCAGCAGCCTTGGCCGGGGCCTTCGCAGCAGCCTTGGGGGCCTCGGCCTTCTTGGCGGCAGCGGGAGCGGCGGCGGCCTTCGCAGGAGCCTTGGCAGCGGCCTTCGCCGGAGCGGCAGCCTTGGCCGGAGCCTTGGCGGCGGCCTTCGCCGGAGCGGCAGCCTTGGCCGGAGCCTTAGCGGGAGCCTTGGCCGGGGCCTTGGCGGCAGCAGCTTTGGCAGCCGGGGCCTTGGCAGCCGGAGCCTTGGCCGGGGGCTTGGCAGCAGCCTTGGCGGGAGCGGCGGCCTTCGGAGCCTCGGCCTTCTTGGCCGGGGCGGCCGGCTTGGCGGCGGCCTTCGCCGGGGCCTTGGCGGGAGCCTTGGCAGCCGGAGCTTTGGCAGCCGGAGCCTTGGACGAGGTCTTGGAACCCGTCGACTTGGCGGCAGCCTTGGAGGCCGGCTTCTTCTCGGCCTTCTTGGCCTCGGGCTTCTTGGTCTCCGGCTTCTTGGCCGGGGCCTTCGGAGCCGGGGCCTTGCCGCCCTTCACCGCGTTGACGATCTTCTGCGCGGCATCGTCGAGGTCATCCGCCGGGATGACGTTGAGGCCGGACTCGCGGATGATCTTCTTGCCTTCCTCGACATTCGTGCCCTCGAGGCGCACCACGAGAGGAACCTTGAGGCCGACGGTCTTCACCGCCGCGAGAACGCCGCGGGCGATGACGTCGCACTTCATGATGCCGCCGAAGATGTTGACGAGGATGCCCTTCACCTTCGGGTCGGCGGTGATGATCTTGAACGCCGCGGTGACCTTCTCCTCCGAGGCGCCGCCACCGACGTCCAGGAAGTTGGCCGGGCTCTCACCGTAGAGCTGGATGATGTCGAGCGTCGCCATGGCGAGGCCGGCGCCGTTGACCATGCAGCCGATCGTGCCATCGAGGGCGATATAGGCGAGGTCGTACTTGGACGCCTCGATCTCCTTCTCGTCCTCCTCGGTGATGTCGCGCAGCGACACCACGTCGGGGTGGCGGTAGAGGGCGTTGGAGTCGAACGACACCTTGGCGTCGAGCACCTTGAGCTGGCCCTGCTTGGTGACGATGAGCGGGTTGATCTCCAGCATCGCCATGTCCTTGGCGACGAACGCCTTGTACAGGATGCTGGCGACCACCTCGGCCTGCTTGGCGAGGTCACCGGTGAGGCCCAGCGTCTTGGCGATGGTGCGGCCGTGGTGCGGCATGAAGCCGGTGGCCGGGTCGACGGAGAAGGTCTTGATCTTCTCGGGCGTGTCGTGGGCGACCGCCTCGATGTCCATGCCGCCCTCGGTGGAGACGACATAGGCGACGCGGCCGGTCTCGCGGTCGACCAGCATCGAGAGGTAGAACTCCTTCTCGATGTCCGAGCCGTCCTCGATGTAGAGGCGATTCACCTGCTTGCCGGTCGGGCCGGTCTGCACGGTGACGAGGGTGTTGCCGAGCATCTGCTTGGCGAAGGCCTCGACCTCCTCGATCGACTTGGCAAGGCGGACGCCGCCCTTCTCGCCAGCGGCCTTCTCCTTGAACTTGCCCTTGCCGCGACCACCCGCGTGGATCTGCGACTTCACCACCCAGAGGGGGCCGCCGAGCTTCTTCGCCGCGGCCTTGGCCTCCGACGCCTTGAAGATGGCGACGCCGTTGGAGACGGGCGCGCCGAACTCTTTCAACAGGGCTTTCGCCTGGTATTCGTGGATGTTCATCTGAGACCCTCTGTCTGGCGGGCGGGGCCGCTCTCTCGGGTTGTTGGGATGCTGCAGCGGGCGGGCGCTGACGCCCGCCGCCGGGTCACTCCACTGAACGCGACTTACTTCGCGAGCTCGGGGGCGATGGTCTTGCAGGCGTCGACGAGGCCCTTCACCGAAGCGACGGACTTCGCGAACATCTCCTGCTCGCCCTTGTCGAGCTCGAACTCCACGATCTTCTCAACACCACCGGCGCCGATGAGCACCGGGACGCCCACATACATGTCCTTCACGCCGTACTGGCCGGTGAGGTAGGCCGCCGACGGCAGGACGCGCTTCTTGTCCTTGAGGTAGCTCTCGGCCATGGCGATGGCGGAGGCGGCCGGCGCGTAGAAGGCCGAGCCGTTGCCGAGCAGGCCGACGATCTCGCCGCCGCCCTTGCGGGTGCGCTCGACGATGGCGTCCAGCTTCTCCTGTGTGAGCCAGCCGGACTTGACGAGCTGCGTCAGCGGCACGCCGCCGACCGTCGAGTGGCGCACCATCGGCACCATGTCGTCGCCGTGGCCGCCGAGCGTCCAGGCGTGGATGTCTTCGATCGAGACGCCGGTGGCCTCGGCCAGAAACAGCTCGAAGCGCGAGGAGTCGAGCACGCCGGCCATGCCGACGACCTTGTTGGCGGGCAGGCCGGAGAACTTCTGCAGCGCCCAGACCATGGCGTCGAGCGGGTTGGTGATGCAGACAACGAAGGCGTTCGGGGCATACTTCTTGATGCCGGCGCCGACCTGCTCCATCACCTTCAGGTTGATGCCGAGGAGATCGTCGCGGCTCATGCCGGGCTTGCGCGGCACGCCGGCGGTGACGATGCAGACGTCGGCACCCTCGATCGCCTCATAGGAACCGGTGCCGCTCATCTTGGCGTCGAAGCCCTCGACGGCCGAGGCCTGCGCGATGTCGAGGGCCTTGCCCTTCGCAGTGCCCTCCGCGATGTCGAACATCACGATGTCGCCGAGCTCCTTGATGCCGGCCAGGAGGGCGAGGGTGCCGCCGATCTGGCCGGAGCCGATCATCGCGAGTTTCTTGCGCGCCATGGGAAGGTCTTTCGCTGAACGAGTTGCGGGAGCGGTATCACCGCCTGCCTCACCCTCTAATCCAGAATTTCCCGGGTCTTTCAAGCCATGCTTTGCTCCGAAGTTACCCCAATGCGGTGAGTCGCGCATCCCCATTGGGGGGCGCCCGCGTGGAGGAAGATTTGCAAGGTATGTCAGTGGCTTGAGGGGGAGGGCGTCGTTGCGTCGCAGCATCCGTCGGGGGTGGCCGAGGCCCGGTTCGTCACGGTTTGGTAACAGTTCGTCAAGGGAATCGGCCAGAGCCTCAGATTACAAATTTCATTTTTTGTAATCTGTACCTCGTGCCAAGCGTCGGGCACCGCCGCCGCTCCCGGCTTGTCGGGCTGGACCGACCAGGCCGGGGCCTTCGCAGTCTCAGGCGAAGATGTCGACGGCGCCGGTGGCGAGATCGTAGCGGCCGCCGACGATCTTCACCGTCCCGGCCTTCACAGCATCGGCGATGATCGGTCCGGCCGACTTCAGCTTGGCCACCGTGCGCCGCACGTTCTCGCGCACGGCATTGTCGATGAAATCGCCTTCCCTGCCGCGCGCCGCGATGGCCGCGGGCACGATCGGCTCGATCATCGGGCCGATGGCGCCGGGGAAGGTGGCGTTCTTCGCGACGACGTCGCAGGCGGCGGCCACGGCGCCGCAGCTTGAATGGCCGAGTACCAGGATCAGCGGCGATTTCAGAACCGCCGCTCCATATTCGAGCGTTCCGAGGGCGGTGGTGTCGACAGTGTTGCCGGCGTTGCGGACGACGAAGAGCTCGCCGAGCGTAAGGCCCCCAAAGATGAGCTCCGGCGGCACGCGGCTGTCGGCGCAGCTGACCAGCGTCGACCAAGGCGCCTGGCCGCTCGCCGTGTCGTTGCGGCGGCGGGCCATGTCGGCGACGCAGGATTGCGCGTCGGTGACGTAGCGCCGGTTGCCGGCCCTGAGCTTCTCCAGCGCCTGGTCGGGGGTGAGGCCGGAGCCCGGGCCATCGGCGGCGAAGGATGGGCCGAAGCCCCCGAAGGCGGTCGCGGCAACCGCGATGCCCGCCGCACCAAGGAAGGCCCTGCGGCCGAGCCGAATATCACAGGTCGTGCACATGGTTTCTTCCCGCTCCGGTACGTCGCGCGAGGAGGCCACGGCCGGGGATGCAGGGGAATACGCGGGAACCCTGAGGCCGCGCGTTAGACGCCGCCGGACACGAGGGTACGGATGATGACGCGGGCGAGCAGGCCCGCCCGCTGCTCGACCTGCTGGCGCGGCAGGTCCCGCATCTCGCTGACCAGCGCCGGATGGACGAAGCGCTGCATGGCGTCGGAGACGAAGGCGACGGCGCGTTCCTCGTCCCTGACCCGGAAGGGGCCGGGTTCGAGGCCCTCGTCGACGATGGCGGCGAGGAAGCCTCGCAGGCGCGCGCGATGCGCCATGATCGTGTCCCTCCGCGCCTCCCAGAGGCTTGCGAAGGTGGCATAGATGATCGGATCGCGGTCGAGCCCGTCGCGCTGGGCGCGCGCCCAGGCGGTAAGGAAACGCTCGAGCTTGTCGTCGGCCGGATCCGGCGCGCTGGCAATGTCGGCCAGCATCACCTCGACGGTGCGCGCCCAGGCGACCACCACTGCCTCGATCAGCCCGGCCTTGGACGGGAAGAAGCGGTAGACATTGGCGTGGCTCATGCCGGCCTCCCGCGCCACCGACACCACGGTGACGCGCTCCGCCCCGAAGCGGCGGATATGATCGGCGGCAATGGCGAGGAGGCGGGCCTCGACGCGGTCCTCGCTGACGGGAGCGACGAAGGCGGCCGGGCGATTCGGACGGCGGGACACGGGCGGGAGCGCTTTCCGGGCGGAGACTGTGATGGGGATTGGGCGCCAAGGCGCCGCGCGATGCAACGGCTAGAGCATCATCCCATCAAGTGGGCACCGCTTGATGGATGAGATGATGCGACAAGACAACGAGATAGAGCGGCCGATCTGATGCAGTCAGATCGGAAACCGCCCTAGAGCAGCAGGAAGCCCAGGGACGCCGCCGCCATTACCGCCGTTGCCAGCCAGCCGCCGACAATGAGCAGCGGCGGCAGGGTGAACCGGCCCATCACCCGCGGGTTCATGGCGATGACCATGGTCACGGCCATGACCGGAGCGGCGAGCAGGCCGTTGAGAACCGCGCTCCAGTAGAGGGCGCGGATCGGGTCGAGCCCGAAGACATTGACGACGATTCCCGCCAGCGTCGCCAACGCGATGGTGGCATAGAACAGCTTGGCCTCGGCCGGCGGCCGGTCGAGGCCCGAGCGCCAGGCAAAGAGCTCGCTCACCGCATAGGCGACCGATCCCGCCAGGACCGGCACCGCGAGCAGCCCCGTGGCGATGATGCCGAGGGCAAAGAGCGCGAAGGCAAAGGACCCCGCCACCGGCCGCAGCGCCTCTGCGGCCTGGGCGGCCGTGTCGATCTGGGTGATGCCGGCGCTGTGCAGGGTCGCGGCCGTCGCCAGGATGATGAACAGCGCGATGAGATTGGAAACGCCCATGCCGACCAGCGTGTCGTCGCGGATGCGAGCGAGTTCCGGACCGGCCGTCGCGGGCGCGAGGCACAGCGCCTTGACGTGGCGGCGTCGAAGCTCCTCGGTCTCCTGCGCCGCCTGCCAGAAGAAGAGATAGGGGCTGATCGTCGTGCCGAGCACGGCCACCAGCGCCACCATGGTCGACCGGTCGAAGCTCATCTGCGGCACGACGAGGGCTGTCAGCGCTTCGCCCCAGGGCACGCCGACCGACAGGACCACCGCCACATAGGCGAAGAGCGACAGCGTCGCCCATTTGAGCAGGCGGGCATAACGCGAATAGCTGATGAAGATCTCTGCCAGCGCGCAGGCGATGCCGAACAGCGCAGTATAGAGCAGCGCCGGCCCGCCGATCAGCAGTTCGACGGCCGCTGCCATGGCGCCGAGATCAGCCCCGAGGTTGAAGATGTTGGCGATGGCCAGCAACAGGACCACGACTGCGAGGAGGGGCCGCGGATAATGGCGCCGGAGGTTCGCGGCGATGCCTCGCCCGGTCACGCAGCCGATCCGCGCCGCCACCGCCTGGATCGCCGCCATGAGTGGGAAGGAGAACAGCATGGTCCAGGAGAGGGCATAGCCGAACTGCGCGCCGACCTGGCTGTAGGTGGCAATCCCGCTCGGATCGTCGTCTGCCGCGCCCGTCACCAGCCCCGGACCCAGCCGCCCGAGCAGGCGCGGGGTCGTCCTGACATCGGCGGCATCGTCGACCATGGGCTGCCCTCAGGTTTCGACGATACCACCTGTGTCGGCGGAAGGCTGCGACCTTCTCGCATGGGGCAGAGACAGATATTCGTCCGATCGCATCTCGATGAGACGCGAGGCGGTGCGGTGGAACTCGAACTCCTCCGTCCCGCTCTCGGACAGATAGAGCCGCGTCGGCTCGTCGCCGGCGCTCGCCACCAGCTTGACCTGGTTGTCGTAGAGCGCGTCGATGAGATTGATGAAGCGCTTGGCCTCGTTGCGCTTCTCCAGCCCCTTCATCACCGGGATGCGATCGATGAGCACGGTGTGGAAGGCGTGGGCGATGGCGAGATAGTCCGACGCGCCGAGCGGCTTCTCGCACAGGTCCGCGAAGGAGAAGCGCGCCGTGCCATGGGCCTGGAGCGGGACGGCGACACTGCGACCCTTGACCTGGAGGGTCGCCGGCGTGCCTTCGGCCCCGCCCGCGAGCCGCGACCAGGTTGTGTCCATGGCTGTGTCACTCTGCGGTCCAAGCGGCGTCAGCCAGACCGGCTGGCCGGAGAGCTTCTCCATGCGGAAATCGGTGCGCGATTCGAGCTTCACCACCGCCATCCGCTCCTGCATGAGGCCGATGAAGGGCAGGAAGAGCGCCCGGTTGAGGCCGTCGCGATAGAGCAGGTCGGGCACGACGTTGGAGGTCGCTACCACCACAACGCCCTCCTCGAACAGCTTGCCGAAGAGCCGGCCGAGAATCATCGCATCGGCGATGTCGGTGACCGAGAACTCGTCGAAACAGAGGAGCCATGCCTCCTCGGCAAGATCCGCAGCGACCGGCCCGATCGGGTCGTCGCCCTTGACCTCGCCGGCCTTCAGCTTCTGCCGATAGGCATGGATGCGCTCGTGGACATCGGCCATGAACTCATGGAAATGCGCCCGGCGCTTGCGGCGCACCGGGCTGGTGGCCATGAACAGGTCCATCAGCATGGTCTTGCCGCGGCCGACATCGCCCCAGATGTAGAGGCCGCGCACCGGCTCCTGCTTCTGCCCGCGCGAGAACAGCCAGGCGAGGGCCGAGGATTTGCGGCGGGCGAGGCGATAGCTCGCCAGGCTCTCGTTCAGCGATGACAAACGCCGCGCCACCGCGGCCTGCGCGGGGTCGAACGAAATCTCGCCGGAATCGACGAGCGCCTGGTAGCGGGACAGCGTGTCGGCCATGCCGCACCGCCATAATGGCCCGCCTCGCCCCCGGCAAGCGCGCCAAAGCGCCTGAAGTCATGCGGAACTGCGGGTCTCGTCCCTCCTTTGTCTCATTCCAGACTCGTTGCGTCGGCGCGCACGCTCCCTTAAACAGGCGCTGGATTTCCGGTGGGCGCTGCACCATGGTTCGCCGCCGGTTGCAAGGAATGCCCCAGATGGCCGATTCAAAGCCCGTGATCGAGCGTCCGCTCTCACCGCACCTGCAGATCTACCGCCCGATGCTGACGATGATGATGTCCATCGTCCACCGCATCACTGGCGTCGCCCTGTTCTTCGGCACGCTGCTGCTCGCCTGGTGGCTGATAGCGGTCGCCTCCGGCCCGTCGAGCTACGCCGCCTTCCAGTGGTTCGCCGGCTCGTTCATCGGTCGCATCGTCCTGTTCGGCTACACCTGGGCTCTGTTCCACCACATGCTTGGCGGCATCCGCCACTTCATCTGGGACACCGGCCGCGGCTTCGGCGTCAACGAGCGCGAGTGGCTTGCCCGCGCGACGCTGATCGGTTCGGTCGCGCTGACGCTTGTGACCTGGATCATCGCCTACGCCGTGCGCGGCGGCGTCTGAGAAGGAACGGAACGATGGGCCAGTCCAACTCCAGCATGCGCACCCCGCTCGGCCGCGTCCGCGGTCTCGGCTCCGCCAAGTCCGGCACCGAGCATTTCTGGCTGCAGCGCCTGACGGCGGTCGCCAACCTGCCGCTGTCGCTCTTCGTCATCGGCCTGATCATCTCGACGGCGGGGTCGAACTTCGCTGCCGTCAAGGCGACGCTCGGCTCGCCGCTTGTCGCCATCCCGCTGCTGCTCTTCGTGATCTCCGCCGCCTGGCACATGCGTATCGGTATGCAGGTGATCATCGAGGACTACGTGCCGGCCGAGGGGCCGAAGGTGGCGCTGCTGCTGGCCAACACCTTCTTCACCTTCGCGGTCGGCATCGGCTGCGTCTTCGCGATCCTGAAGATTTCCTTCGGCGTATAACCGTCGAAACCTCGCATCACGGGAGCCTTCCCATGGCTGATTCCGCTGCCCCCGCCACCAATGGCCGGGCCTACGACATCACCGACCACACCTATGACGTGGTCATCGTCGGAGCCGGTGGCGCAGGCCTTCGCGCCGTCGTCGGCTGCGCCCAGGCGGGCCTGAAGACCGCCTGCATCTCCAAGGTCTTCCCGACCCGCTCGCACACCGTCGCCGCCCAGGGCGGCGTTGCCGCCTCCCTCGGCAATATGGGCGAGGACAACTGGCAGTGGCACATGTACGACACC
This sequence comes from Phreatobacter sp., assembly GCF_027532945.1. GTDB lineage: Bacteria > Pseudomonadota > Alphaproteobacteria > Rhizobiales > Phreatobacteraceae > Phreatobacter. The sequence continues at coordinate 126,154 of NZ_JAPZTZ010000004.1, forward strand.
GTCAAGGGGTCGGACTGGCTCGGCGACCAGGACGCGATCGAGTATCTTGTCCGCAATGCGCCTGCCGCCGTCTATGAGCTCGAGCACTGGGGCGTGCCCTTCTCGCGCACCGAGAGCGGCAAGATCTACCAGCGCCCCTTCGGCGGCATGACCACCCATTTCGGCAAGGGCACGGCCCAGCGCACCTGCGCCGCGGCGGACCGCACCGGCCACGCCATGCTGCACACGCTCTATGGCCAGGCGCTGAAGAACAATGCCGAGTTCTTCATCGAGTATTTCGCCATCGACCTGATGATGAGCGAGAGCGGCCGCTGCCTCGGCGTCGTCGCCCTGAAGATGGACGACGGCACCATCCACCGCTTTCGTGGCCGGCAGACCATCCTCGCCACCGGCGGCTATGGCCGTGCCTATTTCTCCGCGACCTCCGCCCACACCTGCACCGGCGACGGCAACGCCATGGTGCTGCGCGCCGGCCTGCCGCTGCAGGACATGGAGTTCGTGCAGTTCCACCCGACCGGCATCTACGGCTCGGGCTGCCTCATCACGGAAGGCTCGCGCGGCGAGGGCGGCTACCTCACCAATTCCGAGGGCGAGCGCTTCATGGAGCGCTATGCGCCCTCCGCCAAGGATCTTGCCTCGCGTGACGTCGTCTCGCGCTCGATGACCGTCGAGATCCGCGAGGGCCGCGGCGTCGGCAAGAACAAGGACCACATCTACCTGCACCTCGACCATCTCGACCCGAAAATCCTCCACGAGCGCCTGCCGGGCATCTCGGAGAGCGCAAAGATCTTCGCCGGCGTGGATGTCACCAAGGAGCCGATCCCGGTCATTCCGACGGTGCACTACAACATGGGCGGCATCCCCACGAACTTCCACGGCGAGGTGCTGACCAAGAAGAACGGCGATCCCGACGCTGTCGTCCCGGGCCTCATGGCCATCGGCGAGGCCGCCTGCGTCTCCGTCCACGGCGCCAACCGCCTCGGCTCCAACTCGCTGATCGACCTCGTGGTCTTCGGCCGTGCCGCCGGCCTCCGCGCCGCCGAGACGGTCACGCCGGGCGAGAAGCACGAGGACCTGCCGGCCAATGCCTCGGACCTCGCTCTCTCGCGCCTCGACGCCATGCGCCACGCCTCCGGCTCGACGGGCACCGCCGAGCTGCGCTCCCGCATGCAGAAGGTGATGCAGTCGAACTGCGCCGTCTTCCGCACCGGCGAGGTGCTGGAGGAGGGCCGCAAGCTCATCTCCGAGGTTTGGCAGGGCTCGACCGACATCCGCACCACCGACCGCTCGCTGGTGTGGAACTCCGACCTCATCGAGACGCTGGAGTTCGACAATCTCATCGCCCAGGCGGTGGTCACCATGGAATCGGCGGCGAACCGCACCGAGAGCCGCGGCGCTCACGCGCGCGAGGACTTCCCCGACCGCAACGATCGCGATTGGATGAAGCACACGCTGGCCTTCGCCGACGATGCGAAGAAGCAGGTGACCCTGGACGACCGTCCGGTCCACACCTACACGATGACCAACGAGATCCAGTACATCGAGCCCAAGGCCCGCGTGTACTGATGGTACAGCGCGCGCTGCGCGCCGATTGATCCGGCAAGGGGAGGTCGACCGACGGTCGGCCTCCCCTTCGTCATTTGGGCCCGGACGATCAGGCCGCACCGTGTCGTGTGACTGGAACGACGATGGGGCCGATCGGTGGACCGGACCGCGCTGAATGCGGCCTTGGTGTTTCACTCTGTAACCCCGGTTGCTAAAGGGAGATGGCCGGGAGGTTCCTGGCGGGCTCGGAGCCTGATCGCGTGTCACTGGACATTCCGCCTTTCGGGACTTTTGCGCCGACGAGCGCCCAGCGCCTCGTCATCGAGGCCTGCATGGCCGGCCCCTTGAGCCCCGTCCTGCGGCGCGGTGCCTTTCGCAGGCCGCTGGCCCGCCTCGTCTCGGCGCTGCGCCCGGGCCCTGTGGACGTGGCACGCGGTGCCCTGCGCTACCGGCTCGACCCCAGCGACAATGCCGCCGAGGTCGGCCTGCTGCTCGACCCCCTCTACCAGCAGGTGAGCCTCGATTTCGTCCGCACCCATCTGCCGCCGGGCGGGGTCTTCGTCGATTGCGGCGCCAATGTCGGCCAATACGCGCTGGTCGGCGCCGAGGCGGTCGGTCCGACGGGCCGCGTCGTCGCCGTGGAGGCGACGGCCAATCCGATGCGGCGCCTGCGTGCCAACGCGGAGCTGTCGGGCCTTGCCGATCGCATCACCTTCGCCGAATGCGCGGTGGGCGACCGTGACGGCGAACTGCGTTTCGCGGTCAATGCCGCCGACACCGCCCTGTCCCGCGCCGATGCCGCCGGGGATCTCGTCGTGCCGATGAAGGCACTGACCACCATCGTCGCGGAGGCCGGCCTCGACCGCATCGACGTCCTCAAGATCGATGTCGAGGGCATGGAGGACCGCGTCCTCGCCGCCTTCTTCGACGCCGCTCCGGAAGCGCTCTGGCCGCGCTCCATTTGCATGGAGGACGAACTCGCCTCCGACTGGCAGGGGGACGTGCGGCCTCGCCTTGCCGCCCTCGGCTACGAGACCCTGTCGCAGCGCTCGCGAGGAAACGCGTTTCTCGTCCGCACGGCATGAACCGGTGACGGCATTTCGCCACGATCCGCGGGCACTGTCGCTGTGTCACGGGAGATCCACGTGAAGCCCCCCGCCTATCGCCTGCTGCGCCCGCTCATCGTCCTCGCCGCCATCGTCATCCTGGTGGAGACCTGGCTGTGGGAGCGGATCGGACCGCTGGTCGGGTGGATCATCGAGCGACTGCCCTTTGCAGCGCTGAAACAGGCGATCCATGACGGCATCGAGCGGCTGCCGCCCTACGCGACCCTCGCCGTCTTCGCCATTCCCGCCGCGCTGCTCTTCCCCTTCAAGCTGGCCGCGCTGGGGCTCATTGCCTCCGGCCATCTTGTCCTTGGCGGCCTCGTCCTCGTGCTCGCCAAGGTCGTGGGCGTCGGCGTAACGGCCTTCCTCTTCGAGACCTGCAAGCCGAAGCTGATGCAGATCCCGCTCTTTGTCCGCCTCTACGCCACCTGGAACCGCTGGCTTGTCTGGGCCCATGGCCATATCGATCCGGTGAAGCGCCGTATCAGGGCGCATCTGCGCATCCTGCGGGGTGGCCGCGCCAGCCGGTCCATCAGGCTGCTGCGCCGCTTTCGCCGCGTGCGGCAGGAGCGTGCGGTGCTGCTTGCCCGCAAGGCGTGAGTGTCAGGCGCGCGGATGCGCGCTGGCATAGACCCGCAGCAGCGCCGCCGTATCGACCTCGGTATAGATCTGCGTCGTCGACAGCGAGGCGTGGCCGAGCAGCTCCTGGATGGACCTGAGGTCGCCGCCCCGCCCGAGCAGGTGGGTCGCGAAGGAATGGCGCAGCGCGTGCGGCGTTGCTGTCTCGGGCAGGCCCAGCGCACCTCTCAGCCGCGCCATGGCGAGCTGGATGATCCGCGGCGACAGCGGTCCCCCCTTCACGCCGACGAAGAGCGGATCGTCCGGCCCGAGCGTCCAGGGGCAGAGGCCGCGATAGCGGTCGATCTCGGCCACCACCTTGGCGATGACAGGGACCTGACGGGTCTTGCCGCCTTTCCCCAGCACGGTGATCTGGCCGTCGCCCCCGCGGGGCGGCGCGTCCTTCTGGGTGAGGCCCAGCGCCTCGGAGATGCGCAGGCCCGAGCCGTAAAGCAGCGCGAGGACTGCGGTATCGCGGGCGATCACCCAGGCCGGCTGGTCCTCATGCTCGCGGATCTCGGAGGAGGCCACCGCACGGGCAGCCGGGACGGCGAGGGGACGCGGCAGGCGCCGCCCGGTCTTCGGCGTGCGGACAGCCGCAAAGGCAGCCATGCGGCCGCGGCCCTCGCGTTCGAGGAAACGGGCGAAGGACCGCACCGCCGCGAGCGCGCGCGCGATGGAGCGGGAATCGAGCCCGTCCGCGCGGCGCTTCGCCATGAAGGCACGCAGGTCGCGCGGCTGGAGGCCGTCGAGGGCGCCGAGGTCCACGGCGCCGCCGAGATGGTCGGCGAGGAAGGCGATGAAGCCGCGGGCGTCACGGCCATAGGCTTCCAGCGTCTTGGGCGACAGGCCGCGCTCGGCGGACAGGTGCTGCAGCCATTGGCCGAGGGCCGTGGCGGTGTCGCCGGCGGCACCGGGGATGGCGAGGGAAAGCGGGGAGGGGGCTGCCATGGCGACAAGAGTGCCATGGCGGGGGTTCATGGGCGGTGAACGGGGGAGCTGGCGCGCACCGCCCCTCGCCTCAGTGATCCCCGCCGACCGGGCCCATATGCTTCTGGATATAGAGCTGGACGCCGATCGTCTTGATGATCTCCAGCTGCGTCTCGAGGAAGTCGATGTGACCTTCCTCATCGGTCATCAGCTGGATGAACAGGTCGCGCGAGGGATAGTCCTTCACGGTCTCGCAATAGGCCGCGGCCTCCTGGTAGAGCGCGCGGGCGCCGATCTCTGCGTTGAGGTCGCACTGGATGACCTCGCCGACGTCCTGGCCGATCTGCAGCGGGTCGAGCACCTGCAGGTTCGGATGGCCCTCAAGGAACAGGATCCGGTCGATGAACTTGTCGGCATGGACCATCTCCTCGATCGATTCCTTGCGCCAGTACTTGGCGAGGTCGAGTAAGCCCCAATTGTGCAGCATGCGGTAGTGGAGCCAGTACTGGCTGACCGCGGTCAATTCGCTGCGAAGGCCCTTGTTGAGGTAGTCGATGACCTTCTTGTCGCCCTTCATGGTCCTGCTCCGGCTGTGCAACGGGTGCGATCGCACCGCATGCGATCCACTCTAGCATCGTTCCAGATGGAGGTGACAAGCCGGCGAACACCCGCCGGCGGGCCGTGTCACTCGGCGGCGATCATCAGCGAAGGCGCTGCCTCGTCATTACCGGAGCAGTCGCCCACGGGGCAGGTGCCGCAGCCGCCGACGCCGGCCTCGCGCAGGATGGCGCGGATGGTGCGGGCGCAGCGCCCGCATTCCGGGCTGCAGCCGAGACAGGTATAGACCTCTCCGACCGCGCGCGGGCAGTCGGGACCGTCGCCGAGGCAGGCGCGGATGTCGCGGTCACTGAGCACGTTGCAGTGGCAGACGATCAAAGGCGGTCTCCGGCGCAGCCCGCAAAGTTGACTGCAACAGTCAGCTATTTACGCCTGCCCGGCGTCGGCTGCAATCCACCGGCAAAACATTGGAAACATTCCAGGGTGAAAGGCGCCGATCCTCACCGAGCACAGGCCGGTCGTCACGGCCCATTCCCTTCGCGGCCCGGTCGCGCTAGGCCATCCCGATGACTGCGCCGCTCTATGCCGACGTGCTGATTCCGGTCGCCGTCGACCGGCCCTACAGCTACCGCGTCCCGGCGGGGATGACGCTCGCGCCGGGTGACGTGGTGGCCGTGCCGCTCGGCAACCGCACCACGATCGGCGCGGTGTGGAGCCTGCGCGACGAGCCGGGCGGTGTGTCGCACAACCGGCTGAAGGACATTGCCGAGCGCTTCGACGTGCCGCCCGTGCCGCAGGCCGTGCGCCGGCTCTGCGACTGGCTGGCGGATTACACGCTCGCGCCGCGCGGGATGGTGCTGCGCATGGCGCTGCGCGATCCCGAGGATCTCGCCCCGCCGAAGCCGCGTGTCGGCATCCGCGTCACCGGCCAGGCTCCGGGCCGCATGACGCCAGCCCGGGGTCGGCTCCTCGCCCATCTCGCCGATGGCCTCGCCCGCGCCAAGGGCGAGGCCGCGCGCGAGGCTGGCGTCTCCGCCTCGGTGGTGGACGGCCTGGTCGACGAGGGCGTGCTGGAGGCGATCCTGCTGCCGCCGGAGGTGCTCGCCCGGCTGGAACCGGATCATGCGGTCGCCGCCCTCAACGATGCCCAGCACGCCGCCGCGCTCGCCCTTTGCGATGCGGTGGCGGCCGAGCGCTTCTCGGTGCAGCTCCTCGACGGCGTCACCGGCTCGGGCAAGACCGAGGTCTATCTCGAAGGCGTCGCCGAGGCGCTGCGCCGCGGCCGGCAGGTGCTGATCCTCGTCCCGGAGATCGCGCTCACCACCCAGTTCCTCGACCGTTTCGCCGCTCGCTTCGGCCACCGTCCCGCCGCCTGGCATTCGGGCGTCGGCGCGACGAAGCGTGGCCGCGTCTGGGCCGGCGTCGCTTCCGGCGAGGTCCAGGCGGTGGTCGGGGCACGCTCCGCGCTGTTCCTGCCCTTCCGCGACCTCGGCCTCGTCGTCGTCGACGAGGAGCACGAGGGCGCCTACAAGCAGGATGACGGCGTCCACTACCATGCCCGCGACATGGCGGTGGTCCGCGCCCATCTCCAGTCCATCCCCGTCGTGCTCGCTTCGGCGACGCCCTCCGTCGAGAGCCGCGTCAATGCCGATCGCGGTCGCTACCGCCGCCTCGTCCTGCCCGAGCGCTTCGGCGGCCATGCCATGCCGAAGATCACCACGGTGGACCTGCGGACCGCCGGTCCCGAGCGCGGCCGCTGGATCGCCCCGGCGCTGGAGCGCGAAATCCGCGCGACCCGCGAGGCCGGCGAACAGACGCTGCTCTTCCTCAACCGCCGCGGCTATGCACCACTCACCCTCTGCCGCACCTGCGGCGAGCGCATCCAGTGCCCGAACTGCTCGGCCTGGCTGGTCGACCACCGCTTCCGCCGCCGGCTCGTCTGCCACCATTGCGGCTACAACACCGCCCCGCCCGAGCACTGTCCGAAATGCGAGGCCGTGGACAGCTTCGTCGCCTGCGGTCCCGGCGTCGAGCGCCTCGCCGAGGAATGCGCGACGCTGTTCCCGGACAGCCGCCTGCTCGTCCTGTCCTCGGACATGGCCGGCGGCGTCGAACGCATCCGCCAAGAGATCGAGGCGGTGGCGCGCGGCGAGGCCGACATCGTCATCGGCACGCAGCTCGTCGCCAAGGGCCACAACTTCCCGAACCTCGCCCTCGTCGGGGTCATCGACGCCGATATCGGCCTGTCCAATGCTGATCCGCGGGCGGGCGAGCGCACCTTCCAATTGCTGCAGCAGGTGGTCGGCCGCGCCGGCCGCGCCAAGGACGGCTCGCGGGCGCTGATCCAGACCCACCAGCCGCAGCACCCGATCATCCAGGCCATCGTGAAGGGCGACCGCGAGGGCTTCTACGAGGCCGAGATCGCCATGCGCGAGGCGGCCGAACTGCCGCCCTTCGGCCGGCTCGCCGCCCTCGTCATCTCCGCCGAGGCTCTGGGCGACGCGCAGGCCTATGCGCGGATGCTGGTGCGGGCCGTGCCGCCGACGCCGGAGGTGCGGGTGCTGGGGCCCGCCGAGGCGCCGCTTGCGCTGGTGCGTGGCCGCCACCGTGTCCGGCTTCTCGCCCGCTCCCCCCGCGCCTTCGACCTCTCGGGCTGGATGCGCGGCTGGCTCTCATCCGTCGAGGCGCCGCGCGGCAATGTCCGGTTGGAGATCGACGTCGACCCGCAGAGCTTCCTTTAGGCCTCCGTCTCCCCCGGCCACGCAAACCTTGCCCAGTCTGGCTTCACCGGCACCAGCGGAATGCCACCTGCGGTGATCGGCTCGCCGGCATCCGCCGCTTCCGCCACGCGGTCGAGCCTGAGCTTGGCGAGGCCGCGGCCATGGACGGAGGAGCCCATGACGCCGAGCTGCTTGTCGCCCGCCACCACGTCGAGCCCTTCCATGGGCGGGAAATCGGCGAAGGTCACCGGCACGACGCGGGTGCGGGCGGTGCCGCGATGCTGCATCCGGCTCACCACCTCCTGGCCGACATAGCAGCCCTTGGCGAAGTCGACCCCGGCGAGCTGGTCCATGTCGGCCTCGTGCGGGAAGGCATCGCCATAGGCGAAGTCGCGGCCGCCGGCCGGGATGCCGAGGCCGATGCGATGCGCCTCGTAATCACCGGTGGGCGCAGGCGCCTCCGCCGGCTTTGGCCCCACCAGGCGCCAGCCGAGCGCCGTATGGCGCGGATCGCGCGCCACGAGCCCCTCGGGCGACGGCGCCGTCTCCTCGCCCCAGACGGCAGTGACGGCGAGCTGCGCCGACAGGTCCTCGACCGCGACCTTTGCCCGCAGCCGGTAGAAGCCGAGCTTCTTGGCGAGTTCGGCCGCCAGCACGCCCGGCGTGTCGAGGAGGAAGCCGCCGCCATCGTCGGCGGGAACGCCGATGCAGAGGAAATCCACGACGATCTTGCCCTGCGGCGTCAACAGCGCGCCATAGCGGGCCTCGCCCGCGCCGAGCGTCTCGACATTGCAGGTCACGAGCCCCTGCAGGAAGCGCGCGGCATCCTCGCCGCTGACACGGACGACACCTCGATCGGACAAAACGGCACGCGGCATCGATGCACCTCGCTGGCCAGGCACGCGCTTGGCACGGCTCAGGTTCTTCGACATAAGCGAGGCAGCGCCGGCGGCAAGGGCCGGCGCGCAGAAGGGGAGCCGCGCCATGCCGAATTTCGACGTCATCTACAGGAACGGCACGGTGGTCAACCAGGACGGCGCGGCTTTGCGCGACGTCGGCGTCACGGCTGGCAAGGTGGCGGCCATCGGCGACCTGTCGCAGTCCTCGGCCGGCCAGGTGGTGGATTGCACCGGCCTGCACATCCTGCCCGGCGTCATCGACAGCCAGGTGCATTTCCGCGAGCCGGGTCCCACCCACAAGGAGGACCTCGAAAGCGGCTCGCGCGCGGCCGTCATGGGCGGTGTCACCGCCGTCTTCGAGATGCCGAACACCGATCCGCTGACGACATCCGAGGCGGCGCTGGCCGACAAGGTCAAGCGCGCCACGGCGCGAATGCATTGCGACTTCGCCTTCTGGGTCGGTGGCACCCACGACAATGCCAAGGACGTCGCCGAGCTGGAGCGCCTGCCGGGCGCCGCCGGCATCAAGGTCTTCATGGGCTCCTCCACCGGCTCCTTGCTGGTCGAGGACGACGATGGCGTCTCGTCGATCCTCAAGAACACCCGCCGCCGCGCGGCTTTCCATTCCGAGGACGAATATCGCCTGCGCGACCGCAAGGGCGAGCGTATCGAGGGCGATCCGCGCTCCCATCCCGTCTGGCGCGACGTGACCGCGGCGCTGATGTGTACGGAACGGCTGGTCACCATCGCCCGCCGGCACAATGCCAAGATTCACGTGCTGCACATCTCCACCGCCGAGGAGATCGACTATCTGGAGCAGCACAAGGACGTCGCCACCTGCGAGGCGACGCCGCATCACCTCACCCTCGTCGCCCCCGACTGCTACGAGCGGCTCGGCACCCTCGCCCAGATGAACCCGCCGGTGCGTGACGAGCACGCCCGCCGCGGCATCTGGCGCGGCATCGTCGATGGCGTCGTCGACGTGCTCGGCTCCGACCACGCGCCCCACACGCTGGAGGAGAAGGCCAAGACCTACCCGGCCTCGCCCTCCGGCATGACCGGCGTGCAGACCCTCGTTCCCACCATGCTGGACCATGTGAACGCCGGAAAGCTCACGCTGGAGCGCTTCGTCGACCTCACCAGCCACGGCCCCTCGCGCATCTTCGCCATGGCCGGCAAGGGCCGCATCGCCGCCGGCTACGATGCCGATTTCACCATCGTCGACATGAAGCGCAAGGTGACCATCACCAACGACTGGATCGCCTCCAAGGGCCGCTGGACGCCGTATGACGGCAAGACCGTGCATGGCTGGCCCATCGGCACCATCATCCGCGGCCGTCGCGTGATGTGGGAGGGCGAGCTGGTGACCCCGTCGGGCGGCGAGGCCGTGCGCTTCCAGGACCGGGCTCCGTGACCACTGCCTCGATGGCGGGCTATGGCTGCGAGGCGGATAACCTCGCGGTCCAATACGAGAGCATCACCTTCGAGCAGGTCCACGCCCCGGTCCTGCACCTGCTCCCCGACGCGCCGGGCCACGCCCTCGACATCGGTGCAGGAACCGGGCGCGATGCTGCGGCGCTGGCCGCGCAGGGCCATCGGGTCGTCGCGGTGGAACCGACCGCCGAGCTGCGCGCCCATGGTGCGCGGATCCATGCCGGCCAGCCCATCACCTGGCTCGACGACGGCCTGCCGGACCTGCCGGTGCTGGCCGGGCGCGCCGAGCGCTTCGACCTGATCCTGCTCACCGCCGTCTGGATGCATCTCGACGCGGCCGAGCGGCAGCGCGCCATGGCGCGCCTTGCCGATCTCGCGGCTCCCGGCGCCCGCATCGTCATCACGCTGCGCCATGGACCGGTGCCCGAGGGCCGACGCATGTTCGATGTGTCGCTGCAGGAGACCGTGGCTCTCGCCGCACGTCACGGGCTGTCGAGCCTGTTCGAGACACGTCGCCCCGACATGTTCGGGCGTCCCGGCGTGACCTGGTCCGTGCTGGTGCTGACGCCTCTGGCCTGACGCCTCAGACGAAGCGCACGCCGATGTCGCGGCCATCCTGCCAGACGGCCTCGCAGGGGCGCTGCACGGCCGCGCTGGCGAAGCTGAGGACCAGACGACCGGTCGGCCGGGCCATGGCCGCCAGCGTCAGCCGCGCGCCAGTCTTGGAAATGTCGATCAGCCGGCAGCGCACCGGCTTCTCGCCATCCTCGCGGTGAAGCTCGGCGGGATATTCCACCGCCTTGCGCGGCGCCTTGCGCAACTCTTCCAGTCGCGCCGTTTGCCGCTTGTCGAGGTCGCGGCGGGCCTCGGGCGACAGGTTCACGCCCGGATTGCGCGCCAGCGTGCGAATGACAGTGCGGTTGCCGCGCTCGACGAGGCTCTCCGCCACCGCCGGTGCAATGGTGCGCCGCCGGCTGATGGCCAGCAGGTGCGAATGGCCCTTGCTGTCGATGATGCGCAGCAGGGTCTCGTCGGAGAGCCGGGGTGATTTCGTCAGCACCGGCGAGGCGACCTCGGCCCAGTCGTCGCCGGCAAGCTGCTCAATCACCAGCGGCGGCGCTTTGGGGTCGCTCGCGATCCGCTCGGCGATAGCGATGCGTCCTTCCGGCGTGATGTCGACGATGAGCCGCGCAATGACCTCGTCGACCGTCACCGCCTGCTCGGCCGTGTAGCTGTCGGCATTCTCGGCGTAACTGTCGATGAGGCGGTTCACCTTGTCGGTGAGGCCTGCGCGCGCCCTGTGGGCGACAATGTCGTCGATGACGTGACGGGCCGAGTTGTCGGGCATGTCGACGTTCCGCGGGAGGTCGCCTCATGCGACCGGACCCCTTTCGCCTACCGCCGGGCCCCTTAACGCGATCATAAGCCGGAGGTGCGCGAGCGGCCCCGCATGACCCAAGGTCATCCGCAGGGTTAACAGCCCGTCATTCCCCCGCGAGGAAGAAGTGCACGGTGCCGTCCGGGCCGATGCCGAGGCGCCAGAAGACCCAGGAGCCCAGCGTGCGCATATCGCGCACGTCCTGCGCCGTCATCAGTCGGTAGAGATCCACCGACTGCCGCGGCGAAAGGTCGGCCAGCGGCACATGGGCGAGATAGGGCCAGACATACATTTCCTGCGGCGTGCCCTTGTTGATGAGGGCGGGCGGCAGGTCGAGGATGTTGAGCAGGATGGCGAGGATCTCGCGACCCTCGCCGTCGCCGGAGGCCTTGCGCCAGAAGGCCACGGGATCGCGCTCGCCGCCGCGGGCGAAGACCGGCAGCGTCTCGTTCATCTGGAAGACCACGCCGAGCCGGCCGATATCGCCGGAACGCGCCGCGAGCATCAGCCGTTCGCGCATCGAGCCGACGCGCTCCCTCAGATCCTCGTTGTCGGGAAGGACCTCGACCGAGGCCGGCCGCGGCGGCGCCGGGCGGCGGGCATTGGGTGTCGGGACGGGAGCGCCGGCCGCCGGCGGGGGCGGGACAGGCGTCGCTGCGGGAGGAGAGGGGACCGGTGTCGCCGGGGTGGCGGGAGCCGGTGTCGCCGCGGGCGGCGGTTGCGGGGCGGGCTGCGCCTGCGCGGCGATCGCCGAGGCGGCGGGCGGCTCGCCCGGCCCGGGCGTCACGTCACGGATGGTGGCGCGGAGCGGTGTCGCAGGGACGGCTGGCTCGACGATGCGCGGCGCCTCGCGCGGCATGATCCGGATGACCGCGACGGCGAGCACCACGGTCGTCACCAATCCCGCGAGAAGGGCCAGCCTGCGAGGGTCCACGTTGCGTCCCGGAGCCTCTGCCTTTGGGGGATAGAGACCGGCTCAGTGCGAGGAACGGTCCACGGTGAACTCACCGGCGCGCACCCGTTCGGCGAGGCGGTCGGCGAAGGTTGCCGTCGCCTCCTCGCCATAGGTGGCGACCATTTCCACGAAGGAGGCGAAGATCGCCGCCTGCGCGATGCAATCGATGTCGAGCCCGTCGAGCCGGGCCTCCGCGAAGGCTTCGGAGACGTAGCCCATGGCGGCGTGGCGCTGGTCCTCGGCTTCGGCCGAGCGGGCGGGCGTCGCGGGAGAAATGTACATCATCACGTCCACTGGCGGGCCCGTTGATCGGGCCTGTCTCGTCGGTGGAACCGTAGCATGGTGGCGCCGGGGCGGCACCCGTTTCTGACCAGAAGGTTAACGCGCGAGAAGAAACTCGCGGTGTCTCCTGTGTACAACGTCGTCAGTTGCCATAGCGGCTGGTGAGGTCCGCAACGATGCGCCGTGCTTCGGTGACGTATCGGCGCGTCGCCACCCGCGCGGCGGGGGTGCAGGTGCGGTGGGTCTGCTCGAATCCGCCATAGCCCCGGTTGAAGGCCTGGACGAGCCTCTCCCGCCGCTCGCCGCCCGCCGCCTCGGCATCGAGCAGGGACTGCATCTCCCGCCGCCAGGCGCCGTCCTCCGGCCCCTGGCAGAGCGTGCGCAGGTAGTGAAGGGCGCCGATGATCTCCGATAGGCGCAGGAGCTGCGGCTCGTAGGGCGCCTGCAGCGCCGCGGTGGGCACGGCCGCCTCGGGCGACGGCGCGCGGGCGGGCTGCGCCGCCAGCGGCGGGCTGGCGGCCGCGAGGGCCGCGACGGCGATGATGGCGAGAAGCCGGGTCATGGGCGAGATATGCGGCAGGCCGGCGCGGGCCGCAATGGAAAGCTCCGCCGGTGGTTGACGCCGCCGCTCAGCGCGCCGCGAGGGCGATGGCCGCCTCAAGCGTCATCAGCAGCCCGTCGGTCGTCGGCAGGCCGCGGGCCTCGGGCAGCGTCACCCAGCGCACATCGGTCGCTTCGTCCGAGCGCTCGCCCTCGCCGCTGTGCCAGCGCGCGGCATAGGTGAGCACGACGAAATGGCGCTCGATGCGGCCCTCACCGTCGAGGCCGATAATGTCACGGGCCCCGCAGAGGCCGATCGGGTGGGCGCGGACGCCGACCTCCTCCATGAGCTCGCGGGCAGCGGCCTCGGCCAGTGTCTCGCCCACCTCGACGAGCCCGCCCGGCAGGCTGTAGAGCCCGGCGCCGGGCGCCCGTGCCCGCTGCGCCACGAGCACCTGTCCATCACGCACCACGGCGGTGGAGACCGCGAGAATGGGACGGGCGGGATAGGCGCGATCGGCGGCCATGGCCGCGCCGGCGGCTCTGTTCACCGGGTCATCAGCGCGTCGACCGCGTCCTGGGTCGAGGATTCGTCCTCACCCGCCACGCCGTTCATCACGCCGGCGGTACGGGCCACGAGGTGCTTGAGGAGGTGAGCGGCTTCCTCGGCGACCGCCCCGCCGAGCGGCGTGCCGCCATGCAGCCGGAGCTGTGCGAGCGCATCGAGCATGATCGTGTCCATCTCCGCCACGAGGACGAGGAAGCGCCGCTTCGCTCCGGCCGGGGCCGCATCGAAGGCCGCCAGCACGAGGTCCTTGTCGCGATAGCTGGAGCGGACGAAATGCTCCTCGTAAGTGGCCGGCTCCCAGGCCAGCACGTCCTCGAGGCAGTCGGGCATCGAAGGCACCAGCTCCAGGAGCATGATGACCTCGTTGAAATGATTCAGGTAGTCGGTGGCCAGCCGCGTATCCGGATGGATATTGGCCGCGCGCAGCCGTTCCGGCGTCAACGCAGTGTCGGCCTCCTGGCGAACGACGTCGAGCATAGACAGTGAAAACCCCCGAACCTACATGTCTATGAGCCATGGGTGCGGTGAAGGAAGACTTAAAGCCCTTCCGTCGGGGCAGAACCGCAGAGCGGGACGGATCGCGAGGACCTCATGTGCGGGCGCTACGCCATCAAGACCATCCCGGAAGTGATGCAGCAGGCCTTCGGCTATGAGGAGCGGCCGAACTTCCCGCCGCGCTACAACATCGCGCCGACCCAGCCCGTGCCGGTCGTCACCATCGACCACGGCAAGCGCCGCTTCGTGCTGATGCGCTGGGGCTTCATTCCCGGCTGGGTGAAGGACCCGAAGGACTTTCCCCTTGTCATCAACGTGCGCACCGAGACGGCGCGGGAGAAACCCTCCTTCCGCAACGCCTTCACCCGCCGCCGCGCGCTCATGCCGGCCGATGCCTTCTATGAATGGCACACGGAGGGGCGCACCAAGACGCCCTACATGGCGCGGCGGCCGGACGGCGGGCTCTTCGCCTTCCCGGCGCTGTGGGAGACCTGGACCTCGCCCGATGGCTCCGAGGTCGACACCGTCGCCATGATGACCGCGCCGGCCGTGGCGCCGCTTTCGGCCATCCACCACCGCACCCCGGTGATTCTCGATCCCGCCAACTGGGACGCCTGGCTCGATCCGGCGACGAGCCCGGACGAGGCGGCGGCGCTGCTCGAGCCTCCGGTCCAGACCGAACTCGAACTGGTCGCGGTCTCAACCGCCGTGAACAAGGTGGCGAATGACGGGCCGGAGATCCAGGCGCCGGTGGCCTCGCCCATGGCCGTGGTGAAACCCGAGCCGGGGAGGGCTCGCGCCCATTCGCAGAGTCGGGCAGCCGGCGACGGGCAGGGCAGCCTCTTCGACTGAGGCCTTCACGGTTGCGGTAAAGAAACACCTTCAATCCTTGGTTAAGGGTTCCGCAACCCGTTCCGGTGGATTCTGGTTGTGCGGCCGCCCCCATCCGCGCCTGCTGCCCTGTCACCGGTCTTTCACGTCATGCCCTCACCCCGTCGGCCCTGCACCAGGTCCGTCACCATCCTTGCTGTCGCAGCCGCCGTCACCGTCCTCGCGCCGCTGGTCTTCGCTGCGGCTCCGAAGGACGGGCGGCCGATGGCGGTGATCACGTGGTCCGACGTGGACGGCGGCGCCGCCGCCGTGGCCGCGCGGGCCGAAGGGCTTCTTCACAGCGCCTCCGCCGGAAACCGTGTGGTGATCGCCAGCGCCGCAGAGCCGGGCTTCGCAGCGCGGCTCTATGCGGCCGGCGCGGCCCTCGTGCTCGACGGGGCTCTCGCAACTGCCTGCCTGTCGCCTCTCATCTCTCTCACAATGGTCCGCACTCCATGACGATCAGCGCGTCCTCTCTGTCTTCGGCCACCTCTCCGACCCTCGAGGCGCTCCGCCTCACGGTCGCCCGGGTGATGCAAGGCGTCATCGCGACCCTCGCCATCGTCATCCTCGCCGTCCTGTTCGGACGGGGGTCTGGCGTGCTGCTCGGATCGCTGTCCGTCGTGGCGGTGGCCGCTGTCGGTTTCCTCGCCATCGGAGCCGGGCGCAGCGACGTTCCCGCGCGGATCGCCTCTTCGCTGTCGGTCGGCGCGCTGGTGGCGCTCCTGACCTTCGCCATGGAAGGCTCGGTCTACCAGATCGATATGCACATGGCCTTTTTCGCGGGCCTCGCCATCGTGGCGCTCTGGTGCTGCTGGTACTCGGTCGCCGCCTACACCGCCCTCGTCGCCGTGCATCACCTCGGCCTGAACTTCATCTACCCGATGGCGGTGTTCCCGCAGGGCGGGGATCTCGTCCGTGTCGTCATCCATGCCGTGATCCTCGTCGCCCAGGCCGTCGCGCTCGCCTGGCTCTGCAATCGTCTGGCGAACGCCTTCGTCGTCTCCGACGCCGCCGTGCGTGAAGCCAAGGAGGCCGCATCCCGCCTCGAGGCGGCGACCGCCGAGGATCGCGCCCGCGCCGCCGACAAGGCTCGCCGGCAGGCCGAACTCGAGGCGGGCATCGCCGCTTTCAAGGCCGAGATCGCCGGCGTCATGACCGGCGTGCGCGGTGGCATGGCCGAGCTCGGCAAGGCTGCCGCGACCGTGCGCGGCGCCGCCGCCGGCACTGCCGACACCGTTCAGGCCGCGACCGGTTCGGCCCGCGCCGCCGTCACCAATATCAGCGCCGTCGCCGGCGCCAGCGACCAGCTCTCCTCGTCGGTCGGCGAACTCGCCCACAAGGTCAGCGAGACCGCCAGCGTCGTGCGCGAACTTGCCGGCGAGGCCCATGCCGCCAACGGCAACATCGCCGAACTCTCCGGCGCCGCCGAGAAGATCGGCGCCGTTGTCGCCCTCATCCAGTCCATCGCCGAACAGACGAACCTGCTCGCCCTCAACGCCACCATCGAGGCGGCCCGCGCCGGCGATGCCGGCAAGGGTTTCGCGGTGGTGGCCTCCGAGGTGAAGTCGCTGGCGGTCCAGACCTCCAAGGCAACGGAAGAGATCGCCCAGCAGATCGGCGCGGTGCAGCACCTCACGGTCGGCGCGGTCGGCGCCATCCGCACCATCACCGAGCGGATGGAGGTCATCGACGGCAACGCTTCGGCGCTGGCCGCCGGGATCGAGGAGCAGGCGAGCGCCGTCCAGGAGATCAACCGCAGCATCGCCGAAGCCAACGCCCTGACCCTGCGCATCGAGCAGGCCATCGGCGACATCGCGTCCAAGGCGGAGGTCTCCGCCACCTCGTCGCGGGCCATGGACGACACGACGCGCAGCGTCGAGGAGAGCGCCGGCGGCGTCAGCAAGGCTGTCGAGAGCTTCCTCGGCAAGGTCGCCGCCTGAGGCGGCAGGGCAGGGCCGCGGCGCTCGCGCCGCGGCGGCCCTTTTTAGAGAACCTTGCCGGGATTGAGGATGTTCTTCGGGTCGAGGACCGCCTTGACCTGTCGCATGATGTCCATGGCGACGGGATCCTTCACTCCCGGCAGCAGGTCGCGCTTCATCCGGCCGATGCCGTGCTCGGCCGAGATCGAGCCGCCATGCTTGCCCACGATGTCGTGGACGATGGTCTGCACCCGGTCCCAGTGGTCGAGGAAGGCTGCCTTGTCCATGCCGACGGGCTGGCTGACGTTGAAGTGGATGTTGCCGTCGCCGAGATGGCCGAAAGGCACCGGCCGGCAATCCGGCATATAGGCGAGGCAGGCCGCCACAGCCTCGGCGATGAAGGCGGGCACGGCGGCGACGGGCACGGAGACGTCGTGCTTGATCGAGCCGCCCTCCATCTTCTGCACCTCGCTCATGCCCTCGCGCAGCCGCCAGAAGCCGTTGCGCTGGTCGATCGAGTCGGCGAGCGCCGCGTCGGTGACGATGCCCTCCTCGAAGCCGGCGGCGAGGATTTCCTCCAGCGTCTCGCGCATGCCGGAGGCCGAGGCGCTGGAAAGCTCCATCAGGCAGTACCAGGGTGATGCTTCAGCGAGGGGATCGCGCGCGCCGGCGAGATGCTTCAGCACGAAGTCGAAGAGGTTGCGCGGCATCAGCTCGAAGCCGGTGACGGACGGGCCGGCCCGCTCCTGCGCGGCGTTGAGGAGGGCCAGGCCCGCCTCGGCCGAGGGCACGGCGACCCAGGCCGCCTCGATGGAGCGCGGCGCGGGGTAGAGCTTCAGAACCGCCGCGGTGATGATGCCGAGCGTGCCTTCCGCCCCCATGAACAGGTGCTTGAGGTCGTAGCCGGTATTGTCCTTCTTCAGCGTGCGCAGCCCGTGCCAGATGCGGCCGTCGGCGAGCACCACCTCGAGCCCGAGCACGAGGTCGCGCGCCATGCCATAGGCGATGGCCTGGGTGCCGCCGGCATTGGTCGAGAGATTGCCGCCGATGGTGCAGGAGCCCTTGGAGCCGATATTGAGCGGGAAGAGACGGCCGACCTCGGTTGCCGCGTCCTGCGCCTGCTGCAGGGTCACGCCGGCATCGACCGTGAGGGTGTTGCCGGCCGGATCGACGGCGCGCACCGCCGTCATGCGGTTCAGCGAGATGACGATCTCCGCCCCTGTCTCATGCGGCACGTGGCCACCGACGAGGCCGGTGGCGCCGCCCTGCGGCACCACGGGCGTGCCGGTCTCATGGGCCAGCGCCATGACCGCCGCCACCTCCTCGGTATTGGCAGGCCGGACCACCAGTGAGGTGCGGCCGATATAGAGGCCGCGGTCATCGCGCAGGTAGGGCGCCTGGTCGTTCGCGTCGGTGATGGCGTAGCGGTCGCCGACAATCGCCTTGAAGCGCTGGATCAGCGGTTCCGGCATGGGCGGGGCGAGGGCGGCGACGGGCTTCGGCAGCGGCATGGCTGGCTTCCTGCGACGGCGTGTCTTCGGGCGAGGCTGCTGCCGCCGCGGGGGCGGGACGGTTCAAGGGGGGGGGAGGTTTGGGAGCGGTGAAAATCGCGCGAGCGAAAAAGGCGGGAGTGGACGGGGAGGGGTCTTCCGCCGGCTGATGATCCGACCTATCTCTCACCTCGGAGCTGCGACGTACGTCAGGACACACATATCCCCGGGGCCTTATCGATCTTGAGGGAGCTGTCCCTGCCCTTGTCCGTGGACTTGGGCACCACGGCGCCCACCTACTTAGGTAGGTTCCCGGGATCGATCGTCCAACGGCAGAGTGGCTCCACTTGAATTTGCGGGGCGGTGAGGTAAGGGCGGAAAAGCCCGCCGGCCGCCGCCATCAGGCCGGTGGCTGCCGAGCGTCACGGTCCTTCCTCCCGAACCTCCGCCCGTCATGCCCGGCCTTGTGCCGGGCATCCACGAATTCTCAGCATGGCGCAGTGTTCAAGTCGTGGATGCCCGGGATCAACCCGGGCATGACGGATGGGCCAGCGTTCCTCTTGGTCCCCGGTGACACCCCGGCCGGGCTCCGCTACTCCTCCCCCATGACCCAGCCCACCAAGGCCGACCTGCGCGCTGCCGCCCTCGCGCGGCGCGATGCCCTCGACCCCGCCGCCCGCATCGAGGCCGCCCTCGTCCTCGCCGAGACCTTCCCGCTCGACCTGATCCCGGTTGCCGGCAAGGTTGTCTCGGGCTTCCTGCCCATCCAGTCGGAGATCGACGTCCGCCCGCTGATGGACCGGCTGCGTCTCGCCGGCGCGCGTCTGGCGCTCCCCGCCTTCCCCGACCGCAAAGGCCCGATGATCTTCCGCGAACTCATCCGCGGCGCCGACCTCGTCCCCATGGGCTTTGGCACCTATGGCCCCGGTCCCGAAGCCGCAGAGGTCTTCCCCGAGGTGCTGATCACGCCGCTTGCCGCCTTCGATGCGCGCGGCCACCGCATCGGCTACGGCAAGGGCCATTACGACCGGGCGCTGGCCCGGCTCGACGAGATGGGCCGGCGTATCGCCGTCGGCGTCGCCTTCGCCTGTCAGGCGGTTGACGCGGTGCCCCACGAGCCCCATGACCGAGGTCTTGATTTTCTTCTCACCGAGACCGGTTTCAGGACCTTCTGATGCGCCTTCTTTTCCTCGGCGACGTCGTCGGCAAGGCCGGCCGCACCGCCGTCACCGAACGCCTGCCGGGCCTCGCCGCCGACCTCAAGCTCGACTGCGTCGTCATCAATGGCGAGAACGCTGCCCATGGCTTCGGCATCACCGAGGCCATCTACGAGGAGCTCTGCGAGGCGGGTGCCGACTGCATCACCCTCGGCAACCATTCCTGGGACCAGCGCGAGGCGCTGGTCTTCATCGACAGGGCGCCGCGCCTCGTCCGCCCGGTGAACTATCCCGCCGGCACGCCGGGCCGCGGCGCAACCCTCGTCACCGCCAAGAACGGCGCCCAGGTCCTCGTCGTCAATGTCATGGGCCGCGTCTTCATGGACGCCATGGACGACCCCTTCGCCGCCGTTGAGCGCGAGGTCGAGGCCGCCCCGCTCGGCCGCGTCGCCGATGCCATCGTCGTCGACATCCATGCCGAGGCGACCAGCGAGAAGCAGGTCATGGGGCATATCCTCGACGGCCGGGTCTCGCTCATCGTCGGCACCCACACCCATGTGCCGACCGCCGACCATCGCGTGCTGCCGGGCGGCACGGCCTTCCAGACCGATGTCGGCATGTGCGGCGACTATGACGGCGTCATCGGCATGGACAAGGCCGAGCCGATGCGCCGGATGCGGGAGAAGACGCCCGGCGGCAAGTTCGAACCGGCCGGCGGCCCGGCGACCCTCTCCGGCCTCATCGTCGACATCGGCGCCAACGGCCTCGCCACCGCCGTGACGCCGCTGCGCGTTGGCGGAGTGCTGGCGCCGACCTGATCCAAAGCGTGGCGCCCTCCGCTTGCCGAGCGCCGCGCGCGCCTGTAATTCGCAGGCCATGTCGCACAACACCTTCGGCCACCTGTTCCGTGTCACCACCTTCGGCGAGAGCCACGGCGTGGCGCTCGGCTGCGTCGTCGACGGATGCCCGCCGCGAATCCCGCTGACCGCCGAGGGCATCCAGGCCGATCTCGACCGCCGTCGCCCCGGCACCTCGCGCTTCACCACCCAACGCCGCGAGCCCGATGAGGTGAAGATCCTCTCCGGCGTGATGGTCGACGACGACGGCGTGCAGGTGACCACCGGCACGCCCATCGCGCTGATGATCGAGAACACCGACCAGCGCTCGAAGGACTATTCCGACATCAAGGACAAATTCCGCCCCGGCCATGCCGACTTCACCTACGAGGCGAAATACGGCATCCGCGACTATCGCGGCGGCGGGCGCTCCTCCGCGCGCGAGACGGCGGCCCGTGTCGCCGCCGGCGCCATTGCCCGCAAGATCGTCCCCGGCCTGACCGTTCGCGGCGCGCTGGTGCAGATGGGCCCGCACGCCATCGACCGCGACAAGTGGGACTGGGACCAGGTCGGCGCCAATCCGTTCTTTTGTCCCGACGCCGACAAGGCCGCCTTCTACGAGACCTATCTCGACAGCATCCGCAAGGCCGGCTCCTCCATCGGCGCCGTCATCGAGATCGTCGCCGAGGGCGTGCCGCCGGGCCTTGGCGCGCCGATCTACGGCAAGCTCGACGCCGAGATCGCCAGCGCACTCATGGGCATCAACGCCGTGAAGGGCGTCGAGATCGGCTCGGGCTTCGCCTCCGCGGCGCTCACCGGCGAGGAGAATGCCGACGAGATCCGCATGGGCAATGACGGCGCCCCGCTGTTCCTGTCGAACCATGCCGGCGGCATCCTCGGCGGCATCTCGACGGGGCAGGCCGTGGTGGCCCGCTTCGCCGTGAAGCCGACCTCGTCGATCCTCACGCCGCGCCTGACGATCGACAAGAAGGGTGGCGAGACCGATATCCTCACCAAGGGCCGCCACGATCCCTGCGTCGGCATCCGTGCCGTGCCGGTGGGCGAGGCCATGGTCGCCTGCGTGATCGCCGACCATTACCTGCGGAACCGCGGCCAGAACGGGTGATACCCATCGGCCTTCACCCTTGCTGAAATGCAGGTCTGTGTCGGCGGATTTTCAGTTTGACTGAAAATCCTGCTGCGACCATTTTCCCCACATGAAGCTCGACATCTGGCTCGCGCGCGCCGGCATGACCCGGATGGCCTTCGCCCGCCGCCTCGGCGTGTCGCCGGCCACTGTCACGGCCCTGTGCAACGGTGATGCGCCCTGGATGTCCCGGGAGACTGCCGCGCGCATTGCCGAGATCACGGCCGGCGCCGTCACGCCCAATGATTTTATCGGCCTGCCCGGGCCGCGCGATGAGGAGAGAACCATGCTCGAAGCCGCCGAACGCGTGAAGGCCGCCCTCGACGCCTTCGCCAAGGGGCAGATTGTCGTGGTGACCGACGATGACGACCGCGAGAACGAGGGCGACCTTATCGTCGCCGCCTCGCTGTGCACGCCGGAGCAGATGGCCTTCATCGTCCGCCATACCTCCGGCATCGTCTGCACGCCGCTGACCCTGCAGGAGGCGCAGCGCCTGCGCCTCGACCCCATGGTCTCCTCCAACGACTCACCCCACGGCACGGCCTTCACCGTCTCGGTGGACTACCGCCATGGCACCACCACCGGCATCTCCGCCGATGACCGCACTGCGACTGTGCGCGCCCTCGCCAATCCCAATGTTGGCGCCGTCGACTTCGTCCGCCCCGGCCACATCTTTCCGCTGATTGCCAAGGACGGCGGCGTGCTCATGCGCTCCGGCCATACCGAGGCGGCGGTGGACCTCTGCAAGCTCGCCGGGCTCCCGCCCATCGGCGTCATCTGCGAGCTGGTGAATGACGACGGCACGGTCACGCGCGGGCCGCAGGTGACGGCCTTCGCCGCCCAGCATGGTCTCGTGATGGTCTCGGTCGCCGACCTCATCAAATATCGCCAGGCCCGCGACCGCCTGGTCGAGCGCGCCGGCGAGTTCACCGTCGAGACGCCCTATGGCCCGGCCCGCGGCATCGCCTATCGCACCCCCTATGACCGGGTGGAGCATCTGGCGGTGGTCTTCGGCGATATCGACGAGGCCGGCGCGACGCTGGTCCGGCTGCATCGCGAGACGGTACTGCGCGATGTCTTCGGCAAGAACCGCTCGCCGGACCGTGCCATGAAGAAGCTGGCGGAAAAGGGCGGCGTGCTGGTCTATCTGCGCGACGGCACGGCCGGTGTTCCGGCCCAGTCGCTCGCCGCGACCGCCCCGGGTGCCGACATTCACGAGACCCACGGCTCGGCGCGGATGCGGGATGACCAGTGGCGCGAGATCGGCCTCGGCGCGCAGATCCTGCGCGACCTTGGCGCCAACCGCATCCGGCTGCTCGCCTCCAAGACCCGCCACTATGTCGGCCTCGGCGGCTTCGGCATCGAGATCGTCTCGACCGAGATGCTGGAGGGGTAGGGCGAGCTATCGGCCCGCAGGTCTGTCCCCAAGACGGAGGTCGGGGCTGCTTGGCCCCTCACCCTTCCCTCTCCCCGCTTGCGGGGAGAGGGGACTTCGACGTCGCATATGCTCTTAACCCCGAGGGCCAAGCGGGCTGTTTTCCGCCGAGGGCGCAACGCTATTGCACCCTCTCCCCGCAAGCGGGGAGAGGGAAGGGTGAGGGGCCTTCAGCCGACGCGGTACGCGCCTCGGGCAGCGAGTCCTACTTCCGCGTCATGAAGGCCATGAAGGCCTGCTTCGCCTCGTCGCCCCTCAGCAGTTCGGCGAAGAGCGCGCCTTCCTCGTCCATGCGGGCGCGGATCTCGGCGGCATCCTTGCGCAGCAGCCGGCGCGAATGGGCCAGCGCGATGGGCGGCTTCGAGGCGAGCTTCGTCGCCGATGCGAGCGCCTTCGCCTCGAGCTCGGCCGGCGGTAGCACGGCATTGACGAGGCCGATGCTCTCCGCCTCCGCTGCGCCGAAAGGCTCGGCCATCAGGATGTATTCGGTGGCCTTCTTGATCCCCGCGAGGCGCGGGAAGATCAGCGACGAGGCCGCCTCGGGCACCAGGCCAAGATCGACGAAGGGCATGCGGAACAGCGCATTGGGGCTCGCATAGGCGAGGTCCATGTGCAGCACCATGGTCGTGCCGATGCCGATGCCGAGACCATCGACGGCCGCGATCATCGGCACCTCGACGGTCGCCAGCGCCTTGATGAAATCACCGGCCGGCGACCGCGTCTCACCGCCAGCCGACCGCTGGACGAAGTCGGCAATGTCGTTGCCGGAGGTGAAGACGCCCGGCACGCCTGCGAAGACGACGGCCCGCGTGCCATCCGCCGCGGCATTCTCGATGACGCCGCGCATGGCGTCATACATCGCGCCGGTCAGGGCGTTCTTCTTGTCCGGGCGGTTCATCCGGACGAGCACCACGCCATGCGGGTGGCGCTCGAGGGTGACATTGCCGCCGGCAAGGGCGGTGGTGGCCGTGGCTGCGTCCATCGCGTGCTCCTCAGCTGGCGAGCGGAATGTCGAGATCGACCACCGCCTGGCCGCCGGTGACGACGGTTTCGGCGAGGCCCGGTGCGGCGGTGGCGAGGTTTTCGGCGAAGAATCGCGCAAGGCCCGTCGCCTCGGCGCGGGCGAGGTCGGAGACGCCGTTGGCGCGCATCTTCAATGCCTTCTGCGCCAGAGCCGTGCCGCCCAGAGCAAGGCCGAAGAGGCGGGTAAAGGGCGTCGCGCCGGCCTGGGCGTCGGCCGGATTGTTGGCGAGCGCGCCGAGCAGATGCTTCGTCGCGGTTTCCAGCGCATCCACCGTCTCCCGCAGACGCGAGGCGGTGAGGCCGAACTCGACGGCGTTGGACTTCGCCACATCGGCGACGATGCCCCGCATCCGCGCGATTTCGGCCGCGACCAGCGCGCCGCCCTCGATGCCGATCTTGCGGCTGACGAGGTCGATGGCCTGGATACCGTTGGTGCCCTCGTAGATCGCGTAGATGCGCGCGTCGCGCATGTGCTGGGCGGCGCCGGTCTCCTCGACGAAGCCCATGCCGCCATGAACCTGCACGCCGAGGGAGGCGACCTCGTTGCCGATATCGGTGGAATAGGCCTTGGCGATGGGGGTGAGCAGCGAGGCGCGGGCATGCCCCGCCTTGCGCTCCTCGGGCGTGCGCGCGAGATGGGCGCGGTCGATCTCGGCGGCGAGCATGTAGCAGATGGCGCGCGCGGCCTGGGTCGAGGCGCGCATGGTCGCCAGCATGCGCTTCACATCCGGGTGCTCGATGATCGGGCTCATGCCCTCGGCCTCCCAGCCCGGCGCCTTGCCCTGACGGCGCTCGGCGGCGAAGGCCAGGGCCTTCTGCGTGGCGCGCTCGGCAATCGAGACGCCCTGCAGCGCCACGGCGAGGCGGGCATTGTTCATCATCGTGAACATGGCCATAAGGCCGCGGTTCTCCTCACCCACAAGCCAGCCGATCGCACCTCCCGCATCGCCATAGACCATGGTGCAGGTTGGCGAGGCATGGACGCCGAGCTTGTGCTCGATCGAATGGCAGCGCACGTCGTTGCGCGCCCCGAGCGAACCGTCCTCGTTCACCAGGAACTTCGGCACGAGGAAGAGCGAGATGCCCTTGGTGCCGGGCGGTGCGTCGGGGAGGCGTGCGAGGACCAGATGGATGATGTTCTCCGTCAGGTCGTGCTCGCCATAGGTGATGAAGATCTTCTGGCCGGTGATGCGATAGGTGCCATCGCCGACGCGCTCGGCCCGGCTGCGCAGGGCCGAGAGGTCCGAGCCTGCCTGCGGCTCGGTCAGGTTCATCGTGCCGGTCCATTCGCCGGAGATCATCTTCGGCAGGTACTTGGCTTTCAGCTCCGGCGCGGCATGGGCCTGCAGCGCCTCGATGGCGCCCTGGGTCAGGAGCGGGCCGAGGCCGAAGGCGCCGGAGGCGGCGTTCCACATTTCGAGGCAGGCGGAATTGATGACGCAGGGCAGGCCCTGGCCCCCGAGCGCCTCTTCCGCCATCAGCCCGTTCCAGCCGGCGGCGGTCCAGTCGGAATAGACCTCCTTCCAGCCATGGGGCATGGTCACGGTGCCGTCGTGGAAATGGGCGCCCTCGCGGTCGCCGACGCGGTTCAGCGGCGCGATGCGCTCGCCGGCGAACTTGCCGGCTTCGTCGAGGATCGCGGTGATGTCGTCGAGGCCGAGCTCGCCATAGAGGCCCTGGGCGAGGGATTGTTCGAGACCGGCGGCATGTTTGAGGGTGGCGATCATGTCGGCGACGGGCGCGCGATAGGGCATGGCTTTCCTCCAATGTACTGTTTCTAGGTCCGGCCGTTCTGCGCCACAAGGATGCCGGACGGATGACGGTTGCGCCCCGCCGGCATGGTGAACGATGCGTCTGCCGCGGGCGATCTGTGTTTTCGGGCGGGGGCGTGCTAAGCGCCGCGCCATGGACGACAAGTCGAAGGATCAACGCGCCACCCGGCGCCTCGGAACCGATGACGCCGGCATCGCCGCCGCGGCCGGGATTCTGCGTGCGGGTGGTCTCGTCGCCTTCCCGACCGAGACGGTCTATGGCCTCGGCGCCGATGCCACCGATGGCCGCGCCGTCGCCACCATCTATGCCGCCAAGGGCCGGCCGAGCTTCAACCCGCTCATCGCCCATGTGGCGACGGTGGAGGCGGCGCTGGCCCTTGGGACATTCGATGCCGAGGCCGAAGCGCTGGCCCGTGCCTTTTGGCCAGGGCCGCTGACCCTCGTGGTGCCCATGGCGCCAAGCGCCGGCATTTCCGACCTCGCCCGCGCGGGGCTCGACACGGTTGGCTTGCGGGTTCCTTCACACCCGGTGGCGCAGGCCCTGCTCAGGGCGGCGGGACGCCCCATCGCCGCGCCCTCCGCCAACCGGTCCGGCCATGTCAGCCCGACGACGGCCGACCATGTCCTTGCCGATCTCGCAGGTCGCATCGACGCCGTCGTGGATGGTGGGCCGACCGAGGTCGGTGTCGAATCCACCATCGTCGCCTGCCTTGGCGGGCCGCCGGCCCTGCTGCGGCCGGGCGGCGTGCCGCGCGAGGCGATCGAAAAGGTGATCGGCCGGCCGCTCGTCGCCTCCACCGGTGAGGCCACCATCGCGCCGGGCATGCTCGCCTCGCATTATGCGCCGCAATCGGGCCTTCGCCTCGATGTCACGGCGCCAGCCCCGGGCGAGGCGCTGCTCGCCTTCGGGCGCGACGTCCCGGTGGCCGATGGGCCGGTGCTGAACCTCTCGCCATCGGGCGATCTCGCTGAAGCCGCGGCCCATCTCTTCGGCCACCTGCGCGCGCTGGATGCCGCGGCGGCCTGCGGCATCGCCGTCATGCCGATCCCGGGCGCAGGGCTGGGCGAAGCCATCCGCGACCGGCTCGCCAGGGCAGCCGCACCGCGGGGGTGAGCCTCACCGCTCGAAGGTCGCCACCAGTTCCACATGCGCCGACCAGCGGAACTGGTCGACCGGCGTGACAGCGCCGAGCTTCCAGCCGGCGGCGACGAGGATCGCCGCATCGCGCGCGAAGGTCGCGGCGTTGCAGGAGACCGCGACGATCCGGCCGATATCGGCCTTGGCGAGGAGCTTCGCCTGGGCCTCTGCCCCGGCGCGCGGCGGATCGAAAACGACCGCGTCGAGGCCCTTGAGTTCGGCGGCGAGCAGGGGACGGCGGAAGAGGTCGCGCGCCTCGGCCTGCACCGGCTTCAGGCCGCTCGCCTTGCGCAGCGCCTGGCCGAGCGCGGCAATGGCCGGCGCATCGGAATCGACGGCGCGCACCTTGGCCCGCCGGGCGAGCCTCAGGGCGAAGGGGCCGATGCCGCAGAAGAGATCGGCGACACTCTTCGCCTTGCCGACGCCCGCGAGCACGAGATCGGCGAGCGCCGCCTCGCCGGCATCCGTCGCCTGCAGGAAGGCGCCGGGCGGCAGCGCCACGGCGAGTCCGTCGATGGCGATGCTGGGCACCCCGCGCTGCATGACGAGGTCGCCATGATTGGTGAGGCGCACGAGCCCTGCCGCATTGGCGGCGGCGATGAGGCCGAGCCTGTCGCGCTCGCTCAGCTTGCCCGCGCCGCGCAGCTCCATGTCGAGCCCTTCGGCCGCAGCGGTCACCTGGATGTCGAGCGACTTGCCGAGCCCTTCCAGCGCCACCGCGATCCGCCGCGCGGCGGGCAGGGCGCCGGCGAGCGACGGCGCCAGCAGCGGACAGGCCTCGATGGGGACGATGGCGTGGCTGCGCGCGGCGGCGAAGCCGACGACGAGGCGGGTTCCGGCCCCGCGCCGGGCATGGAAGGTCACCCGCCGCCTGCCCGATCCGCGGGCGTCCACCGTCGGCGCGATCTCCGGCGTCAGGCCGTGCTGGGCGAGGGTGGCGGCGAGGATGTCGCGCTTCCAGGCGAGATAGGGCGCATCCGCCCAGTGCTGCAGCGCGCAGCCGCCACAGGTGCCGAAATGCGGGCAGGGCGGCGTCACCCGGTCGGGACTGGGGCTGACGATGCGGACGGGCGGTGCGCGGTCCTCGCTGCCCTCCACTTCCACCACCTCGCCCGGCAGGGTGAAGGGCACGTAGCGGCCCTCGGCGACGCCGTCGCCGCGATGGCCGACATGGGAGATGGTGAGGCGGGTGGTCGTCACGGCCGCACTCCATGGATCAGCACTTCGCGGTTGCCGTCGCCGCCGGCGATGGGGCTGTCGATCTGGCCGGTGATGCGCCAGCCGAGCCGCTCCGCCACGCCGCGCACCCGCAGGATGGCCGCCTCCCGCGCCGCCTCGTCGGTGACGATGCCGTTCTTGCCGACATGGGCACGGCCGACCTCGAATTGCGGCTTCACCAGCGCAACCAGCTCTGCGGCCGGCGCGAGCAGGGCGGTGACGGCGGGGAGGACCAGCGCCAGCGAAATGAAGCTGACGTCGATGACTGCGAGATCGGGGAGGGCCGGCATGTCGGCCGGCGTCAGGCGGCGGATGTCGGTGCCCTCCATCAGGGTGATGCGCGGATCGTGCCTGAGGCTCGCATGGAACTGGTCGCGGCCGGTGTCGATGGCGATGATCCCCGCCGCGCCACCGGTCAGCAGCACATGGCTGAAGCCGCCGGTGGAGGAGCCGACATCGAGGCAGGTGCGGCCCTTCGGCGCCACGCCGAACGCGGCCAGTGCCGCCGCGAGCTTGACGCCGCCGCGCGACACCCAGGGATGCGGCTGTTCCGCGGTGATGGCGGCCCCATCTGCGATGGGCTCTGACGCCTTGCGCAGAACGCGCCCGTCGACGCTCACAAGGCCTGCGGCGATCGCCTCCTGGGCGCGGGCGCGGCTGTCGAAATGGCCGCGTTCCACAAGAACCAGATCGGCGCGCGCCCGTATGCCACTCAAGCCCTGAGGACCCCGCCGGCCACCGGCACGGCGCCGCGGCCGAGCGCCTCGAACACCTTGGCGACGATGCCCTTCGCATCGAGCCCGGCCGTCGCATACATCGCCTCGGGCTTGTCGTGGTCGAGATAGACGTCGGGCAGCACCATGGAGCGGACGCGGCAGGCCCCGTCGAGGAGGCCGGCGTCGGAGAGTGCGTGCAGCACGAAGGAGCCGAAGCCGCCGATGGAGCCTTCCTCCACGGTGATCAGCACCTCATGCTCGCGGGCGAGCCGGGTGACGAGGTCCATGTCGAGGGGCTTGGCGAAGCGGGCATCGGCCACGGTCGTCGACAGGCCGAGCGCGCCGAGATCCTCGGCTGCGCGCAGACATTCGGCAAGGCGGGTGCCGAGCGACAGGAGGGCGATGCGCGTGCCCTCGCGCAGGATGCGGCCCTTGCCGATGGCGAGTGGAACGCCCTCGGCCGGCAGGTCGATGCCGACGCCTTCGCCGCGCGGGTAGCGGAAAGCGATCGGACCCTCGTCGAAGGCGGCGGCGGTCGCGACCATGTGCACGAGCTCGGCCTCGTCGGCAGCCGCCATGATGGTCATGCCCGGCAGGCAGCCGAGATAGGCGACGTCGAAGGAGCCGGCATGGGTCGCGCCATCGGCGCCGACGAGACCGGCGCGGTCGATGGGGAAGCGCACGGGCAGGCCCTGGAGGGCCACGTCATGCACCACCTGGTCATAGGCGCGCTGCAGGAAGGTCGAGTAGATGGCGCAGAATGGCTTGTAGCCTTCCGTGGCAAGGCCCGCCGCGAAGGTCACGGCATGCTGCTCGGCGATGCCGACATCGAAGGTGCGGGCGGGGTAGACCTTCTCGAACAGGTCGATGCCGGTCCCCGACGGCATGGCTGCGGTGATGGCGACGACCTTGTCGTCCTTGGCGGCCTCCTTGATCAGGCTCTCGCCGAAGACCTTGGTGTAGCTCGGCGCATTGGCCTTGGCCTTGGCCTGCGTGCCCGTCACCACGTCGAACTTCACGACGCCATGGTACTTGTCGGCGCTCGCCTCGGCCGGGGCGTAGCCCTTGCCCTTCTGCGTCACGACATGGACGAGGATGGGGCCAAAATCGGCGTCGCGGACGTTCTTCAGGACGGGGAGCAGGTGGTCGAGATTGTGCCCGTCGATGGGCCCGACATAGTAGAAGCCTAGTTCCTCGAACAGCGTGCCGCCGGTGACGAAGCCGCGGGCGTGCTCCACCGCGCGGGTCACCGTACGGTCGATGGTCTTGCCGAGGCGGCTCGTCAGCTGCTTTCCGATGTCGCGCAGCTTCAGATAGGTCTTCCCCGAGGCGAGACGCGCCAGATAGGCCGACATGGCTCCGACCGGCGGGGCGATCGACATGTCGTTGTCGTTGAGGATGACGATCAGCCGCTCGTGGCGGGCACCGGCATTGTTCATCGCCTCATAGGCCATACCGGCCGACATGGCGCCGTCGCCGATGACCGCGATCACGTTGTTCTTGGCGCCTGCGAGGTCGCGCGCCACGGCCATGCCGAGCCCGGCCGAGATCGAGGTCGATGAATGGGCCGCGCCGAAGGGGTCGTATTCGCTCTCCGAGCGCTTGGTGAAGCCGGAGAGGCCGCCGCCCTGGCGCAGCGTACGGATGCGGTCGCGCCGGCCGGTGAGGATCTTGTGCGGATAGGCCTGGTGGCCGACATCCCAGATGATGCGGTCAGCGGGCGTGTCGAAGACATAGTGCAACGCCGTCGTCAGCTCGATCACGCCAAGGCCGGCGCCGAGATGGCCGCCGGTCACCGAGACGGCGGAGATGGTCTCGGCGCGCAATTCGTTCGCCACCTGTTTGAGCTGGCCTTCCGGCAGCTTCCTCAGGTCGGCAGGGATGCGGATCGTGTCGAGAAGCGGCGTGTCGGGGCGGTCTGTCACTCGTCTCACCAGGCCAAGGACGTCAGGGGCGGTCTTCAGGACTTCCTACGCAGGGTAGGCCGTGCCGGACCCGCCGGGCGCCACGCCTGAGCGTGCTCACGCTGGCCGGAGGGGTTACACCACGCCGCCGCCCGGCGCAATGCGACGGGGGCGTGACGGCCCTGCGGGCTTGCGGTTCATTCCGGAAGCGGAATGAACTCCTCCTCGTCGCCGGGAACCGTGTCGAAGCGCTTCTGCTTCCAGTCCTCCTTGGCCTGTTCCAGGCGCTCCTTGGAGGAGGACACGAAGTTCCACCAGATGAGGCGCGGCCCGTCCATGGTCGCGCCGCCGCACAGGATCAGCCGCGCCGGCCGCGTCGCCGAGAGGGTGATGCGGTCGCCGGGGCGCAGCACCAGCAGCTGTCCGGGCTGGAACAGGTCGCCCTGCACGTCGATCTCGCCGGAGACGACATAGAGGCAGCGCTCCTCGGTGTCGGCATCGACGGGCAGTTTCGCGCCGGCCTCCAGCACGATGTCGCCGTAGATGGTCTCCCAGTTCTGGGTGACCGGCGAGGTCTTGCCGTAGAGCGTGCCCATGACGACGCGGATGGTCTTGCCCTCACCGGTGATGACCGGGAGGTCGCGCTCCTCCACATGCTCGAAGCCCGGAGCGGTCTCCTCGTGGGTCTTCGGCAGCGCGACCCAGCTCTGGATGCCGTGCAGCTTGTGGCCGGAGGCTTTGAGCGCCGGATCGGTGCGCTCGGAATGGACGATGCCGCGGCCGGCGGTCATCAGGTTCACCTCGCCCGGCCGCACCGGCACATAGGTGCCGAGCGAGTCGCGGTGCTGGATCTCGCCCTCGAAGAGATAGGTGACAGTGGACAGGCCGATATGGGGGTGCGGCCGCACGTCGATACCGCCGCCATCCTTGAACTCGGCCGGTCCCATCTCGTCGAAGAAGATGAAGGGGCCGACCATCCGCCGCTTGGCGAAGGGCAGGGCGCGGCGGACGGTGAAGCCGCCGAGATCGTGGGTGCGCGGCACGATGACCATGTCGATCGCGTCGCAGGCGAGCTTGTCGCCCGGGGTCGGGTCAGGCGTCGGGGCGAAGGACATCGCGGGGCTCCTTGGCGTAGGGCGTCGATGTCGGAAAGGCTAGCGGAGGCGGGGCGTCGGGGCGACCGGCAATCCGGCGCGACGGGATTGCGGGGACGCAAGGAGGTGTGAGGGAGGAGGCCGGAGAAACGGCACACGTGCCCGGATGATTTGCCCGTCATGTCGGGCACGTCCCACCTCTCCCCGCTGGGGAGAGGTGAAGGTCTTGTCGTGGCACCGTCAGGGCCGTCCGCTTGAGACGGCCTCGCTCCCACCCTCAGACGTTCTTCGTCGCGCCGCCGTCGACGCGGATCTTCGAGCCGGTGATGTAGCCGGCCTGCTCCGAGCAGAGGAACGCGGCGGTCGCGCCGAATTCCGCCGCCGTGCCGAGCCGACCGGCCGGAATCGTCGCGATCGAGGCGGCCTGGATGTCGTCCATCGACTTGCCGGAGCGCTTGGCATTGGCCTCGTCGAGCTCGCGGATGCGGTCGGTGGCGATGCGGCCCGGCAGGATCATGTTGACGGTGACATTGTCCTTGGCGACCTCGGTCGACAGGGTCTTCGACCAGCCGACAATGGTCGAGCGCAGGGCGTTCGACAGGGCGAGGTTCGGGATCGGGTTCTCGACGCCGGAGGAGGCGACCGTGATGATGCGGCCCCATTTGCGGGCGCGCATGCCCGGCAGGACCTTGGCGGTGATCTGGAAGACCGGCTCCACCATGGTCTTGAAGTACTTGGCCCATTCGTCGCCGGCCACCTCGACGGCGGGCTTGGCGGGCGGGCCGCCGGTGTTGTTCACCAGGATATCGATGCGCCCCAGCGTCTTCTCGGCGAGCGCCACGATCTCCTCCACGGCACCATCGGCGCCGAGATCGGCGGCCATGCCATAGGCCTTGCCCTTGCCGCGCGCGGTGATCGCCTCGGCATTGGCCTTGATGCGGTCGGCGGTGCGGCCGACCAGCATGACGGTGACGCCTTCGGCGGCGAGCGCTTCGGCAATGCCGAGGCCGAGACCGCGGCTCGAGGCCAGAACGAGGGCTTTCTTGTCGGACAGGCCGAAATCCATGTCATCCTCCAAAGGGAAACGGCGCGCAGATGAGCCCGAAGTGCCGGGGGATGCAAGAGGACGGCACGCGGGACAGGTCGGCGGATGAGGGGCCGGCCCCTGTCGTGGCTCTCCCGAATGTGATGGTGCAGTGCAAGGACGTGAACACCCAGACAACAACGGCCATGGCATCAGACGGCCAACAGGGGGGCCTGCCATGACCAATGCCATCACACGCCGTCGCATTATCGAACTCACCGGGGCGGGAAGCCTTGTGGCCGCCACCGCTGCCGCGCTCCGCGCCGAGGGTGCTCCGCCCGCCGGCACGGCGCCGGTCCTTGCCGCCCATGCGACGCCGCTGCGCATTGGCGCGGTGAGCCTGGTGGTGCGCGACCTCGAGCGTGTCGCCGCCTTCTACCGCGATGCCATCGGGCTCGCGGTGCTGGAGCGCAGGGCCGACGGCGCGACGCTCGGCGTCGACGGCACGGCTCTCCTGCACCTCGTCCATCGTCCCGCCGCCCCCTTCGAGGCGCGGGGGTCAGCCGGCCTCTATCACACGGCCTTCCTCATGCCGACGCGCAAGGACCTCGCCCGCTGGCTGGTCCATGTGGCCTCGAACCGCGTGCGGCTCACCGGCTTCGCCGACCATCACGTCAGCGAGGCGGTCTATCTCGACGATCCCGAGGGCAATGGCATCGAGGTCTATGCGGACCGCCCGCCGGAGCGCTGGCGCTGGGACGGCGCCGCCGTCACCATGACCACCGAGCATCTCGACATCGACGACCTCGTCTCGCTCACTAATGTCCGCGTCCCCGATTATGCCGCAGCGCCATCAGGCCTGCGCATCGGTCATGTCCATTTGAAGGTCGGCGACACTGACCGCGCCGCTGCCTTCTATGGCGGGCTCGTCGGCCTCGACATGACCCGCCAGCGGCCGGGCGCGGCTTTCATGTCGGCAGGGCGCTACCATCACCATCTCGGCCTGAACATCTGGCAGAGCCGCGGCGCCGGCCTCCGCGATCGGGAGGCCACCGGCCTCGGCTGGTTCTCGCTGGAGGCGGCGAGTGCCGACCTGGTGGAGGCGCGGCGCGACAAGCTCACCGCAGGCGGTGCAAACCTCGTTTCGGTGCCGGGCGGGATCGAGACCGCCGATCCCTGGGGCACCAACGTCCGGATCGTGCCGCGCCCGGCCTGATCGCCGGTCAGTTGCGCTCCCAGCGCTCCCGCCATAGCCGCTCGCCGGCGAGGCAATCGGCTTTCTGGTTCTGGGTCGGGACGATGCCGGGCATGTCGGGCAGCGGCCAGACCGGGGTGATGCCGGCGACCTCGAGGATCAGCTTGCGCCGCGTCGCGGTGACGAATTCCTCGGGCGTGGTGATCGGGATCATGAACGAGCCGGGCCCGCCGACCACGCAATCCTGATAATAGGTGTCGAGGTTGGGGATATCGACGAAGCGCTGGTTGGCGCGCGGCATGAGGATCGGCAATCCGTTGATCACGATCCCCTTCCCAAGAGCGTCATCGCGCGCGATCTCCACATGGTGCCCGCTGTTGTTGGAGCCGTCCCCGGAGACGTCGATGACCCGCCGCATGGCGCGGATGCCGGATTTCTCGATCAGCGCGACGCTCGCCTCGATGCCGCCGGAGATCGAGGTGCGAAACGCCCGCCGGTACGGCTTGCTCTCCAGCTCGGCGGCAAAGGCGCGGGCGGTCTCCGGCCCGTCGATGATGCGCCAGTCGATGACGACCTGCCGCTCCTGGTGGCCTGCCCATTCCAGATAGGCCACGGCGATCTTGCCGATCAGTCCTTTGCGGATGGCGTCGATCACCTCCTGCGAGGTGATGGCCTTGATGTAGCCCTCACGCTGGAGCCGCTGCTCCTCCGGGTCCATCGAATAGGAAATATCGACCGCCAGAACGATCTGGACGTCGACTTCCGTCACCGCCGCGCGGTTTTGCGCGACGGCGGGACCGGCCACCGCACCGAGCAGCGACACGACAAGGATCAATGCACGGATCATGAAAAACCCCGAGCAATGGGCCGAACGTCATCAGCCTGACACAAGGTGACCCAGGGGGAAACGCATGATCCACAACGGTTCGCGCCGCGACGCGGCGCCTCCCATCACGATTGCGTGGGCGCAATTGGTTGCACGGGCCGCGCCGTGGTTCCATCATCGCCCATGGAGCGGCTCCGAGGCGGGCCGGCTTCCCGCCAGTGCATCGAGGGGCCGGCCGCTGTGACCACACTCGTCATCTCCCACGCCAAGTGCCTCGAGCACCAGACGCCCTTCGGCCATCCCGAGCGTGCAGACCGCCTGCGGATGATCACCCACGTGCTGGAGCATGAACGCTTCGCGGATCTCGCCCGCGACGAGGCCCCCGAGGCCCCGGTCGAGGCCATCATCCGCGTTCATCCGCCGGAATTCGTCGACAAGCTGCGGAACGCCACCCCCTTTGTCGGGCTCGTCCATGTCGACGGCGACACGACGCTGTCGCCCGGCTCCTTCGAGGCCGCCCTGCGCTCGGCCGGCGGTGGCATTTTCGCGGTGGACGAGGTGATGACATCCAAGGTCAGCAACGCCTTCGTCGCGACGCGCCCGCCCGGCCACCATGCCGAGATGGCCACCGCCATGGGCTTCTGCCTGTTCAACAATGCCGCGATCGCCGCACGCCACGCCCAGGCCAAGTACGGCGCCGAGCGGGTGGCGATCATGGATTTCGACGTCCACCACGGCAACGGCACCCAGGACGTCTTCTGGTCCGACGCCTCCGTCATGTACCTGTCGACCCACGAGATGCCACTTTATCCCGGCACCGGTGCCCTCAACGAGACCGGCGCCCACAACCAGATCGTCAATGCGCCGCTGCGTGCCGGAGATGGTGGTGACGAATTCCGCGAGGCGATGGACACGGTGATCCTGCCGCGGATGCGCGCCTTCCGGCCGGACCTCGTCATCATCTCCGCCGGCTTTGACGCCCACGAGCGCGACCCGCTCGCCAACATCAACCTCAACGAGGCGGATTTCGCCTGGGCCACCAAGCGGATGATGGAGGTGGCCGACGAATCCTGCGGCGGCCGTGTCGTCTCGCTGCTGGAGGGCGGCTATGACCTCGAAGGCCTCGGCCGTTCCGTCAGCGCCCATGTCATGGCATTGATGCGCGGCTGACCGACCGATTCCCTCATCCGAGAGTTCCGCCATGAGCGACACCAGCGCCGCAACCCATGCCGACGTCGCCGGCCTCTCCTTCGAGAAGGCGCTGGGTGAGCTTGAGGCCATCGTGACGCGGCTCGAGCGTGGTGATGTCGCGCTCGAGGAGTCCATCGCCATCTACGAGCGCGGTGAGGCGCTGAAGAAGCGCTGCGAGGCCCTGCTGCGCGACGCCGAGGCGCGGGTGCAGAAGATCACGCTCGCCGCCGATGGCTCGCCCTCCGGCACCACGCCGCTCGATCCAGGCTGAGACGTCCGACATTAACGTTACGTCAGATATTCCCGTCCCGCGCTGTGACGCGGGCTTAACCCCTTGGTAAGAACGGACCGTCGGTGGTCCCACCGATGGCCATACGGGCGCGCCCCGGAAGCCTGTTCCGCGTATCGAGGGGAAGTTCCATGCGTATCACCCTGAAGGGCGCCGCTGTTGCGCTCGCCCTGTCGCTCTCCGCCGTCGTCGCCGCTGCCCCGGCCGCCCAGGCCAAGCCGAAGGTCATCGTCGTCGGCACCAGCGCCGCCGCCAAGTGGTCCGCCATCGGCATCATCGGCGTCGCCAGCGTCTTCGTCGGCTATGACATCATGCGCCGCTTCGGCTGCACCGGCGACTTCCTGCGTCTCGGTGGCCCTGGCTTCGACGGCCCGGTCGGCAACAACGCCATCATGCCGCCGCGCCGCTGCACCCCGCCGCGCTGAACGACGACTCATTTTCACTCTCCGACGCCCGGCCGCCCCGCGGTCGGGCGTTGTCGTGTCTGGGCGACCGTCGTCCAGCCCGCTCCGGTCGCCGGCTAAGATCGCGCCTATCGCCACACCTGCGGCTTTCGGACGCAGGCCCCGGACATCAGGTCGCGGCGCAAGGGGCGGAACGATTCCAATGTCTTCCCGCAACGCACCATGGCGTCGCCTCGGCTTTCCCTACCAAAGTCTACACGGGCCCGGGTTGTGGGGGATACTGCTTAGGGTAGCTGTCTCCCCGCAGGGCCTAACGCCCGCCTAGTGGGGAAATTGCGATGACAACAGCGACACCGACGGTGGATGAACGAACGCGTCCGATGACGCGGGAAGAGAAGAAGGTGATCCTGGCCTCCTCGGCCGGCACCATCTTCGAATGGTACGACTTCTATCTCTACGGCTCCCTGGCCGCCATCATCGGCGCCCAGTTCTTCTCCGCCTTCCCGGAAGCCACCCGCAACGTCTTCGCGCTGCTGGCCTTCGCCGCCGGCTTCCTCGTGCGCCCCTTCGGTGCGCTGTTCTTCGGCCGCCTCGGCGACATGGTGGGCCGCAAGTACACCTTCCTCATGACCATCCTGATCATGGGCATCTCGACCTTCGTGGTCGGCCTCCTGCCGAGCTACGAGACGATCGGCTGGATCGCCCCGGTCATCCTCATCATCCTGCGCATGCTCCAGGGCCTCGCCCTCGGTGGTGAGTATGGTGGTGCCGTCGTCTATGTCGCCGAGCACGCGCCCAATCATCGCCGCGGCTTCTACACCTCGTGGATCCAGACCACGGCGACCCTCGGCCTGCTGCTGTCGCTGATGGTCATCCTTGCCGTCCGCTCCTGGACCGGCGAGGCCGCCTTCGCCGCCTGGGGCTGGCGCATTCCCTTCCTGCTGTCGATCTTCCTGCTCGGCATCTCGCTCTACATCCGTCTGCAGATGGAGGAGAGCCCGGCCTTCTCGAAGATGAAGGCGGAAGGCACCGGCTCGAAGGCGCCGCTCTCCGAGGCTTTCGGCCAGTGGAAGAACGCCAAGTTCGCGGTCATCGCCCTGCTCGGCCTCGTCGCCGGCCAGGCGGTCGTCTGGTACACCGGCCAGTTCTATGCGCTGTTCTTCCTGCAGTCGATCCTTCGCGTCGACATGTACACGGCGAACGTGCTCATTGCCTGGTCGCTGCTCCTCGGCACCGGTGGCTTCATCATCTTCGGTTCGCTGTCGGACAGGATCGGCCGCAAGCCGATCATCCTCGCCGGCTGCGTGCTCGCTGCGGTGACCTATTTCCCGGTCTTCAAGTTCATCACGGCGACGGCGAACCCCGCCCTCCATGCCGCGCATGAGCGGACCAAGGTCACGGTCATCGCCGACAAGGAGCAGTGCTCGTTCCAGTTCAATCCGACCGGTACGGCGCGCTTCACCTCGTCCTGCGACATCGCCAAGTCGCTGCTCGCCCGCTCCTCGGTGAACTACTCCGTCGAGGAGGCCCCGAAGGGCGCGATCACCAAGATCCGCGTCGGCACGACCGAGGTTTCGGCCTACGACATGTCGAAGCTGACGGGTGACCAGGTTCGCACGGTGCCGGCCGAGTTCACCCGCGCGGTGAATGCGGCCCTTGCCGCTGGTGGCTACCCGCCGCCCGGCGCGCCGAATCCGACCACGGTGAAGATGAATCACTTCTTCGACCTGTTCAATGCGCAGGTCTTCCCGCTGGTCCTCGTGCTGACCTACCTCGTGGTGCTCGTCACCATGGTGTACGGCCCGATCGCCGCGGCGCTGGTCGAGCTCTTCCCGACCCGCATCCGCTACACTGGCATGTCGCTGCCCTACCATATCGGCAACGGCTGGTTCGGCGGCCTGATGCCCGCCACGTCCTTCGCGATGATCGCGCAGACCGGCGACATCTATTACGGCCTCTGGTACCCGATCGTCATCGCCATGATGACCGTCGTGATCGGCGCGATCTTCGTGCCCGAGAACAAGGACAAGGACATCTTCGCCGACGCGCGGTGATGATCCACCCGCCGCGCCCCGGCGCGGCGGGTTCGTTCAAAGAAAGACGCCCGGTTGCGCAAGCAGCCGGGCGTTTCCGTTCAGTGATGACGGATTGCGGCTCTCAGCGGGCCGCCGTCCAGGTCACCTCGCGGCAGAGCAGCCGACCAAGGATGCAGCCCTTGGTGCTCATCTGCTGGCCGTTCGAGGTGATGATGATGTTGTAGCTGCGCTGCCGCTTCGGGTCGAAGGCCGTGCCGGCGAGGCGCCCGCCGGTCTCCGGCGCGAGCGTCATGATGAGGCGGTCGCCCACCTCCTCGCCGTTGCTGGGGTCGCCGATCCAGACATTGGTGGCGCAGACCTTGTCGCCGCAGGGGGCGATGCGGACGCGCGCATTGCCGTCGCCGCGCATCCAGGTGCCGTCGATCGTGTTGGCGCCGGCCGCGGACGCCGCGAGGATCAGGCCGGACGCCGCGAAAAGGGACAGATACCGCATGGAACATCTCCGCCGATGGTCATGTCAGGCTGACTACGGCGGAGGTCGCGATCTGGTTCCCACCGCGCTGCAAAAAAGTCGGCAAACAGCGCGTCAGGTCAAGCCGTGAAGTGGGGGGTGGGACGACGTGACGCCGTCCCGCCCCGTGTCGTCACGCGGCGCGGACCGTGGCGAGGAAGCGGTCCACCTGCGACTTGAGGCGGTCGCCCTGCTGCGACAGTTCCTGCGCAGCCGAGAGAACCTGCGTGGAGGCAGAGCCGGTCTCGACGGCACCCTGGTTCACCTCGACGATGGAGGAGGCGACCTCCACCGTTCCCTTTGCCGCCTGCTGGACGTTGCGCGCGATTTCCTGCGTCGCGGCGCCCTGCTGCTCCACCGCCGCGGCGATGGCGGCGGCGACGTCGGACACCTCGAAGATGGTCGTGCCGATCGCCTGGATCGAGGCAGCGGCCTCGCGGGTCGCAGCCTGCATGGCCGTGATCTGCGCACCGATGGCCTCGGTGGCCTTGGCGGTCTGGCCGGCGAGCTGCTTCACCTCGGAGGCGACCACCGCGAAGCCCTTGCCGGCCTCGCCGGCGCGGGCGGCCTCGATCGTCGCGTTGAGGGCGAGAAGATTGGTTTGCTCGGCAACGGCGGTGATGAGCTTCACCACGTCACCGATCCGGCCGGCGGCTTCAAGGAGTTCCGTCACCTTGGCATCCGTCGCCTTGACGTCGACCACCGCGGCGCGCGCCTTGAGGGTCGAGTGCTGAACCTGGCGGGCGATCTCGTGGACGGACGAGGTCATCTCGTCGGTGGCGGCAGCGACAGCCTGGACATTGCTGGAGGCCTGTTCGGAGGCGGCGGCCACCATGCCCGACTTGTGCTGGGTCTGATCCGCCGTGGCCGTGAGCGTACCGGCAGCGGCCTCGAGTTCCGTGGAGGCGGAGTTCACGGTGGCGACGACCTCGCTGACCGAGGCCTCGAAATCGGAGACGGCCGCCGCGACCACATTGGCGCGGCGCTCCTTGGCGGCGCGCTCGGCCTCCTGCTCGGCAGCGAGGCGGCGGCTCTCGAGGAGGTTGGCCTTGAAGGTCTCCAGGGCCCCCGCGAGCTTGCCGATCTCGTCGGCCTGGCCGAGCGCAGGCACGGCGACGGTGGCGTCGCCATCGGCGACCTTGAGCATCGCCGCCGTCATGGCGTTGAGCGGACGGGTGATGAAGCCGATCAGGATGATGCCGGCGAGGGCAAGGCTGGCGACGATGCCGACGCCAAGAACAATCCCGATGCTCCAGGTGGCCTGGGCCATGGCTACATCGGAGGCGGCGACTGCGTCCTGCTGGCGCTTCATCGCCCGGTCCTCGAGGCTGCGCATCACCTGCCGGATCGAGGCGATGATCCCAGCCGTTTCGAAGGCGATCTTGCCGGCCTCGTCATAGGCTCCATCACGCGACAGCTTTTGGATCTGCCGGGCCTTCTCTTCGTGCTGGGCCAGCAGCTGGCGCATGCGGGCGACGTCGTCGCGCCCGGCCTGCTGGCGTGCGTCGGCCTCAAGCTGGTCCAGTCGGCGGCGAAAGCGGGCAGCTTCATCGACCATCGCCTTCTCGAAAGCCTCGCGCTCGGCGACCGGCATCTCGATGGGCAGGAACTCGACGGCCCGGGCATAGGACAGCAGGTTCGCGGTGCCGCGACCGGACTGTTCGACACGCGTGCTGGAGGCCTCGACCTCCTTCCGGGCATCGTTGATGGCGCCGAAGCCCCAGAAGGCGGTGGCCGCCACGATGAGCAATGTCGCGAGCAGGAGCCCCATTGCGATGAGGACCTTCGGGGCGATGGGAATGTTGCGGAGCAGGCGGTTCATGGGTGCGGTGCGTCCATATGACCTTTGGTAAGGCCGCATGAAAGCATCGCGGGAATTAACAAAATGCATCGGCGAAAAAAGAAACTCGCGCCTATCCGATAAAAAATGTGCCTGAAATGCCAAATGTTTCGCCCCATCGTAGCTGTGGGCATTTGGCTGCACGTCAGGCGCGCAGGCCCTGCGGCAGTTGTACCGCAAAGCGATACACGCGGCGTTAGTTCTTTGTTTCCATTATCGTAAGGGCAAGTGCCGTCCGTGACGATTGAAACAAGTCCGATAGCGCAGCCGCTCCGTGTGGTCGGCGCCGTTCCGGCCCCCTTAACGCTCCCCGCGGAAGCCGCTATATGCAAGGTATGAGCCAGTCTCCGCCCAAATCCGCGCCGAAGGCCGTCTACGTTAAGTCCTATGGCTGCCAGATGAACGTCTATGACAGCCAGCGCATGGCCGATGTCATGGGCGCGGAAGGCTATCGTGAGGTGGCGACCCCGGAGGAAGCGGACCTCATCCTGCTCAACACCTGCCACATCCGCGAGCGGGCAGCCGAGAAGGTCTATTCCGAGCTCGGGCGCATGCGTGTCCTCAAGGAGGAGGCGAAGGCCGCAGGGCGCGACGTTCTCGTCGGCGTTGCCGGTTGCGTCGCGCAGGCCGAGGGCGAGGAGATCGTCCGCCGCGCCCGCGTGGTCGACCTCGTGGTCGGCCCGCAGAGCTATCACCGCCTGCCGGACCTCGTGGCGCGCGCCGCGCAGAAACCGGGCGTGGTCGACACCGAGTTCCCGGCCGAGGACAAGTTCACCAAGCTGCCGACGGCGACAGCCGCCTCGACCCGGTCGCGCGGCCTCACCGCCTTCGTCACGGTGCAGGAGGGCTGCGACAAGTTCTGCACCTTCTGCGTGGTGCCCTATACCCGCGGCGCCGAGGTCTCGCGGCCTGTCGCCCAGGTCCTCGCCGAGGTGGAGAAACTCGCCGCAGCCGGCGTGCGGGAGATCACCCTGCTCGGCCAGAACGTCAACGCCTATCACGGCGTCGGTCCCGAGGGCAAGGAGTGGACGCTTGCGCGTCTGCTGTACCGTCTCGCCGAGGTGCCCGGCATTGCCCGCCTGCGCTACACGACGAGCCATCCGCGCGAGCTCGGCGAGGATCTCATCGCCGCCCACCGCGATCTTGCGGCGCTGATGCCCTATCTCCACCTGCCGGTGCAGTCGGGCTCCGACGCGGTGCTGAAGCGCATGAACCGCAAACATGGGCGCGATGAGTATTTCCGCCTCGTTGATCGCATTCGCGAGGCCCAGCCGGACATCGCGCTCACCTCCGATTTCATCGTCGGCTTCCCCGGCGAGACCGATGCCGATTTCGCCGACACGCTGGACCTCGTCCGCCGCGTCGGCTTCGCCTCGGCCTATACCTTCGCCTATTCGGCCCGCCCCGGCACGCCCGGCGCCGAGATGGACGGCCACCTGCCGGAACCGCTCAAGACCTCGCGGCTTCATGAATTGCAGGCGCTGGTCGCCGGGCAGCAGCGGGATTTCCAGGAAAGCCTGGTCGGCCGAACCGTGGATGTCCTGTTCGAGAAGCCGGGGCGCAAGCCCGGCCAGGTCGTCGGCCGCTCACCCCATCTCCTGCCGGTCCAGGTCATCGGACCGTCGTCTCTGGTCGGCAGCATCGTCCCTGTGCGAATCACGGCGACGAAGACAAACTCGCTGGATGGCGTTCTCGTCGGGGACGACCATATGATGTCAGTGCATGCGGCAGAGTGAACGGAACCACGTGAACGAAGGACGGCGCGGTTGAAAAATCC
This sequence comes from Phreatobacter sp., assembly GCF_027532945.1. Taxonomy (GTDB): domain Bacteria; phylum Pseudomonadota; class Alphaproteobacteria; order Rhizobiales; family Phreatobacteraceae; genus Phreatobacter. Next base: position 168,997 of record NZ_JAPZTZ010000004.1, read on the forward strand.
CAGCGGGGGCGGCTTCGGGCCGAATAGCGGGCGCAACATTCCCTGGCTTGCTACCGATGACGATGCGGCCGAGGCCGAGATCACCCTCTCCTTCGATGACAACCGCCTCGCCAGCCGATTGTTCGGCCAGTACGACCAGAACCTCGCCTTCATCGAAAAGCGCCTTGGCATCCGGGCCACCGCCCGCGGCAACCTCGTCAACCTCGTCGGCTCCGCCGATCCTTGCGAGCAGGGCAAGGTGGTGCTCGAAAATCTCTATGCGCGGCTGAAGAGCGGCCACGACGTCAATCTCGGCGACGTCGACGGCGCCATCCGCATGACGACGTCGCAGGGCTCCCTGTTCGAGGCCGACGGCGCGCCGCGCCTCGGCCACGAGGAGATCGTCACGCGCAAGCGCACGGTGCGCGCCCGCACCCCGGCGCAGGATGCCTATATCCGCGCGCTGAAGCGCCACGAACTGGTGTTCGGCATCGGCCCGGCCGGCACCGGCAAGACCTGGCTTGCGGTGGCGCAGGCCGTTGCGCTGCTCGACAAGGGCATGGTCGATCGCCTCATCCTCACCCGCCCGGCGGTCGAGGCCGGCGAGCGCCTCGGCTTCCTGCCCGGCGACATGAAGGAGAAGGTCGATCCCTATCTCCGGCCCATTTATGACGCGCTCTACGATCTGATGGATGCGCCGCGGGTCGAGCGCGGCATGCAGTCCGGCATGATCGAGATCGCGCCGCTGGCCTTCATGCGCGGCCGCACCCTCACCAATGCCGTCGTCATCCTCGACGAGGCGCAGAACACCACCTCCATGCAGATGAAGATGTTCCTCACCCGTCTGGGCGAGAACTCCCGCATGATCATCACCGGCGACCCGACGCAGGTCGACCTGCCGTCGGGCATGAAGTCCGGCCTGTCCGAGGCCCTCGATCTGCTCGATGGCGTCGAGGGCATCGCCCAGAGCTATTTCAGCGAGGACGACGTGGTCCGTCACGAGCTCGTCGGCCGGATCGTGCGCGCCTACGAGGCGGCGACCCGGTCGGGCGACCATTCAGCGCCCCACCAGCCGCGCCGCATGCGCGAATCATGACCCTCGGGCAGGCAGACGCCGCGCCGATCGAGACGGACATCGCGGTTCTCTCCGACCTCTGGGACAGGCTCCCCGAGGCCGAGGCGGTGGCGCGTCGCGCGGTCGCCGCCGTGGCCGCGCGCGCCGACATCCGGCTGCCGCCCGACGCCGAACTGTCGCTGGCGCTCGCCGACGACGCGATGGTGCGAAATCTCAACCGCGACTATCGCGCCAAGGACAAGCCGACCAACGTCCTGTCCTTCCCCGCACCCCACGGCGCGCTGCTCGGCGATGTCATCATTGCGTGGGAAACCCTGCTCCGCGAGGCCGAGGAGGAGGGCATCACGCCCGCCGATCATCTCGCGCACTTGACGATCCATGGCCTCTTGCATCTTTTGGGCTATGATCACGAGACCGAAGCCGAGGCCGTGGCGATGGAAGCGCTGGAGACAGCCATCCTCGCCTCTCTCGGCATCAAGGATCCCCACGCGGCCGGGCGCATGACGCCCGATGGAACCGATGCCCGACCCTAGCGACAGTCGATACCGAACCACCGCGGCAGAGGCCGCCACGACCCCCATATCGCCGACCGAGGCGACGCCGGAAGGCCCAAGAGCCGAACGCGGGCCCGACCGTCACGAGCGCTGGATCGACCGGCTGCTCGGACGGCTCCGGTTGCGCTCGTCCACCTCCGCCCGCCAGAACCTCGAGGACGTGCTCGAGGACAATGCCCCCGCCGCCGCCGGCTTTACGCCGGAGGAGCGGTCCATGCTCCGCAACATCCTCGATCTGCGCGAAAGCCGGGTGAACGACCTCGCCCAGCCGCGCGCCGACATCATGGCGGTGCAGAAGGACATCTCGCTGGCCGCCCTCATGCAGGCCTTCGAGGATGCCGGCCACACCCGCCTCATCGTCTTCGACGACACGCTCGACGATCCCGTGGGCATGGTCCACATCAAGGATCTGGTGAAGCATCTTTTCGCCGAGGCGAAAAAGGCGACCCGCAAGCGTCGTCCCCGGGCGAAGGTCGCCGAGGCGCCCGACGCTTCCGCCAGCAAGCCTGACGCCGCCAAGGTTGACGCCCCGAAGGTCAATGGCGGCCTCGACCTCGGCGCGGTCGACTTGTCGGTGCCGCTGGCCGCGACCCGCCTCATCCGCCCGATCCTCTTCGTCCCCCCCTCCATGCCGGCCATCGACCTCCTGGCGCGGATGCAGGCGACGCGCATCCAGCTCGCCCTTGTCATCGACGAATATGGCGGCACCGACGGCCTCATCGCGATGGAGGACATCGTCGAGAGCATCGTCGGCGACATCGAGGACGAGCACGACGTCGACGACGGCAAGACCGTCGCCCAGACCGCCGATGGCGCCTATGTCGCCGATGCCCGGGCACGCCTCGAGGAGGTGCGTGAGGTGGTGGGCCCCGATTTCGACCCCGGTGCCGAGGTGAGCGAGGAGGTCGACACGCTCGGCGGCTATCTCACTGTCCTTGCCGGCCACGTGCCGGTTCGCGGCGAGTTGCTCGCAGGCCCCGCCGAGCTCGAATTCGAGATCATCGACGCCGATCCGCGCCGCGTGAAGCGGGTGAAGATCACCCGCGGCCGTGGCCTCATCAGCCGGCCGGCGCCGGTGCGCGGCCGTCGCCGCGACGAGGAGGATCAGGCCGCCGCGGCGGCTCTCGCCTCCGATCCGGCGCCCGCAGCCGGCCCCGCCGCCGCCATGGCGGCACGGTCCGCGGCAGCGCCCACGGATATGCCGGCTGCGGCCGGCGGTCCGCCGGACGCGCCGCAAGCCTTACCGTCGCCGGCTACCCAGTCCCAGCGCCCCGCGCCCGCCAAACCACCCGGCTCCGAGGCCGGCGCTTGACCGGCGGGCGGGCCTGCCCGACACGGGGGCCATGACGACAGCGCTCCGCGATTCGGCCGGCCCGGCGCCGGGCCTTGCCCGGTGACGGCCGCCGCCCTCGCGCGGGCCGTGATCCTCGTCTGGGGATGGCGGCGCACCGCCCTGGCCTTCGGCGCGGGCGCTCTCGCCGCCTTCGCCATGCCGCCCTTCGGCGCCTTTCCCGTTCTCGCCATCAGCCTGCCGGTCCTCGTCTGGCTGGTGGATGGGGCGGCTGCCGCCGGCGGTGGCTGGCGCACGCTGTTTGCCGCGGCACGCACCGGCTGGTGGTTCGGCTTCGGCTACCACCTCGCGGGATTGTGGTGGATTGGCGCTGCCTTCCTCGTCGAGGCAGACCGCTTCGCCTGGCTGCTGCCTGTGGCGGTGACGTTGCTGCCGGCCGGCCTCGCGCTCTTCACCGCCATCGGTACGCTCGTCGCCCGGCTCCTGTGGCGGCCGGGAGCCCGCCGCATCCTGGCGCTCGCCTTCGGCCTCACCATCGCCGAACTGCTGCGCGGCACGGTGCTCACCGGCTTTCCCTGGAACCTCTACGGCTATGCACTGACCCAATATCCCTGGCTCGCTCAAGGGGCGGCCTATGTCGGGGTCTACGGCCTCACCCTGCTGACCGTCATCCTCTTCGCCAGCCCGGCGGTCCTTGGCGACGAGGACCTGTCACCGACCCGCCGCTTCGCTGTCCCGGCTGGCGCCGTGCTCTCGCTCATGTGCCTGGCGCTGGTCGGCGGCTGGCGCCTGTCGGGCGCCGAGACCGGCACGGTTCCGGGCGTCAAGCTGCGCATCGTCCAGCCCGACATTCCCCAGGACCAGCGCTTCCGTCCGGAGGCGCGCGACGAGATCCTCGCGCGCTACGCCCAGCTCTCCGACAAGCCGACCTCACCGGAGCGCTCAGGCATCCGCGATGTCACCCATGTCATCTGGCCGGAATCGGCCTTCCCCTTCTTCCTCATCTGGGACCGCGAGGCGCTGGCCAGGATCGCCGACCTCGTGCCTCCCGGCGTCACCCTCATCACCGGCGCCGCCCGCCCCGAGGAGCCGTTGCCCGGTCGCCGTGAGCCGCGGGTCTTCAACTCCGCCTATGTGATCGATCACGAGGGCACGATCAGCCAGACCTATGACAAGGTGCACCTCGTGCCCTTCGGCGAGTACCTGCCGTTCCAGGACCAGCTGGAGGCCATGGGGCTCGAAGCGCTGACCCGGCAGCGTGGCGGCTTCTCCGCAGGCGACCGCCGCCGCACCCTACCCATTCCCGCCGCGCCGCCGGCGGGCATCCTGATCTGCTACGAGGTGGTCTTCCCCGGTGCGGTCACCGCGGCCGACCGCCGGCCGCAATGGCTCATCAACGTCACCAACGACGCCTGGTTCGGGATGACGCCCGGCCCCTACCAGCACCTGCACCAGACGGCTGTTCGCGCGCTGGAGGAGGGACTGCCCATGGTGCGCGCCGCCAATAACGGCGTCTCCGCGGTCATCGATCCTTATGGCCGGATCCTCCGTTCGCTGCCGCTCGGCGCTCGTGACGTGCTTGATTCGGACCTGCCCCGCGCCCTGCCTCCCACCGTGTTTTCCCGCGCTGGTCACGTGCCTCTGGCGGTTGTACTTGGCGGTATTCTGATGATCCTGCTCCGTAAGGGAAGGCAGCGCATCATACAATCCACATGACGGGTATCGGGTTGTGGTAATTTACTTGTAACGATCTGGACAATTGGCCATAAGCAAAAAACCCTGATGCGGATCCCCGTGGTTGGTGCGGCCAATCATGAGTGCTAAGGTTGTACAACCGCATGCGTGATCGTGGGCGGTGAGCCTGGGGAGGCTGCTGGGTGGGTCAACTGAGGACGTGCCGAGGCACGGAGAAGCGCTGATGGTTGTCAAGAAAACCCCGAATCCCATCGACAAACACGTCGGCAGCCGCGTCCGAATGCGTCGTATGATGCTCGGCATGAGCCAGGAAAAGCTCGGTGAGCGCCTCGGTCTGACCTTCCAGCAGGTCCAGAAATACGAAAAGGGCACCAACCGCATCGGCGCCAGCCGGTTGCAACAGATCGGTGCCATCCTCTCGGTTCCCGTGTCCTTCTTCTTCGAGGGTGCTCCCTCCGGCGAGCCGGCTCCCGAGGGCGGTTTCTCCGACGTCAGCGCTGCCTCCTACGTCGCCGATTTCCTCTCGACCAGCGAAGGCCTCGCCCTCAACCGCGCCTTCATCCGGATCAAGAACCCCAAGATCCGCCGCAAGATCGTCGATCTGGTCTCCTCCATCGCCGGCGACGACGACGAGCCCGCCTGATCCCCCTCAAATCCTGCGCCAGATCGCCTCGCCGCGTTCTTTTTTGCGAACGAACCGGTCTTTTTGCCAGTTTCGGACTTGACCGAAGAACGCGCTATTGCCAGAACCTCGGCCGCTTGGGCGTCGGGAAAGCGCGCGTCCCCGGCGGCCGCGCGCCCTGACGGTGCGCGGATGTTCAAATCCGGTTCATGGAGCCGTCGTTAGCGACGATCCGCGTCCCGCGATCCCCGTGGGCTTCTGTTTCTGGAGGACGGTTCGTGTCCCGCAGTTCCTATCTCTTCACGTCGGAATCGGTGTCCGAGGGACATCCGGACAAGGTCTGTGACCGCATCTCCGACGAGATCGTCGACCTGGTCTTCAAGGAGGCCGCCAAGGCCGGCGTTCCCGCCGCCTCCGTGCGCATCGCCGCCGAGACCCTCGCCACCACCAACCGCGTCGTCATCGCCGGCGAGGTTCGCGTGCCTGACTCGCTCCTGAAGAAGGGCAAGGACGGCAAGGTGCTGAAGGACGCCCACGGCAATCCGCTTGTGAACCCGTCGAAGTTCAAGTCCGTTGCGCGCAAGGCCATCAAGGCCATCGGCTACGAGCAGGACGGCTTCCACTGGAAGAAGGCCAAGATCGACGTGCTGCTGCATTCGCAGTCCGCCGACATCGCCCAGGGCGTCGACGAGGCCGGCAACAAGGACGTCGGTGCCGGCGACCAGGGCATCATGTTCGGCTATGCCTGCCGTGAGACCCCCGAGCTCATGCCGGCGCCGATCTACTACGCCCACAAGATCCTCGAGAACCTGACCAAGTACCGCAAGGCCGGTGAGCGCAATTGCGGCAAGCTCGGCCCGGACGCCAAGAGCCAGGTCACCATCCGCTACGAGAACGGCAAGCCGGCCGCGGTCACCCAGATCGTGCTGTCGACCCAGCATCTCGACGCCAAGCTGACCTCGAAGGACGTGCAGAAGATCGTCGAGCCGGTGATCCGCGAGACCCTCGAGGGCATCGAGATCGCCAAGGACTGCAAGTGGTGGATCAACCCCACCGGCAAGTTCGTCATCGGCGGCCCGGACGGTGACGCCGGCCTGACCGGCCGCAAGATCATCGTCGACACCTACGGCGGCGCTGCCCCGCATGGCGGCGGTGCCTTCTCCGGCAAGGATCCGACCAAGGTCGACCGCTCGGCCGCCTATGCCGCGCGCTACCTCGCCAAGAACGTGGTCGCCGCCAAGCTCGCCGACCGCTGCACCATCCAGCTGTCCTACGCCATCGGCGTTGCCAAGCCGCTGTCGATCTATGTCGACCTGCACGGCACGGCGAAGCCCGGCGTCGATGAGGCCAAGGTGGAGAAGGCGCTGGCCGAGGTCATGGACCTCTCGCCGCGCGGCATCCGCGAGCATCTCAGCCTCAACAAGGCCATCTACGCCAAGACCTCCGCCTACGGCCATTTCGGCCGCAAGGCCGGCCGCGACGGCAGCTTCTCCTGGGAGAAGACCGACCTCGTCGCCAAGCTGAAGGAAGCCGTCGCCGGCTGAGGCGACGCGCTCCTGACGGAATAGGGAAGGGGGCCTCGGGCCCCCTTTCTGCTTTCCGGGCCTTAGTCGGGTGAGGCTCCGTCCAGCACCGCACAGGTGCGCCGCGGCGCCGCCGCGAGCTCGAGCGTGCTGTCGGCGGGACCGAAGGGCAGCACCACCACCCGCGAGACCGCTTCGCCGAGGGGCGTGACCTTGAGGCTGGAGCCTATCGACAGGCGGGCGCTGCGCGTGCCTTCGCCGAGCGTGACGGTGGTGTCGCCGGCCTCTTCCGCGCTTCCCGGCGTCAGGAAGCCCATGCAGCCAGCGCCGTTCGGCAGCGGATCAACGCAGGTTGCGCGGTAGCCGAAGATGCCCGGACGATCGGTCCGGGTCAGCACCACCATGATCTCCGCCACAGCGGGATCGCCGGGCTTCAGCGGGGCGGCCCGCACGACTTCGAGCGTCAGCGATCGCACCGTCTGGTCCGGGCGCGCGCGCAGCTCGGTGGCGGTAAACTGGCGGGAAAAGCAGGCGCCACCGCCGTCGCGAACGAGGTCGGTCAGCGGGTCGGCCCGGGCCGGCAGGGCCAGGACCAGAAGGGCGAGAGCGATGGCGCGGGTCACGATGGAGCCCCTTGCGGGTGAATGTTGACGCCATCATCCAGGACCTGCGTTGCGGCTCCATGCTGCGGCGCAACATGAATCGCTGCAAACGCTTCCACCTTCGTGTCCGCCGGGGCTTGCCAAGGGACCGACTTGCACCGATGAAGTGCGCCCGCATCGCGGGGCGATGAGCCGAGACCTTGATGACCGACGAGACCATGACCGACGACAAGCGCCTCGCGGGGCAAGGCTCCTTCTTCGGCCGGCGCAAGGGCAAGGCGCTGCGCCCGCACCAGGCCGACCTGTTCGAAACGCTCCTGCCGCGCCTGCGGGTCGATCCCTCGCGCCCCTGCGACCTCGCTGGACTCTTTCCCCGCCCGCTCGACGGCTATGTGCTGGAGATCGGCTTCGGCGGCGGCGAGCACCTGGTGCGCGAGGCGACGGCCCATCCCCATCTCGGTTTCGTCGGCGTCGAACCCTTCATCAACGGCATGGCCAAGATGCTGGCCGAGATCGAGCGGCAGGCGATCGACAATGTCCGCCTGCACACCGAGGATGCCGGCGTCCTCCTGCCCTGGTTCCCGAACACCAGCCTCGACCTCGTCTACCTGCTCTATCCCGATCCCTGGCCAAAGACGCGCCACCACAAGCGCCGTTTCGTCTCCGACGAGACGGTCGCCCAGTTCGCCCGCATCCTGAAGCCGGGGGCGGAGTTCCGCTTCGCCAGCGACATCGACCACTATTCCGCCTGGACGCTGGAGCGGCTGCTGCGCTCGCCCCACTTCACCTTCTCGGCCAGAAGCGCGAGCGACTGGACGACGCCCTGGCCGAACTGGCAGTCCACCCGCTACGAGGCCAAGGCGCTGCGCGAGGGCCGCAAGCCCTGCTACCTGACCTTCCGCCGCAACGATCCTTGAGGCGCAGCGCAGGCCTGCACCGCGGGGCTTGCGGCGCCGTGAGGGCAGGCTAGCCTTTCGGCTTCGGATCCCGGAGCCGCCCCATGCCCGTCATCGACCGCATCGCCGCCTATCACGACGAGATGACCGCCTGGCGGCGCGACTTCCACGCCCATCCCGAAATCGGCTTCGAGGAGGTGCGCACCTCCGGCATCGTCGCCGAGAAGCTGGAATCCTGGGGCATCGAGGTCCACCGCGGCTTCGGCAAGACCGGCATCATGGGCGTGATCCATGGCCGGCCCGGCAACCGCAAGATCGGGCTGCGCGCCGACATGGACGCCCTGCCCATGCCGGAGCTGAACGACATCCCCCACAAGAGCACCTATGAGAACCGCATGCATGCCTGCGGCCATGACGGCCACACGACCATGCTGCTGGGCGCGGCGCGCTACCTCGCCGAGACCCGCAACTTCTCCGGGACGGTGCATCTCATCTTCCAGCCGGCGGAGGAGGGGCTCACCGGCGCTGCCGAGATGCTGCGCGACGGGCTCTTCGAGAAATTCCCCTGCGACCAGGTCTACGGCATCCACAACGCCCCGCAGCTGCCGCTGGGCACCGCGGCGATCAGGCCCGGCACGGTGCTGGCGGCGGTCGACTATTTCGACATCACCCTGAAGGGCCGTTCGTCCCACGCCGCCGAGCCGCACCGCGGCATCGACCCCTTGCCCTGCGCGGTGCAGATCTATACGGCGCTGCAGAGCCTCGTCAGCCGCCGCATGGACCCGCATGACACGGTCGTCCTCTCCATCGGCAAGTTCATCGCCGGCACCTCTCAGATCGTCATCCCCGAGACGGTGACGATGTCCGGCACGATCCGCACCCTCAAGCCCGCCACCCGCAAGGCCATGGACGAGCTCTTCCACCAGACGCTGGAGGGGCTCTGCGCCGCCCATGGCATCGAACTGACGCTCGACTACCGCCGCTCCTACCCGCCGACCATCAACACCGCCGAGGAGGCCTCGGCCTTCGAACAGGCGGCGCGTGATGTGGTCGGTGACGACCTCATCAAGGTTGACCTGCCCTCGCTCACCGCCGGCGAGGACTTCGCCTACTACCTGGAAAAGGCCCCGGGCGCCTTCATGCTGCTGGGTCAGTCCTCCCCCGAGCATGGCTCGGTGCCGGTCCACAACGGCCGCTACGACTTCAACGATGCGCTGCTTCCCATCGGCGCGAGCTGCTTCGCGCGGCTGGTGGAGCAGCAGCTGTCGGGGGTGTGAGGGGCCTTGGGACGCGCCGCCCTTACCGGAAGTGCTTGGACAGCTTCAGGCCCTGCGCCTGGTAGTTCGAGCCGACCTGCCCGTAGAGGCTCCGCGGCCGCTCGGTCATCCGCTCATAGACGAGCCGCGCCACGATCTGCCCGTGTTCGAGGATGAAGGGCACCTCGCGCGAACGCACCTCCAGCACCGCGCGCGCGCCCTTGCCGCCCGCCGCCACATGGCCGAAGCCCGGATCGAAGAAGCCGGCATAGTGGGCGCGGAACTCGCCCACCAGCGGGTCGAAGGGCAGCATCTCCGCCGCATAGTCCGGCGGCACCACCACCGCCTCCTTTGAGGCGAGGATGTAGAACTCGTCGGGGTCGAGGATCATCTCGCCCTTGCCGCGCTCCTGGATCGGCTCCCAGAAATCCAGCACGTCGTGTGCCGCCTTCTTGTCCACGTCGATGACGCTGGAATGGCGCTTGGCGCGGTAGCCGAGGAGCCCGCCCCAGGCTTCGCCCATGAGGTCGATGGACACCGCGATGCCGACCGGGCCGACCATCGGCGTGCCGGTGTCGACGAGGCGCTCGGTCTCCTGCAACCCGTTGATCTCATCCAGCGTCAGCTCCGCCCGGCCGCGCCGGAAGCGGATCTGCGACAGGCGGGAGCCGGTGCGGACCAGGACGGGGAAGGTCTGCGGCGAGATTTCGAGAAAGAGCGGCCCCTCGTAGTCGGCCGGGATCGTGTCGAAGGCCTGGGCCCGGTCGAGGATGACGCGGGTGAAGACGTCGAGCCGGCCGGTCGAGCTCTTCGGATTGGCGGTGGCGGAAATGCCACCCCGCAGCGCCAGGCCCTCCATCAGCTCGACAAGATAGACGCAGCCCGTCTCCAGGACCGCGCCGCGGGTGAGGTCGATCTCGTGCAGCGCCAGGGACTGCAGCCGGTCCACCACGGTGGTGGACGGCCCGGGCAGGAAGCTGGCGCGGATGCGGAAAGCGCGGGTGCCGAGGCGCAGGTCGAGCGAGGCCGGCTGCACCTGGTCGGCGTCGAGCCCGCGGGCAATGCGGATCTGGCCGCGCGCCACCAGGTCCTCGATGGCCTGCGCCGGCAGGATGCCTTGAATGGTTTCGTCCACCATCGTCCCAACTCCGACGAACAAACCGTTCGTCAAAACGAACAAAACGCTTGACGCTCTCTCCCGGCCGCCCTAGGACCCTTGCCCACGACGTGGAGATTTGGCCGGCTGGCTTGCGAACCACGCTAAACCATTCGCTAAAAGGCCGGGCGCGCGGGATCAACCCGGCCTCGGCACTTGCCGGGCCGGGTTCTGTTTTTTCCGGGGGACAAGTCCCGGATCGTGCCGTGAGGTCGCGCCATGAAGAAGCCCTTTGATCCCTCCCGCGTTCGGCCGGCGACCCGGCTGGTCCATGGCGGCACGCTGCGCTCCGAGTTCGGCGAGACCTCCGAGGCGCTGTTCCTGACGCAGGGCCATGTCTACGACAGCGCCGAGCAGGCCGAGGCCCGCTTCAAGGGCACCGATGCGGGCTTCATCTATGCCCGCTTTTCCAATCCGACCGTGCAGATGTTCGAGGACCGCATCGCGCTGCTCGAAGGGGCGGAGGCCGCCAAGGCGACGGCTACCGGCATGGCCGCGGTGAACGCGGCCATGTTCGGCCAGCTCTCGGCCGGTGACCACGTGGTGGCCTGCAAGGCGCTGTTCGGCTCCTGCCGCTACATCATCGAGACGCTGCTGCCGCGCTTCGGCGTGCAGTCGACGCTGGTCGACGGCGCGGACCTCGCCCAGTGGGAGGCGGCGGTCCGCCCCAATACCAAGGTCTTCTTCCTGGAGAGCCCGACCAATCCGACCCTCGAGGTCTATGACATCGCCGCCATCGTGGCGATCGCTAAGAAGAGCGGCATCAAGGTCACCGTCGACAACGTCTTCGCCACGCCGATGATGCAGAGCCCGCTGGCGCTCGGCGCCGACTGCGTCGTCTATTCCACCACCAAGCATATCGACGGCCAGGGCCGCTGCCTCGGCGGCGTCATCCTCGGCTCGAAGCAGTTCATCCAGGACAACGTCTACCAGTATCTGCGCCAGACCGGCCCGGCCATGAGCCCGTTCAACGCCTGGGTGGTGCTGAAGAGCCTCGAGACCCTGCCGCTGCGCGTCGAGCGCCAGACCTCGAGCGCGGCGAAGGTGGCCGATGCGCTGTCCTCCCTGCCGGGTGTTACCAAGGTCATCTATCCCGGCCGCAAGGACCATCCGCAATACGAACTCGCCAAGCGCCAGATGAAGGGCGGCTCCACGCTCATCGCCTTCGAGGTCGAGGGCGGCAAGGCCGGCGCCTTCCGCGTCGCCAATGCGCTGAACATCATCAAGATTTCCAACAATCTCGGTGACTCCAAGAGCCTCATCACCCATCCGCCGACCACCACCCATGACCGCTTCACGCCGGAAGAGAAGCTGGAAATGGGCATCACCGACGGCCTGCTGCGCCTGTCGGTCGGCCTCGAGGACCCGGATGATCTGATCGACGACCTCGCCCAGGCGCTGAAGACGCTGGAATGGCCGCACGACGCCAAGATCGTGCGGATCTGACGGGCTGTTGAGGGGCAAGGGGTGACGTCCACCCCTTGCCGCCCTCGCCGTGCGGTGCCAGAACGCCCCCATGTCCCTGCTCTCGCTCGCCTCGCGCCTCGCCCGTCCGGTCCTGCTCGCGACCGACCCGGAAACCGGTCACAACCTCGCCGTCGCGGCGCTGAAGACCCTGCCGCTACCGGCCTGCGGCGCCGACGACCGCCGCCTCGCCGTCTCCGCCTTCGGGCTGTCCTTCCCCAACCCCGTGGGCCTTGCCGCCGGCTTCGACAAGCATGCGGAGGTACCCGATCCGGCGCTCCGCCTCGGCTTCGGCTTTGTCGAGGTCGGTGGGGTCACGCCGAAACCGCAGGTCGGCAATCCGAAGCCGCGCGTGTTCCGCCTGGTGCCCGACGAGGCGATCATCAACCGCTACGGCCTCAATTCCGACGGCGTCGATGTGGTCGCCCGCCGCCTCGCCGCACGCGCGGGCAAGCCCGGCATCGTCGGCATCAATATCGGCCCCAACAAGGATTCGACCGACCGCGTCGCGGATTACGGCCTGCTCATCGATAAGCTCGGACCCCACGTCTCCTATCTCTCGGTCAATGTTTCCTCGCCCAACACGCCGGGCCTGCGCGACCTCCAGCAGGCCTCCTTCCTCGACGACGTGCTGGCCCGCTCGATCGAGGCGCGCGACGCCGTGGCGCCGGGCAAGCCGATCCTCGTCAAGATTGCGCCCGACCTGTCGCTCGAAGGCCTCGACGACATGGTCAGCGTCTGCCGCCGCCGCCGCGTCGACGGCATGATCGTCTCGAACACCACCATCGCCCGCCCCGACACGCTCGCCGACCAGGCGACGGCGCGCGAGACCGGCGGCCTGTCGGGCCGGCCGCTCTTCCGCCGCTCCACCGAGATGCTGGCCGAGACCTACCGGCGCGTCGAAGGGCAGTTCCCGCTCGTTGGCGTCGGCGGCATCGCCTCACCCGAGGACGCCATCGCCAAGATCGCCGCCGGCGCGACGCTGGTGCAGCTCTATTCCGCGCTGGTCTTCCGCGGCTTCGGCTTGGTCGAGGAGATCAAGCAGGGGCTCGTCCACCGGCTGATGCGCGAGCGGCTGGCTTCCGTCACCGACCTCGTCGGCACGGCCAACGCCGACTGGCGCCTCACCTGAAGGTCGCGCGCATCAGGCCGGGCATGGCGAGGCCGAGATAGAGGCCGCGCACCGCCTGCAGGATGAGATAGGCGATCCACAGCCCGTCATTGCCGAGCCCTGAGAGCAGCCACCAGGCCGCAATGAAGGTCGCGAACGAGGCGAGCATGCAGTTGCGCATGGCGACCGCCCAGGTCGCGCCGATGAACACGCCGTCGAACAGGAAGGCCATGACCCCCGTGAAGGGCGTCAGCGCCATATAGGGCAGGTAGCGCTTCGCCTCCGCCCGCACGGCTTCCGATGTCGAGACGAAATCAATCGCCGCGCCGCCGCCGAGGAAGAAGGCGGCCGACGCGACGGCCCCGAAGGTGATGGCCCAGATCGATGAGAGCCAGACGGCGCGCCGGAACGAGGCCTCGTCGCGCGCCCCCACCGCCTGTCCGCCGAGCTGCTCGGCGGAAGTGGCGAAGCCGTCGAGGAAGAAGGCGACGATGCCGACGAAGTTCATGAGGATGGCGTTGGCGGCGAGCACCGTGTCTCCGCCCACCGCACCCTGACGGGTGAAGAAGGCGAGCGAAGCCAGCAGCGCCGCCGTGCGGATCATGATGTCGCGGTTGATGGCGAAGGTCTGGATGAGGCGGGCGCGGTCGAGAACTACCGTCCAAGGAACAGCAAAGCGCCAGCCGAGCGAGGCCATCACCACGACGAGGCCCACCGCCGCGCCGATCCACTCCGCCAACGCATTGGCCGTGGCGGCACCGGCAATCCCGAGCCCCAGGCCTGAGACGAAGAGCACGGTCAGCGCCATGTTGCCGACATTGATGACGATCTGCAGCACCAGCCCCGTCATCGTCCGGGCCTGGCCGATGAGCCAGCCGAGCACGGCGAAGTTGATGAAGACGGCAGGGATCGAGACGAGGCGGACGGAGACATAGGTGTCGGCCGCAGCCGTCACCGCGGGCGAGGCCCCCATGGCGAGGAAGATCAGCCAGAGCAGCGGCACCTTCAGGGCAAGGATGGCGAGGCCGCAGCCCATGGCGATGAGCAGGGCGCGGGCGATGACGGCGCGCCGCTCGGTCTCGTCGGCGCGGCCGCGGGCCTGGGCGGTCAGCCCGATCGTGCCCATGCGCAGGAAGGCGAAGGCCCAGACCAGCATGTCCATGATGACCGCGCCGAGCGCGACGGCGGCGAGCGCCACCGGATCGCCGAGCCGGCCGATGGCGGCGGTGCTGACGATGCCGAGCAGTGGCGTCGTCACATGGGCGAAGATCATCGGCACCGCGATGGAGAGGATCCGGCGGTGGCTGACCTCGGGCGGAGCTGAGTGGGGGATGGCCTGCGTCACCGCTTCGTTCTAGCCGGCGCGCGCGCGGATTTCAGCCGCCGGACGGGCAGGGGAGCCATGGGGCGGTGGCGGATCGGGGCGGACCGCCTCACCCCGTATGCCCGGCCTCCCAGCCGAGCATGGCCTGCTTGCGCGTCAGTCCCCAGTGATAGCCGGTGAGCGCGCCGGAGCGGCCAAGCACCCGGTGGCAGGGCACGACGAAGGAGATGGGGTTCTTGCCCACCGCCGCGCCCACCGCCCGCGCCGCCGTCGGCCGGCCGATATGGCTGGCGATGGTCGAATAGGTCGTCGCCTTGCCCATGGGGATGCGCAGCAGGGTCTCCCAGACGCGCACCTCGAAATCCGTGCCGATGAGGCAGACGCGGAGTGGCCGTTCTTCGCGCCAGGCCTCCGGGTCGAAGATCCGGTGGGCGAGGGGCGCCGTCACACCGGTATCCTCGACGAAGCTTGCCCGCGGCCAGCGGCCCCGCATGTCCGCGAGCGCCGAAGGCTCGCCGCCCGGCTCGCAGAAGCCGACGCCGGCCAGGCCACGCTCGGTCGCCACGACGATAGCGACGCCGAAGGGCGAGGGGTGGAAGCCGTAGCGCATCACGAGCCCCGCGCCGCCGGTCTTGTACTCGCCCGGCGACATGGCCTCATGGGTCACGAAGAGGTCGTGCAGGCGCCCCGGCCCGGAATAGCCGACCTCATAGGCCGTATCGAGGACCGAGGCCTCGTCGCGCAGCAGGGAGCGCGCCGCATCCAGCGTGATGGCCTGCAGGAAGTCCTTTGGCGTCAGCCCGGCCCAGCGGCGGAACAGGTGGTGGAGATGGCCGGGCGACAGGCCGACATGCTCGGCCATCTCCTCGACGCTCGGCTGGCGGCGCCAGTGGTCGGTGATGAAGGCGAGGGTGCGCCGGACGATCTCGTAATCGTCGGCCGCCTCGGCGAGGCGGATCGGGATGCCGTGCTTTTCGAGCTGGACGACGTTGAGCATGGGGGCCTCCGCGGCTGAACCTGCCCGCAAGATTGCGCCGGCCGGGCGGTCCCCGCCACCCGATTTCTCAGCCCTCGGCGATGTCCGCGACCTGGCCCCCGCTGATCCGCACGAGATCGTCGAAGCGCGTCTCGAACACGGCGTTCGGCGCGCCCGCCGCCGCCCAGATGCGATCGAGCGTGCCGAGATCCTGGTCGATCAGCACGATCGGCGGTGTGAGATGCCCGACCGGCGCGACGCCGCCGATGGCGAAGCCCGTGACCTGCCGCACCCAGGTGGCGTCCGGCCGTTCGACCGGCGTGCCGACAATCGCCGCCACCTTCGCCGCGTCGATACGGTTCACGCCGGAAGCGACGACCAGCACGGGGCGGTCCCCGGCGCGGAAGAGGATCGACTTGGCGATCTGCGCCACCTCGCAGCCGACCGCCGCGGCGGCATCCGCGGCCGTGCGCGTGCTCGCCGGAAAGGTGACGATCGCGTCGGAATGGCCGGAGGCCGTGAGGGCCTGCCTCACCCGATCCACCGAACCGGCCATGGTTGATCTCCTCAGTCGAAGCGCGTGCGATCCGGTCCGCGCTTAGCCTCGGCAAGCGCCGCCGACAAGGCCTTGCCGAAGCCCTCGCGCTCGACCGGCGGCAGGAAGGTCGCAATGTCGAGCTGCCGCCGCCCTTCGTCCAGCGTCAGGGCGAGAACCTGACCGTCCTCCTCGTCACGCTTCTGCGTGAGCCGCGTCCAGGCCGGGTTGAACCGCCACTCCCGGGCATGGCCGTGCCAGGTCACCTTGCGGATTCTGAGCTCTGTCGGGGTGACGATGACCTCCTCGAAGGCCCGGGCATGGCGGTAATTGGCACGGAAGGCGAGGAAGATGATCAGCACGTCGAGCCCGAGGAAGGGCAGGACGGGCCAGGCGCCGATGGCGGTGAAGATGACAGCGCCGATGAGGTTGAGGGCGCCCACCGCGACCATCAGGGCGATGAAGCCGGGCCATCCCATCGAGCGGTGGGGTGTGAGGATCGCCGCGAAGAGCGGCGGATCGTCGGCGTCGGCGAGGGCCGCGCCCGCATGCATATTGCCGGTGCTCATGACGACCGACTATACGAGCCTCATGCCCGGTCCGACCACATCGAAGTCGTCATCGAAGCCCTCCTCGCCCAAGCCGAAAAAGCCGGCGCGCAAACGGGCGCCGAAGGTCACCGCCGGCATGGCGCTCGCCAACACCGCTGCGGCCAAGGCGGCCGCCAAGCGCCGCAAGCGCGACGGCCTGACGCCGGCCGAGATCGAGGCGATCTTCTTCCGCTTCCACGAGGTCGAGCCCGAACCGAAGGGCGAGCTCGAAAGCGTCAATGCCTACACGCTGCTGGTGGCCGTGGTGCTGTCGGCACAGGCGACAGATGTCGGCGTCAACAAGGCGACGCGGCCGCTATTCCAGGTGGTCGACACGCCGGAGAAGATGGTGGCTCTCGGTGAGGAGGGCCTCGTCTCCTACATCAAGACCATCGGCCTCTTCCGCAACAAGGCGAAGAACGTCATCGCCCTGTCACGCCTGCTGATCGAGCGGCACGGCGGCGACGTCCCGGTGGACCGCGAGGCGCTGGAGCAGCTTCCCGGGGTGGGGCGCAAGACCGCCAATGTCGTGCTCAACATGGCCTTCGGCATTCCCACCATCGCGGTGGACACACATCTGTTCCGCGTCGCCAACCGCACGGGCCTTGCGCCCGGCGCGACGCCGCTCGCCGTCGAGCTTGGCCTTGAGAAGGTGGTGCCGGATGCCTACCGCCTCCATGCCCACCACTGGCTGATCCTGCACGGCCGTTACATCTGCAAGGCGGCGAAGCCGGATTGTCCGCGCTGCGTCATCGCCGACATCTGCCGCTTCGAGCAGAAGACGCCGGCCTGATCGCGCCGGCAGAGGCGGGGCCAAAAGGGCAAGGCACCATCCGTCACACCCGCCTTCCCCTCCGGCCTGCTTTCGCTAAGATCGCCGCGATAAAGGGCCCCGCCGGGGGCCGGGAGGATGAAATGACCCAATCGACCCGCCTGTCCCGCCGTACCGTCATGGTCGGCGCTGCCGCCGCCTTCGCCGCGCCCGCCATCGTCAAGGCGCAAGGCCAGACCCTCAAGATCGGCTCGCTGCTGCCGCGCTCCGGCTTCTTCGCCCAGGCTGGCCAGTCCATGCATCGCGGCGCGCTCGCCGCGCCTGAGCTCCTCGCCCAGCTCGGCTACCGCGTCGAGATCGTCCATATCGACACGGAATCCAACGCCGACGTGGCCCGCACCCAGGCCGAGCGCGCCATCAATGAGGGCTGCCACGTCCTCACCGGCGCCTTTGATTCCGGCCACACCCTCGCCATCGCCCAGGTGACCGAGCAGCGGCAGATCCCCTTCGTGGTGAACGTCGCCGCCGCCCCGCAGATCACCGAGCAGGGCTACAAGTTCCTCGTGCGCAACTTCCAGACCGGCGGCCAGCTCGTCACCAATGGCCTGCGCCTCATCAAGGACGTGATGGATGCGAAGTCCATCAAGTTCGACAAGGCGGTCTTCCTGCACGCCAACGACACGTTCGGCACCGCCCAGCGCAACGCCATGGACGCCATCTGGCCCCGTGTCGGCCTGCCGATCGAGCTTGTCGACAAGATCGCCTACGATCCGCGCGCCCAGGACCTCTCCGTCGAGGTCACCCGGATCCGCTCCCTCAACCCCGACCTCGTCATGTGCGTCACCCGCGCCTCGGACGCCATCAAGATGGTGCGCGACATGGTGCGCCAGCGCTTCCAGCCGAAGGCCATCATCTCGCCGGGCTCGCCGGGCTTCTACGACGAAGAGTTCTACCAGGCCCTCGGCCCTCTGGCGGATTTCGTGATGTTCGGCCTGCCCTGGGCGAACCCCAAGGCGACGATGACCCAGGCCTTCGAGCGCGCCTTCGTCAAGGCCAACCCCAACAACCGCTTTGCCGTCGACAGCTTCAATGCCGGCTTCACCTTCGAGGGCCTGCTCATCGCGGCAGATGCCTTCAAGCGCGCCGGCACCACCAGCGGCCCGCAGCTCATGGAGGCGGTGCGCGCCACCAACATCACCGACCACGTGATGATCGGCGGTCCCATCACCTTCGACGCCAAGGGGCAGAACCCCAACATCGGCTCGGCACTGGTGCAGAATATCAGGCGCACCGCGACCGTCGTCCTGCCGAAGGACGTGGCCCTGGCCGAGCCGGTCCTGCCGCTGCCGGCCTGGCAGGGGCGGAGCTGAGGCGAGGCGTCTATACCGCTGAGACGGGGCGTCGCATGGTCGGCGCCCCTTCCGGTACGGATGTTGCTCCCGCTGCGCTGACCGTTTAACTCGCCCTGTCGCATCGCACCGGGATCGTCAACGCCCATGCTCTGGTCGCTCTATGCCAACGTCCTCGTCCAGGGCGTCCTGACCGGCCTCGTCTATGGCCTGATGGCGCTCGGGCTCTCCGTCATCTTTGGCGTCGTCCGGGTGGTGAATTTCGCCCATGGCGAATTCGCCGTGGTCGGCATGTATGCGGCCTTCATCCTGTTCCGCTCGTTCGGCATCGATCCCTTCCTGTCGATGCTGCCCATCGCGCTGGCCTTCTTCGTCATCGGTTACGGGCTGCAGCGCACGCTCATCAATCCCTTCGTCTCACGCCCCGAGCATGAGCAGTTCATCCTGCTGGTCGGCGTGGCGATCATCCTCGTAAACGGCACGCTGATGATCTTCGGGCCCGACGCCCGCAGCGCCAACCTGCCCTATTCGTTCGACAGCTGGGACATCGGTCCGGTCATCGTCGACAAGGTGCGCGTCTATGCGGCGATCGCGGCGCTGGCCGTCTCCGGTCTGCTCTTCGCCTTCTTCCGCTTCACGGACACCGGCGTCGCCATCCGCGCCTGCGCCGACAATCTCACCGGCGCCGCCGTGGTCGGCCTCGACGTGAAGAAGCTCTATGCGCTCACCTTTGGCCTCGGCCTGGCCTGCGTCGGCGCCGCCGGCGCGCTGATGGTGACGCTTACCGATGCGACCCCGATGATCGCGCCGGCCTATACGCTTCTCGCCTTCACCATCGTCATCATCGGCGGCATGGGCTCGATGACCGGCGCCATTGTCGGCGGCCTGCTCATCGGAGTCGCCGAGGCGCTGGCCTCTGTCCTCATCGCGCCGTCGATGAAGACCATGGCCTCCTTCGGCCTTCTCGTCCTGGTGCTGGCGCTGCGCCCGCAGGGCCTCCTGGGGAAGCGCGCATGAACCCGCTTGCCTCGCTTTCGCACCTCGCGGCCGAAGCGCCGCGCCGGGCGCTCCTGCTTCTCGGCCTGATGGTGGCTGTGCTTGCCGTCGCGCCTGTCGTCCTCGACCGCTACCTGCTCTCGGTCTTCTTCCTGATCTTCTGGTTCGCCACGGTTGGCCAGGCCTGGAACGTGATGATGGGCTTTTGCGGCCAGCTCTCGCTCGGCCACGCGCTCTATGTCGGCCTTGGCGGCTATATCGGCGCGCTGCTCTGGGTGAAGTTCGGTATCTCGCCCGCCATCGCCATCCTGCCGGCCATGGCGGTCGCGATGGCCTTCGGCGCCGCCATCGGCTGGCTCGGCTTCCGCTTCGGCATCGAGGGCGTCTATTTCGCCCTGCTCACCATCGCCTTCGCCGAGGTGACGCGCATCGGCTTCGACAACTGGTCCTTCGTCGGCGGTGCGGCGGGCTTCTTCATTCCCGTTTCGCCGGTCGCGAGCCCCGTCAACCTGCGCGGCGGGCCGGTGCTCTTCTACTACGTGGCGCTGGCCATGATGGTGGTGGCCTTCGTCGTCTGCGCGCTGCTGCGCCGCTCGAAGCTCGGCCATGCCTGGCTCGCCGTGCGCGAGGATGCGGAAGCCGCCCGTGCGCTCGGCATCGACGTGTTCCGCGCCAAGATGGCGGCCGTGGTCGTCTCCTCCGCCATGACGGCGGTGGCGGGCGTCGTCTATGCCTTCTACCAGAACAACCTCTTCCCCAGTCAGACCTTCGACATCGCCCGCTCCATCGAGATGATCCTCGCCCCGATCATCGGGGGCCTCGGCACCCTGTTCGGGCCGATCCTCGGCGCCTTCATCCTCACCCCGCTCGGGCAGGTGCTCATCGCCCTCGTCGAGAAGATCGCCGGGCGTGCCATTCCCGGCGTCAATCTTGTCTTCTATGGCGCGGCGCTGATGGTCATCATCTGGTACGCGCCGAACGGCGTCTGGCCCTGGCTGAAGAAGAAGCTCGGCATCCCGGAGGGCCGGGAATGAGCGTGCTTCTCGATGTCCGCGGCGTCACCAAGCGCTTCCGCGGCCTCACCGCCGTCGACACCGTGTCCCTCTCGGTCGAGGAGGGCGAGATCTTCGCCGTGATCGGGCCCAACGGTGCCGGCAAGACCACGCTCTTCAACATGATCGCCGGCGTGATGCCGCCCGATGCCGGCACGATCGCCTTCGCAGGCGAGCGTTCCGATGGCGTAGCCCCGCACGAACTCTGCCGCCGGGGCCTTGCCCGCACTTTCCAGATCGTCCGGCCCTTCCCCGAACTCACGGTCATGGAGAATGCCACCATCGGCGCCATGATGCGCGCCCCTGACATGGAGGCGGCGCGGGCGCGGGCCGGCGAGGTGCTGCGCCAGCTGGACCTCTGGGACCGACGCGAGGCGAAAGCCAAGTCGCTGACCCTTCCCGACCGCAAGCGTCTCGAATGCGCGCGGGCGCTCGCCACCGGCCCGCGGCTCCTCCTCCTCGACGAGGTCATGGCGGGCCTGAGGCCCACCGAGGTCGACCGCATCGTCGCGATCCTGCGCGAGATCAACCGCTCCGGTGTCACCATCCTGCTCATCGAGCACGTGATGCGCGCCACCATGGCGCTGGCGGGCCGCATCCACGTGCTGCACCACGGTGCCACCATCGCCGAGGGCTCGCCGGAGGAGGTGACGCGCCACCCCAAGGTGCTCGAGAGCTACCTTGGAGCGGAGGCGCTCTGATGCTGTTCGTCCACGACATCGACGTCTTCCACGGCGACGCCCAGGCCCTCGACAAGGTCTCGCTGGAGGTGCCGGAGCGCGCCATCGTCGCCATCGTCGGCGCCAACGGCGCCGGCAAGACCTCGCTTATCCGCACCATCGCCGGCATGCACCGGCCCGCTGCCGGCACGATCCGCTTCAAGGATCGCGACATCACCGGCCTGCCGAGCCACGAGGTCTGCGACCTCGGCATCGGCCAGGTGGCGGAAGGCCGGCAGGTCTTCCCGACGCTCTCGGTCGCCGAGAACCTCGCCATGGGCGCGATGATCCCGCGCGCCCGGCGTCACAAGGCGCGCAACCTCGAGCGCGTCTATGCCATGTTCCCCCGCCTCAAGGAGCGCGCCGGGCAGGCCGCCGGCACCCTGTCGGGCGGCGAGCAGCAGATGCTCGCCATCGGCCGCTGCCTCATGGGCGAGCCGGAACTCGTCATGTTCGACGAGCCCTCGCTCGGCCTCGCCCCGACCGTCGTCCAGGACGTGCTGCGCACCATCCGCGACCTGGCCGAGGGCGGCCTCACCTGCGTCCTCGTCGAGCAGAACGTCGCCGTGTCCCTGCGGCTCGCTGCCCATGGCTACGTGCTGGAGAACGGCCGCATCACGCTGTCGGGCACCGGCGAGGCGCTGCTCGCCGACGACGGCGTCCGCAAGGCCTATCTCGGGATGTGACCCTCACGCCGCGCCGGCTACCGCCGCGCGGGTCTTCTCCAGCACATAGGCCTCCACCGCCTCCTGCGCATTCGGCAGATGGGCGATGCGCTCCTCGCGCGTCATGAGCTCGCCGAGCCAGGCGGGCAGGGCCGGGCGAACGCCGGAGGCGGCCTCCACCGCGTCCGGGAACTTCGCGGGATGGGCAGTGGAGAGCACCACGGTCGGCACGGCCGGATCGGCCGCCACCTTGCGCGCCGCGACGACGCCAACGGCGGTGTGCGGGTCGAGGAGGTAACCGGCCTCTTCGAGCGTCGCGCGGATCGTGCCGGAGACCTCGGCCTCGTCGGCCCGCGCCGCGGCGAATTCCGAGCGGATGGCGGCCAGCGCCGTCTCGCCGATGGAGAAGCTGTTGGACTGGGCGAGGCCCGCCATCATCCGCCGCACCGCGCCGGCATCGCGGCCCTCGGCGTCGAACAGCAGGCGTTCGAAATTCGAGGAGACCTGGATGTCCATCGAGGGCGAGGATGTCGGCACGACGCCGGTCACCTCGTAGCGGCCGGTGCGCAGCGTACGCTCCAGGATGTCGTTGACGTTCGTGGCCACCACGAGCTCGCTCACCGGCAGGCCCATGCGCTTGGCCACATAGCCGGCGAAGACGTCGCCGAAATTGCCGGTCGGCACCACGTAACGGGCAGCGCGGCCCGGCGCGCCGAGGGCGGCGCCGGCGACGAAGTAATAGACGACCTGCGCGACGATGCGGGCCCAGTTGATCGAATTGACGCCCGACAGGCGCACGCGGTCGCGGAAGGCATGGTTGTTGAACAGGCCCTTCACGATGGCCTGGCAATCGTCGAACGTGCCCTCGATCGCCACCGCATGGACGTTCGGCGCATCCACCGTCGTCATCATCCGCCGCTGCACGTCGGAGACGCGCCCTTCGGGGAAGAGGATCACCACGTCGACCTGATCGAGGCCCTTGAAGGCCTCGATAGCGGCACCGCCGGTATCGCCCGACGTGGCGCCGACGATGGTGGCGCGCTGGCCGCGGGCCTTTAGCACATGGTCCATCAGCCGCCCGAGCAGCTGCATGGCGCAGTCCTTGAAGGCGAGCGTCGGACCGTGGAACAGCTCGAGCACCCATTCGGAGGGGGAGAGCTGCACCAGCGGCGTCACGGCCGGGTGGCGGAAGCTTGCATAGGCCTCGTCGATCATGCGCGAGAGGTCGGCCTCGGCGATGGAGCCGGCGACGAAGGGCGCGAGGACGCGGCGGGCGATTTCGGGATAGGACTGGCCGGAGAGCGCGGCGATGGCCTGCGCGTCCAGCGTCGGCCAGGTCTCCGGCACGTAGAGGCCGCCATCGCGGGCAAGGCCCGCCAGCAGCGCGTCGGGGAAGTTGAGCACCGGAGCCTCGCCCCGGGTCGAGATATAGCGCATGGCGGGATCTCCGGCGCGCGGCATTGGTCCCGGCGGGATTAGGCCGACAGGCCTGCCAAGGCAAGCCCGCAAGGCCGCGGCCTCATTGCTGGACCGCCCGTCATGACCGTGTCACAGGGGCAGGCGAGGAGCCTCGCATGACCATTCGCGCCATTCTCTTCGACAAGGACGGCACCTTCGTCGATTTCGACCGCACCTGGGGGCCGGCCGCCTACCGTGTCATGGAACGCATGGCTGAGGGCGACCGTGCCGGCATCGAGCGCCTGATGGCGGTCTCCGCGTTCGACGAGGCGGCGATGCGCTTCCACCCCACCTCGCCGCTCGTCGCGGGTTCCTCCGCCGATTACGGCCCGCTCTGGGCGGAGGCGCTCGGCCGGCCCTTCTCCTCAGCCTTCACCGACGAGATGGATGTGCTCTTCGTCGAGGAAGGGCTCGCCGGTCTCACCCCCATTGGCGAACCTGCGGCGGTGATGGAAGCCTTGAAGGCGCGCGGCCTCGTGCTCGGCGTCGTCACCAACGATTCCGAGAATGGCGCCCGCAGCCAGACCGCCCGTCTCGGCATCGACCACCATTTCGATTTCATCGTCGGCTGGGATTCCGGCCATGGCCGCAAGCCCGCGCCGGGGCAGATCACCGCCTTCCTCGACGCCTGGCGCATGGCGCCGCACGAGGTCGTCCTCGTCGGCGACAGCCTTCACGACATGCACGCCGCGCGGGCCGCGGGGGTCATTGCGGTCGGCGTCACCTCGGGGCCGCTGGTGCCGGAGGGTTTCGAACACCATGCCGACGTGGTGCTGCCCTCCTTCATGGAGCTTGAGGCCTGGCTGGACGCGCGCGGCTGAACCGCCTCACAGGCTCCGCGCGAAGGCCTCGCCGTCGCGCAGTCCCAGCTCATAGGCCGCCTGGATCGCCGCGCCGTCGGTCACCGCGAAGCGGCTGGTGACGATCGGCACGGAAGGCTGCACCACCCTCCGTGTCTCCGTCGCCGCGACCGTCTTGCCCGCGCGCGTCGTCAATACCAGCGCCCGCCCGCCTGACGCCTCCACCGCCGCGATGCGGTCGAGCGGCGGATTGTCGACGAGCCCGCCATCGAGGGCCGGGCGCCCGTCAATGCGACCGACCGGCATGAAAGGGGGCACTGCGGCCGTTCCCATCAACGCCTCGACCAGGGCTTCGGGTGTCTCCACCTGATGCGTGGACACCTGGCCGGCGGTGAGGCCGACATGGCGGCCGGCGCGGGAATGGGCGGCGCCAAGCAGAACCTTCTCGACCTGATAGGCGCCGATGGCCGCATAAGCCGCGACGATGGCCGGCATCCAGCGCGGCGGATGCGTCACCTGGATGAGGATCTCCGGGGCCGCCCGCAGCGCCGCGACTTCCAGCGGCCCAAAGACGGTCGCCAGAAGGTCGCGATAGAGGTCGGCGACGACGAAGGGCGAACGGCCCTTGAGGAGCAGGCCCCAGTCCAGCTCCCGCTCGATGGTGGCGCAGGCGTCGATGACGATGCGGCGGACGCGGTCGCCCTCGCCGATGAGCGAGAAGCAGGCCTGGAAGGCACCAGCCGAGACACCGACAACCAGCCCCGGCCTCTGCGGGTGGATGGCGGTGAAGGCGTCCCAGAAACCGCCCTGCCAGTAGCAACGGTTCCCGCCGCCCGCGAAGGCGACGGCATCGAAGGAATGTCGGCTCATGGCCCTATCCAACCACCGGTCGAAGGCCCCGTCGAGCCATGCCAGCCATCTTGTCGAAAGCCGGCCCGACAGGGGTTGCGCGGCGCCGGAGGCATCGCTATACACGCGGCCTGTTCGCGAGGCGGAGTGTAGCGCAGTCTGGTAGCGCACCACGTTCGGGACGTGGGGGTCGCAGGTTCAAATCCTGCCACTCCGACCAGCGGCCTTTCTGGCGCGGTCGGGCCTACGCGAGCACCCTCTGACAAATACACGATCCGCCCGCAGATGGCGCCGCCCCTTGACTGCACTGCCTGCCGTACAACGTCAGCTTTGCATCAAATAAAATACATTACGTTGCGGCACGTTTAACGCTCTGTTCACTCTGTGGCACTAATCCTCGTGCAGCTGCAAAATTTTTGGGCAGTTGGGAGTGATGGCATGGCGAGTCTGCAACAGGGGAACGTCGTCGCTTTGTTCGGCGAGGATCGCGGCCCATCGCTCGATCCGGCAAGCCCCATCCTGGTCGTCCGCGCCATGGCGGACGCGACCGCCGCCCTCGGCCGAGCGGCTGCGCTCATCGACTCGGGTGAGCTGGACCCGGACAGGAAGCTCGCGCTCATTCGCGGGATCCAGGATCTCGTTGTCCGCAGCTTTGACGTCAACACCCGCTTCATGCAGGCAGCGCGCCTGACCCGCTAGTCCGCGCTCCTAGGGCGCCTGGGCGGAACCCGGCTCCACCGCCCCTCGTTTCTCCCGCGATAGCAGGAGAACCCGATGGCCGATAAATCCTCCGACCTTGTCGAACCCGACCGCCGCCAGCACCCGCCGCCGTCCTACGATGCGCCGGGGCCGCAGGTGATCAGCACCGACACGGCGCGGTCCGCCGTCACCGGCAAGCCGGTCCTGTGGGTGCTCATCGCCAGTCTGGGGTCGGCCTTCGCCCTGCTGATGCTCTACTGGGGCTTCTGGTCCGTAAGCCGGCCCTGAACCTCAGGCGCTCTCGAGCTTGCGCAGGCCCTGGTTCACCGGCGGCGGCAGCACCTTGTACTCCCCGCACCAGTCGCTGCGCGAGACCGACGGCCAGCGCGCCGAGCCGTCGTCTTTGGCGGTCGGGGGATGGGCGCGGCAGATCCCGCGCGAATCCAGGTAGTTCCGGCAGTTGCCGCACATTTCCGCCATGTCGCGGGGGCTCCGTGAAGGACCGTCGCCGCGAGCATAGACGACGGCCCCTTACCTCAGCGTTTCCATCAGACCTGCAAGCAGACGGGCCCGCGGCAGGATGGAGGAAACCAAACCATGTTCCTCCAGCGTGTGGGCGCCGGCGCCGTCAATGCCGAGACCATCGAGCGTCGGCACGCCGAGAGCCGCGGTGAAATTGCCGTCCGAGCCGCCGCCGGTCATCGGGCAATCCGCGAGATCGAAGCCCACCGCATGGGCGACGGCCTTGGCGCGGTCGAGCAACGCGACGATCGTCTCGGTCTTCGGATAGGCGGGCCGGTTGATGCCACCCTCAAGCGTCACCGCGACGTCCGGTGTCACCGGCTTGAGGCCGAGGATGCGGGCGACCATCTCCTCGCCGACCTTCGGATCGGGCACACGCAGGTCGATCTCCGCCGTGCAGGTTTCCGGCGTGACATTGGCGGCGGTGCCGCCCTTGACGAGGCCAACGGTCGTCGTGATGCCGCGGGCATAGTCAGTCATGCCCTCGATCGCGAGGATCTGGTGCGCCATCTCGCGGATGGCGCTGCGGCCGTCCTGGTGTCGCGCGCCCGCATGCGCGGGCCGGCCGGTGCAGGTGATGGTGAAGCGGCCGACGCCCTTGCGGGCGGTGACGATGCGGCCACCGTCGCGGGCAGGCTCGGTCACCAGCACATAGGCGGCCTTGGCGGCCTCCTCCTCGATCATGGCGCGGGAGGTGGGGCTTCCCACCTCCTCGTCGGGGGTGAAGAGGAAGGTCACCGGCCGCGCCGTCGGGACACCGGCCCGCACCAGCGCGCGATAACCCGCGACCGCCAGATAGGCGCCGCCCTTCATGTCGTAGAGGCCCGGCCCGAACAGCTTGTCGCCCTCGCGGCGGAAGGGCAGGCGCCCGGTGAGCGTGCCCTTCGGATGCACCGTGTCGATATGGGTGAGGACGAGGATCGGCTTCTCGTTGGAGGCCTCGGCGCTCGACACCTTGAGGATCCCGCCATAGCCATCGACGCCGGCCACCCGATCGAACCTGACGGGCAGGCCCTTGAAATCGTCTTCCACGGCGTCCAGCACGGCCTCGACGCCGGCCGGATCGTGGGTCGGGCTTTCAATCGACACCCAGCGGCGGATGCCCTCGATCACCTCGTCCTCGTGCAGCGGAACGGTCGCGGCCCGAATGCTCATGTCAGTCCCTCATCGTTCGCGTTGGGCGCGCCGCGCCGCAACCCGCATCTCGTCGAGCGCGGCGATGGTCCGCCGCGCATTTTCGCCGAAATCCTGCCGTCCGTACCGCGAGGCCGAGCGCATGTCGATGCGGGCGCGCCCGTTCACCGAGCGGATGCGGATGACGATGTCGTCGCGAAAGCCGAGCAGCAGCGAGCGCGTCACCATCTCGACCCGCCCCTCGCGGTCCGGGCCGCGATAGTCGACCTGGTCGAGGACGGTCCAGCGCCGTGATTCCACGAGGTCGTTGACGATCTCGTTGACGCTCTCCGCCGGCAGGTCGACATCGATGCCGCGGATCTCCGGATAGATCCGCCGCTGCACCGGCGCGAAGGCGGTGGGATAGGCGACGGAATTGGCGTTGGACGGCCGCGCCATGGCGGCGATGCCGAAGGACGGCGGGTCCGTGATGTCGGTCGTGACATCATTCAGCGCCGGCAACCTCACCCCGATCACCATCAGCGCCGCTGGATAGGCGGAGACGGCAAGACCCAGCACCACGGCGAGCGTCGCCTGACGGGCACCGCCATAGCCCGTCACCCAGATCACGATGCCGCCGATCACCGCCAGCAGCACGCCGGTCGCGACGATGGCGAGGCCCAGCGCGAGCCCGACCACCGCCTGGTAGCCGTCCAGCCGGTCGGTGCGCGCGGCAAGGATCGCGACCAGCATCACCGCCATGCCGGCAAGCACGAATCTCAGGCCCCAGACGGCAAGGCGGGAGGTCGGTTCCACGAGGGGTTTGCGCGGCATGCGGGCTGGGTTCCGGCTCAGCTGGTCGTGCTGCAGATAGCACGCAGGGCCTGCCATTGCTCAGGCGACAGGGCGGCAGCGACCACCGGCTTGTTCTCGGCAAGCTTGCGGATCGCCGCCTCGCGCTCCGGTCCCGCCGGATGGCTGTTGAGCCAGGTGAGGACGCCCGGCATCCCGTCCGCCCCGGCGACGCGGAAGAAGCGGGCGAGGCCGTCGGGATCGCCGCCGGCCTTGAGCATGAGATCGACCCCGAAGGCGTCGGCCTGCCGCTCGGCATCGCGCGAGAAGGCGCTGGAGAGCAGGGTGCGCGAGGCGATGAGGATGGCCGTGCCGCCGGCGAAATCGCCGAAGACCGTGCCGAGCAGGAAGGCGAGGCCGCCGGACTGGATCGCCGCCTGCAGGCCGTGGCGATAGCGCACATGGCCGATCTCGTGGCCGAGCACGCCCGCCACCTCGTCGGGGCCACGGGCTTTGTCGATCAACCCGCGCATGACGTAGATGTAGCCGCCCGGCAGGGCGAAGGCGTTGACCATCGGGCTGTCGACCACGACGACGGTGAGCGGCACGTGCAGGCCGGCGGCGCGCTCGTAGCGGCCGACGAGATTGGCGAGCGCGGCGACGCCGGCCGGTGCCGTGCAGGTCTTGAGGCCGCGCGGTCCGCCGAACTCGGTGCGCACCTGCGGGTCCATGGCGGCGCCGAGCCGCTGCTCCACGGAGGCGGGCACCAGCGGTGCGATGCGTCCCGCCAGCGCCGGCAGGCCCCAATAGGCGAGGCCGAGGAGGGAGGCGACCGCCGCCAGCGCCCAGAGCACCACCGAGCGCCGCTCGCGCCGGCCGCTGTCGGAGCCGGTGAGGGAGAGCGTCGCCCGTGCCGAGAGATCCGCGGCGAAGGCGGGATCGGTGACCTCGAGCCGCGGCTCGGCCGTCGAGCCCGGCTCCGGCACGCGGGTGATGGCGAGGCCGTTGCCGCGGAACCCCTCGATGCGGCGGATGGCGGCATAGGGCCAGCGCGCGACGACGAGGCCCTCGCCGGAGAAGATCGCGAGCCCTTCAGGATGCAGCGAGACCTCCACCGCTTGCCGCCGGCTGGTGATTCCGTCGTAGTAGTGGGCGGGGATCGAGGGCATCAGGTGCTGAACCCGAAATCAACGGCGCTGCCGAGGCTGTCGCCCATGGCCGAGGCATCGACATTGTTGGCGCGGGCATTGTCGAGCGCGGCAAGGTTCACCACCGCCAGCGAGGCGAGGCGGGCGCGCTGCAGGCGCAGGTCGATGAGCAGTTGCTTGGCGATCCACATCGTGCCGAACAGGATGAGATAGGCCAGGGCCACGAGCACGATGCCGATCACCCCGGCGGTGGTCGAGTCGAACCCGTCACCGCCGCGCAGGACCGCCACGGTGGCGATGCCGCCGAACCCGATGGCCGAGACGATGCCGAGCAGGATGAGCACGCCGAACAGCGCCACCGCGCCGAGGAGATAGACCCGGTAGGAGGCGCCCACCGTGAAGCCGGATGTGAAGGACGCGCCTCCGATCCGCGTGCCCTCCATGCGCCAGCGGAAGGTGATGGCCTGGAAGGCGGGGAAGAGCAGGATGGGGACGATGATGGTCAGGAGGCCGATCCCCGTCAGGGCGGCGATGGCGAGGCCGACCGCCGTCGGGATGCGCGCGCTCGAGCCGTCCAGCCACAGCCACAGCGCGTCCCAGGCCTCCGGCGGCACCGAGGCGATGAGGGAGACGACCCCAAGGACCGGCAGGGCGAGGGCCATCAGCCAGAGCAGGATGCCGCGCCGGAACAGCACGAGCGGGCTGCCGGTGAAATCGCCCGGTACGTCGCCATACCAGGTGTTGCGCATCTTCATGCGCTCCATGGACGCCGTCGCCCAGGGGTAGAACAGGCCAAGGGAGAGCACGACGAGGATCCACAGGCCGAAGGCCCTGAAGGCATAGGACCAGGCCGAGCCGGTCATGCGCAGGCGCAGGCCGCGGAACGAGGTTCGCGTCAGCCTATAGCGGCGGCCCGCATAGACGGCGAACTGGCCGAGCAGGGCATAGGCGAGGAAGACCGTGGCCGAGACCACCATCTCCGCCTGCGGCAGGCCGAGCAGGATGAGGAAGGCCGCGACCTGGATCGGCAGCACCACGGCGAGGGCGATCAGGAAGCCCTTGAACAGCTCCATGCCCCGGCCGGTATAGGTGATGTCTTCGGCGCCGACGAAGCTGTGGCCCCAGTAGTAGCGGCGGATCTCGGTGGTGAACCAGAACCGGTAGAGACCGAGCGTGATGACCTGCAGCACGTAGCCGCGCACGAGCAGGCCGAAGAGCTCGCCACCCTGGCCGGTGAAGACCATGCGCGTCGCCGCCGCCGCGGCGGGCGCTGCGGGGGGAGGGGACCCCACCGGCGGAACCGAGGTCGTCCGTGCCGCGGACAGTGAGGCTTCCGCCGCCGCCATGGCGGTCGCGGCCGAGCGCGGTCCCCAGGGCCCCGGGGTTGCGCGCTGCGGCGATGATCCCGACCGGGACGGGTCCGTGGGACCCGGCGGGGGGGCTTCCGTCATTCCATCCTCCGGTCGATGACGGAGGCCATGCTAGCCGCCCCGGCGTTGCAGCGCCACGACGCCGCACGCGCTTCGCTGTTGCAAACCAGCAGGCTCAGCCGGGGAAGCGATAGGCCTTGAACTGGTCGCGCAGTGCCGTCTTCTGGATCTTGCCGGTGGCGGTGTGCGGGATCTCGTTGACCACCACCACGTCGTCCGGCATCCACCACTTCGCGATCTTGCCGTCCATATAGGCGAGCAGCCCGTCGCGGGTCGGCGTGCGGCCGGCCTTCGGCACGACGATGAGCAGCGGCCGCTCGTCCCATTTCGGATGGGCGATGCCGATGACCGCCGCCTCGGCCACATCGGGATGGCCGACCGCGAGGTTTTCGAGGTCGATGGAGGAGATCCACTCGCCGCCGGACTTGATGACGTCCTTGGAGCGGTCGACGATCCG
The DNA here is from genome assembly GCF_027532945.1 of Phreatobacter sp. Classification (GTDB taxonomy): domain Bacteria; phylum Pseudomonadota; class Alphaproteobacteria; order Rhizobiales; family Phreatobacteraceae; genus Phreatobacter. The sequence goes on from NZ_JAPZTZ010000004.1 coordinate 200,467, forward strand.
CATGTAGCCATTGGGGTCGATCGAGGCGACGTCGCCGGTGTCGAAGAAGCCGTCCTCGTCGAGGATCTGGCCGCCCTCGTTCTTGAAATAGGCGGCGGCGATGGAGGGGCCGCGCACCACGAGGCGGCCGAAGGCCTTGCCGTCGCGGGCAAGCTCATGTTTCGCGTCGTCGACGATCTTCATCTCGACGCCAAAGGGCGGGTGGCCTGTGGTCTCCTTCACGTCCAGCCAGGCCTCGCCGGTGAGGTCGGCGACCTCCGGCTTCATCGAGCAGACCGTGCCGATCGGGCTCAGCTCGGTCATGCCCCAGGCATGCAGCACCTCGACGTCATAAACGTCGCGGAAGGTCTTGGTGACGGCGCGCGGGCAGGCCGAGCCGCCGATGATCGTCTTGCGCAGGTGGGGCAGCTTCAGGCCGTTCTGCTCGAGATGCTGCAGCAGCATGAGCCAGACCGTCGGCACCGCCGCCGAATGGGTGACCTTGTAGGTGTTGAGGAGCTCATAGATCGACGCGCCGTCCATCTTCGGGCCGGGCATGACCATGGTCGTGCCGGCCATGGGCGCGGTGAAGGCGAGCGACCAGCCATTGGCGTGGAACATCGGCACGACCGGGAGGATCACGTCGCGCGCCGCGAGGCCCAGCATGTCCGGACCGTTGGCGATCAGCGAGTGCAGGATGTTCGAGCGGTGGGAATAGACGACGCCCTTGGGGTTTCCCGTCGTGCCGGAGGTGTAGCACATGCCGGCGGCGGTGTTCTCGTCGAAGCTCTTCCAGGCGAAGTCGTCATCGACCTCGTTCAGCCAGTCCTCATAGGCCACCGCGTTCTTGAGGCTCGTCTGCGGCATGTGCGCGCTGTCGGTGAGCACGACATAGCGCTCCACCGTCGGCAGCTTGTCCTGCAGCTTCTCGAGCAGCGGCACGAAGGTGAGGTCGATGATCATCATGCGGTCTTCCGCATGATTGGCGATCCAGGCGATCTGCTCGGGGAACAGGCGCGGATTCAGCGTGTGGTAGACCGCGCCGATGCCGGTGATGCCGTACCAGACCTCGAGGTGGCGCCAGGTGTTCCAGGCCACCGTGCCGACGCGGTCGCCGAGCCCGATGCCGTCCTTCTCCAGCCGCTTGGCGACGCGCAGGGCGTTGCGGCGAATCGCGGCATAGGTCGTCTCGACAATCGGCCCCTCGACGGAGCGGGAAATGACCTTGCGGTTGGCGTGGTAGAGCCCGGCATGGTCGATGACCTTCGAGATCAGCAGCGGCCAGTCCTGCATCAGACCCAGCATGGCGTCCTCCACGACACTTTGTTTGCGGCCGGGCGGGCGGCCGATCGGTGGCGAAACCTAGTGCAGGAGGCGGAGCGGCGTCCACAGACGCGTCCCTCTGGCCTTCGGCAGTGGCGTGCGGCGCCGACGATCCACACCGGGCGTTGAACGGCGGCGATCACATCGCTATGGTCCGCCCCGCCTGACGCCGGAGCATGGCTCCCGGCCGCACTGGGTCGTCGTCTAATGGTAGGACTCGGGTTTTTGGTACCCGCTATCTAGGTTCGAATCCTAGCGACCCAGCCAGGCTTGCCGCAGCGTCTTGCGGGAACAAAACCGCCGTTTCCCTCGTTTCCAGCTCATGATCCCGCTCGCGCAGGGCTGTCGCCGCGAGCCCCCAAAGCTGGACCCTTCCCATGACCACGTTCCCCTTCACGGGGGCCGCCGCAGGCATCCTGTGCCTCGGGGCTCTCGTCCTGTTGCCCGCAGCCAGTGCCAGTCCGTTGAGGATCGAGGCCGCGCCCCTTGTTTGCTCGGCCGAGACGCAGCACGCCGCGCTGGTCTCGCGCCGCGGCGAGCCGGCCTCGGAGCGCGTGCTCCAGCTCGTCGAGGGCAACCTTGCGCTCTTCGCCGTGAATCTCTCGCGGAATGTCCCGCTGTCGGCAGAGGTCGCCGAGCAGCAGATGGTGCTCATGCGCTCGGTTGCGAGTGAACTGGGCTTTGCCCACGACGCGCCGACCGAGGTCACCGGCGACTGAGCGGGGCCTGGCATCCGCAACGCTGCACCAGCTGCGGCTCCTGGTCATCGCGGCACACGTCAAACGCGAAAAATGCTGTGCACGGTAAGTCTCCTTGCCCAGGCTGCCCTCACGTCATGATACATGACCTCCATGTCGCCATGGGAAAAGCGGACGGTCTTCCTTGTCGCCGGTCTGGTCTTCGGCCTGCTGCTGGCCCTGAAGATCGCCAGCCCCGACACCTATCACCGCTTCATCCAGGAGGATGGCGCGCTCGAAACGATCCAGGCCGCCGCCTATTTCCTGGCGGCGCTTCTCGCCTGGCGCGTCGCAGCCACCCGGTCCGGACCGTCCTCGGGCCTCATTCGGTTCGCCTATCTGGCGCTCGCCTGCGGCCTGCTCTTCGTGGCGATCGAGGAGATCAGCTGGGGGCAGCGGCTGTTCGACATCGCCACCCCCGAATGGTTCCGGCGGCACAGCTCCCAGAACGAGATCAACATCCACAATCTCTACCCGGTGCAGAGGGTGCTCCATCCGATCTACATCGCCGTGGGGCTGGTGGGCGGGCTCTCCTGGCTGGCGCGCCCGCTCGGCCTTGCCGACCGGAGCGCCTTCATCAGGGAGGTGGCGACCCAGTGGTACACCTCCGCCTACTTCCTGATCTGCTCCCTCATCTACATCGGCCTCGAGCTGGCGAAGTCTCTGTCGGACCGCTATGGCATCGCCGTCCTTCGGCCGGGCGATGTCATTGTCTGGCGTGACCAGGAGGTCGGGGAGACCATGCTGGCAATGGGCTTCCTGATGTTCCTCGCAACCAAGCTGCTGGAGGAGGCGCGGCTGGCGCGGTCCACCCGGCTTGCCGAGGCCGGGTGAGCCGAAGGGATCGGCCTAGCGCACGCAGATCCGGAAGTCCGCGCCGTCCCAGCAGGCTCGGTCCGTGGTCGACCGGCGCGCCGTGCCCCAGCGCGAATTGATGCCGTCGCGGGTGAGGCCGCGCACCTCGGCGACCCCCGGCTCGATGATCGAGACGCTCACCGACAGGATCGGTCCGAACAGCGCGCCCTGGCCGCCGCCGCGCGGCGAAAGGCCGAAGGAGCCGTCGCGTCCGTCGGGCTGGAAATCGCAGATGCGCTCCAGTGCCACCCGGCCGTTCTGCTCGATCCGGCACTGCGCGTCGCGGGCAGCGGCGGGCAGGGCGGTGGCGGCAAGGAGGAGGGCGGCGAAGGGCAGGGCAGCGTGGGCAGGCGCACGGGTCATGGATCGTCTCGGTCGCGGCGGGGATCAGCCACGCGCACTTGCACCGCCGCTGCGGCGAACTCAAGCGGCTCACGCCGCGGCGTGGCGCGCGGTCTTCTGCCAATAGTCGACGATGGCGCCGATCATCGCCCGGTAGCCCTGCAGCGAGGCCGGCTTGCGGAACATGGTGTTGGCGCCGGCCTCATAGGCCTTGTCCACAGCCTGGCTGGTGCCATCGCCCGAGATGACGATCACCGGGATGTGCCGCGTCAGTTCGTCACCGCGGATCCGCGTCAGGAACTCGAACCCGTCCATCGCGCCGAGCGACAGGTCGAGGATGATGATGTCGGGATCGTCGGGCAGCGCCGGATTGTCGCCGCGGGCATCGGAGAAATGCAGGCGGGCGAGCGCCTCCTCCGCCGAGCTGAAAGTCTCGAAGGTGCAGTCCGCCAGGCATTCCTCGAAGAACTGGATCATGAAGCCGATGTCGTGCAGCTCGTCATCGACGATCATGATGCGGGTCAACTGCCGCATGTGGGTCCCCGTAGCCTGGCAAGGACGAAACAGTCTGTGAAAAACCCTGCGGCGCGGCGGGACCGAGAATCTTCCCCGCGCGCCGATACAGGCGAGAATAGGGTGACGATGCGCGGGGAAGCAATCACCACGGTGTTACCATCATGCCGCCGTCGCCCCGGTCGGCATGCCGCTAGGTGACCTGCCCCATTGCCAAAACGGTGAAACCACATTTCACTGCTGTTGCTGAACGCGCGGGGGTGTCTGGTGCTGGTCGAAACGTCATCCTGTCGCCCCTTGAGGCCGCTTGCCGCCATGGCCGGCCTCGCCTGCGCCGCCCTGGCGCTGGCCGGCTGCGCATCGACGCCGCCGCCCGTCGCCCAGGCGCCGGTCCCGCAGGCGACGCGCGCCGCCTATCCCGTCACCGCCCTCATCGGCTCCTGGGGTGTCGCCAGCTATCGCGAGGACCGCGACCGCCCCCGCACCGAGGCCATGGCCCGCCAGCATTGCCGGCTGCCCTATGTCATCACCAAGGGGCCCTCGGACGGCGTGATGATGCATGTCGCCGACGATCCCAAGCTCTACGAACTGACGCTGAAAGGCACCAGCGACGGCAAGACCTTCCTCGGCTTCGACGCTCCGCCCGGCCACCCCCAGGACCGCGAGATCCTGTCGCTGACCGAGACCATCATGGTGATGCGCTTCGTCGCGCCGGACGTCCACGCCCGCTACGGCACCTTCGTCTATGTGCGCTGCCCCGGCGGCGCCCCGGCCACCGCCGCCCGCTGACCGGAGCCTGCCATGACACCCCCCGCCATGACGTCCTCTGCCATGACCCTATCGGCCCTTCTCCGCCGCCTCGCCCTTGCGGTTTCTCTCGCCGTCCTGCCGGCCGCCGCCTTCGGCCAGGCCGCCTCTCCCGCCGCCATGCGCGAGACCATGTCGATCGGCGACGAGCCGGGCCGTGTCTCCACCGAGGAGGTGATCATCACCGAGGGACCCTTCGCCCGGCAGCTCGTCTATTTCCGCTCGAATGAGAGGCCGGGGACCCTGGTCGTCCACACCTCCGAGCGCTTCCTCTATCTCGTCCTCGGCAACAACCGGGCGCTGCGCTACGGCATCGGCGTCGGCCGCGACGGCTTCACCTGGTCGGGCCTCGTGCAGATCTCGCGCAAGGCGGAATGGCCGGACTGGACGCCGCCGCCCGAGATGATCCAGCGCCAGCCCTACCTGCCGCGCTTCATGGCCGGCGGTCCCGGCAATCCCATGGGCGCGCGGGCGCTCTATCTCGGCTCCACGGTTTACCGCATCCACGGCACCAACCAGCCCGAGACGATCGGCCATGCCGTCTCCTCCGGCTGCTTCCGCCTCGCCAATGGCGACGTGATCGACCTCTACACCCGCGTGCCTGTCGGCTCGAAGGTCGTCATCCGCCACGCCGCCGCCCTCTGATCGCCTGTCGCCGATCCGCGACGCCCGGAGCCTGCCATGCCGCTCGCCAGTCCCTTCGCCTCCGTCCGTCGCCTCGCCGGCCTCGTCGCGGCGCTTGTTCTCGGCTGGTCGGCGGCGGCGGATGCCAGCACGCTCGCCACGGTCAAGCAGCGCGGCAGCCTCACCTGCGGTGTCAGCCAGGGCCTGCCCGGCTTCTCTGACCGGGACGCCTCCGGTGCCTGGTCCGGCTTCGACGTCGATTTCTGCCGGGCGGTCGCGGCCGCCGTGCTCGGCGATCCCGCCAAGGTGACCTATGTGCCGCTCTCGGCCAGCGAGCGTTTCGACGCGCTGAAAGCCGGCCGCATCGATCTCCTGTCGCGCAACTCCACCTGGACGCTGGAGCGCGAGGCGGTGCTCGGCCTGCTCTTTGCCGGCATCACCTTCCACGATGGGCAGGGCTTCATGGTGCTGCGCCGTCCCGCCATCACCTCGGCCCTCGAACTCGACGGCGTGCCCGTCTGCGTCCAGGAGGGCACCACCAGCGCCGGCAATGTCGCGGATTTCTTCCGCGCCAATTCCATGCGCCTGACCCTGCGTACCCTGCCGACCGCCGCAGAGGCGCTGCGGGCGCTGGAGGCGGGCCAGTGCGACGTGCTGACCACCGACCAGTCCGGCCTCTTTGCCGAACGGCTGAAGCTGGCGAAGCCCGGCGAGGCTGTGATCCTGCCGGACGTCATCTCCAAGGAGCCGCTCGGGCCGGTCGTCCGCAACGACGACCTCGCCTGGTTCAATGCGGTGAAATGGGTCAATTACGCCCTGGTCAATGCCGAGGAGCTCGGCATTTCCACCGCCACCGTCGAGGATGCGCTGCGCTCGACCAAGCCGGACGTGCGCCGCTTCGTCGGCGCTGAGGGGGACCTCGGCGCCAAGCTCGGCCTCGACAATGCCTTCGCCATCCGTGCCGTCAGGGCCGTCGGAAACTATGCCGAGGTCTATGAGCGCAATGTCGGGGCCGGCTCACGCCTTGCCATCCCGCGCGGGCTCAACCAGCTCTGGTCCATGGGCGGTATTCTCTACGCGCCGCCGCTGCGGTGAGCCGTCGCGGCCCGGTAGTTTCAGATGAAATTGGTTGAGGCGGCGGCGGGCGCTTTGTAGAAGCATGTCGCTCATCGAGCGCTGAAGCTGCCGCCATCCTCGTCCGGACGAGCGGCCCAGCTCCGAAGGGAGGCCTTCATGCCGCCTGCCGCCGCCCCGACCCCTGCCAGCCCCACCGCCGATGCCGCGAGCCTGACGCGCCGGGCCGGCGAGGCCGCCGACTTCCTGAAGGCGCTCGCCCACCAGAATCGCCTGCTGTTGCTCTGCCTCCTGTCCGAGCAGGAGCGCACCGTCAGCGAACTCGAGGCGCTGCTCGGCCTGCCGCAACCGACCGTGTCGCAGCAGCTCGCCCGGCTGAGGGCGGACGGCCTCGTCGCCACCCGCCGCGAGGGCAAGAGCGTCGTCTACAGCCTCGCCAGTGACGATGTCCGGCGGGTCATCGGCGTCGTCCACGACATCTTCTGCCGCCCGGACCCCGGTATGGCCTGATCCACGGCCAGCGCTGGCGCTGCGCGCCACTGGTATGTTTCCCGCAGAAGCGGTTTGCGAATCGGCCATGGAGCCGGCGGGGAGGGAGACAGGGTGCGGGAGCTCGGCAAGGAGCGGTCACTGGCGGTCTATCTCGTCGCTTTCGCGGCGGTGATCGTCGTGCCGCTCATGCTCCTCTCCCTGGCCGTGTCCTGGCGCTATGCCGAGGCTGAGATCGCCCGGCTCAAGCTCGTCGGCGAGCAGCGCACCGAGGATGTCGCTGCCGAGATCGAGCGGATGCTTTCCAGCCGCCTCGATATCCTGCGGGTGCTCGCGACCTCCCCCGCCATCGACGCCGGCGACCATGCCGCCTTCGATGCCCAGGCCCGGCAGTTCACCGAATCCGGCGTTGACATCCGCTTGCGGGCGCTTGACGGCCGCCTCCTCGTCGATACCGGCCTGCCGGCAGGCGAGGCGTTGCCCCATTGGCCGCTCCTCGAGCCGATGACCGAGGCGATCCGCAGCCGCCAGCCGGTCTTCTCCAACCTCTTCATCAGCCGCGGCACCAGCACCTATGCGGTCGCCATCTTCGTGCCGGTGGTCCGCGACGGGACGGTGGTGGCGCTCGTCTCCAACACCTTCAGCCCCGACGTCTTCCACCGCGTCATGGTGAGGGCCGGCGTCACCGATCCCTATTTCGCCTCGCTTTCCGACCTCTCCGGCCTGATCATCGCGCGCTCGGCCAATCACGAGGCCTCTGTTGGCCGCCAACTGCCCTCCTTCGACGCTGCGGTCGGACGGTCCGGCTCCTGGAATGGCATCAATGCCGACGGGCTGCAGGTCAGGGCCTACTACCAGCGCTCGCCGCTCAGCGGCTGGCTGGTGACCCTGGGCCTCAGGGAAAGCGCCATCGACGCTGCGCTCTGGCGCACCTTCGGCGGCGTCACGGTGGTGGGCCTGCTGCTCGTCGTCCTGTCGATCGCCCTGGCGGCCATCCTGGTGCGCCGCCTGTCGCGCGCCGCCAACGCCATGGTCGAGGCCGCCGCCACCATGGAGCGCGGCCAGCTCACCGTCGTGCCGCGCACCGACGTCGCCGAGGTCAACCGGGTCGGCGAGGCTTTCGGCCGCGCCTCGGTGAAGCTTCACCTGCAGGCCTCTGCGCTCGCCCGCGCCAACCGCGAACTGGAGCGCCGCATCGAGGAGCGTGGCGCGGCGCTTGAGGCGAGCGAGGAGCGCTATCGCCTGCTTGCCGACAACGCCCGCGACACCATCATCCTGCGCAATGTCGAGGGGCGCATCTTCTACGCCTCGCCCTCCTGCCAGCGGCTGCTCGGCTACACGCCGCAGGAGATGCTGGCGGTGAACCCCGCCGCGATCATCCATCCCGACGACTGGCGCCGCGTCGACGGCGTCAACCGCGCGATAGCCGAAGGACGCGACCTCGGCTTCAGCCTCCACCGCCTGCGCCACAAGGAGGGCCACTGGGTCTGGATCCAGGCCGCCTACAGCCGCGTGCCCCAGGCCACGCCGGAGGAGGCCTGCATCATGGTGGTGGTGCGCGACGACACCGAGCGCCAGGAGCAGGAGACGAAGCTGCGCCAGACCAACGAGTCGCTACGGCAGTTCTCCGCCATCGTCTCCCACGACCTGCAGGCGCCCCTGCGCCACATCAACATGTTCTCCGACATGCTCGGCGCCCGTGTCGCCGACACCGACGCCGAAGCGGCCGGCTATGCTGCCAAGATCCAGGGCAGCGTTGACCGGATGCAGCGCCTCATCCGCAGCCTCAATGCCTATACCCAGGTCGCCTATGCGCTGGAGAAGCGCGACGCGGTCGATCTCGCCGCGGTGGTCAGCGATGCGGTCGCGCTGCTGGATGCCGATATCCAGGCGGCAGGCGCCACCATCAAGGTGTTCAACCTGCCGACCATCGAGGGCGACCAGGAGCTGCTCGTCCGCCTCTTCCAGAACCTCATCGGCAACGCCGTGAAATACCGCGGCGACGAGCCGCCTGTGGTGAAGATCCGCGCCCGGCCGGCCGGCCGCTTCTGGGAGATCGCGGTGGAGGACAATGGCATCGGCATCGATCCGCTCTATGCCGATCGCATCTTCGAGATTTTCCGCCGCCTGCACCGCGACGAGAGCCGCTATCCCGGCATCGGGCTTGGCCTCGCTCTGTGCCGGCGCATCGTCGAGAGCCACGGCGGCGAAATCTGGCTCGACAAGGACTGGCCAAAGGGCGCACGATTCCAGCTGACCCTGCCGCGTCGGCAGGTGAAGGCGGAGCGCAGGACGGGAGGCGATGATGGCAAAACCCAGCCGGTCGATGCTGCTGGTCGATGACGACCCGAACGAGGTGCTGTTCCTGCGCAACGCCTTCGCGGCGACCGGCGGCGCCGTCGACATCCGCCACGCCGAGAGCGGCGAACTGGCGCTCGCCGAGATCGCCCGCGACAGCCCCGACCTCGTGCTCCTCGACCTCTCCATGCCTGGCCTCGATGGCTATGACGTGCTGCGGCGGCTGCGCGCCGATGAGTCGACGCGGACCCTGCCGACGCTGATTTTCTCGAGCTCCGACCGCGACGAGGACATTCGCCGGTCCTATCGCGAACATGCCAACGCCTATCTGGTGAAGCCGCGCTCCTCCGACGGCTATCGCGACCTCGCGAAGAATCTCGAGGGTTTCTGGTACGACACGGCCCGCCTGCCGTGAGCCGTGCGCTTGCCGCCCTGCTACTGGCCTCACTGGCGCTGGCCGGCTGCGTCACCACCGGCGCACCGGCCTGCCCGCCGGGAGGGCGCGAGCGGCTGGTGGCGGACCTGCTCTTCGGCCGCAATATCGGCGGGCGGCTCGGCGTCTCCGAGACGGCCTTCGCGGGTTTCGTCGACCGCGAGGTGACACCGCGCTTTCCCGATGGGCTGACCATCACCGATGCCCGCGGCCAGTACCGCGAGGCCTCCGGCCGGCTGATCCGCGAACCCTCCAAGGTCATCACCATCGTGCTGTCAGACGAGGCCCGTGATCTGCCGCGCCTCGCCGAGGTCGCCGGCGCCTATCGCCTTCGCTTTGCGCAGGACTCCGTCGGCATCGTCACCAGGCGCGCCTGCGTCGCCTTCTGACGGACTTGTGCGCGCCGGAAGGACGAGGCTAGATCGTGCTCCGCACCTGAGAAGAGCGCCCATGAACGCCCCGACTGCAGCACCGAAAGCCGTCAACGCACCGCGCCCCGATCCCTCGCCGCTGCCGGCCGATGTCGAGGCCCACAAGGCCCGGGCCCGCGCCTGGTTCGAGGCGCTGCGCGACGATATCTGCGCCCGCTTCGAGGCCCTGGAGGACGGGCTCGCCGGCTCCGCCGCCCCCGCCGGCCGCTTCACCCGCAAGGCCTGGTCGCGCACCGACCACAGCGGCGCCGATGGCGGCGGCGGCGTGATGAGCATGATGGCCGGCCGCGTCTTCGAGAAGGTCGGCGTCCATTGCTCGACCGTCCACGGTGAGTTCGCCCCCGAGTTCCGCGGCCAGATCCCCGGCGCCATGGAGGACCCGCGCTTCTTCGCCACCGGCATCTCGCTCATCGCCCACCCGGTGAACCCCAACGTGCCGGCCGTGCATATGAACACCCGCCTCGTGGTGACCAGCCGCATGTGGTTCGGCGGCGGCGCCGACCTCACCCCCGTCCTCGATCGGCGGCGGGTGCAGGAGGATGCCGACAGCATCGCCTTCCACGACGCCATGAAGGGCGCCTGCGAGGGCCATGCGGTCGCCGACTATCCGCGCTTCAAGGCCTGGTGCGAGGACTATTTCTACCTGCCGCACCGCAAGGAGCCGCGCGGCATCGGCGGCATCTTCTACGACTATCTCGACAGCGGTGACCGCGACGCCGATTTCGCCTTCACCCAGTCGGTCGGCCGCGCCTTCGCGGCGATCTACCCCGAGCTCGTCCGCCGCAACGTCCAGACGCCCTGGACCGAGGCCGATCGCGAGGAGCAGCTGATCCGCCGCGGCCGCTATGTCGAGTTCAACCTGCTGCACGACCGCGGCACGGTCTTCGGCCTGAAGACCGGCGGCAATGTCGAGAGCATTCTGTCGTCGCTGCCGCCCGTGGTGAAATGGCCCTGACGGGCCGGGCGGGCAGGGGCCATTGACCCAGTTTCGGAGATCAGCATGACGCGGCGGATGACAGGCGGCGAGGCCATCGTCGCGGGCCTACTCGCCAACGGGGTGGACACGGTCTTCGGGCTGCCCGGCGCGCAGATGTACCCGCTCTTCGATGCGCTGGCGCAGACGTCCGACCGCATCCGCACCGTCGGCGCCCGGCACGAACAGGCCTGCGGCTACATGGCCTTCGGCTATGGCCGCTCGACCGGCCAGCCCGGCGTCTATTCGGTCGTGCCCGGCCCCGGCGTGCTCAACACCACCGCGGCGCTGGCCACGGGGTGGGGCTGCAACACGCCGATGGTCTGCCTCACCGGCCAGATCCCGACGCCCTTCATCGGCAAGCGGCGCGGCCATCTCCACGAGATCGCCGACCAGCTTGGCACGCTGCGCTCCCTCGTCAAATGGGCCGAGCGGATCGAGCGTCCGGCTGATGCCCCGGCCCTCGTCGCCGAGGCCTTCCGCCAGGCGCAGTCCGGCCGCCCCGGCCCGGTGGCGCTGGAAATGGCCTGGGACGTCATGGCGGGAGCCGAGGACGTGCCGGAGGCCGCGGCGGCCGTGCTCGAGGCGCCCCTGAAGCCTGACGCCATGGCGGTGTCCCATGCCGTCAGTCTGATCCGCGCCGCGCGCTTCCCACTCATCATGACCGGCTCCGGCGCGCAGGATGCCGCCGCAGCCATCGGCCTCCTCGCCGAGCGGATCGGCGCGCCGGTGGCCGCCTTCCGCGGCGGCCGCGGCGTCGTCGACGAGGCGGGACCCTGGGGCCTGTCCTCCTATGCCGCCTTCCGCCTCTGGGAGCAGTGCGATCTGCTCGTCGCCATCGGCACCCGCGCCGAGATGCCGACCATGCGCTGGGCCAACATGATGGCGCTGACGACCCGGCTCGACGGCGGCCGCAAGCTCGTGCGTATTGACATCGACCCGGCCGAGATGGACCGGCTCGAAGCCGATGCGCCGCTCGTCGCCGATGCCGGCGAGGGCGTCGCCGCCCTCATCGCCGCGCTGGAGGGTCACCGCCCGCCGGACAACCGCGCTGCCATCGAGACGGCCCGTGCGGAGGCCGCCGCCGCCATCCGCGTTGTGCAGCCGGAGATGGACTATCTCGACGTCATCCGCGAGGTCCTGCCGCCTGAGGGCCTGCTCGTCGAGGAGCTCTGCCAGGCCGGCTTCACCAGCTATTTCGGCTATCCCGTTCGCCGGCCCCGGACCTATGTATCCTCCGGCTTCCAGGGCACGCTCGGCTTCGGCTTCCAGACGGCGCTCGGCGTCAAGGTCGCCCATCCCGACCGCCCGGTCGTCTCGATCACCGGCGATGGCGGCTTCCTCTTCGGCGTGCAGGAGCTTGTCACCGCCGTCCAGTACGGCATCGGCCTCGTCACCGTGGTCTTCAACAACAACGCCTATGGCAATGTCCGCCGCGACCAGGAGACCCGTTACGGCAACCGCCTGATCGGCGCCGACCTCGTCAATCCAGACTTCCCGGCCCTGGCCCGCGCCTTCGGCCTCGACACCGCCCGTGTCGACAGCCCCGCCGCGCTGAAGCCGGTCCTGGCGGCGGCGCTCGCCAAGGGCGCGCCGGCCCTGATCGAGGTGGCGGTGGCGCGGGGGACGGAGGCGCCGCCCTGGCCCTTCATCCACCCGGTGAAGGCCTATTGAGATCATTCCTCTATCGGACCAAAGTCCGATAGTAGGAATTTTATCATTGACAAGGCGATGCTCTGGCGCTAGTCTCGCCGTCGTCGCATGGGGCATGGTCGGGTTTCGGGGGAGGTCATCATGGATCGCAGGACGCTGGATCGTCGGACGTTTCTCGGCACCGCCGCTGCCCTCTCTCTCGCCGCCCCGGCGCTGCGCGCCCAGTCCGGCCCCTTGCGCTTCATCTTCCCCTTCGCCGCCGGTGGGGCAGGGGACGCGCTGACCCGCATCGTCGCCGACGAGGTCGGCCGGGCGCTGGGAGAACCGGCCATCGTCGAGGCCCGCCCGGGCGCCGGTGGGCAGATCGGCACCCAGGCCGTCACCAATTCCGCGCCCGACGGCCGCACGCTGCTCCTCACCCCCATCGCGCCGGTGGTCATCCACCCCATCGTCTTCCCGCAGCTGCCCTATGACCCCGTCCGCGACCTCGCGCCGGTGAGCCTCGTCACCACTTTCGACTTCGCGCTGGCCATCCATCCCGACACGCCGGCGAAGACGCTGGCCGAACTGGTCGCCTGGCTGAAGCAGGACCCGCGCCGCGCCACCTATGGCTCGCCGGGCGTCGGCAACCTGCCGCATTTCTTCGGCGCGCTGCTGGCCGAAAAGATCGGCGTGCCGCTGGTCCACGCGCCCTATCGCGGCTCGGCCCCGGCGCTCACCGATCTCGTCGGCGGTCAGGTGCCCATGGTCATCACCACCACCTCCGACGTGACGGAGCTGGCCAAGGGCGGCCGCATCCGCATCCTCGCGGTCTCGGGGCGCGAGCGCTCGCCCTTCCTGCCCGAGGTGCCGACCTTCACCGAGGCCGGCATCGCCATCGCCGGCAGCGCCTGGTACGGGCTTTTTGCCAAGGCCGGCTCGCCGCCGGAGATGGTGGGGCGCATCAGCCGCGCCGTGATGGCGGCGATGCGCGATGCGGCGGTGAAGGAGAAGGTGCTGGGCCTTGCCATGGTGCCCACCGGCTCGACGCCGGAGGAACTCGGGCGGATCCAGAAGCAGGACATCGCTGACTGGACCCCGGCGGTGAAGGCTTCGGGGTTCAGGCCGACGTGAGGGGTAACGACGACCTGCACGGCCCAACTGCGTCCTTCGAGGCTCGGCCTGCCGGACGATGCTGACGCATCGCCGGGGGCCTCGCACCTCAGGATGAGGTGGGTTGTGCACTGCGGATGGGCCGTCGGCGTTAGGCGGGCGCGGCCATCTCGGAACCGTTCTGCCACTCACCACGGTCCTCGTCCTGAGGTGCGAGGCCGACAGGCCGAGCCTCGAAGGACGCACTAGCGTTGTGCAGTCCTGACCCCTCCCGGAATGGGCTCTCCTGTCCACTCCCCTTGCCGCCACCGCCGTCCCGACGCACTGTCCTCGCCCGCCTGCCCCACGAGCCCGCCATGCCGCACGCCGAGAAAAACATCCTCTTCATCATGTGCGACCAGCTGCGGTTCGATTACCTCAGCTGCGCCGGCCATCCGCGCCTGAAAACCCCGACCATCGATGCACTGGCGGCGCGCGGCGTGCGCTTCACCCGCACCTATGTCCAGTCGCCGGTCTGCGGCCCCTCGCGCATGAGCTATTACACCGGCCGCTACATGCGCTCGCACGGCTCCAACTGGAACAACTTCCCCCTGCGCATCGGCGAGCCGACCCTCGGCCAGCACCTGAAGGCGCTTGGCGTGCGCAACGTCCTCGTCGGCAAGACCCACATGACCGCTGATGACGAGGGCATGGAGCGGCTCGGCATCCCCAAGGGCTCGGTCATCGGCGTCGAGGCGGCGCAATGCGGCTTCGAGCCCTATGAGCGCGACGACGGCCTGCATCCCTCGCGGCCCGGCGCAGCCCGGCCGGCCTATGACACCTATCTGGAGAAAAACGGCTTCCCGGCCCGCAACCCCTGGGAAGACCGCGCCAATTCAGGGCTCGGGCCGGACGGCGAGAAGCAGAACGGCTGGCTCCTCGCCCATGCCGACAAGGAAGCCAATATCCCTGAGGAGCATTCCGAGACGCCCTACATGACCCGCCGGGCCATGGACTTCATCCGCGAGGCCAAGGAGGACGGCCGCCCCTGGTGCCTCCACCTCTCCTATATCAAGCCGCATTGGCCCTATATCGCGCCGGCGCCCTACCACGACATGTTCGGGGAAGACGACGTGAAGCCGGCCATCCGCTCGGATCTCGAGCGGCAGAACCCGCATCCGGTCTATGGCGCTTTCATGGACATGCGGGTCTCCCGCAATTTCGCCCGCGAGGAGGTCCGCCGCCGCGTCATCCCGGCCTATATGGGCCTCATCCGCCAGATCGACGACCAGCTCGGCGTGCTGTTCAAGTTCCTCGACGACGAGGGCCTCACGGACAAGACGATGATCGTCTTCACCTCCGACCATGGCGACTATCTCGGCGACCATTGGCTCGGCGAGAAGGACCTGTTCCACGAGGTCTCGGTGAAGGTGCCGCTCATCGTCGTCGATCCCTCTCCGGAGGCCGACGCCACGCGTGGCACCACCTGCGATGCGCTCGTTGAGGCCATCGACCTCGCGCCGACCTTCATCGAACATTTCGGCGGCACGGTGCCGCGCCATGTCGTCGAGGGCCGGTCGCTGAAACCCCTGCTGCGGGGGCAAAAGCCGCTGGACTGGCGGCCCGTCGCCATCTCCGAATACGACTATTCCATGCTGGATTCCCGCCGCACCCTCGGCCGCAAGCCCGACGAGTGCCGGCTGTTCATGGTCTTCGACGGCCGGTTCAAATATGTCCACGCGCCGGGCTTCCGGTCGATGCTCTGGGACCTGCAGACGGACCCCAACGAATATCGCGACCTCGGCGATGATCCCGAGCACGAGGCCACTCGCGCGCGGCTGAAGGAGCACCTCCTCGCCTGGGCGCTCACCGACCACAACCGCATCACCATGCCGGATGCGACCATCGAGACCTATGGTCCGGCGCGGCAGCTGCGCGGTGGCATCCTCATCGGCTACTGGGACGAGGCGGAGGTGGCGGAAGCGCGCAAGGCCTACGGCATCGAGTGACGCAGGCACGGCGTCGCCGCTTGCCAAGCGGGCGGGTCGGGTCTCCTATAAACGCTTCGCTCGCCCCCAAGGACGCGTTCCCCGTGAGTCTCGATTTCGCGCCCCACCCGCTCCGCCGTCAGGTGCTGGACGAACTGCATGCCCGGCCCTTCCAGCTGGTCGAGACGCCGCGTCGGGTGCTGCTCCACGCCTTTTCGACCGCCGAAGTCCCGGTGACCGACGAGCGCGCGACGCTGGCCGCCTGGTGCAGCGCGACGGGCGCTACCCGGCCTGACGAGGGCGCGAATTTCCACCGCGCCGTCTTCCCCACGTCCCGGCTGCGCTGGGAGCGGCACAGCGAGTTCTCCACCTATGGCTGGGACGTTCCGGCGCCGGCCGGCGATCCCTTCCACTGGCCGCTGCCGCAGCCGAGCCCGGTTGGCGGCGCCGTCGCCGCCCCCGGCCCGCTGCTCGTCGCCATCGACCTGGCGCTGGTGCGCGAGAGCGCGCTTGCCGCGGACTGGCAGGCGCTCTTCGATCCCGCCTCGCTCTGCGTCTCCCACGCCGTAGACGGGGCGGCGACCATCGCCACCGACTTCCGCCAGGATTCGCGCGGCTATACCCGCATCCTCGTCATCGACCATGGCCTGACCCCGGCGGTGGCCGGCGCGCTGGTCCAGCGGCTGCTGGAGGTCGAGACCTATCGCTGCTTCGCCCTGCTCGGCCTGCCCGAGGCGCAGCGCGTCGGGCCGATCATCGGCCGCATCGAGCGCGAGCTTCTCTCCGTCGCCCAGCGCATGAAGACGGCGACCGGCCTCGAGAGCAATGCCGCCCTGCTCGACACGCTGGTGGCGCAGGCCGCCGAACTTGAGGCCGAGGCGGCGCTGTCGAGCTTCCGCTTCGGCGCCACACGCGCCTATGAGGCGCTGGTGCGCTCGCGCCTCGGCGTCATCGGCGAGACGCCGCTGGAGGGGCACTCGACCTGGGCGGCCTTCCTCGACCGCCGCTTCGCGCCGGCCATGCGCACCTGCCAGACGGCCTCCGACCGCCAGGCCGAGCTGTCGCTGAAGCTCGCCCGCGCCGCGAACCTGTTGCGCACCCGCGTCGACATCGCCCTTGAGCAGCAGAACCGCACGCTGCTCGAGACCATGTCCGAGCGGGGGAGGCTGCAATTGCGCCTGCAGCAGACGGTGGAGGGCCTCTCCATCGCCGCCGTCTCCTATTACGTGCTCGGCCTGCTCGGCTACCTGTTCAAGGGCGGCAAGGATTCCGGCGTCCTGCCCTTCGAGCCGACGGTGGCGACCGCCGCCGTCCTGCCCTTCGTGGTGCTGGTCATGGCCCTCGTGGTCCGGCGCATCCGCACCCGCGAGGACTGACGGCATGGCAGGCCCCTGCGCCGCCGCCGTTCTCGCCGTCATGCAGGCGCGCTAGAGCTGGCCCCCCGCATTCTGAGGAGAGCCCCCATGGACATCGTGAAGCTCGGCCGCACCGGCCTCGACGTCTCGCGCCTTTGCCTCGGCTGCATGACCTATGGCGCCCCCGACCAGGGCGCCCATCCCTGGTCGATGGGCGAGGCCGAGAGCCGCCCCTTCATCAAGCGGGCGCTCGACCTCGGCATCAATTTCTTCGACACGGCCAATATCTATTCGCTCGGTTCCTCGGAGGAGATCGTCGGCAAGGCGCTGAAGGATATGGCGAAGCGCGACGACATCGTCATCGCCACCAAGGTCTTCAACCGCATGCGCCCGGGTCCGAACGGCGCCGGCCTGTCGCGCAAGGCGATCATGACCGAGATCGACCATTCGCTGCGCCGCCTCGGCACCGACTATGTCGACCTCTACCAGATCCACCGCTTCGACTACGACACGCCCATCGAGGAGACGCTGGAAGCGCTCCACGATGTCGTGAAGGCCGGCAAGGCCCGCTATATCGGCGCTTCCTCGATGAGCGCCTGGCGCTTCATGAAGATGCTGAAGACCTCGGAGGCGAATGGCTGGACGCGCTTCGCCACCGTGCAGAATTACGTGAACCTGCTCTACCGCGAGGAGGAGCGCGAGATGCTTCCCCTCTGCCGCGAGGAGGGCATCGGCGTCATCCCCTGGAGCCCGCTCGCCCGCGGCCGCCTCACCCGCGACTGGGATTCGTCCAGCGCCCGCGCCGAGACCGACGATTTCGGCAAGACGCTCTATGCGGCGACGGCGGAGGCCGACCGCAAGGTGGTCGAGGCGGTGGCGGCGGTGGCCAAGGCCCGCGGCATCCCGCGGGCGCAGGTTGCGCTCGCCTGGGTGCTGCAGAAGCCGGGCATCACCGCGCCGATCGTCGGCGCCAGCAAGATGGGCCATCTGGACGATGCGGTGGCGGCGCTCACGGTGAAGCTGACGGCGGAGGAGATTGCCGCGCTGGAGGCGCCTTACGTCCCGCACGCGGTGGTGGGGTTCAAGTAAGCGGGGCAAGGGACGCTAAGGGCGTCTGTCCACCTCTCCCCGCTTGCGGGGAGAGGGAAGGGTGAGGGGCCCTCGGAAAACTCCGCCCTCACCGGATCGGCGAGAACCGCGTCGGCCGCAAAAACCTGACGTGCTGGACCTCGACCAGCCCCTTCACCTTGGCGAGATAGGCCTGCCAGCGCGGGTCGGCCATCATCCGGTCGCGGCGGGCAAGGCGATCATCGAGGCTGTCGTAGGACCACCAGGCGACGACGTGGTTGAGCTCCGCCGTCTCCGAGGTGAAATAGCCGTGGAACGTGCCGAGCAGCTCCTGCTGGATCGGCAGGCCGTGCTCCTCGTAGAGACCGACGAATTCGGCGAGATGGCCGGCCTTGATGCGGTAGTCGCGCTCCTCGACGATCATTTCGTCACCCCTTCGGATTATGCGACGGATCGGCCCAGCCGAAGACCGTCCGCTTCTCGATCTCGGCGACATCGGCGGGGCGCGGGAAGGGCTCCGGCGCCGGCTCGCCGGGTTTGCGCTCCCGACCGATGGCGGCGAAGAAGTCCTCCAGCCCGCCCGGCATGAGGAACCAGACGAAGCTCATCGGCTCCGGCCCCGGATTGACGAAGCCATGCTTGCGGTCGCGACCGATGAAGACGGTGGAGCCCGCCTCCATCGGAATGTCCTCGCCGTCGATGCGGGCGAAGCCGCGGCCGCTCGTCAGATGGATGACCTCCTCATGGCGGTCATGGGTGTGCTCGCGGATATGGCAGCCCGGCGCCACGGTCTGCGTGCCCATGGCGAAGCGGTTCTCGGTCTTCACCGTCTTCGGATTGAGGATGCAGCGCACGAAGCCATTGGCCGGCACCGGCTGCCAGTAGGACGGGCTCTCCTCCGGTCCGAAGACCTTCACCTCGGCTTGTGGCTGGTCGCTCATGGATCAGATCTCCTGGGCGTCCAGCCGCCGGTAGAGCGGCAGGGCGAAGGGCGCGATGCGCCGGATGATCGGCTGGAAGGGCTGCGGTGTCGGCTCGGAGAAGGGCAGCCCCAGCTCGCTCTCCGGCACGCCCTGGGTGACCTTCGCAAGCTCGCGGCCGAGCGACACGGAGAGCGCCACGGCGCGGCCGTTGCAGCCCGCCCAGGCATAGCCATTGGGCCCGAGCCGGTGGAAGCGCGGGAAGCCGGCGACCTGGGGCTTGAGCAGGTTGTCCGGCGTCATGCCGACATAGCCGGACCAGACGAAGTCGAACTCGATGTCGCCGATCTGCGGCCAGAGCTTTTTCAGCCGTTCGCCGATCATACCGCGCAGGTTGTCGCCATTGGCGCCCGGCACCATGGCGGCGCCGCCGGTGACGAGCCGGTTGCGGGCGTCCCAGCGGGCGAAATAGAGCTCGCGATGGGTGTCCGACATGGCCTGCCGGTCGGGGATGATGGTCTTGGCGACATTGTCGCTGATCGGCCGGGTCGCCATCTGCCAGGACAGGACCGGGATCACCTCATGGGCGATGTCGCGGTTGAGGCTGTCGGAGAACTCCCCCGTATAGGCATTGGTGGCAAGGACCAGCGCCTTGGCCGTCACCTGGCCCTTCTCGGTCGTCACCACCCAGTCATCGCCGACGCGCGCATAGGATTTGACCGGTGAGCGCGAGCGGATCACCGCGCCGAGCCTCAAGGCCACTTGCGCGAGGCCGCGGGAGAGGGCGAGCGGATTGATGTGACCGCCAGTCGGATTCCAGAAGCCGCCGAACCAGGCCTCCGAGCCGAGCATCCGCGCCGTCGCCTCGCGGTCGAGCAGCTCGACCGGCGCGCCGAGCGCCGACCATTCCTTCACCCGCTTCTCCGCGATCTTCAAGCGGCCCGGCGAATGGACCGGCTGCACCCAGCCGGCCTGCTCGGCCTCGGCGGGGATGTCGTGTTTGCGCACGAGGTCGAAAAGATATTGCGCGGCGTCGCGCAGCACGAGGTTGAACCGCTCGCCCGCCTCGCCATGGCGGGCGGTCATGCCGGACGGGTCATGGCCGGCCAGCGTCGGGATCACCTGGCCGTTGTTGCGGCCCGAGGCGCCCCAGCCCGGCTCCACCGCCTCCACGACCGTGACGGCAACGCCCATCTCGCGCAGGTGGATCGCGGTCGAGAGCCCCGTGAAGCCGGCGCCGATGACGACGACGTCGGTCGTCTCTTCGCCGGTCAGCGGCTGCAGCACCGGGCCGGGCGGCGCCGTCGCGACCCACAGGGACGGGGGCCATGGGGCCGATGCGGTGGAAGGCATGGAGGTCTCTCCGGACATGTGTCACGATCCATGAAAGCGGTCCGGGAGGGCAGCGGCAAGCGCCGCTGCGGCAGACGGGCCGGGCGGTGGGTGAAAACCACCACTCGTTTCTGGAAGGAAGCCCCGAAAGTAGAATTATTTTGTCATTTGTACGCCTATATAGAGAACAAAACTACTATTTGTCCGACTTATAATCGGTCATAACAGGCAAATTCTTCTCTCCAGCTATGCGTGCAGAGCAGCAGAGGCCCGGCAATTCTGCCACCCTCGGCGCGTTGCGCGCGGGCGTCCGATCGGATGAAGTGCGGGCCAGCTGAACTGAAGAAGAAGGCTCAAGCCATGCCGCTCAAGCACATCCTGGGTGCGGACCACGTCGTCGTCACCGTCCGCGATCTCGACGCCTCGGCGCGGGGCTGGGGGCTGCTGGGCTTCACCGTCTCGCCGCGCGGCACCCATTCGCCGCATCTGGGCACCGGCAACTACACGATCATGTTCGGCGACGATTACCTCGAGCTGCTCGGCGTCCTCGCCGAGACCGACCAGAACAAGCCGACCCGCGACTTCCTTTCGAAGCGCGAGGGCATCGAGCGCACCGCCTTCACCACGGACGATGCCGCCGGCGGCGCCGCCGAGCTGAAGGCCCGCGGCCTCGAGCCGCTCGGCCCGGTCCATTTCGGCCGCCCCGTCGATCTGCCCGGCGGCGGCACGGGCGAAGCCAAGTTCAACGTCTTCCGCTGGCCGCTCGACCAGAATCCCGGCGGCATGCGCATCTTCGCCTGCCAGCACCTGACCCGCGAGACCGTCTGGATCCCGGAGCTGCAGAGCCACGCCAACGGCGCCCGCCGCATTGCCCGCATCGAGATCCTCTCGGCCGATCCGGA
The DNA here is from genome assembly GCF_027532945.1 of Phreatobacter sp. Classification (GTDB taxonomy): domain Bacteria; phylum Pseudomonadota; class Alphaproteobacteria; order Rhizobiales; family Phreatobacteraceae; genus Phreatobacter. Next base: position 221,634 of record NZ_JAPZTZ010000004.1, read on the forward strand.
AGCCGCCGCCAGGAAGATGGCCGGCCTCATCGATGAGCCGGCGACCAAGACGCCGGACGGCTGGCGCGTGCCCTCGGGCGGCAAGCGCGCCGACTTCCTCTTCTATGATGCCGCCGGCTTCGCTTCGCTCTATCCCGCCGCCGTGCGCGAGGGCGCGGCCGGTGAGGGGGCGGTGGCCATCGTCATCGCCTCGGATGATCTCGCCAAGGCCAAGGCTGCCTCCGCCGGCATCGCCCATGGCGAGGAGACGGTGAGCGTGCCGGCCGCCCGCGCCAACGGCGTCGTCATCAGCTTCATCCCCCACTGAGCGCGGCGGGCCCCCGCCCGCCCCCGGCGATTGACGGTTATTCCGCAGTCGCCCATCGTGAATTGAGCCGCCCCTTTCGCCAGGAGATCCCCATGGACCTGACCCGTCGCGCAGCGCTGATGACCTCCGCCGCGATCGCCGCCAACGTGATCGATCCGTTCAAGGCCTTCGCCCAGCAGACGCCGCGCAAGGGCGGCGTCTTCGTCGTTCATTACGGCGCCGAGCAGCGCCAGCTGAACCCCAGCATCCAGGCTTCCACCGGCGTCTACATCGTCAGTGGCAAGATCCAGGAACCGCTGGTCGATCTCGACGCCGCCGGGAATCCGGTCGGCGTTCTCGCCGAGAGCTGGGAGGCCGCGCCCGACGGCAAGACCATCACCTTCAAGCTGCGTCGCAACGTGACCTGGCATGACGGCAAGCCCTTCACCTCGGCGGACGTGCAGTTCACCGCCATGGAGATGTGGAAGAAGGTGCTCAACTACGGCACCACGCTGCAGCTCTTCCTGACCGCCGTCGACACGCCCGATCCGCACACGGCGATCTTCCGCTACGAGCGGCCGATGCCGCTGAACCTGCTGCTGCGTGCGCTGCCCGACCTCGGCTACATCTCTGCCAAGCATATCTACGAGGGCAGCGATGTCCGCCAGAACCCGCGCAACCTCGCGCCCCTCGGCACCGGTCCCTTCAAGTTCGTGTCCTACGAGCGTGGCCAGCACATCATCGCCGATCGCCATGACGGCTACTGGAAGGGCCCGGCCAACCTCGACCGCATCATCTGGCGCGTCATTACCGACCGTGCCGCCGCGGCCGCCCAGATGGAGGCGGGACAGCTGCACTATTCGCCGTTCTCGGGCCTGACCATTTCGGACATGGCGCGCCTCGGCAAGGATCGGCGCTTCGTCGTCTCCACCAAGGGCAACGAGGGCAATGCCCGCACCAACACGCTGGAGTTCAACTTCCGCCGGAAGGAACTCGCCGACATCAAGGTGCGCCAGGCCATCGCCCACGCCATCAACGTGCCCTTCTTCATCGAGAACTTCCTCGGCGACTTCGCCAAGCTCGGCACCGGCCCGATCCCCTCGGTCTCGACCGATTTCTATCCGGGCGCCAACACCCCGCAGTTCCCCTTTGACAAGGCCAAGGCGATCCGTCTGCTCGACGAGGCAGGCCTGCGCCCCGGCGCGGGTGGCACCCGTCTGTCGCTGCGCCTCCTGCCCGCCCCCTGGGGCGAGGACATCTCTCTCTGGGCGACCTTCATCCAGCAGTCGCTCGGCGAGGTGGGCATCCGCGTCGAGATCGTCCGCACCGATGGCGGCGGCTTCCTCAAGTCGGTCTATGCCGACCATGCCTTCGATCTCGCCACCGGCTGGCACCAGTACCGCAACGACCCCGCCGTCTCGACGACCGTGTGGTATCGCTCGGGACAGCCGGTCGGCGCGCCCTGGACCAACCAGTGGGGCGTCACCGACGCGACCCTCGACAAGATCATCGACGATGCCGCGACCGAGGTCGACGCTGCCAAGCGCAAGGCGCTCTATGGCGACTTCGTCCGCCGTGCCAATGGCGAGCTCATGCTCTGGATGCCGATCGAGCAGATCTTCGTCACGGTGATCACCGCGAGGGCGCGCAACCACTCCAACACGCCGCGCTGGGGCTCTTCGTCCTGGCACGATCTTTGGTTGGCGGAGTGAGCCCGCAGCACCAGCCCCTGGCCTGATCCATGCGCATCCTGACCCTTGCGGGGCGGCGTCTCGCCGCCTCCATTCCCACCCTGCTGCTGATCCTGGTCGGCGTCTTCCTGCTGTTGCAGTTCGCGCCCGGCGACACCGTCGACGCGATGATGGCGCAGATGGGCGGCGGCGACGCGCGGACGGCGGCGGAGCTGCGCCGCTTCTACGGGCTGGATCTCTCCGTCTCGGCCCAGCTCGGGAACTATCTGTGGCGGCTGGTGCGCTTCGACCTCGGCTTCTCCGCCATCTACGGCAAGCCGGTGGCGACCGTCATTGCCGAGCGCCTGCCGGCGACCATCCTCCTGATGACCGCTTCGCTCTCCTTCGCCTTCTTTTTCGGCCTCATCCTCGGCGTCATCGCGGCGCGCGGCGTCAACAAGTGGCCGGATACGCTGATCTCCACCGTCGGCCTCATCTTCTACGCCACGCCCTCCTTCTGGTTCGGGCTGATGGCGATCGTCGTCTTCTCGATTTACCTGCAATGGCTGCCCGCCGGCGGCCTCACCGACATCACCTCGACAGCGACCGGCATCTGGGCCGTGCTCGACACGGCGCGCCACCTCGTCCTGCCGACCCTGACGCTCGGCCTCATCTTCCTTGCCATCTACCTGCGCATCATGCGCGCCTCGATGCTGGAGGTGCTGAACCTCGACTTCGTCCGCACCGCCCGCTCCAAGGGCCTCGACGAGACGCGGATCATCACCCGCCACGTGCTGCGCAACGCGCTCCTGCCCATGGTGACGCTGATCGGCCTGCAGGCCGGCACCATGCTCGGCGGCTCGGTGGTGGTGGAGAGCGTCTTCTCGCTGCCCGGTCTTGGGCGCCTTGCCTATGAGAGCGTCGTCCAACGCGACCTCAATACCCTGCTCGGCATCGTCTTTGTGTCGGCGCTGCTGGTCATCACCGTGAACTTCATCGTCGACCTCATCTATGCGCGCCTCGATCCGCGCATCACCACGGGAGCCTGAGCCGTGGAGGTCGTTCGCGCCTATTTCCGCTCGCCGCCCGCCGTCATCGGCCTCATCCTGCTGCTGATCGTCATCGCCATGGCGGTGAGCGCCGGCTGGCTCTATCCGCGCGATCCGCTGGCGCTGGCCGGCCGCCCGCTGGTCTGGCCCTTCGCCAATCCGCGCTTTCCCCTCGGCACCGACAATTCGGGCCGCGACATCGCCGCCCAGATCTTCCACGGCGCCCGCATCTCGCTGCTCATCGGCGGCGTTGCCACCATCATCGCGGTGGCCATCGGCATCGTCATCGGCGCTGTCGCCGGCTATTACGGCGGCTGGGTCGACACGGTGTTGATGCGCGTCACCGAGGCCTTCCAGACCCTGCCGAACTTCCTGCTGCTGCTGGTCCTCGTCGCCGTCTTCGGCTCGACCATCGGCACGGTGATCGTCGCGGTTGGCGTCGTCTCATGGCCGGCCCCTGCGCGGCTCACCCGCGCCGAGTTCCTGTCGCTCCGCAACCGCGAATTCGTCCAGGCCGGCCGCACCCTCGGCCTCAAGGACCTCAAGCTGATCTTTGGCGAGATCCTGCCGAACGCCCTGCCGCCGGTCATCGTTTATGCGAGCGTCGTCATGGCGCTGTCGATCCTCCTGGAGAGCGCGCTCGCCTTCCTCCGCCTCTCCGATCCCAACGTCGCCTCCTGGGGCAACCTGATCGGCCTTGGCCGCGACGTGCTGCGCGTCCAGTGGTACGTCTCGGCCATTCCAGGCATCGCCATCCTGCTCACCGTCCTCGCCGTCTCGCTGGTCGGCCAGGGTCTCAACGACGCGCTCAACCCGCGCCTGAAGGGACGCTGACCCGTGGCCGCATCCCCCGTCCTCACCGTCGAGGCCCTGAGCGTTCGCCTGCCCAAGGGCGCCGACCGTCCCCACGCCATGAAGGACGTGTCCTTCGCCATCGCCTCCGGCGAGATCCTCTGCGTCGTCGGTGAAAGCGGCTCGGGCAAGTCCATGACCGCCAATGCGGTGATGCGCCTCCTGCCCGGCGGCGTCGACATCGATGGCGGCGCGGTGCTCTTCGACGGCCGCGACCTGACCAGGCTCACAGACGCCGAGATGCGCGCCGTGCGCGGCGCCGGCATCGCCATGATCTTCCAGGAACCGATGACGGCGCTGAACCCGCTGCGCGCCATCGGCGACCAGATCGGCGAGATGTTCGGCATCCATACCGGGTTGTCGAAATCCGAGATTGCCGCCCGCGTCCTCGCCCTGCTCGAAGAGGTGCGCATCCCCGATCCGAAGCTCGCGGCGAGGGCCTATCCGCACGAGCTCTCCGGTGGCCAGCGCCAGCGCGCCATGATCGCCATGGCGCTCGCTCTCGACCCGAAGGTGCTCATCGCCGATGAGCCGACCACTGCCCTCGATGTGACGACGCAGGCGCAGATTCTGAGCCTCATCAAGGACCTCCAGCGGCGCAAGGGCACGGCGGTGCTGTTCATCACCCATGATTTCGGCGTGGTGGCCGAGATCGCCGACCGGGTCGCGGTCATGCAGCACGGCCTGGTGGTCGAGCAGGGCCCGGCGGACGAGGTGCTGAACAACCCGCAGCACGCCTATACCAAGCAGCTCATCGCCGCCGTGCCGCCGCTGAAAGCGCCGCCGCCGCGCCCCATCGGCACCGAGCCGATCCTCACCATCGACCACGTGTCGAAGACCTTCCGCACCGGCGGTTTCCTCGGCCGCGGCGTGCGCGTCACCCATGCGGTGAAGGACGTGACGCTGACCCTGCCGAAGGGCGCGACCCTCGGCATCGTCGGCGAGAGCGGCTCGGGGAAGTCGACGCTGGCGCGCTGCATCATCCGCCTCATCGATCCGGATACGGGGTCGCTGGTGCTGAACGGCCGCGACCTCGCCTCGCTCAGCCGCGAGGAGATGCGGCAGGAGACGCGCCACATCCAGATGGTCTTCCAGGACCCCTTCGCCTCGCTCAACCCGCGCCGCAAGGCTGGCGAACTGGTGGCGCAGGGCCCCATCGTCCACGGCATGGACCGCAAGGCGGCCCTCGCCAGGGCCAAGGAGCTGTTCGGCCTCGTCGGCCTCGACCCCGCCTCGACCGACCGCTACCCGCACGAGTTTTCCGGCGGCCAGCGCCAGCGCATCGGCCTTGCCCGCGCGCTCGCCCTGGAGCCCGAGGTGCTGGTGGCGGATGAGGCGGTCTCCGCGCTGGACGTCTCGGTGCAGGCGCAGGTGCTGCGGCTGCTGGCGGACCTGCGCGAGCGGCTGGGCCTCTCCATCGTCTTCATCACCCACGACCTCCGCGTCGCCGCCCAGGTCTGCGACCTCGTGGCGGTGATGAAGAGCGGCGAGGTGGTGGAGGCGGGACCCATCGGTGAGGTTTTCGGCGCGCCGCAGCACCCCTATACCCAGGCGCTGCTCGCCTCGATCCCGGGCAGAGAATTCGGCCTGCGCCGCGATGCGGTGGTGGCCTGAAGCGCGGCAGCCTTGCGCCGCCCCGCCGGTCGGGCGACTTTGCAAGCCCCGCGCCTCCTCCTAAGGTCGCCAACCCTGAAGCGCCACGAGCGGACCGTCCATGGTCGACATCGCCACGCGGGTCTACAACCACACCTGGAAGCTGGACCCCATCGTCCGGTCCCTGCTGGATTCGGACTATTACAAGTTCTCGATGCAGCAGCTCATCCGCCGCTTCCATCCCGAGGTGACGGCGACCTTTGCGCTGACCAACCGCACCACCACCGTGCGCCTCGCCGACATCGTCGACGAGGGCGAGCTGCGCGCCCAGCTCGACCATGCCCGCGATCTGCGCTTCACGCCGAAGGAACTGATCTGGCTCGCCGGCAACACCTTCTATGGCCGCGAGCGCATTTTCGGGCCGGACTATCTCGCCTTCCTCAAGGACTTCCGCCTGCCGGACTATCACCTGGAGAAGCGCGACGGGCAGTACGAGCTGACCTTTGCCGGGCGCTGGGCCGAGACCACCATGTGGGAGGTCCAGGCGCTTGCCATCACCAACGAGCTGCGCGCCCGCGCCACCATGCGCCAGCTATCCAAGCTCGAGCTCGACATCCTCTATGCCAATGCCAAGGCCAAGGCCTGGGAGAAGATCAAGCGCCTGCGCCGGCTGAAGGACGAGGTCGGCGTCCTCAAGATCTCGGATTTCGGCACCCGCCGCCGCCACGGCTTCCTCTGGCACAAGTGGATGATGGAGGCGATGGCCGACGGCCTCGGCCCCGACGTCTTCACCGGCACCTCCAACATGAAGCTCGCCATGGACCTCGGCCTCGAGGCCATCGGCACCAACGCCCATGAGCTGCCGATGGTCTATGGCGCGCTGGCCAAGACCGACGCCGACCTGCTGAAGGCGCCCTACCGGGTGCTGGAGGACTGGGCGCGCATCTACGACCAGAACATGCGGATCATCCTGCCCGACTGCTACGGCACGGCGCATTTCCTCGCCCATGCGCCGGACTGGGTCGCCGACTGGACGGGCGCCCGCCCCGATTCCAAGGACCCGATCGAGGGCACCGAGGAGCTGATCGCCTGGTGGCGCGAGAAGGGCCGCGACCCCGCCAAGAAGCTGGTCATCCTCTCCGACGGCATGGACATCGATTCCATCGAGGAGACGGCGCGCCGTTTCAAGGGGCGCGTGCGCATCGGCTATGGCTGGGGCACCAACCTCACCAACGATTTCAAGGGCTGCGTGCCCAATGGCGACCCGGATGCCCTGGCGCCGATCTCGGTGGTCTGCAAGGTCATCAAGGCCAATGGCCGCCCGGCGGTGAAGCTCTCCGACAATCCGCTGAAATCGACCGGCCCGAAATCGGAGATCGAGCGCTATCGCCGCGTCTTCGGCACGGTGGGCATGAAGGCCCATCAGGTTCTCGTCTGAGCCCGGTTCTCGTCTGATCCCTCTCGCCCCGGAGTTCCCCATGCACGACCTCACCGGCAAGGTCGCCTTCATCTCCGGCGCCGGCTCCGTCGGCGAGGGCTGGGGCAACGGCAAGGCCACCGCCGTGCTGCTCGCCCGCCAGGGCGCGACCATCTACGGCACGGACATTTCGCTGGCGGCCGCCGAGGAAACGCGAGCGCTCATAGCGGCGGAGGGCGGCACGGCCCATGCGGCAGCCGTCGACATGACGAAAGCCAAGGAGGTCGAGGCGGCGGTCGCCGATTGCCTCGCCCGCTTCGGCCGCATCGACATCCTCGTCAACAATGTCGGCGGCTCGGCGCCGGGCGATCCCGTGGCGATGAGCGAGGAGGTCTGGGACGCCCAGCTCGACCTGAACCTGAAGACCGCTTTCCTCGCCTGCAAGCATGTCATCCCGGTCATGGAGCGGCAGGGCGGCGGCGCCATCGTCAATCTGTCGTCGATTGCCGGCGTGCGCGTCCTGCCCGACCGGCCGCATGTCGCCTATACGACGACCAAGCTCGGCATTCTCGGCTTCTCGCGCTCCATCGCCGTGACCTATGCGAAGCAGCAGATCCGCTGCAACACGGTCATCCCCGGCCTGATGCACACGCCGCTGGTCGAGACGCGGCTGGCGAAGACCATCGCCGGCGGCGATGTCGCGGCGCTCATCGCCTCGCGCAATGCGCAGGTGCCCACGGGAAAGATGGGCGATGCCTGGGACGTGGCGCAGGCCGTGCTGTTCCTCGTCTCCGACGAGGCGCGCTACGTGACTGCCGCCGAGATCGCCGTGGACGGCGGGCTGTCGGCGGCGAGCCGGTAGAGGCTTGCGGCAGAGCCGCCGGTCAATACATCAGGTCTTATCGATGCTATCCTCCCCCGCGAGGTCATTCGATGAACGTGATGGTCACACAGGGAGCCGAAGGTCTGCCGCGACGGGCGTTCACCGTCGAGGATGCTTTCCGCATGCTGGAGACCGGCATTCTGCAGGACGATGAGAGGGTCGAGCTGATCGAGGGAGAGTTCGTCCCGATGAACGCGAAGAACCGCATCCATCAGCGCCTCCAGGACGACCTCATCATGCTGATCGCCCGCCGCCTGCCGGCGGGGTTCCGCGTCGGCACCGAGCCGACACTCCAGCTCTCCGAGACGACGTTCCTCGCGCCCGACCTCGTCATCTACCGCGACTTTTCCGGCCCCCGCTTGACGCCGTCCGACGTGCTGCTGGTGGTCGAGGTCGCCGACACCAGCCTCGCCTTCGACCTCGGGCGCAAGGCCGAGCTGATGGCCGCTCATGGCGTCGCCGACTACTGGGTGGTGGACGCGCATAAGCTGGCCGTCACCATCCATCGCGAACCGCGCGCCGACGGCTATGGCGCGATCCGCCGCCTTGGCGCGACGGACCCGGTCGAGCCGGCCCATCCCGATCTCGTCGGCCTCACCTTTCGCCTCGCCGACCTCGGCTGAGCCTTACTCCGCCGCCGCTTGCCGCGCAAAACTCCCCCGCGCGTGACGCTTCGGCTTCGCCGCCAGTTTCAGCGCCTCGAAATCCGCCCGGTCCTTCACCGCATTGCGCAGCGCCTGGTCCTTGCCCGGCAGGTATTGCGGCGGCTGGTGGATATCGACGCCGTACCAGGCCGCCGCCTTCAGCATGAAGGAGGGATCGGCAAGATGCGGGCGGCCAAGCGCCACGAGGTCGGAGCGGCCGGCGGCGAGGATGGTGTTCATCTGGTCGGCCGAGGTGATGTTGCCGACGCACATGGTCTTGACGTCAGCCTCGTTGCGGATGGCATCGGAGAAGGGCGTCTGGAACATGCGGCCATAGACCGGCCGGCTCTTCGGCGTGGTCTGGCCGGTGGAGACGTCGACGAGGTCGACGCCGGCCTCGGCGAAGGCCCGGGCGATGGCGATGGCCTCGTCCTCGGTGATGCCGCCCTCGGCCCAGTCGGTGGCGGAGATGCGCACCGACATGGGCTTCTCCGCCGGCCAGGCCGCGCGCATCGCCGCGAAGACGCGGAGCGGGAAGCGCAGGCGGTTATCGAGGCTGCCGCCATAGGCGTCGGTGCGCTGGTTGGTCAGCGGCGACAGGAAGGAGGCGAGCAGGTAGCCGTGGGCGCAGTGCAGCTCCAGCATGTCGAAGCCGCAGCGCGCCGCGCGCTGCGTCGCCGCCACGAACTCGGCGGTGATGCGGGCCATGCCGGCCTCGTCCAGCTCCGCCGGCACCTGGCTGTCGGGATAGTAGGGCAGGGGGGAGGCGGAGACGATCGGCCAGGCACCGTCAGTCAGTGGCCGGTCCATGCCCTCCCACATCAGCTTCGACGCGCCCTTGCGGCCGGCATGGCCGAGCTGGAGGCAGAGCTTCGCCTGCGAGTTCTGATGGGCGAAGGCGACGATGCGCGTCCAGGCCGCCTCCTGTCCATCGGACCAGAGGCCCGCACAGCCCGGGGTGATGCGGGCGTCCGGGGCGACGCAGACCATCTCGGTATAGACGAGGCCGGCGCCGCCGATGGCGCGGGCGCCGTAATGGACCACGTGCCAGTCGGTCGGCATGCCCTCCACCGCCGAATACATGCACATGGGCGAGACGACCGCGCGGTTCGCCACCGTGAGGCCGCGCAGGGTGAGCGGCTGGAACAGCGGCGGCCGGGGCTTCGCGAGATCCGCATCGGGCACGCTCTCCGCGAACATCCGGTCGGTCTCGGCGACGAAATCCGGCGCGCGCAGCTTCAGGTTCTCGTAGGTGATCGCCTTGGAACGGGTCATCAGGCCGAAGGCGAACTGGCGCGGATCCATGTCCCAGAAGCGGTCGACATGCTCGAACCAGACGAGCGAGACATCCGCTGCGTGCTGGGTGCGCTCCACCTCCTCGCGGCGGTCGGTCTCGTAGGAGGCGAGCGCCTCCGCCACGGTACCCTTGGCGCGGAAGGCATCGAACAGCGCGATGGAATCCTCCATGGCGAGCTTGGTGCCGGCGCCGATCGAGAAATGCGCCGTGCCCTTGGCATCGCCCATGAGGACGACATTGTCCTTCACCCAGCGCTTCGAACGGATCATCGGGAATTGCCGCCAGAGCGAGCGGTTGGTGATGAGTGGATGGCCGGCGAGCTCCTCGGCGAAGACGCCCTCGAGGAAGCGGGCCGAGGCCTCCTCGTCCATGCGGTCGAGGCCGGCACGGGCGAAGGTGTCGGGATCGGTCTCGATGACCCAGGTCGAGCGGCCCGCCTCGTACTGGTAGGTATGGGCGATGAAGATGCCGAACGCGGTCTCGCGGAAGAAGAAGGTGAAGGCGTCGAGCTCGCGGGTGGAGCCCAGCCAGGTGAACTTGTTGGGGCGCAGGTCCACCTCGGGCTGGAAATGGTCGCGGTTGGCCTCGCGGATGCGGGAGTTGATGCCGTCGGCGGCGACAACGAGGTCGTAAGTCCCGAAGGTCTCCGGGCTCGGGTCGATCTCGGTCTGGAACTTCATCTCGACGCCGAGCTGGCGGGCGCGGTTCTGCAACAGGATGAGCAGGGTCTGGCGCGAGCAGCCGCAGAAGCCGTTGCCGCCGATGCGGTGCACCGTGTCCTTGAAGCGGACCTCGATGTCGTCCCAATAGGCGAAGTTCTCGGTGATGGCGCGGTAGCTCTCCGCGTCATAGCGCTCGAAAATGTCGAGGGTCGCGTCGGAAAAGACGACGCCGAAGCCGAACGTGTCGTCCGGGCGGTTGCGCTCGAAGACGGTGATCTCCGCCGCCGGCTGCCATTTCTTCATCAGGATGGCGAAATAGAGCCCGCCCGGTCCGCCGCCGATCACCGCGATGCGCATGGCCATCTCCCTTGTCGCTGCGCCCGAAGGCGCGCGTCATGCAAAATAGTTTAGGCTTAAAATAATTGGCGGCAAGGCGCGGAAAGGCTCTTGCTCCAAAATATTTGAAGCTTAAAACATTCAGGCGAGGAGGCCACGATGCCGACGGACCCCGCCGCCCTTTCCTCTGCGCTGTCGCCCCTCTCGGGCCGGCGCGCCCTCGTCACCGGGGGTGGACGCGGCATCGGCCGGGCCATCGCGGCGGCGCTGACGGGCCAGGGCGCCGAGGTCATCGTGCTCGGCCGCAGCCACGCCCCTCTCGCTGAGGCGGTCGCTGCAGGTCACGCCGCCCGTGCCATCGCCTGCGACGTCACCGACCGTCCCGCCTTTGCGGAAGCGCTGCGCGGCGCAGGCGATCTCGACATCTTCATCAGCAATGCCGGCCATGCCGAGACCGCGCCGCTGAAGCGCATGGACGGCGCGCTCTTCGACCGCATGATCGCGCTGAACCTCACCGCCGTCTTCGACGGTATCCACGCCGTTCTCCCCGGCATGGTGGCGCGGGGCCAGGGGCGCATCGTCTCGGTCGCCTCCACCGCCGGCCTCACCGGCTACCCTTACGTCTCCGCCTATTGCGCGGCGAAGCACGGCGTCGTCGGCCTGACGCGGGCGCTGGCCAAAGAGGTCGCGACCTCCGGCGTCACCGTCAATTGCGTCTGCCCCGGCTTCACCGAGACCGACCTCGTGGCCGGCTCCATCGAGACGATCGTTTCGAAGACCGGCCGCAGCCCCGAGGCCGCGCTCGCCGACCTGACAAAAACCATGCCCATCGGCCGCCTGATCAAGCCGGAAGAGGTGGCAGCCGCCGTCCTCTGGCTCGTCTCGGATGCGGCCGCCGCCGTCACCGGCCTCGCTTTGCCGGTCGCTGGCGGAGAGATCTGAGGAAACGACCCATGCAAGCCCCCGCCCACCGCATCCCGCACCGACAGGCCCTGGCCGACTGGCAGGCGACGCATTTCCTCTGGGAGGTGAAAGGCAAGGTCGCGACCATCACGCTGAACCGCCCCGAGAAGAAGAACCCGCTGACCTTCGAGAGCTATGCCGAGCTCGGCGACCTGTTCCGGGCGCTGGCCTTCGATACCTCCATCAAGGCGGTGGTGGTGACGGGTGCTGGCGGCAATTTCTGCGCCGGCGGCGACGTCTTCGAGATCATCGAGCCGCTCACCGGCCGCGACATGCCGGGCCTCCTGCAGTTCACCCGCATGACCGGCGAATTGGTGAAGGCGATGCGCGCCTGCCCGCAGCCGATCATTTCGGCAATAGACGGCATCTGCGTCGGCGCCGGCGCGATCATCGCCATGGCCTCGGACCTGCGCGTCGGCACGGCCAAGACCAAGGTCGCTTTCCTGTTCAACAAGGTCGGCCTTGCCGGCTGCGACATGGGCGCCTGCGCCATCCTGCCCCGCATCATCGGCCAGGGCCGCGCCTCGGAGCTGCTCTATACCGGCCGGATGATGGGCGGCGAGGAAGGCCACGCCTGGGGCTTCTTCAACCGCCTCGCGGCCTCCGATGCGGTGCTCGCCGAGGCCACCGCGCTGGCCGGCGAGATCGCCGATGGCCCGACCTTTGCGAATTCCATCACCAAGCGCATGCTGCACATGGAATGGACCATGTCGGTGGACGAGGCGATCGAGGCCGAGGCCATGGCTCAGGCGATCTGCATGGACACCAAGGACTTCCGCCGCGCCTTCGAGGCCTTCGCGGCGAAGACCAAGCCTGTTTTCGAGGGGGATTGAGATGCTCCCCGCTGACCTCCTGTCGCTGCCCTTCTTCGAGGACCGCCACCGCGACTATGCCGCGCGGCTCGCGGACTGGGCCGGGCGCACCGTGCCGGGCCTCGTCGACCACCATGATGTCGACGGCTCCTGCCGCCGCCTCGTCGCCGCCATGGGCGCGGCGGGCTGGCTCAAGGCCTGCGTGCCCGGTGAGCAGGGCGGCCTGTACCCCGCCCTCGACGTGCGCACCCTCTGCATCACCCGCGCCACGCTCGGCTATGTCGAGGGCCTCGCCGATTTCGCCTTCGCGATGCAGGGCCTCGGCACCGGCGTCGTCTCGCTCTTCGGCACGCCGGAGCAGAAGGCGCTGTGCTGCCCGCCGGTGCGCGACGGCAAGGCGATCGCCGCCTTCGCCCTTTCCGAGCCCGATGCCGGCTCGGACGTCGCCGCCATGGCGACCACCGCCACACGGACGGCCGACGGCGGCTGGCGGCTCGACGGCACCAAGACCTGGATCTCCAATGGCGGCATCGCCGACCGCTACGTGGTCTTCGCCCGCACCGGCGAGGCGCCCGGCGCCCGCGGCATCTCGGCCTTCATCGTTCCCGCCGACGCGCCCGGCCTCATCATCGCCGAGCGCATCGACGTCATCGCCCCGCATCCGCTCGCGACCCTCGTCTTCGAGGACTGCCACTTGCCCGCCGATGCGCTGATCGGCAAGGCCGGCGGCGGCTTCGCCATGGCCATGGCGAACCTCGACATCTTCCGCCCCACCGTCGCCGCAGCCGCCCTCGGCATGGGCTACCGGGCCCTCGACGAGGCGACGCGCCGGGCGAAGTCCCGCATCATGTTCGGCGCCCCGCTCGCCGACCTGCAGCTCACCCAGGCCTCGCTCGCCGACAGTGTCGCCGAGCTCGAGGCCGCGGCCCTGCTGGTCTTCCGCGCCGCCTGGGCGAAGGACCAGGGCAAGCCCCGCATCACCAAGGAGGCGGCCATCGCCAAGATGGTCGCCACCGAAAATGCCCAGAAGGTCATCGACCGGGCGATCCAGGTCTTCGGCGGCCTGGGCGTCAAGAAGGGCGAAAAGGTGGAGGAACTGTATCGGGAGATCCGCGCCCTGCGCATCTACGAGGGGGCGACCGAAGTCCAGAAGGTCGTCATCGCCAGGGCTCATCTCGCCGAGGCCGAGGCCGCGGCTTTCCCCAAGGCAGCCGAATAGGGAGCGTCCGATGACGGGATCGGTGGTGAAGCTCAGGCCGGATACGACATCCGCCCATGTCGACAGCTTCGCGGCGCGCGGCCTGCCGCCGGCCGAGTTCCAGCCGGCCTTCCTCTTCGACCGGCCCGAACTCGCCTATCCCGAGCGGCTCAACTGCGTCACCGAATTCGTCGACCGCCACGTGGTGGAGGGCAGGGGGGCGCGCACCGCCATCCTGAGCCCCGACGGCACGAACTGGACCTATCAGGACCTCGCCGCCGAGATCGACCGCATCGCCAATGTGCTGACCGGCCCCCTCGGCCTCGTGCCCGGCAACCGCGTGCTGCTGCGCGCGCCGAACAACCCGACCATGGTCGCGGCCTATCTCGCGGTCATCAAGGCCGGCGGCATTGTGGTGGCCACCATGCCGCTCCTGCGCGCCAAGGAACTCGGCCAGATCGTCGACAAGGCGGAGATCGCCCTGGCCCTCTGCGACGACCGGTTGATGGACGAGCTGACCAAGACCGCTGGCACCTCGCGGTTCCTGAAGCGCATCGTCGGCTTCACCGAGCTGAAGGCGCTCGCGAGCGCGGCGCCTGCCACCTTTGCCGCCGTCGACACGGCGCGCGACGATGTCTGCCTGTTCGGCTTCACCTCGGGCACCACCGGCGAGCCGAAATGCACCATGCATTTCCACCGCGACCTGCTCGCCATCTGCGACGCCTATGCGCGCAACGTGCTGAGACCGGCGCCCGACGATCGCTTCATCGGCTCGCCGCCGCTCGCCTTCACCTTCGGCCTCGGCGGCCTCGTGCTCTTCCCCTTCCGCGTCGGCGCTTCTACCGTCCTCCTGGAGAAGGCCTCGCCCGGCGATCTCCTCCCCGCCATCGCGACCTACAAGCCGACCATCTGCTTCACCGCGCCCACCGCCTATCGCGCCATGATCCCGCAGCTGCGCGACCACGACTGGCGCTCGCTGAAGAAATGCGTTTCGGCCGGCGAGGCTCTCCCGAAGGCGACCTTCGATGCCTGGGAGGAGGCCACCGGCCTCAAGCTCATGGACGGCATCGGCGCGACCGAGATGCTGCACATCTTCATCTCCGCGCCCGAGGAGGCCATCCGCCCCGGCGCGACGGGCAAGCCCGTGCCGGGCTACGAGGCCAAGGTCATCGGCGCCGACGGCGAGGACCTTCCCCCCGGCAAGCCCGGCCGCCTTGCCGTACGCGGCCCGACCGGCTGCCGCTACCTCGCCGACGAGCGCCAGCGCCGCTACGTCGTCGATGGCTGGAACGTCACCGGCGACACCTATGTCCGCGATGAGGACGGCTATTTCTGGTACCAGGCGCGCAACGACGACATGATCGTCTCCGCCGGCTACAACATTGCCGGCCCCGAGGTGGAGGCAGCGCTCCTCGCCCATCCGACCGTCGCCGAGGCCGGCGTCGTCGGCCAGCCCGATCCCGAGCGCGGCATGATCGTCAAGGCCTATGTCGTGCCGAAGCCCGACGTGACGGTGACCCCGGCCCTTGTCGTCGAACTCCAGAGCTTCGTGAAGAACGAGATCGCGCCCTACAAGTACCCGCGCGAGATCGCCTTCGTCCCCAGCTTGCCGCGCACCGAGACCGGCAAGCTCCAGCGCTTTGCGCTCCGCGAGCGCGCCGCCCGCGAGGCCGGCGAGGTCTCAGGCCTCCCCAAGGCTGCGGAATAAGGCTGCCGCACAGGTAGCCGGAGAGAGATCATGAGCCAGACCCTGAAGCCCGTCATTCCCCTGAGCCTCCCCGACGAGGAGGTCCGCCCCATCACCCTCAACCCGCAGGGCTGGCCGGTGCCGCGCGGCTATGCCAACGGCATGAGCGCCAAGGGCCGCCTCGTCGTCACCGGCGGCGTCGTCGGCTGGGACATCATGGGGAACTTTCCCGCCGAGTTCGTCGCCCAGGCGCGCCAGTGCTTCGAGAACATCCGCGCCATCCTCGCCGAGGGCGGCGCCGAGCCGCACCATGTCGTGCGCCTCACCTGGTACGTGACCGATGTCGAGGAATACCAGGCGAACCTCAAGGGCCTCGGCCGCGCCTATCGCGACGTCTTCGGCCAGCACTATCCGGCCATGGCCGTGGTGCAGGTGGTGCGGCTGGTGGAGAGGGCGGCGAAGATCGAGATCGAGGCGACGGCGGTCGTGGCGGAGTAGGGCAACGGCCCGACCCCATCCGTCATGCCCGGCCTTGTCCCGGGCATCCACGACTTGATTTGAGGCGGCGGTGGTCAAGCGTGGATGGCCGGGACAAGCCCGGCCATGACGCGGGGGTGTCCGGCTCTCGCGCCTCAGTCGTGGATCCGGATCACCGCTTCGATCTCCACGGTAATCCCCATGGGCAGCGAGCCCATGCCCACCGCAGAGCGGGCGTGGCGGCCGCGGTCGCCGAGCACCGCCACCATCAGGTCGGAGAAGCCATTGATGACGCGCGGATGGTCGCCGAAATCCGGCGTGCCATTGACCATGCCCAGCACTTTCAGGAACTCGACCTTGGACAGGTCGCCGCCGGCCGCCGCCTTGGCCGAGGCGAGGATCTGCAGGCCCACCAGCTTAGCGTGCTCATAGGCCGCCTCGACGGTTACATCGCCGCCGACCTTGCCGGTATGCAGCGAGCCATCCGCTTTGCGCGGTCCCTGGCCCGCCAGATAGGCGATGTTGCCGTCTCGCTTGAAGGGCACGTAATTGCCGGCCGGCGTCGGCGTCGGCGGCAGGGTGAGGCCCAACTGGGCGAGCTTGTCTTCCGGGGTCATGGACCTGTCCTCACCTGAGCTTGCCACGGGCGGCGACGGGCAGAATACCGACGATCTCCTCGCCGCGCACCATCACCACCTCGTCGACCATGTTGACGACGACGCAGACATGGTTCGGCACGACGCGCACGATGTCGCCGACCTTCGGTCGCTCGTTGCATTTCGACAGGTCGAGGAAGCCGTGCTCCTCGGCGAACTTGGCGATGCGCGCTTCCGGGTGCTCGAGGATCAGGCCGTAGCCGTCGAGCCCGCCGCCGGGATCGGCGGTCAGGGTCTTCGAACCGGCATCGAGGATGCCGCGATCGGCGCCAGCGCGGCTGACCACGGTCGAATAGACGGTCAGCGCGCAGTCATCGAGGCTGGCGACGCCGACCTCGACCTGCATCCGGTCATTGTAGATATAGGTGCCCGGCCGGTGCTCGGTCGCGCCCTTCAGCTTGCCGATATTCTTCATGTTCGGCGAGCCGCCGGTGGAGATGATCTCGGCGTCGAGGCCCTCCAGCCGGATACCGGCCAGCGCCGTGTCGAGGAACTTCTGCGCCTCCGGCCAGCCGTCCTCGGTCGGGTACATCATGAAGCCCTTGAAGGCGAGGCCGGGAGAGGCCGCGACGAGCTTGGCAAGTTCGATGGCTTCGCCCGGCGTCTCGACGCCGGCCCGCTTGCGGCCCGTGTCGCATTCGATGACGACGCCGAGCGGGCGGCCCGCCACCGCCGCGGCCTTCGGCAGGTCGCCGATCACCGCGGCATTGTCGGCGGCCACCGTGACGCTGATCGTCTCCAGCAGCCGGCCGAGCCGGTTCATCTTCTCCTCGCCGAGGAGGTTGTAGCTGATGAGGATGTCGTCGAGGCCGGCGGCGGCCATCACCTCGGCCTCGCCGATCTTCTGGCAGGTGATGCCCTTGGCGCCGGCCGCGACCTGCAGCTTTGCCAGTTCCGGGCTCTTGTGTGTCTTGATGTGAGGGCGATTGGCCAGCCCCTGGGCGTCGCACTGCGCCTGCACCCGCGCGATGTTCGCCTCCACCCTGTCCATGTCGATGACGACGGCGGGGGTCCCGTATTCGCGGGCGATTGTTTCGGCGAGAGGGGTGGCCATGGCGGCTCCGATCAAGGCGTGCACGGGGTCAGACGTGCAGATAGCGATCCTTCAGGTCGGGACTAGCGAGGAAATCGCCGCTCGTCCCTTCCCAGACGATCCGGCCCTTCTCCAGGATCAGGTGCCGGTCGGCCAGTTTGACCAGAGCGTCCACGTTCTTGTCGATCACCAGGATCGATTGGCCGTCCTGCTTGAGGCGCGCGAGACAGGCCCAGATCTCCGCGCGGATGACGGGGGCAAGCCCTTCCGTCGCCTCGTCGAGGACGAGGAGCTTCGGATTGGTCATCAGCGCCCGGCCGATGGCGAGCATCTGCTGCTCGCCGCCCGAGAGCTGCGTGCCCATGTTGCGCCTTCGCTCCTTCAGCCGCGGGAAGAAGGCGTAGACGCGCTCCAGCGTCCAGGCCTGCTCGCGCTTGCCCCGGTTGGCGGCGGTGGCGACGAGGTTTTCCTCGACGTCGAGATTGGGGAAGATCTGCCGGCCCTCGGGGACGAGGCCAAGGCCGGCCTGCGCCACCTTGAACGGCGGCTGGCCGGCCAGCGCCACGCCCTCGACCTCCACCGCGCCCGCGGCGGGCCGGATGAGGCCGAAGATCGACTTGATCGTCGTCGTCTTGCCCATGCCGTTGCGGCCGAGCAGGGTCACGACCTCGCCGGCTTTGACGCTCAGCGAGACGCCGAACAGCACTTGCACGTCGCCGTAGCCGGCCTCGAGATTGGAGACGCTCAGCATCTCAGTCCTCCGCCTCCTCGCGCGCCGCGGACGCCCGGGCGACGCCGGCCTTGGTCTTGGCGAGCAGGCCCATCATCACGTCGCGCTCGGTCGGGTCGAGACCGGCGAGCAATTCGCGCACCCAGGCGCCATGCTCGCGCGCCATGCGGGCGAACTGCTCGTGGCCCTCGGGCGTCATGACGATGCGCTGGGCGCGCCCGTCGCTGACGTCGCGGCGGCGTTCGACGAAGCCCTGTTCGGCGATGCGGGCGACAAGGCCGGTGACATTGCCGTTGGTGACCATCATGCGCTTGGAAATCTCGCCGAGCGTCATGCCCTCCGGCGACTTGTCGAGCTGCGCCAGCAGGTCGAAGCGCGGCAGGGTGATCTGGAACCGCTCGGCCAAGCGGCGGCGGATCTCCCGCTCGATCATCGTCGTGCAGGTGAGGAGGCGCAGCCAGAGCCTGAGCTCGGGGCGCGAATCCCGGGGCTGGTGGGCGAGGCGCGTCTCGGCGTCGATGGCGATGTCGGGCTCGCTCACGCGAAGTCCTCCTCGCCGAGATAGGCCTCGCGCACGGCGGGGTCGGCGCGAACGGCCTCAGGCGTTCCGGAGGCGATGACCCTGCCATAGACCAGCACCGAGATGCGGTCGGCGAGGCGGAAGACCGCGTGCATGTCGTGCTCGACCAGCACCATGGGATAGCGGCCCTTGAGCGCCATCAGCACCTCGACCATGCCCTCGGTCTCCTCGCGGCCCATGCCGGCCATGGGCTCGTCGAGGAGCAGGATCTTCGGCGAGGAGACCAGCGCCATGGCGATTTCCAGCTGGCGCTTTTCGCCGTGGGACAGGCTCGCCGCAACCATGCCGGCGCGGGGCGCGAGGCCGACCTGCGCGAGCGCGTCCATGGCGACGCGGTTCAGGTGAGATTCGGACGAGGCCCGGCGGAAGAAGTGGAAGGACGAGCCGTCATGGGCCTGGGCGGCGGTCGCGACATTCTCCAGAGCCGTGAAGCCGGGCAGGACCTGGGTGATCTGGAAGGAGCGGGTGAGGCCGCGCAGCGCCCGCTGGTGGATCGGCAGGCGCGTGATGTCTTCGCCGCAGAAGGAGATGGTGCCGGCATCGAGCGCCACCTCGCCGGTGATCTCGCCGATCAGCGTCGTCTTGCCGGCGCCGTTAGGGCCGATGATGGCGTGGAGCTCGCCGGGCATGACGTCGAGGCTGACGCCATCGGTGACCTTGAGGGCGCCGTAGCTCTTGTGCAGGCCGGAGAGGGAGAGGACGGGGGTGCTCATCACCGGTCTCCCCGCGTCAGGAGCTTCACGATGCCGCCGCGGGCGAAGATGGCGACGAGGATCACCATGGGCCCGAAGATCACCTTCCAGTGCTGGGTGATCTGGGCGAGCCATTCCTCGACCAGCGTCACGCCGATGCCGCCAATGATCGGGCCGATCAGCGTGCCCATGCCGCCGAGCACCACCATGGCGATGAACTCGCCCGAGCGCTGCCAGGTCATGTAGGCGGGGGCGACGAACATGCCGAGATTGGCGAAGAGCGCGCCGGCCAGCGCGCAGATCGCACCCGCCAGGACATAGGCGGCGAGGCGGTAGAGGAAGGGATCGAAGCCGAGCGCCCGCATCCGCCGCTCGTTCTCCTTGGCCCCCCGCAGCACCCGGCCGAAGCGCGAGGCGACGATGGCCTTGAGCAAGAGGAAACAGGCGAGCAGGGTGCCGAGCACGACGAAATAGAAGGTCGTGTCATTGGCGAGAAGCCGCGAGCCGAAGACCTCGGAACGGTGGAACATCCTGAGGCCATCGTCGCCGCCGTAAGCCGAGAGGCTGGTGGCGGTGAACAGCGCCATCTGCCCGAAGGCCAGCGTGATCATGATGAAATAGACACCGCGGGTCTTCAGCGAGATGGCGCCGGTGACGAGGGCGAAGAGCGCGCCGGCGAGGATCGCCACGGGAAAGGCGATGGAGGCATCGACAATGTCGTGGGTGAAGAGGATCGCCACCGCATAGGCACCGATGCCGAGGAAGGCCGCGTGGCCGAAGGAGACCAGCGCCCCATAGCCGAGGATCAGGTCGAGGGAGAGCGCGGCGATCGCCATGATCATGGCGCGGGTGACGAGGCCAAGGATGAAGCGCTCGCCCCAGATCAGCGGCACGATGGCGAGCAGCGCGAAGACGAGGACGGGGAGCCAGATCCGTCGCCAGAGCGGCGGGGCGGCGGGCATCACGGGGGGGACGGGGGTCTCGGCCATCGGTCAGCCCTTGGCCGGGAAGAGGCCGGTCGGCCGGAAGAACAGCACGGCGGCCATGAGGATGTAGATGGACATGGAGGCGATCGCCGGGCCGATGGTCCGCGCGTCGGAGGGCGACAGGCCGCCGAGGCGCAAGAGGTCCACCGAGAAGGAGCGCAGCAGCGTGTCGACGAGGCCGACCAGCAGCGCGCCGACGAAGGCGCCGCGGATGGAGCCGATGCCGCCGATGACGATGACGACGAAGGCGAGGATCAGGAGATTGTCGCCCATGCCCGGCTCGACCGAGAGGACCGGCGCAGCCATGGCGCCGGCAAAACCCGCCAGCATGGCGCCGAAGCCGAAGACGATCATGAAGAGGCGGCGGATATCGATGCCGAGCGCCGAGACCATCGGCGCATTGGTGGCCCCGGCGCGGATCAGCATGCCGACCCGCGTCTTGGTGACAACGAGCCAGAGCCCGACCGCAACCGCGAGGCCCGAACCGATGATGGCGAGCCGCCAGACCGGATAGAGCACGCCGTCGGCAATGCGGATCGTGCCGGAGAGCGCCTGCGGCATCGGCACCTGCAGCGGCGCTGCGCCCCAGATGATTTTCACGCCCTCGTTGAGGAAGAGGATGAGGCCGAAGGTCGCCAGCACCTGTTCGAGATGGTCGCGGTCATAGAGGTGCCGCATCACGACGACCTCCAGCACCAGGCCGACGAGCAGGGCCGTGGCGAGCGCCAGGATCAGGCCCAGCACGAAGCTGCCCGTCAGCGGCACGAACATGGCGGCGAGATAGGCGCCGAGCATGTACTGGACGCCGTGGGCGAGGTTGATGAAGTCCATCACGCCGAAGACCAGGGTGAGGCCGGCGGCGATCAGGAACAGCAGCACGCCGAGCTGCAGCCCGTTCAGCGTCTGGATGATGAGGAGCGTGGAGGACATCGCAGGCCGATCGGAAACCCTCTCCCCTCGTGGGAGAGGGTGGCGCCAGAGGCGCCGGGTGAGGGCGGGCAACAGGATGCCGGCCGCGGAAGCGGTGGCGATGGGTATCGGTGAGGACCAAGCGGCCTCACCCGGCAGCTGACGCTGCCACCCTCTCCCACGCGGGGAGAGGGTGGTGTCGCGAGTGGCTTACCAGCGCATCTGGCACTGGGCGGCGTAGACGTCCGTGTAGTTCTCGAAGATGCGCTCGACGATCTCCGTCTGGAACTTGCCATCGGCGCGCTTGGCGGCGCGGACGGTGTAGAAGTCCTGGATCGGATAATGGTTGTTGGCGAAGCGGAAGCGGCCGCGCAGCGACACGAAGTCGGCCTTGCGCAGGGCGGTGCGCACCGCGTCGCGGTTCGACAGGTTGCCATTGGTGGCGCGCACCGCGCTGTCGATCAGCATGGCGGCGTCATAGGCCTGCATGGCGTAGGAGCCCGGCACCGAGCCGAAGGCCGCCTCGTAATCCGCGACGAACTTCTTGTTCTGCGGATTGTCCATGTTCGGCGCCCAGGTCATGCCGGCGATCATGCCGACAGCGGCGTCCTGCTGGGCCGGCAGCGTCGATTCATCGACGGTGAAGGCGGAGAGGAACGGCACGCGCTGGGTGAGGCCGGCCTGCGAATACTGGCGGACGAGGTTCACGCCCATGCCGCCCGGCATGAAGGTGAACATGGCATTGGCGCCCGACGAGCCGATGCGGGCGAGCTCGGAGGAGAAGTCCAGCGTGTTGAGCGGGACATAGACCTCGTCGACGACCTGGCCGCGGAAGTGGCGCTTGAACCCGGCCATGGCGTCGCGCCCGGCCTGGTAGTTCGGCGTCATCAGGAAGACCCTCTGCATGCCCTGGCGCTGGGCATAGGCGCCGAGCACCTCGTGCACCTGGTCATTCTGGTAGGAGGTGACGAAGAAGTTCTCGTGGCAGCCGCGGCCGGCATAGACGGACGGGCCGGCATTGGCGCTGATGAGGAAGGCGCGCTGCGAGGTCACCACCGGCTGGTGGATGGCCTGGAGCACGTTGGAGAAGATCGGTCCGACCACGAAGTCGACACGGTCACGGTCGACGAGGGCCTGGACGCGCTGGACGGCCACGTCCGGCTTCAGCTCGTCGTCGACGACGATGACCTGAACCTCGCGCCCGCCCATGCGCCCACCGAGATGGCGGACGGCGAGCTGCAGGCCGTCGCGCGCCTGCTGACCGAGGACGGCACCGGGACCTGACAATGTCTGGATCACGCCGATACGGATCGGCTCCTGGGCCTGCGCGGGTGCCGACAGCGCGGCCGCTCCCAACGCCAGAGAGAGAAGGATGCGCTTCATCGAAAACCTCCCACCCCGAGCGACGCTCGGGTCGACGACCGCTCCCGGGCTTGTCCGTGGTCGCGGCCAATGCGAAGGCATTATCGCCGTGGAATTTTCGCGAACAACCCCACCTGCGAAAAATATTTTAAGTGTAAAATAAATCGGCAGGAGGTCCGGATGTTGCTCACCGATCATGCAGACGGCAAGCCGCGGTGCTGGTGGCCGGGCTACGATCCGCTCTATGTCGCCTATCACGACACCGATTGGGGCGTGCCCGAGCGCGACGACCGCGCCCTGTTCGAGAAGCTCATTCTCGATGGATTCCAAGCCGGTTTGTCGTGGATCACGATCCTCCGCAAGCGCGAGCACTTCCGCAAGGTCTTCGACGGCTTCCGCCCGGAGGTGGTCGCCAGCTACGGCCCGGAGAAGATCGAGGCGCTGATGGCGGACCCCGGAATCGTGCGCAATCGCGCCAAGATCGAGGGCACTGTGAAGTCCGCCGGCCTCTATTGCGACATGATGGCGCGCGGCGAGGGGTTCTCGGATTATCTGTGGACCTATGTCGATGGCCGGCCGCTCCAGCCCGACCATCTGGACCGCTCAGCGATCCCCACGCAGACGCCGGTGGCGGAGGCGATCTCCAAGGACCTGAAGCGCCGCGGCTTCACCTTTGTCGGGCCGACCATTGTGTACGCCTTCATGCAGGCGGTGGGCATGACCAACGACCACGTGGTCGGCTGCTTCCGCCACGAGGAGGTCAAGGCGCTGGGGTGAGGGGCTCCGCCCTCACTCCCCCCTGAGGCACACCCTTGCGATCTCGGCCACGCGGTTGCGCTCGGCCGTGCTCATCTGGCCCCCGAGCGCCTGGCTCCACAGACGGTCGCGCTTCAGCCCGTCCACCGTGCAGTCGCAGGCATCCTGGCAGAGGTCGCGGTCCTGACCGTTCGCCGTGCAGCTCTGCACGCAGGCGGCGATGAAGGGCCGTACCTGCGGGTCGAAGGCCGCCTGTCGCGGCTGGACCGCGGCGGGGAACAGCCAGACCAATGCGGACAACAGGCCGATGAAGACGGGCTGGTGGATGAGGTAGATCGGCAACGAGTGCCGCCCCATCCAGCCGAGCAGGCGCGCCGGAGCCGTGGTCTCCTGAATGGCCGCGAGCCGCGCCTCGCCGCCCCGTGCCAGCACTAGCCGCGCCAGCACCATGCCAAGGAGCACGCAGCCGAACCAGGGGAACAGCGGCACGAAGTCCCCCGAATTGATCGGGCGGTCGCTGAGGCCGAGCCACAGCGTCAGGTCGGCGTCGAGAAGCGGATGGCGGATGAGCGCCGGCAGCGCGAAGGCGGTGATCGCCGCGCCCGCCACGGCCAGCAGCGGCAGTGCGAGGAAGGGCAGGGCGAGGACGCTCGCCACGGCGATATGGTGAAGGATGCCGAAGAACACATAGGCGTCCGGCGTGAAGGCATAGGTCCCTGCCGTGACCAGCGCTGCGCCGCCCGCGACGAAGGCGAGCCGGCTGAGGAAGCCGGCGCGATCAAGGCCATCGCGGGTGGCGAGGACGAGGCTCACCCCGACCAGGGCGAGGAATGAACCGGCGATGATGTGGGCGAACCATTTCCAGCCCTGATGCGCCACCACGTCGGTGGTGATGAGGCGGAAGAAGGAGAGGTCCCAGGCGAAGTGGTAGATGAACATGGCGAGGAGGGCGACGCCGCGCGCCATGTCGACAGCGGCGATGCGCGGTGGCCGCGGCCGGTCGATGATGGGCTCCGGCAGGCGGACCGGCTCGGCTATCGTCATGGGGAATCCTCGGCACGCGCGGCGGGCGCGATGGGTTGAACCCGGTTAGCCCGAAGCCGTTCCCCCGTCCATGGCCGCAGCCGCCATGGGGATGTCCCGACCGTCTTGCCGCCCTGCCGCGAAGCAGGCAGGAAGAACCATGACCTCCCGCTCAACCTCCCCCCGCAGCAAGCCGCCGCGCGCCTGGCAGCGCATGCTCTCCGGCCGCCGCCTCGACCTGCTCGATCCCTCGCCGCTCGACGTCGAGATCGAGGATATCGCCCATGGCCTCGCCCGTGTCGCCCGCTGGAACGGCCAGACGACCGGCGCCCACGGTTTCTCGGTGGCGCAGCATTCGCTGCTGGTGGAGGACATCGCCTGTCGGATGAAGCCGGGGCTGGAGCGCCGCTGGCGCCTCGCCGTGCTGCTGCACGACGCGCCGGAATATGTGATCGGCGACATGATCTCGCCGTTCAAGGGCGTCATCGGCGGCGACTACAAGGCGGTGGAGAAGCGGCTCATGGCGGCGATCCACATCCGCTTCGGCCTGCCGGCCGAGGTCCCGGCCGAGATCGCTGCGCTCACCAAGAAGGCCGACCACGTCTCCGCCTTCCTCGAGGCGACGCAGCTTGCCGGCTTCGGCGTCGAGGAGGCCTCGACCCTGTTCGGCCGGCCGACGGGCCTCTATGGCGGGCCACGTGGCGTTCCGCCGGTCCTCGTGCCGATGGACGCGGAGACGGCCAAGGCCGCCTTCCTCGACCGCTTCGCCCTGCTGTCGCCCTGAACGCCGGCCTGCGTCATCCTGCGGCGCGCGCCGTCGCATCATCACTGCAACAATCGCGAGCCATTGTCTGGCCGTTTCACGGGAGATTCGCTCCATGCACGTCCATGTCTGCTCGCTCTCCCGCCTCGCCGAGACCGTGGAGGCGACCGGTGCGCGGCACGTCGTGACTCTCATCAACCAGGGGACAGTGGTCGAGCGGCCGCGCAGCGTCGCGGCGGAGGACCACCTTTTCCTCGGCATGAACGACATCGTCACGCCGATGGACGGCTACATCGCCCCGGCCGAGGCCCATGTCGAACGCCTTCTCGGCTTCGTCGACGGCTGGTGGCGTACCCACGGCGCGGCGAGCCCGCTGGTGGTCCATTGCTGGGCCGGCATCAGCCGATCGACCGCCGCCGCCTACATCACCGCCTGCGCCATCGATCCGGAAGCGGACGAGGAGGCGCTCGCCGACGAGATCCGCCGGCTGAGCCCCAGCGCCACGCCGAACCTGCGCCTCGTCACCATCGCTGACGCCATGCTGGGCCGGAATGGCCGCATGGCCACCGCCATCCAGCGCATTGGCCGCGGCGCCGATGCCTTCGAGGGCGTGCCTTTCGCGCTGCGGTTGGGACGTTGAGAATATACCGACGAACGACTGTACAGTTTAGGGGATTGTGGCTAGGTGGTGGGCCATGCCGACCATATACGCCATTGCCCCGATGGAAGGCGCCGCGCTTCGCGGGGCAATCCTCGATGCGGCGGACCAGGTCTTCGTCCGCCATGGCTTCCGTGGCGCCGCCATGGAGGACATCGCCCGCGTCGCCGGCGTGTCGCCAGACAGCCTCTACAGTCAGTTTTCCTCGAAGGAAGCCATCTTCGCTGCCGCCGTGGAGCGCACCCTCGACGCCTTCCGCGAACGGGTGGCCGGCCTCCTGCGCCGCCACGGCGTGGCTGTCGAGACGCGGGTGCTGGACGCCTTCTGCACGGCGCACACCACCACCATCGGATCGGCAATCATGGGCGACATCATTGCCGCCTGCGAAGCTCTCGTTGCCCCGCTGATCAGGGCCTTCGAACGGGACCTTGCCGCCGAGGTGGCCGAAACGCTCGCCATCGCCGGCATCCCGGCCCGCTGGTCGGCCGAAGGCCTGAGCGCCGACGACCTAGCGGGCCATCTCATCATCCTCTCCGTGGGCATCACCCACAAGGCGGCCGACCCCGTCGACTACCGCGCCCGGATGGCCAGCGCGATCCGCCTCGTGTGCCGCACGCCCAAGTTGGTCCGCTGACCGCAGCCCGTCCTAAGGGATTGGCAAGGGACTGACGTCACATTCGGCCCGGCGGACGCCACAGGCCGGAAACCATCATGGCCCACACCGCTCCGCACGGCCGCGATCCGCGGCCACCATGCTGACCGACGGGGCATCACCCGATGGATTTCGTTTTCGCCATCCTTCTCGGCATCGCTGCCGTTCTTGCCCTGCCGATCCTGACCATCGTCGCCTTCATCCGCAGCGGTGACGCCAAGCGGCGTCTCGATCTCGCGGAGATGCGGATACGGCAGGTCGAGACCGAGCTGACCCTGGTGCGCGCCGCGCTCGACGCCGCCCCGCGCCAGGCTCCTGCCGGAGAGGCGGCCGTGACCGCGCCGGTTCCCGTTCCAGCCCCGTCCGTCGCCGATATGGCCCCGCTCGAAGCAGTTCCTCCATTGGCGGCCGAGCCGGTGGGGCTGCCCGAGACCGTCGCTGCCCGCCGCAGCGTGCCTGCCGTCGCGGCCGGCGCCCCGCTGGAGGCCATCGATCCTCTTCCGCCGCCGCCCCCGACGGCCCCGCCGCCGCCCTCCAACCTCGGCGGCTTCGAGGAGACCATCGGTTCGCGCTGGGCGGTCTGGGTCGGCGCCGTCGCCCTCGGCCTCGGTGGCCTCTTTCTTGTTCGCTATTCCATCGAGGCAGGGCTCATCGGCCCGGGCCTGCGCATCGCCTTCGGCCTGATCTTCTCGCTGGCGCTGCTCGCCGGCGGCGAGTGGCTGCGCCGCAGCGACAAGGGCCTGCCGACCCTGCCGCTCGCCGACATTCCGGCGGCGCTGACGGGGGCCGGCGCCGTCGCCGCTTTCGGCACGATCTACGCAGCCCATGCGCTCTACGACTTCATCGGCCCAGCCTTCACCTTCGTCGCGCTGGCGGCCGTCGGCATGGGCACGCTGGTCCTTGCCGGCCTGCATGGACCGCTGCTTGGCGGTATCGGCCTCGTCGCCGCCTTCGCCGCGCCTTTCCTCGTCGCCTCGGCCAATCCGAACCCGTACATCTTCCCGATCTATGCGGCGATCATCACTGCCGCCTGCTTCACTCTCGCCTGGATCCGCGACTGGCCCTGGCTGCGCGGTGCCGCCACCTGTCTTGCGGTGTTCCTCGGCACCATCACCATGATCGGCACCGGGGGCGGGGCCTATCCGAGCCTCATCCAGGCGCTGGCCGGCATCGTCACCGCCGCATTGCTGGTGGTCCCGGGCATCCGCTTCGCGCCGCCGCGCGAGCGCGGCATGGACGGGCAGGCCACCGCCATTCTCGCCGCCTTCGCCCTGCTCGGCATGTTCGCGGTCATGGAAAGCCGGCAGGACCTCCTGGCGGTCGCGCTCTACCTCGTCCTGTCGCTGGGCGTCCTCGCCATCGTCTGGCGGGCGCCGTCCGTGGTGCTGGCCGTGCCGGCGACCGGCGTGCTCGCGCTCCTCGTCCTGCTTGGCTGGGTCACCGGCGTGAAGCCCTCCACCATGCTCGATCCGCTCGGCGTCCCGCCGACCTATCCCGAGGTCCTCGCCCGTATCGGTTGGGCTGGCCTCGCCTTCGGCCTCGTCTTCGGCATCGGCCCTGCGGCCATCGCGGTGATGCGTCGCCAGCGCGAGGCGGTGACCGTCCTCATCCTCGCCGCGACCTCGGTCGCCATGCCGCTGGCGCTCCTCGCCATTGTCTATGGCAAGGTCGAGGGCTTCGTCATCTCGCCGCGCTTTGCCGCCATCGCCATGGTCCTCGCCGCGAGCTTCGCAGTCGCGACGGAGGCCGCCCACCGGCTGCGCTCCGGCCAGCGGCCGGGCCTCGCCTCGGCCGCAGCCATCTACGCCATCGGTGCGCTGGCGGCTGTCGCCTTCGCGCTCACCCTGCTGCTCGAGCGCGCCTGGCTCACCCTTGCCCTCGCCGCCATGGTCGCGGCCATAGCCTGGGTCTACACCTTCCGCCCGCTGCCCCAGCTGCGCTGGGTTGCGACGCTGGCCGGGGTCGGAGTGCTCGGTCGCGTCCTCTGGGACCCCGCCATCAACGGCGCCGATGTCGGCGAGACCATCGTCTTCAACTGGCTGCTGCCGGGCTATGGCCTGCCGGCCCTTGCGGCGATCGCGGCCTCGATCCTGCTACGCCGCCGGCGCGGCGAGGACGAGCCGGTGGCGATCCTCGAAGGGCTCGCCATGGTCTTCAGCGCGCTGCTGGTCATCGTTCAGGTGCGCCACGCCTTCGGGGCAGCCGGACTGCGCCTGCACGCAGCGCCGCTGACCTTCCCGGAGGCCGCGACCCACACGGTGACCATGCTCGCCTTCGGCCTCGGCTTGTCGCGCCTTGCCGCATGGCGCAGCGGCGCGCTGTGGGACAATGCTCTCGTCGTCGCGCGCTTCGCCTCCTGGGCCTGGATCGCGGTGGTCATGGGCTTTGCCTTCAATCCCTGGCTCACCGGACGTCCCGTCGGGACCCACGCCATCGTCAACTGGGCGCTGCTCGGCTACGGCTTCGGCGCGGTGCTGGCGTTTTCCTCGGCCTATTTCGACCGCCGCGCCGGACGGATCATCGAGGGCCGCGTCATGGGCCTCTTCGGCCTCGCCATGCTGGTGACCTACGCCAATATCGTCGTCGCCATGCTGTTCCGCGGTGAGGTGTCGCTCTGGCGCATCGGCGATGCCGAGCTCTACGCCTATTCGGCGGTCTGGCTCGCCTTCGGCCTCGCGCTGCTCGGGGCGGGCGCCGTCCTCGGCAGCCGGACGCTGCGTCTCGCTTCAGCGGCGCTGGTGGCGCTCGCCGTGCTGACGGTCTTCCTCATCGACATGGCGGGGCTGACAGGCCTGTGGCGGGCCCTGTCCTTCATCGGCCTTGGCCTCGTCCTGCTGGTCGTCGGTCGCATCTACCAGCGCGTCCTCGGCATCGCCCAGGCGCGCGCGGCGGGCGGCGTCTAGAGCAGGGCGATGCCAGCCTTGCCGCTTTCGGTGCCGAAGGCGGCGGCCTTGCCGTCGGCGCGCCACGCAAGCGCCGTCACCGCGTCGCCGTCCGGCTCGCGCATGAGGATCTCCGCGCCGTCCTCGATGCGGCAGAGCAGGATGAGGCCGTCGGCAAAGCCGGCGGCGACGACGGGCGCGGCCGGGTGGCCGGCGACCTGCGTCACCTTGATGCCGGCCTTGGCCGCCGGGGCGATCATGGTGGGGTTGACGCCCATCGGGCCGTTCTTGCCGCTGAACGGCCAGAGGATGGCCTCGCTCGCCCCGGACGTCGCCAGGAACTTGCCGCCATGGGTCCAGGCGAAGGAACGCACCTTGCCGGGATAGCCGGACATGCGCATGTGCTGGCCATCTTCCAGTCGCCAGCCGTGGAGCTGCGGCTCCTGCATGGTGGTGACGACGAAACGCTGGTCGGCGCTCACCGTGATGCCGAGATGGGAGCCCTTCCATTCGAGCTTCTGCGGCTCGCCGGCGACGTTCGGATACCAGAGCGTCGCGCCGTTGTAGTGGGCGAGGGCGAGGCGCTGGCCTTTGGGGAAGAAGGCGATACCGCCACAGGCGGAGGGCAGCGCCAGCGTCTTCGCCTCGCCCTTCTCCGGCCTGTAGGTGACCGTGCGCCCGGCACTCCAGGCGAGGCTGCGGGACGGGCCGACCGCCACCCGGTCGATCCATGTGCCGCCGCTGTCATGCACCATGCGCGGCTCGCCCTTCGCGTCCAGCAGAACGACCCGACCGTCGTCGCCCGCGGTGACGAGAACCGCGCCGTCCGAGGCGCTGTCGAGGATGCCGCCCTCATGCAGGGTGACGCGCCGGTCCGAGGCACCCGCCAGCACCGCTTCGCCGCTCGCCAGCAGCAATGCGGCCTGATCCCCGAGGAAATGCGCGGCGATCACCGTCTCGCCAGGGTCGATGGCGCGGATGCGCTCGCGGATGGAAGGGCGCTTCGTCTCGCTCGTCATGGAGCCCTAGCTAGCCGAAGGCAGGGGTATTGGCGAGGGGGAGACGATGGTGGCGAGAGCGAGAACGGTGGAGGACGGGGTGCGGCCCCTTTGACATCGTCGCAAGGCTGGTCCATTGCAGCGCCCTCTTGACGCCCCGGAGATGATCCCTTGGCCAGCGGAACCCCGACCCAGGTCGCGCCGACGCTCGGATATGACGCCATCCAGGACCTGGTTCGCGCCATCCCCTTCCGGCCGCGCCTGTCGCGCTTCATCTTCCTTCGCCACGGCGAGACCGAGGGCAACCGTAAGGGCGTCTACCAGTTTCCCGAGACGCCGCTGAACACTGCTGGTGAGGCTCAGGCCGCCGAGGCCGCCTCGATCCTGGCGCTCGCCTCCATCTCCCGCGTCGTGGCAAGCCCGATGATGCGCGCCTGGCGGACCGCCGCCGTCGTCACCGACGGCCGCGACATCACGCCTGAGCCTGACGCCGCGTTGCAGGAGCGCATATATATCGGCCTCTTCGGCACGCCGGTCGGCACACTCGACTGGCGCGTCGATCCGCCGGCCTGCGAGAGCCTGGAGACCTTCGTCCACCGCACCGGCAACGGGCTTTCCCGCTGGCTCGCCCGCGAGGACGATCCCGAGGGCGATCTCCTCCTCGTCTCCCATGGCGGCGTGCTGCTGGTGCTCGCCGCGCTCACCGGTGTCGACCTGCACACCGAGTTGCGCCGCAACGCCACGCCGATCCTCTTCCAGCGCGCCAGCGGCGGCTGGGAGGCGACTGCGGCGGGGTGATCACCCGCCGAACTCGGCCTTGACCGCCGCCGTGTGTTGCCCCAGCGAAGGCACGGGCCCGAACTGCGGCACCGTGCCGTCGTGCAGCGCGCCGGGGGCCAGCATCCGCTTCCGGCCGGCAGGCGTGTCCACCTCCATGTAGCGGTTCTGCGGGTGGACCTTGAGGTCGTCGAGCGACGACACGCGGCCATAGGCGACCTTCGCCTTCTCCAGCCTCTCCACCACCGCCTCGCGGGGATGGCGGGCGAAGGCTGCGAGGATGATGGCGTCGAGCGCGGCGCGATTGGCGACGCGCTTCACATTGGCGTCGAAGCGCGGATCGGTGGCGATCGTCGCGTCGTCCAGCACGTTCTCGCAGAGCGAGGCCCATTCCCGCTCGTTCTGGATCGAGAAGAGGATCGCCTTGCCGTCGGCGCATGGATAGGCGCCATAGGGTGCGATGGTCGGGTGGTTGAGGCCCGAACGGGGCGGATAGATGCCGCCATAGGCGTATTGGAGGTAGGGCACGTTCATCCAGTCAGCGAGCGCGTGGTAGAGCGACACGGCGATGTGCCGGCCCTCGCCGGTGATGGATCGGCCGATCAGCGCCTGGAGGATCGCCTGGAAGGCGGTCATGCCCGCGGCGATGTCGCAGACCGAGACGCCGACGCGCGCGCGGGCATCGCCCTCGCCGGTGATCTCGGAGAGGCCCGACTCGGCCTGGACCAGCAGGTCATAGGCCTTGAGGTGCTGCCAGGGGCCTTCCTCGCCATAGCCGGAAATGGAGCAGGTGATGAGGCGGGGGTGCCTGGCGCGCAGCTCTGCCGGGTCGAAGCCGATGCGCTTCAGTGCGCCCGGCGCAAGGTTCTGGATGAAGACATCCGCCTTTACGATCATCGCCGCCAGCACCGCCTGGTCGCCGGCATCCTTCAGGTCGAGGACGACCGATTCCTTGCCGCGGTTCAGCCAGACGAAATAGGCGCTCTCGCCGTCCACCGCCCTGTCGTAGCGGCGGGCGAAGTCACCCTCGTCGCGCTCGATCTTGATGACGCGGGCGCCCGCATCGGCGAGGCGCGATGCGGCATAGGGCGCGGCCACCGCCTGTTCGACGGAGACGACGAGGAGGCCAGACAGGTCGGTCTGCGAGGACATGGGGCAGGCTCACGCGAGGGATGGTTCGCCCTCCATAGAGACAGGCCGGCGCTCCGGTCCAGAGGCGGAACCGAAGGGCAGGCCTGACGCCGTCAGGAGGCCAGCGCCCGGTCCACCGCCTCGCGCTCCTGCTCGATGACCGTGATATAGGCGAGGAAGGCGCTGTCCGGCATGGTGCGGCCCTGCTCGATATCGCGCAGCCGGCCGAGATTGATGCGGTAGCGCTCGGCAAATTGCGGCTGGCTGAGGTTCAGCGACTGGCGCAGCAGCCGGACGCGCCGGCCGGCGACGCCGCGGTCGAGTTCCTCCTCGGTGGAGGGCGGATTGTCCGGATCATCGAGCGCGTTCTGCTCGATCTCCTCCGGCGTCATGGCGTCCATGCGCCGCTCGAAATCCGGGTCGAGCGGCGGCAGGTTGTTCGGATCAAGCGGGAACCGGCCCATAGCGCTTCTCCTCGGTGCGGTTGGCGCGACGGGCCGAAATGAGCCAGACAAGACGACCGCGCTCTGTATAGACGACGGTGTAGAGCTTGGTACCGATCTGTCCGGTGACCTTGCGCCGCTCTTCGCCGTCCGCCGCCCTCGTCGAGTCCCTGTCGACGCGCAGCGGATCGAAGAAGACCCGCCGTGCATCCGCGAATGACAGGCCATGCTTCTTCAGGTTCGAAGCAGCCTTCCCATCATGCCAGTCGAAGTCGAGCGAAGACGCCATAAATTATCATACGGAAAATCCGTATGATACGCAATCATGACATGTATCTTATCGACGACTCACCTCTGGCCGTCGCGCTTGGAAATCTGGTCCTGTGTCAGGCCGCCCATGCGCGGATGCGGCCGGCCGCCGGTGGTCATGGCCAGCGCGAAGAGGATTTCGTCGGCGCGCGGGCTATCCTGCACCATCAGCGTAACGCCGTCGAAATGCGAGCGCACATAGGCCGCGTTGCGGTGGTGGATCGGCACGTCGAGGATGGCGCCCATCGGCCCGACCTTGGTCATGGACGGCACGATGGCCAGGGCCTCGCCGAGCAGTTCGCGCATGGCATAGCCGCCCGGCACGTGCCAGAGCGCCCCGTGTTCCAGTTCACCGGCGGAGCCGACCAACGAACCCTTGCCATAGGCCTCGATGGCCGTGGTGTCGCCGCCGAGGGCCTTCAGCAGCTTGGTCGAGCATTCGAGGCCGAGCGGCTTCAGGTCGTCCATCATCGGCTGGATGTCCTCGACATAGCGGCCGGCGAAGGGGTTCTTCAGCACCGCCGCGACCCACCCCTTGAGGATGGGCTTGTCGAGCTTTGGCCCGCCGTCGTGGCGGACCTCCTCGACGCCGACGACGATCTTCCTGACGTCGATACTCATGATCGGATCTCCCTCATGGGTCTGCTTTTGCCGAGGATGCGGCTGTCGCCCTGGAGGACGAGGGCCGCGTCGAAGATGAGGCCGCGCCGCTGAAACTGATCGGCGCGCGCAAGGCCGGCCGCGAGCGCCGCGGCAATGACGGGGGAGGGCAGGGGCCCGACCGCCGTCGTGACCAACCGGTCGCCGAGGTCGCTGTCGGGATCGAGCGTCTCAGCCGGGCGACGCTCCACGGCGGGATGGTCGGCATCCACCGCATTGGCGATCAAGGTCGCGGCCACATCGGCGCTCGCCGCGTCGCGCGCGAGGATCGTCACGGAATCGGCGATGCCGAGCGAGAAGGAGCGCCCCTGCGCGCCCGAGGTGGCGATGCCGCCGATTCCGTCGCCATGGGAAAGGCACAGACGGCCGTTCAGGGCCGGGATAGGTCCGCGCGCGAAGTCAGCGGCGAGCGCCACGTCAAGCGTCTCGCCTTCGGTGAGATGCACCGCGATGTCGCCGCCATCATTGACGAAGGCGCGGTCGAGGGGCGCGGCCTCCACCATCACCGACAGGATCTCGTCGGCCACCGCCCCCGCCACCGCCGCCATGGGCGTGACGAAGACGCCCACATGAGGCCGGCAGGCCGCGACCATGCGCTGCGCGACCGGGCCTTCCACCTGCGGCTTCTCGGTCATCGGCTTGCGCAGTTCGGAAAGCTCGCCGACGAGCTCCGGCAGCACCGTCTGGAAGCGGGCGATGGCGGCATCATAGGCCTCGCGCACCGCGCTGGCCGCCCCCCAGGCGCGTAGCACCAGGTCGATCGGACCGTGCTGCAGGTGCAGCCGGTCGCCGGTGAGCGGCTGGACGGCGGGCGGCTCCCACATGGCTCAGCCGATGCGGCCGAGGAGCGCGATGAGCGTCGCGGCCTCCTCCTCGCTCAGCGGCTCCAGCGTGCGCGCCGTGACGACCGGCCCCAGCGCCTTCATGCCCTCCACCGCCTCGCGGCCGGCGGCGGTGAGGCTGAGAAGGACGAGCCGCGCGTCGTTGGGGTCGACGGAGGGCGAGACGAGCCCGCGCTTGGCGAGCCGGCCGGCGACGCCGAACATGGTAGCGGGGTCGATGCCAACCATGCGCCCCAGCTGGTTCTGCGAGGTGGGGCCGAGGTCGTGCAGCTTGGCGAGGGCGGCATATTGCACCGGCGTCACGTCGAAGCCGTCCATCACCTGCTCGAAAATGGCGCTGGCGCGCTGGTGGGCGCGCCGGATGAGGAAGCCGATCTGCTCCTCCAGCACATAGGGCCGCTCCTGCGGCGTCTCCTGGGTCGCCTTCGCGCGCTTCGCCGTCACGACTGCTTCTCCGGGAAGGGCCAGGGATTGCCGGCGATCCAGCCGTCGATGCGGGCGGTCGGCGCCACGTCGCGCAGGATGTCGTCGATGGAGACGATGTCCTCCATGTGCCCGCCGAGCTGTTCGTAGAGCGCCCGCGGCAGGGTGAACTCGATGGGCGCGACAATGGCCGGCGTCGGCACCGAGCCGAAGGCGTTCTTCGGCAGCTTGGTGACATCGGCCATGACGGTGATGCCCCCGCCCGGCCAGAGATAGACCGGCGCGCCGCCCATGGTGACGCGGGTCTCGCCGCTCGCCACCGACCGGGTCAGCAGCACCGGGTTTTCGGTGACCCCGGCGCGAAGGCTCCCGCCCGCGCCCGCCATGAACAGCACGGTGCAGAGCGAGGGCTCGCAGTTCTCGCCGATGCGGTCGACCACCTTCATCACCGCCTCGGGGATGGGGGCGGGCTGCGGCACGAGGTTCTCGTCCAGCACGCAATAGAGGAAATGCTCGCCGGTGGTGGAGGTGAGGAGCAGGCGCAGGCCCGGCCAGGCCACGTCGGGGTCGATCTTCTGGATGATCGACAGCGGGTCCTCGATGTCGGTGCCGCCCCAGCCGATGCCGGGATTGGCGACCTGGAAATAGCGGCCGGGAGTGGATTTGCGGCCGCGCACGCGGATACCGGCGGCCCGCATGTCGAGCACCTTGCCCGCCTGATGCTCGGTCAGCACGCCGGTGATGTGGTCGTCGACGACGATGACCTCGTCGACATGGCCGAGCCACTGCTTGGCGAAGATGCCGACGGTGGCCGAGCCGCATCCGACCCGCATGCGCTGTTCGGGCTTGCCGTCGACGATGGGCGCCTGGTTCGCTGCGACGACCACCTCATGGCCGCCGTCGATGGTCATGGTGACGGCCTCGCCGGCGCAGAGCTTGAGCATCGTCTCGCAGGTGACGTTGCCCTCCTTCTTCGAGCCGCCGGTCAGGTGGCGAACGCCGCCGATGGAGAGCATCTGGCTGCCATATTCGGCCGTCGTCACATGGCCGACCTGCTCGCCGCCGACGCGGATGGGCGCAGCCTCGGGCCCGAGATGCCGGTCGGTGTCGATCTTCACCTTCACGCCGCAATAGCTGAAGATGCCCTCGGTCACGACGGTGACCGTGTCGACGCCCTCATGCTCCGCCGAGACAATGAACGGGGCCGGCTTGTAGTCGGGATAGGTGGTGCCCGCGCCGATGGCTGTGACGAAGGTGCGGGAGGGATCGAGCACCTGGCCGTCCCAGTCATTCTTGCCGAATTCGACGAGCTTGCCGCCGTCCTCGACCGTCTTTGCGAGCAGCACGACCGGATCGGTGCGCACCAGCTGGCCGTTCTCGTTCGCATAGCGCGAGCAGGCACCCGCCCGTCCCGGGCGGATGCGGCAGAGGACGGGGCAGGCGTCGCAGCGCAGGATGCCGTCGGCTTCCGCCGCGCCGAACTTCTTCGAGCGCGCCTCGAGCGAGAGGTGGTCAGTGGCGGTCATGGCGACCTCCTGAGGTGGACCTTGCATGCTGAGGGCACGGCGGCTGATGCAACTGCGTGCTGATTCCGCCGCCTCCCTCTGGCCCTGCATCGCCGCCCAGAGCTTGTGCGGCAGCACGGGCACCTCGGTCATGCGCGCGCCGACCGCGTGGCGGATGGCGCCGAGAATGGCCGGGGCGGTCGCGACGAGGGCGGGTTCGCCCACGCCCTTCGCGCCGAACGGCCCCTCGGGCTCCGGGTCCTCGATCAGGTGAATGCGGATCTCCGGCACGTCGCCTGCGGTGGGGATGAGGTAGTCGTGCAGGTTCTCGGTGCGGCCGGGGAGATATTCCTCCATCAGCGCCAGCCCGAGCCCTTGGGCGATGCCGCCATGGATCTGGCCCTCGGTCAGCGTCGGGTTGATGGCACGGCCGACATCATGGGCGGCGACGATGCGGGTGACCTTCACCGTGCCGAGCAGCCGGTCGACCTCCACTTCCGCCACCTGCGCGGCAAAGCCATAGGTCGCGTAGGGAATGCCCTGGCCCTTGGCATCGAGCGCGGTGGTCGGCGGGTCATACTCGCCATCGCCCATCAGCACGATGCCGGCCGCGTCTTCGGCGAGCGTGGCCAAGTCGATGACCCGGCTCGCCTCGCCGTCCTCTACCGTCAGGCGCGACCCTTCGAGCGCCAAACGTGCGGCGGGACCGGCATTGGCCAGCGCCAGGATCTTCGCCCTGAGGTCCGCTCCCGCAAGTTTGGCGGCGTTCCCGGAGACAAAAGTCTGGCGCGAGGCCGAGGTCTTGCCGGCGTCGAAGGTCCTGTCGGTGTCGCCGACCACGAAGCCGAAGGCCTGCGGCGGCAGGCCCAGCGCATCCGCCGCGATCTGCAGCAGCACGGTGGACGAGCCCTGGCCGATATCCACCGCGCCATTGAGGAAGGTCAGCCGCCCGTCGCGGGTGAGCGTGATCCGCATCTTCGACGGGTTGGACATGGAGGTATTGCCGCAGCCGTACCACATGCAGGCGACGCCGACGCCGCGGGCCATGCGGCCGCCCTTCGCATTGTGCGCGGCGGCCCCGGCCATGAGCTGGTCATACTCGGCCTTCACCGCATCGAGGCACTCGGGAAGGCCGGCGGAAGCATGCAGCACCTGTCCCGTGGGCGTGCGATCGCCATGGCCGATGGCGTTGATGCGGCGGATCTGCCAGCGGTCGAGGCCGAGGCTCTCCGCGAGATCGTCGATCAGCGTCTCGCCGGCGATCGCCGCCTGCGGCACGCCGAAGCCGCGGAAGGCGCCCGCCGGCACCTCGTTGGTGTGGACGGCGCGGGTGGCGTTGCGCACATGCGGCACCTTGTAGGGGCCGGTCGCATGGACCGGCACGCGGTTCGCGACCGTCGGACCCCAGGAGGCATAGGCGCCGGTGTTGAAGTCGCCGGTCATCTCATAGGCGGTGAACCGACCTTCCCGGTCCGCCGACATGCGGGCATGGATCTTGGAAGGATGGCGCTTGGTGGTGGAGGCCATGCTCTCGGTGCGCGAATAGACGATGCGCACGGGCTTCTTGGTCAGCCAGGCGGCCACCGCGATCAGCGGCTGGATGGAGACGTCGAGCTTGCCGCCGAAGCCGCCGCCACAGGCGGTGGGGATGATTCGCACCTGCGCCATCGGCACGCCGACGACGCGGGCGACCTCCTCCTGGTCCATCACCGCGGCCTGGGTGCAGGCGGTCACCTCCACCCGATCTCCAACCCTCACGGCGTAGCCCGCTTCCGGTTCGATATAGGCATGCTCGACGAAGCCGGTGCGGAAGCGCCCCTCGGCGGTGGCGGCGCCCAGCCTGTGGCCCTCAGTGACGTCGCCGGTCTCGAGATAGCCGCGGGTCAGCACATTGTCGGGGATGTTGGCATGGAGCGGCGTCGCGCCCTCGGCCAGCGCCGCCTCGACACCGATCAGGGCGGGTTCGACCTCCCAGCTGATCGGCAATTCGGCATCGGCGATGCCCTCCACCGCTTCGCGCGTGCCGACAAGAGCGAGGATGGCCTCGCCGCGATAGCGCACGAAACCCGGCGCCAGCACAGGCTGGTCCTTGATGGTCGGGAAGATGCCGAAGGAATTGGCGCCTGGGATATCGGCGGCCGTAAGGATCGCCTCGAGGCCGGGATGGGCGGCTTTCACTGCGGCAAGGTCGCCGAGGGTGAAGCGGGCGCGGGCATGGGGCGAGCGCACGGCGCGCATCCACAAGGCACCCTCGGGCGCGAAATCCGCGCCGAAGCGGTCGGTGCCCTCAACCTTCGGCAACCCGTCGGCGCGGGCGATGCGGGTGCCGACCGCGCAGCCCGCTTCCGCCACCGGCGCATAGGCATTGGCGCCGCGCGCCACGGCATCGATGGCCTCGATGATCTTGGCGTAGCCGGTGCAGCGGCAGAGCACGCCGCCGATGCCGTCCTCTATGTCCGAGCGGGTGGGGGAGGGGTTGCGCGCCAGCAGATCCGCCGCCGCCATGATCATGCCGGGCGTGCAGATGCCGCACTGGGCCGCGCCCTCGGCGAGGAAGGCGGCGCGCAGCCGGTCGATGAGCGGATCGGCGGCCTCGATCGTGGTGATGGCGCGGCCCTCCGCCTGCGCCGTGGCGACGAGGCAGGCGCAGACCTGCGCGCCATCCATCAGGACAGTGCAGGCGCCGCAATCGCCGGCGTCGCAGCCGATCTTCGTGCCAGTGAGCCCCAGGCCCTCGCGCAGCGTGTCGGCGAGGCTGGCAAAGGGCGCGGCGGCGACCTGATGGTCCGTGCCGTTGACGGTGAGCGTGACGGTCGTCTCTGCGGGACGGTCGAGCATCAGGCGGCCCTCCGGGCAGCGGGGGAGGCAAGGTCGGCCAGCGCGTCGCGGACCAGCGTTTCGGCTGCCACGCGGCGATAGGCGGCGCTGGCGCGCACGTCGTCGATGGGGTTGAGCGCGGCGAGGTGGTCGGCGCTCACGAGGCCGGCAGCGCTCGCAAGGGGCTTGCCGATGAGGGCGGATTCCAGCGCGGACAGCCGCTGCGCCACGGCGGAGCAGGCGCCGACCGCAATCCGCGCGGCGGTGATGGTGCCAGCCTCGTCGGTGGCGACCACCGCCGCGACCATGGCGATCGAGATGACGAGATATTTGCGGGCACCGAGCTTCAGGAAGGTCGAGCGGGCGCCGTCGAGCTTCGGCACGATCAGCGCGGTAACGATCTCGTCGGCGGTGAGCGCCGTGCTGCGATAGCCGGTGGAGAAGGCCTGGACGGGGAGGGTGCGCGTGCCGCCCTGGCCGGCGACCTCCACCACGGCGTCCAGCGCCATAAGGTTCGGGATGCCGTCGCCGGCCGGCGATGCCGTGACGAGATTGCCGGCGAGCGTGCCGAGGTTCTGCACCTGCAATCCCCCGACCTCGCGCGCGGCGCGTCGATAGCCGTCGAAGAGCGGCGGCAGGTCGGCGGCAGCGAGATCGCTCCAGGTGGTGAGCGCGCCGAGGCGCCAGCCGCAGGTCTCCTCGGTGATGCCCCGGAGGCCGGGAATGGCGGTAATGTCGAGGATCGGCTTGTGGGCGGGATCGCCCCAGGCCCGCCGTGCCGTGCGCACCGGATAGACGTCGGTGCCACCTGCGAGCACGGTGACGTCCTGCGCCGCCTTAATGGCGATGGCCTCGTCGAGGCTGGTCGGTCGGAAATAGCGCATCAGCCCCTCCAGCCCCACAGCGCCTCGGCCTCGGCCGCCGTGTAGTAGCCGCGCGCGACATCGCGGGCGATGGCCGCCGGATCGCGCTTCGCCGGATCGCCATAGCCGCCGCCGCCCGGCGTCATGACCTCGACGCGGTCGCCGGCGCGGATCCTCAGGCCCTGGTCCTTGGACAAATGCTCGGGGATCGTCGTCTCGCTCCCGCGGTGGATCTTCACGACGTTCGGCGCACCGTCCTTGCCGCCGAGCACGCCCGGTGGGCCGAAGCGGCCGTGATCCATGACGAAGGAGGCGCGGGCCTCGCCGCGCAGCAATTCGACCTCGTAATGCACCCCGAAGCCGCCGCGCGCCTTGCCGGCGCCGCCCGAGCCCTCTCTGAGCGCGAAGCGGCGGAACAGGACCGGATAGTACTGCTCCATCACCTCGACCGGCGCGGTCTTGGAGATGCCGATGGTCGAGCAGCCATTGGTCAGGCCGTCATGGGCGATGTTGCCGCCATAGCCGCCGCCGGTGATCTGGTACATGACGTAACCGGCCTTCTTCGCCGGGTCGAAGCCGCCCAGCGCGAAGTTGCCGGAGGTGCCGGCGGGGGCCGCCGTCACCTTGTCGGGGATGGCTTGGACGAGGGCGAGGAACACCGCTTCCGCGATGCGCTGCGAGACCTCCGCCGCGCAGCCCGAGACCGGGCGCGGATATTGCGCGTCGAGGAAGGTGCCCTCGGGTTTGAGGATGGTCAGCGGCTCGAAGGCGCCGGAATTGATCGGCACATCGGGGAAGATGTGCTTCACGCCGAGATAGACCGACGAGCAGGTGGTGGCGAAGACCGAGTTCATCGGCCCCTGGCAGGGCGGCGAGGAGCGCGAGAAGTCGAACGTCATCGTCTCGCCCGTCTTGGTGACGGTGAGGGCGATGCGCAGCGGCTCGTTCACGACGCCGTCCGAGTCGACGAAGCTTTCGGCCTCGTAAACCCCGTCGGGGATGGCGCGGATCTCCGCCCGCATCCGCTCGGCCGAGCGGGCGCGGATCTGGCGGATCGCCTCGTCCAGGGTCGCAGCCCCATATTTCGTGACGAGGTCCATGAGACGCGTCTCGCCGACGAGCAGGGCTGCGGCCTGGGCCTTGATGTCGCCGATGCGCTGGTCGGCGATGCGGATGTTGGAGGAGATGATGGCGAAGATCTCCGGGTCCATCTCGCCGCGCTTGAACAGCTTCACCGGCGGCAGGCGCAGGCCCTCCTGCTCGACCTCGGTCGCATGGGCCGAGAAGCCGCCGGGCACCATGCCGCCAATGTCGGGCCAATGGCCGGTGTTCTGCAGCCAGCAGAACAGTTGGCCCTCGACAAAGACCGGCTTGGCGAAGCGCACGTCCATGAGATGCGTGCCGCCGAGATAGGGGTCGTTGACGATGTAGATGTCGCCGGGCTCCGGCTTGCCGGCCTTTCCCTCGCCGATGAGGCGGATGATATGGCCGGTTGAGTGCTGCATCGTGCCGACGAAAACGGGGAGGCCATATTCGCCCTGGGCGATCAGCGCGCCGGTGTCGCGGTCATAGATGCCGTCGGCGCGGTCGTCGGCCTCGGCAATGACCGGCGAGAAGGCCGAGCGCGAGAAGGCGATGTCCATCTCGTTGCAGACCTGCTGCAGGCCGGCCTGGATGACGGCGAGGGTCAGCGCGTCGATGGCAGGGGGCGGGGTCTGGATCGTCATGCCTTCACCCTGAGATTGCCGATGGCATCGACGGTCGCCACCGCGCCGGGTTCGATCACCGTCGTCGCGTCGATCTGCTGCACGATGGCGGGACCCGTGATGGTCGCGCCCACCGGAAGCGCGTCGCGGGCATAGACCTTGGCCGGCCACCAGCGCCCGTCGGCATGGACCTGCCGCTCGCCGATGACCGCGCCAGCGACATCCGCCGCCCGCGCCGAAGCGTCGAGCAGGCTCGCCAGCGGGAAGGCGCGCCTGCGGCCGATCACCGAGGTCACGAGATTGACCAGCACGGCCCGGATCTCCGGCAGCCGCACCTGGAACCGGTGGAAATAGGCCGCCTCGAAGGCCGCCTGGATGTCCTCGCGCGTCACGTCGGGCGAGGCGAGCGGCACGCGGATGAGATGGGTCTGGCCGCGGAACTGCATGTCCGCGCCATGGATGACGACCGTCTCCTCGATTTCCGCCGCCTCGGCCGCGACCACGGCGAGGGCGCCGTCGCGCTGCGCCGTCATCAGCCGCTTCACCTCGTCCATATCGACCTGGTCGAGCGGCTTGTTGACCGTGTTCACCCGGTCCTGGCGGAGGTCCGCGACGAGGCAGCCCAGTGCATTGGTGAGGCCCGGCCGCGCCGGCACGAGCACCTCGGGAATGCCGAGCTCGCGGGCGAGCGCCACGGCATGGAGCGGCCCCGCGCCGCCGAAGGCGAAGAGAACGAAGTCGCGGGGGTCGTAGCCGCGCGACAGCGACACCATGCGGATGGCGCCGGACATATGGACATTGCCGAGGCGGATGACGGCGGCTGCCGCCTCCTCGATGCTCATGCCGAGGGGCTTCGCCAGGTCGCGCTCGAAGATGGCGCGGATGTCGGCGAGCGAGACCTTGGCCTGCACCGCCGTCAGCCGGTCGGGATCGAGCCGGCCGAGCACGAGATTGGCGTCGGTGATGGTCGGGCGCGTGCCGCCGCGGCCATAGCAGATCGGCCCCGGCTCCGAGCCGGCCGAATGGGGTCCGACTTGCAACATACCGGCCGCGTTCACCGAGGCGATGGAGCCGCCGCCGGCGCCGACCGTGCGCACATCCACCATGGGCAGGTGGATCGGCAGGCCATAGTCGATGGTCAGCTCCGCCGAGACTTCGGGAATGCCGCCATGGATCAGCGCCACGTCGGTGGAGGTGCCACCCATGTCATAGGTGATGGCATTGGTCAGGCCCGACTGGGCGAGCGTCGCCGCCGCCGCCATGACGCCGGAGGCAGGACCCGACATCACCGTCTTCGCCGCCTCGCGGGCGACGACATTCGCCGGCACCGTGCCGCCATTGCCATTCATGACGAGGAGGTCGCGGCCAAAGCCCTTGGCCGAGAGGTCGCCCTGCAGCCGCTGCACATAGCGGTCGAGGATCGGCTGCACCGCGGCATTCACGCTCGCCGTCGTGCCGCGCTCGTACTCGCGATACTCGGACAGCAGCGCATGGCCGAGCGTCACATAGGCGTTGGGCCAGACGCTCCGGACGATCTCGCCGGCCCGCAGCTCATGGGCCGGGTTGGAATAGGAATGCAGGAAGTGGACGACGATGGCCTCGCAGCCCGCCGCCGCCAGCGCCTCCGCCTCGCGCTTCACCGCCGCCTCATCGAGCGGGGTGACCACCTCGCCCTGTGCGTTCATGCGCTCGGCGACCTCGCGGCGGAACGGTCGCTCGATCAGCGGCTCGAAAGTGCCGGTCATGCCGTAGGCGCGCGGCCGGGTGCGCCGGCCGAGCTCGAGGATGTCGCGGAAGCCTTCGGTGGTGATGAGGCCCACCTTGGCGACCTTGCGCTCCAGCACCGCATTGGTGGTGGCCGTGGTGCCATGGATGATGAGGTCGAGATCGGCAGGGCTGACGCCGGCCGCCTCGATCGCCTTCACCACGCCCACCGCCTGGTTGGCGATGCTCGTTGGCACCTTGGCGAGCCTGACGGTGACGCTTCCTCCGTCCTGCTCGGTCAGGAGCAGGTCGGTGAAGGTGCCTCCCACGTCGATGCCGGCAACACGCCTCACATCATTCTCCGTTTCATTCGTCTACGAACGGTGCGGGCGCGGCGAGGCACCCGCAGCCGTGATCACACGCTCAAATAGGCCTCGCGGACCTCGTCAT
This sequence comes from Phreatobacter sp., assembly GCF_027532945.1. Classification (GTDB taxonomy): domain Bacteria; phylum Pseudomonadota; class Alphaproteobacteria; order Rhizobiales; family Phreatobacteraceae; genus Phreatobacter. The sequence goes on from NZ_JAPZTZ010000004.1 coordinate 265,770, forward strand.
TGTCCTCGAGGTCCTCGGTCGTCCCCTCGTAGCGGATGGCGCCTTTCTCGATGACATAGGCGCGGTCCGACACGGCGGAGGCGAAATAGAGGTTCTGCTCCGACAGCAGCACGGCGATGCCCTGGGCCTTCATGGCGAGGACCGCATCGGCCATCTGCTCGACGATGACCGGCGCGAGGCCCTCGGAGGGCTCGTCGAGCAGCACCGCGTGCGGGTTGCCCATGAGCGTGCGGGCGATCGTCAGCATCTGCTGCTCGCCGCCCGACATCGCCGAGGCGCGCCGCCCCTTCATCTCCGCGAGATTGGGGAAGATGGCGAAGAGCCGGTCGAGCGACCAGGGCTCCTTGCCCGGCGCCCCGGCGGCCGCCTTCCGCCCGACCTCCAGATTCTCATAGACCGTCAGGTCGGTGAAGATGCGCCGCTCCTCCGGCACATAGCCGAGGCCGAGCCGGGAGATGCGGAAGGGCTGCCAGCCCGTGACGTTCTGGCCCTCGAAGGTGACCGTGCCGCCATTGGCCGGGACGAGGCCCATGATGGCCTTGAGGGTGGTCGACTTGCCCGCGCCGTTGCGGCCCATCAGTGCCACGACCTCGCCGGCGCGCAGCGTCACGTCGACGCCGAACAGCACCTGCGCATGGCCATAGGCGGCGGCGAGGCCGCGGGTTTCGAGGATGGTGGTGGAGGGCGCCGACATCAGTGCGCTCCCACGGCCTGGCGGCGGGCCTTGAGCGCGGCCTGCGCCCCGGCCTCGCCAAGATAGACCTGCTTCACGCGCTGGTTGGAGCGAACATCGTCGGGCGTGCCGGCGGCGATGATCTCGCCGCGCACCAGCACGAGGATGCGGTCGGCGTGGCCGAAGACCGAGTCCATGTCGTGTTCGGTGAAGAGAACGCCGATGCCATGGGCGCGGGCGATGTCCGAGGTCAGCTGCATCAGTGCGGTGCGCTCCTTCGGCGCCATGCCGGCGGTCGGCTCGTCCATCAGCAGCAGCTTCGGCTCGGAGGCGAGCGCGATGGCGAGTTCGACCCGCTTCACATCGCCATAGGCGAGCTCGTTGACAGGCCGGTCCGCCATCTCTGCCATGCCCACACGGGCGAGGAAGGCGAGCGCCGCCTCGCGGTGCAGGTGCGTCGCCGCCGAGGTCACGGCGCGCGTCTGGTGATGGTGCGAGATCAGCGCCATCTGCACGTTCTCGACGACGCTCATCGACACGAAGGTCTGGGCGATCTGGAAGGTGCGCCCCACCCCAAGGCGCCAGACCTCGCGCGGCGGCTTGCCAGTGATGTCGACGCCCGCCAGCACGATGCTGCCGGCATCGGGTTTCAGCTGTCCGCCGACCATGTTGAAGGTCGTCGACTTGCCGGCACCATTGGGGCCGATGATGGCGAGCATCTCGCCGGCATCAAGGCTGAAGGTGACGTTCTTGCCGGCGGTGACGCCGCCGAAGCGCTTCTCGAGGCCGGAGACGGAAAGGAGCGGCGCCATCACGCAGCCTCCCCGGCGGGCTTGGGCTGGGGCGCAGGTCCGCGACCCATGCGCTCGCGCAGCGAGTCGATGGCGCCGACGATGCCTTTCGGGAAGATCAGCACGATGGCGATGATCGAGACGCCGAGGAAGAAGCGCCAGAAGTCGGTGAGCGGCATGAAGAAGTCCTTCACCGAGTGGAAGACTGCGGTGCCGACCAGCGGGCCCATCACCGTCTGGATGCCGCCGGTGAGGATCATCATCAGGAAGTCGATGGACATGCTGATGGAGATCATCGTCGGGTCGATCGAGCCCTTGGAGAAGGAGTAGAGCGCGCCGGCAAGGCCCGCCGCCGCGCCCGCCACGATGAAGGCGAGCCAGCGATGGGTCTTCACGTCGATGCCGATGGCATCGGCACGGGTTGCGCTGTCGCGCGCGGCGCGCAGCGTGTAGCCGAAGGGCGTGTAGAACAGGTGCCGGAGCGCGAGGATGGTCGTCAGCGACAGGGCCGCGACCACGTAGAAATAGACCTCGCGGGAGGCGGCCCAGCGCGACGGCCAGACGCCCACGACGCCATTGTCGCCGCCCGTCACCTCCACCCACTGGAAGCAGATCGCATAGGTGATCTGGGCGAAGGCCAGCGTCAGCATGGCGAGGTAGATGCCGGACAGGCGCACGATGAAATAGCCGAACAGCGCTGCGGCAAGGCCGCCGGCGACGGGTGCGACGACCAGCGCCAGCTCCATCGGCGCCTTGAGCGGACCGGTGACCAAGAGGCCCGCCGCATAGGCACCGACGCCGAAATAGGCAGCATGGCCGAAGGAGACGATGCCGCCATTGCCGATGAGCAGGTTGAGCGAGAAGGCGGCGAGCGCGAAGACCATGATCTCGATGCCGACCTTCACCTTGTAGGTGTCGCCGAAGACCGGGACGAGCAGCAGGGCGGCGGCGAGGCCGATCCAGACCAGCGCCTCCGTGCGGGTGAAGGCCTTGAGGTTGAGAATGCCCTCGGGAAGGACGGCGCGGCCCGAGGCGACCTCCGGCTTGCCGAGCAGGCCCCAGGGCTTGACCACCAGCACCACCGCCATCAGCAGGAAGACGAGGACGAGGGTGATCTTCGGGAAGATGAGGATGCCGAAGGCCTCGAGCATCTTGATGATCAGCGCCGCGATGAAGGCACCTGGCACCGAGCCCATGCCGCCGATGACGGTGACGACGAAGGCCTCGGTGATGATGGAAAGATCCATGCCGGTATTGGCCGGCAGGCGCGGGATCTGCAGCGCCCCGCCGAGCCCGGCGAGGAAGGCGCCGAGGAACAGCGTGCCGGTGAACAGCATGGCCTGGTTGACGCCGAGCGCGCCGACCATCTCGCGGTCCTGCGTGGCGGCGCGGATCAGCACGCCGAAGCGCGTCTTGTGCATGATGAGGAGCAGCAGGCCGAGCACCGCCGGGCCGACGAAGATGAGGAACATCTCATAGGCCGGAAAGCGCTGGCCGAGGATCTCGATGCCATGCCGCATGCCGGGCGCGCGCGGGCCGGTAATGTCCACCGGGCCCCAGATCTTCAGCACCACGTCCTGGACGATCAGCACCACGCCGAATGTCGCCAGCAGCTGGAACAGCTCCGGCACCTTGTAGATGCGGCGCAGCAGGACAAGCTCCATGATCACGCCGAGGATGCCGACGACCATGGCCGAGGCGATGACGCCGACGAAGAAGAGCGTCGGCGAGCGGTCGAACTGCAGCAGCCAGGGGACGATGGTCACCGCCATATAGGCGCCGAGCATGTAGAACGAGCCGTGGGCGAAGTTCACGATGCGGGTGACCCCGAAGACGATCGTCAGGCCCGATGCGATGACGAACAGCGCCGAGGCGCTGGCCAATCCCGACAGGGCCTGGATGACGACGAAGGAGAGATCCATCGGGGGCGGCTCGCGGCGCAAGCGTTCAGAGCGGGGTCGCGACGAAGGTCGCGGCCCGGTGTCCTTGGTCCCTCTCCCCTTGCGGGAGAGGGTGCCCGCGGCTGCGGGCGGGTGAGGGGCTTCGGGGGCGCTGGCCCCCGCCGGATCAGATCTTGCGCGCGGCGCGGACCTCGGCCTCGGGGAACATGACGTCGGCGCCGTCCACGTAGCGGAAGTTCTTCATGGTCGGCAGCTTGCCCTGCAGCGTCGTCTCGCCGACCCAGGCGCCGAGCGTCGACTGCTGGTCGACGGCGCGCATGGTGACGGGGCCGCAGATCGTCTGCGTGGTGAGGCCCTTGAAGGCCTCCATCATCGCGGGCGTCTCGGTGGACTTCGCCTTGTTGAACATGTCGCGGATCATGAAGGGCACGACATAGCCCAGCACCGAGCCGAGGCGCGGCGTGTCGTTGAACTTCGCCTTGTAGGCGGTGACGAAGGCGGGGTGGCCGTGGGTCGTGACCTGCTCCGGCGGATAGCCGGTGACGATCCAGCCATCCGGCGTCTCGTCGCCGAGCGGCAGCAGATATTCCGGCTCGCCGGTGAGCAGGCTCACCACGGTGCGGCGCTCGAACAGGCCGCGGGTGTTGCCCTCGCGGACGAAGGCGGTGAGGTCGGCACCGAAGAGCACGTTGAAGATGCCGTCCGGGCGGCTCTGGGCGAGCGCGCCGACGGTGGCGCCGGCATCGACGCGGCCAAGCGCCGGGAACTGCTCGGCGACGACCTCGAAGCCCGGCACCGCCGCACCCATCAGGCGCTTGAAGGCAGCGACCGCCGACTGGCCGTACTCGTAGTTCGGGGCCACGACGGCCCAGCGCTTCACGCCCTTGTCCTTGGCGGCATCGACCAGCATCTTGGTCTGCATGTAGGTGCCGGGGCGGACGCGGAACGTGTAGGGGTTGCCGCTGCCCATGGTGAGCGCGTCGGTGAGCGGCTCGGTGGCGAGATAGAGCACCTTCTTCTGGTTGGCGAAGTCGGCGAGCGCCAGGCCCACATTCGACAGGAAGGCGCCGGCGATGAAGGTGACGTTCTCGCGGGTGACGAGCTCCTCGGCGACGCGCACCGCGTCACCCGGCGTCGAGCCGTCGTCACGGTAGATGATCTCCAGCGGCCGGCCGCCGAGACCGGCAAGGCCGCCGGCGGCATTGATCTGCTCGACGGCGAGCTGCATGCCATTGCGGTAGGGAACGGCGAAGGCCGCCATGCGGCTGTAGGAATTCAGCTCGCCGATCCGCACCGGAGCGCCCTGCGCGGGCGCGGTGCGGGACGACAGGGCGATACCGGTGGCGGCGAGGCCGCCCACCATGGTCCGACGCGACAGATCAAGCTTCGGCATGACAAATCTCCCCTGGATGCGGATGGCGGGGGCCATCCATTCCACCTCCGGCCGATCTTCCAGTTTTTTGTTTTGCGGAAGATCATTCGTGGACGAACGATACCGCGTCCCCAAGGGCTGGCAAGAGGCTTTTTTGGAATTCATGCAGAGAGCGCCCCACGCCGGTGTCGCAGGCGTGGGGGTGGAAGATTATTTCGATATCGCAGTGACTTACGAGAAAGTCGGACGCAGGCCGCCGACGGTGATCCCATTCCAGTTCTTCATCACAGGGGTGACGAAGCGCTGGAATTTGGCAGTTTCTGCCTCGTCCATGGGCACGAGCCTGGCGATGAGCGTCGCCATCATCACCTCGCTGGCGCGGGAGGCGCCGTCGAGGCATTTCAAGGCGACGCCGAGGCCCTGGCCGGGCAGCGCCGCGCAGAACACGCCCTCGGCGCCGGTCTTGACGAAGACCCGCTCGCCGAAGAGGCCCATGACATCGGTGCAGAAGCGCCCCGAACCCGCGACCATGAAGGGCTCGGCGGCGCAGGCCGCCCGCAGCCTTGCGAAGGCCTTGGCCCGCTCGGGCCCGACGCCCTCGCCCGTCGCGAGTTTCGCAAAGCCGTGGGCGAGTTTCTGCAACGGCACGGCGAAGGTCGGGATGGAGCAGCCATCGATGCCGAAGGCCGTGTCGCGGTCGAGCCGATGGCCGGTGACCTCGCCCACCGCTTCGGCGACGAAGCGCTGCACCTTGTGGTCGATGCCGACATAGCCGGTCGGGTCGATGCCCTCCTGGCAGGCGAAGCAGACGAAGCCGGAATGCTTGCCCGAGCAATTGTTATGGAGCGCCGAGGGCTTCCCACCGGAGCGGGCGAGACCGTGCGTCGCCGCCGCGCCCGAGGGCCAGTGCGCGCCGCATTCGAGGCTTCCCTCCGTGAGGCCGGCCTTGGCCAGCATGGCGGCGGCGGTCTCGGCATGGCGCGGCTCGCCGGAATGGGAGGAGCAGGCGAGCGCGAGTTCCGCGTTGCCGAAGCCGAAGCGGTCGGCGGCCCCGCTCTCCACCAGCGGCAGCGCCTGCAGCGCCTTGATGGCCGAGCGCGGATAGATTGCCTGCGCGATGTCGCCGACCGAGAAGACGACGCGTCCGGCCGCGTCGCAGACCACCGCCGCGCCGCGATGGACGCATTCGACGCTGTCGCCGCGCAGCACTTCGACGAGGATTGGATCGCTGAGGGACATGGCACGGCTCGGTGTGAGATGCGGGGCGGCATTCCTAGCAGGCCGGCGAGGCTTCGCCAGCCCCTTCAGCCTGCCCCCGCCTTGCGTCGTCTCAGTGCAGGGCGAAGGGCTCCACCACCGGCCCCGCGCCCTTCAGCGTCACCCAGTGGCTCGGTGGCACCACGGTCCAGCGTCCGCCCTCCATGTCGAGCGGTTCTGAGACGACGAGCCAGCCGCCCGCCGCTCGGCCGCAATAGAGCGTCGGCGGCTTGTCGTCGGAGGAGAAGCGGCAGGCATGGATGGTCTCGCCGTCGGTGAAGCAGGCGGTGAAGCGCAGTGGTGCGTTGGACCCGCTTGCGGCCATGGCCGAGAGGATCGTCGCCAGTGTCGAGCGGGTCGCCGCCACCGGATCGCGCTCCAGCCCGTGGGCGCGCATCAAGAGGAAGACGAGTTCGGAATCGGTCGCGCCCTGCCGCTCGGCATAAAGCTCGTCTGGCACCAGCGCTTCCAGCTGGCGGCGCACCCGCGCGAAATCGCCGATCTGGCCGTTATGGACGAAGAGCCAGCGCCCGCCGCTGAAAGGGTGGCAGTTCACCCGGCTGGTCGGCGAGCCGGTGGAGGCGCGCACATGGGCGAGGAAGAGGCGGGTGCGGACCTGATGGGCCAGGGCCCGGAGGTTCTCGTCCGACCAGGCCGGCATGATGTCGCGAAAGACGCCGGGCACGGCGCGCTCGCCATACCAGCCGACGCCGAACCCGTCGGCATTGACGCCGGTCTTGGCCTCATGGGCTCGCCGGCTCTGCTCGATGAGGGAATGACAGGGCTGGAACAGCAATTCGTCGACGAAAACCGGTTCGCCGGCATAGGCCATCCAGCGGCACATGACGTTACTCGGCGGCTTGCGCGCCCGGCGCCACCTGGCCCTGCGGCGCGGCCATCCGCGCATTCATGTCGGCCACCATCTTCTTGACGATGGTCGAGGCGGTCTTCTCGAACAGGAAGGGCAGGAAGGCGTGGACCAGCGCGCAGAAGGCGCAGAAGGCGAAGGTGCCGGCATAGCGCAGCGCAGCGCCCATATGCTCGAAATAGCTCTCGTTCACCGCTTCCGGATGGGCGAGGAAGGCCGTCTTGATGCGCTGGATCATGGGGGAACTCCGCCGGGTTCGAAGCGTAGCCGGCATGATAGGTCGGACTGGCAGGGAGGTGTTCCCAATTCTCCCCGGATTAGCCGTTCTTGAGTGGACACTGTCCCACGGATCGATATTCTGATGGGACGATGTCCCAGACGATCCTTGATTCAACCGACAAGGCGCTGCTGCGAATCATGCAGCAGGATGCCTCCCTCTCCATCGAGCAGCTCGCCGAGCGGGTGAACCTGTCGCGCAACGCCTGCTGGCGGCGGGTGAAGCGGCTGGAGGAGGAGGGCATCATCCGCGCCCGCGTCGTCCTCGCCGATCCCGCGCGGCTGAACCTCGAGCTCACCGTGTTCATCGCCGTGCGCACCGCCCGCCACGACGCCGACTGGGCGGCGCGTTTCGGTGCGGCGGTGCAGGACATTCCCGAGATCCTCGGCGTCTACCGCACCGCCGGCGACATCGACTACATCCTCCACGCCCGCGTGCCCAACGTCGCCGCCTACGACCGCCTCTACAAGAAGCTCACCGCCCGCATCGAGATGCAGGATGTCTCGGCGAGCTTCGTCATGGAGGAGATCAAGGAGGTTACGGCCCTGCCGCTGGATTTCGTGTGAGGGTGAACAAGGCACATCAGCGGAAGCGCGGGAACCTCTCCGCGTCATGCCCGCCCTTGTGGCGGGCATCCACGGCTTGAACACCGCCTGCCCATGAATTCGTGGATGCCCGGGACAAGCCCGGGCACGACGCGCGGGACGGCCGGTGCGATCGACAGGAGCGCCCGCTTGCCCGCCCGCCGCTCACATCAGACCGCGCGAAACTCTCCCGTCAGCGAGGCCGGGCCGTCGCTGACGACGAGCCCCCGCGCCAAGAGGTCTTCGAGATGCGCGAAGACCGACAGGCCGGCTGCGCCCTTGAGCCGCGGGTCCAGCCCCTCGTAGATCGCCGTGACGATGTCCGGAATCTGCCGGTCGCCGAGGCCGAGCCGCTTCATGATCGCAGCCTCGCGCAGCCGGCGGTGATGGGCGAGCGCCCGCATGAACTTCGCCGGCTCCTTCACCGCCCCGCCATGGCCCGGCCAGAACAGCGTCTCCTCGCGCCCGCGCAGCTTGTCGAGGGAGGCCATGAAGTCGCCCATGGAACCATCGGGCGGGGCGACGATGGAGGTCGACCAGGCCATGACATGGTCGCCGGAGAACAGGGTCTGCTCTTCGCGGAGCGCAAAGGCCATGTGGTTGGCGGTATGGCCGGGCGTGAACACCGATTCGAGCGTCCAGCCGGTGCCGGCCACCACGTCGCCGTCCTTCACCGCGATGTCGGGCACGAAATCCCTGTCGCCGGATGCATCGAGAACATTGGTCTCGCCGAGATTGAGCGGTCGCGCGGCGCGGTGCGGCCCCTCAGCATAGACCGGCGCGCCGGTCGCGGCCTTGATGGCGGGCGTTGCGGGGGAATGATCGCGGTGAGTGTGGGTGACGAGGATCGCCTCCACCGTCTCGCCCTTCACAGCGTCGAGCACGGCGGCGACATGTCGCGGATCATCCGGACCGGGGTCGATGATGGCCACCCTGCCGGTGCCGACCACATAGGTCACCGTGCCCTTGAAGGTGAAGGGGCCGGGATTGTCGCAGAGGATGCGGCGGATCAGCGGCGAGAGCGTCTCGACCCGGCCCGGCACGGCGGCGTCCTCGCGCTCGAAGGGGATATCCTCGGCCATTCTGCCTCTGTCGAAACGGGGTGAGCCGGCGCCTTGCCGATGCCGCAGGTCGCGGGCTATGGGGGGCAAGCCACCACGTCGGCGTCGGATTGACAAGCTGACCCAACGGCATAGCTCCACGAAGGATTTTCTCCTCATGTCCCACGCGACCATTGCCGCGACCCTCTGGCCCACCCGCGCGGCCGCCCTGCCGGGCCTGACCCTCCGCTCCCTTGCCCTGGTCGCCGGCGGCGTCTGCCTGATCACCCTCGGCGCCAAGGCGAGCGTGCCCTTCTGGCCGGTTCCGCTGACGCTCCAGACCCTCGCCATCTCCGTCGTCGCCGCCGCCTATGGCCTGCGCCTCGGCGTCGCGACCGTCGGCGCCTATCTCCTCGCCGGCCTCCTCGGCGCGCCGGTCTTCGCCGGCTGGTCGGTCGGCATCGCCCCCTTCATGGGCCCGACCGGTGGCTTCCTCGTGGGCTTCCTCGTGATGGCCGCCATCATCGGCGCCGCCGCTGACCGCGGCTGGGACAAGGCCTGGCCGAAGATCCTCGGCGCGATGGCGCTCGCCAATGTCATCGTCTTCGTGCCCGGCCTAATCTGGCTCGGCACCTTTACCGGCTATGGCGCGAAGCTGCTGGCCGCCGGCCTGTGGCCCTTCGCGCTCGGCACCCTGGTGAAGACGGCGCTCGGCGCGGCGCTGATGCCGGCCGCCTGGGCGATCGTCTCGCGCCTCAGGGCCTAACCCTCCTCGACGACATAGCCGCCGTCGAACATCGTGGCGATGCGGGCGAGCGCCGCCCGCGTCGCTTCCTCGCCGGGCGCGATGCCCGGCGGCAGGCGGGGGCCAAGCTCCGCTTCGGCCATCACCGCGAGACGCCCCAGCAGGTCCGGGTCGAGCCGGATCGCCAGCGCATGGTCGGGATGGCCGGTGTCGCGATGGGCCGGGCCATATTCGCCGAGATGCAGCACCGCATCCCAGGGCGTCGGCTCTTTCGGCAGGCGCGCGGCGCGGTGCATCTCCTCCTCGGCGAGGTAGAAGCGGTTGAGCGCGTCGAACCAGACGTCGCGATAGCCGTTGGCGGTGAGGATCGGCGCGAAATCGGCGGAGCGGTCCGCCATGGTCCAGGGTGCCACCGCCTCCACCACCACGACCTTCGGCCGCACGCGCGCCCAGTCATTGCCGGCAAGCACGCTCGCCTCGGCGCCCTCCACGTCGATCTTCAGGAAGTCGATCGTCCCCGGTGCATGGGCGGCAGCCAGCGCGGCCAGCGTCGTTACCGGCAGGCGCCGCTCGATGGTCGCAACACCCGCAGCGCCGGCCGCCTCGGCGTTCTGCCTGACCGTCGTGGACAGCCCGTGGAAACGCTCGGCCTGGAACAGCACGGCCTCGCCCGCGTCGGCCCCGCACAGGGCCTCCACCGTCACATCGCGCGGACGGACGATCCGGTAGGCGGCGGCGATTGCCGCCTGCGGCTCCACCACGATGCCGCGCCAGCCACGCTCATAGAACCAGAACGACACATTGTCGGCGACCGCATGCCCGCCGCCGACATCGACATAGAAGCCGCGCTCCACGTCGGCGAGCAGCAGCGCGAGGTGATAGTCCTCGAGGTTCTGGGCATAGGAGAAGAAGCGGGGCGGCTGGTCGGTCATCGATCGTCTCCCCGGCCGGTGGTCAACGGACCGGCGTGATGGCGTGAGCCTTCCGCGCCGTCTCGATCTGGTCAAGCTTGGCGTGGAAGGCCGACCAGTCGTCGCGCTCGGCAATGGGCGCCCAGAGCGCCTCGACCTCGTCGATGAGGAGCGTCGCCGGCCCCGCGCCGTCGAAATAGGCGGCGGCCTCGGGGCTCCGCGGCAGCGGCTCGTGGAGGGCGAGCGCCGCCTCCAGCCGTGCGAATTCCTCGCCCTGGTAGAAGGGCGCATTCGGCCCGGCCAGCGCAAAGGCGCGGCGGTCGAGGCCGCCATGCCAGTCGAAGAAGGTCCGCTCGAACGGCGCCTGCGATTTCAAGAGGAACTGGAACAGGGCGGCGACCAGCTCTTCGTCCGCCGCCTCGCCCGCCTGGGCAAGGCCGAGACGAGCGCAGACGACGCGGCGAAGGCCCCCATAGAAGGCGGTCGAATAGGTCTTCAGCGCCTCCTCCAGCGCCGCAACCGGGGCCACCAACGTCAGGCATTCGGCGAGGCGTTCGAGGTTCCAGGCGACGGCGCCTGGTTGGCGGCCATAGGCATAGAGGCCGGTCTGGTCGAAATAGGCGGCCGTGAAGCCCGGCTCGTAGCGCGGCAGGAAGCGCCAGGGGCCGTAGTCGAAGCTCTCCCCCGTCACCACCATGTTGTCGGTGTTGAGCACGCCATGGACGAAGCCGGCGGCCATCCATTCGGCCACCAGCGAGCCAGTCGCGGCGACGATCGCCGCGAGCAGGGCCGGGGCCTCCTCGGTGACGTCGCCGCCGCGTGCGGCGGAGGGGTGATAGTTCCGGATGCAATGGCCGACGAGTGCGGCGATGCCGGCCTGGTCATTGGACGCGAGGCAGCGCTGGAACGTGCCGAACCGCACATGGCTGTGGGAGAGCCGCACCAGCACCGAGGAGCGGGTGGGGGAGGGCTCGTCGCCGCGCACCAGTTCTTCGCCGGTCTCGATCAGTGAGAAGGATTTTGAGGTGTAAACGCCGAAGGCCTCCAGAAGCGCGGTGGCCAGCACCTCGCGCACGCCGCCCTTGAGGGTGAGGCGGCCGTCACCGAAACGCGAATAGGGCGTCTGGCCCGACCCCTTGGTGCCGAGGTCGAGCAGGCGGCTGTCCCCGTCGCGCAGCTGGGCGAAGAGGAACCCTCGGCCATCGCCGATCTCCGGATTGTAGGAGCGGAACTGGTGGCCGTGATAGCGCAGCGCCAGCGGCTGCGGGATGTTGTCGGGAAGCGGCTGGAATCGGCCGAAATGGGCGATCCATGCGTCATCGCTCAGCCCGCCGAGCCCCATGGTCTCGGCCCAGCGCTGGTTGCGGAAGCGCAGCACATGCTGGGGGAATCGGGCGGGTTCGACGACGTCGAAGAAGTCGGGGCCGAGGGCGGTGTGGGCCGTCGCGGGGCGATAGGTCATGGTTCAGATATAGCCCAAGGCGGCGGGGAAAGGTCCAATCGCGGCCCGTCGGCTCACGCCGCCGCCGGCTGCGCCTGAAGATCCTTCACCACCTCGGCCAGCATCTCGTAGGAGCGCACGCGCTTGGCATGGTCGTGGATGGCGGAGGCGACCATGAGCTCGTCCGCGCCCGTCTCGGCGATGAACCGCTCCAGCCCCCGCCGCACCGTCTCCGGCGAGCCGACGAAGGAGAAATGCAGCATGCGCGAGGCCTGCGCCTTCTCCATCGGGCTCCAGAAGCTCTCGATGTCGTCGATGGGCGGCGGCAGCAGGCCGCGCACGCCGCGGAAGATGCCGGCGGCGCGCTGCTGCGCCGAGGTGAAGAGGCGGCGCGCCTCCTCGTCTGTCGGCGCGAGGAACACGTTGCAGCCGGCCATGGCGTAGCTGGTCGCCTGCTGCTTCGAGGGCTCGAACTTCGCCCGGTAGATGGCCATCGCCTGCATCAGCGCGTCGGGCGCGAAATGCGAGGCGAAGGCGTAGGGGAGACCCAGCATCGCCGCGAGCTGCGCGCCGAAGGTCGAGGAGCCGAGGATCCACAGTGGCACCTCGGTGCCGGCTCCCGGCACGGCCTGGATCGCCTGGCCCGGCTGGACGGGGGCGAGGAAGGCCTGCAGCTCCAGCACGTCCTGGGGGAAGTTGTCGGCCTCCATCGGATCAACGCGCAGCGCCCGCATCGTGCGCTGATCGGTGCCGGGCGCGCGGCCGAGGCCGAGGTCGATACGGCCGGGGAACAGGCTCTCCAGCGTGCCGAACTGCTCGGCGATGACCATGGGCGCGTGGTTCGGCAGCATGATGCCGCCGGCGCCGACGCGGATGCGGCTGGTGGCCGCCGCCACCTGGCCAATCACCACCGCCGTCGCCGCGCTGGCGATGCCGGTCATGTTGTGGTGCTCGGCGAGCCAATAGCGATTGTAACCGAGGCGGTCGGCGTTGCGGGCGAGGTCGATGGTGTTGCGCAGCGCGTCGCCGGGCGTGGAGCCCTCGGGAACGGGCGCGAGATCAAGGATCGAGAACTTCGTCATGGCAGCATCCGGGGTCAAGGTCCGGTGACCGGTCCCTCAAGATAGGTGGAACTGGCGGCGGCGCGAGGGGCTAAGGCGGGGATCAGCCCTGCTCCGGGGACCCGAGCTGGCCCAGCGCCTCGTGCACCACATCCGCCTTGTGGCGCAGGTGCTCGCGCATCAGCGCCGAAAGCGTGGTGCCGTCGCGCCGGCGTATCGCCGCCATCATCCGCTCGTGGTCCTCGACCGCCTCGGCCCAGCGCTCGGCGCTCTTGCGGGCAACGAAGCGCACCGCATGGATGCGCACCATGAGGTTCTGGTAGAGCCCGGCGAGGGTCGCATTCCCGGCGATGCGGAAGATCTCCTCGTGGATCTGCCGGTTGAGCCGCGAATAGGGAACCCATTCGCCGCGCTGCCAGTGGCCGACCATCTCGCCATGCATGGCCTCGAGGCGGGCGAGATCATCCTCGCCCATGCGGGCGCAGGCGAGTTCGCCGGCCAGCGCCTCCAGCATGCCCATGATGGGGAAGAGCTCCTCCACCGCCTCCGGCGCGATGCGGGCGACGCGCGCCCCGCGGTTCGGCGTCAGGTCGACGAGGCCTTCCGCCGCCAGCACCTTCAGCGCCTCGCGCAAGGGTGTGCGGGAGACGCCGAAGAGGTCGCAGAGGTCTGGCTCGGAGATCTTGTCGCCGGCCTTCAGCGTGCCCTCGACGATCATGTCGCGCAGCCGGCCGACGAGTTCGGTCGCGAGCGAGCGGCGGGCGATCAGCGGATGCTCGTTCATCGGCGCCCCCGGTCCAAACCCTCTCCCCCCGTGGGAGAGGGTGCCGCCGTCAGGCGGCGGGTGAGGGGGCCATATCCGACTGTCGTGTGCTGCCGCATGCCTGCCTCCTCATCCGCCTGAAAGCCCTTACCCGGCTGCTCCGCAGCCACCCTTTCCCACGAGGGGAGAGGGTCAGCGGAAGCTCACGCCGCCTTGGCGCTGCCCTCGCGCTTGCTGTCGGCGAGATAGGCCATGGCCGCGGCGACGCCGCCGGCCTTATGCGGCACCCCGGCAAGGCCGAGGCCCATCTCCACGCCGGCCAGCGTGCCGATCAGCGTCAGGTCGTTGATGTCGCCGAGATGGCCGATTCGGAACACCTTCTTGGCGACCTTCGACAGGCCCGTGCCGAGCGACATGTCGAAGGCGTCGAGGATCACCGAGCGCAGCTTGTCGGCATCATGGCCCTCAGGCATCACGACGGCGGTGAGCACCGGCGAGAAATGCTTCGGGTTGGTGCAGAGGTTTTCAAGGCCCCAGGCCGCCACCGCGCGGCGGGTCGCCTCGCCATGGCGCAGGTGCCGCGCGAAGACGCTGTCGAGGCCCTCCTCGTGCAGCATCTTGATGGCCTCGTCGAGGCCATAAAGCAGGTTGGTGGCCGGCGTGTAGGGGAAGTAGCCGGACTTGCCGGCGGCGATCATCTCCTCCCAGCCCCAGAAGCTCTTCGGCAGCCGCGAGGTCTTGGAGGCGGCGAGCGCCTTCTCCGACACGGCATTGAAGGACAGGCCGGGCGGCAGCATCAGGCCCTTCTGCGAGCCGGCGACGGTGACGTCGACGCCCCATTCGTCATGGCGATAGTCGACGGAAGCGAGCGAGGAGATCGTGTCGACCATCAGCAGCGCCGGATGGCCGGCGGCGTCGATGGCCTTGCGCACTTCATCGATGCGCGAGGTGCAGCCCGTCGAGGTCTCGTTGTGGACGACGCAGACCGCCTTGAACGCATGCGTCTTGTCCTCGCGCAGCGCCGCCTCGATGGCCGCGACATCGGCGCCGGCGCGCCAGTCGGAGGGGATAAAGACCGCCTCGACGCCGAGCTTGGCGGCCATGGTCTTCCACAGCGTGGCGAAATGGCCGGTCTCGACCATCAGCACCTTGTCGCCGGGGGAGAGCGTGTTGGCCAGCGCCGCCTCCCAGGCGCCGGTGCCCGAGGCCGGATAGATCACCACATGGCCCTTGGTCTTGAAGATGGTGCGCATGCCGTCGAGGACGCGCAGGCCGAGCTTGCCGAAATCCGGGCCGCGATGGTCGATCGTCTGCCGGGCGATGGCGCTGAGGATGCGCTCCGGAACCGGCGAGGGGCCGGGGATCTGCAGGAAGTGGCGGCCCGCGACGCGGGGGGCATTGGTGGCCATCGGGGTCTCCTCGGGACAGGGCGGCGCCGGTTCTGGCGCTCGGCCTCTTGCCAGAATGAATAATGAATGCAAAATTCAAGTCAAGAGGAACGAGGATGAGCTGCACGCCGCAATTGCGTTCTTCGAGGCTCGCCACAGCGACAAGCAGACGCGAGACGCGTCCGCTTGTCGCGGTGGCTCGCACCTCAGGATGAGGGTGGGAGCGCATGGCATGGCCGGTGTCGGACTGGCCGGTCATGCCAGTTACCACCCGTCCTCATCCTGTGGTGCGAGCGAAGCGAGCCTCGAAGGACGCACTTCGCTGATGCAGGCCACAAGCCGATGCAGGGCATGAATCGATGAACGACATGAGCAACACGCCGGACACGCCGCTGCAGCGCCGCCTCGCCTCCGAGGTCAAGGGCGACATCCTGTTCGACGCCTTCTCGCGCGGGCGCTACGCCACCGACGCCTCGATCTACCAGATCATGCCGGTGGGTGCGGTGGTCCCCGAGACCATGGACGATGCTATCCGCGCCGTGGCGCTCGCCCGCGAGGAGCGCGTCACCGTCCTGCCGCGCGGCGGCGGCACCTCCCAGTGCGGCCAGACGGTCAATTCCTCCCTCGTCGTCGACTGCTCGAAGCGCCTCAACCGCATCCTCGACCTCGACGTGGCCGGCCGCACCGTCCGGGTCGAGCCGGGCATCGTCCTCGACGACCTCAACCGTCAGCTGAAGAAGCACGGGCTCTGGTACCCGGTCGACGTCTCCACCGCCTCGCGCGCCACGATCGGCGGCATGACCGCCAACAATTCCTGTGGCGGCCGCTCGCTGCGCTACGGCACCATGCGCGACAATGTCATCCAGGTGGAGGCGGCGCTCGCCGATGGCACCCGCCGCTGGTTCGGTGAGGTCTCGCGCGACGATGCGATGCGCAATGACGCCGACCTGCTCACCCGCGATCTCCTCACCCTCGGCGAGCGCGAGGCCACCGAGGTCGAGGCGCGGTTCCCCAAGGTCCAGCGCCGCGTCGGCGGCTACAATCTCGACGCCCTCGTGCCGAAGGGCGCCGCCAACAACATGGCGCATATCCTGGTGGGCTCGGAGGGCACGCTCGCCTTCACCACCGCCGTCGACCTGAAGCTCTGGCCGCTGCTTGGGCCAAAAGTCTTCGGCATCTGTCATTTCGGCGCGTTCCACGAGGCGATGGACGCGGCCCAGCACCTCGTCACGCTGAAGCCGATCGCGGTGGAACTGGTCGACCGCACGATGATCGGCCTTGCCCGCGACATCGCCATGTTCCGCCCGACGGTGGAGCGCGTGGTGCGCGGCGATCCGGACGCGCTGCTGGTGGTGGAATTCGCCGAGGAGACCGAGGCGGAGAACCTCCAGAAGCTCCGGGATCTCGAAGCCCTCATGGGCGACCTCGGCTTCTCTTGGTCCGGCACCGGTGCCCGCTTCGGCGGCGTCGTGCCGGTGGTCGAGCCGGCCTGGCAGGCCGCCGTCACCGAAATGCGCTCCTCCGGCCTCAACATCATGATGTCGATGAAGGAGGCCGGAAAGCCTGTCTCCTTCGTCGAGGACTGCGCGGTGCCGCTGCCCGATCTCGCGGCCTACACCGCCGGCCTCACCGACATCTTCCGCGCCCATGGCACCGAGGGCACCTGGTACGCCCATGCCTCGGTCGGCTGCCTGCATGTGCGCCCCGTCCTCAACATGAAGCTGGACGTGGATGCGAAGCGCATGAGGTCGATGGCCGAGCAGGCCTTCGAACTCGTTCGCAAGTATAAGGGCTCGCATTCCGGCGAGCATGGCGACGGCATCGTTCGCTCGGAGTTCCACGAGCAGATGTTCGGCACCCGCCTCGTGCGCGCCTTCGAGGAGGTGAAGGACCGCTTCGACCCGGACGGCCTGTTCAATCCGGGGAAGATCACCCGCGCCCCGCGAATGGATGACCGGACGCTGTTCCGCTATCCGCCGGATTACCAGGGCATCGAGATCAATCCGGCTCTCGACTGGTCCGACTATCCCGGCGCGTCCCAGGGTTTCCTCGGTGCCATCGAGATGTGCAACAACAACGGCACCTGCCGGAAGCTCGACGGCGGCGCCATGTGCCCGAGCTATCGCGTCACCCGCGACGAGCAGCACGTCACCCGCGGGCGCGCCAACACGCTGCGCCTCGCCATGACCGGCCAGCTGGGACCTGCGGCGCTGACCTCGCCAGAGATGGAAGAGACCTTGAGCCTCTGCGTCTCCTGCAAGGCCTGCAAGCGCGAGTGCCCGACCGGCGTCGACATGGCGCGGATGAAGATCGAGGTGAAGGCCCAGCGCTACGCCCTCTATGGCGCCAAGCTGCACGAGCGGCTCGTCGCCCATCTGCCGCGCTATGCCGGCCTTGCCGCCAAGGCCCCCTGGCTCTTCAACCTGCGCGACCGCGTGCCGGCCCTCAAAATCCTGTCGGAGAAGCTTGCTCAGTTCTCGGCGCGGCGCAGCCTGCCGCGCTGGCGCTCCGACGTCTTCGCGCCGAAGGCCGCCGCGGAAGGCCCGGAGGCGGGCCGCGAGGTCGTGCTCCTCGCCGACACGTTCAACCGCGCCTTCGAGCGCGAGAACCTCGACGCGGCGGTGTCGGTGCTCGTCGCCGCCGGCTACCGCGTCCATCACGCGAAGCCCGTTGGCGGCGGCCGCGCGCTATGCTGCGGGCGCACCTATCTCGCCACAGGTATGGTCGATCGCGCCCGTGAGGAAGCCGACCGGCTGGTCGCAGCGCTCGCGCCTTTTGCGGCGCGTGGCGTTCCGGTGATCGGGCTCGAGCCGTCGTGCCTCTTCTCGCTGCGCGATGAAATCCCGGCGCTGCTGCGGTCCGACGATGCGAAGCAGGTGGCCGGCGTCGCCGTGCTGTTCGAGGAGTTTATCGCCGCCGAGGCCAAGGCGGGCCGTCTCGCCCTGCGGCTCGGCGAGATGAAGGCCAAGGCCGTGCTGCACGGCCATTGCCACCAGAAGGCCTTCGGCGCCATGGGGGCGGTGGAGGGCGCGTTGCGCCTCGTCCCCGGCCTCGAAGTGCAGACGGTGGAGAGTTCCTGCTGCGGCATGGCAGGGGCCTTCGGCTATCACGTCGAAACCATCGACGCCTCGCTCGCCATGGCCGAGCTGTCGCTGCTCCCGGCCGTCCGCAAGGCGCCGGAGGACGCGATCATCGTCGCCGACGGCACCTCCTGCCGCCACCAGATTGCCGACGGCGCCGGCCGCGAGGCGGTCCATGTCGCGCGGGTCCTGGCGATGAGCCTTGAACAAAAAGGGGCGTGCTGAGCCCGCTGCCTCCAGAGGCCTTTGCCTCAACCGCCGGTCGCGCGACGCCGGCCTGACCTGCCAGTTGGATGATTTGGGGCCGAGCGCTTGGTAAGCGCCCGCGAGGCCATTTCGATGGGGCGCGTGGTCGTCGTCATCATCGCCGCAATCGCGTCCATCGCGGCGGCCTTGAAGCGCCGCGCCACCTCGTCGATGAGTTCGACGACGTCCTGATGCGTCTTGTTATTGAAGACGATCCGGGTTCCTTCGCTCAGCGGCCCGCCCAGAGGACTGTCGGTAGGCGGCACGGGCGCGAAGCTGACGACCTTGGCGGGGTCGATCCCCACGGATGTTCCGTCGGGACGCGTAAAAATGACGAAGGCCATCGGTATCTCCCGTCATGATTGCAGAACGAACGTGCCGGACTAGGTCCGGCACGTCCATCTTGGGAGAAGTCCGGAAGGCCGCCCTCAGTTCTCCAGCTTGATGTTGGCGTCGGTGACGACCTTGCGCCAGCGCTGCACCTCGGACGACACGAAGCGGCCGAAGGCCTCGCCCTCCAGCGTCGGGATGTCGGAGCCGTTGCGGGCCCAGGCCTCCTTGATGTTTGGCAGTTCCAGCACGGCGCGGATCTCGCGGCGCATGCGGTCGACGATCGGCTGCGGCGTGCCCTTCACCGCGAAGATGGCGTACCAGGTCGACACGTCGAAACTGGCGAGGCCGGCCTCGGTCGCCGTCGGCACGTTCGGCACGGCGGGGTTGCGCTGCGGGGCGGCGAGAGCGATGCCGTGGATCTGGCCGCCCTGGATCTGCGGCGCCGAGGTGCCGAGGCCGTCGAAGATCATGTCGATCTGGCCGGCGACCAGGTCGGCCATGGCCGGGCCTGCGCCGCGATAGGGCACGTGGCGGATCTGCGTCTGGGTGAGCAGCTTGAAGAGTTCGGCCGAGAGGTGATGGGTCGTGCCGATGCCAGCCGATCCATAGACGAGGCCGTCTGGCCGCGACTTGGCGAGGGCGATCAGCTCGGGCAGCGTTTTCGCCGGCACGCGGCGCGGATTGACCACGAGGATCTGCGGCGGCTGGCCGATCACCGCGACGGGGATGAAGTCCGTCTCGATATTGTAGTCAAGGCGCGGATAGAGCGAGGGCGCGATGGTGTGGTGCGCCGCGCCGACGAGGAAGTAATAGCCGTCGGGCGTCTGGCGGGAGGCGACGAGCGCGCCCGCCGTGCCGCCGGCACCGGCGCGGTTCTCGATGATGACGCCCTGGCCGAGGCGCTTCTCCAGCTCGGCCGCCAGCGGCCGGGCAAAGGCGTCCGTGCCGCCGCCGGCCGCGAAGGGGACCATGAAGGTGATCGGCCGCTGCGGCCAGGTCTGGGCGTTCGCCGCCGTACCGGCGACGAGGGCGGACAGGGCGGCAAGGCCGGCCAGCATCAGTTTGCGCATTCGGGTTCCCTCGGGAGTTGTTTCCTGCGGCGGCCCCTTGCGCGGGACCGCTCGTCCGGACTGTTTGCCGGTTCGGAAACGAGACTAGCGTCTCGACCGGGGGTTTCAAGGCCGCATCACCGCGTCCCGGAGTCGCTCCGGGATCAGGTTCCCACGCGCACCGGCGCGTTGAGCTTGCGCAGCGCGGCAATGACCGACAGCGCCGTGATGCGGCCGGTCTTGGGGTTTTCCGACGGGATGTTCTCAATGGCGAGCGACAGTTTCGCCGAATCCGAATCGACCTCGATGGCGTGGCAGTTGCGGGTCACCGTCGGGTCCGCCCAGATGTCGATGGTGGTGCGGTCCGGGCCGATGCCGGCGAGCGACAGCGCGACCGCGACATTGACGTTGGCCGGGAAGCCCTTGGCGGCATCGCGCGCCGATCCGGAGAAGATGAGGGTCGGCTCCTTCACCGCGTCCATGTCGAGGCCCTTCTCGACGAGGTAGGGCGCGCCGACGAGACCCTTCGGCGGCTTGCGGGTGATCATCCTGACAGAATGGATCGTGCCCTCGGCCGCCGCCGTCACCGCGTCGAGGCCGAGCAGCGCGCCGGTCGGCACGATGATCTGGCCGCCATGGGTCTTGGCGAGCTCCATGAGGTGAGGGCGCGGCAGCAGCGCTCCGCAGGACAGCACCATGACCTTCTTGCCCGCTTCGAGCATCGGCGTGCAGATTTCCTCGATGATGGCGGCAGGGGCGCATTCGACCGCGAGATCGGCATGGGCGGGGAAGTCCGCGAGCGCCACGATCGGCACGTCGATGCCCTCGGCCGCAAGCCAGGCCCTGGCCTTCGCCTCGTCGCGCGCGGCGACGGCGGTGAGCACCGTGCCGGGAATGGTGCCGCGGGCGATGCGCGCGGCGAGCGTGCGGCCGATGGCGCCGAGGCCGGCAATGGCGATGCGGGTCGTGGTCATGGAGGGTCCTCTTGTCGGGCGGCGGACCTTACGGTCTTCGCCAACATTTGCCAGCCCTTGGCGTCATGGGCTCCATGCGACCCCGGGTTGCTCGCAAGGTGATCCAGACAGGGTCAGCCGACTCGCTGCCTGTGCGGCGGTCCGACGCTGCCTATCATTTGGGATGGACAAGGCGGGTCATTTCGCCATGATCCGCCGCTTCCGGAGGAGTTTTCCGACATGAAGTCCATCGCCCGCCGTTCGCTTCTCGCCCTTGCCGCCACCGCTTCCCTTGTCGCTGCCGCCCCTGCCGCCATGGCTCAGGCCTGGCCGGTGCGCCCCGTCACCATGATCATCCCCTTCGCCGCGGGCGGGCCGACCGACGTGCTGGGCCGCATCATGGCGGAGCGGATGTCGCAGATCCTCGGCCAGCAGGTCATTGTCGAGAATGTCGGCGGCGCCGGTGGCATGACGGGCACGGCCCGCGTCTCGCGTGGCAGCCCGGACGGCTACACCTTCGTGCTCGGCACGGTCGGCACCCACGCGGTGAACCAGACCCTCTATGCCCAGCCGCTGTATAACGCCGCGACCGACTTCGCGCCGGTGACGCTGATCGCCGAGGTGCCGCTGATCCTCATCACCCGCAAGGACTTCCCCGCGAACAACCTCCAGGAGTTCATCGCCCACGTGAAGGCCAATGAGGCCAAGATGCAGTTTGCCTCCGCCGGCCCCGGCTCGGCGGTTCATCTCGGCTGCCTCTACCTCAACTCGGTGATCGGCACGAACGGCGTCACCCACGTGCCCTATCGCGGCTCGGCCCCGGCCATCCAGGACCTGATCTCCGGCCGCGTCGACTATATGTGCGAGATCTCCTCCACCGCGCTGTCGCACATCCAGGGCAATTCGGTGAAGGCACTGGCGACGCTGACCGCTGCACGCACCGCCGTGCTGCCCAACCTTCAGACCGCGCAGGAGCAGGGCCTCCAGGGCTTCGAGGCCTATACCTGGAACGCCTTCTTCTTCCACAAGGACACGCCGCCGGCCATCGTGGAGCGCCTGCGCGCCGCCACCATCGAGGCGATGGACACGCCCGCCGTGGGCGAGCGGCTCGAGGGCCTCGGCGCCATCATCGCCGGGCCGCAGCGCCGCGGTGGCGCCTATCTCGACCGCCTGGTGAAGAGCGAGATCGAGAAGTGGGCCGGCCCCATCCGCGCCAGCGGCGTCAGCCAGTAAGCCTCGCCCTCTTTCGGGAGGTGGCGGCACCCGGCGGGAAACCGCCGGGTGTTTTCTTTGAGGGGGTGAACGACTGCCCTTCGAGGCTTACGCCCGAACCACCGCCCGTCATGCCCGCCACAAGGGCGGGCATGACGCGGGACGGGCCGTGCGTCTTCGGCCGGCCTCTGCGAAGGACGCTTCCGTTGGGAGCCGAAGCGCCCCACCTCAGCCCATCGCCGCCAGGACCTCCTCGCGGCGCGGCAGGGGGGCGACCGCCCCATATCCCCGCGTCGACAACGCCGCCGCGACGCAGGCATAGCGCCCGGCGGCGAAGGGGTCCTGCGTCCGCAGCCATTCGGCGAGGAACGCCCCGTCGAAACAGTCGCCGGCCCCCGTCGCATCGACCGCGTTCACGGTGATCGAAGGGATCACCCGCCGCTCCTGCGGCGTCGCCACCAGCGCGCCCTCCTTGCCGAGGGTGAGCGCGACGATGCGCGAGCCACCCGCGAGGTAGAAGTCGCAGATCGCGTCGGGCGTCTCGCAGCCGGTCAGCTGGCGTGCATCGTCCATCCCGGGAAGGGCGATGTCGGCAAGGCGCATGGCGGCATTGGTGACGGCGCGCGCCTTCTCCAGCGGCCAGAGCCGGAGCCTGAGATTGGTGTCGTAGGACACGGTGACACCCGCGTCCCGCGCGGCGGCGATTGCCGCCAGGACCGCCGCGCTGGCGCTGTCCGAAATCGCCTGCGAGATGCCGGAGACGTGGAGGATCCTCGCCGACCGCACGAGGTCGAGCGGCACGTCCGCCGCGGTGATGCGCGCCGCCGCGGACCCTGCGCGCCGGTAGCTGAAGGCGTGGCCCTCGGGCCCATGGGTGACGAAATAGAGGCCGGTATCGCCGCCCGCGACCCGGCGCATTCCCGACGTGTCGACGCCTTCGCGCGCCCAGAGGGCGATGAAATCCTCCCCGAAGGCGTCGTCGCCGATGGCGCCGATCACACCGACGCCCGCCCCCGACCGCGCCGCGGCGATGGCACAGTTCGATGTGTCGCCGCCGAAGCCGAAGAGGTAGTGCGGCTCGCCTGGCCGGGTCTGGTTGAACTCGCCGAGGGCTTCGCCGAAGCAGAGGATGTCGCTGGCCATGTCATGTCCGAAGCATCAGGGGCGACGAGCATAGGTTGCGTCGTCGCGCCGGTGAAGGGCGCTGGTGCCGTGGGGCTGTGCATGACCTCCGCGCAGCAGGGAAAAATCTGGCCTGGAGGGGCCCATCGCGAGAAAATTTCCCTCATCGGCTCTAGGAATTGATCCAGCTCGGCGACAGGACTGTTGCGCCGTCTTATGGTCTTGCCTAGTTGGTGCGATGCGGTATCATTCGTACACGAACGAACTGCACGCGGCGCCAGTCACCCCGGACTTAACAGCCTATGTCGAACCTGAACTCCGAGCGCGTCCTCGACGTGCGGCACTACACGGACCGGCTCTTCTCCTTCAAGACGACCCGCGACCCCTCGTTCCGCTTCGTCAACGGCCAGTTCGTGATGATCGGCCTTGAGGTCGAGGGCAAGCCGCTGCTGCGCGCCTATTCGATCGTCTCGTCGAACTACGAGGACAATCTCGAGTTCTTCTCGATCAAGGTTCCCGACGGCCCGCTGACCTCGCGCCTGCAGAACATCAAGGTGGGCGACCAGATCCTGGTGGGACGCAAGCCCGTCGGCACGCTGGTGCAGGACGCGCTGCTGCCCGGCCGCAACCTCTATCTCTGCGGCACCGGCACGGGCCTCGCGCCCTTCATCAGCGTGGTGAAGGACCCGGAAGTCTATGACCGTTTCGACAATGTCGTGCTCATCCACGGCACGCGCTTCATCGCCGAACAGGCCTATGGCGACTACGTTTCCCGCGAACTGCCCGATGACGAGCTCATCGGCGAACTGGTCCGCGACAAGCTGAAATACTATCCGACCGTCACCCGCGAGCCCTATGTCCACACCGGCCGCATCACCGAGCTCCTTGGCAGCGGCGCCATCCAGGCCGAGTTCGGCCTCGGCCCGCTCGACAAGGAGACGGACCGGGTGATGATCTGTGGCTCGCCGGCCTTCCTGGCGGACATGGTGGACATGCTGGTTGCCCGAGGCTTCGACGAGGGCGCCATTTCCAAGCCCGGCCATTTCGTCATCGAGAAGGCCTTCGTGGAGAAGTGACCCCGGCCGGGATCCGTTGAACCTTTTGGGTCCCCATCCCGACTGACGGGCGAGCCGCTTGTGCGGTGCACCGTCAGGTCATGTCCGAGCATCAGTCCCCATCAGGGCCTTCGCGCCCACCCACCTCGGTTTTGCGCGCCGCCCTGCGGATCGCCGCCGGCCTCGCCATGGTGGGGACGGGTGCCGCCGTCGCGGCCTTTGCCGCCCAGACCGGCGCGCTCCTCTTCGCCCGCTGGATCGACCTCGGCTCGGCCGCCGACCGCCTCAGCTTCGCCAGTGCCATGGGCGCCATCGGCGCGCTCTCCGGCGGCGGGGCCGGCCTGTGGTTCGCGCTCGCCCTGCGCGACAAGGACACCGCCGTCGCCAGGGCCCTCGCCATGGCCGCGTCCGTCCTCGCCCTCTTCGCCATGGCCGTTGGCTATCTCGCCTTCGCCGTCACGACGGCGCCGCCGCCGGTCCAGACCCTTCTCGTCGCCCAGATCCGCCTCGGCGGTCAGGCCTGGAGCGGCCTCGCCGTCGCCGCAGCCGGGCCCCGCCTCGAAGCCGCACCCGACCGTCTGCGGCGCGAGGCTCAGGCCGACGGTTCGACCCTGGTCGAGGTCGTGCTGCCGCTGCCGGAGCCCGCAGGTCTGAGGGCCGTGCTCGTCCGCAATGACGGTGCCGATCTCGCCCGCTTCAGCCTTGACCTGCCGGGCGATCCGCCCGCCACCGCCAATTACAGCCATTGGCTCACGCCGGACCGCCGCAGCGGCGAGGCGGCGACCATGGAGATGCGGTTTCGCATCGAGAGGCGCGTGCGGCGCTGATCTCAGGAGGCGCGGTCGACCCCGAACCGCGCCGCCTCGGCCGCAAGGTCGGCCTCGGCCCAGACCCGATGCTCGCCGCGGGCGAAGGCCTCGGCGTTCATCCGGTAGAGATGGGCGTTGAAGCGGTTGGCGGGCCCTGAATCCCGGCTCGCCTTCACCAGCGCGGGAACGCCGGCGACGATGGAGTTCGGCGGCACGACGGTCCCCTCCTTGAGGAAGGCGCCGCCGGCGATAATGGAATTCGCACCGATGATGCAGCCGTCCATGATCGTTGCGCCGATGCCGACGAGCACATCGTCGCCGATGGTGCAGCCATGCAGCGTTACCCGGTGGGTGATGGAGCAGTTGCGGCCGACATGGGTTCCGAGGCCGTTGCCGACATGCACCATGACGAAGTCCTGGATGTTCGATCCCTCGCCGATCGTCACCTCATAGGCCTCGGCGCGGATGACGGCGTTCGGCCAGACGGAGACGCCTGCCGCAAGGCTCACCTTGCCGTAGATCAGCGCGGTCGGGTGGACGAAGGCGTCGGGATCGATGGTGACGAGAGGCCCGCTGCGCGGCGCCTTGGAACCCCTGAGCATGGCCTCTCCCCGTGTCGTCGCCTCTGGCGGGCGGCGTCACGGCACCATGAAGGGCGGGCCTGCCGGGGACAATCAGTCCTTGCGGGAGAGGGCGGCCGGCTCCAGCCACTCGACCTCGTGCAGGTCGGCGACATCGGCGTCGAAGCTCGCATCGGGCGAAAGCGGCGGGGCGACGATGACGGGCAGGGTGGTCTCGTCGGCGGTCATGTTCGCGTTCATGGCCGGGCTCCGGGTGCCGTGGGCGAGGAGGTGGCAGGAGACCGCGGTACCGTTCCGGTCACCGTCGGGCTCGCCTGCGCGATGAGGTGGAAGACGATGGTCCGCATCACCGCCGTGTTCTCCTCCTCGGAGAGCGCGCGCAGATGCGGATAGAGCGGCCGGAAGGCGGCGGTCAGCAGTTGGACCAGCGCCGGCGGCACGGTCGGAATCTCGTCGGCGGCATAGGTGGCGTAGCTGGTCCGGCCGGCGAGGGCTGCGACCTGAACGAGGATGCGCTCCTCGACCTCGCCGACATTGCGGAACTGGGCGAGCGCGAAGGCCGCGCAGGCTTCCAGCGCCGCCTCGGCGCCAGCGCGCAGGTCGGTGTCGGAGATCATCGCCTCGGCGGTGAAGCGGGTGAGGTCGCCGGGCGCGCAGGCCTGCTGCGCCTCGGCATGGCCGGGCAGGCCCGCGAGGGCGGCAAAGGCCGTGACGGCGAAGACCTTGGCGAGCGCGCGCATCGGGCGCCTCCGTCGGGTGAACCTGTCCCGACCGTGCCCTGATCCGGTTAACGACCTCTTAACGCCCCGTGCCGCCGCGAGTCGCGCGCCTCAGCGCACCCGGTTGCCGGAGACGCTAAGCTGGGCGAAGCGGCCGACGCCCTCGCGGGCCATGTCACCCGTCACCGGGCGCTTCCATTCCATGCCGACCACCGCGCCGACGCTCGCGCCCTGCACGAGGTTGTCGGCGATGAGCGCCTGGCCCGCCCCCGGCACGACCGACACGGCGATGCCGACCGGGGAGCCCTTGATGACATTGGCGGTGACCGAGAGGTCCCGCATGTACTGGCCCCAGCCGAGCTGGATGCCGGCCGTCGGCGCGCCCTCGATGACATTGGACGAGATGGCCGCATCCGCCTCCGCCGAGATGCCGACGCCGGCGACGTCATGCGGATCGGTGCCGGCGGGCCGCCGGTTGACCAGGTTGCGGATGATGTTGCCGTGGATGTTGGCGAGCCGGCCGCCATGGTTGAAATTGGTGGCGACGATGCCGAGCGCCGCGCCGTCGATGATGTTGTTGGCCACCACCGCGCCCTCGAAGCCGAATTCGATATAGACCGCGACCTCGCCGAGGGAGGCGCAGCTGTTGCCGGTCACCGCGACATTGGCAGCGCCATTGGCGCGCACGGCCGAGAAGGCGGCGCCGCGGATGCGGTTGCCGGTGATGGTGACATTGCCGGCGCGGAACACGTTGATGGCATTGCCGTTCTGGCCCGAACCGCCGTCGCGGGCGCCGATCTCCTCGATGCGGTTGCCCTCGACGATCGTGCCGTCATCGCCGGCAATGGTGCGCCAGACGAGGATGCCGTTATTGGCGGCGGAGCGGATGGTGTTCTGGGTGAGTGTCAGGCCGCGGCTGTCGAGGGCGACGATGGCCGCCTTGGCGACGCCGGAGACGGTGTTGCCGCGCACCAGGCCCTCGATGCCCTCCAGCACGATGCCATGGTGGCTGGAGCCGGCGATCTCGCAATCCTCGAGGCGCACGCCGCGACCGTGCTCCAGCACGATCAGGCCGCGCTTGTCGGGCAGCGGCCGGCCATTGCCCTCGATGACGAGGCCGGACAGCGTCACCATGTCGGCGCGCGGGGCGACGAGGCAGCCCGTCCCGCCCTGGAACACCAGGCGCGTCGCGCCCCGGACGCCCATGATCTGGGTGTTGGCGGGAAGGCGAACCTCGCCGACCTTGTAGGCGCCGGGCGCGAGGCGCAGCGGCATCCGCGAGCCCGCTGCGGTCTCGACGGCGCGCTGCAGGGCGCGGGTCTGGTCCTCCGGGGCACCGGGCTTCAGGCCGAACGCCGATCCGTCGAGCACGGAAGCGCGGGCGGAAGCGGGCAGGGCGAGGGTGGCGGCGGCGGCGAGCAGCAGGGAACGGCGGGCGAGCATGGAAGCCTCCGGGTTTGCTTAAGCCCACCGCAAGCCCCATGCCGTCGCAGGTTGTGCCGGAATGGGATGCAGCGATGGCGGTTGTCCTGCCAGCGGGTCGGCCCGATGGTGCAGCCCTCGGATCAGGACCTTCCGCATGCGCCTCGCCGTCATCGCCGATATCCACGGCAACCTCCTCGCCCTCGAGGCCGTGCTTGCCGACATCGCCGCCCGCGGCGTGGACATGACGGTCAATCTCGGCGACTGCGTCTCCGGCCCGCTCTGGCCGGCCGAGACGGCCGCGCGGCTGATGGCGCTGGACCTGCCGACGGTGCGTGGCAATCACGACCGCTGGGTCGTCGAGGCCGAGGGCGAGGCGCTGTACTTCTCCGACAAGCTTGCCCGCGCGGCGCTGGATGAGGGGCAGCGCGCCTGGCTCGCCGCCCTGCCGATGCAGCGCGACCTCGACTGCGGCGGCGTCGCTGTCCGGCTGTTCCACGCGACGCCCGCTGACGACAACACCTACCTGATGGAGGACAAGCAGGGCGGCCGCCTCGTCCAGTCGGACCCGGCCGTGATCGGCGGCCGCCTCGGCCCGCTGGGGGATGCGCGCCTCGCCCTGTGCGGCCACAGCCACCTGCCGCGGCTGCTGGTGCTCGACGGCGTGACCGTGGTGAACCCCGGCAGTGTCGGCCAGCCCGCCTATTCCGATCCGACGCCGCCGGATGCCCATGTCTCCGAGGTGGGTTCGCCCCATGCGCGCTATGCCGTCGTGACGCTCGACGCCGGGATGGTGGCGGCAATCGACTTCGTCGCCGTCGGCTATGACTGGGAGGCGGCGGCCCTGAAGGCCGAGAGCTACGGCCGGGCCGACTGGGCGAAGGGCCTGCGCACCGGCTTCGCCAAATAGGCGGAGCGCCCGGTGATCGCCAGCGCCGCGGCCCGCGCCACGGCGGCGAGGTCGGCAGCGGTCATCCTGCGGGCGAAGGCGCCGCGGGCCGGGCGGTCGGCCTTCAGCGGCAGCGGCACATGGACAAAGAGCGCGCGCTTGGTGTCGTGGCGCGCCACCGCCTCCAGCGCCAGCCAGTAGGAGAAATTGCAGAGATATTCCCCGGCCGAGGGCGATGGGCGGGCGTCGAGCCCGGCCGCTCGCAGCCGGGCGACCAGCGGTCCGCAGGCAAAGCCGGTCGGCACCCGCCAGGGCGCGTCGGCGCGGATCTCGGCGCTCGCATGGAAGGCGCCGGAGGCGTCCGGAACACTGCGGGTCGTGACGTTATGGGCATGCCTCTCGATGCGGACATGGCCGGTGCGCCCTGCAAGGCCGAAGAGCAGCACCGCGTCCGGCTTGTGCCGGGCGATGAGGGCAGGGAGGTCGCGTTCGACCTCCGCATAGACCGTGTTGAAGACGTGGCCGACGATGCAGACTCCCGGCAGGCGCATGGTGGTGACCGCTGTCACCATGGCGGGAGTCGGGTTGCGCTCCCAGCCGGGGAAGGGGCCGAAGCCGGTGACGAGGAGCGTGGTCACCTCAACCACTCACCCAGCCGCCGCACCGCCTCCTCCATGTCCGCCGTCGAGCCGGCGAAGGAGAAGCGGATGGCGTGCAGGCCGCCATAGGGGTCGAAATCCGGCCCCGGCGTCGCGGCGATGCCGGTCTCGGCCAGCATCCGCCGGGCGAAGTCGAGGCTATCATTGGTGTATTTGGCGACATCCGCATAGATATAGAAGGCGCCGTCCACCGGCAGGAGACGGTCCAGACCCGCCTTCGGCAGCCCCTCCAGCAGCACGCGGCGATTGGCGGCATAGCCGGCCTTGATCACCTCGAGTTCGGCAGTCGCGTTGAAGGCGGCCAGGGCCGCGACCTGGGAGAGCTGCGGCGCCGAGATGAACAGGTTCTGCGCCAGGCACTCGACCGAGCGGGCAAGGCTTTCCGGCACCACCATCCAGCCGATACGCCAGCCGGTCATGCAGTAGTATTTGGAGAAGGAGTTGATCACGACCACGTCGTCGCTCGTCTCCAGCGCGGTGTGGCAGGGCATCTCGTAGGAGAGGCCGTGATAGATCTCGTCGGAAATGAAGCGGATGCCGAGGTCCCGCGAGGCCTCGATCAGCGCCTTCAGCGCCTCCGGGGTCATCATCGTGCCGGTCGGATTGGCGGGGCTGGCGATGAGGATGCCGTCGAGCTTCTTCTTGCCATGCTCGGCGGCGAGCATCTCCGGAGTCACCGCCCAGCGCGTCGTCGCGGTGGTCTCGATGAACACAACCTCGCAGCCGAGCGCCTCCAGGATGTTCTTGTAGGCGGGGTAGCCCGGGCTGGCGATGGCCACCCGCGCGCCGTGCTCGAACAGGGCAAGGAACGACAGGATGAAGGCCGAGGACGAGCCCATCGTGACGGCGATCCGGCCGATCGGCACCTCGACGCCATGGGTCTCGGCATAGTGGCGGGCGATGCGCTGGCGCAGGTCGGGGATGCCGAGGGCCAGCGTGTAGCCGATCTGGCCCTGCATCAGCGCTTTGGCCGCGGCCTCGCGGATGGACAGCGGCGTTGGCGCTGCCGGCTGGCCCACCTCCATGTGGATGACGCTTTTGCCCTCGGCTTCAGCCTTCGCCGCCGCCGTCATGACGTCCATGACGAGGAAGGGCGCCACGGAGCCGCGCCGGGTCGGCGTCAGCAGTGAGAGGGCGGTATCGATGCGCGACATGGCGATTTCGTCCTGCGAAGGCGTCGGGCGTCATGGTTTCGCCCGTTTGGGCGCTCAAGAGACCGGCACAGCGCCTATCACAGCCGACGCTGCCGGTCACGGCCTCGCCGGCTCGTGACCTCCGTGACGTTGACCCTCGCCGACCGGCTCCTTAAGGATTCCGGACCATGACCCTGCGCATGACCCTGCGATCGACCTCCCGGCTGGCCGTTGCCGCCCTGGCCGGCCTGCTGGCGATGGTGCCGGCGCGGGCGCAGGCGCCGGCCGGTCTGCCGATCATCCGCGACACCGAGATCGAAAACCTGCTGCGCGACTATGCGCGGCCGCTGTTCCGTGTTGCCAATGTCGGCGGCAGCCAGACCAACGTCATCATCGTCAACAGCCGCGCCTTCAACGCCTTTGTGGCCAATGGCCGCCGCATCTTCATCAATGCTGGCGCCATCCTCGACAGCCGGACACCCAACGAGCTCATCGGCGTCATGGCGCACGAAACCGGTCACATCGCCGGCGGTCATCTCGCCCGCCTGCGCGAGGCGGTGGAGCGGGCCCAGGTCATTGCCGCCATCGGTATGCTGGTCGGCGCGGCCGGCGTTGCGGCGGGAGCCGCGACCGGCGGCGTCCGTTCCGGCGTCGGCGAGGCCGCGCCCGGCGCCATCACCGCCGGTGCGCAGATCGGCATGCGCTCGCTGCTGTCCTACCAGCGCGGCGAGGAGGCAGCCGCCGACCGCGCCGCCATCACCTATCTCAACGCCACCGGTCAGTCCGCCAAGGGCATGGTCGAGACCTTCCGACGGCTGCACAACGAGAGCATGTTCGTTGCCCGGCATATCGATCCCTACGCGGTGAGCCATCCCATGCCGGCCGACCGCATCGCCATCATCGAGCCGCTGGCCAAGGCCAGTCCCCATTACAACCGCACCGATCCGCCGGCGCTGGAGGCCCGCCACCAGCTGGCGCGGGCGAAGCTCGCCGGATTCCTCGACCGCTCCGACGCGATCGTCCGCCGCTATCCGCCATCCGATACGTCGCTGCCGGCGCGCTATGCCCGCACCATCCAGATGTTCCGCTTCGGCGACCGAAACCGCGCTGCCGCCATGGCCGACGATCTCATCCGGTCCCAGCCGAACAATCCCTACTTTCACGAGATCAAGGGCCAGATCTTGCTGGAGACCGGCCAGCCCGCCGCCGCGCTGCCGGCCCTGCGGCGCGCCGTGGCCCTGGCGCCGAATTCCGGCCTGATCCGCATCATGCTCGGCCATGCCCTCGTCGCCTCTGGCAACAATGCCGTGCTGGACGAGGCCATCCGCGAACTGCGGCTGGCGCTACAGGCCGAGCCGGAGGCCAGCGACGGCTACCAGCAGCTCGCGATCGCCTATGGCCGCAAGAACGACCGCGGCCAGGCTGATCTCGCCGCCGCCCAGGCCGCGTATCATTCCGGCGACGTCCAGACGGCCCGTGGCCTTGCCCGCCGCGCCCAGGGCTCGCTGCCCACGGGATCGCCTGGCTGGCTGATCGCCGAGGACATCTTCAATCAGCGCCAGCGGCGCAACTAAGGACATGCTCATGTTCAAGCGCCTGATCGGCCCGGCCCTTGCGGCCCTGTTCGCCCTTTCCGCGCCTGTGGTGGCGCAGGCGCCCGAGGCGAGCCCCGCCGAGCGCCAGCGGATCGAGGCGATCGTGCGCGAGTATCTGCTCCGCAATCCGGAAATCCTGCAGGAGGCGCTGGTGGAGCTGGAGAAGCGCCAGGCCCAGGCCGAGGACCGCGCCCGCGCCGCCGCCTTCGCCGCCAACCGCGACGCGCTCTACCGCTCGCCGAACCAGATCGTCCTCGGCAATCCGCAGGGCGACGTCACGCTGGTCGAGTTCTTCGATTACAACTGCGGCTTCTGCAAGCGCGCGCTGCCCGAGATGATGGAGCTGCTGCGCTCCGACTCGCGCCTGCGCGTCGTGCTGAAGGACTTCCCCGTCCTCGGCCCTGGCTCCATCGAGGCCGCCAATGTCGCCGTGGCACTGAAGATGCAGCTTGCCGCGCCGAAATACCTCGAATTCCACCAGAAGCTGCTCGGCAGCCGCGGCCAGGCCAATGGCGCCCGCGCCCTCGAGGTCGCGCGTGAAATCGGTGCCGACATGACGCGCCTGCAGCGCGATATGCAGTCGCCGCAGGTGCAGGCCACGCTCGCCGAGAACATGCGCCTTGCCGAGATGCTGCGCATCAACGGCACGCCGACCTATGTGGTGGGCGAGGAGGTCGTGGTCGGGGCGGTGGGCCTCGAAAAGCTGCGCGAGAACCTCGCCCGCGCCCGCGTCGCCTGCGCCGCCCAGCCGAACATGTGCT
Organism: Phreatobacter sp.; assembly: GCF_027532945.1. GTDB lineage: Bacteria > Pseudomonadota > Alphaproteobacteria > Rhizobiales > Phreatobacteraceae > Phreatobacter. The sequence continues at coordinate 298,460 of NZ_JAPZTZ010000004.1, forward strand.
GAGGCTGATCGGGCGGGAGCGCTGCCGCTCCGCTGGTCCGGCCGCGCCTGGACCTCTCGCGTCATGCCCGGCCTTGTGCCGGGCATCCACGACTTGAACTCCGTATTCTCGCGGTGAGGCGTGCATGCCCGGGTTAAGCCCGGGCATAACGAAAGGACGGCTGTCCGTCCCGGCCGTCCTTCCGGCTTCACCGCGTCTCGTAGCGATAGGCCTTCGAGACGATCCGCCAGCCATCGGTCAGCTTCAGCAGGACGAGATAGTCGGTGAAGAAGCGCGGCGGCAGGGCGCAATGCACCTTCACGAAGGCGGTGCTCTCGTCCGACCGGTCCACCGTGACGATGAAGTCGTGGCGTGCATGGCCCTGCGACTTGGCGGAGGGACGCTTGGCGACACGGTCGAGCCAGTCCCGGTAGCCGATCATCTGGAACTCGCCGTTCTCCTGCCAGCGCAGGTCGGCTGTGGGGTGGAAGGCGGCGCCGAGCTTGGCGACATCGCCCTCGTGCAGGCCGTCGAAATAGAGCTGCACAACGGCCTCGACACTGGAGCGGTCATAGGCGGGCGTGGTGCTGGTCGGGATCGGGCTGGCGACTGTCATGGTCCTGTTTCCTCCGCGGTCTAGGCCCCGAGCGAAGCACATCGCCACGGGCGGCGGAACGTCGCTTGCCGCAGGTTCGACCCTTGGCCATAGTGCGCCGCAACGAGCGGGGCCGTTCGCCATCCGCCGCATCGGGAGACGATCATGATCCAGGACCTCATCACCCGCGTCGCCGGCGCTGCTGGCCTCGACGAGGGCCTCGCTGCCAAGGCGGTCGGCATGATCCTCGGCTTCCTGCAGAAGGAAGGCCCGCAGGAGCAGGTCCAGCAGATGCTCGCCGCGCTCCCCGGCGCCACCGACCTCATCGCCCAGAGCGAGGGCGGCGGCGGCGGCGGCCTGATGGGCATGATGGGCGGCCTGATGGGCGGCGGCATCATGGGCCTCGGCGCCAACCTGATGGGCGCCGGCCTCGACATGGGCCAGATCTCCACCGTCGGCAAGGAACTGATGGCCTTCGGTCGCGAGAATGCCGGCGAGGACGTCATGGGCCAGATCGTCGCCAACACGCCGGGCCTGTCGCAGTTCGTCTGAGACCTCGCTTCCCCGGTTGTTGACAGCCGGGCGGGGATGGCGTCCAAGCCTGCCGCCATGACCGCAATCCCTGCTTCCGCCCTGGCTGCCGCCGGGCCGCTCGCCCGCTTCCTGCGGGCCGACCGGCCGGCGGTGATGGGCATCCTCAATGTCACCCCCGATTCCTTCTCCGACGGCGGCCGGTTCTTCGACCCGGCCGTCGCTATCCGCCACGCCGAGCAGATGGCCGCCGACGGCGCCGACATTCTCGACATCGGCGCGGAATCGACCCGGCCCTATCCCGGACAGAAGCCGGTGGACCGCGACGCGGAGATCGCACGGCTTGCGCCTGTCCTGCCGGCGGTGGTGAAGCTCGGCCTGCCGGTCTCCATCGACACGATCAAGGCCGATGTCGCCCGCTGGGCCCTCGACCAGGGCGCGGTCATCGTGAACGATGTCTGGGGCCTGCAGCGCGATCCGGCCATGGCGCCGCTGGTGGCTGAGCGCGGCGTGCCTGTCATCGTCATGCACAACCGCGACGAGGCCGACCCCGCCATCGACATCGTCTCCGACATGGTCGCCTTCCTCGCCCGCTCCGTCGCCATCGCCGAAGGTGCGGGCATTGCCCGCAACCGCATCGCCGTCGATCCCGGCATCGGCTTCGGCAAGACGCCGGACCAGAGCATCGCCGCCTTGGCCAAGGTGCGCGCGCTGCACCAGCTCGGCCTGCCGATCCTCGTCGGCGCGTCCCGCAAGCGCTTCATCGACCGGATCGACCCATCGCCGGTCACTGCACGGATCGGCGGCTCGCTTGCCGCCCATCTCCATGCGGCGGAGGCTGGCGCCGCCATCATCCGCGCCCATGACGTGCGCGAAACCGTGCAGGCGCTGAAGGTGCGCGCCGCCCTTGGAGCTGCCGCATGAGCGACCGCATTTTCCTCAAGGGCCTGCTGGTCCATGCCCATCACGGTCTGCTCTCGCATGAGAGCGAGGTTGGCCAGCGCTTCGTCATCGACCTCGACATGGAGATCGACCTCGCCCGCGCCGCGGCGAGCGACCATCTCGCCAACACCGTCTCCTATGCCGATGTGGCGGAGGTGACGTTGAGCACGTTCAAGGCGCGGAACTTCAAGCTGCTGGAGGCCGCAGCCGGCGCCGTGGCCGAGGCTGTCCTGTCGGCCTTTCCCGCCATCGCGGCGATCACCGTCACCGTCCACAAGCCGCACGCGCCCATCGCCGCCATTTTCGACGATGTCGGCGTCATCATGACCCGGCGGCGCGCCGCCTGATGGCCCTGGCGCTCCTCGGCCTCGGCGGCAATGTCGGCGACGTGCGCGCGACGCTCGACCGCGCCGTTGCCGATCTGTGCGACGGCACGGCGGTAACACTCCTCGCCCGCTCCTCCGACTATGAGACGCCGCCCTGGGGCGTCACCGACCAGCCGGCCTTCGTGAACCTGTGCCTCAAGGTGGAGACCACGCTGACGCCGCGGGATCTGCTCGCCCGCGCCCTGGCCGTCGAGGCCTCGCTCGGGCGCGACCGCGCCACGGGCCGCCGTTGGGGGCCTCGCCCCGTCGACATCGACATCCTCGCCTATGGCGACCTCGTTCTCCACGACGCCGACCTGACTGTGCCGCATCCGCGCATGGCCGAGCGGGCTTTCGTGCTGGTCCCGCTCATGGAGATCGCGCCGGACTGGCGGATCGGCGATGCGACGGTGCGGGAGCTTGCGGCGCGGATTGACGCCACCGGCGTCACCCGCCTGCCGCCGCGGCCGATTTAAGCGAAGCTCACGCGCGTCTTGCCCGCGGGGCTGACGCGGATGTGCGCCGTCGGCAGCATCTGCGGCATGACCTCGACGAAGCCGATATCCGAGCGGTCGAGTGCCTTGTCGAGCGCAGCAGCCATGGCCGAGCCGGTGCGCGCGATCACGAGATCGCTCATGTCGGTGCTGGTGAGGGCGACGGGCGTGAAATCCGCCCGCTTCATGAAGTTGCCGACCGCCTCCAGCACGCCGAGGTTCTGGTTCATGCCCTTCTGGCTGTGGCAGCAGTCGTTCAGCATCATCACCCCGTCGGCCGACAGCAGATGCTGGTAGTAGAGCAGGTCGCGCAGCACATATTCGTACTGGTGGTTGGCATCGACATAGATGAAGTCAAACGCCCCATCCCCGTGCCGGTCGCGCACTTGGGCGAAACCCGAGATCGTGTCGGCGCGGATGATCTCTACATCGCCGCGACCCGCGAAGCGCTGGCATGCCGTCTCGTAGGTCCGGTCGAAGGTCGCCTGGTCGGAGAGGCTGCCGCCGAAATAGCGCTCGAAGGCGGTGAGCGGCAGGATCCATGGCGGCAGCTTGTCGAAATGCGAATAGGTGGCGAGGGCCTCGGCGCTCCAGGCATCGACGAGGACGCTGTGGCTGGGCTTCAGGGCGTCCATGAGGCGCACCGCATTGTCGCCCTTGTGGACGCCGAGTTCGATCATGGCCGGGCGCCGCCCGGCCGCCGCGAACACCTCGCCGACGATGTCGTAGAGCCGCGCGCGGCCGCAATCGACGACCTTCATGACGCCATGCGCTCCGGCGGCGGCGAGCCGGCGAGGGGAGGGCGCATCCACGGCGCATCGCCGCTCTCCCAAAGGCCTTCCAGCAGCTTCAGCGCACGCAGCGTGTCGGCGGCGAGCCAGAAGCCCTCGTGCCGGTAGCCGCCGAGGCGCTTCTCCTGCGTCAGCGTCTCGAACAGGCCGTTGAGGCTCGCGCCATCGCCGGCCATGGCCGGATGGTCGAAGACGGCGGGGTCGAAGACCGCGAAGCCGCCATTGATCCAGCCTTCGCCGATCTGCGGCTTCTCGACAAAGCCGGCGACCTTGTCGCCATCAAAGCGGATGCCGCCGAAGCGGGACGGCGGGCGCACCGCTGTCACGGTGACGAGATGGCCGCGCCGACGATGGTGCTCGACCACGGCCGAGACATCGACGTCGCTGACGCTGTCGCCATAGGTGACGATGAAGGGTTCGGCCTCCAGCAGGGGGCGCAGCCGTGCGACGCGCCCGCCGGTCTCGGTCTGCGCGCCCGTGTCGACGATGCGCACCCGCCAGTCGTCGTCGGCGCCGCCGGAGCGCGCGACATGGCCGCGGCCCGCGTCGATCTCGAGGTCGCCGGCCGTGTCCACCGCATCGAGGAAGAAGCGCTTGATCTTGTCGCCCTGCGAGCCCGCCGCAACGATGAAATCGTCGAAGCCCTGCAGGCGGAAGCTGCGCATGATGTGCCAGAGGATCGGCCTTCCGCCGATCTCCAGCATGGGTTTCGGCGCAAGATCGCCGTCGGCCGCCATGCGCGTGCCGCCGCCGCCGGCCAGGATCACCACCTTCATGCGAACCCCGCTGGAGCCTGTGGTTTCCGCCCATCTGTGCGGCGATCATGGTTAACGGGCGGTAAAAGGTTCGCCCCGTTCCGGCGAGGCGTCCCGCTCCGCCCAAAGGACGCCTTCCTGTCGGGCTTTCTTCGTGGCATCGAAGCTGCATGACCGACACCATGACCTCGCCCGACGCACCGCTCGCGCTCGCCTCCGAGTTCCCGCCCGCAACGGACGCCGCCTGGCGCGCCGCGGTCGATGCCGTCCTCAAGGGCAAGCCCTTCGACAAGGTGCTGGTGGGCCGCACCGCCGACGGCATCGCCGTCCAGCCCCTCTATCCCCGCAAGGCTGGCGCAGCGCCGCTTGCCGCCCGCGCGCCGGGCTTGCCCTGGACCATCGCCCAGCGCGCCGACCATCCCGATCCGGCCGCCGCCAATGCGCTCGCCCTCGAGGATCTCTCGGGCGGCGCATCGGGCCTCGTCGTCGTCACCCGCGGCGCCATCGGCGACCGGCGCGGCGACGCCATGGTGGTCGATGGCCTTGCCGACCTCGATGCGCTCCTCGCCGGGGTGATGCTCGACCTCATCCCGGTCCGCATCGATGCCGGCACCTCCGCCGGCCATGTCGCCGCCATGCTGGCGGCGAAGGCCGAACGTGACGGCATCGATCCGGCGACGCTCACCATTGCCTTCGGCATCGATCCCGTCGGTGCCTTCGCCCGCCGCGGCACGCTGGAGGACTGGGCCGGCGCCGCCGGCAAGGCCTCCGACGCAGTGCTTGCGCTGCGCCGCCGCGGCTTTGGCGGCACGCAGCTCCTTGCCGACGGCCGCGTCATCCATGATGCCGGCGGTTCGGAGGTGCAGGAGCTCGCCTATGTGCTCGGCGCCGCGGTCCAGTATTGGCGGATGCTGGAGGCGGCCGGCCTGCCGCTCGCCGAGGCCGCGCGGGCGCTGTCCGTCGTGCTCTCTGTCGATGCCGACCAGTTCCTCTCGACCGCCAAAGTCCGCGCCATGCGCAAGCTCTGGGCGCGGCTCGAGACGGCGTGCGGCCTCGCGCCCTCCCATCTCGACCTCCATGCCGAGACCGCCTGGCGCATGCTCACCCGCGTCGATCCGGCCGTGAACTGGCTGCGCACCACCACTGCCGTCTTCGCCGCCGGCGTCGGCGGTGCGGATCACGTGGTCGTCGAGCCCTGGACCGCCGCAATCGGCCTGCCCGATGCCTTTGCCCGCCGCATCGCCCGCAACACCCAGCTCATCCTCATCGAGGAATCGAACCTCCACCGCGTCGCTGATCCCGCCGCCGGCTCCGGTGGCATGGAGGCGCTGACCGACGAGCTCTGCCAGCGCGCCTGGGCCCAGTTCCAGGAGTGGGAAAAGGCCGGCGGCATCGTCGCCGCCCTGTCGGCGAACCTCGTCCAGCCTGCGGTCGCCAAGGTCCGCGCCGAGCGCGCCGCCGCCATCGCCAGGCGGCGCGAGCCGCTGACCGGCGCCTCCGAATTCCCCAATGTCCATGAGGCGGTGCCCGAGGTGCTCGCCGCGCCGAAGCGTGAGACCCGCCGCGATGCCGCGCCCATCGACCTGCCGGAAGCGGGTGGCGGCGCACGCTTCGAGGCGCAGGTGAAGGCATTCACCGGCGGCGCGATCCGCTCCGCCCTGTCGCGGCTGAAGAGCGATACGATCTTCGTCGAGGCGCTCGCTCCCATCCGCCTCGCCGAGCCCTTCGAGGCACTGCGCGCCCGGCTCGACGCCGTCACCGCTGCATCCGGCACGCGGCCAAAGGTGTTCCTCGCTGTGGTCGGCCCTGTCGCCGCCTTCACCGCCCGCGCGACCTTTGCCCGCAATCTCTTCGAGGCCGGCGGCTTCGATGCGCCGATCCCCGCAGGCTTTGCCGATGTCGCGGCGATCTGCAGTGCCTTCACGGTAAGCGGCGCCGCCATTGCCTGCATCTGCTCCTCCGACGAGCTCTATGCGTCGGACGGCGCCCATGTCGCCGAGGCCCTCAAGGCCGCCGGTGCGAAGCAGCTTTGGCTCGCCGGCCGCCCCGGCGATCTCGAGGAGGGCCTCAAGGCGGCGGGCGTCGACGGTTTCGTCTTTGCCGGAGGCGACGTGCTAGACTTCCTGAACCGCGCCCATGCGGCGCTGGATGCGTGAGGAGACGGCCATGACCCGCATCCCCGATTTCACCACCATCGCCTTTACAGACGCCGCCCCCGTCGCGAGCGGCGGCGCCACTTGGGCGACGCCCGAGGAGATCGCGGTGCGCCCGGTCCACACGCAAGCGGACCTCGCCGGCATCGACTTCCTCGACACCTATCCGGGCATCAAGCCGTTCCTGCGCGGCCCCTATCCCACCATGTACGTGAACCAGCCCTGGACGATCCGGCAATATGCCGGCTTCTCCACGGCCGAGGATTCCAACGCCTTCTACCGGCGCAATCTCGCCGCGGGCCAGAAGGGCCTGTCGGTGGCCTTCGACCTCGCCACCCATCGCGGCTACGACAGCGACCACCCGCGCGTTTCGGGTGATGTCGGCATGGCGGGCGTCGCCATCGACAGCATCTACGACATGCGCACGCTGTTCTCCGGCATCCCGCTGGACCAGATGAGCGTGTCCATGACCATGAACGGCGCGGTGCTGCCGATCCTCGCGCTCTACATCGCCGCGGCGGAAGAGCAGGGCGTGCCGCAGGCCAAGCTCTCCGGGACCATCCAGAACGACATCCTCAAGGAGTTCATGGTCCGCAACACCTACATTTATCCGCCGAAGCCCTCGATGCGGATCATCTCCGACATCTTCGCCCACACGGCGAAGGAGATGCCGAAGTACAATTCCATCTCGATCTCCGGCTATCACATGCAGGAGGCCGGTGCGACGCAGGACCTCGAGCTCGCCTACACCCTCGCCGACGGCGTCGAATATATCCGCGCCGGCATCGCCGCCGGCATGACGGTCGATCAGTTCGCGCCGCGCCTGTCCTTCTTCTGGGCCATCGGCATGAACTTCTTCATGGAGGTGGCAAAGCTCCGCGCCGCGCGTCTCCTTTGGGCGAAGCTCGTCAAGCAGTTCGACCCGAAGAGCGACAAGTCGCTGCCGCTGCGCACGCACTCGCAGACGTCGGGCTGGTCGCTGACCGCGCAGGACGTGTTCAACAACGTCGTCCGCACCCAGATCGAGGCCATGGCGGCGACGCAAGGCCACACCCAGTCGCTGCACACCAACGCCCTCGACGAGGCGCTGGCCCTGCCCACAGACTTCTCCGCCCGCATCGCCCGCAACACCCAGCTCTTCCTCCAGCAGGAGAGCGGCACGACGCGGATCATCGACCCCTGGGGCGGCTCGCTCTATGTCGAGCGTCTGACCGCGGACCTTGCCGCCAAGGCCTGGGAACACATCCAGGAGGTCGAGGCCCTTGGCGGCATGGCCAAGGCGATCGATGCCGGCATCCCGAAGCTGCGCATCGAGGAGGCCGCGGCCAAGACCCAGGCGCGCATTGATTCCGGCGTTCAGTCGGTGATCGGCGTCAACAAGTTCCGCCCCGATGGCGAAAAGCCCATCGACGTGCTGAAGGTCGACAATTCCGCCGTCCGGGCGAGCCAGATCGAGAAGCTGAAGCGCCTGCGCGCCGAGCGCAATCCGGCCGAGGTCCAGGCGGCGCTGGATGCACTGACCGCGGGCGCTGCCGGCAACGGCAACCTTCTGGCGCTCGCCATCAATGCCGCCCGCGCCAAGGCCACGGTCGGCGAGATGTCGGACGCGATGGAGAAGGTGTTCGGACGCCACAAGGCCGAGATCAAGGCCATTTCCGGCGTCTACAAGCGCGAGGTCGGCGCCATGAACGAGAATGTCTCGAAGGTCCAGCACATGGTCGAGGCCTTCGCCGAGAATGAGGGCCGCCGCCCCCGCATCCTTGTCGCCAAGGTCGGCCAGGACGGCCATGATCGCGGCCAGAAGGTCATCGCCTCGGCCTTTGCCGATCTCGGCTTCGACGTCGATATCGGGCCGCTCTTCGCCACCCCGGGGGAGGCCGCCAAGCAGGCCATCGAGAACGACGTCCACTGCGTCGGCGTCTCATCGCTTGCCGCCGGCCACCTGACGCTCGTCCCCGAGCTCAAGGCGGAGCTGGCGAAGCAGGGCCGCGAGGACATCATGATCGTCGTCGGCGGTGTCATCCCGCCCCAGGACTTCGACGCCCTCTATGCCGCCGGCGCCTCGTCGATCTTCCCGCCGGGCACGCCGATCGCGGATGCCGCCATCGACCTGATCGACAAGCTCAACGCCAAGCTGGGTTACGTGCAGGCGGCGGAGTAACGGCGGCATAGCGGGAGAGGCCAGTCGGGTCCGGCGGCGGCACTCCCCGCAACCCTCCTATGCGCACCATCACACCACCATTCGAAACGGTTGAAACGCCCTCCATTCCGGTGCAGCCTGCCAAACCAGATACGAGCCGGATCAACCGGCCGATCGATCAAGGGAAGATCACCATGACTGAACTCAGCCGTCGTCACCTCATGGCCGGCGCAGCCGGCCTCGGCCTCGCCTCGCAGCTCTCCGCCCCCGCTCTCGCCCAGGCCTTCCCCGCCCGTCCGATCACCCTCGTGGTGCCCTGGGGTGCCGGCGGCGGCACGGACGCCACCGCCCGCATCGTCGGCTCGCTCATGGAGCGTGAGTTCGGCCAGCCGGTGAACGTCGTGAACCGCACCGGCGGCTCCGGCGTCGTCGGCCACTCCGCCATCGCCACCGGTGCCGCCGACGGCTACACGATCGGCATGGTGACGGTGGAAATCACCATGATGCATTGGCAGGGCCTCACCCAGCTCAAGCACGACAGCTACACCCCGCTGGCTCTCATGAACGAGGATCCGCCGGGCGTGCAGGTTTCCGCCTCCAGCCCCTATGCCGACCTCAAGGCCCTCGCCGACGCGATCCGGGCGAATCCCGGCAAGCTCAAGGCCTCCGGCACCGGCCAGGGTGGCATCTGGCACCTCGCCCTCGTCGGCTGGCTCGGCGCCATGGGCCTGCCGCCGACCGCCGTGCCGTGGGTGCCCTCCAACGGCGCCGCCCCCGCCATGCAGGACCTCGCCGCCGGCGGCATTGACATCGTCACCTGCTCGGTCCCCGAGGCCAAGGCCATGCTCGACGCCGGCCGCGCCAGGTCGCTCGCCATCATGGCCTCGGCGCGCAACCCGCAGTTCCCGAATGTGCCGACGCTGAAGGAGGCCATTGGCGTGGATTACACGGTCGGTGCCTGGCGCGGCATCGCGGCGCCCAAGGGTCTGCCGGCGCCGATCGCCGAGCGGTTCACCACGGTGCTCAAGAAGATCAACGAGTCCAAGGAGTTCACCGACTTCATGGCGGCTCGTGGCTTCGGCGTGAAATGGGCCGACGGCGCGGGCTTCGCCAAGTTCATGGCCGAGGGTGACGCCGCCATGGGCGTCGCCATGAGGGCCGCTGGCCTCGCCCGCCAGGCCTGACCTCGCATCCATCGGCAGGACCCGCGGCCCGCCGCGGGTCCTCGCGCCCAAGGTCCAGTCCCATGCATATCCCGAACCGCGCCACCGGCATCGGCCTCGCCGTGCTGGGAGCTGCCGTCGCCTATGGCGGGTCGCTGCTGCCGCCAGTCCCGGGCCAGCAGGTCGGCCCCAATGTCTTCCCGATGGTGATCGGCATTGGCCTCGTCCTCTGCGGCATCGCCATCGCCATCGGCATCGGCAAGTCGTTCGAGGAGCCCGAGGAGGTAGTGGCCTCCGAGGATGGCGCCCACGTTCCCGCAGACGCCGTCGCGCCCGTGCCGCACGCAGCACTGAAGACCATCGTGCCGCCGCTGCTCCTGCTCTTCTACGCCTTCACGGTCGACCATCTCGGCTTCATCCCAACCGCCGCGGTCATGGTGGCGACCACCTGCTTCGCCCTCGGCGGCACGTGGCGCTCGGCCCTCATCCTGGCGCTCTGCGCACCGCCCGCCGTCCACCTCGTCTTCGCCAAGCTGCTGCGCGTGCCGCTGCCGCCCGGCCTTCTCCCGATCCCCTGGTAGGCCGCCATGAGCACCTTCATCGAAGCCTGGCAGATGGTGCTGGCACCCGACGTGCTGCTGGCCATCCTGCTCTCCGCCATCTACGGCCTGGTCGTCGGCTCGCTTCCCGGCCTGTCGGCCACCATGGCGACGGCGCTCCTCGTGCCGGTGACCTTCTACCTGTCGCCCATCGCCGCCATCGCCACGATCATCACCGCCTCGGCTATGGCCATCTTCTCCGGCGACATTCCCGGCTGCCTCCTGCGCATCCCCGGCACGCCCGCCTCTGCGGCCTATACGGACGAGGCCTATGCGATGACGCGCAAGGGCCAGCCGGAGCTGGCCCTCGGCATCTGCCTGTGGTTCTCGGCGCTCGGCGGCGTCTTCGGCACGCTGTCGCTGATCATCATGGCGCCGCTGCTGGCCGAATTCGCCCTGTCCTTCTCGACCTTCGAGTATTTCTGGCTCGCCTTCCTCGGCCTGATGTGCGCGACCGTCGTCGCGCGCTCCTCGCCGGTGAAGGCCATCGCTGCGATGCTGCTTGGCCTGCTCATCGCCTGCGTCGGCATCGAGAACCCGGCCGGCACGCCGCGCTTCACCTTCGGAATGACGGACCTCCTCGGCGGCATCGAGGTCATCCCGGCGCTCGTCGGCTGTTTCGCCGTGGCCGAGGTCATGCGCGCCATGTCGGTGCCGGAACCGCCGCAACTCGCGCGGCGCAAGTTCGGCTCGATCCTCGCGGGACAGTGGAAGCTGACCAAGGAATACCCCAAGCAGCAGGCGCGCGGGAACGTCGTCGGCATCATCATCGGCGTCCTGCCGGGCGCCGGGGCCGACATGGCGGCCTGGGTCTCCTACGCCATGGCCAAGCGCTTCTCGAAGACGCCGGAGAAGTTCGGCACCGGCCATCCCGAGGGGCTGATCGAGGCCGGCGCCTCCAACAATGCCTCGCTCGCCTCGGGCTGGGTGCCCTCGCTGCTCTTCGGCATTCCCGGCGACACAATCACGGCGATTGCCATCGGCGTGCTCTACATGAAGGGCCTCAACCCTGGCCCGACGCTCTTCACCGAGAAGGCGTCGAGCATGTACGCGCTCTACATCATCTTCATGCTGGGCAACATCATCATGATCCCGCTGGGCATCATCATGATCCGCCTCGCCACCTTCATCCTGCGGGCCAAGCGCTACATGATCATGCCGGTGATCGTGCTGCTCTGCGCCGTCGGCTCCTTCGCCACCGGCAACAACCTCTTCCTCGTCATCTCCGTCGCCGCCTTCGGCTGCATCGGTTACCTGATGGAGAAGAACGGCTTCCCGGTCGCGGCCCTCGTGCTTGGCATCGTTATGGGCAACATGGTGGAGACCCATTTCATCACCTCGCTCATCAAGTCCGACGGCTCGCTGCTGCCCTTCTTCGCCCGACCGGTCTCGGCGACCCTCGCCGCGATCACGATCGGCCTGATGGTCTGGCCGCTCGCCGTCTGGCTCTACAAGAAGCGCACGCAGGCGACCGCCGCGGCCGCGTGACTGTGGTCGGCGGGCGGCCCTTCGGGTCGCCCGGCGGCACCCCGGCCCTCCTTCACAACCGTGACCTGTTTGACCGCGCCGCGCCCGGCTGCTAGCCGGGGGGCATGCCGGCTTACCGCCTTGCGATCTTCGATTTCGACGGAACACTCGCTGATAGCGCCGAATGGGGCTTCGGCGTGATGAACGACGTGGCGCGTCGCCACGGCTACCGCGTCATCGACGATGCCGAGCGGGAGCATCTGCGCGGCCGTCCCAACCACGAGATTATCCAGGCGCTGGGCGTGCCGCTGTGGAAGTTGCCCTTCATCGTCGCCGACTTCCGGCGCCTAGCCGCCGAGAACGCCGCCCGGATCCCGCTCTTCCCCTATGCCGCCGCCCATCTCGACCGGCTGCGCGGCGCCGGCGTCATCGTGGCCATCGCCAGCTCCAACAGCCGATCGACGATCGAGCGCATTCTCGGACCTGCCGCCGAATTCGTCGTCGATTTCGCCTGCGGCGCCTCGCTCTTCGGCAAGGCTCCGAAATTCCATGGCTTGATGCGCCGCCATCGGGTCGCACCGGAGCATACCGTCGCCATCGGCGACGAGGAGCGCGATGTCACGGCCGCGCGCGAGGCCGGCATCGCCAGCATCGCTGTGTCATGGGGTTTGTCCCGTCGCGGGGCGCTGGAAGCAGCCCACCCAACCGCGATCGTCGACGAGCCGGCGGAACTGGAGCGGTTGATTCTCGAGGGTCCGGCGCCGAAGCGCGCTTAGAGTGGTTTCCGATCTGACTGCATCAGATCGGCCGATCTACCTTGTTGTTGTATCGCACCATCTCATCCATCAACCGGTGCCCACGTGATCGGATGATGCTCTAGTCGGCTGCTGGCGCCTGCGGGCCCGCGGCAGTTATCGGCTCGCTCGTCACCGTCCGCGCGCTGTCCGGCTGGCCGGCCATGGGCGCCTGCTCCTGCGGCGCCCGCAGTTCCGAGGGCAAGGGCGGGGCTTCCGCCACCTGCGGCAGCGAATCCTCGATCACCGGCGGCTGGCTGATCTTGCCACCGATCAGGCGGACGATTTCCGGCGCCTCGGCGAAGGTGCCGTGGCGGATGAGGTCGGTCCAGCCGGTGGCGCTCATGGTGAAGACGCGCACGCCAAGCGAGGAGATGACCTGCCGGTGCTGGGGATTGCGCACATCGAGGGCGCCGACACGCTGGCGGTCCCAGGCGACGGTGGAGGAGGCGGCGAGCGCCCGGTCGTCGGCCTGGACGAAGAGCGACACGCGCGAGGGGCGTGCGATGCGCGCCATCTGCTGCCGGAACACCTCGACGTCGAGGTCGGGCGCGGCGAGGATCACCTCGCCGAGGCGCCCGCCGAGTTCGCCATTGCCGGCGATCGAGGCCTGGCGCAGGGCCTCCATGGTGAGGAAGCCGCCCATGGAATGGGCGAGGATATGGATGCGGCCGACGCCCGGCGTGCGGCCGAGGTCCGAGAGCAGCTTCTCCAGCGCGTCGCGCGAGGCGGTCGCCACCTCGCGATCGCCGGAATAGGCCAGCACGCGGCGATAGCTCGGCCAGGTGAACAGTACCTGCGTGCCACGGAAGCCGCCATCGGCCGCCACCTGCACGATGCGGAAGGCCGCCTCGTCATAGTCGGTGTTGAAGCCGTGGACATAGACGAGCACGTCCCGCTGGTCGAAGGGCTTGGCCGCGATGGTCTGCGCCAGCTCGCGACGGAAGGCATCGGGGGTGAGGGCGTCGCGGTCGGCCAGCATGGCGTGGCGCCGCGGGTTCTCGGAGGTGATCTGCGGCCGCGGGATCGATCCGGTGGCGCGGCCCGGCGGCATGCTCACCACCTGGCGGTAGAACCGTGCCCGCTCCGCCGAGGGCGCGCCGAGCCGGTCGCCGGTGAAAGCCGGCCGGGTCGAGGTGACGAAGACCGGCGTCGCTACCGGCTGGGAGGGCGGGGCGGTCAGCGCGCTCACGGAGCCGGTAATGCCCGACAGGCTTGGCCCGAAGCAGCCGCCAAGCGCCAGCGCCGCCGCGGCGAGGGTCGCGAGGCGAAGGGCAGAAGCGGGGCGGGGCGGCATTGACGACAGGGGCATGGCGGGGGAGGCGCGGGGGGCGCGAGGGATCCACGTGAGGAGGAGCGGCAGAGCAATGCCGCCGCCGGGTTGAGGAAAGGTTGAGAGAGGCGACATCCGCCTCCTCCCACTGGCGGGTAGAGGTGGCGCGTGGCCGCAATGGGGCGAAAGGGAGGGCAGGGGAGGGCGTCGAATCGCTCGCCTGCCGGCTGTGGCTTTGCTAGCACGCTGAACATGCGTCCGCCTGTCGATCCCGCCGAGCTTGCCGCCGCCATTCGCGCGGGCGACCGCGCCGTGCTGGCCCGCGCCATCACCCTGGTGGAATCGACCAAGCCCGAGCACCAGGCGCTCGCCCGGCAGCTCGTGCAGGTCCTGCTGCCCGAAACCGGCCGCGCCATCCGCATCGGCATCACCGGGGTGCCGGGCGCGGGCAAATCGACCACCATCGATACATTCGGCTCGAACCTCACCGCCGCGGGCCACCGCGTCGCGGTGCTGGCGGTCGATCCCTCCTCGACGCGCACTGGCGGCTCGATCCTCGGCGACAAGACGCGCATGGCCCGCCTCGTCAACGATGAGCGCGCCTATGTCCGGCCCTCGCCCTCGTCCGGCACGCTCGGCGGCGTTGCCGCCAAGACGCGCGAGACCATGCTGCTCTGCGAGGCTGCCGGCTTCGACGTGATCCTCGTCGAGACGGTCGGCGTCGGCCAGTCGGAGACCGCGGTCGCCGACATGACCGATCTTTTCCTCGTGCTCATGCTGCCCGGTGCCGGCGACGAGCTCCAGGGCATCAAGAAGGGCATCCTGGAACTTGCCGACATCATCGCGGTGAACAAGGCGGACGGCGACGGCGCCATGCGCGCCAAGGCGGCTGCGGCCGAGTATCGCGCCGCGCTCCACATCATGGCGCCGCGCTCACGCGTCTGGTCGCCCCCCGTTCTGACCATTTCCGGCCTCGCCAACCAGGGGCTCGACGCCCTCTGGGAACAGATCGTCGCCTATCGGCAGAAGACGGAAGGCTCCGGCGATTTCGCCGCCCGCCGCAGGGCCCAGGGCGTGCGCTGGATGTGGACCATGCTGCACGAGCGCGTCGCCGAGCGGTTGAAGCGCGATCCGGTGCTGAAGGCCCGCCTGCCGGCATTGGAGGCCGATGTCGCCTCCGGCCGCCTCGCGCCGATGCTGGCAGTGGAGGAAATCGCCGGGGTCTTGGGCCTCTGACCGACCGGCGAGGTGGTGGCTCCGCGCATGACTTGTCCCCGCTGCCGGCACTTCCCTCCCGCACCCATCCCCGCGCACCATCCAGCCACCCTCACGCGGAGACGACGACAGTGGCCAAGGCACCGATCTGGCAGTGGAGCGCGGTGAAGACTGCGCGGGCGATCCGCAAGGGCAAGGTCTCCGCCGAGGAGGTGGTCCTGGCCCATGTCGATCGCATGAAGGCGGTGAACCCGAAGCTCAACGCCGTCGTTGTCGATCTGTCGAAGGACGCGATCAAGGCGGCGAAGGCCGCCGACAAGGCGCAGGCCAGCGGCGAGGAGCTTGGCGTGCTCCACGGCGTGCCGGTGACCATCAAGATCAATCTCGACGTCAAGGGCCAGGCCAATTCCAACGGCGTGCCGGCCTTCAAGGACAATATCGCCCCCGACGATTCCGCCGTGACGTCGAACCTGCGCAAGGCCGGCGCGATCATCATCGGCCTCACCAACACGCCCGAATTCTCCATGCGCGGCTTCACCGACAACCCGCTGCACGGGCTGACGCTGAACCCCTGGGATCCCAAGATCACCTGCGGCGGCTCATCGGGGGGCGCGGGCGCGTCCGTCGCCGCCGGCATCGGCGCCATCGCCCACGGCAACGACATCGGCGGCTCGCTGCGCTGGCCGGCCTTCTGTAACGGCGTCGCCACGATCAAGCCGACGCAGGGGCGTATCCCCGCCTTCAACCCGACGCAGCTGAAGGGCGACGAGCGCCCGCTCATGGCGCAGTTCATGTCGTCGCAGGGACCGATCGCCCGCTCCGTCGAGGATGTCGCCCTTGGCCTCGAGGTCATGGCCATGCGCGACCCGCGCGACCCCTGGTGGGTGCCGGCGCCGCTGAAAGGTCCGAAGCTGAAGGGGCCGATCAAGGTCGCCTTTGCCAAGATCCCGCGCGACATGAAGGGCGACACCAAGGTGATCTCGCTCGTCCGCACAGCGGCCGATCACCTCGCCGATGCCGGCTACGACGTGCACGAGGTCGAGCTGCCCGATCTCGACGGCACCTGGAAGCTCTGGTCCGACCTGATCTTCACCGAGCTGACGGTGCTGCAGGAGGCCACGATGCGCCAGCATGGCAGCGCCGACTTCATCACCGCCATCGAGTCGATGAAGGGCACCAGCACCGTTCTCGACCGCGAGGGCTACATGAAGGCCATCGCCCGCCGCACCCGCGTGCTGCGCAACTGGATGCTGTTCCTGGAGGACTATCCGGTGATCCTGTCGCCGCTCTCGGTGCGCAAGACGCCGTCCTTCAACGCCGATCTCGAAAGCCCGGAGCGCGGCCGCTCCCTGTTCTGGAACGACCTGCGCTTCATGTCGGCGATCAACGTGCTCGGCCTGCCGGCGGCCGTGGTGCCGGTCGGGCTTCTCGGTGGGACGCCGATCGGCGTCCAGCTCATCGCCTCGCGCTACCGCGAGGACCTCTGCCTCAAGGCGGCCGAGGCCATCGAGGAGCGGGCGGGCACGCTGGTCGAGACGCTGTGGGCGCGCGGCTGAGCCGCGGCGCTCACTCGGCCGGGCCGGGGCCGGCGATCGGCGGGCGCACGTCCTTGGTCGAGTAGTCGACCCAGGCCACCACGGCCCCGAATCCGCAGAAGACGAAGAGCACGAGGCTCAGGAACATTGTTTCGGTCATGGTCGTATCCTCCCAGGATGACGCGGGCAGGATCGCGCCGACCGGCCTTGACGACCTTGATGCACGTCAAGGCCGTGGCGGGGGCCTCGCGGCCGACCTGTCGCAGTACGGCGCCCCGTCTTGGCGCTTGGCGATGCCCCTGCGTCATTGCTAGAACCGTGACATCGCCCCGCAGCGGACAGGACGGATCATGGCCGACGACGCCCTCCTCATCGGCAAGAGCACCAAGCAGGAATGGCTGGCGCTCCGGTTCGGTAACCGCCACGGCCTGATCACCGGCGCCACCGGCACCGGCAAGACGGTGACGCTGCAGGTCCTCGCAGAAGGCTTCTCGAATGCCGGCGTGCCGGTCTTCGCCGCCGACATCAAGGGTGACCTCTCCGGCGTCGCCGCCATGGGCGAGGAAAAGCCTTTCATCGCCGAGCGCGCCAAGCAGGTCGGCCTCGATTGGCATGCCGACCAGTTCCCCGTGGTCTTTTGGGACCTCTTCGGCGAGCAGGGCCATCCGATCCGCGCCACCGTCGCCGAGATGGGCCCGTTGCTGCTGTCGCGGCTCATGGACCTCAACGACACCCAGGAAGGGGTCATCAACATCCTCTTCCACTATGCCGACCAGAACGGCCTCGCTCTTCTCGACCTGAAGGACCTGCGCGCCCTTCTGCAGGAACTCGGCTCGAACAAGGAGCTGCAGAACGAGCTGCGCGCGGCCTACGGCAATGTCTCGCCCGCCTCCGTTGGCGCCATCCAGCGCCAGCTTCTCACGCTGGAGAACCAGGGCGGTTCCAAGTTCTTCGGCGAGCCGGCCCTGGCGCTGAAGGACCTGATGAAGGTCGACCGTGACGGCCGCGGTACCATCAACCTCCTCGCCGCCGACAAGCTGATGGGGAGCCCGCAGCTCTACGCCACCTTCCTGCTCTGGCTGCTCTCCGAGCTGTTCGAGGAGCTGCCGGAGGTCGGCGACGTCGACAAGCCGAAGCTGGTCTTCTTCTTCGACGAGGCGCACCTGCTCTTCAACGACGCGCCCAAGGCGCTGGTGGAGAAGATCGAGCAGGTCGTCCGCCTCATCCGCTCCAAGGGCGTCGGCGTCTATTTCGTCACCCAGAACCCGCTGGATGTTCCCGAGACGGTGCTGGCCCAGCTCGGCAACCGCGTGCAGCACGCCCTGCGTGCCTTCACGCCGCGTGACCAGCGGGCGGTGAAGGCAGCGGCCACCACCTTCCGCCAGAATCCCGACCTCAACACCGAGGAGGTCATCACCCAGCTCGGCAAGGGCGAGGCCCTGGTCTCGACCCTCGAGGGCAATGGCGTGCCCTCCATCGTCCAGCGGACGCTGGTCTCCCCACCGGTGGCGCGCATCGGTCCGGTGAGCGAGCAGGAGCGCCGGCAGATCCTCGCCAAGAGCCCGTTCAAGGGGAAGTACGACGAGGCGATCGACAGCGAATCCGCCTATGAAATCCTGAAGAAGCGTGCCGAGCAGAAGATCCAGGCCGAGCAGCAGGCCCAGCAGGCCGATACCGGCGGCATGGGTGGGCTCGGCGGCATCCTCGGCTCGATCCTGGGCACCGGCGGCGGCGCACCTGCCGGCAAGGGCCGCGGCCGCGCGCCCATGTCGACCACCGAGGTCATCATCAAGAACGCCGCGAGTTCCGTGGCCCGCAGCGTCGGCACACAGCTCGGCCGGGCCATCATGCGCGGCGTTCTCGGCGGCCTCACGCGGCGGTAGGTGAAGTTCGCGCGGCAATCGCATCAATTGCAGTGAAATTCGTAGAGGGTCCCTAATCTGGTAACGCTATCCCTGCCGATGAGAGCCGGCCGGGCCCCCACCGCCGACCCCCAAAGGGTCGCCTGTGGCTGGCCTCCGGCGAACATCGGGAATGGTGTGATGGCCGGCAGGAAGCAGATCCAGGATGCGCGGGTTGTGGTGCTGCGCCTCGACGGTGTCGATCCGGCGGATGCGGCCCAGAGCCTGAAGGATCTCGGCATCGTCCATGCCGTCGGCCTCGCCGACGTCGGTTCGCTCTCTGTCCATATCGAGGGTGGCAAGGTCGACGTGCTCGTCGTGTCCTCGCCGCCGCAGGCGGGCACTGCGGCGCCACCGGTCCTGCCCCTGCCGCCCCAGCCACCCGAGGCGGCGCTGAAGGCCGGCATCCCCTGCCTGCTCCTGCTTCCCGGCACGTCGCGCAGCGCCGCCCGCATGGCGCTCGCCTCCGGCTATGCCGCGGTCATGTCCGTCGACGCCGCGCCGCGCCAGGTCTATCGCCGTATCGGCGCGCTGATGCAGCGCGTCCGCCGCATCGGCCGCGCCCATGCCTCGGTGCGCGGCGCCCCGGCTGGCGGCGAGGGCGGCTGAGGCGGGCCGGGAGCCAGCCCCGCGCCATCGGCGTTTGCAAGGCCGGGACGGATTGCTAGCCTCGCGCCTCCCGAACACCCACCCGGACATGCCATGACCCGCCCTGTCGATCAGGTTCTCGCCGCCGTCGATGCCAGCCTCGACCAGAGCCTCGAGCGTCTTTTCGCGTTTCTCCGCATTCCCTCGGTCTCCACCGACAGCGCCTATGCCGCCCATTGCGCCGCTGCTGCGGACTGGCTGAAGGCTGATCTTGCGACCATGGGCTTTGCGGCCGAGGCGCGCGCCACCGGGGGCCATCCCGCCGTGGTGGCCAAGAGCCCGGGTGGTGCCGGCCCGCATGCGCTCTTCTATGGCCATTACGATGTCCAGCCGGTCGATCCGCTCGACCTCTGGGAGACGCCGCCCTTCGAGCCGCGCATCGCCACGGGGCCCGATGGCTCGAAGCGGATCGTTGCCCGCGGCGCCTGCGACGACAAAGGGCAGGTGATGACCTTCGTCGAGGCCTGCCGGGCGTGGAAGGCGGTGACCGGCTCGCTGCCCGTTGGCATCACCATGCTCATCGAGGGCGAGGAGGAGAGCGGCTCCAAGCACCTCTTCGATTTCGTCCGCGCCAACAAGGCGGATCTTGCCGCCGACATCGCCCTCGTCTGCGACACCGGCATGTGGGACAAGGAGACGCCGGCCATCACCACCTCGCTGCGCGGCATCGTGGTGGACGAGTTCAAGGTGGTGGCCGCCGACCGCGACCTGCATTCCGGCGTCTATGGCGGTGCTGCCGCCAACCCCATCCACATGATCGCCAAGGCCATTGCGGCGATCCACGGACCGGACGGGCGCATCGCCATTCCCGGCTTCTATGACGGCGTCGAGGACCTGCCGGCCGACATCCTCGCGGACTGGAAGGGCCTCGACCTCAAGGCCGAAGATTTCCTCGGCGCCATCGGCCTGAAGCATCCGATCGGCGAGAAGGACCGCCTGCTGATCGAGATGGTGTCCTCGCGTCCCACCTGCGACATCAACGGCATCTGGGGCGGCTATACCGGCGAGGGATCGAAGACCGTGATCCCCTCGGAGGCCTGGGCCAAGGTGACGATGCGCCTCGTCGGCAAGCAGGACCCGGTGAAGGTCCGCGAAGCCTTCCGCGCCCATATCCGCGCCCAGCTTCCCGCCGATTGCCGCGCCGAGTTCTTCGGCTCGCGCGGCAGCGCCGCCATCGCCCTGCCCTGGGACATGCCGGTTCTCGCCAAGGCGCGCGGCGCCCTGACGGCGGAATGGGGCCGCAAGGCCGTCACCATCGGCTCCGGCGGCTCCATCCCCATTGTCGGCGCCTTCAAGGAAGATCTCGGCCTCGATACCCTGCTCGTCGGCTTCGGCCTTGAGGATGACCGGGTCCATTCTCCCAACGAGAAGTACGACCTCTCCTCGTTCCACAAGGGCATCCGCTCCTGGGTGCGCATCCTCGACGCCCTCGCCACCTGACGGCTCAGTCCGGCGGTACAGACCAGGCGCGGATGCGGCCGCGTTCCGGTCCCACCGCCGCCTCGGCAAGCCCATAGGCGCGGGCCAGCGCGGAAAGCGCCAGCTTCAGCACCACCTTGGCGGTGCGGAGCGGCCAGCCGCGCTCGCGCTCGACGGTCTCCAGCCCTTTGAGGAAGCCGCAGACGTCGAGCAGCAGCGAGGCAAAATCCGGCCCCACCGCCGTGATGGCCGCATCGAGCCGCTGGCGCGCCGCCAGCACCACCTCCGTATAGGTCTCGCCCCGACCGCCTCCCGAGACGGGCGCCGCCCAGGCGATGCCGAGCTTCGGCACGAGCCCAGCCAGCGTCACGTCGCGGCGGAAGCGCTCGCCGGCCTCCACCTCGTGGTCGCGGAGGAACGGCTGGCCCGATGCGTCACGACGGCTCGCCAACCAGCGCAGCGGGCTCTCCGTCAGGTCGATCTCAACCGGCCCCTCCGGCGTGTCGAGGGTGAGGCGCTCCTGCCGCGCCCTGCGGAAGCGGTCGTGGTCGCTTTGGCTCCCGGCCCGCCCTGCTGTCCTGCCGGTCATCGCGCCACCTCCGCCGGGCCGCGCAGCGGCAGGAGGATGGCCTCGATCCGCGAGAGGCGCTGGTCGAAGGCGGGGTCGTCGCGTTCGTCCTCGATTCGCCGGATCGCGTGGCGCAGCGAGGCGCGGTCGCGGCGGAAGGCACGCGACAGCCGCGTCAGGTCGCGGCCGAGCGCCACATGGCTCAGATAGATCGCGAGATGCCGCGCCGCGGCGACATGCGCCTTGCCGCGCGTGTCCCGCATCAGCGCACCCGAGTCCACACCGGCAACCCACGCCGCGAGAGCCACAGCGACGTCGATCCCCGGATCACCCGCCTCGGAGCGATGCTCCCAGCACCCATCGCCGATGACCATCAGCATGCCGCACCTCCCTGTCGAGGACCGCAATCCTCAATCTGAACACGGGAGATGATAATAAGTTTTTATTCCTTTTCGTGGCAGCAGCATGGCCGCGATCCGGAAAGCCCAGCCTTTTCAATGACCTTGCGCGTTGTCTCAACCATGTCGGCGAAGAATTCGCGGTAAAGTTGTCCCCACTGGAGTCTGAACGCCGATCCTTCCCGCCCCTGGTGGACGGGAGGCACGGATGGCCAAGGCCAATCATCGACCGAGCAGGATCAGGAGCTGGCGCGCGGCGGATGCGGGCGGCCCGCGGGGGCGTTGGCACGACCTGCTCGCGGCGGAAGCGGTCTTCGCGCCGGACAGCTGTGCCGCGCCGCGCCTCGCGGCGGCGCTGCGGCGGGAGCGCGCGCGGATGCGCGGCCTTGATTATGACTGCACCCGCCATTGGGTGCTGTCGCGCGCCCTGGCGTTGCTCGCGGGGCGCCGGCCGCGTCCCGCGCCCCCACAGAACGACGAAGGCGCCACCCGGCGAGGGGTGACGCCTCCTGGAAAGGTCCGGATGGACCGGATCGGGTTCAGCGGCCCTTGCGGCGACGCTGCTGGCCGAGGCCCATCTGCTTGGCGAGCTGCGAGCGGGCAGCGGCATAGTTCGGGGCGACCATCGGATAGTCGGCCGGCAGGCCCCACTTCTCGCGATAGTCCTCGGGGGAGAGGTTGTACTGGGTGCGCAGGTGGCGCTTCAGCGACTTGAACTTCTTCCCGTCCTCAAGGCAGATGATGTAGTCCGGGGTGATGGACTTCTTCACCGGCACCACCGGCTTCAGCGGCTCGGCCGGAGCCTCGACCTTGCCGGACGTGACGTTCAGCAGGGCGTTGTGGACAGAGTTGATCAGGCTCGGAAGGTCGCCGGCCGAAACCGAGTTGTTGCTGACATAGGCCGATACGATATCGGCAGCGAGCTCGATGTAGTTGGCAGTCGACGAGTCGGCCATTGTGGGAAAATCCTTCAACTGGCGACGCATGAAGACGACGTCGCGACAGGAGCGTTGTGCCCAATTGCTTTCATGACAGACCGGGCCTGCGCCCCCCTGGGTGAATCGCCAAGGCACCGGAAGTGTCAGAATGGGCAGATACTGCCTTGTCGCAGGTCATGCAAGAGCGAATCGGAAAAATCGAAGTAAATCGGTGAACAATATCGTTGTGGATCGGCAAGTCTGGCGGCAACTTCGGCTGATAGCGCTCTGAAAACGTGTATGTATGAAGATAATGCAACCAAATTGCGGCTCCGGTCGATACGGTTCGTTACATATGTGGCGGTGACGAGACGCAGAGCCTGCCTCACCATGACGCGTCCGGCCGGTTGCATGACGCCCTTGCCTCCGGACGTTTGCCCCCCACTTGCCAGTCAGTTCTTCCAGCCGGTGACCGCATGACCCTGAAAACCCCTGCCTCCGCCGCGCCCGTGGCCGCGCGCCGTCCGGTGACGCGAACCGTCCACGGTGTCGAGCTCGTCGATGAGTACGGCTGGATGCGGGCAGCCAATTGGCAGGAGGCGCTGCGCGACCCGGCGGTCCTTCCGGCGGAGATCACCGCCCATCTCGTCACCGAGAACGCCTATGCGGAGGAGGCGCTCGCGCCACTGAAACCGCTCATCGACACGATGGTTTCGGAGATGCGGGGGCGCATCAAGGAGGACGATGCCGGCGTCCCCATGGCCGACGGACCCTTTGAATATTTCGACCGCTACCGCGAGGGCGGCCAGCATCCCATCGTCTGCCGCCGCCCGCGCGGCGCCGAGGCGGGGGAGCAGGTCCTGCTGGACGGCGACGCACTCGCCGCCGGCAAGGCCTTTTTCGACCTCGGCGGCGCCACCCACAGCTCTGACCACGGCCGCCTCGCCTGGAGCTTCGACGACAAGGGCTCTGAATTCTTCACCCTGCGCATCCGCGATCTCGCCACCGGCGAGGACCTCGCCGATGTGATCGAGGAGACCGGCGGCGATGCTGTTTGGTCGACCGATGCTTCGGCGCTCTATTACATCCGCCTCGACGACAATCACCGGCCCCTTCGGATCTTCCGCCATGTCCTCGGCAGGCCCGTCGCCGATGACGCGCTGGTCTTCGAGGAGAAAGATACTTCGGTCTTCGTCGGCATGGGCGAGGCAACGGCCGGCGGCCTGGCGCTGATCTCCTGTTCGCAGAGCGATTCCACCGAGACCTGGGCGCTCGACCTGACGGATCCCGTCGCCGCGCCCTGGCTCGTCCTGCCCCGCCTTGGCGAGATCAAGGCCTATCCCGACTATCACCCGGATTACCGCGGCCGGAAGACGCTGTTCATCCGCACCAATGACGAGGCCGAGGACTACCGCATCGTCGCCGCCCCGCTCGCCACTCCCGGCCGCGAGCATTGGGAGGAGATCGTCCCCCACCGGCCCGGCGTGCTCGTCCTGTCAGCCACGGTGCTGAAGGACTGGCTCGTCCGCCTCGAGCGCGAGAACGCCCTGCCGCGCATCGTCATCCGCAACCTGACGACATCAGAGGAACACGCCATCGCCTTCGACGAGGAGGCCTATTCGCTCGGCGTCCTCTCCGGCTACGAGTTCGACACCGACACGCTGCGCTTCGTCTATTCGTCGATGACGACGCCGTCGGAGACCTTCGACTACGACATGCGCGCCCGCACGCGCGTCCTGCGCAAGCGCCAGGAGGTCCCCTCCGGCCACGACGCCTCGGCTTACGTGACGCGCCGCCTGCTGGCGCCGGCCGCCGACGGCGAGACCGTGCCTGTCTCCCTCGTTTATCACCGCGACACGCCGCTAGACGGCACCGCGCCCGTCCTGCTCTATGGCTACGGCTCCTACGGCCACTCGCTGCCAGCCTCCTTCTCCACCGCGCGGCTGTCGCTGGTGGACCGCGGGTTCATCTATGCGATCGCCCATGTGCGTGGCGGCATGGAGAAGGGCTATCGCTGGTATCGGACGGGAAAGCGCGAGCACAAGGCGAACACCTTCCGCGACTTCATCGCCGCCGCCGAGCACCTGATCGCGGCAGGCCTGACGGCGAAGGGCCGCATCGTCGCCCAGGGCGGCTCGGCCGGCGGCATGTTGATGGGCGCCATCGCCAACATGCGGCCTGAGCTCTTCGCCGGCATTCTCGCCGAGGTGCCCTTCGTCGACGTGGTCAACACCATGCTCGACGACACCCTGCCGCTGACCCCGCCGGAATGGCTGGAATGGGGCAATCCCATCACCGATCCGGAGGCGTTCCGCCGGATGCTGGCCTATTCGCCCTATGATAATGTCCGCGCCCAGGCCTATCCGCCGATCCTGGCGCTCGCCGGCGTCTCCGATCCGCGCGTCACCTATTGGGAGCCGGCCAAGTGGGTGGCGCGCCTGCGCACCGCCAAGACGGATGCCAACCCGGTGCTGCTTCTCACCAACATGGATGCCGGCCATGGCGGCGCGGCCGGCCGCTTTGACCGCCTGGCGGAAGTTGCGCGGTCCTATGCCTTCGCCGTGGCGGTGACGGGCGGTCGCCTCGCCTAGTAGGTGTCGCGCCTGACCCCGAGCCTGAGCGACAGCAGCACATGGGCGAGGCCGACAAGGCCGAGCCCGACCGCCGCCACTCCGATGGCGGGGATGCCACCGACGCTCTTGGCGAAGCCTGCGAGGCTCGAGCCGAACGCCGCGCCGACATAGATACAGGCGGCATTGAGCGAGAGCAGGACCTGGAGCCGCTCGGGCGCCAGCGCAACCAGCCGCGCCTGCTGCGACACGCCGATGGTCCAGCCCATCATCGCCCAGAGGAAGAGGATGACGGCGCCGCCGACCGGCCCCCAATCGAGGAAGGTCAGCGCCGCCATGCAGGGCAGCGGCCCGGAGGCGGAGATGAGCAGCGTGCGCCCTGCGCCGATGCGGTCGACCAGATAGCCGCCGAGCGCATTGCCGGCCACCGACCCGATTCCATAGATGATGAGCAGGGTCGCCACGATGCGCGGGTCGGAGCCCGTCTTCGCCTCGATGATCGGCGCGAGGAACGTATAGGGGATCCAGGCCGCCCCCATCACCGTCACGGTCACCAGCACTGCGATGGCGAGGCGCGGCTCTGTCATGGCCCGGCCGAGATCGCCGAGGCTCGCCGGTGCGACATGGATGGTCTTCGGCACGCGGATGATGAGGGCTGCCGCCATGGCCAGCGCCGCGAGCGCGATGGCAATGAAAATCCACGGCCAGCCGATGCTGTAGCCGACCGCGCTGGCGGTGGGGATGCCGATCACCTGCGACACGGTAAGCCCGGCATAGATGGCCGCAAGCGCCCGGCCGCGCTGTTCGGGCGGTACGCTCATCATCGCGACGCCGGCCGCCGCCGGCGTGTAGAGCCCGGCGCCGCAGGCGAGCACCACCCGCCCGGCATAGAGGACGGCGGCGTTGCCCGCGACCGCCGTGAGCAGCGCGCCGGCCGCGATAAGCCCCATCCCGGTGACCAGCACGCTGCGCCGGTCCATCCGGCCCGTCAGCGAGGAGCCGAGCGGCGAGCCGATCGCATAGGCCAGCGCATAGGCGCTGATGATCCAGCCGGCGCCCACGGGCGTGAGGGCGAGATCGCGCGACATCGGGGTGATCACGCCGATCGCCCCGAAGGCGCCGAAGCCGACGATCAGCGTCCCGAAGGACAGGAGAATGAGAAGGGCCATCAATGCTCGGGGAATTGGGGGCGGCCGGGGGCCGGGACGCGCACCCTATACGAAGCGGCGCTCCCTCACGATGATGTGGATGGTCATGGCGGCCGCCCCATCTGAACATGGCGGAGGTGTCGGCGGAGGGGGCAATGGCGGTGCATGAAGCAAAGACCCTGTCACGGCGCCTGGCGCTCGGCCTTGCCGCGGCGACCACCTTGGCCGGGGGCGCGGCGGCCCAGCGGCCGGTGGATGTCGATGTCATGCTGGCGCTCGCCGCCGACGGCTCCGGCTCCATCGACAATGACGAGCTCCGCCTCCAGCGCGAGGGCTATGGCGAGGCGCTGGCTTCACCCGAGGTACTGTCGGTCATCGCCAAGGGCATCCACGGCGCCATCGCCGTCATCTACACCGAATGGGGAGGGCCGACCTCGCAGCACGTCATCGTCGACTGGACGGTGATCCGCGATGCGCCAAGCGCCCGCGCCTTCGCCGCCGAACTGCTGGCCCGGCCGCGCGCGGCGCGCGGCTACAATTCGATTTCCGCCGCCATCGACTTCTGCGTCCGCCACATGGAGACCAGCGGCTTTCGCGCCCTCAAGCGGGTGATCGACGTCTCCGGCGACGGGCCGAACATCGGCGGCCGGCCGGTGGAGG
This sequence comes from Phreatobacter sp., assembly GCF_027532945.1. Classification (GTDB taxonomy): domain Bacteria; phylum Pseudomonadota; class Alphaproteobacteria; order Rhizobiales; family Phreatobacteraceae; genus Phreatobacter. The sequence continues at coordinate 325,480 of NZ_JAPZTZ010000004.1, forward strand.
AGGCGCGCGACGATGCGGTGGCCAAGGGCATCACCGTCAATGCCCTTGCCATCCTCAGGCCCGGTGGCAGCGTGCCGGCGCGCGCCGGCCAGCCGCTGCCGGACTATTACCGCGAGGCGGTGATCGGCGGCCCCGGCGCCTTCGTGGAAGTGGCGGACCAGAACCGGACCTTCGCCGAGGCGGTGAGACGGAAGATCGTGACGGAGATTGCGTGAGGGTGAGGGGCTGCACGGCGTGTGGACCCATGCGGTGGAACAATCCCGGGCACCGAGGAAGTGCGTCCTTCGAGGCTCGCTGTCGCTCGCACCTCAGGATGAGGAGGGTGGTGACTTGCAGCAGGGTCGATCCACCACCGGTCCCCGGCCATCGCTGACCGCCCTGCAGATCTCCTCCTTCCTCATCCTGAGGTGCGAGCGGATAGCGAGAGGCGAACGCATCTCGCGTTCGCTCGATGCTATGGCGAGCCTCGAAGGACGCACTTCCGTCTTGCAGCGAACCACTGGCGCTAAAGCCTCGTCCCCCAACGAAAAACCCCGGCGCGAGGCCGGGGTTCTCGAAATCCGTGGTCCGGCGTCCCGCCTCAGGCGGTCGCCTTCTGGAACATCTCGTCGACATACTCCCAGTTCGCCAGGTGCTCGACGAAGGCCTTGAGGTAGTCGGGACGGCGGTTGCGGTAGTCGATGTAGTAGGAGTGCTCCCACACGTCGCAGCCGAGGATCGGCGAGGCGCCATGGACCAGCGGGCTCTCGCCGTTCGGGGTCTTCTGGACGATGATCTTGCCGCCCTGCACGGCGAGCCAGGTCCAGCCCGAGCCGAACTGGGTCACGCCGCCCTGGATGAAGTCTTCCTTGGCCTTCTCGACCGAGCCGAAGGAATCAACCAGCGCCTTCTCGAGGCCACCGGGGATCTTGCCGCCGCCATTCGGCTTCATCCACTTCCAGAAATGGATGTGATTGTAGTGCTGGCCGGCATTGTTGAAGATCGCCGCGTTCTTGCCGAACGAACCCTTCACGATCTCCTCGAGGCTCTTGCCCTCGAACTCCGTGCCCTTGATCGCGTTGTTGCCGTTGTTGACATAAGCGAGGTGATGCTTGTCGTGGTGATACTCGAGCGTCTCCTTCGACATATAGGGCTGGAGCGCATCGTGGGCGTAGGGAAGATCGTCGAGTGTGAAGGCCATGACCTCGTCTCCTGATGGGGACTGCCGGCCCTTGGGGACGGGAACGGGCAGCCGCTTGGAACCAACACCTCTCACATAGGCTGGCCCGCCGTCCCGGGCAATTGCCCGGGTGTCGCCGGGTGGTGTAGTTGGCGGGAATCGGGTGGGTTGCCTTGGTTAGGTCGTTTTTTGACGGCTCAACGGTAATCGGGAGCGGGCCTTGAGAAGCCCGCATGGGGTGAAAGGACGATCCATGGCCCTCATTCTTCAGGTCGTGGCGGGCATTCTGATGCTGATCGGCCTCGGAACGCTCTACTCGGGCACCAATCCGGCGCTTCTGAGCCTCGGCAACACGATCATGATCGTCGGAGCCCTCTTCGCCAGCGCCGGCTTCGTCCTCTTCGGCCTCGCCGTGGTTGCCGGCCAGGTGGCGCGCCTTGGCGCCAGGCTGGACCTGTTGGGCGACGCGCTCGCCGCCGGCCGTCGTGCCGAGGCCGGTCAGGCGCCGCTCGCGCCATCGGCCCTGCCGCGCGATGTCGAGGCCATGGCGCCATTGCCGCCCGATCTCGACCTCGGCCTCACCGAGCCGCCGAGGAGCACCACTCCGCCCGTCGCGCCGCCTGCCGCGCCGGTTGTCCTGGCGCCGGCCGCTGCTCCCGCTGTCGCGCCGCCGGCAGCGACCACGCCGGTGCCGCCCAGCCGCCAGAGCTTCGGCCTTCCGCCGCTGGCCGGACAGGCGCCCTTCGGTGCCGCCGCCACCGGCATTGCCGCCGGCGCAGCCGCCGGTGTCCTTGCCGCCGGTCTCGGCTCATCCGCCCGGTCCGAGCCCTCCCTGGAGGAGCGTTCCGCCGAGAAGCCTGTCGCGCCCGAGCCGGTCAGTATCGAATCCGTGGTGCTTGAGCCCGTCGTGCGCGAGCCGGCGAACGTCCAGCCTGTCATCCCTGCCATCGTCGTGCCCGACAGGGCCGAGCCTGACCTCGCCCATGCCGTCGAGGACCTCAAGGACGAGGTGAAGGCCGCCGAGGCTGACCTTGCGCCCTCGCCGGCCGCCGCCGAGGAAACGCCGGACCACCTCGCCTCGCTGGAGCGCATCCTGCTCGGCGCCGCCACCGAGGGCAGGGCGCCGGCAACGCCGGAGCCGGAACCGCTGGTTCTGCCGCCGCATCGCGAGCCCGAGCCCGTTTCTGACGACCAGGCCGAGGACGACGATACGTCCGCGGAGGAGGAGCCGGAAGCTAAAGCCCAAGCGCCAGCGCCGGAGCCCGATCCGGTCATCGCCACCGACGATTTCATGGCCCGCCTGCGCGAAACCCTCGCCCGGCCTGTGGCGCCGCCCGAACCGGCGCCGACCCCCGACCTGACGCCCGAGCCCGCCGACGAGACGCGCCACGCGCCGAAGCCCTCGCCGGTGCTGTCCATCGAGGAGGAACTGGAGCGCGCCCTTCAGGCCTCGCTGGCGCCTGCCAACGTTCCGCCCGCGCCGGCCCCTGCCGTCGAGCCCGAGCCGGTCCCAGCGGAGCCCGTCCGCGCTGCGCCAGAACCGCAGGTTTCCGGCCGCGATGGCCGTCCGCCGGACGCCATGGCGGCGCTGGCCAAGGACTTCCCCGAACTCAACGATCTCCTCGCGCCCAAGGCGCCGCCGGCCGATCCGGCCGCCTCGTTGCTCGATGATCTCAAGGGCATCTTCGCCGACCCGAGGGCGGCCGCCCCGCGACAGGAGCCCGTGGTCGATGCACCGGCCCCGCCGCCGCCCGCGCCGCCTTCACCGCCGCTGCTGCGCGAGGGGGTCATCGCCACCATCCCGTTCCGTCTCTATGGCGACGGCACGATCGAGGCGGATCTGGCGGAGGGGACGACCCGCTTCGCCTCGCTGAAGGATTTCCGCGCCCACGTCGGTGGGTGAGGGGCGCTATCGTCCGTTGGACCTGAGGGCCGCCGCCCGCGCTCAGACGCGCGGGCCGGCCGCCGCATAGTCGAAATAGAGCTCGCGCGCCTTGCGGCCGAAGGGGCCCGGCTGGAGCTCGCGGTCGTCGATCTTCGTGATGGGCATGACCTTGGAATAATTGCCTGAGGCGAAGATCTCGTCGGCGCCCTCGAAATCGGCATAGCGCAGGCTCTGCTCGACGACCTTCACGCCGGCCTCGCGCAGCAGGGCAATCGTGCGCTGGCGGGTGATGCCATTGAGGAAGGTGCCGTTCGGGATGGGCGTGTAGACCACGCCGTCTTTGGCCATGAAGATGTTGGAGGTCGCGGTCTCCGCGACATTGCCGACCATGTCGAGCACCAGGCAATTGTCGAAGCCGCGGGCGCGGGCCTCGCGCAGCGCCCGGCCATTGTTCGGATAGAGGCAGCCCGCCTTCGAATCGGTCGGAGCGTTCTCGATGGTCGGGCGGCGGAATTTCGACAGGGTGATCGACGTGCCGGTCGGCTGGCCCATGGGCGCCTCGTAGAGGCAGAGGCAGAACCGCGTCGTCTCCGGGTCGGGCAGGATGGCGTTCGGGCCGTCGCCCTCGGCCCAGTACATCGGCTTCACATAGAGCGGCACCGTGCCGTCGAACTTCTTCGCCCCGTCGGCGGCGAGGCCGACGATCGTCTCCGCCGCCATGGTCGGCTTCAGGCCGAGGGCCGTTGCCGAGCGGTTCACGCGGGCCGCGTGCAGGTCCATGTCGGGCATCAGCCCATCGAAGATGCGCGCGCCGTCGAAGACCGAGGATCCGAGCCAGAAGGCATGGCTGCGCGGGCCGGTCAGGGGCGGGTTGCCCTCGATCCAGTCGCCGTCGACAAAGGTCCAGGTTTTCGACCAGGTGGGCATGGGCGTTCTCCGCAGGCGGGGGACGCGAAATCTATCCTGTCGCCCGCGGCCGTCACCATGAAATGTCGTGATCCCAGACGCGCGCGGGAGCGATGGGTCTGCTCACCCCGCGGTCGCTGCCACCGCATCGCGGCGGATGCGGTCGATCATCGCGCGCACGCCGTTGGAGCGTTGCGGCGTCAGGTGCTGTTCGAGGCCGAAGGAGCGGAAGAGGCCGAAGGCGTCGTCGGTCGCGACCTCGCGCGCCGGGCGGCCCGAATAATAGGCGAGGGTGAGGGCCACCAGGCCCTTGACGATATGGGCGTCGCTCTCGCCCTCGAAGCGGATCAGAGCGTCGGGTCCGGGCCTGTCGACATGGGTGACCACCCAGACATTGCTGGCGCAGCCTTTCACCCGGTTGTCCTCGGTGCGCTGCGCCTCGGGAAGCCCGGGCAGTGCCTTGCCGATCTCGATGAGATAGCGATAGCGCTCCTCCCAGTCGTCGATCAGGGCGAAGGCGTCTTTGATCTCGTCGATCGAGGGCAGGGCGGTCTGGCTCATGGGGGGCATATAGACCGCCCCCTGCCCGAAACAAAGGGTCAGGCCGGCCGGCGCGGCGGCAGGGGGGCGCGCAGCGGCGCGGAGCCGACAGGGGCCTGGACGCCGCCGAAGGGCACCTCGCGGTCCGCCGGGGTCAGCGTGTCATGGGCCGCCGGCGTCGAGGCGCCGATCAGCTCGCGCTGCACCGTCTCGGTGACGAGGCCGGCGCCGCGGGCGCAGGTTGCCGCATGGTCGCGACAGAGCTGCGTCGCGCCGCGGATGACCGCGGAGGCGACCTCGCCGGAACTCGGCAAGGCCGTGCCGGCCGAGGGCGGCAGCGGCGCCGACGGCGGCAACACGTAGAAGACGAGGCAAAGCCAGAAGGCGGCCTTGAAGAGGAATGACATGACGCCGTTTCCGGTCGTTGGAGCCCTGTATCCGGGCGGTCGTTTTGGCCTCGAGGGCACCGCTCCGGTTGTAGCCATCCTTGCCCGCGAGCCATGAACGAGGCCTTGGCGGACAAGGTGAACAGGCGGGAAACGCATCGCGGAAATTCGATTAAGGTTGATGCACCTTACCGGCCGCCGGTACACGCCATGGCTGTGGGACGGCCCCGAAAGTCTTTTTTCACCATGGCCCGCAAAACGCCGCCCACAGCGGAACAGAGGCCCACGGACCCCCCGGACTTAGCGTTTCCTTCACGCCGCCCTGTCATGGTCGCTGGAGTGAGAACGGCGGATGCCGCGTCCGGGGTGCGTGCGTTGCGTGAAAGCGCGTTGATCCATTCTGTGAGGTCCTATCTCGACGGCCTGGTCCATCCGGCCGCGACGGTGGACCCCGTGGTCTTCGCCCGCCACCGGGCCTTCATCGCCACGCGCATGATCCCCGGCCTCCTCGCCCTTTCCGCCCTGCCGCTCTACCTCGCCTTCAAGGGCGTGCCCGGCCCGGTCGAGACCATCGCCTTCGGCTGGCTCGTCCTGCCCATCGCGATCGCCGCCTTCCTGTCGCGCACCGGCGCCTATGAGCAGGCGCACCTGTTCTCCGCGGCCGCGCTCACCGGCATCGTCACGCTCATCGCCATGCTGTCGGGCGGCCTGTCCTCCTTCATCGTCATCTGGTTCGCCCTGGTACCCGCCGAGGCGGTGCTCTCCGGCGCCCGCCGTGTTGTCGCCGCCGCCGGCGGCATGGTGCTCGCCGCCGTGACGCTCATCGCCGCCGCGCAATATGGTGGCGCGCTGCCCACGGTCGGCCTGCCGCCGGAGCATCTGGCCGTCGCCGCCTTCGCCTCGGTGGCCGCCGCCATCGTCTATGCCATCAGCCTCGCCCTGTCGGCCGCCATGGTCAGCCGCACCGGCGAGGAGGTCACCACCTCCGGCGAACAGCGCTACCGGCTCCTCGCCGAGAACATGACGGACCTCGTCACCTGCCACGCGCGCAATGGCGCGGTGGTCTTCGCCTCGCCGGCCGCCGAGCGCGTCCTCGGCGTCCCCTCCTATGCCCTTCATGGCCAGAGCCTCTTCGACCGCGTCCATGTCGCCGACCGGCCGGCCTATCTCAACGCCCTGTCCATCGCCGCCTCCCGCAAGGTCGAGGCCGCCGCCGAGTTCCGCCTGCGCCGCGGCGATGCCGCCGATGGCCAGCCGATCTTCACCTGGGTCGAGATGCGCAGCCGCCCGCTGAGTGGCTCCGGCGAGAGCCAGCAGGTCGTGTCGGTGCTGCGTGACGTGTCCGAGCGCAAGCATCACGAGGCCGCGGTCGATGCCGCGCGTGAGGAGGCCGACCGCGCCAACGAGGCGCGTGGCCGCTTTCTGGCCAATGTCAGCCACGAGCTGCGCACGCCGCTGAACGCCATCAACGGCTTCTCCGAGATGCTGATGCACGAGGAGGCCATGCGGCTCGACCAGGCCCGCCGCCACGAATATGCGACGCTGATCCACGATTCCGGCGAGCACCTCCTGAACCTCGTCAATTCGATCCTCGACATGTCCAAGATCGAGAGCGGCCATTTCGAGATCACGCCGGAGCCCTTCGCCCTGGCGCCGCTGGTGCATCAGTGCCTGCAGCTCGTCGAGCTCAAGGCCGAGGCTGGCGGTGTCGCGCTTTCCGTCGACCTGCCGGAGAGCTTCGACGAGGTGGTCGGCGACAAGCGCGCCTATCGCCAGATCCTCCTCAATCTCGCGGCCAATGCCGTGAAGTTCACCAAGCCCGGCGGCTCGGTGACGGTGAGCCTGCGCCGCGATGGCGCCTTCCTGTCGCTGGCCGTGACCGACACCGGCATTGGCATCGCCGAGGCGGACCTGCCGCGGCTCGGCAGCCCCTTCTTCCAGGCGCGCTCCAGCTATGACCGCGCCTATGACGGCACCGGCCTCGGCCTCTCCGTGGTCAAGGGCCTCGCCGAACTGCATGGCGGCCGTATCGAGATCGCCTCGCAGCTCGGCCGCGGCACCCGCGTCACCCTGCGCATGCCCATGGATTGCGAGGCCCACGCCGCCGGCGCGGTGGCGCAGCTGCCCGTCGCACGCGGCGAGGACAGGGCCACGGCCGCTCAGACGATCCAGGAGGGACGGAAAATTGCGTGACGCCACCTGGGACGACGACGATCTCGAGCCCCGCGGCCGGCAGGCAGCGCAGGACGACCGCTCGCTGCTGCAGCGCCTGACCGGGCAGGACTGGGGCGACCGCCTCGCCCTCGGCGCGCTCGCGCTCATCGGCCTCGGCATCATCGGCAATGCGCTGATGCGCCAGACCGGCCCGCATCCCGACCCGCTCTTCGCTGCCGCTGTGATCGCGCCGACGCCCGTTCCCGCCGCCCGCCCGGCCGATGTGCAGCAGACTGCCAGCATCGCCCAGCGTCCCGCCGAGGCAGCATCCGCTCCCGCCGCTGCCGCGCAGGCGGCTCCCGCCGCCCGCGGCCGGTCGGAGATCGTCGCTGAGGTGCAGCGCGAGCTGGTCCGCCGCAAGCTCTATGACGGCGCCGTCGACGGCGTCACCGGCCCGAAGACCGAGGCCGCCATCCGCCGTTTCGAGACCGAGACGCGGCTCGCCGTTACCGGCGAGGCCTCCGAGGCGCTCCTCGCCAAGCTGAAGCGTGGCGGTCCCGCCGCGACGGTTGCCGCCCGCCCCCAGGCTCCCGCCGCTCCCGCGCCCGCGCCGCAGCGCACCGCTCAGGCGGCCCCGCCGCAGGGCCCGCAGTCCATTGCCGACCTAATCGGCCAGAATGGTCGTCCGGCGCAGGTCCCCGCGCCGCGCCCGGCGCCTGCGGCCCGTGAGCGCTCCATCGGCGATCTAATCGCTGCCGACGCCGGTCCGCGCCGGCCCTGACGGGACGGCGGCGATGCGCGTCACCTCCGGCTTCTGGGTTTCCGCCTTCATCCGCCGCGTCGGGCTGGAGAATGGCTTCGCCACGCTGCGCCGCCGCGGTGCGGAGGAGGCCGGTGCCATCGCCGTGACCGTCTCCCGCGCGAGCGACCGGCTGGTGGCGCTCTATCTCCAGGCCCCGCAATCCGCCTTCGGCGAGGACAGGCCGCAGGACCGCCTCTTCGTCCCGGCCTGGCCGGAGATTTTCGTCGAGGAAGAGAAGGTCCGCGACAAGCTGGAGCGCGAGATCCGCTTCGATCCGGACCTGTGGATCGTCGACGTGGACGACCGCGATGGGCGGAGCTTCCTCGACATCGCGCGGACCTGAGACGTCAGGCGGGGCCACCCGCCTCACGCCTTCGGCAGGCGCACGCTCCCTGGCCGCGCGACCAGCGTCCTTGGCATCGACCGCGCGGCGACGCTCGCCGCCTGCCGCGCACCGACCCGATCCGACGCATCGCTCGCCATGACCGGCTGGTGCCGCCCGACCCGCGGCGCCGTCTCGGCCACCGCTGCCGCCTGCCACGATCGCACCAGCGCCACCGCCGCAGAGCGCGGGATGGCCTGGTAGAGCGAGGCGAGGCCGTAGATCCGGTCGACGGATGTGCCGATCGCCTCGTGGGCGAAGAGCAGCATCCGCATCGTCGCCTCGCGGCCAAGGTCGAGGGCGCGGGCGCAGACCACCAGTGGCTCGCCGCCGGGATCGCCGGCAACCGCTGCGGCGGTGTGCGCGTCGAAAAGGAAGGTGCGGGTGAGCGCCTCGGCGAGGGCGCCCTCACGCCGTGACAGGGCGGCAGTCTCGAGATCGAGGCCGGCGCTCTTCGGCCCGAGGCCGGGGGGAAGCGCCTCGCCGGCCAGCGCCAGTTCGGCCAGCATCGTCTCGCGCTGCGCCGTCGCGGCGCCGAGGAAGCGCTGGCCGAGATCGGCCGGCTTCGGCCGTCGTGGCGCGGGCGCCGGCAGGCTTCGGCCGATGCGGGCGGCGAGCGCCGTGCGGATGGCCGGATCGTCCATGTCCTCGAGCGCCACCAGCGCGGCGAGCCCGATATCCTCGCGGCTAGCCACGGCCAGCGCCTTCTCGGCATCACCGGAGCGCACGGCGAGGAAGAGGTCGTCGTCGGAGAGGGCGCGGCAGCGGGAAAGGATCGGCCGCGCCGCGGCGCCGGTGTCGTGGGCGAGAGCCCGGGCGACGGCGGTGGGCGTCTGCGGATGATCGGCGAGTTTCTCGGCGACGATGGCGCGGTCCGCCTCGCTCGCCCGCGGCAGCAGGTTCACCACCAGTTCGGCGAAGCGTGTCACCTCGGCGGCGGGATGCTGCGTCTCGGCGACGAACTGGTCGACGATCACCCGGAGCAGCGTCGGCCGCACGTCCACACCATTCGACCGCGCAAGGCCGATCAGTCGCTGGACGCTGGGAAGGCGCGGTGAGGACATGCGGCGGGGATGACCGGTCGGGCGATAGGGGCTCGATACGGACAATAGGCGTGATTTCGTGAACGCTTCGTTAGTGCAAACGCCTCGTTAACCTTTGGCGGCAGGGTCCATGAGGGCGGGATCCTCCGCCGGGGACGGCTTCGGCCCGTCGCAAGCACGCCGCCATCGACGCCCCTTTACCCCCTGTTAACCATACCGGCCTCAAATGGCCTCGCGCGTCGGCGACAGTCGCCGGGCATGGCCGCATTGGAGGGCAGGCGCAAGGGAGGTCTTTATGGGGTCCGTTCTTCGTTTCCCGCTCGAAAGACGCCGCATGCTGGGGTCGGAGCAGGAGCCGTCTTCCGCCGCCGGCGAGGTGGTGGTGCTGCCCGTCGTCCGGATCGAACGCCATGACCTGCCACCGCCGCCGGTTCTCATCGTCGATCCGCCCCTGAAGGGCGGCGACCGGCCGAAGCGCCGGCGCAGGAGCGCCTGACCCTTCCCGAGGACGGGCTGCGTTCACCCGCGGAAGGCCCCCGCATGTTCCACGCCGCCGTCCGATCCGCCGTCCCCGGCCTTGCCGCCGCCGGTCTCGCCCTGGCGCTCGGCGCCTGTGCGCCGCAGGGCGACCTCGGCCGTCCCGCCCCCAATGTCCTCAACGACGAGATCATGCCCTGGGCCGGCAGCCACGCCGCCCGTTGGCGCGAGGAACCCGTCTCCGGCTATGGCTTCACCGATGCCGAGCGCGAGATGCGCCAGCTCGGCTACGGCCTGATCATGCCCACCCACGCCGCCGATCGCGCCAACCAGTTCTGGGCCGAGCTGCGCCGAACCCGCATCGGCGATCCGGTTGCTTATGATCCCGACCCGCGCGGCTATTGCCGGACGCTGGCCCGCGAGGACTATCGCTCGTCCAAGGCCCGTTTCATCCGCATGACCGATGACATGCGCGCCGACCGCCAGCGCATCCGCCCCTTCTGCGACAAGGCCCGCGAGGTGCTGGCCGCCGACCGGGTGCGCGAGGGCGCGCTCGGCTACATTCCGAGCCTCACCCCGGTCGAGGTCCGCTCCGCCCGCGACCGCATTGCCGAGAACCGCACCATCATCGCCTGGGTGCGCCATGGCCTGCGCCAGCATTCCGAGGCCTATCGCTGCGCGCTCAACACCCAGATCGTCGCCACCCCCGAGCACGAGGCGGTGATGGCGGAGCGCGAGCTCGGCGGGCTGGAAGAGGACATCCGCGAGTTCGACCGGCTCTGTTCGGTTGTCACCAGCCGCGGCGGCATCGGCGTCGAGCAGGCACCGCCCCGCTACTACCCGCGCTCGCCGGCCCCCGACGAGGTCATCATCAGCAAGTGACGGCGCGCCGGCCGCTCACTCCGTCGGCGGCGCCATTTCCGGCGTGAGGATCTCGCAGAGCGCCTGGCTTGCCAGCTGGTCACGCACCAGGGGCGCGACGCTCGGCTGCACGGCGAGCGCCCGGATCAGCACGAAGCCCTCCGTCGTCGGCGAGACGAGGATCAGGTTGTCTGCCGCCGTCTCGTCCTCGTCGGTGGTGATCTCGCGGCGCTGCGCCTGCGTCACCACGAAGAGGTCGAGCACCCGCCGGGTCGCTGCCCTGTCGTTGATGGCGCCGAAGGCGAGGCCCGTGGAGGTATAGAGCGCGATGGCGGTGTAATGCGGCGTCACCGGCGCACGCACATGCAGCGGTCCGCTGGTCAGGTCGAAGCGGCACACCGCCGTCTCGAAGGCCGGATCGGCGAGCGGCAGGACCACCGAGGCGCGGCCTGACAGCGTCGTCAGCCGGTTGACGGTCGCGACCTCCGACAGCCGGGCGCGGGCATCGTCCGGGGCGAGCCGCGGCAGGGCGAAGACCGAGACGATGTGCACGGCGACGCCGAGCAGCAGTCCGGCCAGCACCCAGGGCAGGATGCCGAGGACGCGGGCGAAGCGCTCGCGGCCGATGCCGGCGAGGCGCCGCGGCGAGAGGTCGGTCATTCCCGCCCCCCGTTCATCATGCCCGCGACCCTCACGATGCCCGCGCCGCTCATGGACAGCTCACCTTGCTGAGCGAGGGCAGGGGGGTGCCGGCCGAGATCGTGGTCGCCACGGCGGTGTCGTAGAGCCGCAGCACCAGCCGCAGCTCGTCGGCCCCGCCCGAGGGCAGCCAGTTGCCGGCCCGGGCTTGCGGCGCGACGAGGATCTCCGCGGCGCCATCCGTGCCGCGCACCACCTCGTAGCTGGTGAAACCCTGGCGGAAGCCTTCGCGCACCACCGGCTGGAAATCGCCGCCGGCTGCCGTCAGCGTCCAGTAGCGGGCCGGCGGCACGGGGCCGTGGAAGCGATAGGTGCAGCGCCCATCGAGCGCCGCGCCGGCCTCGTCCTGGTCGGCGACGAGGGCAAGGCCATCGGCCAGCGCGAGGGGGAGCGTGCCGAGCCGGGCTGCCACCGCACGGGCATAGGGGTCGGCCTCGGCCGTGCCGGCCTTCGGCGTCACCAGCCACGGGCCGATGCGGAACGTGCCCACCCCCATCGAGCGGCCGACGGAGAGCGCGGTCAGGCCGAGGCCCGTCGCGGCCCCGATGGCGAGGGTCAGGAGGAGGCCGGGCAAGGCGCGCATCAGCGGGTCGTCTCTGTCGCGGTGCCGGTCATCGCGTGACGGAGCCGGAAGGCGCCGCCGACAGCGGGCCCGGCCGGCCCTCCGCTGCATCGCGCAGCATCAGGTCGATGCGGCCGAGCACCTCCATCGACCGGCGCGACAGCGATTGCGGGCGGTCGGCGATGCCGGCCTGCGGCAAGGGTGCGGCCGAGGGCGCGCCGGCCGGAGCCTGCGGGGCGGTGGTCAGGCCGAAGATCGGCCGGCGGTCGAGGCCCTGATGGGCGGTGTTCATGATCTGCGAGAAGGTCATGGCCGGCAGCGAGCCGCCGGTCATCCGGTTGGTCTCGGAATAGTCGTCGTTGCCGTACCAGATGCCGGTGACGAAATGGCTGGAATAGCCGACGAACAGCGCGTCCCGGTAGGAATTGGTCGTGCCGGTCTTGCCGCCGACCTGCACGCCCTGCACCTGCGCCCGCCGCCCCGTGCCGGATTCCACCACGCCGACCAGCATGCCGTTCATGTCGGTGGCGACCTGCGGCGAGAACACCCGTTTGCGCGCCGGCAGGTCGCGGTCGGCGCGCCAGACGACTTCGCCGGCGGAATTGCGGATCTCCACCGCAGCGTGCGGCTGGAGGGCAAGGCCGCCGGAGGCGAAGCTGCCATAGGCGGTGGTGAGCTCGACCAGAGTCACCTCGGCCGCGCCGATCGGCATCGGCGCCGTGTCGGTGATCGGCCGCGTCACCCCCATCTCGCGGGCGGTGGCGATGATCTTCTGCCGGCCGATGCGGCTGTCGCCGCGGCCCATCTGCTGGGTCAGGATCACCGGGATCGAGTTGATGGACCGCACCATGGCTGCGGTCACGGTGGTCGAGCCGGAAAAGCTGCGGCCATAGTTCTGCGGGCACCAGTTGCCGAGACAGATCGGCCTGTCCACCACGATGGAGCGGCCGTTGATGAGGCCCTCGCGCATGGCCGCGCCATAGACGATCGGCTTGAAGGACGAGCCGGGCTGCCGCATCGCCTCGGTGGCGCGGTTGAACTGGCTCGCGCCATAGTCCCGGCCACCGACGATGGCCCGGACCGTGCCGTCGACCTCCATCACCACCGCCGCCGCCTGGCTGGCGCCATAGTCGCCGCCATACTGGCGCAGCACCTGATCGACCGAGGTCTCGGCCTGCTTCTGGATTGTGAGGTCGAGCCCGGTGCGAACCGTCAGCACCCGGTCGATCAGCGAAGGCGTCGCGGCGACGAGGCGTTTCACGTCCTCGAAGGCGTAGTCGAGATAGTAGTTGGGGACGGCGTCGTCCTTGCGGTCGACGGGGGTGGCCGGGTTGCGCCGTGCCCCGAAGACCTGACCATCGGTCATGAAGCCGGCCTCGACCAGATTGTCGAGCACCGTGTTGGCCCGGGCGCGCGCCGCCGGCAGGTTGACGTGGGGGGCAAAGCGCGTCGGCGCCTTGAACAGGCCGGCAAGCATGGCCGCCTCCGCCAGCGTCACGTCCCGCACCGACTTGCCGAAATAATATTCCGAGGCGGCCTCTGCCCCGAAGGCGCCGCCGCCCATATAGGCGCGGTCGAGATAGGTCTTGAGGATCTCGTTCTTCGTCGCCCGCGATTCCAGCCAGAGGGCGAGGAAGGCCTCCTTGATCTTGCGCTCGATGGAGCGTTCGTTCGACAGGAACAGGTTCTTGGCGAGCTGCTGGGTCAGCGTCGAGCCGCCCTGGACGACGCCGCCGGCCCGCGCATTGGTGGCGATGGCGCGGAACGTACCGATGATGTCGATACCGTAATGCTCGAAGAACCGTCGGTCCTCCGTGGCGAGCACCGCCTTGATGAGGTGGTCGGGGAATTCCTCCAGCGGCACCGAATCGTTGAGGCGAATGCCGCGCCGCCCCACCTCGTTGCCATAGCGGTCCTGGAAGACCACCGAGAGCTCGGAGGGCTTGCGCCAGTCCTCGTTGGTGTCGCGGAAGGCGGGGATGGCGAGCATCAGCAGGACGAGCAGGCCGCCGGTGCCCAAGGTCATGCCCTCGGAGGCGATCTCGGCGAAGACGCGTTTCCAGCCATAGACCTGCACGCGATCGGCGAGGTCGGCGAGCCTTTCCCAGGCGCGACCGATCGCTCCGGCGAGCCGGTAGGCGCCGTCGTTCAGCCGTGCATCGAGGTCGAGGAAGAAGCGCCTGAGGGCGCTTCCCCACCCGCCGCCGGGAGTGAGGTCGGTCAAGCCGGAACGCCTTTCTGGGCAGGCCCTTGACGATATGCTTACCATATCGGAGATCGGCGGGGTGAGCCAACGGCCTCGCGCCGTCTCCACCGTTCTCTGACAAGAGGGTTACCGGCCGGGCGTCGGGAACGCCCGCGGGAGGGCCGCCATGGCCGACGACACAGCGGGCGAGGGGCCGCGCACCACGCCGTTCTGGCGGGACAAGCCGCTGGAGGCCATGACCGATTCCGAATGGGAGAGCCTGTGCGACGGCTGCGCCCGCTGCTGCCTCAACAAGCTCGAGGACGAGGAGACCGGCGCAATTCATTTCACCTCGGTCGCCTGCACGCTCCTCGATGGCGCGTCCTGCCGCTGCAGCGACTATGCCAACCGCCAGGAGCGCGTGCCGGACTGCGTCCGCCTGACGCCCGAGGAGGCGCGGACCCTGCCCTGGCTGCCGCCGACCTGCGCCTATCGCCTCGTCGCCGAGGGGCGCGACCTCTACTGGTGGCATCCCCTCGTCTCCGGTGACCCCGAGACGGTTCATGCGGCGGGGATATCGGTGCGCGGCCGAATCACCGCCTGGGAACACGAGCTCACCGAGCTGCAGGAGCTGGAGCATCATCTGGCGGATTGGCCGGGGCGCGAGCCCGGCTAGGCCGACCTCGGCGAGGCCATCTCTCCTTCCGCCGAGTGGCAGGGACGGGCAACGGACTTATGGTGGTGCTCCGTTCCGCTTGAGGGGGGAATGCACCATGAGCGATGCCAAAGGCCACGTTGATCCCACCAAGGAACGGTTCGCGCTGTTCAAGGACCTGCCGCGCGACGAGCCGATCCACATGCTCAATCTCGTCAGCCTCAAGGCCGAGGCCACCTATCCCGACGGCCGCAAGGCGACGGGCCGCGAGGCCTATGCCGCCTATGGCCGCGAGAGCGGACCGGTGTTCCGCGGGCTCGGCGGGCGCATCGTCTGGTCGGGCCGGCCGGACCTCATGCTGATCGGCCCGGAGGCCGAGCGCTGGGACATCGCCTTCATCGCCGAATACCCGTCCGGCCAGGCCTTCATCGACATGATCCGCGATCCCGCCTACCGCGAGGCCGTGAAGCACCGGCAGGCGGCGGTGGCGGACTCGCGCCTCGTCCGGATGAAGCCGGGCAATCCCGGTGCGGGGTTCGGCGAGGAGGGGTGACCCTCACGCCGCCCGTCGCCGGGCTTTTGTGGGCGCTGCGGGCGCGGGGTGATGGTCGCCAAGCTCCTCGATGATCGGGCAGGTGGCCCGCGCGCCCTTCTCGCAGGAGCCGACCAGCGCCTGCAGCGTCGCGATCATGTCCTGCAGCTTCCTGGCCTGCTCCTCCATCTCCTTCAGATGGGTCCGGGCGATGGCGCGCACATCGGCATTCGAGCGGCCGGCATCGCTCCACAGCGCCAGCAGCGAGCGGATCTGCTCGATGGAAAAACCGAGGTCGCGGGCCCGCCGCACGAAGCCGAGCCGGTGAACGTCCTCGGTGTCGTAGTCGCGATAGCCGCTGTCGCGCCTGTCGGCAGCGGGCAGGAGGCCGATCTGCTCGTAGTAGCGGATCATCTTTGCCGAGACGCCGGAGGCGCTCGCGGCCTGGCCGATATTCATGGGCCTCTTCCTCGCTTTGGCGCTGGATCAATGCGGCGCCCCGCGGGTTCATCAATGCGACCGGATCGCCCGCTTGACCTTCCCATGATGGGAAGGATTAGACGTCGCCGCAAGAGTGAAGGAGATCGCCATGACGGCGCATGATTCCAAGCCGACCGGCTCGTGCTGCGGCGGGCATGGCCAGAACCATGCTGGGCATGACCATGCGGGCCACGATCACGCTCACCACCATGCCGCCGCCGCTCCCGCCGGCCAGGTGATCGACCCCGTCTGCGGCATGACGGTCGATCCGGCGACGACCCCCCACAAGACCACCCTCGACGGCGTCGAGCACTTTTTCTGCTCCTCCGGCTGCGTCGTGAAGTTCCGCAAGGACCCCGCCCGCTATCTCGACCCGGCCAGCGCCCCGCCGGCCGAGGCTGTCCCGGAGGGCACCGAGTTCACCTGCCCGATGCACCTCGAGATCGTCCAGGTCGGCCCCGGCACCTGCCCGATCTGCGGCATGGCGCTCGAGCCGATGATGGTCACCGCCGATGCCGGCCCCAACGAGGAGCTGATCGACATGACCCGCCGGTTCTGGGCGGGCCTTGTCCTCGCCCTGCCGGTCTTCGTGCTGGAAATGGGTGCCCACGTTTTCGGCTGGGACCCGCTGCCGCATGGCTGGTCGGTCTGGGTGCAGTTCGCCCTCGCCACCCCGGTCGTGCTCTGGGCCGGCTGGCCCTTCTTCGTCCGCGGCTGGCAGTCGGTGCAGACCGGCCACCTCAACATGTTCACGCTGATCGCCATCGGCACTGGCGTCGCCTGGACCTATTCCCTCGTCGCGACCCTGGCGCCGGGCCTTTTCCCGGCCGCCTTCCGTGACCATCACGGTCAGGTCGCCGTCTATTTCGAGGCGGCGGCGGTGATCACCGTCCTCGTCCTGCTGGGACAGGTGCTGGAGCTCCGGGCCCGCGACGCCACCTCCGGGGCCATTCGCGCCCTTCTCGACCTTGCCCCAAAGACCGCCCGCCGTATTGCTGCCGACGGCAGCGAGGCCGAGGTGCCGGTGGAGGAGATCGCCGTCGGCGACTGCCTGCGCATCCGCCCCGGCGAGAAGGTGCCGGTGGATGGCACGGTCGCGGAGGGCCGCAGCGCCATCGACGAGAGCATGGTCACCGGCGAATCCATGCCGGTCACCAAGGAGCCCGGCGACCGCGCCATTGCCGGCACGCTGAACCGCTCCGGCAGCCTCGTTATCGCGGCGGACAAGGTTGGCCGCGACACGATGCTGGCGCAGATCGTCCAGCTCGTCGCCACCGCCCAGCGGTCGCGGGCGCCGATCCAGCGCCTTGCCGATCAGGTCTCCGGCTTCTTCGTGCCCATCGTGCTGGCGGTCGCGGTCCTCGCCTTCGCCGCCTGGGCGATCTTCGGCCCGCCGCCGCAGCTCGCCTTCGCCCTCGTCGCGGCGGTCTCGGTGCTGATCATCGCCTGTCCCTGCGCCCTCGGCCTCGCAACCCCCATGTCGATCATGGTCGGCGTTGGCCGCGGCGCGGCCGCCGGCGTCCTGATCCGCGACGCCGCGGCGCTGGAGCGGCTGGAGAAGGTCGACACGCTCATCATCGACAAGACCGGCACGCTCACGGAAGGCCGCCCCGCCGTCACCGCCGTGGTGCCGGCGGAGGGGTTCACCGAGGACGAGGTGCTGCGCATCGCCGCTGCCGTCGAGAAGCCCTCCGAGCATCCGCTCGCCGAGGCCATCGTCCGCGAGGCGGCGCATCGGGCCATCGCCGTGCCGCGCGTCCTCGGCTTCGATTCCCCCACCGGCAAGGGCGTCATCGGCATGGTCGAGCGGAAGCGCGTCACGCTGGGCTCGGCCGCCTTCCTCGCCGAACTGTCGGTGGACACGGCGCCGCTCGCGGCCCTTGCCGACGAGTTGCGCAAGGACGGCGCGACGGTGGTCTTCCTCGCCGTCAACGGCCGCGCCGCCGGCCTCATCGCCATCGCCGATCCGGTGAAGGCGACGACACCGGCAGCCCTCGCCGCGCTGCGGGACGATGGCATCCGCATCGTCATGCTCACCGGCGACAACCGCATCACCGCCGAGGCGGTCGCCCGCCAGCTCGGCATTTCCGCTGTGGAGGCCGACGTGCTGCCCGAGGGCAAGGCCGAGGTCGTCGCCCGCTGGCGCGCCACCGGCGCGGTGGTGGCCATGGCCGGCGACGGCGTCAACGATGCCCCGGCTCTCGCCGCCGCCGATGTCGGCATCGCCATGGGCACCGGCACCGACGTCGCCATGGAGAGCGCCGGCATCACCCTGGTGAAGGGCGACCTCCTTGGCCTCGTCCGCGCCCGGCGATTGTCGGAGGCGACCATGGCCAATATCCGCCAGAACCTCACCTTCGCCTTCGCCTATAACGCCCTCGGCGTGCCGGTGGCGGCGGGCCTGCTCTACCCGGCCTTCGGCTTGCTGCTCTCGCCGATGATCGCGGCTGCGGCCATGTCGCTGTCCTCGGTCAGCGTCATCGGCAATGCCCTGAGGCTGAGGGCGGTGAAGCTGGGGTGAGGCCCCTTGTCGAACCCAAAGATCACGACCCCGTGAGGGAACCATTCCCAGGCTCACCGGTTGTCCGCCCGACCACCACGCCACGAGGGAGACATCCGATGAGCAGCACCACCGACGAGATCAAGGGCATGGCCAACCAGGCCATGGGCAATGTCAAGCAGGGCCTGGGCAAGGTTCTGGACAACACCGAGATGCAGGCCGAGGGCAAGCTGCAGGAGCTGCAGGAGCTGAAGGGCGAAGGCCAGCAGCTCAAGGGCGATGCCAAGGACGCCGTCAAGACGGTCGTCGACCGCGCCTGATCCTGTTTCTTAGGAAAATAGGCCTTGACAGCGTAACGCTGCTCGGCTAGTTTTGCGTCATTTTCGAAAACTACGCCCGGCGGGGGAAACCCTTCGCCGGGCGTCGTCGTTTCCGGGCCCCGTCGTCGGCCCCGCCGATGCCCGGCCCTCCCGTTTCGGATCCCGCCATGACCCTCCACCCCAACCGTGCCGCGCCGGAGACGGCATCGGCCCGTCCCGACACGTCCAGCCCCATGGCGCCCGTCGGGGCGGCCCGCCCGGCGCCAGCCACTGCCGTCCTGCCATCAGGCGGCTCGGTTGCCGCCACCGTGGCCCCCGAGCCCTCGCATATCGGCAAGCCCTGTCCGGGCCTCGCCGATTGTCCGGAACGGCCGCGCCTCGTGCGCCGGCTCTTCGCTGCCGCCGAGCGCGAGATCGAGACGCTGGAGGCGACCCTCGGCGGCACGTCCTCGACCGCCGCCCGCCGGCTCGGCGCCCTCGCCGCCGCCCTCGACCGCCTCGCCGCGCTCGACCGCAAGGCGCTTGCCGCCGCCCGCGACCCTGTCGGAGATGCCGATGCCCCGCCCGTCGCCGCGCCTGTGGACGCCGAAGCCTGGGCTAAGGGACTTGCGGCGCAACTTGCTCCGCGCCGGCCCGGAGGAGGTGGCGAGGGTCAAGCCGGATGATGTTGTCCGGATGCGGGCCTATTGGCCGGTCTTCGCCCGGCCCGAGCAGATGCCGCCGCGCGGCCGCTGGCGGATCTGGGCCTTCATCGGCGGCCGCGGGGCGGGCAAGACCCGCGCCGGGGCCGAATGGGTCCACGGCATCGTCCATGGCCGCGACGATTTCGGGCCGCGCTGCGGCCGCATCGCCCTGATCGGCGAGACCATCGACCAGGTCCGCGAGGTGATGGTCGAGGGGGTCTCGGGCCTGCGGGCCTGCGGCTTTCCCGCCGAGCGCCCGCGCTTCGAGCCCTCGCGCCGCCGGCTCGTCTGGCCGAACGGGGCGGTGGCCCACGGCTTCTCCTCGGAGGATCCGGAGGCGCTGCGCGGGCCGCAATTCGACGCCGCCTGGGCGGACGAGGCCGTCAAATGGGTGCAGGCCGAGGCCAGCTGGGACATGCTGAGCTTCGCGCTCCGCCTCGGCACGCTGCCGCGGGCCCTCGTCACGACGACGCCACGGGCGACGCCGCTGATGCGCCGCCTGCTGGCCGATCCCGACACGGTCGTGACGCGCTCGGCCATGGCCGCCAATGCCGCGAACCTCGCGCCCGGTGTCGTCAAGGCGCTGATGGCGCGTTACGGCGGCACGCGGCTCGGCCGGCAGGAGCTCGACGGCGAACTGATCGATGACCGCGAGGGCGCGCTGTTCTCCCGCGAGGCCATCGAGGCGCAGCGGGTGATGGCGGCGCCGGCCCTCAAGCGCATCGCGGTGGCGGTCGATCCGCCCGCCTCCCACCGCAAGGGGGCGGATGCCTGCGGCATCGTCGCCTGCGGCATCGACGCGGAGGGCACGGTCTTCGTGCTGGCCGATGCGAGCGCGGAAGGGCTGAAGCCCCATGAATGGGCGGGGCGGGCGGCGGTGCTCTTCCGCCGCCTCGAGGCCGACGCCCTGGTGGTCGAGATCAACCAGGGCGGCGACATGGTGGCGGCGGTGATCGGCGAGGTCGCGCCCGATGTGCCGGTGACGCCGGTGCGGGCGGCGCGGTCGAAACACCTGCGCGCCGAGCCGGTCGCCGCCCTCTATGCGCAGGGCCGCGTCCGCCATGCCGGGCGGTTTCCGGCGCTGGAGGACGAGCTGGCCGATTTCGGCCCCGACGGATTGTCCAACGGCCGCAGCCCCGACCGGCTCGATGCGCTGGTCTGGGCCGTGACGCATCTGGCGCTCCGGCCTAGGGCCGAGGCGCGGGTGAGGGGGCTTTAGGGGGCGGTTTCGGGCCGAGGCGCTGTTCGCCCCTCACCCTTCCCTCTTCCCGCAGGCGGGGAGAGGGGGACTTCGACGTCCCGTCCGTTCTCGCCCGGCGTGCCAGGCGGAGCGGGTCGGCGGTTCTGCACGACGCTGTTGCCCCCTCTCCCCGGCGGGGAGAGGGAAGGGTGAGGGGCCAGGGAGCACAGACCTCCCGGCTTCTGCCCAACCGTTTGCGCCTTATCGGCATGCCCCACCCCGACCCTCCCCTCTGGCGAGGGGAGGGGGATCGGGCACCGCCGTCCCGCGCAAGGCTGACTGACACGGCCCGCGCGCTGACGACCCCCGTGGCGGTCGCGGGCTGGGCCTGGCCCGACAGCGCCGACCGCACGCGACGCCGTGGTCTCCCTCCCCTCGCCAGAGGGGAGGGTGCGGGTGGGGCCTTCAAGGGTGCGTCGCCAATGGCCCTCTGACACGTCCCGCGCCGACCGCTGTCGTTCGCCGTCCGTCTGACACCCCTTCATCGGCCCGCTTCGGAGGCCTCATGACACCGCAGCCTTCCGGGCGTGCCGCGGGGGACACCCGCCGCGCCATCGCTTCCGCGCGCCTGTTGCGTGCCATCGCCGATCTGCGCTGGGACCTCCTCGTTCTCAAGACAGCGCTGCGTCTGCACCGGCGCTACGACCCGAACCAGCCGCGTGTCCCGGCCGGGAGTGCCGAGGGCGGTCAGTGGACGAGCGGCGGCGGGACGTCACCGCGCGAGATGTCGGGGCGCCGCGGCAGGCCGTTTGCCGAGGGCACACCTGCTCAACAGGCTGTAATGGTTGCTCTGCGCGCCAGAATTGATGCCGCGGCAGCAAGGATCAAGGATCGCGATCCGACTTGGCGGAGACCGGAGAGCATGATCAGTGGTACGGTCGAAAGCCGGATCGAACACATGCAGGCGGTCGCGGCTGCTGCAGAAGCCCACGAGGCGTTTTTGGTGCGTTGGGGTATCGGCGGTCTGAACCGCCCCCGGTTTGTCGGAGGCTCCAACTTCCAAATAGGATGGAGCCATGACGAGCAAGACAACGAACAAGTTCTCTCCCGAGGTGCGGGAGCGCGCGGTGCGATTGGTGCTGGATCACGAGGGCGATTACCCCTC
>NZ_JAPZTZ010000005.1 GCF_027532945.1 Phreatobacter sp.
TCAATCACCGCCGCCTGATGCGCCCCATCGGCGATATCCCGCCCGCCGAAGCCGAGGAGCGCTACTATGCCATGCTGGACCAGGCAGCCATGGCCGCATAACTTAACCCAAAAGGCCTCCGGCGAACCGGGGGCGGTTCACTTTTGCCAAAACGTCCTGGAGCATGGCCTTGTCGAGCGACAGGTCCGCGACGATCCTCTTCAGTCTGGCGTTCTCTTCCACGACCTGCCGCAGCCGCCTCATCTCCGACGGCATCAACCCGGCATACTTCTTCCGCCAATTGTAGAAGGTAGCGTCCGAGATCCCCTCCTTCGGTAGACTTCCGCGATCGGCGCACCGTCCTCCGTATGCTTCAGCACGAAGGCGATCTGCGCCTCCGTGAACTTCGACGTCATCATGGAACTCTCCCCGTCCCCGATCGGGGGCATCAAAAGTGAAAAATTCCAATTCAGACTGGCCTAACAGGCTGGAAGCACGTCACAAACTCAAATCTTCCGGCATTCTCCAGTCGACGGTTGGCGGCTATCGAAACCGGATCGCATTTGTTCTAACACCCTTGCCCGTCGAAGGCTCCAACACCCCGACCGCGAACGATCTGCTCGAAGGCGGCTTTCCCGGGGTCGGAAACCATAGGCATTGGACTGTGCCGTCTTCGTCAACCCGCTCCACCGTCATCGTCGGGCCTCCTGATCTCAGGCGAACCAGATCGCCAACCTGAAAGGGCATCGACATCAGGTTGACTGCTGCCAATATCTAGCTCCTCCGCCCTCGGATCTCGAAGGTTCCGCGGCCAACATAAGCGCCCGCTTCAAGACGGTTGCGTCATGGACCAGCCGAGAGGTTCTCTTGCGGAGCGCCGCGAACTTGCGACGCCATTCGATCATCTGGTCACCAGCTGAGGCCTCATCGTCAAACACCCAAACTAGAAGGAATTCCGCCGCAACCACATCGTCCTCCAGCCAGAGTGTGAAGCGATACTCTTCGCGAAATGAAGCTTGCAAAATCTGACAATTCACCCCGCGCTCGAAGGCCCACGTACCAAGTTCATCAAACATGAACAGCGAGCATACGGAAGAGCCAAAAACCCGAGCTCGGACCCGCAGCCCCAGGTCGTGGTTTCCTTCGGACAACGAAAGCCGAAACCTCAGGCCCGGGAATCTCGAAGGTGAAACGACAAACCGCATCTTGGCAAATCCCCGGCGACGACAACTGCATCAGCAATGAGCCGCCTGCCAAACAACCCTCCAGCGGGTTCGTCCCAACGGATTCAACGGAAAGCAGGCCAAATGCCGCGAAGCATTTTGTGGACGATAGTCCGTGGCGTGCATGCCGACAATCCCATTCCGTCGACGCATGGACATCCGGAAAGTGGTTGCGCGCAATCTCAGGCGAGCTCGCCGAGCCGTTGGCCTGTCGCAAGAAGCGTTGGCCGAGAAAGCAAGCGTCGATCGATCCTACGTCTCACGGGTAGAAACAGGCAAAGTGTCTGTCGGGGTCGATACACTCGCGGAACTCGCGCGGGCCGTAGGCGTCGCACCGAGTGAATTGCTGAGGGACGGCTAGGAGCTCCCGAGCTTCGTCTGCGTGCCGCCTATCCAGCTTATTTAGCCTGGCCTTGACGCCCCCAGCTGGACGAGAACTACGTCATCAACATTGGTCTGGAATCACACAAAGCCCCGGCTGAGCAACCCCGACCAGCTCCGCCGGGGCTTTGTGTTTCGGCTGGTGCCCTCAAAGGGAACACTTTCGTCCGCTCCTAATGGCGATCTTCTTCCGCGGCGGCTACGCCATCCACGGCACCAACATGGTCGGCCGCCTTGGCCAGGTGGATAGCCACGGCTGCATCCGCCTCGCGCCCGGCAATGCCCGCACCCTCTTCGAGATGGTCGCCCGGCAGCGCGGCTCCACCCGCATCGTCATCGAGGGGGCCTCGCCCCGCCAGGCGCCGCCGGCCGCTGTCGCGAGCCGCGCCACCCGCAGCGCCGCCGCCGCGCCCCGCACGGCACAGATGCGCCTTGCCCAGCCGGCGAGCCGCCAGGTGGCGGTGCGAACCGCGGTGCCGCGGACCGTCCAGGGCGGCGCCATCCCCAGTGCCCAGCGTGTCGCCGCCCGCCCGGCGTCCCGCGTCATGGCACCGGCCGGCGCCTCTGATAGCCGCTACTTCACCGAGTGGTTCCTGCGCCGCTGAGCCGCTCCACCGCGGTTCGATCCGGACTGTCCGGCGGCTGCCGGACCGCGGGGTGTCATGCGCTTGCAATTCGGCGGCAGCGCCTTTATGCAGCGCCCTTCGTGGACAGGTGGCCGAGTGGTTGAAGGCGCACGCCTGGAAAGTGTGTATACGGGCAACCGTATCGCGGGTTCGAATCCCGCCCTGTCCGCCACTCAATAGCATCTAAGTCTCTGACGTAGCGACATTTCCCAAAAGTCGCCATCGGCCGAACCCAACATCGGCCCCAACTCAGAGGCTCACATGACCGCTATCAGCCGTCGTTTGACCATCGCCGCCCTTGCGTCGAGTGTCGCCGCTCCCGCCACCATCGCCGCTCCCTTGGACCCGGCCTTAGACCTTGTTCTGCGCTACCGGGCAGGAATGGCCGCATTCAATCAGACGCCGGAAACCTCCGACCACGAGGAGGAAGCACGCATCGTTGCCGCCACCTATGGCGGGCCATGGGATGAGATTGTGACGGACTTCCCGGTCCCCCTGTCGCACGAGGGTGCGCTTGCGACGGCGCGGCTTCTGGTCGAGGAGCAATCAACCTGCCTCGCTTGCTACGGCCAGCGAAACATGACGCTTGCGCTCCTCCGCTACCTTGAAGGCGAAGGCGGGCGCTAGGTCGCGTGCTGTGAGGCTGGTCTTCTCCGACCGCCCGTCGTTCCGAGACCTGGGGTGGTTCGGCTGGCTCCTCGCTGCCGTTGTGCTCGCCATTCTGGGGGCGATGGTCTGGGGTCTTGTGGCACTAGTTGGCTGAGGGGCGCACCCCTCAGCCTGCACCCCGTCAATGCACTGAAATCCTTCGTATAAGCTCTTTTATGGGGGAGGGAGGCGGTCGCCTAAGCTGCCCTAGTTTAGATGCGCTCCCGATAGGGCAGTGTCTGCATTTGCCTGCATTTTTCAGGAGCCGACCGTTTATCGCGCGCGCCTACTGGTCGCAGGGACCTTGGCAGCGTCACGAAATTGCAGCCGGACCATCGAGACAGTCGCTCCTTTTCCGGCTTCCGAAAAATGGGAGGGGCCGCCCGCCATTTGGGGCTTCTGTTGGACCATCGGCGGGTCGGGGAGAGGGTGCCGCAGCCCTGCGGGAGCGCCGTAATTAGATAAATGTAGCTGTGCGCGCCCTCTTTTTGGGGGATGACATAAATCCCACTATTCTGCTGAGATAACAGCGCTTTAACGGACTGACTGCGCTGCCCGCTATGGAGGTTTAGTGTCCTCGATACCGGACTGTCGTGTCCCTCAATCTGGACTGTGCAGTCCGGCCAGAGGGACACAACCCAGCCTCATCACAGGCACGTACCAATTCCGTTTCGCACCTTGTCCGCCCATTCGGGTCCAAGGATTTGCTTGGCGTCGATGGCATTTTCCGCCCCCGGCTCGCCAACCCTGAACATGGTGATGGCCAGGTTCTGATTGTGCCCGCCGGTGACGATGGTGGGACCCGGCACATAGGTAGACGTGCCACTATAGAAGCCGGAACCGCGACCATAGGTAAGCGTGCCGCTGTGCTGGACGTGGCCCGGCATCTGATGAACCTGCACGTTGCTGCCAGCCTGCCCGCCGTTGATGACGTATCGGTCATAGCCTGCCCGCAGGGTTTCCACCGCGACGGTAGCAACCGCGACGCGGGCCGCACCGTCCGGCCCACAGGCAGGCGCGGCGCGAGCCTGAACAACCATCGTATTCCCGGATGTCCGGATTGCTTCGGCGCGTGCGCACGCACCCACAGCGAGCCCCGCCGCAATGACCACAATCGCCCTCATGACAGCCCCCTTTAGACGGCCGCCTGATATGGACGGCTCTTGTCGACACGGCAGCCTATCGGCCTCCCGGCGCTGAACGCAATAGTGGCTCCCATGTCTCGAATTCACGCGATGGTGGTTCGTTGCTTGCGGGGTCCCTGAACATAGTCAGCCGGTAGGTTGTGGGCAGCGGTTTTGCGAAGCGGCTGCGCTCCACGGGCATTATCCAGCCCCTGTCCTCTAACTGCCAAAAAACCGTCGCCGCGGTCGTCTTGCTGCTATCGAGAATGTCAGCGAGGTCTCTAACGGAAAGCTGTACAAGGGGGTTCCTGTCCGGATGGTACCGGCCAAGCACCTCCACAAGACCAACCTTCGCGATGGGCGAAAGGGTCCGCCACGCTGGCTTTGCCAGCCATTTGCGATAGATCCGAACGTGAGCCTCATCCCGAAGCTTGGTCGCTCTGGCCATGAATTTCCGCCCTTTGTTTATTGAGGGCGCCGCCGTGGGTTTGGGAGAGTCACACACGGCGACGGGGCGTTTTGGCTACCTACCCAGCGGGCGGCAGGAGATTGCGGCTCTCAGCCTCTGCCAGAGCCTTGGCGAAGGCATCAGCCAGGGTGCGGACGTGCTCCACGCTCAACGTGATGCCAGCCTTTCCCGGCTTGTAATCGCCATCGGTCGGGTACCACTCCCGCAGTTCGATGGTGGTCCGGCCGTTGAAGGCGTTGAGCCTCACGCGGATGCGGTCACGGCTGTTGCGGGGCCATTCCGCGATGAGGAGCGGCAAGGTCAGGTCGCTCATGCCGCCACCTCATGAAGTACCCGAACAGGGGTCCGCAGCACGTAACGCCCGTGGTGGCCCGCAAAGGGTCCCAAGTGGGCTTGGTGGATCGTCTCGATTGCCAGCCCGGCTTGCCGCAGCTTGAACACATACGCGGACCATCGGGGCGCGGGCCGCTCTAGGGGCGTGATGCCCTTGTCCCCCGCTTCGATGAGGCGGGCCAAGGCCCAGGCCTCGCGGCCATCGAAAACCATGCGCTGCCAGTCGTCGCCAGCCTTCACCTCGATGACGATGCGGGTCACGTCACTCATGGGCCAGCCCTCCGAAGCCGGAGAGTTCCGCGACGACGGCAGCCATGGGCTCTGTCAGCCCGTAACGCCGCGTAAGAACGCGGACACTGAGGGGCGGCAGAGGTGCGGCCGAGGCCGCCCAGTCGAACAGCGGCAGCCCACAAAAGGGCAAGCCGGTATCGGTGGCGCGAGACGCGCTCATTTGATAGGACTGCATGTGTTGGGTTTCCTTAGAATGGTTTTCCGACGCAGCCCGGCCGATGTTCCACCATCGAGCCGGGCATTCTTTTTGCGGGAGCATTACGCGGCCTTGGTCGGCGCGATGGTCGGCAGCCTGTCGAGCCATGCCAACAGGTCGTCGCGGCGGATAAGGGTCCGGCGACCGAGCTTCCGGGCTTTCAGGCTTCCGGACGCGATAGCAGCGTAAAGTGTGGTCCGGCCACAGCCCGCCAGTCGGGCCGCCTCGTGGGGAGACAACGCGACCGTAGTGTTTTGTTCGTCCATTCTTGCGCTCCGTGCATCACGATCCGCTCAGGACCGTGCGTTAACGGGCGCACTCTGGTGGCTCAGGACTGCGATTCGGAGGGCAAGTATTCCAGCAAATTCTTGCACCCCTTCTGCGCATGCTCGATGGCGGCTGCAAGGTCTGCCGGAAGCGAGACGTGTGAGTCCCGCCATAGGTCCCGCGCCATCCGCTTAACGCGCTCGTTTGAGTTCTCATCGAGACCTGGAGCACCAGCCTCGCGGGCGGTGTCCACGAGGGCGTCAAGCCCACGGAAACTGCCGCGCTCTCGTCTGATATCGAAGGCCTTTATTGCTAAACTAAGTTCCCAACGGTCCCGCGTTAGTTCTCGGCGGTCGCGGTCCGTTCGGGGCGTTTCAAGCATCATGATACGAAAGTGTTTAGGCGGGTTCCCTCGGCCGATCGGGTTCCGCAACAATTCGATACGGTAGTCAATGTAAGCCTTGCGAATTTCACCGATCCACCAAAGCCGCCGCCAAGCATAATCGCTCTCGTACTCGCCTATGGCAGCTAGGACATTTGCAGGGTTCGTGTGGTGCGGCATTGCAAGGCGCAGACCCCGTATATGCCCCTGATAGAGCGAATGCTCGTTCATCATGTTTAGGGCTTGGGAGACCGCGAAATCGCGGATTTTGGCAGCCGCGCCACGCCCCTTTAGCTGGTCATACGCTGAGATACCGGCTTGGGCAGCCCAGCGCGCCCAAGCCTCTAGGTCGCCTTTAGGGTCAATACCAACGTCGGGGACCAGCTTAGCCTTGCGCATGTCAGTGAGGCGTGACTCGAAGTGACACCACGTTCCCCTGCGGCGGTTTCTCGATGAAGGCAGCCCACGCATCCATGAGCGCTCGCCGCTTCTGGAAAAGGTCGCCGCGCCGATAGGCGGCTTCCACCTGATTGGCGACGACGTGAGCCAACGCGGCTTCTGAGACCTCATTGGGGAAAGGTGTCGTCTCGCTTGCCCAGTCCTTGAAGCTGCTACGGAAGCCGTGAACCGTTGCCGGGATTTCCAGCCGCCGCAGCACCATCGCAAGGCTCATCTGGCTCATTGGGCCGTGCTGCTTGCGGCGATTGACGCCCCAAAACACGAAGTCGCATTTCCGCGCTTCGGAGAGGGTCTGGATAATTTCGACGGCGCGCGGCGACAGCGGGACGCGGTGCGGCTTGCGGGCCTTCATGCGTTCGGCCGGGACGTTCCACACCTTCTCAGCAAGGTCGAATTCCTCCCAGCGCGCGCCGATGGTTTCCCCCGTGCGGGCAGCCGTCAGAATGGTGAATTCCAGCGCCAAGGCAGAGTGGCTGCCATTCTCTCGCAGCTTCTCGATGAGGCCCGGAACCTCGCTGTAGGGGAGGGCCTTGTGGTGGCCGCGCGACAGCTTGCGAGGCGATGGCAGAAGCTGGTCGAGATTATTCCGCCACGTGGCCGGGTTCTCAGCCTTACGCCAGCCGCGAACCTTGGCCAGTCCCATCACACGCTCAATGCGCCCCCGCAGCCGGGAGGCGGTTTCCGGCTTCTTCTGCCACATGGGCTTGAGGATGCCGAGAACGTCAGCCGTGGTGATATCGGACACGGGCTTTGACCGGATCGGCTTGCAGTAATCCGCAAGCGTCATCCGCCATTGAGCGCGGTGCTTGGGATTGCGCCAGCTACCATCGAAGGACGCCAACAACTCGTCCGCTGCCTGAGCGAAGGTGACGGGCTTCACAGCTTCCGCCTCAGCCTTGCGCCGCTCTGCAATCGGGTCCTTGCCCATGGCGACCAGCCGCCGGGCTTCCTCCGCCATGTCACGCGCGTCGGAGAGGCCAACGGGCGGGCAGGCACCAAGGCCCAGGTCCCGAACCTTTGTCCCCCAACGATAGCGATAGATCCACCTGCGGCGGCTCTTGGCATCAATCGCGAGATAGAGCCCGCCCCCATCGGCATGGCGTCCCGGCTCTTTCAGCGCAGTGACGGCGCGGGCGCTTAGGCGGTGCTTCTCTCGTGACATGGCCAAGGCTCCAACCCAACCTGGGCCCCAACAATAATTCCGACTGTAACGAACATCAATGGACAAGGACGGGCAAACATGCTCCCATTATCCCGCTATTTCAGAGGTCTAGGATTGCCTGTTGGGTCGGTCGCGAACATCGGCGGAAATAAATATGAATCTCGCCCTGTCCGCCATCCCCAGATCTCCGCCATTCGGACAACCGCCACGCGGCGCTGGCGGTCAGGCTGTGGCGCGAACCGCCGCGGCCGCGCGTTCGGCCGATTGAAGCGCGCCCTCCATGAACGAGCGCCACTCCGTCGCCGTTTCGGTTCCGGCGAAATGGATGCGGCCGATCGGCGCAAAAAGGTCCGGGGCCGCCGCCCATCCGCCGGGGCTCCGACGGCTGGCATAGCCGCCCAGCGACCAGGGCTCCGCGCTCCAGTCCGTGGAGCGCCCGGCGATCGGCTCCGGAACGGTCTTGTTGGTCACGGAGCGCAGCCAGTCCATGACGCGTGTCACCCGGTCGGCCTCAACGGTCGTTCGACCGAGCTCCTGCCCGCTGGCCGCTGTCGAGAACAGCACGAGCACGCCGGTGGCTGCGTGGGGCGAGGACGCGTCGAGGGCGGCGTTGCACAGACCGCCGGGAGCGAGCAGCGACCCCGAGAGCCCCTGGTCACGCCACCACGGCGTCTCGAAGACCAGCACTGTCTTGATCACTGAACCTGACCGGTAGCTCGCAATTACCGACCGGCGATGGTCCGGCAGCAGGGGAAGAAGACCCATGGCACCATAGAGCTGCGGCGGCGCCGCGACTATCAGATGGCGCGCCCGGTAAGCCGCCGTCTCCGTCTCGACAATGACGAGGTCCGCGTCCTGTTGCACGCGCCGGACCGGCGCGTTGAGAACCACCGACGATCCAAGCCGGGCCGCCAGATGATCCGCGAGGGGACCAGTCCCTTGCGCAAGGAACCATCCAGCTGAATCCGCCTCCGCCGCGCGCCCGCCGAGGGAGGCGAGCTGCTCCAGAAGCTCGCGCGCCGAGACGGCGTCGGCAGGCGCGCAGAACTCGGCTTCGATGTAGCCCGTCATGAAACGGCGCGCCTCGTCCGTGAAGGCGATCTGGTGCAGGTATCGCGCCGCCGTCACGTCATCGAGGGCCGCCGCGCCGGTGCGACGCAAGTACCGCAGATGGCGGCCGATCCGCCAGTCGATCTGCATCGCGTCGAGTTTGCCCAGGGTCGACGGCGGCGGCCCGTCGTCATTGGCAAGGACGGGCTTCGCATGGTGCGAAGCCAGATAGATGCTCTTGCCGATGCGGCTCCGCTGAATGCGTGTCAGGCCGACTTCCGCGACGAGAGAGGACATCCGTGTGTGGGCATCGCCGATGAACTGCGCCCCGAGATCGATGACCTGACCCCGGCCCTGGGCGTGGTCTGGCGCAAGGCCCTCGGACAGAACGCGGCCGCCGACGCGCGAACGGGCCTCAAGCAAGCGCACCGAGGCGCCGCTCTCCTTCAGCCGCCAGGCTGCCGACAGACCCGCCAGGCCCGCGCCAATCACGATGACGTCCACGCTCGACATATTTGCTCCTCACAGGTCCCGCCAGATGGTCCGAAGCGACGGACGAGAGGCCCGCCTGTCACTTGACAGGTAAGCGGTGATCTGCACCTGTCAAGTGACAGGCAGGGGTGATGGTTGATGACGAACCGAGACGAGGACGCGACCGGAACGCTGGTTGCGGCAAAGCCGACGGCGCAGCGTGCCCTGGAGGCCCTCAAGAGCCTGGCGCAGGAGAAGGGGCTCGATGATGTTTCGATGCGCGATGTCGCGAGGCGCCTCGGACTGTCCCTCGCGGCGCTCCAGTATCACTATCCCAACAAGGCCGCGCTACTGGAGGCCTTCGTGCGTCAGACGGTCGCCTCATATCGCGAGCGGATCGAAACCGTCCTCGCCGTGAGCGCCGAGGGCGAGCACTTCGCCAGCCTTGTCCGGTTCGCAGCGATGGAAACGGTACACTGGGATAACCACGGCGTGATGGCGATGATCGAGGGCCGCGCCAGCCACGATGACGCGGCGAGAAACGCCATTCTGCTGTTCTTTCGATCCTATCTCGACATCATGCGCGACGCCTTGATGGCCGACTCTCCCGGCCTGCCACCTGCCAAGGCACTCCTCACGGCAACCCTTGTCATCTCGATGCTGGAAGGGCTGCCAACGCTGATCGAGCCGGCAGGCGATCTGGGCATCGATCGCGACGCGCTGGTCGATGCGATTATTCGCGCCGCGAAGATGCTGTCCGCCGGCATGATGTAGCGTCGGAACAGCGCGAATCCCATCCCGAGAGATCTCCCGGCGCTTTTCGCGCGTAGACAATGCGGTTGGTCCGGGAGTGACGCCATGCTGGCCGCGACGATGGATGCATTCCGCCGCCTCTGGGCCTATTTCGACGCGCCGACGCCGCGCGGTTCCATTGCCGCCTCGGTGTCCTTCATCATCGTGTCGAACCAGCCCTTCTATCCGCTCTATCTCTACCTGCTGCTCGGCGGCCGGGCCTGGCCGTCGCTGCTCTCCTGGCTCTCGGGCCCCATCTTCGCCGCCGTGCCCTATCTCCTCCGCCAGGGCGAGGCGCGGGGCGCCGCCGCGCTCATGGTCGCCGGCATCGGCAACACCGCGCTCTGCACCGCTGCGCTGGGGCCTGCCTCCGGCGTCGAGCTTTTCTACTTGCCCTGCCTCGTCCTGCCGCTGCTGACCCTGGCGGGGCGCGAGCGCCTCATCGGTCTGGTCGCAACCATCGCGGCCATTGCCGTGCTGATGGCGCTGGTGCGGCTCGTCGGCTTCGAGGGCCTCGTTGCCATCACTGCCGAGGAGACGGCGACGCTTCAGCGCATCAACGCCTTCAGCGTCACCGGCCTGATGTGCGTCATGGCCTTCCTGGCGCGTCGTCTGCGCGAGCCGGCCGTCAGCCCGGCGCCCGTGCCGACACGCGCCGCGCCACCAGCAGTCCGATAACGGCGGAGGCGGCGGTTAGAACCGTGCCCCAAGCGGTGTCGGTAATGACGAGGCTCCAGCTCCACAGCCGCATCGTCGCGTGGTTGGTCAGCTCATAGGTCATGTAGGCGAAGAAGCCGAAGGCCGCGCCGTTGCCGGCGGCAGTCGCCAGCGATCCGTCGGCCAGCGCCGGGCGGATGGCGAAATGCACGATTCCAGCCGGGAAGAGCAGGTAGAAGAGCGCCGCGGGGAGGAGGCGGGCATCCTGCAGCAGCACGTCGCCGAGCACGGCCCGGAACATCGGCACGCCGAAGGTCATGAGATAGGGCACGTCGATGACGATGAAGGCGACGAGGGTGACGAGATAGGCGACGATGAGACGTTGGATCATGGGATGGGGTCCGGGTCTGGCCTTCCGGCCGTTGGGCGTGTGGATCGGATACGGCCCGCCGGCGGCGATGGACCATGACAGGAGCAGGGCGCGGCCGGCTGCCGCAGGAAACAGAACTGCCGGCGTCCGCCAAGCGTAGCTTAACGCAGGACACCCCGGAGAGGTTCGCGATGCCGGACGACATCAAGCCAGCCACCCCCGGGCCGACCGTCTTCTACGACGGCTCCTGCCCGCTCTGCCGCGCCGAGATCGACCTCTACCGCCGTCAGGACGGAGACGGGCGCCTCTGCTTCGTCGATGTCGCGGCGCCGGATGCGCCGCTTGATCCGCGGCTGACGCCCGAGGCCGCCATGGCGCGGTTCCATGTGCGCGAGGCCGACGGCACGCTGCGCTCCGGTGCGGACGCTTTCGTGACGCTCTGGGGCGCGGTGCCGGCCTGGCGCTGGGCTGCGCGCCTCGGCCGCCTGCCGGGCGTGACGCCGGTCCTCGAGCTCGCTTATCGCGCCTTCCTGCCCGTCAGGCCCTTCCTCTCCCGCGCCGTCGCGCGCTGGCAGCGCCGCCGCGGCGTCAGGGCCTGATCCGGCCCGCCACCGCGAAGCCCTCGCCGCGCCGCTCCAGCACGATGCCCTCGCCGGAGGCGGGGAAGATGCCCGTGAGCGCGGTGATGTTCACCTGATGGGTGACGACCACCAGAGCGCCGTGGCCGGTCCAGGCCTTGAGGATCGCCCGGCCCTCGGTGGTCTGGGCCTCTCCACGACCGCGGTCCGAGAAGAAGGAATTGAAGGCCGACGCGTCCGTCGCCCGGCCGGGGAAGGCGAGCGCCGCTGTTTCCCGGGTGCGGCACCATTGCGAGGTGAGAACAGCGCCGATGGCGATGGCCCGCGTGGCGAAGGCGCGACCGATGCGGCCGGCCTGCTCGCGTCCCGCCGCGTCGAGATTGCGCTGGCTGGCGCAGTCGCCGAGCCGCATCCCCGGCGGATCGCCGCCGCCCGGCGCATTGGCATGGCGGAAGAGCACCACGCCGCCCGCGGCGAGCACCTCCCAGGCGCGCGCCTCGTCGGCCATGGCCGGGACAGCGGGGGACGCGAGGGTCGCGGCGATCAGCACCGCCATCATGAAGCCGGCACATGTCCTGCGGTCGATCCGTCGCGTGGCCATCGGCTGCTCCTTTGCGAGGAGCTACGGCGCCGCGCGGCAGGCGGATCGCCGGTTCACCCGTCGCGCCGCTCGAAGCGCGCGCGCAGCGGCTCGGGGATGCCGGTGCAGGTCTTGGCGGCGGGCCGGCGGAAGGTGCCCTCGGTCGCCTTGGCGGGCCGGAGCGCCACCAGCGCCTCCGCCTGCTTCACCGCCGCCTGGATGCCATCGACCAGGGGCACCGGCACGCGGTCCCGTACGCTCTGGGCCAGGCCGGAGAGTGGCGCGCCGGCGAGGATGACGACATCGGCGCCGGCCTCCGCCACCACGCGATTGGCGAGCGCCACCAGCGCCTCCTCCTTCTCCTCCTGCACGTCGGCAATGGAAGCGAAGGCGCCCTGCAGCGCAAAGATGCCGGCGCAGCGGCCGCGTAAGCCATTCCAGTCGAGGCACTCATTGTACCAGGGGACGAGCCCGCCGGAGAAGGTGACGATGGCGAAGGAGCGGCCGAGCATGCAGGCGGTGAGCATCGCCGCCTCGGCCATGCCGACCACGGGAATGTCGAAGAGCTCGCGCGCCCCGCCGAGGCCCGGATCGCCGAAGGCGGCGATGATCGCCGCGTCCACCTCGCCGTGGCGCTCCGCCAGCATCTCCAGCGCAACGGCCGAGCCGATCACCGCATCGGCGCGGGTGGCGATGTAGGGCACGCCGCGCGGCGCGGTCATGGGGAGGAGTTCGGTGGCCGGGGCCTTCACCGCGGTCGCGGCCGCCATCAGGCGCGCGGTCACGGCCTCTGTGGTGTTGGGATTGGCGACGAGCAGGCGCATGGGTCAGGCCCCGAAGGCGGAGAGGGTGGGGCGGGGCTGCCAGGCATCGAGGCCGAGCCCGGCGCGCCAGTGATGGGCGATGGCGTCGCGCCGGGCGAACCAGACGCCGGGTGTCGCCGCCATATGGTCGAGCAGGCGTTCCAGCCCGCCGATGCGGCCGGGACGGCCGATGATGCGCAGGTGCAGGCCGATGGAGAGCATCCGCGGCTCGTCCGCCCACTCCGCCATGAGCCGGTCGAAGGCGCCGATGCAGTAGCGGGCGAAGTCGTCGGCCTGGATAAAGCCGCCGCCCGGCTGGAAGCGCATGTCGTTGGTGTCGAAGGCATAGGGCAGGATGACGAGGTCGCGGTCGCCGTCGCGGTGCATGAACGGCATGTCGTCGTTGTAGGCGTTGGAATCGTAGAGGAAGCCGCCCTGCTCCACGAGCAGCCGCCGCGTGTTCACCGAGGTTGCCGAGCGCGTGTGCCAGCCGACCGGCGGCGTGCCGGCGGCTGCCGCGATCGCGGCGACGCTCTTGCCGATCGCCGCGCGTTCCGTCGCCTCCGGCATGTTGACATGCTTCTCCCAGCGCCAGCCGTGGCAGGAGACCTCATGGCCGTCGGCAACGGCTTCCTCGGCAAGCCAGGGCGAGAGGGCGATGGCGCGGCCGCAGGCGTTCAGCGTTGTGGCGATGCCGCGCTCGGCGAGGGCCTTGCGGATACGCGGCCAGCCGCGACGGGTGCCATACTCGTA
Source organism: Phreatobacter sp. (assembly GCF_027532945.1). Classification (GTDB taxonomy): domain Bacteria; phylum Pseudomonadota; class Alphaproteobacteria; order Rhizobiales; family Phreatobacteraceae; genus Phreatobacter. The sequence continues at coordinate 13,595 of NZ_JAPZTZ010000005.1, forward strand.
ATGGCTCTCCATGCAGAGGTCGCGCGAGCCCTCGATGCGCTCCACCGCCTCGTAGATGAACTCGTTGGCCTCGTCCCCGGCGCCGAGCGACAGCTCCGCGCCCTCCTCGATATTGACCACGATGGAGACGGCGAGGCGCGCATCGTTCGGCCAGCGGATGGCGGGCGGCGATGCGCCATAGCCGCGGAAGTCGCGGTCGGTGACGGGCGGGGCGGCAAGGGGCATGTCAGAAATCCGCGAGGCGCCTCAGACCCACCAGCCTGTCGCCGATGATGAGCGCGATCACCGCCAGCAGGATGAGCCCCGTGGAGATCGCGGCGATGACCGGATCAGGGCGCTCCTCAACGAACTGTAGCATCTGGATCGGCAACGTCTTGGTCCAGGCGTCGGTGAAGAAGATGGAGATCGGATAATTGTCCATTGAGGCGAGGAAGGCGAACATGGCCGAAGTCAGGAAGGCCGGCGCCAGGGCCGGCACCATGACCTTGCGCAGGGCCTTGCCATAGGAGCAGCCGAGCGTCCGCGCCGCGTCGATCAGCGTGAAGTCGAAGAGGCTCAGGGCGGCGAGGACCGTGCGCACCACATAGGGCATGGTGATGACGACATGGGCGACGAGCAGGCTCGGCCAGGCCTCGCGCAGCCCCACCGCCTTGAAGCCCTGCAGCATGGCGATGCCGACAACGAGGCCGGGCAGCATCAGCGGCGAGACAAGGAAGGTCGCGATGGAATCGCGACCGGGGAAGCGCCCGCGCACCAGCGCGATGGCGCAGAGCGTGCCCAGCACCAGCGAGATGGCCGTCGAGAGCGCGGCGATCTGCAGCGATGTGGCGAGCGAGGGCCAGAGGCCGCGCGTGTTCGGCAACTGGTTGTACCAGCGCATCGACCAGGCCGGCGGCGGCAGAGTGAAGACCGCCGAGGAGCCGAAGGAGACGGCGACCGTCACCACCAGCGGCGTCATCAGGAAGATGATGGCGAAGATGGCGAAGACCCAGACGAGGGCCGAGGCGACCCGTTCGGTGGCGGTCATTGCGTGCCTCCGAGGCGCTTGGCGAGCCAGGACGAGGCGACGACGATGGAGACGGCGAGCACCAGCAGCACCACCGCCGTGGTCGAGCCCAGCGCCTCGTTGCGCATCAGGAGGAAGGATCGGCCGGTCAGGGTCGCGAGCATCTGGAAGCGGTCGCCGATGAGCAGGCTCGGGATGACGAACATCGACACCGACATGGAGAAGACGAAGGCGATGCCGGAGACGAGGCCCGGCAGGGTCAGCGGCAGGAAGATGCGGCGGAAGCGGTAGAGCGGGCTCGCGCCAAGCGTTGCGCCGGCTTCCGACAGCCGCGGGTCGATGAGCTTCACCACCGAATAGATCGGCAGGATCATGAAGGGCAGGAAGACATTGGCCGCGCCGAGCACGAGGCCGGTTTCGGTGAAGAGCAGCCGTTGCGGCTCGCTCCAGATGCCCGTGCCGACGAGGAACTGCGAGACGACGCCGTCGCGGCGCAGCACGATCTGCCAGGCGAAGGCCTTCACCACCACGCCGATGGAGAGCGGCAGGATGATCGCCACCAGCAGCGCCACCTGCATCAGCCCCTTCGCCCGGGCCATGGCGATGGCGACGGGGAAGCCGATGACGAGGCAGACCAGCGTCGTCAGCAGGCCGATGCGCAGCGTGTTCCAGATCACCCGCCAGGAATAGGGATCGGAGAAGAACTGCACGAAGAGCGAAAGGGTGAAGCCCTCCGGCCCGGTGACGCTGCGCGCCAGCAGGAAGACCAGCGGCAGGGCATAGACGATGGCGAGGTAGCCGACCGCCGGCACTGCCAGCCAGGCGACGCGGTCCTTCTGCCCGCCCGTCGGCGCGAGGCTCGCCGCGGCCGCGCTCATGGCGCCGGCGCCGGATAGAGCAACGTGTCGGCGACGCGCCAGGACAGCGCCATCTCCGCGCCGGGAACGGCGCCGCCGGGAATGCCGGCGACGCTCTCGATTTGGATCGGCCGATCCTCCGGCGCCTCGAAATGCGCCTGGATGCGCGAGCCCTGGAACACGACGTCGGAGAGTGTGGCGCGGATGGTGTTCTCCCCCGCCGTCTCGCCAAAGGCCATGAGCTCCGGCCGGACCGCCGCCAGCACCGGGCTCCCGGCGACGAAGCGGCCGGGCGCGCGGATGCGGCCATGGGTGGTGTCGATGAGAACCTCGCCCTCACCAGAGGCCTCCACCACCGTTCCGGTTAGCCGCGTCGACAGACCGACGAATTCAAGGGCGAAGGGCGTCGCGGGGCGTTTGTAGATGGTGGCGGGGTCGGCGAGCTGTTCGATTCGTCCGCGGTTCATCACCGCGATCCTGTCGGACATCATCAGCGCTTCGTCCTGGTCGTGGGTGACGAAGATCGCCGTGGTGCCGACCTCGCGCAGCAGCCGCTTCAGCTCGATCTGCATGGTCTCGCGCAGCTTGCGGTCGAGCGCCGAGAAGGGCTCGTCGAGCAGCATGAGCTTCGGCTTCACGGCGAGTGCCCGGGCCACCGCCACGCGCTGCTGCTGGCCGCCGGACAGCGCCCGCACCGAGCGGTCGGCGAGCGCGCTCATATGGATGAGGTCGAGGAAGCGCGTCACCGTCGCGCGGATCTCATCCTTCGGCGCGCCCCGCGCCTCCAGCCCGAAGGCGACATTCTCGGCAACGGTGAGATGCGGAAACAGCGCATAGCTCTGGAACACCACGCCGACATCGCGGTGGTGCGGCGGCTTGGCGGAGATGTCGACGCCGTCGAGGACGACGGCGCCGCTGTCGGATGAGAGCAGCCCTGCCACGATGCGCAGCAGCGTGGTCTTGCCGCAGCCGGAGGGGCCGAGCAGCGACACGAACTCGCCGCGCGCGACGGCAAGGTCGACGCCGTCGAGCACGGTCGTGGCGCCGAAGGCCTTGGCGGCCTTGCGCACGTCGAGGAAGGCAGGGGATGCGGTCTCGGTCATGGCTGCGGCCGGGGGCGGCAGGCCGCCCCCGTCATGCTCACATCGACATCTCGCGATCCCAGCGCCGGACCCAGTCGTTGCGGTTGTCGGCGACGAAGCCCCAGTCGATCGTGTGGATGGCGACGCCCGTGGGCATGCCGGGCGGCGGCGGCACGTCGACATTGGTCGGCAGGGCGAAGGTCGGCGGGGCGATCTTGGCCTGGATCTCGGCGCCGAGCAGTTCGTTCACATAGGCGAAGGCGAGGTCCTGGTTCGGGCCACCCTTCACCACGGCGATGCCGGACGGGACGGGGAAGATGCCTTCCTTCGGCGCGGCGAGGCCGATGGGCGCGCCGTCGAGGCGGCGCTGCAGGGCGAAGGAGGAGAGCGCACCGACGATCATATGCGCCTCGCCCTGTTCCAGCAGGCTGAAGGCCTGCGGCATCTGGTTATAGACGGTGAGCAGGTTGGGCTTGAGCGAGACGAGCTTCTTGAAGCCGGATTCCGTGTCGCGGGCGGCCTCGGCCATCGGCTTGCCGGTGGCCAGGTGCGAGGCCATGAACAGGTTGGGCAGGCCTTCCGTGTTCTGCAGCGAGGGGATGATGATGCGGCCCTTGAACTTCGGGTCGTAGGCGTCGTTCCAGGATGCCGGCGGCTCCTTCAGGACATTGGTGTTGTAGGCGATGCCCTGCCAGGGCTGCAGGTAGTTCGCCCACTGGCCGTCCATGTGGATCGTGCCGGGCTTCAGCTTGGCGACATTGGGCGCCTTGGCAGCGGTGATCGGCTCAAGCAGCTGCTCGCGCACCGCGAGGATCATCACCGGATCGTCCATCTGCACGACGGAGAGATAGGGCCGGTCCTTGTTCTTCTGCATCTTCTCGAGGTTCACCAGCGAGCGGGTGCCCTCGAAGGTCAGCTTGGCGTTGTACTTGCGCTCGAAGAGCGGAGCGACATGGGCATCGACCCAGGGCTTATGGCTCGCCGCGCCGCCCACCACGAGCTCCCGCGTCTGCGCCCGCAGCACCGACGGGGCCGAGAGCGTGCCGAGAGCGCCGGCGCCGAGGCCGGCGAGCAGGATGCGGCGGTCGATGCCGTCCTTGATGATGCGGGTCATGCGGAGGTCCTCGCGTTGGGCCGGGAAGCGAGCCCGGGTCTCATCGCGAAGTCAGCAAGACCCATGCCGCCGCGTCGTCACGCCGCAGCCGCCGGGTCGATCCCGGGTTTGCCTAAAATAAGGGCATCAGCGTCGTTTTGTATGCAGCAACGCTCTAGCCGGGTTCGGCCAGAATGGTCTCGATCCAGGTGGCCAGCGCCAGCAGCCGCCGGTCCTGACCGCGCGGCATGACGATCTGCAGGCCGAGCGGTAGGCCGGCCGGATCGAGACCGCAGGGGACGGAGATGGCGGGCTGGCGCGCATGGTTGAACAGCGGCGTGAACACCGCATGGCCGCGCGGGCCGACAGGCACCCCGGCGATGGCCTCGGGGCCGAGCTTCTCCACCGGCCAGGCTGCGCAGGGCGTGGTGGGCCCGATCGCCGCATCGATGCTGTCGGTGAAGAAGCGCGCCGCGGAGGCCGCCACCTGCTCCGACAGGAGCAGCGCCTTGGCGACGTCGGTTGCCGAGAGGGCGAGGCCGGCCTCGATCTGCGCGCCGAGATCGGGGTCGATCAGCTCCGGATGCGCCTTCCAGGCGGCGCCGTGCAGGGCCGCGAGCCCGGCCTGCTGGATGGCGCCAAGCCCGCTCTCGGCCGCGCCCGGCGGCCAGGTGGGGTCGCGGTCGACCACCGTCAGCCCGGCCTTGCGCAGGCGCTGGACGACCTCTTCCATGCGATGGGCGACGGCGGGCTCCACCGGCACGTCGAGGCCCCAGCGCGGCGAGAAGGCGATGGTGAGCCGCGTCGGCGCGTCCTCCCTGACGTCCACCGGCACGGCATGCGGATCCAGCGGATCGGGGCCGGCCAGCACGGCGAAGGCGAGCGCCGCGTCGGACACGGTGCGGGCAATGGGGCAGTGGCAGGAAATGCCGAAGAACGGTTCCTCGAAGCCAGGACCATAGGGAATCGCGCCGAAGGAGGGCTTGAAGCCAACGAGCCCGGTATGGGCCGGCGGCCGCCGCGAGGAGCCGCCGGCATCGGTGCCGAGCGCCAGGGGCACCATGCCGCTCGCCACCGCCGCCACCGGGCCGCCGGAGGAGCCGCCGGGCGTCAGAGCGGGGTTCCAGGGATTGCGCGTGGCGCCGTGGAGCGGCGTCGTGGTCTGGCCCTTGGCGGCGAATTCCGAGGTCGCGGCGATGCCGACGACCACCGCGCCCGCCTGTTCGAGCCGCCGCACCGCCACCGCGTCCTCGGGCGCCACGAAGTCGCGGAAGAGCTTCGACCCCTGGGTGATGGTGCGTCCCTTCACCCAGATATTGTCCTTGATCGCCACCGGCACGCCCGCCAGCGGCATGATCTCGCCATCGGCGATGCGGCGGTCCACCGCCGCGGCGCGGGCGAGCGCATCCGCCGGGTCGACGCTGGTCATGGCGTTGAGCTTCGGATTGAGCGTGGCGATGGCGTCGAGCGCCTTCTCTGTCTCGGCCTTGGCCGAGGAGCGGCCGCCCCGCACCGCGGCGGCGAGGGTCGACAGATCTGGCCAGTGATCGAGGTTTCCGATCAGGGGACGGGCTGCGCGCATGGGAGGCCTCAGCTGGTGGGACGACGAACATAGCAAGAGCCGCGCCGAAGCGGCCGCGCCATCTCGCCGCTCTGTGGGTGAGCCGATGCCCGCGAGGACGCGTATAGTCGTCGCCGGATTCGCGCGGGACCCGCGCCAGGGGGGGTGACTGATGGAACGACCGGACACCATGCCGCCGGTGACGCTGTGGCTCGGGCTCGCGGGCCTCATCCCCTTCGTCGTGCTGGCTGGCGCGCTTGTCGCCGGCCTGACGCTGCCGGTCTTCGGTGGCCCCGGCGCCATCCGCCAGGCGCTGGTTCTCTATGCCCTCGCCATCCTGTCCTTCCTCGGCGGCATTCGCTGGGGCATCGCCATGAACTATGCCGACCAGCCGATCGCCCTGCGCGATTTCGTGCTCTCGGTCGTCCCGCCGCTCGTCGGTTGGGCAGCGCTCATCTTTGCGCCCGGCGCGGCGCTCTGGCTACTGACGGTCGCCTTCGTGCTGCTCGGCCTCTATGACTATGGCCTCGCCTGCCGCACCGTGGCGCCGGAATGGTACGGCCGCCTCAGGCTCGGCCTCTCGGCCGCGGTCTCCGCGACGCTGGCGATCGCCGCGCTCGCCTGAGGTCAGGCGGCGGGCGGCTCGTTCACACGTCCCCGGCGCTTGCCGGCCCCGCCTTGTTCATCCGTCGCGCCCGGTACCTGACATAGAGGGCGCCAGCGCCCATCCCGATGAACAGGGCGGCGATATGGCCAAACTGGTAGGCGATCGGCCAACCGCCGCAGGTGACCCGCTCTCCCTGCCGTTCAGCGCGCCAGCGGCTGTCACGCGAGCAGTGTTGTGAACTTGCCTCCTGCGGCACCGCCACCAGCAGGAACAGCCCCCAGCCGAGGATCTGCAGGAGAACGATGCCGCCCGCGATCAGCTTCTGGTGGGGTGGCAGTCGCTCGAAGGCGGACATGAGGCTCAGCCCTGCTGCGCCCCGACCTGGTCGCCGTCGCCGAGGCTCCGCTGCATCAGCACGCTGTCGATCCAGCGCCCGTGCTTCCAGCCGATGGATGGCAGCACGCCGGCCACGGTGAAGCCGCAGGCGCGGTGCAGCGCGATGGAGCCGTGATTGCCGAGATTGCCGATGACGGCGACCATCTGGCGATAGCCGAGCGCCGCGCACTCCTCGACGAGGCGGTTCACCAGCGCCTTGCCGACGCCCTTGCCCTGCGCCGCCGGCGAGACATAGACCGAGTTCTCGACGGTGAAGCGATAGCCCGGCCGCGTGCGATAGGCGCTGGCATAGGCATAGGCCACGACCGCGCCGTCGATCGTCGCGACGAGGTAGGGGTAGCCGCCAGCGAGGATCGCCGCCTGGCGCTTCGCCATCTCCGCCTCGTCCGGCGGGTCATATTCGAAGGAGGCGACACCCTCCGCGACATTGGGCGCATAGATCGCGGTGATGGCAGGGATGTCGCCGGCGGTTGCCGGGCGGAGAATGACGGAGGATGTGGACACGGCGGGCCTGTGATCGAAGCGATGGGGCCAATGTCCCATCATGGGTGACAGTCGCGCAAGCGACGTCGCACCCCATAAACCCTTGGTCCAGATGAAGGATGTCGCGAAAGAGGGCGGAACGTTTCCGCCCGGGGGCTCAGCTCACGCGCACGAAGCGGCGGATGCGCGAGCGGGGCTTGGCGATGCGGCGCGTCACGGTGACGCCGCGGGTGGAGACCTCGATGCGGCGCTCGCCCTGGGGGACGAAGAAGCGCGCGGTCTCGGAGGCGCCATCGACACGGACGAAGTCGGCATCCACGGCGCGCATGATCGATTTCACCGAACCGAAGGTCATGCGACACTCCTCGCCACAAACGACGCTGTCTTGCAGAAAAATGGAGCGGGAGAAGGGATTCGAACCCTCGACCCCAACCTTGGCAAGGTTGTGCTCTACCCCTGAGCTACTCCCGCATCCGGGTACCCGCCAGCGCCTGGGCGCCGGGGGAGGGCCGCTCTATGCCAAACCGCGCCGATGATTGCAATGGCCTTTGCCGACTTTTTTGATCGGCGCCCGGGACACCCGGCGCCATCGCCGCTTTGACGGGGGCGGGCCGTCTCGGTAATCCCGTGGCGGGCCCGCGGATCGGGCCGCAGGAGGTCATGATGGGGTCCGGCTTTCTCGCGCTGCCCGAGGCGCGGCGGTTCAGGCTGCAGGGGGCGACGCTGCCCGCCGCGCTCGTCGAGGGGCCGGCGACGCTTGAGGCCCGCGACGACCTCGTCCGTGCGGACGTTCTGGTGGTCGACGGTGTCGTCGCCGCCATCGACGCGGCGGGAACGGTCGCCACCGAGCCGGGCGTGATCCGCGTGGTGCTCGACGGCGCCATGGTCTTTCCCTGCTTCGTCGATGCCCACACCCATCTCGACAAGGGCCATATCTGGCCGCGTGCCGCGAACCCCGACGGCACCTTCCCCGGTGCGCTGGCGGCGGTCGGCGCCGATCGTGCCGCCCACTGGACGGCCGAGGACGTGCGCGCCCGCATGAGCTTCGCGCTGAAGGCCGCCTTCGCCCACGGCACGGCGGCGATCCGCACCCATATCGATTCCATTCCCGCCCAGATCGACATTTCCTGGCCGGTCCTTGCCGAGCTGCGTGAGGAATGGCGCGGCCGCATCGACCTGCAGGCCTCCTCGCTCTGCGGCATCGATGTCGCGGTGGAGGCGGGCTATCTCGACCAGATGGTCGCGGCGCTGAAGCGTCACGGCGGCGGCCTCGGCTGCGTCACCTATATGTCGCCGAACCTGATCCCCGGACTTGAAGCCATCTTCGCGGCGGCACGCATGGCCGGCCTGCCGCTCGACTTCCACGTCGATGAAACCATGGACCCCGGCGCCCATTCGCTCCGCCTCATTGCGGAGGCCGCCATCCGCCACCGCTGGAGCGACCAGGGCCTTGGCCGCATCGTGGTGGGCCATTGCTGCTCGCTGTCGACGCAAGAGGACGGCGAGATCCGCCGCACGCTCGACCTGGTGACCGAGGCGGGCCTCGCGGTCGTGTCGCTGCCCATGTGCAACATGTACCTGCAGGACCGCACCGCCGGCCGCACGCCGCGCCGCCGCGGCGTCACCCTGCTGCACGAGATGCGGGCGCTGGGCATCCCCGTCATGGTGGCGAGCGACAACACCCGCGACCCCTTCTATGCCTATGGCGACCTCGACATGCTGGAGACCTATCGCGAGGCGACGCGCATCCTGCATTTCGACCATCCCGTCGGCGACTGGCCGCGCGCCGCCACCGCGGCCCCGGCCGAGGTCTGCGGCTTCGCCAGCCGCGGCCGCATCGGCCCTGGCCGGCCGGCTGATCTCGTCGTGTTCCGCGGCCGCAGCTGGACGGAGCTCCTGTCGCGGCCGCAATCGGATCGTACGGTGATCCGAAACGGCCGCGCCATCGATACGACATTGCCCGACTATCGCGACCTCGACAGGCTCTGGAGCTGATCCCCCATGACCGACGCTGCCGCCCGCCCGCGCTACGACATCGACGGCCTCAAGGCGAAGCTCGCCGGCATCAAGACCGAGGACAATGCCAACCTCGTCCGCCAGAAGAGCCGCGACTTCTACTGGTACTCGCCGACGCTGAAGCGTCAGCTCGACCATGTCACCGGCGACATCATCGTCTCGCCGGTGAGCGAGCAGGAGGTGGTGCGGGTGCTCGCCGCCGCCCATGAGCTCGGCATCCCCGTGACGCCGCGCGGCACCGGAACCGGCAATTACGGCCAGGCCATGCCGCTCTCCGGCGGCATCGTCCTCGACCTGTCCGGCATGAACAAGGTGCTGACCATCCAGCCCGGCCGCTTCGTCGCCGAAGCCGGCGCCATCATCGCCGACATCGACAAGGTGGCCCGGCCGCAGGCGCAGGAGATCCGCATGCATCCCTCCACCTACGCGACCGCGTCGGTGGGCGGCTTCATTGCCGGCGGTTCGGGCGGCGTCGGCTCCATCACCTGGGGCGGGTTGCGTGACGCCGGCAACGTGATCCGGCTCAAGGTCGTGACCATGGAGGCGAGCCCGCGCGTGCTGGATCTGACCGGCGACGACCTCGCCAAGGTCGCCCATGCCTATGGCACCAACGGCATCATCACCGAAGTCGAGATGCCGCTCGGCCCCGCCTATCCCTGGGTCGACCTGTTCTTCGGCTTCGACACGTTCGAGCGGGCGGCAGCCTTCGCCAACCTCCTCGGCGAGGCCGACGGCATCGCCAAGAAGAACATCGCCGTGGTCGCGGCCCCGGCGCCGCAGACTTACTTTCTGCGGCATCAGGATTACATGCCGCCGGGCAAGCATGTCGTCATCGCCGTCATCGCCGACTTCGCGGTGGATGCGGCGCTGAACCTTGCCGGCAAGGAAAAGGCCGAACTGCTGCTGCGGTCCGACCAGCTCGCCGACGAGGAACGCCGCAAGCTGCCGCCCGGCTTCGAGCTGACCTGGAACCACACGACGCTCCGGGCGCTGCGGGTCGACCCGGCCATCACCTATCTCCAGGTGCTCTATCCCTTCCCGAACCAGGTCGAGCTCTCGGCCAAGCTGGAGGAGCGTTTCGGAGACGAGCTCATCAGCCACCTCGAATTCGTCCGCTTCGACGGCAAGGTGACCTGCTTCGGCCTGCCCATGGTGCGCTTCACCACGGAGGAGCGGCTGGAGGAGATCATGAAGATCCACGAGGATATGGGCGCGCCGATCTTTAATCCTCACCGCTACACGCTGGAGGAGGGCGGCATGAAGCAGACCGACGAGGTGCAGCTCGCCTTCAAGAAAGAGGCGGACCCGCAAGGCCTGCTCAATCCCGGCAAGATGATCGCCTGGGAAGACCCGAACTATGACTACAAGGCCGGCGGGACCTTCCTGTTCAAGGGGCTGGCGGCGGCGGACGAGTGACGCCGCGCCATGCGCATCCTCGTCCTCTACTGCCATCCCAATCCCGCGAGCTACGGCGCGTCGCTGCACGAGACCGTCGTCGCGAGCCTGCGCGCGCGCGGCCACGAGGTCGATGATTGCGACCTCTACGCGGAAGGTTTCCAGCCGGTGCTGAGCCAGCAGGAGCGCCTCGGCTACCACGACCTCGCCCGCAACACCGAGCCGGTGGCGGACCATGTGCGCCGGCTGCGCGAGGCCGAGGCGCTGGTGCTGGTTTTCCCCGTCTGGAACTTCGGTTTTCCCGCCCTGCTCAAGGGCTTCTTCGACCGCGTCTTCCTGCCGGGCGTTTCCTTCGGCCTCGTCGATGGCCGCACCCGCGGCATCCTCACCAACATCCGCCGTGTCGGCATCGTCACCAGCTATGGCGCGACCCGCTGGCGCGCCTTTCTCATGGGTGACCCGCCACGCCGCTTCTGCACGCGCGTGCTGCGAGCAGCCACCGGCTTCAAGGCGCCGATAGACTATCTCGCCCATTACGACATGAACCGCTCCACCGACGCGACGCGCGCCACGTTCCGCGATCGGGTCGCTGCCTGTTTCGCGCGGTGGTGAGCCGGCTCGGAGCCGTCATGGTCTCGTCATCAATTGTCGCGAATGATGTGCCGGCTGCGCAACCGCGGCCGGCCGGGACGCTTCGTCCCGCGAGGGGGACGCTATGAGCCGGCAGAAGGACGACCCCAAGGGCGGGCACGAGCCCTATCGCAAGACCATCGGCGCCCATCTCCAGCACGCCGCAAGGCTGCATCGCGCCCTGGTGGCCCGCAAGCTCACCATCCTCGGCCTCTATCCCGGCCAGGAGCAGGTGCTGAAGATCCTCGCCGATGGCGGGGACATGATGATGGGCGAGCTTGCCGCCGCCCTGAAGGTGCGCCCGCCCACCGCCTCCAAGACGATCGGTCGCCTCGCCGCGCAGGGGCTCGTCGAGCGGCGGACCGCCGGCGGCGCCGATGGCCGCCTCGTCCAGGTGGGCCTGACCCAGGCCGGCCAGGACAAGGCCGCCGCCATCGACGACCTGTGGTTCGCTGCCGAGGACGAGATGCTGGCCGACATGGACGCCAAGGAGGCGCGCCGGTTGCGCAAGCTGCTCCGCCGCATCGAGAAGACCCTGCGGCCCCATGCCGAGGACGCGGCCGACGAAGAGGACGAGGCCGAAGAGGCGTGAGCCCTCAGGCCTGAACGATCAGGCCTGAGCCGTCAGTCCTTTTTCGGCGCCATGGCGCGATAGGCCTCGATGACCAGCGCGTCGTCCGCCTTGCCGAGGCCCATGCCGGAGGCGGCGAGAAAGAGCTGGTGTGCCGCCGCGGCGAGGAAGAGCGGCGCCTTCGTCTGGTGGCCGGCATCCAGCACGATGCCGAGGTCCTTGACGAAGATGTCCACCGCCGAGGTGACCGGCGGATCCTCCATCAGCATCCGCGGCCCGCGATTGTTGAGCATCCAGCTGCCCGCGGCGCTGGAGCCGTAGATCTCCAGCAGCACCTTGGTGTCGAGCCCGGCGCGCTCGCCGAGCGCCAGGGCTTCAGCCGCGGCGGCGATGTGCACGCCGCAGAGCAGCTGGTTGATGGTCTTCACCATGGCGCCGTCGCCGGCCTTGGCGCCGACCCTGAACAGCCGCGAGCCCATCACCTTGAGCACTGGTTCGGCCGCGTCCAGCACCGCGGCCGGTGCCGAGGCCATGATGGTGAGCGTGCCGGCTTCCGCCCCGACCACGCCGCCGGAGACCGGCGCGTCGACGAAGCGGCGCTGGGTGGCCTCCACCTTCGCGCCGATGGCGGCGGCCCGGGCGGGAGCGCAGGTGGCGCAGAGCACGACGATGGCGTTCGGCGCAAGCGCATCGAGCGCACCGGCCTCGAACAGCACGGCCTCCGCCTGGTCGGCATTGACCACCATCAGCACCAGCATCTCGGCGCCGGCCGCTGCTTCCTTGGCCGAGAGAAAAGGCGTGCCGCCGTTCTGCTTGAGCCAGTCCAGCGCCGCCGGGTTCACGTCGGTGCCGCGAACAGCGTGGCCGGCCTTGGCGAGATTGGCCGCCATCGGGCGGCCCATGGCGCCCAGCCCCGCGAAGCAGATCGTAGTCATGGAGAGAAGTCCTCAGGCAAGCGTCACTGGCGGCGGGTGATGCCCCGTCGATTGCGGGACATCCAGACCGTTTCCGGCAGAGCGGCCACCCGGCCGGCGATCACTCTTTCACGGCGCCGGTCATGGCCGAGACGTAGTGCTCGACGAAGAAGGCGTAGAGGATGACGAGCGGTAGCGAGCCGACCAGCGCCCCCGCCATCAGCGAGCCCCAGCGGAACACGTCGCCATCGACGAATTCCGAGACGATGGCCGTCGGCACGGTCTTGTTGGGGTTCGAGGAGATGAAGGTCAGCGCGTAGATGAACTCGTTCCAGCACAGCGTGAAGGCGAAGATGAAGGCCGAGATCAGGCCAGGCACGGCCAGCGGGATGATGATCTTGACCATGATCTGCCAGCGGCTGGCGCCATCGATCAGGGCGCATTCCTCCAGCTCGTAGGGAATGGTCTTGAAATAGCCCATCAGCAGCCAGGTGCAGAACGGGATGAGGATGGTCGGATAGGTGAGGATCAGCGCGAAGGGCGTGTCGAACAGGCCATAGACATGGATGATGGTCGACAGCGGAATGAACAGGATCGACGGCGGCACGAGATAGGCGAGGAAGATGAGGCCGCCGACCGTCTGCGCGCCCTTGAAGCGGATGCGGGTGATGGCATAGGCGGCCAGCACCGAGGCGACGATGGACAGGAAGGTGGCGCAGACCGCCACGAACATCGTGTTCCACAGCCAGGTCGGATAGTTCGACTCGAACAGCAGCTTGTAGAAGTGCCGGAAGGTCGGTTCGCCGACCCAGAGCGGGTTGCCGCCGTGCAGGTCGAGCAGGTCCTGGTCCGGTTTGATGGCGGTGATGAACATCCAGTAGAACGGGAAGAGCAGCACCACCATGATGATGGCGAGCGGGATGTAGACCGTCACCGTCTTGCGCGGCAGGCTTTCGAGATAGCTCATGCCCTCGGAATGGTCGTCCTTCGCAACGGACGGGGTCGGCATGGCTTTCGGGGCGGAGGTCGTGGCGGTCATGACGCGGCTCCGGCGGCGGGGGTGGGTGTCGGGGCGGTCGAGAAAAGGCGATCAGTCATTGTTCTCTCCCTGCTGCCACTTGCGGCGCTGCAGGCCAAACCACGAGAACAGGATGGCGGCGAGCAGGAACGGCACCATGGAGATGGCGATGGCCGCGCCTTCGCCGAGGTTCCCGCCGAGGATGCCGCGCTGGTAGGACAGCGTCGCCATCAGGTGGGTGGCGTTGACCGGTCCGCCGCGGGTCATGGCCCAGATCAGCTGGAAGTCGGTGAAGGTGAAGAGCACCGAGAAGGTCATGACCACCGCGATGATCGGGGTGAGCAGCGGATAGGTCACATAGCGGAAGTTCTGCCACTTGGTGGCGCCGTCCAGCGTCGCGGCCTCGTAGAGCGAGGGCGACACGGTCTGCAGGCCGGCGAGCAGCGTGATGGCGATGAAGGGGATGCCGCGCCAGATATTGGCGAAGATGACGACGCACTGCGCCATGAAGGGGTCGCCCATCCAGTTGATCGGCGAGCCGCGGTCGAGCAGTCCCAGCTTCACCAACCCCCAGGTGATGACCGAGAACTGGGTGTCGAAGATCCACCAGAAGGCGACCGCCGAGAGCACGGTCGGCACGATGAACGGGATCAGCACGACCGAGCGGATGAAGGCCTTGAAGGGCAGGTTGTTGTTCAGCAGCAGGGCGAGATAGAGCCCGATGGCGAACTTCACCACCGAGGCAACGAAGGTGAAGACGATGGTGAAGATCAGCGCCCGGACGAAGTCACGGTCCTCGATCAGCCATTCGAAGTTCTCCAGCCCGACGAACCGCCCTTCGCGGCCGATGCGCGCGTCGGTGAAGCTCATCCACAGGCCCTTGCCCAGCGGATAGACCAGGAAGAGCACCAGGAAGGCCATGGCCGGCAGCATGAACCAAAGGCCGAGCCAGTTGCGGTTGACCTTGAGCCTTTCCCACGTCGACGGCTCGCCGGGAGCGGCGGTGGTACGGGCGATGGCGGCATCGGCCATGGGGAACTCCGGAAGCTGGGCCGCCGGAGCCCGTGAGGGGCTCCGGCGGAAGGGAGCCGGCGGCAGGGCCGCCGGTCGGCGTCAGCGATAGATGCGGCGCAGCTGCCGTTCGGCGACGCGGATCGACCCTTCCAGGTCCTCCTTGCCGGTGCAGAAGTTGGCGAAGAGGTCGACGACGATGAAGTCGGCGATGGCGGTCGCCGCCTTCTCGTTGATCGGGCCTTTGTAGCCGGCCGGGAAGGAGCGCTTCGCCGATTCGCGGAACACCCGGTTCTTCGGGTCCGCGGTCCAGACCGGGTTGGAGTCGTAGGCATTGAGGACATGCGTCAGGTAGCCCTGCGCCGCCTCGAGCCACGGATTGAAGTTCTCTGCCTCGAGGATGAAGGCCATGAAGGCCTTGCAGGCGTTCGGGAAGCGCGAATAGGTCATGCCGAACATCGGGAAGGCCAGCTGGATCTCAGCCGGCTTGCCGATCGGGCCGATCGGCCAGAAGGCATGGTCCATGTCCGCGGCGATCTCGCGCTGCTTGGCGTCCTGCGACGCCTTGGCCGCGGCATAGATCGAGATGCCGTTGGCCGTCAGCGAGATTTCACCCGAGAGGAAGGCGCGGTTGTTGTTCGAGTCGTTCCACGCCGCCGTGCCGGGGATGAAGGTGTCCCACAGCTCCTTGGCGTAGCGCAGCGCCGCCCGGGTCTCGGCGGAGTTGATGGTGATGCGCTCCTGCTCATCCACCTGCGCCGCACCATGCGACCACAGCAGCCAGTGGGCGAAGGCATTGCCGTCACCCGTGGCGCGGCCGAGCGGGAAGCCCGACGGCGTGCCCTTGGCCTTCAGCGCCTTGCAGAGCTCGAGGAAGCCCTTGGTGTCCTGCGGAACCTCGTTGAAGCCGGCCGCCTTCACCATCGAGATGCGGTAGTTGATGTAGCCGCCGTTGACGGCGACGGGGATCGAGATCCACTTGCCGCCGGCCTTGCCGTAGGCCTCGGCGAGCGGCACCCAGCCGCCATACTTCTTGCCGAGATAGTCGGCGACGTCGGAGACGTCGATGCACCGCTGAGGGAACAGGTGCGGCACGGAATAGAGGGACCAGATGAGGTCCGGGCCGGTGCCGGTATTGGCGGCGACGGAAGCCTTCGGCTGCACGTCGTCGAAGCTCTCCGACGAGACATTGACGCGCACGCCGGTCGCCTGGGTGAAGGCCGCGACCATGCGGTTGAACTGGGCGTCCTCGGCCTCGACGAAGCGGCGCCAGCGCAAGAGGTTCAGGGTGGCGCCCTGCTCGGGCCGGAACGGGGCGGCTTGCGCCCAGGCCTTGGCCCATTCGGTGAGGCCGGAGCCACCGAGGACGCCGGCGGCCGCCGCGCCCTTCATCAGCGTACGACGATTGAAGACAGTCATGGGTTGATCCTCCCGATCAGGATATCCGGAGCCCCTCTTGTGCGTGGGCTTTGCCGGCTTGTTGTCATGCGGGTTTGCCCCGCTGTTGGCATGCTGACGCGCGCCTCAGTGGCGCGGCAGGGTCTTGCCGCTCTCGGCGTCGAACAGATGCGTCACGCGGCGGTCGGTGCCGAGGCGGATGCGGTCGCCCGGCTTGAAGTTGTGCCGCTCGCGGAACACCGCGATCACCTCCTGGCCGTCGAGCTTGGCGACGACCTGGATCTCCGAGCCGGTCGGTTCGACCACCACGACCTCGGCCTCGGCGCCGGCCTCGTTGTCGATGAGGAAATGCTCGGGGCGGATGCCGTAGACCGCCGGCTTGCCGTCGGAGGCGGCGGGCGCCGCGCCGAGCGGCAGGCGCGCCCCGCCCTCCAGAACGAAGCTCTGGCCGTCCACCTTGCCGCGCAGGAAATTCATGGCCGGCGAACCGATGAAGCCGGCGACGAACATATTGGCGGGATTGTCGTAGAGATCGAGCGGCGCGCCCATCTGCTCGACGATGCCGTCATGCATGACGACGATCTTGTCGGCCATGGTCATGGCCTCGATCTGGTCGTGGGTGACGTAGACCGTGGTGGTCTTCAGCCGCTGGTGCAGCTCCTTGATCTCGGTGCGCATGGCAACGCGCAGCTTGGCGTCGAGGTTCGAGAGCGGCTCGTCGAAGAGGAAGACCTGCGGGTCTCGGACGATGGCGCGGCCCATGGCGACGCGCTGGCGCTGGCCGCCGGAGAGCTGGCGCGGGAAGCGGTCGAGCAGGGCGGTGAGGTTGAGGATCTCCGCCGCGCGCTTCACCTTGGTGTCGATCTCGGCCTGCGGCGCGTTCCGAAGCTGCAGCGAGAAGCCCATATTGGCCGCCACCGTCATGTGCGGATAGAGCGCGTAGTTCTGGAACACCATGGCGATGTCCCGCTCCTTCGGCGGGACATTGTTCACCACGCGATTGCCGATGGCGATCTCGCCGCCGGTGATGTTCTCGAGGCCGGCGATCATGCGCAGAAGGGTCGACTTGCCGCAGCCCGACGGGCCGACCAGCACCACGAATTCGCCGTCGGCGATGGGGACCGTCACCCCATGGATGATCGCCGTGGCGCCAAAAGACTTGCGCACGTCGCGGATCTCGACGGATGCCATACACAATCCTCCCCGGGCCCATGGCCCCTGCCTCGCGCCGCCGGCCCTTGACCCGGGCTCTGCGATCCGGTCCCATGGGGCCGGCGCGGCATCTGGCTGTTTCTCGCAGCCAGTGTGGCATGTCGAAAAAACTGAAATCAAGTGACATCAGAGGGGCCGACGGTTGAAATTCAATCGGTTGAAAATTGGCGTGTGATCGCCAGTCTCACCGCCGCCGCCCCCGAGGAGACGACCATGACGAAGCCCGATCTGCTGATGACCGGTCCGATGATGCAGATGATCCAGGACCAGCTGGCTCAGCGTTTCACTGTCCACAAGCTGTGGCTCGCCGAGGACAAGGAGGCGATGCTGCGCCAGCTCGCTCCCAGTGTGTCGGCCATCGCCTCGGGCAGCCACATGCCCTGCGACCCCGCCCTCATGGGCCGCTTTCCCGGACTGAAGATCGTCTCGTCCTTCGGCGTCGGCTATGACCACGTGGACGCCGCCTGGGCGGGCAAGAACGGCATTGTCGTCACCAACACGCCCGACGTGCTCAACGAGGAGGTGGCCGACACCGCCCTCGGCCTGCTGCTCTGCACGGTGCGCCAGTTCCCGCAGACCGACCGCTACCTGCGCGCCGGCAAGTGGCTGGAGAAGCCCTATCCGCTGACCGGCACGCTGCGCGACCGCAAGGTCGGCATCCTCGGCCTCGGCCGCATCGGCAAGGCCATCGCCAAGCGGCTCGAGGCCTTCGGCGTGCCGGTGGTCTATCATGGCCGCACCGAGCAGAAGGACGTCGCCTATCGCTACTATCCCTCGCTGGTCGACATGGCGAAGGACGTCAACGTCCTGCTCATTGTCGCCCCCGGTGGCGCCTCGACCCATCGCATCGTCAATGCGGAGGTGCTGAAGGCGCTCGGGTCCGACGGCATCGTCATCAATGTCGGCCGTGGCTCGGTGGTGGACGAGCCGGCGCTCATCGAGGCGCTGAAGGCGAAGACCATCCTCTCCGCCGGCCTCGATGTCTTCGAGGACGAGCCCCGCGTCCCGGCCGAGCTGATCGGCATGGACCACGTCGTGCTCTTCCCCCATGTGGGATCGGCCTCGGTCCACACCCGCAACGCCATGGCGCAGCTGGTCGTGGACAATCTGGTGTCCTTCGCCGACGGCAAGGGGCCGCGGACCCCCGTCGCCGAGACGCCCTGGCCGACCGTAGCGTGATCGCGCTGGCAGAGGCGGCTCAGGCCGCCTCGACCACCAGTGTCGCGCCATCGAGCGCGGCCACCCTGACGCGCCGCCCCGCGGCGAGGTCCGGGCCGGTCACCGCCCAGACGGAATCGGCGAGGCGGATGCGGCCGCGCCCCGCCTGGATCGGCTCCTCCAGCACGAATTCGCGCCCGACCAAGGCCTCGGACCGGCGGTTGAGGTCGGGCCGGTCGCTGGGCGTTGTGGTGCTCGCCCGCGCCATCTTGAACCAGCCATAGAGGCTGATGAGGGCGAGGACCGCGAAGACGGCGAACTGCACCTGCCAGGGCGCCGGCACCATGAGGAAGAGCAGGCCGGTGAGCGCCGCGGCGCCGCCGAGCCAGATCAGCACATAGCCGGGCGCCAGGATCTCCGCCGCCATGAGGATGGCGGCAGCGACGATCCAGCTCCAGGCGCCCCAGGAGGCGAGGGTCGTGACGATCATCTCAGCCTCCGGTGCTCGGGACCGACCCGCCACGAACCGGCGGCCGGGCGACGGCGTCTGGCCCGAAGGCGGCCTTGGCGATCTCGCCGATGCCGGCGAGCGAACCGAGGATCTGCGTCGTTTCGGCAGGCAGGATCAGCGTCTTCTGGTTCGGCGAGGTGGCGAGCGATTCCAGCGCCTTCAGGTACTTCTCGGCGATGAAGTAGTTCACGGAGAGCGCGTTGCCGCCGGCAATCGCCGCAGACAGCATTTCCGTCGCCTTGGCCTCGGCCTGCGCCAGGCGCTCGCGCGCCTCGGCGTCGCGGAAGGCCGCCTCACGCCGGCCCTCGGCCTCGAGGATCTGTGACTGCTTCTCGCCCTCGGCGCGCAGGATCTCCGACTGCCGCTGCCCCTCGGCCTCGAGGATCACCGCGCGCTTCTCGCGCTCGGCCTTCATCTGCCGGCCCATGGCGGCGACGAGGTCGTTGGGCGGGGCAATGTCCTTGATCTCGATGCGCGTGACCTTCACGCCCCAGGGCGAGGCGGCCTGGTCGACGACCCGCAGCAGGCTCTCGTTGATGGCGTCGCGGTTCGACAGCAGGGCGTCGAGGTCCATCGAGCCCATCACCGTGCGGATATTGGTCATGGCGAGGTTCATCAGCGAGGCATCGAGCCGCGTCACCTCATAGGAGGCGCGGGCGGGGTCGAGCACCTGGAAGAACATGATGCCGTCCACCGTCACCTTGGCATTGTCCTTGGTGATCACCTCCTGGCTCTGCACGTCGAGCATCTGCTCCATCACGTTCACCTTCTGACCGATGCGGTCGATGAAGGGGATGATGAGCTGCAGGCCGGGGGTGAGGGTGCGCGTGTACCGGCCGAAGCGCTCGACGGTCCACTGATAGCCCTGGGGCACGGTCTTGATGCCGGCGAAGAGGAACAGGACGACGAGGACGACGATGCCGATCAGGGCGATGTCGCTGCCGACGAACGGGAACATCAGGAGGGGCTCCATCAGGGAGAGGGCTGGCGCGCCAGGGGAACCCTCGCACTCCATCACCGTCACATTGCATCGCGATTGCGTCACTGCCGCGGCGGTGTTTCACATCGACGTGTTCTTGCGAATGCCTCGCAATCTTGACAGGAAGGCCCTGCAGCCCCACTCTCTTTGCGAATGAGTTGCAACAGCGGCGCTTGATCGCCCCGCCGAGGTGATGCCATGCAGGCCCTGACCCGACGCCATCTCCTCGCCACCGCGGCCCTCGCGGGATTGGCGCCCGGCACCATGGCCCCGGGTGCCATGGCTCAGGGTGCGCCGACGCGCCTGTCCATCGTCACCACCACCGCGATGCTCGCCGATGCCGTCCGGATGCTCGCCGGCGACCAGGTCCGCGTCGAGGCGCTGATGGGCGAGGGCGTCGACCCGCACCTCTACCGGCCGACCCGCGCCGACATCGTCAAGCTGACCCAGGCCGACATGGTCATCGCCCATGGCCTCGGCCTTGAGGCGCAGTTCCGCGAGACCTTCCGCCAGATCGCCCGTCGCCGCGCGCCGGTCATGGCCGCCGAATCTATTCCGAAGGACCAGCTGCTGAAGGACGAGGAGGTCGCCGACAAGCCCGACCCGCATGTCTGGATGGACCCGAAGCTCTGGATCACCGTGGTGCGCGCCGTCTCCGACGCGCTTGCCGCCGCCGATATCCAGGGCCGCCGCAAGGTGACGCCCGATCTCGCCCCGGCGGTCGCCAAGCTCGAAGCCCTCGCCACCTATGCCGGTCAGGTTCTCGCTTCCGTCGCGCCGGAGCGGCGGATGCTGGTCACCGCCCATGACGCCTTCAGCTATCTCGCCCGCGCCTATGGCCTGGAGGTTCACGGCATCCAGGGCCTGTCGACCGAGAGCGAGGCCGGCCTGCGCGCCATCGAGGCGACCGTTGACCTGATCGTCACCCGCAAGATCCCCGCCGTCTTCGTGGAGAGCTCCGTCTCCGACCGCAACATCCGCGCAGTGATCGAGGGCACGGCCCGCCGCGGCCACCGCGTCACCATCGGCGCCGAACTCTTCTCCGATGCCATGGGCAAGCCCGGCACCTATGAGGGCACCTATCTCGGCATGATCGACCACAATGTCACGGCCATCGCCCGCGCCCTCGGCGGCACCGCTCCCGAAAAGGGCATGTCCGGCCGGCTCACCGGCTGATAGGCTCGGGGGATCTTGGACATGCTCGCCATCACGCCTCCCGCCACCGCCGCCGGCCTCGACGATCGCCTCGCCGTCGAGGGCCTTTCCGTCGCCTATCGCGGCGTGCCGGCGCTGGAGGACGTCACCTGGACCGCGCCGGCGAGTGGCCTCACCGCCATTGTCGGGCCGAACGGGGCGGGCAAGTCGACCCTGCTCAAGGCCATCCTCGGCCTCGTCGCCTCCACGGGACGGGCCACGATCGGCGGCCGCCCGGTCGCCGAGCGGCGCGAGGCCACGGCCTATGTGCCGCAGCGCGCCTCGGTGGACTGGGATTTCCCCGCCACCGCCCTCGATGTCGTGCTCCAGGGCATGGTGCGCGAGGCCGGCTGGCTGCGCGGCTATGGCCGGGCCCGCCGCGACCGGGCCATGGCGCTGCTCGACCGCGTCGGCCTTGCCGACCTCGCCGCCCGCCAGATCGGCCAGATGTCCGGCGGCCAGCAGCAGCGCGTCTTCCTCGCCCGGGGCCTGGCGCGCGACGCCCGCATCCTCTTCCTAGACGAGCCGCTCGCCGGCGTCGACGCTGCCTCCGAGCGCATCATCCTCGATGTCTTCGACGCCCTCGACCGAGAGGGCCGGCTGGTCGTCTGCGTCCACCACGATCTCGGCACGGTGGCCGAGCGCTTCTCCGACGTGCTGGTGCTGAACCGCAAGGTCATCGCCGCCGGTTCCGTCGCCACCGCCTTCACGCCGGAGATCCTGGCGCGCGCCTATGGCGTGCCGCTGGTCGCCCGCCCATGAGCCTCCTCGCAGGCCTTGGCTTCAACACCATCGTCGTGATGATCGGCGTCGCAGCGCTCGGCTGCGCGGCGGGCGCCGCCGGCACTTTCGCCATGCTCCGCCGCAAGGCGCTCGTCTCCGATGCGGTCGCCCATGGCACCTTGCCCGGCATTGCCGGCGCCTTCCTCCTCGCCGCCCTGCTCGGCCGCGCCCCCCGCGAGGCCGCCTGGCTCATGGGCGGCGCAGCGATTGCCGCCATCCTTTCGCTGGCCGCCATCGAATGGCTGGCGCGCCGCCCGCGCATCGGCCACGACACCGCCACCGCCGCCGTGCTCGCCTCCGGCTTCGGCCTCGGCCTCGCGCTCCTCTCCGTCGTCCAGACGCTCTCGGTCGGCAGCCAGGCCGGCCTGGAACAGCTTCTCTTCGGGTCGGCGGCGGGCATGCTGCCGGAAGAGGCCTGGCTGATGGGCGGCCTCGCCGTCCTCGTCCTCGCCGTCATCGGCCTCGTGCTCAAGGAACTCTCCACCGTCGCCTTCGACCCGGATTTCGCCGCCACGATCGGCCTGCCGGTGGCCCGTCTCGACGCGCTGGTGGCTCTCCTCTGCGCCAGCGTCGTGGTTGCGGCGTTGCCCATTGCCGGCTTCGTCCTCGCCGTCGCCCTCGTCGTCATTCCCCCCGCCGCCGCCCGCTTCTGGAGCGATCGCGCCGGCATCGTCGTGGTGCTCGCAGCCGCCATCGGCTCGGCCTCTGCGCTGACCGGCGCCGCGCTCTCCGCCATCCTGACCGATACGCCGACGGGACCGGCCATCGTCCTTGTCGCGGCGCTGTTCTTCGCCGTCAGCATGGTCTTCGGGCGGGCCCGTGGCCTCCTGGCCGGGGGCGTCGCATGAGCGAATTCTGGACCGTCGATTTCGTGCCGCTGCTGGCCGCCAGCCTCTCGGCGCTGGCCTGCGCCCTCGTCGGCAATCTGCTCGTCCTCACCCGCCGCGCCATGGCGGCGGATGCACTCAGCCATGCTGTCGTGCCGGGCGTCGTCATCGCCGTGGCGCTCACCGGCCTTGCCGGCAGCGTCGTGGTGTTGATCGGCGGTGTCGCCAGCGCCTTTGCCGCCTCGGCCCTGGTCGCTGTCCTGGTGCGCGCCGGCCGGGTCGAGCCGGGGACTGCGCTCGGCGTCGTCTTCACCACCTTCTTTGCCTTCGGCGTCCTGGTGCTGGAATGGTCGGGCCTCGCCCGCACCGGCTTCGACGTCCACCACGTCATCACCGGCTATCTCGAAGGGCTGATCTGGGTCGGCGCCGATGCCGGCGAGGGCGGGATCCTCGCCATGGCCGCGACGCTGCCGCCGGTGGTCTTCGAACTCACCCTGGTCCTTGTCCTCGTCGTCGCCATCCTCGCTGTCTTCCGCAAGGAGCTGGCCCTGCTCGCCTTCGATCCCGTCTTCGCCCGCGCGAGCGGCCTGCCGGTCGGCCTGCTGGAGGCGGCGCTCCTCACCGCCACGGCGCTCGCCTGCACCGCGGCCTTCCAGTCGGTCGGCGTCGTCCTCGCCGTGGCGATGATCGTCTGCCCGGCCGCGACCGCCCGGCTCCTGACGCAGCGGCTGTCCACGCAGGTCGCGCTGTCCGCCGCCATCGCGCTCGGGACCGTGTTCGTCGGCTATGGCGCGGCCATCCTTGCCCCCCGCGCCGTCGGCTCGGCCCTCGCCCTCAACGCCGCCGGCACGATCGGCGCCGTGGCGGGTCTTCTGCTCGCCGGAACGGCGGTCCTGCGGGCCCGCGCCTGAGCCTTTCAAAATCCATCGGCCCCGCGGCGGCGTACCTGCTTCCCACACATCCGTTTCGGGCGTATCACGCGCCCAGCGAGATTACCCAGCCGCGAGACCCCATGCGCGAGATGAAACTTCCCGCCGGCCACGTGCCCGTGAAGGCCGGCAAGATCGGTGTGCTCCTGATGAATCTCGGGACGCCCGACGGCACCGACTACTGGTCGATGCGCCGCTATCTCAAGGAGTTCCTGTCGGACCGCCGCGTCATCGAGACGCCGCGCGCCATCTGGTGGCCGATCCTCAACCTGATCATCCTGCAGACGCGGCCCCAGAAGAAGGGCAAGGACTACGCGACGATCTGGAACACCGAGAAGGACGAGAGCTTCCTCAAGACCATCACGCGGAACCAGGCCGAGAAGCTCGCCGCGCATATGTCCTCGGTCAACCCTGACATTCATGTCGAATGGGCGATGCGCTACGGCAATCCGGCGATCAAGCCGGCGGTCGAGAAGCTGATGGCCGAGGGCTGCGACCGCATCCTCGCCGTCTCGCTCTACCCCCAGTATGCCGCGGCGACGACGGCCACCGCCAACGACCATCTGTTTCGCGCGCTGATGGAGATGCGCTGGCAGCCGACCATTCGCGTCGCACCGCCCTATCACGACGAGCCGGCCTATATCTCGGCCCTCGCCCAGTCGGTGCGCAATCACCTCGCCACCCTCGACTTCGAGCCGGAGGTCATCGTCGCCTCGTTCCACGGCATGCCGAAGAGCTACCTGCTGAAGGGCGACCCCTATCATTGCCAGTGCGCCAAGACCTGGCGCCTGCTGCGCGAGGAGCTCGGCTATTCGCCCGAGCGCCTGATGATGAGCTTCCAGTCGCGCTTCGGGCCTGACGAGTGGCTGAAGCCCTATACCGACGAGACGGTCGAGAACCTCGCCAAGCGCGGCGTGAAGAAGCTCGCCATCATCGCCCCCGCCTTCTCCGCCGACTGCCTCGAGACGCTCGAGGAGCTCGACGGCGAAAACCGCCACATCTTCGAGGAGAATGGCGGCGAGAAGTTCACCTACATCCCCTGCCTGAACGACAGCGACCTCGGCATGACGGTCATCACCGACATCGTCGAGCGCGAGCTGAAGGGCTGGGTGTGAGGGCTGCGGCCTGACGAAACATCCGATGCGACGGCGGTGACGCGGAAGGGAAACCTTGGGGGCCGAGACAGCGCCCCTCCCGCGCACCGCGCAGCATTGCATCCGAGGTTTCGATGGCCGCCCTTCTCTTCGTCCACGCTCCCCGCACCATCCTGGCGCTTCTCTTCCTCGTGAGCGCCGTCGACGGTTTCTGGGCCATGGCTACCGGCCAGCACCTGATCCACCCGCCGGTCTCGCCCGCCGGCCTGCTGTTCGAGCAGGGCCTGCAGGCCTCGGGCTTCTTCTGGCCCTTCCTGAAGACGGTGAACCTGGTCGGCGGCCTGTCGCTGCTCTTCAATATCGCGCCGGCCTTCGGCCTCGCGCTCATCGCGCCGGTCATGGCGACGATCGTGCTGTTCCACATCTTCCTCAATCCCCAGGGCCTGCCGCTCGCAGCGATCCTGGTCGTCACCGGCCTGATGCTGGTCGTGGCCTATCGCGACCGCTACGCGCCGATGTTCCGCTGAGGCTGTGATGCGCGGCAGGTCTCAGCCGACCGGCCGCGTGTCCTCGATCACCTTGCCGTCGTTCGGCAGCGAACCGGGCTTCACCGGCTCCACTGCGCCTTTCAGCTTCAGCACGGCCTGCACGCTCTCCGTCACCGCATGGATGAACTCCACGGCGCGGGTCCGCGTTTCCACCTTCAGCGTCATGGCATCGGTCTCCTCGACGCGGCTGATGACGAGGCGGGCGCGGGCGATCTCGGAATGGCGCTTCACCACCTCGGCCACCTGTTCCGGTCGCACGAACATGCCCTTGACCTTGGCAGTCTGGTCGGCGCGGCCCATCCAGCCCTTGATGCGGGTGTTGGTGCGCCCGCAGGGCGACTGCCCCGGCAGGATCGCCGTGAGGTCGCCGACCGCGAAGCGGATGAGCGGATGGTGCGGGTCGAGCACGGTGATGACCACCTCGCCGACTTCGCCCGGCGCCACCGGATCGCCGGTGCCGGGCCGCACCACCTCGAGGATGATGTCCTCGTTCAGCACCAGGCCTTCGCGCGCCTCGGTCTCGTAGGCGATGACGCCGCATTCGGCGATGGCATAGGTCTGGTAGGCATCGACGCCGCGCGCGGCGACCTCCTTCTGCAGGCTGGCAGGGAAGGCGGCGCCGCCGACCAGTGCGCGCTTGATGGAGGAGGCGTCGCGGCCCTTCTCCTTGGCCGCGTCCAGCAGGATCTTCAGGAAATCGGGCGTGCCCGCATAGGCGCCGGGACGATAGGCCTCGATCAGGTCGAACTGGGCATCGGTGTTGCCGGGACCTGCCGGGATGACGGCGCAGCCCACCGCCCGCGCCCCGGAATCGAAGCACCAGGCACCAGGGGTGAGGTGGTAGGAGAAGGTGTTGAGCACGATGTCGCCGCGCTTGAAGCCGGCGGCGGCCATGGCCCGGGCGACGCGCCAGACATCCTGGCCGATGGCCTCGGGCTCGAAGATCGGCCCCGGCGACATGAAGAGCCGGCCGAAGGCGCTGGGCTTGCCCGGCACGAAACCGCCGAAGGGCAGGGACGCCTTCTGGAGCCCCGGCAGCTCCGACTTCCGCTGGATGGGGAGCTGTGCCAGCGCGGCGCGCGAGGTGATCGACCGCGGGTCGATCTTGCCGAGATGACGGCGCCAGGCCGGCATCTTCACCACGGAGGTGAGGACCTGCGGCAGCCGCTTCATCAGGTCCTTTTCGCGAGCGGCCTCGTCGCGCGTTTCGCGCTTGTCGTAATGGGCTGCCATCGCGTGCTCTCCCTTTGCCCCACTATCGCGGCTGTGCGGTGTAGCGCCAAGCCCGCCGCTCGTCCGATGCACCGATGACGTAACGGAAATCAAGCGTAAAGCCGCGTAGGCGGAGTCTTTAAAAAATAGATCTATCCGTCCCAGCCGCAGGAGGTGAGCGCCGCCGTCATCGCGGGCGGCGGTGGGGCCTCGGCAATGATCGCCGGGCGCTTGGGATCGAAGGGGATCACGACGGAGCGCGCAAGCAGGTGCAGGCCGGGTCCATCGCGACGCGGCGCCGAGCCATAGATCGTGTCGCCGAGGATCGGAAAGCCGCTCTCGGCGCAATGCAGGCGCAGCTGGTGGGTGCGGCCGGTGACCGGCTCCAGCGCCAGCCAGATGCGGTTGCCGCCGCGGCCGAGCACGCGGAACCGCGTCAGCGCCGGCTGGCCCTTCGGATCGGCCTTCATCCACCAGCCCCGCTTCGGGTCGCGCGGGCTCATGGCAAGGGCGATCTCGCCCTCGTCGACCGACGGGCCGCCCTCGACCACCGCCCAATAGGTCTTGGCCACCTCGCCGCGCTTGAACATCTGCCCGAGCCGTTCCAGTGCGCGGCGGTGGCGACCGAGGACGAGGCAACCCGCCGTGTCCTTGTCGAGCCGGTGGGCGAGTTCCGGCGCGCGCGGCAGGCCGAAGCGCAGCACGTCGAGCTGGTCGGACAGCGTCACACCGCCGCCCGGCCCCTTGTGCACCGGCAGGCCCGCCGGCTTGTTCAGGATGAGCACGCTGGCATCGCGGTGGAGGAGGCGCGGGATGAGCTCGAGCGGATCGTCGGGGACGGGGTGGGGCGAAGCCGCGCGCATGTCTTTCTCGGACGTCATGGCCCATCCATAGGACCCTGCGCCACGGCCCGCCAGTCGTGCCGGCCCTAGCCAGCGCCCGCCCGGCGGCCTAAATGCGGTGGGCTACGCCGCCCGCCCTGCAGAGAGCCGCCTCATCATGTCCGATCCGACGAAGCCCGACGAACCGAAGCGTCCCGGCTTCTTCCAGCGGCTCTTCGGCCAGGACGCTGCCACCGCCCCGGCCGCGCCCGAGGCGCCCGTCGAGCGCAAGAGCTGGTGGCGCCGCCTCACCGAGGGCCTGTCGCGCACCTCCTCGAAGCTCGGCACCGGCGTCACCGACCTCTTCACCAAGCGCAAGCTCGACGGCGACACGTTGGAGGAGCTGGAGGACCTGCTGATCCAGGCTGACCTTGGCGTCGAGACGGCGGGCCGCATTGCCGGCGCCCTGTCCAAGGGCCGCTTCGGCAAGGACATTTCGCCCGACGAGGTGCGCGCGGTGCTTGCCGCCGAAATCGAGGCCGTGCTGGCCCCGGTTGCGATGCCGCTGGAGGTCAGCGCGGCCAAGCCCTTCGTCGTCATGGTCGTCGGCGTCAACGGCGCCGGCAAGACCACCACGATCGGCAAGCTCGCCGCCAAGTTCCGCGCCGAGGGTCGCTCGGTCATGCTGGGCGCCGGCGACACGTTCCGCGCCGCCGCCATCGACCAGCTCAAGGTCTGGGGCGAGCGCACCGGCGTGCCGGTCGTCACGCGGCCGCAAGGGTCCGATGCTGCGGGCCTCGCCTTCGACACGGTGAAGCAGGCGCAGGAGGCCGGCACAGACGTGGTCATCCTCGACACGGCCGGCCGCCTTCAGAACAAGGCGGAGCTCATGGCCGAGCTGGAGAAGGTCGTGCGCGTCATCCGCAAGGTCGATGCCGCGGCCCCCCATGCGGTTCTGCTCGTCCTCGACGCCACCACCGGCCAGAACGCGCTCACCCAGGTCGAGGCCTTCGGCCGTACGGCCGGCGTCACCGGCATCGTCATGACCAAGCTCGACGGCACGGCGCGCGGCGGCATCCTCGTCGCGGTCGCGGCGAAGACCGGCCTTCCCGTTCACTTCATCGGCGTGGGCGAGGGGATCGACGACCTTGAGCCCTTCGCGGCGCGCGATTTCGCCCGCGCCATTGTCGGCCTCGAGGAGGCCTGACATCGGCTCAGTGCTGCGGCCGGTGCCGATGCGGGTGCCGGTGTGGATGGCCGTGGCGGTGGTGCGGATGCGGCAGGACCTCGGCCGTGCCCGCCGGGGCGAAGTAATAGGTCTTCGGCGTGACGACGGGCCGGTAGATCACCGGGCGGTCCTGTCCAAACCAGCCGGCCCAGAAGGGCGTGGCGCTGGCCGGGGCGGCGGGAAGCAGCAGCGTCGCCGCGATGGCGGCGAGGCGAAGGCGGGGAACGCGGCGGACCATCACGCATACTCCGGGACGAGGCACAAATCCGGTCTGTGCCGCATCATGCCCCATCATGGTCACCAAACCCTTGATGGGAGCGCCGGCATCGCCGCGACCTCGCGGCAGGATGACCCGTCCCCCCGCCATGGGCTAGTCTCCCCCCATGAGCCAGCCCGATGACCGTTCACCGGATGCCCGCCGGCAGGACGAAGCCCGCCGCATCCTCGACCGTGCCCACCGCGATTCCGCGCCCATGATGGAATCCGCGCTCCAGCGCAGCAGCGATTTCTTCACCGCCAAGGGCGAATCCGAAGATCCCGCGGAAATCTGGGGCAAGCGCGTCGGCCGCATCCTCGCCATCGTCGCGGCCATTGGCTGCCTCGTCTGGCTCTATCTCACCTACGGGCGCTGAACCATGGATCAGGCAGCCCTCGCCGCGCTGAAGGCGCCGGACCTCGACGCCTTCGAGGCCATCGCGGCATCATCCTATGAGCGCCTGCCGGACGACTTCCGCGCTCTCTGCAAGGGCCTCGTCATCCGCGTCGAGGACTTCCCCACTGACGAGGTGCTGCAGGAGATGGGGGCGGAAACCGATTTCGACCTGCTCGGGCTGTTCCAGGGGACCGGGATGCCGTTCCAGTCCGTGCAGCATTCGGGCGCCATGCCCAACATGATCTGGCTCTACCGCCGCCCGATCCTCGACTACTGGGCCGAGCACGAGGAGACGCTGGGCGACATCGTCACCCATGTGCTGGTGCACGAGATCGGCCACCATTTCGGCCTGTCCGATGCGGACATGGAGGCGATCGAGAAGCGGGCGGAGTGAGAAGCCGTCAGGCGGGCCCCCCCGCTTCGTCCCTCACTTCTTGCCGAACTGCCACCACTTCTTCTTCGCCTCGGGCATCTCCTCGCCCTCGGCCGGCGGCGCCACGACCTTCGAGAAGCTCTCGAAGAACTCGCCCGCCAGCTTCTTCGCCGTGGCGTCGATCAGGCGCGAGCCGAGCTGGGCGATCTTGCCGGAGATCTGGCTCTTCACGTCATAGGTGAGCAGCGTCACGCCATCGCCCTCTTCGGTGAGCTTCACCGTCGCGCCGCCCTTGGCCATGCCCGCGACGCCGCCATTGCCCTCGCCGGAAATGGTGTAGCCGTTGGGTGGGTCGATGTCGGAGAGCGTCACCTGGCCGGTGAAGCTCGCCTTGACCGGGCCGATCTTCAGCACCGCCTTGGCCGAAAAGCCGTTGTCGCCGATGCGCTCCATGCTCTCGCATCCCGGGATGCACTGGCGCAGCACGTCGGGATCGTTGAGCGCGGCCCACACCACTTCGCGCGGGGCCTCGATGCGCTGCGTGCCGGTCATGTCCATGGGAGGCGGCCTTCGGTCGGGAATGAAATGGGAGCGGGAGACGTTGGAGCGGGAGACTAGGGCGGTGGCGCGGGGCCTGTCGAGCCCGCCTTGCGCAGGACGGATCAGCCGCCCGGCTTCTCGCCAGCGGGGATCTCGATCGCCTTCAGCGCATCGGCGAGGCGCGCCTTGGCGGAGCCGGGCTTCAGCGGCTTCTGCTGGCTCTCGTGTGGCGCCCAGCCGGACAGGGTAATGATCTGGAACGTCGCGCGGATGCGCCCGTCCGGATCGGCGAAACGGTGGTGATAGATCTCCGCCATGCGCAGCAGCGTGCCACGTTTCAGCGGCACCCGGCGGCGTCCGAGCAGCGGATTGGTGGCGCCCATGGCGCGCAGGTCGCGCATCAGCGCGAAGACGTCGCGATAGCGCACCACCACCCGGTCCGTGTCGGTGACCGGCAGGGCAAAGCCCGCCCGCTGCAGCAGCGCGCCGATATCGCGCACATCGGCAAAGGGCGCGACACGCGGCGACAGGCCGCCATCCACCTCGCTCTCGGCCTCGGCGAAGGCCTGCCGCAGCTCGGTCAGCGTGTCGCCGCCGGCGAGCGCGGCGAGGAAAAGGCCGTCGGGCTTCAAGGCCCGCCGCACCTGGACGAAGGCGCCCGGCAGGTCGTCGACGAATTGCAGGCCGAGGGCGGAGACGACAAGGTCGTGGCTGGCATCGGCGAAGGGGAGCATGTCGGGTGCCGCCACCACGACCGGCGCCGCGCGCCGCCGCGCCAGCGCCTCCACCGCCTCCGTCGCGATGACGGGGGCGAGCCCGCGGGCGGCCAGCGCCTCGCGCAGCGCATCCGTCGGGGATGCGAGGTCGGCGATGGCGGAGAACTGGCGCTGCACCAGCGTCAGTCGGTCGGCGAGATCCTCGGCCACCCTCCGCAGCAAAAAGTCCGCCGGCTCTCCGGATGCGGCGCGAACCCGGCGGCGCCCGAGAAGTTGCTGGTCGAAATGCTGCGGTGTCATCGCCGGCATATGGGACCCGCGTTAACGAGCGTCAATTGCGCGCTCTTGTGCCCGGCCCATTCTGTGCCAAATGTCCCGCGACGAAAGGATCTCCGATGCTGATGCCATTCCGGGTGGCGTGGGAAGCCTTCGAGCATTTCCTCGAAGACGACGGCTGGGCCATCTCCAGCCACATCGCCCTTAACGGGCTGATGTCGCTGTTCCCCTTCCTCATCCTGGTGACCGCGCTGGCGAGCTTCGCCGGCGCCCGGCCCTATAGCGAAGAGGTGACCCGCATCCTGCTCGAGGCCTGGCCCGAGGTCGTTGCCCGGCCCATCGCCCGAGAGATCGAGACGGTGCTGACCACCACCCGTACCGACCTCCTCACGATCGGCGCGCTGCTCGCCGTCTACTTCGCCTCCAACGGCGTCGAGGCGCTGCGCGCCGGCCTCAACCGCGCCTATGAGGTGCGCGAGATGCGCTGGTGGTATCTCTGCCGCCTGGAATCCATCGCCTATGTGCTGATTGGCGCGGTGGCGCTGCTCATCACCGCCGTGCTGGTGGTACTCGGGCCGCTGATCTGGGCGACCGCCGTGCGCATCGTCCCCTGGCTCGCACCCTTCGGCTGGGTCGTGCTGTTTCTTCGCGTCGCCGCCGCCTCGGTGGTCATCGTCATCGCGCTCACTGTGGTGCATCTGCTGCTGCCGGCCGGCCGCCGCAGTTTCATCGATGTGCTGCCGGGGATCGTCGCGACGCTGGTGCTCTGGCTTCTCGGCGGCACCATCTTCGGCTCCTACCTCGCCCATTTCGCCCAGAACTACGTCAACACCTATGCCGGCCTTGCCTCGGTCATGGTGACGCTGGTCTTCCTCTATTATTCCGCGGCGATCTTCGTGCTCGGCGGCGAACTCAACGCCGCCATCTGGCGGGCGCGGGGCCGCATTTTCTAGAGCATCATCCCATCAAGTGGGCACCGGTTGATGGATGAGATGATGCGACAAGACCACGAGAT
Organism: Phreatobacter sp.; assembly: GCF_027532945.1. Taxonomy (GTDB): domain Bacteria; phylum Pseudomonadota; class Alphaproteobacteria; order Rhizobiales; family Phreatobacteraceae; genus Phreatobacter. The sequence goes on from NZ_JAPZTZ010000005.1 coordinate 45,701, forward strand.
AGAGCGGTTTCTGATCTGATCCAGTCAGATCGGCCGCTCTAGACGCGCCTCAGACCGTCCGGAGCGCAGTGATCGGGTCGAGCCGGCTCGCGCGCCGTGCCGGATACCAGCCGAAGAACACGCCGACGAGGCCGGAGAACAGCACCGCGCCGACGATCGACTGCGGTTCGACGAGCAGCGGCCACCCGAAACGCGCCGAGACGCCGAGCGCCGCGCCGAGCCCGGCCATGATGCCGACCACGCCGCCGATGGCGGCGAGCGCCGTCGCCTCGATGAGGAACTGCCGCATCACGTCGCGCCGCCGCGCGCCGACGGCAAGGCGCAACCCGATCTCGCGGGTGCGCTCGGTCACGCTCACCAGCATGATGTTCATGATGCCGATGCCGCCGACCGCCAGCGAGATGGCCGCGACCGCCGCCAGCAGCAGCGACAGGGTCGTCGCCGCCCCCGCCGCCGTGTTGGCGATCTCGGTGAGGTTGCGGATCTGGAAATCGTCCTCCTGGCCCGGCTGGAGGCGATGGCGCTGGCGCAGGAGCTGGCGCATGTCGTCCTCGGCCTGGGTCATGCTCTCGCCCTCGCGCACCTTCACGTGGATGACACCCACGGCGCGGGCATTGGCGCGGTTCACGCCGACGAGGCGCTGGCGCAGGGTCGGCAAGGGCACGAAGCTCGTGTCGTCCTGGTCCTGGCCCATCATCGACTGGCCCTTGCTCTCCATGACGCCGATCACGGTGAAGGGCACGGCGCGGATGCGCACCGTTTCGCCGATCGGGTCGACGCCCTCGCCGAAGAGATTGCGCGCCACCGTCTGGCCGAGGATCACCACCTGCCCGCCGCGCGCCGTCTCCTCCGGCTCGAACAGGCGGCCGGACGATATCGTCCATTCACGCGCCTCGAACCAGCCGAGATCGACGCCGACGACCTCCGTGAACCAGTTGTTGCCGCCGGCGACCACCTGGGTGCGGGTGCGGCTGTTGGGGGCGGTGACCTGCACGGCCGGGATCTCGGCCTCGATGGCCCGCGCGTCGTCCTCGGTCAGCGAAGAGGAGGCGCCAAGGCCGAGGCGGACGCCGCCCTGCGTGACGTTGCCCGGTAGCACGATGAAGAGATTGGCGCCGAGCGACTTCACCTGGGAGAGAACGCGCTCCCGCGCTCCGCCGCCGATGGCGACCATCGCAATGACCGCCGCGACGCCGATGACCATGCCAAGCATGGTCAGCGCCGAGCGGAGCTTGTGGGCGCGTAGCGCCGACAGCGCTTCGCGGATGGCTTCCATGAGGCTCATGCCGTTTCTTAGCACGTTGCCTCCGCGATGGTCATGAAAGCTCTGTCATCTTGGCCCGAACGGGCGCATGGCATTACACAGGATCGAGACGTGGTGTTTCCGATTCGGTAAGAGGTTGACGGTAGGCCTTACGGAAGGACACGTCTGGCGCGCATGATGACCGACCCGCAGGACCTTCGGACGCCGGCCACCGTGCCTTCGGGCCGCGGCCTGACCTGGTACCTGACCGGGCTTGTGCTGGTGGCCCTGCTGCCGACCATCGGCGCGGCCATCCTTGCCGTCTTCCTCGCCGGTCGTGCCTTCGAGGACGCCCAGTCCGGCCGCCTCCTTGAAACCGCCAACACCCTTGCGCGCGCTGCGGAATCGGAGTTGGAGCGCGGCATCGCCCTCCTCAATGTTCTCTCCGTCGTGCCGACTCACCCTGCTGCGAGCCTTATCGCCGACCCTTGGGCTGCTGCGGCAGAGCGGCGGATCGGCGGTCGCCTGATCGAGGAGATCTTCGTCTCGGGCCGCGTGCCCGAAGGTGATGGGCTGTCGCCCCGCGGCGTCCCGCTGGAAACCTTGCGCCGGGCGGTGGAGACCACGCGCCCCGCCGTGTCGAACCTCTTCGTTGATCCGTCGACACGCGAGCTCCGCATCGCCGTCGCCGCCGCAATATCCCACAATGACGAGGAGACGCGGCTCATCGCCGTGGTCGTGCCTCCGGAGCGGCTTGTCCAGGTTCTGAAGCGCTCGCGGCCAACGAGCGACGACCTGATCATGGCGATTGTCGACGGCACCGGGCGCTTCGTTGCCCGCAGCGTCGATCCGGAACAGCATATCGGTGAGCAGGCGCCCGGCTGGGCCGATCGCATGGCTACCGCCCGGGAAAGCGGCACCTTCACGACCATGGCGGCCGACGGCCGGCAGGCGATCTTCGGCTTCAAGACCATCGCCAACAGCGCCGGCTGGGTGCTGGTGGTCGGCGAGCCTCTCTCGGCCTTCCGTGCCCGCGCCACCGGCCCGCTGCTCGGCCTGGTCGCCGCAGCGGCGCTGGCCGTCATCGTCGCGCTGCTGGCCGCCTCGCGCCTTGGCCGTACGATCCTCAGGCCCGTCACGGCCATCGCCGCTCGCGCCCGGCTCATCGCTGCCGGCGCCGAGCGTCCGCCGACCGCGGCGGAATATTCCCACATCGCGGAGTTCGAAGCCCTGCGCTTGTCCCTTGAGAGTTCGGAAAAGGCTCTGCGGGCGCGTGCCGTCGCCGAGGCTGAAGCAGCCCGATCCCTCGCCGATGCCGAGCGACGCCAGCATCTCCTGGCCACGACGGGGACGCTGGTCTTCTGGCGGGTCAACTCCGACGGCCAAGCGACCTCGACCGGCTGGAGCGAGTTGACGGGTCTCGACGCGCGATTGGATGGCGACTGGTTTGCCAACATCCATGCGGACGACATGCGCCGCGTGAAGTCCCTCTGGCGGAAGGCCTACGAGACAGGCAGTCCCTATGACGCGGAGTACCGTATCCGCGTCGCCGACGGCAGCTGGCGCTGGGTGCGCGCCCGCGCGACCCGCGCCGCCGCTGCGAATGGGGAGGGCTACGAGTGGATCGGCCTCACCGAGGACATCGATGCCTATCGGGCCGCGCAGACCCGCATGGAGCACATGGCCTCCCACGACGCGCTCACCGGCCTTGCCAACCGCGCCAGCTTCAACGAGCGGCTGGCGAACCTCTGCGGCGAGGGTCGCGGAGGGGAGGTGGCGATCCTCTGCCTCGGCCTCGACCGCTTCAAGGCGCTCAACGACGCGCTCGGCCGTGCCATCGGCGACGAGATGCTCAAGCAGGTGGCAGCCCGCCTCGCCGGGGTCATCTCCCCCGAGGACATGGTGGCCCGCCTCGGCGGCGATGAATTCGCCATCGTCCAGACCGCCGGGCCGCAGCCGCGCGCCGCCTCGCTGCTGGCGCAGGAGGTGATGGCGGCGCTCGAGGCTCCCTTCGTCGTCGGCAGTGACACGATCGTCGTCACCGCCAGCGTCGGCATCGCCCTCGCCGGCGGCGATCCGGCTGAACTCGCCATGCAGAAGGCGGACATGGCGCTCGACCGTGCCAAGGGCGACGGACGCGCCCGCATTTGCTTCTTCGAATCTGCCTTGGACGCCCGCATGCAGGAGCGCCACCGCCTCGAACAGGACCTGCGCCGCGCCGTCGCCGAGGGCCAGTTCCTGCTCCACTATCAGCCGGTGGTGGCCGTGACCTCGCGCCGCCTTGTCGGTTTCGAGGCGCTGGTGCGCTGGCGTCATCCCGAGCGGGGGATGGTCTCGCCGAACGAGTTCATCCCCATGGCGGAGGAGATTGGCCTGATCGTGCCGATCGGTCGCTGGGTGCTGGAGCGCGCCTGCGCCGATGCCGCGGCCTGGGGCCACGACCTCAAGGTCGCGGTCAACGTCTCGCCGAAGCAGCTCGCCGATCCCGACTTCCCGGCCGTTGTGCAGGCATCGCTGGACGGCGCCGGCCTGCCCGCCCGCCGGCTGGAACTCGAGATCACCGAGAATGCCCTCATGGCTGACATCGACGGCGCCATGAGCATGATGATGCGCCTGAAAACGGTGGGCTGCGCCATCGCCATGGACGATTTCGGCACCGGCTATTCCTCGCTCGGCTATCTGCGCACCTTCCCCTTCGACAAGGTGAAGATCGATCGCTCCTTCCTCCAGGACTTCGCTTCCGCCCGCGAGAGCAGCGCCATCGTCCGCGCCGTCACCAGCCTGTGCGGCAGCCTGCGCATCACCAGCACGGCGGAAGGCGTCGAGACGGAGGAGCAGCTCGCCCTGCTGAAGGCTGAGGGCTGCGACGAGGCCCAGGGCTATCTCTTCGGCCGCCCGACGCCGCTTGAGGACATGGCCGCCGTGTTCGAACGGTTCGGCATCCTCGGTGCCGCCTCCGCGGCGGTCGCCGACGCCGCAGCGTGAGCGTTTGGGCCTCCATGCGGGTGGGCCGTCTTTTCGCCGTGACCCGGTTGGGCTAAGGGCTGGCCGTTCGCCGACGTCCGAGAGCGGCAGACCCGAGGAACCGCCATGGCCAAGTTCGTGCCCCCCGTCTCCCCCCTCGCGCCGAAGACGGTGCCGGTCCTGCCCCCCATCGATGGCGTCACCATCGCCACCGCCGAGGCCGGCATCCGCTACAAGGGCCGCACCGACGTGCTCGCCGTCGGCCTCGCCAAGGGCACCACGGTCGCCGGCGTCTTCACCCGGTCCAAGTGCCCCTCCGCACCGGTGGACTGGTGCCGTGGGAACCTGGCCGGTGGCCAGGCCCGCGCCCTTGTCGTCAATTCCGGCAATGCCAATGCCTTCACCGGCAAGAAGGGCCGCGATGCCGTTGCGCTGACGGCGAAGATTGCCGCCAAGGCGGCCGGCTGCAAGCAGTCCGAGGTCTTCCTCGCCTCCACCGGCGTGATCGGCGAGCCGCTCGACGCCACCAAGTATGACGCCGTGCTCGACAAGACCTTCGCCGCCGGCAAGGCCGATGGCTGGCTCGACGCCGCCAAGGCCATCATGACCACCGACACCTTCCCGAAGGTCGCGACCGCCACCGCCACGATCGGCGGCGTCACCGTCACCATCAACGGCATGGCCAAGGGCGCCGGCATGATCGCGCCCGACATGGCGACCATGCTGTCCTTCGTCTTCACCGATGCTCCCATCGCCGCTCCGGCCCTGCAGGCGCTGCTGTCGAAGGGCGTGAAGACGACCTTCAACACCGTCACGGTCGATAGCGACACCTCCACCTCCGATACGCTGATGCTCTTCGCCACGGGTGCTGCCGGGACGCGCGGCGCCCCGCGCATCACCGAGGCGAACGACCGCCGCCTTGCCGGCTTCCGCAAGGCGCTCCACGCCGTGCTCGCCGACCTTGCCGAGCAGGTCGCCCGCGACGGCGAGGGCGCCCGCAAGCTGGTCCATGTGGTGGTGAAGGGCGCCGTCTCGGCGGCTTCCGCCTTCCGCGTCGCCAAATCCATCGCCGATTCGCCGCTGGTGAAGACCGCCGTCGCCGGCGAGGACGCCAACTGGGGCCGTGTCGTCATGGCTGTCGGCAAGGCCGGCGAGCCGGCCGAGCGTGACCGCCTGTCGATCTTCTTCGGCGACATCCGCGTCGCCCACGAGGGCGAGCGCGACCCCGCCTATGACGAGGCTGCGGCCAGCGCGGTGATGAAGAAGGACGTCATCACCATCACCGCCGATCTCGGCCTCGGCCGCGGCACGGCGCGGGTCATGACCTGCGACCTGACCAAGGACTACGTCGCCATCAACGGCGATTACCGCTCCTGAGCTGTGGCATTACGACCCAAGGTTTCAAGCGGTTGCCGTCGGCAAGCGTTAACTTCTGTCCGCTAGAACGGGAATGCCATGTCGTTGAAGCTCGTCTTCGTGGCCGCCTGCGCCCTTGTCGACCCGGATGGCCGGGTCCTGCTGGCGCAAAGGCCCGAAGGCAAGCCGATGGCGGGGCTTTGGGAATTTCCCGGCGGCAAGGTTGAGCCGGGCGAGAGGCCGGAAGAGACGCTGATCCGCGAGCTTCGCGAGGAGCTCGGCATCCGCGTCGAGGAGCCCTGCCTCGCGCCACTGACCTTCGCCAGCCACCGCTACGAGACCTTCCAGCTGTTCATGCCGCTGTGGCTCTGCCGGAGGTGGGAGGGGACGCTCCAGAGCCTCGAAGGCCAGCAGCTCGCCTGGGTCAAGCCGGGCAGGCTCAGGGACTACCCCATGCCGGCGGCCGACGAGCCGCTCATTCCCTTCCTCACCGAACTCTTGGGTGAGGCACGCGACTGACAGGAGAGGCCAGGATGGCTCGCACCCTTCGCCGCATGATCGACCAGGGCCGCAGCTTCGCGTCCGACCGGTCTGGTGCCACCGCCATCGAATATGCGCTGGTTGCCAGCGGCATTGCCGGCGTTGTCATCCTGGCCGTCTACGCTCTTGGCGACAGCGTGCAGAACAACCTCTACGCCAAGATCGCCAGCGCCTTTAACTGAGGCGAGGCCGCCGCGCCCTGCACGGCGGCCGCTGAGCCATCAGGTGATGTACTGGCCGCCATTGACGGTCAGGGTCGAGCCCGTGATGAAGCCCGCTCCGTCAGAGGCGAGGAACACCACGGCGCGGGCGATCTCCTCCGGCTCGCCGAGGCGGCCGACCGGGATCTGCGGCAGGATGCGGGTCTTCAGCACCTCAGGGTCGATCGCCGCCACCATCTCCGTGCCGATGTAACCGGGGCAGATGACGTTGACGGTGATGCCGGACCGCGCGCCTTCCTGGGCGAGCGCCTTGGTGAAGCCGATATCGCCCGCCTTGGCGGCCGAGTAGTTCACCTGGCCGGCCTGGCCCTTCTGCCCGTTGATCGAGGAGATGGTGATGACGCGGCCGAACTTGCGGTCGCGCATACCGTTCCACACCGGGTGGGTCATGTTGAAGACGCCGGTGAGATTGGTGTCGATCACCTCGCGCCACTGCTGCAGCGTCATCTTGTGGAACATGCCGTCGCGGGTGATGCCGGCATTGTTCACCAGCACGTCCACCGGCCCGAGCTCAGCCTCGACCTGGCGGATGCCCGCGGCGCAGGCCTCGTGATCGGCCACGGACCACTTGAAGACCGGGATGCCCGTCTCCGCCTTGAACTTCGCCGCCGCCTCGTCGTTGCCGGCATAGTTCGCCGCCACCTTGTAGCCGGCATCCTTCAGCGCCTTCGAGATCGCCGCGCCAATGCCGCGCGTGCCCCCCGTGACCAACGCCACCCTCGCCATCATCATGCTCCTTGCTCTGCGTTCCCGTGGATAGACGATTCTCGTGTCCCGGCCTCTTGTGTGCCAGGTTGTATGATCACTTCATCGCGGGGGGAGATGAAGCCCCCGCCGGGAATGTCGGCCATTCCCGGCGAAGCGCATGTCGCAGTGGCGCCGGTCCCGGCGCCAGGCGTGAACTCCGTCGAACGCCGGCTCAGCGCTCGATGCACATGGCGACGCCCATGCCGCCGCCGATGCAGAGGGTGGCGAGGCCCTTCTTGGCGTCGCGCTTCTGCATCTCGTGCAGCAGGGTGACGAGGACGCGGGCGCCCGAGGCACCAATCGGGTGGCCGATGGCGATAGCGCCGCCATTGACGTTCACCTTGGACGTGTCCCAGCCCATGTCCTTGTTGACGGCGATGGCCTGGGCGGCGAAGGCCTCATTGGCCTCGATCAGGTCGAGATCCTTTGGCGTCCAGCCGGCCTTTTCCAGCGCCTTGCGCGAGGCCGGGATGGGGCCGGTGCCCATGATCGCCGGATCGACGCCGGCGGTCGCCCAGGAGCGGATGGTGGCGAGCGGCTTCAGGCCGCGCTTCTCCGCCTCCGAGCGCGTCATCAGCACGATGGCGGCGGCGCCGTCATTGATGCCTGAGGCATTGCCGGCGGTCACCGTGCCGTCCTTCTTGAAGGCCGGCTTCAGCTTGCCCATGGCGTCGATCGTCGCGCCGTCGCGGATATACTCGTCGGTGTCGACGACGATGTCGCCCTTGCGGGTGCTGATCGTCACCGGGACGATCTCGTCCTTGAAGCGACCGGCCTTCTTCGCGGCCTCTGCCTTGTTCTGCGAGGCGACGGCGAACTGGTCCTGCTCGTCCTTGGTGATCTGCCACTTCTCGGCGACGTTCTCGGCGGTGATGCCCATGTGGTAACCGTGGAAGGCGTCGATCAGGCCGTCCTTGAGCATGGTGTCGACCATCTCGAGCGAGCCCATCTTGGTGCCGTTGCGCAGATGCGCCACGTGCTGCGCCTGGCTCATGCTCTCCTGGCCGCCGGCGACGATGATCTTGGCGTCGCCATTGGCGATCTGCTGCATTCCGACCGCGACGGTGCGCAGGCCCGAGCCGCAGAGCTGGTTCAGCGCCCACGCGGTCTTCTCGGCGGGAATGCCGGCCTTCATCGCGGCCTGGCGGGCAGAGTTCTGCCCCTGGCCGGCAGTGAGGATCTGGCCGAAGACAACCTCGTCGACATCGGCGGGATCAACCTTGGCGCGCGACAGCGCCTCCTTGATTGCGATGGCCCCGAGATCATGAGCCGGCAGAGAGGCCAGGGCTCCGTTGAACGAACCGACCGGCGTACGGGCGGCACCGACGATGACGACGTCCTCGGACATGAATTCCTCCTGGTGGATGGCGCCGGAACCTCGCCCGGCCGGGTCGCGGCTGACCTTGTGCGGGGCAGGGAGCCCATGTCAACCGCGCCCATTTGCTGATGCCGCGGGCTTTCGCCGGTAAAGGCAGAGCGGCATTGCACAAAAGCTTGGCAGCAGCTGCAAAATACTCCTATCGTGACAGTCTCATGGCGTCGCGGGGAGACGGCGCCGGCAAGGGACCAGGGGGAACGATGGCCAAGAAAGATCCGGTCACCATCAAGAAATACGCGAACCGCCGGCTCTACAACACGGGGACATCCACCTACGTGACGCTGGAGGACCTCGCATCGATGGTGAAGGCGGGCGACGACTTCCTCGTCTATGACGCCAAGACGGGCGACGACATCACCCGCTCCGTCCTGACCCAGATCATCTTCGAGCAGGAGAACAAGGACGGGCAGAACCTCCTGCCGGTGTCGTTCCTGCGCCAGCTGATCCGCTTCTACGGCGATTCCATGCAGCTGCTCGTGCCGCGCTACCTGGAACTCTCGATCGACACGCTGTCACGCGAGCAGGACAAGCTGCGCAACCAGCTCTCCTCGGCCCTCGGGGTCAATCCGCTGGTGGCCCCCTTCGAGCAGCACATCCGCCGCAACATGGACCTGTTCGAGAAGGCCTTCGCCATGTTCTCGCCCTTTGCCCGGCGCGAGGACGGCGAGCCCGTCACCGATGTGAAGCCTGCGGGCGACACTCCGGTCCCGGTTCCCGCCGCGGCTCCGGCAGCCGGCGATCTCGACGAGCTGAAGACCCAGCTCGCGGCGATGCAGAAGAAGATCGACAGCCTGTCGCGCAAGTGACCGCGGTCTGAAGCCGGCTCAGGCGCTCTTCGCCAGGGCCGGCGCAACCGTGACCCAGGGCCGCTCCTCGCTGGCCGGGCCGGTATGGTCGCCCTGCAGATAGTGGCAGCCGAGATCGGCCAGCACCTGGGCCACCGACTCGCTCGGCACCCACTCCGCGATGGTCGTCAGCTCCATGTGCCCGGCGAGATCCAGCAGCGTCTGGACGAAATGGCGATCGTCGGCGCTCGACTGGAAGGTCGCAACGAAGGCGCCGTCGATCTTCACGCAATCGATGCCGAGCTTGCGCAAGTTGCGGAACGACGTGTGGCCGGCACCGAAATCGTCAATGGCGACGCGGCAGCCGAGGCTCTGCACCCGCGCCACGAAGCGGCGCGTGTCCTCCACGTCGGCGATGGCCGAGGTCTCGGTGATCTCCACCATGAGCCGCTCGACCGCCCCGGCATGGGTGCGCTGATAGGCTTCCAGCGTGCGCAGCCAGCTCAGATCCATGGTGGTCGCCGGAGACACGTTCACCGACAGCCTGAGATCCGGCGCGGCGATGAGCTCGGCCATGGTGAGTTCCAGCACGCGCACGTCCACGAGGCGGACGAGACCGAGCTTCTCGGCGAGTGGCACCACGGCGCTGGCCGGCAGGAGGGAGCCGTCGGCGCGGCGGATGCGCAACAGGCACTCGTAATAGGCCGTGCGCCGCTCCGGTCCGGCCGTGACGATGGGCTGGAAGGCGAGGCTGATCCGCCGGTCGTTCAGGGCGGAGACGATCTCGTCGGTGATGCGCAGGTTCTCGCGGCGGGCGCGTTCGCGCTCGAGGCTCGGCGCATAGATCTGGAAGGCCCCGCGGCGGCGCGCTTTGATGCTGTCCAGCGCCTCCTGGGCACGGCCCATCATCGCCGGCAGCGTCTCGGCATGGCGCGGGGCGACGATGCCGCCGAGGGTCACGGTGATCGCCACCGGTCCCGCGCGGGTGAGGAAGATGTCGTCGCGCACGGCGGTCAGGATGCGCTCGGCGGCGGTCTCCATTTCCTCCGGCTGGCAGGAGCGCATGAGGATGCCGAACTTGTTGCCGGAGAGGCGGCCAAGCAGGTCGCCGCCGCGCAGGCGCGACCGGATCCGCTTGCCCACCGCCGCGATGATCTCGTCGGCGACGTCGAAGCCATAGGCCTCGTTGATATGGGCGAGGCTGTCGATGGCGGCGATGATGAGGCCCATCGAGCCGCGCACCTTCACCGCGTCCTGGAGCGCGTCCTCCAGCACTTCACAGAAGCGGTGGCGCGACAGCTGGCCGGTCAGCGGATCGAACTCGCTCGCCTCGATCAGGCGGCGGCGCGTCTCGTAGCTCTCGGTGATGATGCGCACGGCACCGTGGGCGTGCAGCGGGCGGCCGTCGCTGGAGGCGAACCAGCGACCCGCATCCTCCACCCAGTGCACGGCGCCGGCGGCGGTGCGGATGGCATATTCGATCGAGTAGGCGACGCCCTCGCCGCGGTCGACATGGGGCGAGTTCACCACCGCCTCGTAGCGCCCGGCGGGCGAGTCGGGCGTCATGAGCTGGGCATAGGCGCGGCCGCTGCCGATCTGGCGCGCCTCGACGCCGAGCACGCTCGCCGCATTGTCGCTCCAGGTCAGCCGGTCCGCCGGGATCGCCCACTCATAGGTGGCCGTTCCGACCGAGGACAGGATGTCCTGGGCCGGGGTGCCGGAGGCGTTCGGTTCAACGCTGTCGGAGGGGGGCATGTCCTGGGCGGGCACGGGCTTGGCCTTCTGCGAACCGTTGAATGCCATCTGGCCGCAAAAGGGTGAAGGAAACCTTTTGAAACGGCGGTTCGATAGCGCGCGGCTGCTGATATTCCCATGCGGAAGGTCGAAACCTTCCGAAAGGCTTGCAAGTGTCTCGATCCGGAACAACCGCGCCGGCACGCGGGTTGCGACCTTGTCACCATCGGCAGGCCACACGGCCGCCGGTTGACCGGGAGTGGCACATGACGACGATCCGGCCCGCCTCTTCGAGCGACAGCCTGCGCTGGCAGCGCCGCGACGAGCGCCATGCGCCGCACCGCGCCGCCAACGGTCCTGCCGCTTTCGCATCGCCTCAGGAGCGACTGCCCGTGCCGACCGAGAGCCAGCAGGTTCTGCCCGAAGACCGGCCGACCATCCGGCCGACCGCCTCCTTCATCGCCCAGCTTCTCGCCAACCGGCTCAAGCTTGCCGACATGCCGCGCCGCCGCCGGGCCGAGCGCGAGGCGGTCGAGGCGCGCTATCTCGCTGCCGATCCCTCCGCCCAGCCGACCGCCGCCGGCGCCATCCTGCGCCGCGACGCCTGACGGCCGGCGATCACCGCGCTCAGTAGCCGAGCGCCATGCCGTCCTTGCGGGCGTCCGAGCCGCCGACGAGGAAGCCGGACTTCTCGATACGGATCATCTGGCCGCCGCCGATCGGCTTCACGGTAACGTCCACGTCGTGGCCCATGGCGCGGACCTTCTCGATGGTCGCGGCCGGCCAGGTCGGCTCCACCGTGGTCTTCTCACCCTCGAAGAAGGCGCGCGGCGAGTCGATCGCCTGCTGCGGGTCCATGCCGTAGTCGACGGTGTTGCAGACGACATGGGCATGGCCGGACGACTGGTAGCTGCCGCCCATCACGCCGAAGGAGCAGGTGACCTCGCCCCTTTCCAGCATCATCGCCGGGATGATCGTGTGCATCGGACGCTTGCCGGGCCCGATGCAGTTCGGGTGATCGTCGTTGAGGTTGAAGCTGGCGCCGCGGTTCTGCAGCAGGATGCCGGTCTCGGGCGTGCAGATCTTCGAGCCGAAATGGTGGAAGATCGAGTTGATGAACGACACCGCCATGCGGTCGCGATCGACGATGGTGCAGTAGATCGTGTTGGTGCCGGGCGGCGGCGGGATGAGGCGCGGGGTCCGCTTCGCCGGGTCGATCATCTTGGCGAGGACCTTGGCGAAGTCCTTGGAGATGAGCTGCTCGACCGTCACCTTCATCGCGGCGGGATCGGCAATGTGGCTGTCGCGCAGCGAATAGGCGAGGCGGGCCGCCTCGATGCCGATATGGAGCCGCTCCGGCGAGGTCGGGTCCATGCCCTTCACGTCGAACTGCTCGAGGATGTTGAGGATGATCAGGGCGGTGATGCCCTGGCCGTTCGGCGGCAACTCGGCGACGCCGACGCCCTTGTAGTCGCCGATGACCGGATTCTCCACCGTGCCGCGATGGCCGGCGAGGTCCTCCAGTTCCAGGAAGCCGCCCTTCGCCTTCATGGTGCGGACGATGTCCTCGGCGACGCGGCCCTCATAGAAGCCCTTGGCGCCCTTGGCGGCGATCTCCTCCAGGGTCGCGCCCAGCGCCGCGCTGGTCATGCGCTCGCCGGCGGTCGGCGCGCGGCCGTCCTTGAGGTAGTGGCGGGCAGCGCCGGCGTCCTTGGCAAGGGCGGCCGCATCGGTCGGCCAGTCGAAAGCGACGCGCGGCGTCACCGGCCAGCCTTCCTTGGCGTAGCGGATGGCGTGCTGCAGCACGCGGCCGAGGTCGAACCGGCCGTGGGTCTTGAGGATCGTCTCCCAGGCCTCGACCGCGCCGGGCACGGTGATGGCATGAACGGAATCGGTGGGCACCGAAGTGAGGCCGGCGGAGCGCAGCTTTTCGGCGGTCACAGCCTTGGCGGCACGGCCGGAGCCGTTATAGCCCCAGATCGGCTTGCCGGGCTTGGAAATGAGGGTGAAGCAGTCGCCGCCGATACCGGTCATGTGCGGCTCGACCACGGCCATGACGCCGACCGCAGCGATAGCGGCATCCGCCGCGGTACCGCCGGCCTTGAGGATGTCGATGGCGGCGGCGGTGGCGAGCGGATGGGAGGTGGCCGCCATGGCCTCGGTCGCATAGGCGGAGGAGCGGGCGGGGCCGTGGAAGTCGCGCATCGGATAGGTCAAGGGATGTTCCTCCTGCCTCGGGTCTTTCGCCCGGAGCCAAAAACTGTCATCACCGGCGGCATGGCCGCATTCTTGTTCTACCGGTAACACAAAACCCGGGCGGCCTGCCACGACCCCGGCGGGTCGTGCTTGTGCACGGGATGCAGGGCTTGTCGCAAGCCCACAGCGCCTGGGCGCGAGTCGCACCGTCCGCCGGATAGGAGAAACCTTCCGGAGACGCCGATGAGCCTCACCCTCGCCACCTGCCGTACCATTGCCGATACCGCCCTCGCCACCGGCCGCGAGAAGGGCATGAAGCCCCTCGGCATCGTCATCGTCGATGCGCGCGGCTCCGTCCGCCTGACCCTCGTCGAGGACGGCAACGCCCTCATGCGTCCGGACATTGCCCACGGCAAGGCCTTCGGCTGCGTTGCGGTCGGCGTCGGCGGCCGCACGCTCGAGCGCATGGCCAAGGAGCGCCCGCACTTCATCGGCGCCCTCGGCGGCCTGTCGCGCGACCGCCTGACCCCGGTGCCGGGCGGCGTGCTGATCCGCAATGCCGATGGCGTGCTGCTCGGCGCGGTCGGTGTCTCCGGCGACACCTCGGACAATGACGAGGTCTGCGCGCTGGCTGGCATCGCCGCCGCCGGCCTCAAGGCCGATACCGGCGAGTGAGCCTCGCCTGCCGAGCGCAAAACAAAAGGCCGGTCGCTGGACCGGCCTTTTTCATTCCCGACGATCGGATGCGATCAGTCGTTGGTCGTGGTCAGTCGTTGGTCGTGGTCTTCGGCTTCAGGATCTGCTTGCCGCGATACATGCCGGTCTTGAGGTCGACATGGTGGGGGCGGCGCAGGTTGCCGGAGTCCTTGTCCTCGACATAGGTCGGGGCAACGAGGGCATCGTGCGAGCGGCGCATGCCGCGACGCGAGGGCGACGTCTTTCTTCTCGGAACGGCCATGGAACTCTCTTCTGGCGGGCCGCAGGAGGAGGCCCCCCGGGCGATAGTCGAAATCGTAAGACGCGGGCCTATACACGCTTTCGGGACGCCATGCCAGTGCCCGCCGCCCATTTTGTGAATCGGATGTGACGGGAAGCTGCCTTCACCCCCGATAGGCGAACTGCAGCAGCAGCGTCCGCTGCAGGAACGAGAAGTTGTTGTCCGAGCAGAGCGTGACGAGGGTCTCGCCCTCCGGGCCGCGGTGGGTGGCGATGCCTTCCATATTGTCGACCTGAGCTGACATGTCACCCGACAGCACGATCGGACCGTCCACCGTCGCCCCGGTACGGATGGTGGTGAGGTCGATGCGGCGGATGCGGAAGGCCACCCCGCGCCAGGCCGAGAACCAGCGTTCCAGCAGCAGCATGTCCCCGCCCGGCAGGAAGGCGAGGTCGGTGACGTCGAAATCATTGGTGCGCTTCACAAGGAACTCACGCGCCGGGCCGGTGCCGATCAGGAAGCCGCGGATGTCACCCGCCGCGTTCAGCGCCCGCTCCGAGATGGCGCAAAGCGTGCCAGCAAGGGCTGAGGGCCGCGGCAGGATGCCTATGGCTTCGATGCCGCGGTTGCCCGGCATGCGCTCCGACCCCATCGGCACGGGCTGCGGCACGCCGCGGGCGAGCACGCCCTCGCGGCCGAACGTCTCGAAGCGGAAGATGCGGTGGGTGCGCTCGACGCCGATATAGGCCGTGCCGCCCTCGATCCACAGGCTCTCGGTGTCCCAGTTCCCCGATTGCGCCAGCGGACGGCCGCCTGGCCCGAGGATCGCCGCCATGCGCGCCTGTGACAGGCCGGAGGGGCGCGTGCCCTCCATGTCCAGGGTCGCGGTGAGCCACTGGCCCTGGTCGGAAATGGCGGTGAGGCGCCGCCCCGTGCCGTCCATCCGCAGCGACGACAGGCCGCCGAAGCCGGCATAGTCGGACTGCAGCTCCAGCCCGCCGCGATAGGTGAAGGCGCCGAACTCGGTTTTGGCGGGGTCGCGCGGCAGGAAGGCGTTGATGGGGAAGGAGCGGATCGTGATGTCGACCGGCGCCGATGGCACCGGCGAGCGCGCCGCCCCCGGCCGCGCCATGGCCGGCAGCGCCAGGGCACCGCCGGCAAGGCCAAGGATGTGACGCCGCGAGGCGAGGCGCATCACGCCGCCCGGCCGCGCAGGGCCGCGGCGGTGCCGGCACCGGTGGCATCGTCGTCGAAGAGCTCGGCGAGCTTCTCGGTCATGGCGCCGCCGAGCTCCTCGGCATCGACGATGGTGACGGCGCGGCGATAGTAGCGCGTCACGTCGTGGCCGATGCCGATGGCGATGAGCTCCACCGGCGAGCGGGTCTCGATTTCCTCGATGACCCAGCGCAGGTGGCGCTCCAGGTAGTTGCCGGGGTTCACCGACAGGGTGGAATCGTCGACCGGCGCGCCGTCCGAGATCATCATCAGGATCTTGCGCTGCTCGGAGCGGCCGAGCAGGCGCTTGTGCGCCCAGTCCAGCGCCTCGCCGTCGATGTTCTCCTTGAGGAGCCCTTCGCGCATCATCAGGCCGAGATTCTTGCGCGCGCGCCGCCAGGGCGCGTCCGCAGCCTTGTAGATGATGTGGCGCAGGTCGTTGAGGCGGCCGGGATTGGCCGGCTTGCCGTTCTGCAGCCAATGCTCGCGCGACTGGCCGCCCTTCCAGGCGCGGGTGGTGAAGCCGAGGATCTCGACCTTCACGCCGCAGCGCTCCAGCGTGCGGGCGAGGATGTCTGCGCAGGTTGCCGCCACGGTGATCGGACGGCCGCGCATCGAGCCGGAATTATCGAGCAGCAGCGTGACGACGGTGTCGCGGAAATTGGTGTCGCTCTCCTGCTTGAAGGAGAGCGCCGCCATCGGGTCCATGATGACGCGCGGCAGGCGGGCCGGATCGAGGATGCCCTCCTCGAGGTCGAAGTTCCACGAGCGGTTCTGCTGCGCCATCAGGCGGCGCTGCAGGCGGTTCGCGAGGCGCGCCACGACAGGGCCGAGATGCGAGAGCTGCTTGTCGAGATAGGCGCGCAGCCGGTCGAGCTCTTCCGCGTCGCAGAGGTCAGGCGCGTCGATGATCTCGTCGAACTTGGCGGTGAAGGGCTTGTAGTCCGGTCCCTTGCGCTCCGCCGGCTGGCTTTTCGGCCGCCACGGCTCGCTGGCATCGTCGGCATCGCCGAGGTCGTTCTCGTCGGGCAGTTCGGCGGTCTCGGCCTCGGAGGCCTCCTGGGCGCCGTCGGGCGCCTCGTCGGCCATCTCCTCGGCCTCGTCCATCTGCATGCCTTCGGAGGATTCCTCGTCCTGGCTGTCAGGGCTCTCGCCGGATTCCGGGCTCTCCTGCTCCTGGCTCTCGGAATTGTCGTCGTCCTGGTCGTCGTCGGAGCGGCCCTGCTCGTCGCCCATGTCGAGCGAGGTCAGGAGGTCGCGCACCGCCTTGCCGAAGGCGCGCTGGTTGTGCTCCAGCCCGACCAGGGCCTCGAGGTTCTTGCCGGCCTTGGCCTCGATCGTGTCGCGCCACAGATCGACGATTTTCGCCGCCTGGGCCGGCGCCGCCTGTCCCGTCAGCCTCTCGCGCACCATCAGGGCGAGGGCATCCTCCAGCGGCGCATCGGCCTTGTCGGTGATCTCCTCGTACTTGCCCATGCGGTGGTAGTGGTCTTCGAGCCGCGCCGTGAGGTTCTGCGCGACGCCAGTCATGCGGTTCGAGCCGATGGCCTCGATGCGGGCATTCTCCACCGCCTCGAAGACGGCGCGGGCCGCCTGGCCGTCCGGCACGAGGGCGCGGTGGACCTTGGAATTGTGCACGGCGAGGCGCAGCGCCATGGCGTCGCCATGGCCGCGCACGATGGCAGCGTCCTTCGGCGAGAGCTTGCGCGGCGGCTCCGGCAGGCGCGCCTTGTCGCCGGCGAGGCCCGGCTTGTCCGGCGCATAGGTGACCTCGATGTCGCGGCGGGCGATGGCGCGCATGCAGGAGGCGACCGACCGCTTGAACGGCTCGGTCGGGCTCTCCTTGGTGTTTGGCTTCGCCTTGGAATTGGAGCTCACGGGAGGTCCTTTTTCAGCCAGATGCGGCGATGGCCCGGCGGAAAGTCGCCAAGCTCGCCGTAAGTCTCGTATCCCAGCTTCTGGTAGAAGCCGTCTCCCTGGAAGGAGAAGGTGTCGACATAGATGTGGCGTGCCCCGCGCTTGGCCGCCAGCGCCTCGGCCTTGGCCATCAGCTCGGTGCCGATCCTGGTGCCGCGCAGCGCCTCGTCGATCCACAGGAGCTCGATGAAGCACCAGTTCCACATGGTCGAGCCGACGATGCCGCCGCGGACGACCCCGTCCTTGCGGACCGACACGGCGAAGCGCTTCCACTTCGACGGCCCGGCCTTCACCGTGTTGTAGGCGGTGAGGCCGCGAACGACCGCGCGGGCCGTTTCGGCCACGCGGGTTTCAGCGGTGACGACGAGGCCGGCCTGCGATGGGATCGTCGGGCCGGCCATGTCGTTGCCTCCGCGTGGCCTTAGCTCAGCGCCACGTTGACGGCGCTCTCCGGCAGCTCCTGGCCGAAGCAGCGCTGGTAGAACTCGGCGACCAGCGCCCGCTCGAGCTCGTCGCACTTGTTCAGGAACGTGAGCCGGAAGGCGAAGCCGATATCCTTGAAGATGTCGGCGTTCTCGGCCCAGGTCAGCACGGTGCGCGGGCTCATAACGGTCGACAGGTCGCCGTTCATGAAGGCGTTGCGGGTGAGGTCCGCCACGCGCACCATCTTGTTCACCTGGTCGCGGCCCTCGGCCGTCTTGGCGAAGCTCTTCGCCTTGGCGAGGATGATGCCGACCTCGTTGTCATGCGGCAGGTAGTTCAGCGTGGTGACGATGGACCAGCGGTCCATCTGCGCCTGGTTGATCTGCTGCGTGCCGTGATAGAGGCCCGTCGTGTCGCCGAGGCCGACCGTGTTGGCGGTGGCGAAGAGGCGGAAAGCGGGATGAGGACGGATGACCCGGCTCTGGTCGAGCAGGGTGAGGCGGCCCGAGGATTCCAGCACGCGCTGGATGACGAACATCACGTCCGGGCGGCCAGCATCGTACTCGTCGAAGACCAGCGCGACATTGTGCTGGTAGGCCCAGGGCAGGATCCCGTCGCGGAACTCGGTGACCTGCTTGCCCTCCTTCAGCACGATCGCGTCCTTGCCGACGAGGTCGATGCGCGAGACGTGGCTGTCGAGGTTGACGCGGATGCAGGGCCAGTTGAGGCGGGCGGCGACCTGCTCGATATGGGTCGACTTGCCCGTGCCGTGATAGCCCGAGACCATGACGCGGCGGTTGTGGGCGAAGCCCGCGAGGATCGCCAGCGTCGTCGGCTTGTCGAACAGGTAGTCGGGATCGAGGTCCGGCACATGGTCGCCGCCGGCCGCGAAGGCCGGCACCTGCATGTCGGAATCGATGCCGAACGTCTGGCGCACGGAAAGGGTCGTATCCGGGACGCCGGACACCTTGTCGGTCTGCACTGTCACGAAAGAACCTCCGATGCCGCGCGCTGCGCAGCGTGACTTGTCTTGACGATCGGCGTCGACCTTACCAGATCGTCGCGCGCGCCCGGAAGGGTGCCCTTTGCGGGAATGCCATTCGAAATTCTGATGCGTCCGATCGATTAACCGGTCCGTATCAGCAGAACCCGACGGATTTCAGGTAGTTGTAGGCCTGGATGATCTCGCGCAGCTTGTCCTCGTGCGAACGGTCGCCGCCGTTGGAATCCGGGTGCAGCCGCTTCGCCAGTTCCTTGAACCGCGCCTTGATCTCCGCCGGGCTGGCCTGAATGTCGAGGTTGAGCGTGCTCAGCGCCTTGCGCTCGGCATTGCGGATCATCCGCCCCTCGGGCTCCGGCGCGCGCGCGCCGGGCTGGCGCCATTCCGCATCCTCGAACAGGCCGAAGGGGTCGGCGCCCTTGCGCGGGTCGAATCCCGCCCCCGGGCCGGTTGAGGCGCGGGGATCCGGGCGGCGGCCCTCCTTCGTCCAGGAATTGACGCCCATGTTCCAGGTCGGCCGGTGGCCGGTCAGCGCGTCCTTCTGATAGGCGGCAACCGCAGCGTCGTTCATGCCGGCGAAGTAGTTGTAGCTGGCGTTGTATTCCTTCACGTGGTCTAGGCAGAACCAGACGAACTCCCCCTCGCGATCGCGGCCAAGCGGCGCACGGTGGGTTGCCTCGAGATCGCAGTTCGGATGGGCGCAGACCCGCGTTCCGGGCCGCGCACGGGCGCGCCGGTCGTCCTCGGGCTTGACCCGGATGCGGTCGAAATAGGGTGAGTCGGTCTTCATGGAGCCATGCGAAGCGAAGCGCCGATTATGGGGTCCAGGGTGCGTCGCGGCAAGGCGAGCGGCTGCGCTGGGGTCCTCCGCCACCGCCTCTTGACCGCCATGCGAGGGCCTGTGCAGGGTCCGCGCCGCACAAGAACCGGAACCGGGAAACGCCTCCATGGCCCTGACGCTGCACTCCTCGCCCTTCTCCCCCTTCGGCCGCAAGGTGAAGCTGGCGCTCCTCCATCTCGGGCTGATGGACAAGGTCACCGTCGTCGGCACCGACACGATGAACCCGGAGGATCCGATCCGCCGCGCCAACCCGCTCGGCAAGATCCCGGCCCTCGTCCAGGAGGACGGCTCGGTCGTCTATGACAGCCGCGTCATCCTCGAGGCGCTCGATCTCCTCGCCGGCGGCGGCCGCATCATCCCCGCCGAGGCCAAGGCGCGCATCGCCGCGCTGACGCTGCAGTCGTTGGCCGATGGCATCATGGATGCGCTGATCCTCACTCGCTACGAGGCGATGTTCCACGACGAGGCGGCCCGGTCGGAGAAGTGGGTCGCCCATCAGCGCGGCAAGGTCGAGCGCGCCATGGCGGCGCTGGAGGCCGCACCGCCCGCGCTCGCCGTCAATGTCGGCACCATCACGCTGGCCTGCGCGCTTGGCTACCAGGACATCCGCTTCGAGGGCGCCTGGCGCAAGACCCATCCGCGCCTTGTCGCCTGGCTCGACGGCTTCATCGCCCAGATGCCGGCGGCCTGGGAGCAGACGACCCCGAAGAGCTGAGTCGAACAGGAGGAACGGGCCGGACCTGTCCGGCCCTATTCCAGCCCGAAGCGCAGGGCGGCCGCCGCCGCGACCGGCCCGAGCACCAGGCTCATCAGAGACAGCGCCAGAAGGATGGCGAAGGGCTGGCCGAAGGGCAGTGGCCCGACGATGACCGATGTCGTCGCCGCGACGCCGAAGATCAGCACGGGAATGGTGAGCGGCAGGACGAGGATGGCCATGAGCAGGCCGCCGCGCCTGAGGCTGACCGCCAGCGCCGCCCCGACCGCGCCGATGAGGCTCAGCGCCGGCGTGCCGGCGGCAAGGGTGAGCGCCACCGCGCCCATCGCCTCCGGCGGCACGTTGAGGAAAAGGCCGAGAAGCGGTGCCGCCGCCACCAGCGGCAGGCCGGTGGCGAGCCAATGCGCCGCGGCCTTGGCGGCGATGACGAGCGGCAGGGGCGTCTCCGCCATCATCATGATGTCGAGCGAGCCGTCATCGGCATCGGCCTGGAAGATGCGGTCGAGGCCGAGCAGCGTCGCCAGCAGCGCCCCGATCCACAGGATCGCAGGCCCGATGCGGGCGAGCAGGTTCATGTCCGGACCGACGCCGAAGGGCACGATGGTCACCACCGCCAGGAAAAAGACGACGCCGACCATGGCGCCGCCACCGATTCGGGTGGCGAGCATGAGGTCGCGGCGGAAGATGGCGGCGAGCGGCGATCTCATGCGGCGACCGGAGCTGTGGCAACGGTGCGGGCGAGCGACAGGTCGCGCACCGGCAGGCCGAGCGGTCCGTGGGTCGCGGCGAGGATGATGCCGCCGGCCGCCACATGCTCGGCCATGATGCCGGTGAGGACGCCCTGGCTGGCGACGTCGAGGGCTGCTGTCGGCTCGTCGAGCAGCCAGACCGGCCGGCTGACAGTGAGAAGGCGGGCGAGCGCCAGGCGCCGCCGCTGGCCGGCGGAAAGGTACCCGGCCGGCAGATCCGCGAGATGGCCGATGCCGAGCCGCTCCATGGCGTCCGGAGCGGCGATGCCGCCGCCGCCGAGGAAATCGGTCCAGAAAGACAGGTTTTCGGCCACAGTCAGCGAGCCCTTGAACGCGTCCTGATGGCCGCAATAGTGGCATTGCTCGCTTAACCGAGCCTCGGGATCGCCCCCTTCGAGGGCGAGGTGGCCGGATTCGGCGCGCACCAATCCCGCAATCAGGCGCAGGAGGCTCGACTTGCCGGCGCCGTTCGGCCCGGTGACCTGGACCGCCTCGCCGGCGGTCACGGTGAAGCTGAGATCGGAGAAGACGACGCGGCCGCCGCGCTGGCAGGTCAGGGCATCGGCGATGAGGCGCAACATGCCGCATTCCTACGCGACGAAAGGGTGATCTGCGAGAGGCGATATGCGCTTCTAACCATATGGCGGGCTGATTGGAATCCCTCTATAACGCCGCCGAACGGCCGCCGCGTCTTCCGCATCGTCCGACAGTCCCTGTCCGGGCGCGTCGACGGCCTCATATCGAGGGGATCACCGCTTCATGTCGCTCGACAGCTTCAAGGCCCGCAAGACGCTCAAGGTCGGCACCAAGTCCTACGTCTATTACAGCCTGAAGGAGGCCGAGAAGAACGGCCTCGCCGGCATTTCGGCCCTGCCCTTCTCGATGAAGGTGCTGCTCGAGAACCTGCTGCGCGCCGAGGACGGCCGCTCCGTCACCAAGGCCGACATCGAGGCGGTCGCCGCCTGGATCAAGGACAAGGGCAAGGCCGGCAAGGAGATCGCCTTCCGCCCGGCCCGCGTGCTGATGCAGGACTTCACCGGCGTGCCGGCGGTCGTTGACCTCGCCGCCATGCGCGATGCCATGAAGGCGCTCGGCGGTGACCCGCAGAAGATCAACCCGCTCGTGCCCGTCGACCTCGTCATCGACCACTCGGTCATCGTCGACGAGTTCGGCTCGCCCAAGGCCTTCAAGAAGAACGTCGACCTCGAATATGCCCGCAACGGTGAGCGCTACCGCTTCCTGAAGTGGGGCCAGCAGGCCTTCAAGAACTTCTCCGTCGTGCCGCCCGGCACCGGCATCTGCCACCAGGTGAACCTCGAATATCTCGCCCAGACCGTCTGGACGAAGAAGGAGAAGGTGAAGAAGACCGTCCGTGGCAAGACCGTCACCGAGACCGTCGAGATCGCCTATCCCGACACGCTGGTGGGCACCGACAGCCACACCACCATGGTCAACGGCCTTGCCGTTCTCGGCTGGGGCGTCGGCGGCATCGAGGCCGAGGCCGCCATGCTCGGCCAGCCGCAGTCCATGCTGCTGCCCGAGGTCATCGGCTTCAAGCTCACGGGTAAGCTGAAGGAGGGCGTCACCGCCACCGACCTCGTGCTGACCGTCACCCAGATGCTCCGCAAGAAGGGCGTCGTCGGCAAGTTCGTCGAGTTCTACGGCCCCGGCCTCAACAACATGACGCTGGCCGACCGCGCCACCATCGCCAACATGGCCCCGGAATACGGCGCCACCTGCGGCTTCTTCCCCGTCGATGACGAGACGCTGAACTACCTCACCACCTCGGGCCGCAAGTCCGCCCGCATCGCGCTGGTGGAGAAGTATGCGAAGGCGCAGGGCCTCTTCCGCACCAAGGGCTCGGCCGATCCGGTCTTCACCGACACGCTCTCGCTGGAGCTCGGCGAGGTCGTCCCCTCGATGGCCGGCCCGAAGCGTCCCGAGGGCCGCGTCGCCCTCGAGGCGGTGGGCGCCGGCTTCGCCGATGCCATGGAGAAGGACTACAAGAAGGCCGCCGAGATGAGCCGCCGCGTCAAGGTCGAGGGCAAGGACTTCACCCTCGGCCATGGTGACGTGGTCATCGCCGCCATCACCTCCTGCACCAACACCTCGAACCCGGCCGTGCTCTTCGCCGCGGGCCTGCTCGCCCGCAACGCCATCGCCAAGGGCCTGAAGACCAAGCCCTGGGTGAAGACCTCGCTCGCCCCCGGCAGTCAGGTCGTCGCGGAGTACCTGTCGAATTCCGGCCTGCAGAAGGATCTCGACAAGCTCGGCTTCAACCTGGTCGGCTTCGGCTGCACCACCTGCATCGGCAATTCCGGCCCGCTGCCGGCCGAGATCTCCAAGGCCATCAACGACAGCGGCCTGATCGCCTCGGCCGTGCTCTCCGGCAACCGCAACTTCGAGGGCCGCGTCTCCCCCGACGTGCAGGCGAACTATCTCGCCTCGCCCCCCCTCGTCGTCGCCTATGCGCTGGCCGGTTCGGTCACCATGGACCTCACCAAGGAGCCGATCGGCACCGACAAGAAGGGCAACCCCGTCTATCTGCGCGACATCTGGCCGTCCTCGCAGGAGATCAACGCCTTCATCGCCAAGAACGTCACCAAGAAGCTCTTCAAGGAGCGCTATGCCGACGTGTTCAAGGGCGACGCCAACTGGGCCAAGGTGAAGGCCCCGACCGGCCAGACCTATGCCTGGGACGACAAGTCGACCTATGTGCAGAACCCGCCCTACTTCGTCGGCATGGGCATGAAGCCGAACGCCATCAGCAACATCGAGGGCGCCCGCATCCTCGGCCTGTTCGGCGACAAGATCACCACCGACCACATCTCGCCGGCCGGTTCGATCAAGGCGGCGAGCCCGGCGGGCAAGTACCTCATCGACAACAAGGTCGACGTCGCCGACTTCAACCAGTACGGCACCCGCCGCGGCAACCATGAAGTGATGATGCGTGGCACCTTCGCCAACATTCGCATTCGCAACCACATGATGGGCCCGAACGGCAAGGAAGGCGGCTACACGATCCACTATCCCTCGAAGGATGAGATGTCGATCTACGACGCCGCCATGAAGTACCGCGGCGAGAAGGTGCCGCTGGTTGTCTTCGCCGGCGTCGAATACGGCAACGGTTCGTCGCGTGACTGGGCCGCCAAGGGCACCAACCTGCTTGGCGTCCGCGCCGTCATCGCCCAGTCCTTCGAGCGCATCCACCGCTCGAACCTCGTCGGCATGGGTATCGTCCCCTTCACCCTCGAGGAGGGCACCACCTGGGCCACCCTCGGCCTGAAGGGCGACGAGTCCGTCACCATCAAGGGCCTCGAGAAGGTCAAGCCGCGCCAGAAGATGGAGGCCGAGGTCACCTTCGCCGACGGCAAGGTGAAGAAGGTGCCGATCCTCTGCCGCATCGATACGCTGGACGAGATCGAGTACTTCAAGAACGGCGGCATCCTCCAGTACGTGCTGCGCGACCTCGCCGCCTGATCCTGATCAAGAACCCGCGACGGCGGCTTGGCTTTTTCGCCAGGCCGCCATTATCTTTTGGGGATGGGGCGGTGCTCACGGCCGTTTGCGGGACATTCACCCAACCGTGAGTAGCCTTGGCGGTGCCGGCGGGCCTAAAGACGGGCCGCGGGACCGGCAAGGTCACGATATCGGGGCGGATTCCGATGGGTGTTGTGAAATGGAGCGTGGGGCTCGTGCTGGCCATGGTCGCCTTTGTTGGCGGCCCGGCTTCGGCACAGCAGCGTCCCACGGCAGTGCTCGAACTCTTTACCAGCCAGGGCTGCTCGTCCTGCCCTCCGGCCGACCGCTTCATCGCCGAGGTCGCCGACCGGCCTGATGTCATCGCCCTGACGCTGGCCGTCGACTATTGGGACTATCTGGGCTGGCGCGACACGCTGGCCAACCCGATCCACGCCAAGCGCCAGAAGGCCTATGCCTATATGCGCGGCGACCGGCAGATCTACACGCCGCAGATGATCGTCAACGGTGTCGGCCACGCCATCGGTTCCGACCGTGCTGCCGTCGAGCGCGTGATGGAGCAGAGCCGCGGCCAGCCGGGCGCGCTGTCGGTGCCGGTGAGCCTGCGCGTTGCCGGCGACACGATCACCCTCGTCCTGCCGCCGAGCATTAATGGCGTCAGCCCGGAGAACCCGGCGACCATCTTCCTCTTCGGTGTGTCGTCCCGCCAGCCGGTGGACATCACTCGCGGCGAGAACCGCGGCCAGACCATGGTCTATCGCAATGTCGTGCGCTCCCACGCCAATCTCGGCGAGTGGGGCGGCGGGCCGCGCACCGTGACCATCTCCCGCCGCGAACTCGTGGCGCCCGACTGCGAGAAGCTGGCGATCATCGTCCAGACCGGCTCGCCCCGTCGTCCGGGTGTCATCCTCGGCGCGGCGATGATCGACCTGCCGGGCCTCGCCGTTCACTGACGGCGTGAGCGCGGGGCTTCAAAGCCCCACGCCGCGCTCAGGTAACCATCAGGCCGGCTGCAGCCACACCATGTCGGGAGCGACGATGCCGGGCACGTCCTCCTCGTCGATGCGCCGGACGGTCTCCACCGCCACATGCTTTTCCGCCTCGAGCGGCGACACACCGAAGCGCACCAGCTCGCGGCCGAGGCTCTGGCGCGCCTTCAGCGCAGCCGTTTCAGCCATGTCGGCCTCGATGAAGCGCGTGGCCGCGAAACGCGGTCCGGCGTTGTCGGTCTCCCCGCGGGCGTCGCAACGATACCAGGGCATGATCCCGTCCCATTTCCTGTCCAAACCTTTTTCAACCATGCCGAGGTTGAGAGAAGGTTGAGATGTTTGCTTAACCATTGGCGCGCATCCATGCGCGTCTGGGCATGGGTGGCGATGACAGAGGAAATGGTTCGATGGCTGAACGGTATCTGAATGGCGAGGCAGCGGTTCTCGGGCGCAGGACGATCCTCGTCGGTGGCGGCGCCGCTCTCCTTGCCGCCTGTTCCGCCCCGCCGGTCCAGGCGCCGAGCCAGCCGAGCTTCTATCGCAACCTCGCCCAGACCGGCGCGCGCGTGGACGCCGCCATGGCCGCCGAGATGATCTCCGGCTTCCGCCGCAACAATGGCCGCGGTTCCCTCAGCGTCGATCCGGTTCTGATGGCGGTGGCTGAGGCGCAGGCGGCCGCCATGGCCCAGGCCGACCAGGTCGGCGTGCGGACCGGCACGGTGGGTGCCCGCCTCACCACCGCCGGCTATCGTCACCGCGCCGCGGTGGAGAACACTTCGGCCGGTTATCTCACCCTCGCCGAGGCCTTTTCCGGCTGGCGCGATTCGCCGCCCCACCGCGCCAACATGCTCAACCCCGGCGTGACGCGCCTTGGCATCGCCACAGGCTTTCGGCCGGGCTCGCGCTACCGGGTGTTCTGGGCGCTGGTGCTGGCGGAGCCGGTGGCCACCGCCTGAGGGCTATCAGACGGCGCACATGCCGCCGTCGACGCTGTAGATGCCGCCGTGGCAATAGCCGGCGGCATCCGATGACAGGAAGGCCACGAGCTCGGCCACCTCCTCCACGCGCCCGTAGCGCTGCTGCGGCACCATGGCCGCGACGGCGGCATGGGCCGCCGCCGCATCGGGGCTCTGCCCGGCATTGATCGAATCCATCATCCGGCTCTCGATCGGCCCGGGATTGACCGAGAGGACGCGCACGCCGCGTGGGCCGGCCTCCGCCGCCACCGAACGGGTGATGCCGATGACCGCATGTTTCGACGCGGTATAGGCGGACAGGCCCGGCGTGCCCTTGAGGCCGGCGATGCTCGACATGTTGACGATGCAGCCCGAGCCTTGGGCGTACATCACCGGCAGCACGTGCTTCAGCCCGAGGAAGACGCCGATCACATTGATGTCGATGACGGCCCGGAAGGCGTCGAGCGGATAGTCCTCGACCGGCTTCACCATTCCCTCGACCCCCGCATTGTTGACGAAGATGTCGATGCGCCCGAAGGCCTTCACCGCCGCCGCTGCATAGGCCGCGACGTCGCGCTCCGTGCGGACATCCGCGGTGACGGGTGCGCATCGCGCGTCGGGAGGGAGGGCGGCGGCGAGCCCCGTGAGGTCCGATCCGTCCCGATCGACGGCAACGATCGCCGCGCCGCGATCGGCCATCAGGATGGCGGTGGCGCGGCCAATGGCACCGGCGGCGCCGGTGATGAGCGCGACCTTGCCCTGCAATGACGTGCGTTCGGCCATGGAACCCTCCAGCGTGCCGGCGTGATGATGCCGGAACGCTAGGGGGTCTCGGGGCTCTCCGCCTTGCGCGAGAGCAAGGCCGGCGTCACACCTCTGTCACGCCGCCTTCTTGCCGTGGTGGCTGTGCAGCTTGGCGCCGAGCACGCGGCGGACCTCGTTGAACTCCGGGCTCGCGACATCGCGCGGCCGCGGCAGGATCAGCGGGTTGTCGCTCTCGATCCGCCCGGGTCCCGGCGTCATCACCACCACGCGGTCGGCGAGGAAGATCGCCTCCTCGATGGAATGGGTCACGAACACCACCGTCAGCCCGGTGCGCTGCCAGATGTCGAGGAGCTCGTCCTGCAGGCGCTCACGCGTCATGGCATCGAGCGCGCCGAAGGGCTCGTCCATCAGCACGATCTCGGCGTCATTGGCCAGCACCCGCGCGATGGCGACGCGCTGCTTCATGCCGCCGGAGAGCTGGTGCGGATAGGCATTGGCGAATTTGGTGAGGCCGACGAGCTCGATGAACTTGTCGACCGTCTCCTTCACCACCGGCTTCGCAAGGCCGCGGGAGGCGGGGCCGAAGCCGATATTGTCGCGCACCGACAGCCAGGGAAACAGCGCATAGTCCTGGAAGACCATGCCGCGGGTCGGGTCGGGCCCGGCGATCGGCGTGCCCCACATCAGCGCTTTGCCGCTGGTCGGCTGCTCGAAGCCGGCGATGATGCGGAGCAATGTGGACTTGCCGCAGCCCGACGCGCCGATCAGGCAGACGAACTCGCCCTTGCGGATGGTGATGTTGGCATCGTGCAGGGCGTTGATCGTCTGGTCCTGCAGTTTGAAGACCTTGGAGACCTGCTTGATCTCGATGATCGGCGTTTTCGACTCAGCCATGGTGGGTCGGGCTCCACTTGAGCATGCGGTTGCCGATCATCACGACGATGCGGTCTGAGATGTAGCCGGCAATGCCGATGATGATCATGCCGCAGATGACGAGTTCGGTGCGGGAGAGCGTCCGTCCATCCATGATGACGGCGCCGAGGCCCTGCGGCACGCCGGTCATCTCGCCGACGACGATGACGAACCAGGCGAGGCCGAGGCCAAGGCGAAGGCCGGTGAAGATGGAGGGCAGGGCAGCCGGCAGCACCACCTTGTAGAACTGGGCATTGCCCTGGCAGCCCAGCATCGAGGCGGCCTCGAACAGCTTGGGGTCCACCGAGCGCACGCCGAAGATCGTGTTGAGCAGGATCGGATAAAAGGCGCCGAGGCAGACGAGGGCGAAGGCCGAGCGCGGCCCGAGCCCGAACAGGATCATCGACAGCGGCAGCCAGGCGGTGACCGGAATGGGGCGCATCACCTGGAGGAAGGGGTCGAGCACCATCCGCGCGGTGGGGATGCGTCCGATCATCAGCCCGAGCGGCAGGGCGAAGAGCGCGGCAAGGGCGAAGCCGCCATAGACACGGCCCATCGAGGCGAGGAGATGGGTGACGAGGGTTGCCGAGAAGGCGTCGTCATAAATGCCGCCGACGGCGAAATCGATCATGTACTCGCCGACCTCGTAGGGGGTCGGGATCAGCCGCGTCCAGCGACGCGTCGTGGCGATGTGCCAGAACAGCAGCAACAGGCCCGGCACGATGAGCGCCAGGACCGTCGGCTTCAGCCGCTCCCAGGGCGATTTCCCCACCGGCTTGTCCAGCGTCACCGCCGCCGGTGGCGGCGCGGTCTCGACCATCGCCATGTCGTTGGTCCTCCTGTCGGAAAGCGGTGGCCGTCCGCTCAGGAGCGGACGGCCGGGTTCAGCGCCGTCAGGCGGTGGCGACCTGGTTCGAGAAGGTCGGGTTCAGGAACTTGTCGAAGTCCGGCAGCTGGCGGATCTGGCGCAGCGACAGCATCTGCTCGGCATAGGTCTTGGCCTGCTTGAGCACCGTGTCGTCGAGCTTCCAGGCATACTCGACATTGTTGGCGCCGAGCGCATGATCGACGGCTGCGCGGTTGGCGCCGAGGCGCTGCACCGTCATCTCCGCCACGGCAGGCTTGTTGGCGAGCATGAACTCGACCGCCTTGCGATGGATCGTCAGCGCGTCGCGCACCAGGGCCGGCCTGCCGGACACCGTGTCCTCATGGGTGGCGAAGACCATGTTCAGGCCGCCCATGGCAGTGCCATAGGGATACTCGACCAGCTGGCCGACGCCCGAGGAGATGGACAGGCCCGGGCCCGGCTCGGCGCCGACATAGGCGTCGATGTCGCCGCGCGACAGCATGGCGTGCATCTCGCCGAAGGGCACGCGCACCGCGGTCACGTCGCGGATCGACAGGCCCTCCATGCGCAGGCGCTCCATGATGAAGACCTCCTGGGTGGAGCCCGGCCAGATGCCGACGCGCTTGCCCTTGAGATCCTTCACCGTCTTGACGTCGGAGCCGGCCTTCGAGACGACGCCCATGCCCTTGTTGGAGAAGGCGCCGACCACCACGACGGGCTCGCCCGCCGCCCGGCCGAGCGTCGCCGCGGCGATGCCGAAGGCGCCGAAATCGACCGACTTGGTGACGACGGCGTTCTTGCCGTCGGTGGGTGAGTCGAAGGTGATGATCTCGATCTTGGTCCCGGCCGGCGCGAAGCGCTCATAGAAATGCGGCGGCATGGAATGGATGAGCCTCAGCGAGCCCATCTTGATGGTGCGCTCCTGGGCGCGCAGCACGGAAGGGGCCGAGAGCGCGCCGGCGGCAAGGCCTGCGCCCATGAGGAAGTGGCGACGAAGGATCATGACATTGCTCCTGTGGAAGGGGTGCGGGTTGGCTCCCGGTCGTGTGTGTGGGCCGCCGGCCACCCGGGCCGCCGGCCGTGAATGCTCATGCGGCCCGGCCGGCGAGCGCCGCCATATAGGCGCGCCAGCCGCCATGGGCGGTGATCTCCTCGGCCCCGGAGAGGCCCTCGGGCTCAACGAGAAAGCCCTTGGGACGCGTGCCGTCGGCAAGGCGCAGCGTGCCAATACCGAGGGGCGAGGGGATGCCGTCGACGAAGGTGCCGAAGCCTTCCGCAGGAAGGGCCCAGACCTCGCAGGCAATGGCCGCGCCGGTGCCGTCGGCGACGCGGATGAGGCCCGGCCGCTTCGGCGGTCCGCCGGCAAGCGCGTAGAAGCGGTAGTCCGCCGTCGTCATCGACGCCCGGCGGAAGACGCCGCCGCGGCTCGTCAGCTCGCCGTTGAGCGGCATGCCGGACAGGTGGGCGCCGACAACGACGATCTCGATCAGGTCGCTCAAGGCTGCCTCCGGTGATGGGCGGGACGGATCATGGCGTGGCTCATGCAGCGGCCGTCGCGGGCTGACGGCGGCGGTCTCCCGCCGATGCCATGAAGGCAGCGCCGAGCCTGGCCAGCGCCGCATCGGCGCCGCGCGGGCCGATCAGCGTGATGCCGGCGGGCAGGCCGTCGGCGCGGAACGGGCCGGGCACGGCGAGGGCCGAAAGGTCCAGCAGGTTGACGAAATTGGTGTAGGTGCCGAGCCGGCTGTTCGGGCCGATCGGATCGGCGGCGAGATCCGCGAGGCTGGGGAAGATGGGGGCTGTCGGCACGGCGATGACGTCGACACTGTCCCACACCGTGTCGCAGACCCGCCGGAGCTCGGCGAGCCGGTAGAGCCCCTCGAAAGCGTCGGTGGCGGAGAAGCGCTCGGCAGCGCCGACGATCTGCCGCGTCACCGGATGGACGTCGCCCGCGTTGGTGGCGAGGAAGGCGCGCATGGCGGCGTGCCGCTCGGCAACCCAGGGGCCTTCATAGAGCAGCTTCGCCACCGCGAAGAAGGGCGTCAGGTCGACGTCCACGGTCGCGCTGGCGAGCGGCCTGACGAGGCCGAGCGCCGCGTCATAGGCGCCTGCCATGGCGCCGTCGCCGAAGAACAGCCGGTCGGCCATGCGCGGCAGGCCGAGCCGGGTGAGCGGCGCCGCGGTCGCGGGATCGTCGGCGACGATGGGCCGTGAGAAGGCGTCTTCGGCGTCGTAGCCGCGCATCACCGCATAGGCGAGAAAGGCATCGGCGGTGTCATGGGCGAAGACCGAGACGCAGTCGAGCGTCCGGCAGGCCGGCAGCACGCCGCGCGTCGAGATCGCCCCGACCGAGGGCTTCAGGCCGACGAGATCGTTGAGCCCGGCCGGCACGCGGCCCGATCCCGCCGTGTCGGTGCCGAGTGACAGCGGCACGATGCCCTGGGCGACGGCAACCGCCGAGCCCGAACTCGAGCCGCCGGGTACGCGGGCGGGATCGAAGGCGTTGCGCGGCACCGGATAGGGCGAGCGCACGCCGACAAGGCCGGTGGCGAACTGGTCGAGATTGGTCTTGCCGATGACGATGGCACCCGCGGCCACCAGCTTCTCCACCGCCGTCGCCGAACGCTGCGGGACGAAGGCAAAGGCCGGGCAGGCGGCGGTGGTCGGCAGGCCGGCCACGTCGATATTGTCCTTCACTGCGACCGGGATGCCCCAGAGCGGATAGCGGACCGGATCGAAGGCCGGCAGGCGCGACGCCTCCGCCACCACGTCGGCTTCAGGTCGCAGATGGATGAAGATGCCGGGATCGTCGACGGCGGCGATGCGCGCGTAAACGCTGCCCATGACCGCGGCGACGGAAGTGCCACGGCGATAGGCGTCATGAAGGGAGGCGACCGTCGGTGCTGCTGGCGAAGGCATGATCCTGCTCGTGCTGGACCCTGTCTCGCAACGCTCGTGCCAAGGCGCGCGGGCCGGCGCCTCAGGCCGCTTCGGCCAGAGTGCCAGCGAGCGTCATCCTTGCAGGTCATTGAAAATGCGGAGAAAAGACTGCCCCGTCGTGGCGGCAAGCATCAGAGCCACAAGCCGAGAGATTGTATGCAATACGTCAGATAGTCCACAAGAATGCTCACAAAATAGGCAAATGCCTCAGGCTGGGCCTTGGGCGACGATCGTCTCCCAGGCGCGGGCGGACAGGCCGATATGGTCGCGCATGGCGGCGGCGGCGCGCTCCGCGTCCCCCCGCTGGATCGCCTGCACCACCTGGTCGTGCTCGTGGTGCGAGCGGGCCAGCCGGTCGCGCCCCTCGAACTGTGCGCGCCGGAACGGTGCCAGGCGCCGCCGCGTCGCCGAGGCCATCTCGGCGAGATAGCTGTTGTGCGAGCCGCGATAGATGGTGACGTGGAAGGTGATATTGGCAGCGCTATAGGCGTCGAGGTCGCCGTCATGGACGAGCCGCGCCATGGACCGGTGCAACTCGTCCAGGCCGGCGCGTTCGGCGCGGTCCATCTTCACCGCGCAGAGTCCGGCCGCGACGCTCTCGAGCTCGCCCATCACCGCGAACATGTCGCGCAACTGGGCATGGTCGGGCTTGGCGACCACGGCGCCACGATGCGGCCGGATGTCGACGAGCCCGGAGGAGGAGAGCTGCCGCAGCGCCTCGCGGACCGGCGTGCGCGATACCGAAAATTCCGCCGCGATCTGCGCCTCGTCGAGCGGCGCGCCGGGCAGCAGACGGCCGGAGACGATGGCCTCGGCGAGCCGGGTTTGCAGCTCTTCGGAGCGCGTGTTGCGGCCATTGCCGGTGGCGCGGCGGCTGGCCATGTCGCGCGACGGTGCGGTCATCGGTGCCATCAGGGCAACAGCGAGGGCAGGCCGATGCGCAGCGGCCCGATCTGCAGCCGCCCGTCGGTGGCGCGCAGGGTGAAGAGCCGGCCCTGGCGGCCTTCGACCTCGGACGGTCGGCTGGCCATGGTGATGGCGCCGGCGGCGAGGGGCCCGAGATTGGCGGTCAGGCCCGTCGCCTGCAGCACCTGTTCGAGATTGGCGGCGCGCAGCTCGATCTCGCCCTCGGGCCGGCCCTCCGGCGTCAGCCGCACAGTACCCTTGGCCACGGCGAGGGCCTGGCCCTGGACGAGGCGCAGCAGCACGAGTTCGACCGCGCCGCCCGCCGCCACCCACTGGCGCAGCGGCAGGGGCTGCGGCCGGCTGGCATTGCGCAGCAGCTTGCGGGCGACGAACTGGATCTCGGCATCGACCGGCGCCATGGGGCGCAGCCCGAAACTCGCGGCGTTGAACTTCGCCACCACGTCGACGCTGACGGGATCGCCGCGGTTCGGGCGGGTGTGGAATTCGGCCCGCGGGGTCTTCACCAGCACCGTGCCGTCGCGCACCACTTCGAGGTCGTCGATGACGACGCTGGAACTGTCATAGCCGCCGATGGCGAGCTGGGCCGAGGCCTGGGCGAGGCGCCAGGTGGCCTGGGTGACGGAGGGGTCGCCCTCGGTCACCACCGTCATCGGGCCGGTCCATTCGGAAATGACGTGTCCGGGGCTCCAGATCTGCGAGACCACCTTCAGCCGCTCGAAGCGATAGGTCTGGTAGGGCCTCGCCTCGTCGCGCAGCTCCACCGTCGGCTTCGTGCAGGTGATCTCCATGCGGAACGGATAGCCGCCGCCGCTGCGCTCGCCGCAGGTGATGACGCGGCCATTGGCGGCCTCGGCGGTGAGCCAGCGCTGGATGGCGTCCTCGGCGCGTCCGGCACCCCAGGACCACACGGCGCTCCAGGCACCGATGGCGAGGGCGACGATGACCACGGGAATCGCGAAGGTCCTGAAACGCATGGGGCTCCGTCCGGAAGGCTGCTTGCGCGGGCAGGGCCGCGTCTATAGCAGAACCGCTGCGCCCCGTCCCTCCTGGCACATGGCATGGAACAGCAATCCGGCGATCTCTGGGTGTTCGGCTACGGCTCGCTGATGTGGCGACCGGGCTTCGATTGCGTCGAGCGCTGGCCCGCCCGCCTGATCGGCCTGCACCGCTCGCTCTGCGTCTATTCGCACCATCACCGCGGCACGCCGGAAAAGCCGGGCCTGGTTCTCGGCCTCGACCGCGGCGGGGCCTGCCGCGGCATGGCCTTCCGCGTCGCGGCGGCGTACGCCGAGGCGACCATCGCCTATCTGCGCGAGCGCGAGCAGGTGACCTCGGTCTACATCGAAGCCTGGCGCAACGTGACGCTGGAGCGGCCCGACGGCGCGCGTGTCCGGGCGCTGACCTATCTCGTCGACCGCGGCCATCCCCAATATGCCGGCCGCCTCGACCGCGAACGGCAATTGCACATGGTCCGCCAGGGCCACGGCCATTCCGGCGCCAATCCGGATTATGTCGTCAACACGGTGAAGGCCATTGAGGAGCTCGGCTTCCGCGACGCCGACCTCCACTGGCTCGCCGCACAGCTCCGCTGATCAGGGCAGCTGGCCGCGCAGCAGCTTCGGCACGTCGCCGACGATGCCGGCCGCCTGGCGCATGAAGAAGCCCTTGAGGGCCGGCATGCGGTCGACGAGGCCGAGGCCGAGATCGCGCACGACGCGCAGCGGCTGCGAGCCGTTGGAGAACAGGCGGTTGAGCCCGTCCGTCGTCGCGCCCATCAGCGTCGTGTCAAAGCGCCGCCAGCGCTGGTAGCGGGCGAGCACATCCGCGGCACCATGGTCGAGGCCGAGCCGGGCCGCATCGGCGACGCATTCGACCAGGGCCGCCACGTCGCGGAAACCCATATTGATGCCCTGGCCGGCAATGGGGTGGATGACGTGGGCGGCATCGCCCACCAGCGCGAGGCGCGGGCCCACGAAGTCGCGCGCCACCTGCAGCTTCAGCGGATAGGCGGCGGGCCTGTCGAGGACGGTGACCGTGCCGAGCTTGTGGCCGAAGCGGCTTTCCAGCTCGTCCTGGAAGAGTTCGCGTGGCAGGCGGCAGAGCCGCTCCGCGCGGCCGGTCTCCTCGGTCCAGACGATGGAGGACCGGCGGCCGGTCAGCGGCAGCACGGCGAAGGGGCCGGCGGGGAGGAAATGCTCCTCTGCCCGGCCCTCATGGTCGTTTTCGTGGGACAC
The DNA here is from genome assembly GCF_027532945.1 of Phreatobacter sp. Lineage (GTDB taxonomy): Bacteria > Pseudomonadota > Alphaproteobacteria > Rhizobiales > Phreatobacteraceae > Phreatobacter. The sequence goes on from NZ_JAPZTZ010000005.1 coordinate 80,712, forward strand.
GGTGCAGACGACGCCGGACTGGCCATAGTCCCAGCCGACCGTTCGGATGCCCGCCATCTCGCGAATGCGGGAGCGGCCTCCATCGCAGGCGACGAGCAGCGGCGTCTCGATCACCGCGCCATTGGCAAGCGTGACGCGGGTGGTGCCAGCCTCTGCCTCGAAGCCGGTCACCGTCGAGGCGATCATGCCGACGCCGAGGTCGCGGGCGCGTTCCCACAGCGCGACGGTGACGGTGGCGTTCGGCGCCATGTGGGCGAAGGGTTCGCCCGGTGCGATCTCTCCGGCGAAGGTGAGGAACACGGGCCGGACCACGTCCATGGTGCGGCTGTCGGTGACGACCATGTCGAGGATCGGCTGGGCCTCGGGGGCGATGGCGTCCCAGACGCCGGTCGCCTCGAACATCCGGCGCGCCGCGGCGGCGAAGGCCGATGCCCGGCCCTGGTCGGCGGGCGGCGCGGCGATGGCGGGATCGACGATATGGACGGCAAAGCCGCGCCCCAGCGCCGTCTTGAAGGCGACGGCCAGCGACAGACCGGCGAGGCCTCCGCCGGCGATCAGGACGGAGGTGCGCTCAGCGGCGGAAACGGGTTCGGTCATGGCGGCAATCTAGCCCAGCCGGCGTCAACAGGGAAATCGGACGCGGCGGGCGCGCCGCGCATCCTGTCAACGCGCCGGCGGCCCGGCTGGATCGCATCGGGCAGGGCGCGGCGAGGCCGGATCGGCGAGGACGCATGGATCGGCGGGCTTCAGGCAACGCGAGAGGCTGCCCGGACGGGATCGGTCGGGCGGTATCAGGTGGCCGTCTGGAGAGAACGATCAACCGCGAACGGCGAGGTTCACGGCCTTGGGTCCCTTGCCCCGCTTGTCGGGCTCCAGTTCGAACGACAGCTTCTGCCCTTCGGCGAGGCTCGCCAGTCCCGATCGCTGGACAGCAGAGATATGGACGAAGATGTCCTTGCCGCCGTCATCGGGTTTGATGAAGCCATAGCCTTTCTCGGTGTTGAAGAACTTGACGGTCCCCGTCATCGACATGCCGGTCAGCCTTTCCGAATGCACTGCCGGTTCCGCACGATTGCGAACCTGCTCGGGCTCCTGATCAGGAATATCCGCGATGGTTCGCCTCCCTTGCGGGACGCTGGCCGCCGCCAGATCCTTGCCGCCCGGATCTGAGAGCCGCAAGAAGCGTAGTACGGAATTTTCTGGCTGCACAGTCCCCTTCTGCTTGATTAGCAGCGGTTTCCCTGCGTCATGAAGGCCGTTCTGTTGCGCTGCAAAGAAGAGGTGGCGCAAGGCACCGGAGATATACGCCACGTTGTAACGTTTTCATCGGTCGTACAGATTGCAATCCGCTCGCCGCCGGGCGTCTTGAGGCAAATTGTCTCGCCCACGAGCCAGCTTTTCCCAGCCGCCCGGCACGTGCAGGGCGGCAGGCTGACCGGCGGTCCGGGGGTAAAGGGCTGGCGTTGCGGCGCGGCCGGGTCCTGCGCGGCCAGGGGCTGGCCCACGCTGACGACGGCGAGAAGAACGAGGGCCGCGCGACGCATGGAAGAAGGCTAGCAGGGCGGCGCGCCCTGTCCAGCGTCAGCTCGGCCTCAGCCGGCCCGGTTCGCCGTCACCATGTAATTGACCTGGAGGTCCGAAGTCTCAACCCAGCGGTCGCGCAGCACGTCGTAGCGGACGCCCTTGCGGTCGACGACGGCGAGGCCATTATCCGCCATGGCATCCGCCAGTTCTTCGGGAGTGACGAACTTGTCCCATTCGTGGGTTCCGCGCGGCAGCCAGCGCAGGATGTATTCGGCCCCGACGATGGCGAGCGCGTAGCTCTTCATGGTGCGGTTGATCGTGGCCATGACGAGAAGGCCGCCGGGCTTCACCAGCTTTGAGCAGGCGCCGACGAAGAGCGGCACGTCCGCCACGTGCTCCACCACCTCCATGGCGAGGACCACGTCGAAGCTCTCGCCGGCCGCGGCGAGTTCCTCGGCCGTTGTACAGCGATAATCAATGGTGAGCCCGGAGGTCTTGGCGTGGAGCCGCGCCGTCTCGACATTGGTGCGGGCCGGGTCGATGCCGGTGACGGTCGCGCCCATGCGCGCCAGCGGCTCGCAGAGCAGCCCGCCGCCGCAGCCGATGTCGAGGACCGACAGGCCCGAGAGGGCATCGACCGCTTCGCGCGACCGGCCGAAGGTCAGGCAGGCCTGTTCGCGGATGTGGGCGAGGCGGACGGGATTGAACTTGTGCAGGATCCCCATCTTGCCCGAGGGGTTCCACCATTCGCTGGCGAGGCGCGAGAACTTGTCGACCTCGATCGGGTCGAGCGTCGAGGTGCCGGCGGCTCCCGGCTGGGGGCCGTTCTGGCGCGTGTCCGTCTTCAGGTCGGCGTCGGTCGGTCGGGTGTCGGTCGCGGTCATCGGTGCCATGTCCCGGGGCCATCGGAAATGCCGGCGGCCTGTCCGTTGCCTTACATGCCTTCGGCCGTTATGCATACGCGCCTTTTTGACCCAAGGGGGCGCCACAGGCGCCGGATCGCTCTCACCATGCCTCGCCTCGTGATGAAGTTCGGCGGCACCTCCGTCGCCACTGTCGACCGCATCAAGAATGTCGCGCGCCATGTGAAACGCGAGGTCGAGGCCGGCTATCAGGTGGCGGTCGTCGTCTCTGCCATGTCCGGCAAGACCAATGAGCTGGTCGCCTGGTGCAAGGAAGCCGCCCCCCTCTATGACCTCGCCGAATATGACACCGTGGTCGCCTCAGGCGAGCAGGTGACGTCGGGGCTTCTTGCCGTTGTGCTCAACGCCATGGGTATCAAGGCGCGCTCCTGGCAGGGCTGGCAGATCCCGATCCTGACCGACGAGGCCCATTCGGTCGCGCGGATCGCCGAGATTCCCTCGGCCAATCTCGACGCTGCCTTCGATCAGGGCGAGGTGGCTGTCATTTCCGGCTTCCAGGGCGTCACCCGCGAGACCGGCCGCATCGCGACTCTCGGTCGCGGCGGCTCGGACACCTCGGCTGTCGCCATTGCCGCCGCCATCCGCGCCGAGCGCTGCGACATCTACACCGACGTCGACGGCGTCTACACCACCGACCCCCGCATCGTTCCGAAAGCCCGCCGCCTCGACAAGGTCGGCTTCGAGGAGATGCTGGAGATGGCGTCCCTCGGCTCCAAGGTGCTGCAGGTCCGCTCGGTCGAACTCTCGATGATCCACGGGGTGCGCACCTATGTGCGCTCGTCCTTCGACGACCCCGAGACCCCGCAACTTGGCACTCTCATCTGCGACGAGGAGGAAATCGTGGAAAAGCAGGTCGTGACCGGCATCGCCTTCTCCAAGGACGAGGCGCAGGTGAGCGTGCGCGCCGTCGCCGACAAGCCGGGCGTCGCGGCCGCCATCTTCGGTCCCCTCGCGGAGGCCAATATCAATGTCGACATGATCGTGCAGAACGTCTCGGCGGACGGCGCGACCACCGACATCACCTTCACGTGTCCTGGTGCCGATCTTGAGCGCGCCCGCCACGTCCTCATGGATGCGCGCGAGGCTGTCGGCTTCAAGTCGATCGAGACCGCGTCCGACGTGGTGAAAGTGTCCTGCATCGGCGTCGGCATGCGCTCCCATGCGGGCGTCGCTGCGCGCGCCTTCAAGGCGCTGGCGGAAAAGGGCATCAACATCCGCGCCATCACCACCTCCGAGATCAAGTTCTCTGTGCTGATCGATGCGGCCTATACCGAGCTCGCCGCCCGCACGCTCCACACGCTCTACGGCCTCGACAAGCCGAACTGAGGCAGGAGCCGCCGCCGTCCCGTGTGGCGGGCGGCGGCTGCAACCACAGGCTGCTTCATCGTCGCCTTTGCAAACCGGTAGCGGCACCCTTAATGGTGGTTCTGCGGCGGAGGCCCGCCGCATTGTCGCCCAACCGGGGCTTGATCGCCCCAGACCCTGACCCATGCCGATGCGCCCCGCATTCGGCGGACCCCGCCTCCTGCTCCGTCGCCTCCGCGAGGTGATGGCGGAGCAGATCTCGGCGCAGGAACGCCTCGACAAGATCGTGGTGCTGATCGCGGCCAACATGGTGGCCGAGGTCTGCTCGGTCTATGTGCTGCGCGTCGACGGGACTCTCGAGCTCTACGCGACCCAGGGCCTCAACCGCGAGGCGGTCCACCTCACCGTCATGCGCGCCGGCGAGGGCCTCGTCGGCCTCGTCGCCCAGACGGCCGAGGCGCTGAACCTGTCCGACGCCCAGGAGCACCCGTCCTTCTCCTTCAAGCCGGAGACGGGCGAGGAGATCTTCCACTCCTTCCTCGGCGTGCCGATCCTGCGCGGCGGCAACACGCTTGGCGTCCTCGTCGTCCAGAACCGGGCGCACCGGAAATACGAGGAGGACGAGGTCGAGGCGCTGCAGACGACCTCGATGGTGCTCGCCGAGATGATCGCCTCGGGTGAGCTGTCGGCGCTCGCCCCGCCCGGCCAGGAGCCGGTCGCCCGCCGCCCCCTGCACCTTCCCGGCGAGGGCCTCGCCGATGGCGTCGGCCTCGGTCACGTCGTGCTGCACGAGCCGCGCATCCATGTCGCCAAGCTCATCGCCGACGATCCGGCCCGCGAACTGGTGCGGATGGAAACGGCGATCGAGGCGCTGCGGGCCGAGATCGACGACATGCTGGACGATGAGGCGGTGGCCCGCGGCGGCGAGCATCGCGACATCCTCGAAGCCTATCGCATGTTCGCCCATGACCGCGGCTTCGTCCGCCGGCTCAAGGAGGCGGTCGGCACCGGCATCACGGCGGAAGCTGCGGTGGAGCGCGTCCAGTCGGACAACCGCGCCCGCATGATGCGCCAGACCGATCCCTATCTGCGCGAGCGGATGCACGATCTCGACGACATCGCCAACCGGCTGATGCGCCAGCTCACCGGCGACAAGGGTGTCGTCCCCGCCGAGCTGCCCGACAATGCCATCGTCGTTGCCCGCCATATGGGCCCGGCCGCCCTGCTCGACTATGACCGCACCAAGCTGCGCGGCCTCGTGCTGGAGGAGGCGGGCTCCACCAGCCATGTGGCCATCGTCGCCCGCGCGCTGGGTATCCCGACCGTCGGCCAGGCGGAGAACGCCACCAGCCTCGCCGATCCGGGCGATGCCATCATCATCGACGGCGCCACCGGCGAGGTGCATCTGCGCCCCACCAGCGACGTCGAGAACGCCTATGCCGAGAAGGTGCGCTTCCGCGCCCGCCGGCAGGCCCAGTACGCCGCCATCCGCCACCTGCCCGCGGTGACCCGCGACGGTGTCGAGGTGAAGCTGCACCTGAACGCCGGCCTGATGGTGGACCTGCCCTTCCTCGAGGAGACCGGCGCCTCCGGCATCGGCCTGTTCCGCACCGAGCTGCAGTTCATGGTGGCCAACGCCCTGCCGCGCACCGCCGAGCAGCTCGACCTCTACCGCAAGGTGCTGGACGCCGCCGGCGAGCGGCCGGTGACCTTCCGCACCCTCGACATCGGCGGCGACAAGGTCCTGCCCTACATGGAGGTGATCCAGGAGGAGAACCCGGCCATGGGCTGGCGGGCCATCCGCCTCGGCCTCGACCGGCCCGGCCTGCTGCGCAGCCAGGTCCGCGCCATGCTGCGCGCCGCCGCGGGCCGCGAGATCCGCATCATGTTCCCGATGATCGCCGCGGTGGAGGAGTTCGACGCTGCCAAGGCCATCGTGGAGCGCGAGCTGACCCATCTGCGCCGCCATGACCACCGGATGCCCGACCGTGTCCAGGTCGGCGCCATGGTCGAGGTGCCGGCGCTTCTCTTCCAGCTGGACGAGCTGCTGCCGCGCGTCGACTTCCTGTCGGTCGGGTCGAACGACCTCGTCCAGTTCATGTTCGCCGTCGATCGCGGCAACAGCCGCGTCGCCAACCGCTTCGACACCATGTCGCCGCCGATCCTGCGCGCCCTGCGCCTGCTCGCCCGCAAGGGCCACGAGCACGGCAAGCTCGTCACGCTCTGCGGCGAGCTCGCCTCGCGGCCGCTGGAGGCGATGATCCTCGCGGCCCTCGGCTTCCGCTCGCTGTCGCTCTCGCCCGCGGCCGTCGGTCCGGTGAAGTCGGTGATCCGCGACCTCGACCTCGCCCGCGTCTCCGCCCTCGTCGACGATCTCATCGACAAGCCGAAGCCCGGTCCCTCCATCCGCCAGCGCCTGCGCGACTTCGCCGAGGCGGAGGGCGTGAGCCTCTGATGCTGCCCGTCGCCAAGCTGGATGCCCTCGTGGTTCGCCGCGATCTCGTCGAGGCGGAGCTCTCTGCCGGCGTCGAGGGCGAGCGCTACATCGCCTTGTCGCGGGAATTCTCCGAGCTCTCGCCGGTGGTGGAGGCCATCCGCGCCTTTCGCACGGCGGAGGCGGAACTCGCCGACATCGCCCAGCTGCTCGCCGACCCTGCGACTGACCGCGAAATGGCGGCCCTCGCCCACGAGGAAAAGCCGGCGCTGGAGGAGCGTCTCGCGACCCTCGAGCACCAGCTCCGCCTCGCCCTGCTCCCGAAGGACGCTGCCGACGCCAAGAACGCCATCCTGGAGATCCGCGCCGGCACGGGCGGCGACGAGGCCTCCCTCTTCGCCGGCGACCTCTACCGCATGTACGAGCGCTTTGCGGCGCTGCAGGGCTGGCAGGTCGAGCTGATTTCCGCCAGCGAGGGCACTGTCGGCGGCTTCAAGGAGATCGTCGCGGAGGTGCGGGGGCCCGGCGCCTATGCGCGCCTCAAGTTCGAGAGCGGCGTGCACCGGGTACAGCGCGTGCCGGCGACTGAATCGGGCGGCCGCATCCACACCTCGGCGGCCACCGTCGCAGTCCTGCCCGAGGCTGAGGAGGTCGACCTCGCCATCGACGAGGGCGACCTCAGGATCGACACGATGCGGGCGGGCGGCGCCGGCGGCCAGCACGTCAACAAGACGGAATCGGCCGTCCGCATCACCCACGTGCCCACCGGCACGGTGGTGGTGGTCCAGGACGAGCGCTCCCAGCACAAGAACCGCGCCCGCGCCATGGCGATCCTGCGCTCGCGTCTCTACGACGACGAGCGCCGCCGCCTCGCCGCGACCCGCGCCGAGGACCGCAAGCTTCAGGTCGGCTCCGGCGACCGGTCCGAGCGGATCCGCACCTATAACTTCCCGCAGGGGCGCGTCACCGACCACCGCATCGAGCTGACGCTCTACAAGCTTCCCGAAATCATCGCCGGCACCGCGCTGGGCGAGATCATCGACGCGCTGGTGGCAGACCACCAGGCGGGCCTCCTGGCCGCGGAAGCGGCGTGAGCGCCGCCGGCGCAACCATCGCCAGCGCCCGCCGCGCTGCGGCCGAGCGGCTCGCCGCCGCAGGTCTCCCCGAGGCTTCGCTGGACGCGCGGCTGCTGTTGATGAGCGTTTGCGGCATCGATCCCGCCCATCCCGGCGCGGCCGCGCAACGGGCGCTCGATCCGGCGGAGGCGGCGCGCTTCGAGGCGCTGCTGCATCGGCGTCTGGCGCGCCAGCCCATCGCGCGCATTCTTGGCACGGCGGAATTCCACGGGCTGGCGCTCACCCTCAACCCCGACTGCCTTATCCCGCGGGGTGACACCGAGGCGCTGGTCGATGTGTCATTGGCGCTGCTCCCCGTCGACGCACCCCGCCGCATCCTCGACCTCGGCACCGGCCCGGGCACGATCCTCCTGGCATTGCTGGTCGAGCGGCCGCTGGCAACCGGCCTCGGCATCGACATCTCAGCCCACGCGGTCGCGGCGGCTGAAGCCAATGCGAGCGCCCTCGGTCTCGCCCCCCGCGCCCGCTTCCAGGCCGGCTCCTGGGGCGAGGGCCTCGCCGGGACCTTCGACCTCGTCGTCTCCAATCCGCCCTACATTCCCTCCGCCACCTGTGAGGCGCTGGAGCCGGAAGTGGCGCTCCATGACCCCCGCCGGGCGCTGGATGGTGGCGCTGATGGGCTCGACGCCTATCGCGCCATCCTCGCCGATGCCCTGCGCCTCCTCGCGCCCGGGGGCCGGCTGGGTCTCGAGATCGGCATCGGCCAGGCGCCGGATGTGGTGGCCATCGCCCGCCGCCATGGCCTCGTTCTCGACGGGCTCCGCTCGGATCTTGGCGCGGTGCCGCGGGCGCTGGTCTTCAGGCCGGCCTGACGCCGCCTGCACCCCCCCATAAAAGCAAAACCCCCGGCGCGGTGGCCGGGGGTTCCGTCAGGTCGGGAAGGCCTGTGAGGCGTGGACGATCACTCGTCGCGCGAACCCAGCAGGGACATCAGGAACTGGAACATGCCCACGAAGTCCATGTAGAGCTGGAGGGCGCCGAAGATGGCGGCCTTCTGCACGATCGAGCCGTCCTGCGCATAGGACAGGCTGTAGATGTACTCGTTCTTGATGTTCTGCGTGTCGTAGGCGGTGAGGCCAGCGAAGATCAGCACGCCGACCACCGAGATGATCCACTGCAGCATGGACGAGGCCTGACCGGTGAAGGCGGCGATGCCGATGTTCACCAGAGAGGCGATGATCAGGCCGAAGAGGCCCATCATCAGGAACGTGCCCATGCCCGAGAGGTCACGCTTGGTCGTGTAGCCCCACAGCGACAGGGCGCCGAAGGAGGCCGCGGTGATGAAGAACACGCGGGCGACCGAGGTGTGGGCGTAGACGAGCAGGATGGTCGTCATCGAGACGCCGACCAGCGCGGCATAGACCCAGAAGGTCATCTGCGCGGCCGGGGCGCTCAGGCGATCGGCGCGGAACGACAGCAGCAGCACCACGCCGAGCGGCGCGAGGATGACGACGAACTTGAACCAGCTGGCGAACAGGAAGGCGCCGAAGGGCGTCAGGTACTGACCGCCCGAGACCGCCATCGCGCGGCCGGCATTCTTGTAGGCGAGGCTGGCATCGCCGGTCACCGAGAGCATGTAGATGCCGAGCGCGGCGAGGCCGGTGATGGCCAGGCCAATCATCATGTAGTTGTACACGCCCAGCATGTAGGAGCGGAGCCCCTGGTCGATCTGAGCCTGCTGAATGGCCGTCGGCTGGCCGTAGCCATAGCCGCCATAGGCCTGAGCATTCGGATCGTAATAGGACATGGAAGAACCTCTGGCTTTCCCCGTGAGCGTCCCATCGTCTGGTCCGCCCTTCGTCCGGAATATGGCTGATGCCGCCGGGGATACAAGCTCCCTCATTGCCGCAGGCCTATGCCGCCCTATGTGTGCGGTTCTTTGTCGCAAGGGTCTGCGAAGCGCGGCGACAACCCCATGCCGGCTCACATGTTGCGCAGCACCGGCGCCGGTTTTTCGCCAAGCGCCCGCCAGGTACCGACGAGGCCGAATCCGACCGTCAGCAGGATGGCCAGCACGATGATGAGGGCAGCCTCCAGCGGCGCGAAGGCGAAGGGAATGTTCATGACGCGGGTGGTGATGACCCAGGCGGTCACCGATCCCGCGGCGAGCCCGAACAGCGCCGTCACCGTGCCGAGCAGGGCATATTCGGTGGCGTAGGTGCGGATCAGCATGGCGCGCGGCGCGCCGAGCGTCTTGAGGATCACCGCGTCGTAGACCCTGGCGCGGTGCCCGGCGGCGAGCGCCCCGGCCAGCACGAGGATCGCCGCGACCAGCGTGACGATGCTCGCCCCGCGGATGCCGGTGCCGATCTGGGTGGCGAGCTGGCCGACGGCCTCCAGAGCGTCCTTGACGCGGACCGTCGTCACCGCCGGGAAGGCGGCCGCCACCTGCTGCAGCAGCGCTACCTCCTCCGCCGCACTAGTGGCATGGCGGTAGGTCAGCGTCGCAAGATGCGCGTGCGGCGCCCCGCGGAAGGTGTTCGGCGAGAAGACGACAATGAAGTTGATGCCGAGATTGTCCCACTGGATGGCGCGGAAATTGGCGATCCGCGCGGTGATGTTGCGGCCGAGGACGTTGACCGTCACCTCGTCGCCGATCTTCAGGCCGAAACCCTGGCCCATGCGCTCGTCGAAGGAGACGAGCGGCGGGCCATTGTAGTCGGCGGGCCACCAGGAGCCCTCCACCACGCGGGAGTTCTGCGGCACGCTCGCGGCATAGGTGATGCCGCGATCGCCGCGCAGCGCCCAGGCGATGTCGTCGCGGGCGCGGATCTCCTCCACGGGCCGGCCGCCGAGGCGGACGAAACGACCACGCAGCATCGGCACGCGGTAAAGATCAGCGTCCGGCGCCTTCTCGGCGATGAAGGCGTCGAAGCGCGGCGCCTCGGCATTGACGATGTCGACGAAGAAGAACGAGGGCGCGCGCGCCGGCAGGGCATCCTCGAGCTGCCGGCGGAAGCTGGCATCGACCAGCGCGATGACCGCGAGCAGCGTCAGGCCGAGCCCGAGCGACAGCACCACCGAGGGCGTAAGCGCGCCGGGGCGGTGGAGATTGGCCACGGCGAGGCGCAGGCTGGTATCGCGGGCGCGCGGCATCCGCGCCGCAATGGCCATGATCGCCGCGGCGACCAGCCGGAGCGCCACGAAGATGCCGGCGGCGCCCGCCATGAAGCCCATGGCGAGGCGCGGGTTGAACGAGGTCGCCACCGACAGGCCGACAAGGATCGCCAGCGTGGCGGCGACGAGGGCGAGGTAGCGCGGCCGCGGCCAGCGCCGCGTGCCGTCGACCGTGTCGCGGAACAGGGCGGAGACCGGGATGTCGTGGGCCCGGCCGAGCGGCCAGAGGGCGAAGGCGAGGGCGACCAGCAGGCCGTAGGCGGCGGCGGTTGCCAGTTCCACCGGCTGCACCGTGGTCGAGACGGGGATGGGGATGGCACTGCCGAAGGCGCCGACCACGAGGCTCGGCAGCGCCGCGCCGGCGGCAAGGCCAATGGCGGTGCCGACCAGGGCCAGCAGGCCAACCTGGGTCAGCGTCGCGGCGAAGACGAGGCCGCCGGTGGCCCCGAGCGCCTTCAGCGTTGCGATGTCGTCGCGCTTGCGGTCGACAAGGCTCGCCACCGCATTGGCGACGCCGACGCCGCCCACCAGCAGGGCGGTGAGGCCGACCAGCGTCAGGAACTGCGAGAAGCGCTCGATCTGGCTGGCGAGCTGCGGCGAGGCGTTCATCCGCGTCCGGACCTCGAAGCCGGCATCGGGGAAGCGGGCGCGCATGTCGGCGACGACGCGGCGGATCTCCGCCTCGGTGGTCTGTGAGGAGCCGAGGTCGAGCTGGTACATCCAGCGGATCAGCGAGCCCGGCTGGATGAGGCCCGAAGCGCGGAAAGCATCGAGCGACAGGATGAGGCGCGGACCGAAGCCGAGGCCGCCGGCCAGGCGGTCGGGCTCGGAGCGAATGACGCCGGCGATGCGCAGCGGCCGGTCGCCGAGGATCAGGCTGTCGCCGACCTTGAGGTCGAGGCGGGCAAGGAGGGCTGCCTCCACCAGCGCGCCGGGCAGTCCGTCCCGCGGGGCGAGTGCGGCAGCCGTGGTCGCGCCCGGATCGGTCTCGAGTTTACCCACCAGCGGATAGAGGCCGGGATCGACGGCTTTCAACTCGACCAGGGACGATTTGACGGCGTCGCCCGTCCCGGTGGTGCGCGCCATGGCGCGGGTCGTCGCCATGGTGGCGACCGTGCCGCGTTCGGCAAGCGCCGCCACGACGGCGGCGGGCAATTCGGTGTGCAGCAGTTGGAACGAGGCATCGGCGCCGAGGATCACCCGGCCCTCGCGCTCCAGCCCCTCGACGAGGCCGCGCGCGAAGGAGCCGACGCCGGCAATGGCCGCGACGCCCAGCGCGATACAGGCGATGAAAGTGCCGAAGCCGCGGATGCCGCCGCGCAGGTCACGCAGGCCGAGGCGGACAGCGGTCGGGAGCCGCGCCGGGCGGGCGACGAAACTGCTCACGCCACCGCCTCCGGAGCGCGACTATCCTCGACGATGACGCCGGAGCGCAGGCGCACGACGCGATCGCAGCTCTCGGCAAGGCTCCGGTCATGGGTGACCAGGACGAGGGTCGCGCCGCGCTCGGCCTGCTTGGCGAACATCAGGTCGATGATGGTGCGGCCGGTGGTCTCATCGAGATTGCCGGTGGGCTCGTCGGCAAAAAGGATGTCCGGGCGGACGGAGAGGGCCCGGGCCAGCGCCGTGCGCTGCTGCTCGCCGCCCGACATCTGCGTCGGGTAGTGATCGAGGCGCGAGCCGAGGCCGACGGCGGCGAGTTCGTCCGCTGCCCGCTCGAAGGCATGGGCCTCGCCGGCGAGTTCCAGTGGCACGGCGACGTTCTCCAGCGCCGTCATGGTCGGGATGAGGTGGAAGGACTGGAAGACGATGCCGGCATGGCGGCCGCGAAAGCGGGCGAGCCCGTCCTCGTCGAGCCTGGTGATCTCGGTGCCGGCGACCGTCACCGTGCCGGAATCGGGTTTCTCCAGCCCCGCCATGACCATCAGCAGCGTCGACTTGCCCGAGCCTGACGGTCCAACGAGGCCCACCGACTGACCCTGTGCGATGGTCAGCGACAATCCTTTCAGGATGTGGACGCGCGAGGCGCCGCGGCCGAGCGACAGCTCGACCCTGTCGACCACGATGGCCGGTCGGGAGGCGGAAGAGGCGGCGGCGGGCTGCATCGGTGCGTCGGGTCCATCGAAGAGGCCGCACGTTGCGGCGGTGCACTTGGGACCCTAGATGGCGGGAATGGCCTTGTTTGGGAAGGGACCGCCTGTGCGACAGTTCGTGATCGGCCTCGCCGCCGCCTGCGCCGCCCTTCTGAGCGTGCCCATGCCGGCCGGTGCACAGGCGCCCCGGCCCGTCACCATCGTGGCGCTCGGCGACAGCCTGACCGCCGGTTACCAGTTGCCCCCCGCCGACGCCTTCCCGGTCAAGCTCCAGGCAGCGTTGCGCGCCAAAGGCCTTGCCGTCACCGTCGAGAATGCCGGCGTCTCCGGCGACACCTCGACCGGCGGCCTCGAGCGTCTCGACTGGGCGGTGGGCGACGGCGTCGACGCGGTGATCCTTGAGCTCGGCGCCAACGACGCCCTGCGCGGCATCGATCCGGCCATCACCCGCCGCAACCTCGAGGCCATCATCGCCCGGCTGAAGGAGCGCAATATCCCGATCCTCCTCACCGGCATGATCGCCCCGCCGAACATGGGCTCCACCTATGGCGCCGCCTTCAACCCGATCTTCCCCGAGCTTGCGGCGAAGCACGGCCTCATCTTCGATCCGTTCTTCCTCGAAGGGGTCGCGGCCGAGCGGGATCTCAACCTCGCCGATGGCATGCATCCCAACGGCCGCGGCGTCGATGTCATCGTCCGCCGCATTCTGCCGAAGGTGGAGGAGCTCATCGCACAGGTGCGATCCCGCCGTGGCGGTTGACGGCTGGCGGCCCCCCACCTAACCACCGTCGGACCTCCCGCGAGAACCGTCCCATGCAGACCCGTCCCCTCGGCCGATCCGGCCTGACTGTGCCTGTCATCTGCCTCGGCACCATGACCTTTGGCGAGCAGAACACCGAGGCCGAGGGTCATCAGCAGATGGACTATGCCGTCTCGCGCGGCATCACCTTCTTCGACACGGCGGAGATGTATTCCGTGCCGCCCAAGGCCGAGACCTTCGGTTCGACCGAGCGGATCATCGGCTCCTGGCTGAAGACGCGGGGAAAACGCGACGACATCGTGCTCGCCACCAAGGTGGCCGGCGCTGGCGCCATGACCTGGCTGCGACCGGACGGCGCGCCGACGCGCCTCACCCGCCAGCAGATGCAGGTCGCCCTCGACCAGAGCCTGACGCGGCTCGGCACCGACTATGTCGACCTCTACCAGATCCACTGGCCGGAGCGCCCGGCGCCCTTCGGCGCCAATCCCTCCCGCTTCGATCCCGAGCTCTGGGCGCCGCGCGCCGACGAGACCGCCATCGCCGAGCAGCTCGACGTGCTGGGTGACTTCGTCAGGGCGGGCAAGGTGCGCTTCATCGGCCTGTCGAACGAGAGCGCCTGGGGCACCATGACCTTCCTCAAGGAGGCCGAGGCCAGGGGCCTGCCGCGCGTCCAGACGGTGCAGAACGCCTATCACCTCATGAACCGCACCTATGAGACCGCCATGGCCGAGGTGTCGATGCGCGAGGGGATCGGCCTGCTGGCCTATTCGCCGCTGGCCCAGGGCTTCCTCACCGGCAAATATCTCGACGGCGCGCGGCCCGCCGGCGCCCGCGTCACGCTTTTCGACCGGCAGCAGCGCTACCAGAAGCCGGGCTCGGAAGAGGCCGTGCGCGACTATGTGGAGATCGCCCGCGACGCCGGCCTCGACCCGGCGACGCTCGCCATCGCCTTCGTCGTGAGCCGGCCCTTCGTCGCCTCCGCCATCATCGGCGCCACCGGCATGGCGCAGCTCAAGACCGCCATCGATGCCGGCGAGGTCCTGCTGTCGCCGGCCGTGCTGGAGGCCATCGACCGCGTTCATCAGCTGCGCGGCAACCCGGCCCCTTGAGCGGGCCGGCGCGGCCGGACGCCCGAGAAAGCGCTTGGAATTCCGCGGCGGACGGGCTAAGGGTTTTCAAGACAAGATTCGACGCGGGCCGGGGTCATATCCGCGCGTCGATCCCAACATCAAACAGGTCTGGCGGGCTAGAAACGTCGGAGGGGCGCGAAGGGCGCCGTGATCCGCACCCGGAAGTAGGACGTCGGCGCCCGAGGCGCGCCGCAGGGCCTGGTCGAGGACCGTGGCCCCGAACCCTGAAGATCACTGGACTGCCGAGGGCCGCGAGGCCGGGCTCATTGCCCGTGACACCCGCAAAGCCCGGCCCGATGGATCCGGACGCTCCGCGCGACAGTGGCGGGCTCCGCTTGAGGAGGTCGACAAAGGACCGACATGAGGAACAGCAACAACAAGCGCATGCGCGGCCGCAACAATCGCGGCGGCAAGGGTCCGAACCCGCTGTCGCGCAGCTACGAGTCGAACGGCCCGGACGTGAAGATCCGGGGCACGGCGCAGCATATCGGCGAGAAGTATCTGCAGCTCGCGCGTGACGCGCACTCCTCCGGCGACCCGGTCGCCGCCGAGAGCTACCTGCAGCACGCCGAGCATTATTTCCGTCTGATCGCCGCCGCGCAGGAGCAGCTGCGCCAGCAGCAGATGCCGCGCCAGGAAGGCCAGGTCGAGGACGAGGGCGATGACGGCGACGAGGACGACGATTTCGCCTCGCTCTTCGACAAGCGCTTCGAATCCCCCATTGCCAAGCCCGAGCCCCAGCCGCAGCCGCCGCGCGACTTCGGCGGCCAGCCCCGCGATTTCCAGGGCCAGCGCGACTATCAGGGCGGCCAGAACCGCGACTTCCAGGGTCAGCGCGACTTCCAGGGCCAGAACCGCGACCGGGATCGTGACCGCGATCGCGACCGCGGCGACCGGGGGGATCGTTTCCCCGGCCAGCAGCGCTTCCAGGATCGCCCGCGTCCCCAGCCTGACCAGGCTGTCGGTGAGCAGCCCGAGCCGGGCGCCGAGGGCGAAGAGGGTTTCCGCGACGGCCAGCGTGCCGATGGCCGTCCCTACGAGTCCCGCCGCGAGCGCTTCGAGCGTCGTCGCGCCGAGCGCTTCGCTGAGCGCCAGGCCCGCCGCGACTCCGGTGGCTTCGAAGGCGAGGGCGGTGGTGCTCCGGCTGGAGATGCGCCGCGCCAGGATTTCCGTCCCGATCGCCCCGAGCGTCAGGATCGCCAGGACTTCCGCGGTGATCGTCCGGACCGGCCCGAGCGCCCGGAGCGCGCCGAGCGGCCCGAGCGTCAGGATCGCGCCGAGCGTGACGAGCCGGTCGGCCTCGGCCTGCCTTCTTTCATCACCGGCGGCGCCCCGGCAGCCGTTGCGGCCTCCGACGAGGTGGCGGCGCCCAAGGCGCCCCGCGCCCGCCGCCGCACCCCCCGCGTCGAGGACGATCCGGCCGGCGGCCCCAACGAGAAACCCTCCGCCGCCGAGTGACGGCGAGGCCATCGCATCATCGAGGGGCGCTCCCACCGGGGCGCCCTTCTGCTTTTCAGGTGCTTGCCCTTGGGCAGGCGGGGCGCTAGAGCCGCGCGACGTTCACGCGAGGACTAAACCCCATGGCCACCCACAAGCTCCTGATCCTGCCCGGCGACGGCATCGGCCCCGAGGTCATGGCGGAGGTCGAGAAGGTCGTCGCCTGGTTCGGCCGCCAGGGCGTCGCCTCTTTCGAGACCGAGCACGGCCTCGTCGGCGGCACCGCCTATGACGCCCATGGCGAGGCGATCTCCAACGGCGATATGGCGCTGGCCCAGGCTGCCGACGCCGTGCTGTTTGGCGCCGTCGGCGGCCCGAAGTGGGCGGATGTGCCCTATTCAAAGCGTCCCGAGGCGGGGCTTCTGCGCCTGCGCAAGGATCTCGGCCTCTTCGCCAACCTGCGTCCGGCCATCTGCTTCCCGGCGCTCGCCGCCGCCTCCTCGCTGAAGCCCGAGGTGGTCGAGGGCCTCGACATCCTCATCGTCCGCGAGCTCACCGGCGGCGTCTATTTCGGCGAGCCGAAGGAGATCGTCACCCTGGAGGACGGCCAGCAGCGCGCCGTCGACACCCAGCTCTACACAACCTCGGAGATCGAGCGGATCACCCGAGTCGCCTTCGAACTCGCCAAGACCCGCCGCAACAAGGTCTCCTCGGCCGAGAAGCACAATGTCATGCGCTCCGGCGTGCTGTGGAAGCAGGTCGTCACCCGCATCCACAAGGCGGAGTTCCCCGAGGTCGAGCTCGAGCACGTGCTGGCCGACAACTGCGCCATGCAGCTGGTGCGCTGGCCGAAGCAGTACGATGTCATCGTCTGCGACAACCTCTTCGGCGACATTCTCTCCGACGTTGCGGCCATGCTAACCGGCTCGCTGGGCATGCTGCCCTCGGCCTCGCTCGGCGCCGAGGACGCAGTCACCGGCCAGCGCAAGGCGCTCTATGAGCCGGTCCATGGCTCGGCCCCCGACATTGCCGGCAAGGGCGCGGCGAACCCCATCGCCACCATTTCGTCCTTCTCGATGGCGCTGCGCTATTCGTTCAAGGCCATCGAAGCCGCCGACATGCTCGACAAGGCGGTGACCAATGTGCTGGCCAGCGGCCTGCGCACGGCGGACATCAAGTCCGACAACACCCATGTGGTGGGCACGGCCCAGATGGGCGACGCCATCATCAAGGAACTGCAGCACCTCGCCGGCTGAGGCGGGTCCCGGTCGCGGGCGGCTGTCGCCCGCGGCCTTCCGCTCAGGTGCGGAAGTCGATGTTGATGCCCGGCTTGGCCATCTGCTTCGGCTGCTTCGACGTGCCGATGGTGGCCGCAAAGCCTTCCAGCCGCGACAGATGCTGGCGTGCCTCCGGCGACAGTGTCACGGTGACATTGGCGACGCGCGTCTTCGGAGCGGTCTCCGCCGGGCGCACGGCGCTCGCGTTGGAGCCGCCGGCGCGGTCGCCCGCGGCACCCGTCGTGCCCGTCGCTGCAGTTCCGATCGGTCCGACCGCCATCGCCGCCTCCTCGTGTCGCGTTGGCGGTAATCCTGCATTTTCATGGTTAAGGAGCGGTTAACGGTGAGCGAATCGTTAACGCGCTGGCTTGTCGCGAAACGGCTCAGAGCCGGTTGAGGCGCAGCGGCGTCGGCCGTCCATTGCGCTCGGACACGGGCGCCGGCTGGGCTCCGGTCGGCGGCGCCGGGCAGGGCTGGCGGGCAAGTTCCGCCCGGGCAAAGATCGTGGCCACCTGCTGGTCGCGGACGCCGACGGAGAAGACGCGGTCGACGAAGCAGCTCGCCTCCTGGCGGCTGACCAGTTCTGGCCCGCCATTGCAGACCCATCCGGCAATGGCGATGCCGGCCTCCGCCTCGCGCAGCGCGAAGGCGAGGCAGGCCTTGCCGTTCTCCTCCGTCTCGATCGCCATGTCGACGGTCGCCATGGGGCCGAACTTGGTGACCAGCGGCAGCGGATTGGCGGTAACGCGGGTTGCCGGCACGCCGAGATCGGCGATCATGGCCGTTAGGCCGGCGAGCGGGCTCACCGCATCGATCTCGCCGCGGTCGATGATGATGGCGGCGTGGCGGCGGAAGTCGCTGGCATTGCCGAACTGGAACACTTCACGGGAGAGGCCGTCCGAGCGCCGCTGAAGGGTCGTCTCCTGGCCGAGCGATCGCCAGCGCGGCGCATCGACATCAAAGCCGGCATGGCGGTTCGCCACGGTGCGCCAGGTCGGCTCCAGAGGCTCGCTCGCGACGGGCTGCGGAGCGAGCGTCGGGCGGATCGCGGCGGAGGGGGTGACATCGCCCGCGGCAAGCGACCAGAGCAGCGCGATGGGCAGGCAGGCGAGGACCACGAAGCCGCAAAGCGCCAGCAGGGCGGATGTCGTCCGCCTGTCCTGGATCTTCAGTCTCGGCTCTGCCGCGCTGTACACCGACCCGTCCTCCGGCCTGACGGGCAGGATGGCGGGCCGGCCTTCAGCAGGCGGTTGAGGGACATGGTTGATCGCTGGTGAATCTGTCGTGTGGTGAATGGTTTATGACCGTTCACACGATCCGCCGGCAAAGCGTTGCGGCTGTGCAACAGACTCTCCTCCACGGCGTTCCAGCACAGCAAGGACTCGTTGACTCTCGCCGCGATTTTTCCTCTCTCGACAAGGGAAGAGAAACCGATCGCCCGTCTTCCTCGGCGCGTGCCGCCGGGTGGAAAGGGCGGCTTGGGAGTGGGTCATGGGAACTGTCTGGAAGCGGCCTGTGCTGGCCGCTGCTTTCTCCTTGTGCGCGATGGTCGGTATCTCCACACCGCATCAGGCCGAGGCGCGCGAAATCGTCCGGGTCAATTTCAACGCCGAGCCCGGCACCATCATCATCCGCAATTCCGAGCGGCGCCTGTATCTCATCAAGGAGAACGGCATGGCGATCCGCTACCGTGTCGCCGTCGGCCGCGCCTCTGAGCAGTGGGAAGGCCGGACCGTCGTCAACGGCCGGCACGTGCGCCCCGCCTGGTCGCCGCCCGCCGTCGTCCGGCGCGCCAACCCGAATCTGCCGGACGTCATTCCCGGCGGTGCGCCGAACAATCCGATGGGTGAGGGCGCCCTGACGCTTGCCGGCGGCGAATATGCCATCCATGGCACGACCGAGGGCATGCGCCGCTCCGTCGGCACCGCCGCGTCCTTCGGTTGCTTCCGGATGCTCAACGAGGATGTGGTCGACCTGATGAACCGCGTCAGCGTCGGCACCCAGGTGGTCGTCACCCGCTGAGCCTCCACCCATCTTGACGTGAGGGGCCGTCCCGCCGGGGCGGCCCTTCGTCGTTTCAGCGGCCTGCGAGGAAGTCGCGCGCCAGGGTGATGTCGCACTGGGTCAGCTGGTGACCGGCGGGCAGAACCTCGTGGGTCACCGCCGCTCCGGCGGCTGACAATTGCCGGGCGAGTTCAGCGGCATTGGCCTCGGGGATGATCGGGTCCATGGCGCCCGACAGGATCAGCACCGGCTTGGCCGTCAGATCCGCGGCCGGCGGCGCGGGCAGCGGCACCATGGCGCGGATCAATACGGCGCCGGCCAGAACCTCGGGCCTCAGCTGCAGGATCGCCGCGGCGATGTTGGCGCCGTTGGAGAAGCCGACCGCAACCGGCCTGGCGAGGCCGTGGCGCTCGCTGGTGGCAGTCACGAAATCGGCGAGCTCATGGGCGCGCCGCACGACGTCCTCGTGGTCGAAGACACCTTCTGCGAGCCGGCGAAAGAAGCGCGGCATGCCGTGCTCCAGCACTTTGCCGCGCGGCGACAGCAGGGCTGCGCCCGGCGCGATCATCTGGCCGAGGGGCAACAGGTCGGTCTCGTCGCCGCCGGTGCCGTGCAGCAGCAGGAGCGGCGCCGTACCGGCGGCGGTGCCGGGCACGAAGCGGTGGACGATGTCGGTGGCGGTGGTGGTAATGAGGGTCTCTCCGGGGTAGCGGGGCCGCACCGGTGCGGCCCCGCAGGGGTTTCAGGTGAGGGCGGGGAGCACCGCCTCGATGCGGGCGCGCATGGGCTCGAGGCCTGCCGGCAGCTTCAGGGCCTCGCCGAGGGTCGCCGCCGGCTCGTCCACGGCGAAGCCGGGAACATCCGTGGCGATCTCGAACAGCACGCCGCCCGGTTCGCGGAAATAGACGGAGCGGAAATAGTTCCGGTCCCGCTGCTCCGTCACCCGCTGGCCATGCGCCTCGCGCAGGCGCTTCACCATGGCCTCCTGGGCCGCATCATCAGCGGCGCGGAAGGCAATGTGATGCACCGAACCCGCACCCTCGCGGCCGGGCAGGAAGCCGCCGGCAACGCGGATGTCGACGATGCCGCCCATGGCGACGCCGGGCGCGACATAGCGCGTCGTGTTGCCCTCGGTGCCGGCCGTCTCGAAGCCGAAGACATCGGTGAGGATCGCCGCCGTCTTCTCGCCCTTCTCGACCAGCAGCGAGACGCCGTCGAAGCCACGGATCGCCGCCTCGGCCGGCACGGGGCCGGCGGCCCAGGCCGGCTCGCTCGCCGCATCGGTGACGCCGACAAGGGCGAGGCGCATGCCGTCCGGATCGCGGAAGGCGAGGGTGGAACGGCCGAAGCGCTTCTCGATGGCCTCGTGCAGGACGCCCTTCTCGACGAAGCGATGCGTCCACCAGCCCAGCGACTCCGCGGGCACGCGGAACGCCGTCTCCTGGGTCTGGCCGATGCCAAGCCGGCCAGGACCGGCATTCTCCCAGGGGAAGAAGGTCAGGATCGTGCCGGGGCTGCCGGCCTCGTCGCCGAAATAGAGGTGATAGGTGCCGGGATCGTCGAAGTTGACGGTCTGCTTGACCAGGCGCAGCCCGAGAATGTCGCCATAGAAGGCGAGGGTGCGGCGCGCCGGGCCGGAAATGGCGGTGACGTGGTGAATGCCGAGGGACATGGTGGCCTCCTTGTGACGCGGTGTCCGCGTATCATGAGGCCAAGATAGGTGGCGGGCCCGGCGCCGCCACCGCAATCGGCTTGCAGCGCCGCAAGCGGGACGTGCGGCCTTAGCGGAAGGCCTCGGCTGCCTGGAAGTCGGAGAAGAGCTGGCCGCGCTCCTGCGCCATCAGCTGCATCTTGTCCGGCTCGACATAGGCCTCGCCGAACCAGGGATAGCGCTGCGGATCGAAGGAGCGCTTCACCCAGTCGATCGCTTTGCGTACATGCGGCAGGTCGGCGGCGCGCGGGTGGTAGACGAGCCAGATATCCCGGCGGATGTGGTAGTCGCGGGCGACGTGGACGAGGCTCGGCGCCAGTGCGCGGGCATAGGTCGGCAGCGCGGTCACCCCGGCACCGCTGGTCACCGCCAGCACCTGCGCCGAGCTGGTGTTGACGCGCAGGCCCACGAAGGCGCGGTGGTCTTCCCGCGTCACGTCAGCCTGCAGCTTCTGGCTGGGAATCTGGTTGGCGACGAGTTCGATGAAGGGATGGGCGGCGATGTCCGCCCGCGTCTCCGGCGCGCCATAGCCGCGCACATAGCGTTCGGAGGCAAAGAAGGCGATATGCAGCCAGCCGAGCCGGGTGACGATGAGGTCGCCGGCCGCCGGTGGCTCCAGCTGCACGGCGAAGTCGACCTCCAGGCCCTCGATGTCCGTAGGCCGCATGTCGCACTTGATGCTGACCTGCACGGTCGGTTCGGCGAGCGAGAAGTCGAGAATGCGCGGCACCAGCCAGAAGGTCCCGAGCCCTTCGGTGATCCCGAGCTTCACGGTCGAGCGCAACCCGGGTTTGGCCCTTTGCGAGACGTGGCTCAGCAGCCGCGCCTGTTGCAACATGGCCTCGCCGGCCGTGCGAACCTTCTCGCCCTCCTCGGTCAGCACCATGCCCTGCTTGGTGCGGCGGAAGAGGACGCAATTGGTCCGCTGCTCCAGGTGAACGATGTGGCGCATCAAGGCGCTGCGCGACATTGCGGCCTCTGCGGCGGCCCGCCGGAGGCTCCCGGTCCGCGCGAGGATCAGGAAGAGGCGGACATCGTCCCAGTTGAAGGCCGTGTCGATGTGGTCTCCTTCATGGGCCACGTCGGCGCGTTTTGAGGACATGCAGCTACAACCTCATTTGCGAACATCCCTGTGTTGTTCCCGCGTAACCCAGGGGTATCTGCCATGTTCCAGAGTAAAGAGCCTATCTCATCTAGCCGCAATCGCAACCGCAGCAGGAATGCTCGCAGTCTCCAGCCGGCTGTTTACGCTCGCTCCATCGTCGCATTCACCCCCACTCCCGCCATCATCGAAGAATTGATGGCCAAGGCGAGAACCAGCATCGAGGGTCTCGCCAGTACCGAGAAGGTCATCGAGATCTTCCGGCACAATCCGGAATGCATCTCGGTCTTCGCCCGCGGTGGCTACACCGACGATACCACCGGCAATGCGATGGGCTTCCTCGCCTTCCTGCCGCTGACCGAGGACGGTCACGCCGCGCTGTTTGACGGGCGTCTGGATACGGGTGATCCGGACCTGCGGTTCATCTGCCGGCAGCACGAGCGGCCGGCCGCCGTCTACCATTGGGGCGTCATGAACGGTCCCGAGACGGCCGGCGGCATCGCCCATGTCTTCGAGCGCATGACCTCGGCCAAGTACCGTGGGCTGCCGATGTATTGCCGCGCCGCCAACGAGCGCGCGCTGCAGTTCTTCCTCAACATCGGTTTCGTCCAGGGCGCCACCTTCAAGCGCCATTATCTCAAGGACCTCATGCACCTGCCGATGCAGGCGCCGCCGGTGGCAAGCTACGACAGCTACGTGCCGGGGGTCGAGGCCGGGAGCTGCGGCATCAAGGTGGTGCACGACATGTCCGAGCTCACCATGGTGCTCGCCATGCGCGCCGCCGCCTATATCGGCGAGCAGGGCATCCCCTATCGCGAGGATGTGGACGGCAACGACCTCAGCGCCACCCATCTCATCGGCTATGTCGGCGACGAGCCGGCGGGATGCGTGCGCATCAGGTGGTTTGCCGGCTTCGCCAAGGTCGAGCGCCTCGCCGTGCTGCCGCGCTCCCGCCGTACCCGCCTCGCCTTCAAGCTGGTACAGGCGGCCATCGATCTCGGCCGGGCCAAGGGCTACACCCATTTCTATGGCCATGCCGCCGCTGACGTGGCGCCGCTCTGGGAGCGTTTCGGCTTCGTCCGCCGCTCCGGCGAGGGCATCCGCTACCTCACCGACACCACCTATTTCGAGGGCGACCTGATCGTCCCCGCGAAAGCTGACGCCCTGACGCCGCAGTCCGGCCCCGCCGTGCTGATCCGGCCGGAGGGGCGCTGGCACGAACCGTCACATCTGGAAGGGAGGATCGACACGTGAGAACGAACCGCAAGCCCGTCACGCCCCTCAATGGCGACGCGACCACGCCGGATGACGCGCTGCTGGCGCTCATCGGCGCGGCGCGGGCTGTCGCCTATGAGGCGAAAGGCTTCAGCGCCACCGCCACCTTCTGCCTGGAGATGGGGGTGCTGGAGCTGGAGAAGGAGTGGCAGGCGCGCAATGGCAATGTCGTGAAGATCTTCCCGGCGCGTCCGACGCAAGATCAGGCCTGACACGCCTGCGCTGAACACTGGGCCGGTGCCGTGTCCGCGGCGCCGGCCCTCTTGCGTCAGCGGGCCGGCGCGGTCTTCGGGAAGACGTAGATGAAGATCGCCATGGCCGTCTCCGGCGTGGTGTCGGGGTCGCGCACATATTCCTCGACGAAGGCGTCCTCGGCGATGATGTTGCGCTCGTCGAGATGGTTGGCGATCTCGTCGTAGGTCTGCTCCATCGTGTCGTAGCCGCCATGATGGACGAAGCGCAGCGTCTTGCCGGACGGCGTCGTGCCCGGCGCGGCCGGCGCATAGGCACTGGCAGGCTTGCCCGCCTCCTTCACCGGCAGGATCGCCTCGAAATCCACCGCGTCGTCGGAGGACGACAGGAAACGCACCATCGGTGGCCCGGTCATCTCGGCGCCCTCGCGCGCGGCGATCGCCTTCAACTCGGCGATCGCGGTTCGGAAGGCGCCGTAGAGGTCGTCCCAGCTCGTCTTGCCCTTGCGCACCAGGGCGGGCCGCGCCTCCAGCGTCACCTCGTCGGCAAAGCCCGCCGCCGCGATGGCCTCGTCGGTCGGCAGGACCGAGGCGGCGGGGGCCGTGGGCGCAGGTGCTGCCGGCGTCGCCGTGGCAGGTGGTGTCTGGGCAGATGGTGTCTGGGCAGGCGGTGTCGGGGCCGCGGCCGCCGGAGCGGTGGGTGTGGTCGGCGCCGCCTCGGCGCTCGGAGGGGCGACCGGTGCAGGTGTGGTGGGAGCAGGCGTGGCGGGAGCCGGCGTCGTGGTCGCGGGAGTGGCCGGGGGTGGAGTCGTGGGCGCCGGCTGCGCCATCGCCGCAGCGAGGCCGAGCGCCAGCCACGCCGCAACCCCCGCCGAGGCGCGGCCGCCTATCGATCCCCCAACGCCCGTCGTGATGATCGCCCTGGTCCTCATCGCACCCCTCGGCGGGGCCTCGCGCCCCGGGCATTTCGACAAGCGCGAGGATAGCCTATATAGGCGCGAGGCATTGTGTCCCCGCCGTCACAGGCCCCCGTCAACGCCACCCCGACCGGTCCTTCAGGCATGAGCCCGCTCGCCCACCATCCGTTCTGGAAGATGAACGGCGCCGGCAACGAGATCGTCGTGGTCGACCTGCGCGCCTCCGCGCATGTCGTCACGGCGGCGGAAGCGCGTGCCATTGCCGCCGACGAGCGTTCGCGCTTCGACCAGATGATGGTGCTGCACAAGCCGCGCACGCCGGGCACCCGCTGCTTCATCCGCATCTACAACACCGACGGTTCGCTGGCGGGCGCCTGCGGCAATGGGACGCGCTGTGTCGCCTGGGTGCTGGCCGAGGAGGACGGATCGAACAGTTTCCTCGTCGAGACGGTCGCCGGAATCCTCGCCTGCCGCCGCGTCGGGCCGGCTGCCTTCTCCGTCGACATGGGCGAGCCGAAGTTCGGCTGGCAGGACATCCCGCTCGCCGAGGAATTCCGCGACACCCGCGCCATCGAGTTGCAGATCGGGCCCATCGACGCGCCCATCCTGCATTCGCCTTCCGTCGTCTCGATGGGCAATCCGCACGCCATCTTCTGGGTCGACGATCCCTATGCCTTCGACCTGACGAAGATCGGGCCGATGCTGGAGAACCACCCGATCTTTCCCGAGCGCGCCAACATCTCGCTCGCCGGCGTCAAGAGCCGCGACCACATCGTGCTCTGGGTCTGGGAGCGCGGCGTCGGCATCACCCGGGCCTGCGGCTCGGCCGCCTGCGCCGCCCTCGTCTCCGCCGCCCGCACCAAGCGCACGGAGCGCGCCGCCACCGTCTCGCTGCCCGGCGGCGACCTCTTCATCGAATGGCGCGACGACAACCACGTCGTCATGACCGGTCCGACCGAGGTCGAGCACGAGGGCCGCTTCGCGCCGGCGCTCTTCGCCACGGCCGCCTGACGCCCATGTCCGCCGCCCGCCCCTCCGTCGAGGTCGTGACCTTCGGCTGCCGGCTGAACACGTCGGAATCCGAAGTCATGCAGCGCCTCGCCGCCGAGTCCGGCCTGTCGGACGCCATCGTCGTCAATACCTGCGCCGTCACCGGCGAAGCGACGCGCCAGGCGCGGCAGGCCATCCGCCGGCTGAAGCGCGAGAACCCGGCCGCCCGCATCATCGTCACCGGCTGCGCCGCCCAGACCGAGCCCGAGGTCTTCGCCGAGATGGCGGAGGTCGATCGCGTCATCGGCAACGACGAGAAGATGAAGGCCGAGGCCTGGGGCGAGACGCGTCGCGTGCTGGCGCAGGGGCCTGATTTCGGTGTCGCCGCATCGGAGAAGGTCGCGGTCAACGACATCATGGCGGTGCGCGAACAGGCCCTCCACCTCGTCGATGGCCTCACCGGACGCTCGCGCGCCTTCGTCCAGGTGCAGAATGGCTGTGACCACCGCTGCACCTTCTGCATCATCCCGTTCGGGCGTGGAAACAGCCGCTCCGTGCCCATGGGCGAGGTGGTGGCGCAGGTCAGGAAGCTGGTCGAGAACGGCTATCGCGAGGTCGTGCTCACCGGCGTCGACATCACCAGCTACGGCCAGGGCCTGCCCGGCGAGCCGAAGCTCGGGGCGCTCTGCAAGGCCATCCTGCGCCATGTGCCCGAGCTCGAGCGCCTGCGCATCTCCTCCATCGATTCCGTCGAGGCCGACCCGGATCTCATGGCGGTGATCGCCGGAGAGGAACGGTTCATGCCGCATCTCCACCTCTCGCTTCAGGCGGGTGACGACATGGTGCTGAAGCGCATGAAGCGCCGGCACCTCAGGGACGATGCCATCCGCTTCTGCGACGAGGTGCGCCGGCTGCGCCCCGACATGGTCTTCGGCGCCGACATCATCGCCGGCTTCCCGACCGAGACCGAGGACATGTTCGCCCGGTCGCTGGCCATCGTCGACGAGTGCGGGCTCACCCACCTCCATGTCTTCCCCTTCTCGCCCCGGCCGGGCACTCCGGCGGCGCGCATGCCGCAGGTGGCGCGCGATGTGGTGAAGGAGCGGGCGAAGCGGCTGCGGGCCAAGGGCGAGGCGGCGCTTGCCACCCATCTCGACGGCATGGTGGGCCGCGCCTTCTCCGTGCTGGCCGAGACCGACCGCATCGCCCGCACCGGCCATTTCACGCCGGTCCGCCTCGCGGGCGACGTGGCGCCCGGCTCGATCCTCACCGTGACGGTGACCGGCCATGACGGCCGCGAGGCGCTCGCCGCCTGAGCCTCTCCGTCGGAACCTGGCCCGCGGAACCCCGCTACACCCCCGGCGTTATCCGGTTCGAACGCGAACACAGGAGACGCATCATGGGACTGGGACGCGGCGCATTGCTCTGGCTTGTCGGCGTACCGCTGCCGATCATCATTCTCCTCGCGCTGTTCTGGCGCTGAGGCTTTCGGCCCTGGGGCGTATCAGCGGGCGAGGTGGTCCGCCGGCACGACCAGCACGGCAGTGAGGCCGCCACCGCTCCAGTCATGGGTCAGCGCCCCCTTCAGCTGGCGCTGCACGCTCATCTCGATGAGCTGGCTGCCGAAGCCGCGATGGCGCGGTGCCGCGACGGCGCCGCGGCTCGCCAGTCGCCCGGCCCAGTCGCTGGAAGGGGTCATGTGTTCTGCGCTGCTTTCAATCCCGAGGCCGACCAGGCGACTTCCAGGCGGTCCTCGATGACCGGGGCGCGGAACGTCAGCCGGCACAGCGTTCCGCCGTCGGACGCCATGGTGAAGCGCCCTTCGAGCTGACCGGCGAAGGCGCGCAGCACCGTCATGCCGATGCTCCGCGCTGTCGCGACATCGAAGCCGGCGGGAAGTCCGGGGCCGTCATCGCGCACCGTCAGCTCGCAATCGGCCCCGACGCGGGTGAGCGTCACCTGGATGCTGGCGTGCTCGCGCGCGCCGAGCCCGTGCTCCAGCGCGTTGTTGATGCATTCGGTCATGATCAGCGCCACGGGAAGGAACTTGTCCTGCGGCAGGGCGATGGGCGTGATCGAGGTCGCCAGCGAGACCTTCCCGCCCGCACCAGCCGTGGCGAGGCAGCGTTCCGCCAGCTCACGGGTGAAGTCCTCGTCGATCCGGCCATCGGCGTGGGCGGGATCGTGGAACATGCGGTGGATGTCGGCGATGATGCCGACACGTTGCACGGCGTCGGCGAGGGCCCGTTTGGCGGCGGGATCGGTGACGGCACGCATCTGCACGTTGAGCAGCGCCGAGACGGATTGGAGATTGTTGCCGATCCGGTGCTGCAGCTCCTTGAACAGCGTGTCCCGCTGCCCGGCATGGTGCAGCGCCTTTTCCCTCTCGGTCCGCAAGGCAGCGAGCGTCGTCGTCAGCCGGTCGATGATCAGGATGTCCACCGCGCAGATGATGGCGAAGAAGGCGATGGCGACCGCCGAGGGCAGGTCGAGCTGGAAGCTGCGCTCGGGCTGGATGAAGAAATAGAGCGCCGCCAGGCCGCTCAGCCCGGCGCACAGGATGGCCGGCCCGGCGCCCGCGACGAAGGCGGTGATGATCACCGCCGGGAAAAAGGTCAGGAAGGGAAAGCCGGGAGGCAGAAAGGGTTCAGCCGCCAAGCGCAGGCCGAGAGCCGCGGCGAACAGTCCGATCCCCCAAGCAAACCGCTGCAACACTTGACCATGCGTCATGACATTCCGGTCACGCTACCCCGGCCCTCTGTACCATCAGACCGCCGGGAGGACATGTCAAAAGACGCAGGGCGGAACCCGCGGCGAACCGCGGGCCCCGGTAGGCCCCTCGTCGGTCAGGCGCGCCGTATCAGGCTCGCGACCACGGACACCACGAAGAGCACGATGGCGACCCAGAACAGCAGTTGCGCGCCGCTCATGGCCGTGCCGGCAACGCCGCCGAAGCCGAGGAACGCGGCGACTACCGCCACGATGAGGAAAACGACGGCCCAGTAGAGAAGATTACCCATGGTTGGCTCCTGAACATTGGTGCTTGGGCCCGCGCGGGCCGGCGACATCGAGATGTCAACCAACAAACCGGCGATCGGCCTTCGGGTTCCGCAGAACCAGTACGATGGTAGCGGCTGCGCCCCGCTCTTCTTCTCGTCGGCATCACCGTGCCGCCGATGCCCCTCGCGAAAAGCCCCGCACCATCCGGTGCGGGGCTCGATCGCGTCTTGAAGGGAGCGTCTCGTCAGATGCGCGAGCGCTCGAAGGTCGGCATGTCCTGCAGCTGCTTCTTGGTGCTGCTGACGAAGCCGACGAGCGTGCCGTCTGCCATCCGCATGAACCGGACATCCGCCAGCGCGATGGCGACGTTCTTCTCGCCCATCCCGAGGAACCCGCCGACGCCGAGCACGGCGTGGGTAATGCGCCCGTCATTGCCGATCACCAGGTCGTCGATCTTGCCGATGGAATCGTGGCCATCGCGCATCGTACGCCACTGCGCGTCGCTCACCGGCGTGATGCGCAGGACGGCGGGCCCGGTCGCCGCGGTGCTGCCCGAACCCGGCAGGGGCTGGGTGGCTGCCGCACCGCTCGAGTTGCTCATCGTGCCGCTCGTGTCGGTCGATGGGCGCGTCACAGTCGATCCCGTGGTGGCGGGAGCGTCCGGCTTCGGCGCATAGATGGTGATGCCGACGAGCTTGCTGGAGGTCAGCTGCTCGTTGGCCATCTGCTGGGCTCGGGTGGTGGCCGCCGGGGCGGTCTGGGTCTGCGGCTGGGCAGTGGGGCTGGTGGTGCCGGGTGCGTTGGTCTGGGCCAGCGCGCCGGTGGCCAGAAGGGTGGCGACGGAGGCGGTGACGAGGTGTTTGCTGAACATGGCGTTCCTCACTGTGGCTCTTCGGAAAAGCAGCGGCGCGAAACGGTTGCCGCGCGCTGTCGAAGTCCCAACCGCAGCCGGAGTCCTTTGTTCCCATCACCGGACGATTGCGTCGTCCAAAGAAACTTAGCCGGCGTTCCGGAACCGGCTCATCGCCTGCCAGTGATCGCGCCGCTCGCCCGCGGTCTGCGGGAAGCGGTCGCCTTCAACCTCCTCGGTGATCACCGCGAAGCTCTCCAGCCGATGCGCGCCGAAGGTCGAGATCATCGCGACATCGGCGGCGTCGCGGCCGCGCGCCACCGGGGTGCGGCCGATGCGCGGGCGATTGTGGCGGGCGTCGAAGGCATGCCAGCGCCCCTCCAGCAGCACCTCGAACCAGGCGCTGAAATCCATCGGCTCGGGCACGGCCGGCAGGCCGATGTCGCCGAGATAACCGGTGACGTAGCGCGCGGGAATGTTGAGGCAGCGGCACAGCGTCAGTGCCAGATGGGCGAAGTCGCGGCACACGCCGGTGCGCTCGTCCCAGGCCTCGGCGGCGGTGCGGGTGCTGCGCGCCGCCATGTAGTCGAAGCGCAGGTGGCCATGGACGAGGTCGCAGACCGCCTGGACCTGGCGGCCGCCGGCCGGAACTGTGCCGAACCGCTCCCAGGCGAGCGCCATCAGCCGGTCGGTCTCGCAATACCGGCTCCCCGCGAGGAAGGGCAGGGCCTCCTTGGGCAGGTCCTGCGGCAGCGTCGCGGCCGCGTCCAGCGGCAGCACCTCCGGGAAGCCCGGATCGTGGATCATGCCCGCGGCGGTGAGCCGCGCGCCACCGGCCGGCACCAGCAGCCGGCGGGCGATATTGCCGAAGGGATCGATGAAGGGCTCGGTTGAAAGGCTCGCCCCGTCGGCAAGCGCGGTGACCTCGGGCGTGTCCGGCTGCACCAGGTCGCCCCTGCGGTCGGGATGAACGTCGAGCATGAGGATGGCGGGGGTCGCCTGCTCGCAGGAAATGGTGATGTCGTAGCCGTAGCGGATATGCATGAAGGCTCCCGGCGTTGCCGGCCGCGTCCGTGGCGGACCCGTCGCCGATGCCTGTGGAGGCCAACGCCGCGCCTGCCGTGCCGGTTCCCGCACCACCCTGTCAGAGGATGGGCCGCTCCACCAGATCCCGCTCGAAATAGGCGGCGATGCGGCGGTGGTCGGTCTTGAACTCGGCCGTGAAGGCGATCTCGGCTTCGGTCTTGGGGTGGAAGGCCCGTTTCCGGCGCAACGGGCAGGTGTGGCACCAGGGGTGCAGCGACTGCCGGGTGACAGGATGGGAGAGCATGGGTCCTCGTGGTCTCGGGGGCGCGTGGCAGCCCGACCGAACCCGCATGGAACCCGGTACCATCGAAGGCGTTCCCGGCTCGACCCTTCGATCACGGGGCCGCCCCCTTGAAGGATCGGGAGACGGCGGGAGGGCCTCACGATCCGCCGGACCATTCATGACCGACACCGCCGCCCGTTCAGCCGACGTCCTTCCGGCCCGCTCCCGATCGCGCTGCTTCTTCCGCATGGCCAATGGCTTCTGGAAGGGCCCTTCCGCCGGCCGGGCCTGGTTGCTGACCGTCGTCGTGCTGGTCTTCGCCTTCGCCCAGATCGGCGCGCAGGTCGGCATCAACGGCTGGAACCGGCTGTTCTTCGACGCACTCGAATCCAAGGACATCGGCGCCGTCATCAAAGCCATCAGCCTGCTGCCGCTGCTGCTCGGCGCGGCCGCTCTCACCGTGTCCGGCCTCGTGGTCTCGCGCATGCTGCTGCAGGTGCGCTGGCGCGAATGGGTCACCGGGCGCCTTGCCGGCTGGTGGATCGCCGACCAGCGCTATTATCGCCTCGGCTTCCTCGACACCGAGCACAAGGCTCCCGAATTCCGCATCGCCGAGGATGTCCGCATTGCCACCGAGCCGCTGGTCGAGTTCGCCATCGGCCTTCTGAGCGCCGCCGTCACGGCCCTGACCTTCGCCACCATCCTGTGGACGGTGGCCGGCTCCATCACCTTCGAGATCGCCGGCCGCACCGTCTTCATCCCCGCCTACATGGCCATCGCCGCGGTGGCCTATGCCACCGTCGCCTCCCTCGCCGCCTACTATGTGGGCCGCGCCCTGGTGGGCAAGGTCTCGACCAAGAACGAGATGGAGGCCCAGTTCCGCGCCGAGATGACCCGTCTGCGCGAGAATGCCGAGAGCATTGCGCTGATCAAGGGCGATGCCGACGAGCGCTCCACCGTCATTGCGAGCTATGGGCACGTCGTCGCCGCCTGGCTGGCGGTGGTGCGCCGCCAGGGTTTCCTCGCCCTCGTCCTCAACACCAATGGCGCGCTCTTCCCCGTCGTGCCGCTGCTGCTGGCTGCGCCGAAATTCCTTTCTGGCGAGCTCACCCTCGGCGGTGTGATGCAGGTCGCCGCCGCCTTCTCCGCCGTGCAGGCGGCCCTCATCTGGTTCGTCGATAACTTCGTCCGGCTCTCCGAGTGGTATGCCTCGGTCGTCCGGGTCGATGAACTCTCCGAGACCCTGGAGGAGCTCGACATCGGCACCATCATGGAGGAGGACCAGCAGATCAGCCTCGAGGAAAGCGACGACGACGCCATCCAGATCGAAAACCTCTCGCTCGCCCACCGCAACGGCCGCGTTGTCATCGATGACGCCTCCATCCGCATCGAGCCCGGCGAGAAGGTGCTCATCGTTGGCGAGAGCGGCACCGGCAAGAGCACGTTCATCCGCGCCCTCGCAGGACTGTGGCCCTGGGGTTCGGGCCGCATCGCCTTCCCCCGCGGCCTCCGTTACGCCTTCCTGCCGCAGAAGCCCTACATGCCGCGCGGCACGCTGAAGGACCTGATGCTCTATCCCGACGGCGAGGTTGCGGTCGCCGACAACATCATCCGCGCGGCGATGGAGCGCTGCGGCCTCGGCTACATGGTCAAGCGCCTGAACGAGGAGGACGACTGGGATCGTGTGCTCTCCGGCGGCGAGCGCCAGCGCATCGGCTTCTGCCGGCTGCTCATCCAGAAGCCGGCGATCATCGTCATGGACGAGGCGACCGCCGCGCTCGACGAGGGCAGCCAGGACTCGCTCCTCTCCTTGCTCGACGACGAACTCGCCGCCTCCACGGTCATCAGCGTCGGCCACCGGCCGGGGCTCGAGGAGTTCCACGGCCGCAAGATCACCCTGACCCGCCGTCCCGCCGGCGCCCATATGAGCTCCGCACCCATCCGCCACTCCTTGTGGCGCGTCGCGCACAGCGCTGAACGCCGCAATGCGCTGGCCGACAGACGGTGAGGCAGGCAGTCATGATGGCGGACAGAAATCGCGGCACGCGACGGAACTGTCACCACCTCCACGCGTTCATGGCATGATCATCGCCATTTCCCTTCCCGCGATGTAGACCTCTTTCCTGAAGCCGCCTCGTGCGGCTTCTTTTTTGTCCGGATCTCGCGGGGGATCAGCCGGGGCCGTCAGCCATGGACCTCCATCTGCGTCACGTCACGCGCTATCACTATTCTCAGCCGGTCATGTTCGGCCCGCACAAGCTGATGATCCGCCCGCGGGACAGTTTCGACCTGCGCATCCTCGAGACCGAACTCGACATCTTCCCCGCCGCCGCGCTCGCCTGGTCGCACGATGTCTATGGCAACCCGGTGGCCCTCGCGACCTTCGCGGACGCCGCCGATCGGCTGGAGATCACCTCCTCGCTCGTCCTGCGCCGCTACGGCTCTGCCCTGTTCCGCAAGCCCGGCCCGGCGACCGCCGCCTTCGTGCCGCATTATTCCGATGGCGAGCGCATCGTCCTCCAGCCCTTCATCACCCCCGCCAGCGCCGATGCCGACGGTGCGCTTGCCGCCTGGCTCGCCGGCGTGCTGCAGGACCCGGTCGGCGGCGATTCCCTGTCGCGGCTCGCCGAGGCGATCCATGCCGGCTTCGGCTATTCGGTCCGCTACGAGGAGGGCACGCAGGCGCCCTCCCAGACACTGGCGCTTGGCGCCGGCTCCTGCCGCGACCTCGCCTGGCTCTTCATCGAGGCCGTTCGCCGCCTCGGCTATGCCGCCCGTTTCGTCACCGGCTATCTCCACAACGCCACAGGCGAGGCAGGCTCCAACCGCGCCGCCGTGGGGCTCACCCATGCCTGGGCCGAGGTCTTCGTGCCGGGGGACGGCTGGGTGGAGTTCGACCCGACCAATGCCCTTGTCGCCGACCCCCATCTCATCCGGGTGGCGGTGGCGCGCGTCCCCACGGATGCCTCGCCGGTGTCGGGCAGCTTCACCGGACCCTTCGGGGCGCAGATCGGGCTGTGGGTCGGCGTCGAGATCACCCCGATTCAGGGCTTTGCCGCCGTCGCCTGACGCCCGGCGTCAGAGCGGGATGTCCCAGCGTCCGGTCCCGTCCTCGATGGCACCGCTCCGCCGTGTGGCGCCGATCTGGCGCAGCAGTCCGTGGACGATCTTGGTGTCGATGGCGCCGGTGCGGCGATCGTCGGTGGCCACCGACAGGGCGAGATGGTCGCCCCCGCCGCAGCTGACCTCCACCATCAGGTGGTCCGTGTGGGCCTCCTCGATGGCGTGGCAGGCGATCTCGACCACCAGGAGGCCGAGCGGAATGGCGCGGTCCACCACCAGCGCCAGATCCGCCTCCGCCCTCGCCGTGACCCAGGGCCGGCCCGCCTGCAACAGCCCGTTGAGCATCACCGCCACCTCGTCGAGGAAGGGTTGCAGCTCGACCGGGCGCATCTCGCCCTGGGCGAGGGCATGGCGATAGGCGATGGAGAGGACCTGCACCTTCGCCTCGATGGCGGCGAGCACCGGCCGATGCTCCGGCCCATGTTGGCGGCGGGCGAGGCTGATATAGCTCTGCGCGACCTGGAGGCTGTTCTTCACCCGGTGGTGCAGCTCGCGCACCAGGTGGCGGTTCGCGCCGATCGTGACGTTGAGCCGATCGACGCGCTCCGCCTGGTCGGACATCAGCGCATTGAAGGCCTCCGATACCCGCCGGATGTCGTCGGGCATCGCCGGATCGACCGGGGCCTCCTGCGGCTGCTGCGAGGCGCGCGCCACAGCCGCCGCCTCGATGCCGCGGATCCAGCGGACGATATTGGTGTCGATCGCCAGCGAATAGACAGCGAAGAGCAGCATCAGCGTCACCAGCGGCGTCAGCAGCAGGGCGATGAACTGGAGGAAGGCGGCGCGCTCGGCCTGCTGGTCGAAGCGGGCCAGGACATAGAGGTCGGGCTCGGCCACCTGCTGCATACCGAAGGTCGCCGTCGTACCGGTGCGGGTCAGCGCCTCCCAGCGTGTCAGCTGCGTCGTCGCAGGCAGCTCGGCCGGCAGCCAGCTCATATCGTCGTCGGCCGCGCCGCGGGTGATGACCACGTCGGCGGGGGCGCGCACGAGCCCGACGATGGTGCCGCCGCCAAGGGCGCCGAGATCGAAGGTGCGGTCCATGATCGTGGCGTTGACCAGCAGCACCCCCTCCATGCCGGTGATGCCGCTGTCGCCGCGCCGGGCGTAAATGACCATATAGCGCTGGTCGCCAACCATGGTGACGCCGTAGCTCGTGTCGGCGATCTCGGCGCCGATCCAGGTCGGACTGCGCGCCCGCGACCGGTAATTCTCGACCAGCGCCCCGAGCGCGTCCTCGGTGATGCGGGCATCATTGCCGGAGAAGCAGCGCGAGCCGCCGCCGATCCGCATGGTGATGCCGCTGACGCCGATATTGTCGGCGATCAGCCGCTCGGCCACCGCCCGGCACTGGCCATCCGTCCCGCCGATCGCCGCCACGCTGGTGCTGGCGGTCAGCAGCGTGCGCAGCGACTCCCGGTACCAGATGCGGGTGCGGACGGAGAAATTGCCCACCGTCTGCAATTGCGAGGCCTCGATGGACGTCAGCACAGACCGATAGGTCGCGACCGCCGTCACCGCCGTGATGATGGCGATGGGCAGGATCACGAGCACGATCAGGGCCAGGAGCCGGCCCCGAACCGTTCGGAAGGCGGTGACGTTCATCGCTTCATGTACGGGCCATGTCGGCCGGGCTTTGGTGGATGACGGCTGAGGTGCTGCGCTCCGGGCCGATGTCGTCGACGCTGGAAATGCCCAGGAGGTCGGCGAGCTTGACGCGGGCACGGTTGACGCGGCTCTTGATGGTGCCCACGGCGACACCGCAGATCTCCGCGGCCTCCTCGTAGGACAGCCCGGAGGCGCCGACCATGATCAGCACCTCGCGATGTTCCTCGGAGAGCTTGGCGAGGGCAATGCGGAAATCCGCGAGGTCGAGGGCGCTCTCCTGCTCGCCCGACACGGTCAGGCGCTGGGCATAGGTGCCGTCGCTGTCCTGAACCTCGCGGCCGCGCTTCCGATAGAGCGAGTAGTAGGTGTTGCGCAGGATGGTGAAGAGCCAGGCGCGCAGGCTGGTGCCCGGCTGGAATTTCTCGGAATTGCCCCAGGCCTTGAGCATCGTATCCTGCACCAGGTCGTCAGCCTGCTGCACCGAGCCGCACAGTGACACGGCGAAGGCGCGCAGGTTCGACAACTCGGCGATGAGGCCCTCGCGGAACTCGTCACTGGCCATTCTTGCGCTCCTTGGCCTCGAGTTCGGCCAGGAGGACGAGGAACCGGTCCGGCACGGGGGCCTTGATCAGGTCGTCGTAATGGGCCTTCAGCGATCTGCCGATGGCGTCCTGGATGCGGGGGTCGAGCACGATGTCGCGTTCCACCTCGGGTTCCTCCGCCTCGCGTTTGTCCGCTTTTTCGCGCATCGATATCTCCTCGACATCCCCGCGGGATGTGACGCCGATCCAACCCAAAACGCATCAGGCGATGGGCGGTTCCGTCGTAGAAAAAAAATAAAAAGCTTGCCAAACCAACGGCTTCCGGGCTGCCTTTAGCGCTATTCGAGCAGGAGTTCGGCATGACCATCGCTGCGGAAATCGCACCGCATCTCCCGTATCTGCGTCGCTTCGCCCGCGCCCTCAACGGCTCGCAGGCGGGCGGCGATTCCTATGTCGTGGCGACCCTCGAGGCGCTGGTCGCGGATCCGTCGACCTTCCCGCGGGACGTCCCGGCCCGCATCGCACTCTACCGCACCTTCCTGAAGCTGTGGTCGTCGATGCCCGTCAACATGGTGCATCCGAACACGGCGGTCATCCGGGCCGGCGCGGTCGAACGGAACATCGAAGCTTTGACGCCCCGGCCCCGCCAGGCGTTCCTATTGCGCACCGTCGAGGGCTTCGCGCCCGACGATGTCGCCGCCATTCTCGACATTCCGGTCGATGAGGCGAGCGGCCTCATCGAGCAGGCTGGCCGCGAGATCGCCGAGCAGGTGGCGACCGACGTGCTCATCATCGAGGACGAGCCGATCATCGCCCTCGACATCGAGACCCTTGTCCAGGAGCTCGGCCATTCCGTCACCGGCATCGCCCGCACCCACAAGGAGGCGGTGGCCCTTGTCGCCCGCAAGCGGCCCGGCCTTGTGCTCGCCGACATCCAGCTCGCCGACGGGTCGTCGGGTCTTGAGGCCGTGGCGGA
Organism: Phreatobacter sp.; assembly: GCF_027532945.1. Taxonomy (GTDB): domain Bacteria; phylum Pseudomonadota; class Alphaproteobacteria; order Rhizobiales; family Phreatobacteraceae; genus Phreatobacter. The sequence goes on from NZ_JAPZTZ010000005.1 coordinate 117,443, forward strand.
GATCCTCCAGTCCATCGACCTGCCGGTGATCTTCATCACCGCCTACCCTGAGCGCCTGCTGACCGGCGACCGGCCCGAGCCGGCCTTCCTCATCACCAAGCCCTTCCAGCCGGAGGCGGTGAAGGCGGCGATCAGCCAGGCCCTGTTCTTCGATCGGCGCTCCGAGCGGAAGGTCGCCTGACGGCGCGCGCGATGCAGTCGGATGAAATGTCGAGGGCCGGCGGGAACTCCCGTCGGCCCTCGACCGTTTCAGGAGAGATGGCGGAAGGTCCCTCGCTTATCCCGGAGAGCCTCATGGTGTCGGCAGTCTCGGCGATCGTGGTCGCAACGGCGGCCGGCCTTGTGGTCGCAGGCATCGTGGACGTCGGTCCCGTTGCCATCGATGCAGGCCTCCTGGTCGCGGCTTTTGCCGGGGCCGGTCTCGTCCCCCGTTTCGCGGAGGCCGGCCATTGACTGTGCCCAGTGCCGCGGGCCGGTTGCTCATCGCATGCTCGTGCCCGGGTGGCATGGCGGATGACGGGGCGTTCATGGATTCGTGGTACCAGGAGGCTTCTTGGGGACCATTGGGGTCGCCGCGCGGTGCGGCCCGGGTTGGTTGAGGATGGACAGGCAGCGCATACTCATCGTCGAGGATGATCCGTTCATCGCCATGGATATCGAGGCCGCTGTCCTCGACGACCTCGGCGACGCGACGGAGGTCATCGTCGTCGACAGTCTTCGCGAGGCGCAGAGCCTTGCCGAGGCTGATCTCGACTGCGCCCTCCTCGACGTCGACGTGGTCGGCGGCAAGACCTTCGACGTGGCCCTGAAGCTGCGCGCCCGCGGCACGCCCTTCGCATTCGTCTCGGGATCGCTGCCGTCGGACCTGCCGGAGGAACTGGCCGGGACGGTCTTCGTCCCCAAGCCTTTCCATTCCCGCGACATCATCGGCTTCGTCACGCGTGCCCTGAAGGCCGGTTCCGTCGGCTCGTCGGGCAGTGCCAGCTGAGGCTTAAGGCTCTCGCCGTCAGCCCAGCAGCGTTGACCGGTGTGCCCGCTCGGCGGCGAGCCTGATGGCGGCCGGCACCGGCTCGATCACCGGAACCCCCACCTGACCCGCGATCTCACGCGCCGCCACGGCGAGCGGTCCGCCACCGATGACGATGGCCTTGGCGCCGTTGTCGTGGACGGCCCGGCGGCAGGCGGCGAGCAGCGCCGTCACCAGCCCCTTGCGGTCGGCCATGACCTGGTGCGCGTCGCCGGGGGTGAGCACCGTGCCGAGGAAGCGGTCGGCATGGCCATAGGCCATGGCCCGCTCGGCGATGCTGTCCACGAGGTCGGCGGTGGTGGTGACCACAGCGAAATCGCCATGGGCGGCCGCCTCCGCCATGCCCGCCTCGGCGATGCCGGTGACGGGGATGGCGACACTGCGCCGGAGCTCGGACACAGCCGGGTCGCCGAAGGCGGCGACGATGAGGCCGTGATAGCCGAAGGGGGGCCGCGCCGCCATCAGCGCCAGCACCGCGTCATGGGCGATGGCGAGCTCGGTCGGCCCTGTGATGAGCGGCACGCCGAAGGGCGCCGAGATTCCGTCGATCTGCGCCTCGGGCATGGCCTCGCGCGCGATGCCGACCATCGCGGCGGTCGTCGCCTGGCTGGTGTTGGGATTGACGAGGAGGAAGCGCATGGGGGTCAGGCCGGGACGGAGGCGGCGAAGGAGCGGGCGATATCGGCGCGGGTGCCGACATAGATGCGGTCGCCGAGGGCGCGCAGCCGGTCGAGGGTCCGCGTCAGGGCGGCGAAGCGGCCGGGACGGCCGACGATGCGGAGGTGGAAGCCGAGATTGAGGAGCCGCGGGCGGCCGCGCTCGGCCTCGGCCAGCAGCACCTCCAGCGAATCTGCCACATAGGCAACCATGGCGTCGGCGGTGACGAAGCCGTTGGGGTGGAAGAACTTCATGTCATTGGCGTCGAGCGCATAGGGCACCACCAGCAGCGGCCGCTCGCCCGACCGGTCCCAATAGGGCAGGTCGTCGTCGAAGGCGTTGGAGGTGTAGAGGAAGCCGCGTTCGACCAGCAGCCCGCGCGTCCAGTCGCTCTCTGCGCCCCGGCAGAAAAAGCCAACGGGGCGCGGCGCGCCGGCCGCCTGCATGACCGCGACGCAGCGGTCGAGGTCAGCGGCTTCGGCCTCGCGGCTGCGGTAGTCCGCATGGGGACGCCAGCGCCAGCCGTGGACAGCCGCCTCATGGCCATCGGCGACGAGGGCGGCGAGCAGCGCCGGCGAGCGCTCCACGGCCCGGCCGCAGCACAGCCAGGTGGCGGGGATGCCGCGCTCGCGCAGCGCCTCCAGGATGCGCCAGAAGCCGGCGCGGGTGCCATAGGCGAAGATCTGCTCCTGGCCCATGTCGCGGGTGCCGGGCTCGACGACGCTGACGACCTCGCCAATGCGCTCGCTCGCCGGGTCGCCGTCCCCGACCTGCCACTCCGCGCCTTCCTCGAGGTTGATATTCACGCTCACCGCAAGGCGCGCCCCGTTCGGCCAGGCAAGGCGCGGCCAGGCGCCACCATAGCCGACGAGGTCGCGCGCCGCGCCCGCGCCCCCGCTTTCCGCGGCGACCGTCATCTCCCCCGTCATGCCTGCCTCCCTGGGGCCGTCCCCGCCAGGCGGCCAACCTGACGGCAGCAAGACATGTGCCGTTGGCCGGGCCCGCGGCGCCGCTGCGATGACAATTTAAGCAAGGGGAAAGTCTGTGCAAGGTCCTGACGTAAAAATAGGCAGAGTCCCTCCAGCGTGCGGCCATCTGGTCCAGGGGTCTTGGGCGCAGTCGGGAGGTCGCGTAGCAATTTTCACCTAGAGAGCCCCCCAAACGCCAGGGCACTGGGCGTTTCGGCCAAGGAGCGGGCAAGGCGACGCTTGGCATGGGCGTTGCTCACAAGAGCCCGACACATGCCGGAGCTCCTGCATACATGGCCTCGCCATCCACCCCCGCCGTGCCCGCAGCCCAGCCGCTGACGCTGGATGGCGTGACGCACAGCTACGGCACGGGCCTCGCCGTCGACAACGTCACGCTTGAGGTGAAGGGCGGCGAGCTCGTGGCGCTGCTCGGTCCGTCGGGCTGCGGCAAGACCACGCTTCTGCGCATCGTCGCCGGCTTCATCCAGCAGACCAACGGCAAGGTGGTGATTGGCGACCGTCCGATCGACGAGCTGCCGCCGAACCGCCGCGAGATCGGCATCGTCTTCCAGAACTACGCGCTCTTCCCCCACATGACCGTGGCGGAGAACATCGCCTATGGCCTCGCCGCCCGCGGAGAGAGCCGGGCCGTGCAGGCCGAGCGGGTGAAGGAAATGCTGGCGACGGTCCGCATGGAGGGCTTTGCCGAGCGCAAGCCGCGCCAGCTCTCCGGTGGTCAACAGCAGCGCGTGGCGCTGGCCCGCGCGCTGGCCATTCGCCCGCGCATCCTCCTTCTCGACGAGCCTTTCGCGGCCCTCGACAAGAACCTGCGCCTCGACATGCAGATCGAGATCAAGCGCCTGCAGCGGCAGTTCGCGCTCACCGCCATCATGGTCACCCATGACCAGGACGAGGCCATGTCGATTGCCGACCGCATCGCGGTCATGAGTCACGGTCATATCGAGCAGCTCGGCGCGCCGGCCGAGATCTACGACGATCCGGCGACGCTCTTCGTCAACAACTTCATCGGCTCCAGCAACCTCTTGAAGGGGGCTGTCGAGGCCGTGGACGGCAGCGAGGCGCGCATCGCGCTGGCCTGCGGCGCCACCTGGACCGTCCCCGCCCGCGGCCGCTTCGAACCCGGCGCCCCGGTCCTCGTTTCGGTGCGTCCCGAGCAGATGATGCTGGCCGATGCGGCAGCGCCCGATCGCATTCCCGTCGACCTCAAGCTCAGCCTGCCCATCGGCGGCGCCCTCATCTACGATGTGGCGGCCCCCGGCGGCGAGCAGCTCAAGATCGCCGTGCCGCGCCGCCCCGGCATGGCCGCCAGCGCCCCCGGGACGGCCCATGCCGCCCTCGCGCCCCATGCGCGTCCCGCCCTTTTTCCCGTAGCCTGATCCCCGTTCCAAGGAGCCCCGCATGACCAAGCTCACCCGTCGTGACGTCCTCGCCGGCGCCTCCGCCCTCGGCCTCGCGGGCCTCGCGCCCCGCGGCGCCAGCGCTTCCGGCAGCATGACCGCCGCCATCTATCCCGGCACCTGGGAGGAGGCCTATCGCGCCGTCGTCGCTCCCGCTCTGAAGAAGGCGTCCGGTGTCGATGTCGCCTTCGACTCGCTCTTCGCCGTCGACCAGGTGGCCAAGGTCCGCGCCGCCCGCGGCGTGCCGCCCTTCGATTGCTTCGTGCTCGATCCGGGCCCGGCCGCCGCCGCCCGCGCGGCGGGTCTGTTCGAGCCCGTCGACTCCTCCAAGCTGACCAACGCGCCGAAGGTGCCGGCCGGCCTCATCACCCGCGATGGCGTCACCTGCAACGCCCAGGTCGTCGGTATCGCCTACAATCCGAAGAAGTTCCCGACCGCCCCGAAGAGCTGGACCGACCTGTTCCAGTCGCCCTTCGTCGAGCGCCTCGGCCTCACCGGTTTCCAGACCACCTTCGGTACGGTCTCGCTCATCGAGATGTGCAAGGCCTTCGGCGGGTCCGAGGCCAATATGGAGCCGATCTTCACCGAGCTGAAGAAGGCGGTGTCCAAGGTGGCCGCGGTTGCCGCGCCGGCCGCCATGCCCGGCCTGTTCCAGCAGGGCCAGATCGACGTGATGTATACCAACACCAACACGGTCGCGATCCTGAAGGGCCGCGGCGTCGACATCGCCTTCGCCGCTCCCGCTTCCGGCGCCATCACCTTCCAGACGAAGCTGCACATCGTGAAGGGCGCGGAGAACGTCGCCAACGCCCACAAGTACATCGATGTCGCGATCTCGGCCGAGGTGCAGAACGCCCTGCAGCGCAGCCCCTACAACATGATCCCGATCAACAAGGACGTGACCTACGTCGACACGCTGGACATCAAGTCCATCGACGAGCTCGCCAAGATGGTCACCCACGACTGGACCCGGATCAATCCGCAGCGTGCGGCCTGGATCGAGCGGTTCAACAAGGAAATCACGAAGTAAGGCGCCGCACGTGGCCGCAGCCGCTGCAACGACGGGCGCCGCGCCCGCGGGGGACAAGGTCGACTGGCGTCTGGCGACGCCGCTCGGCCTGACCTATCTCGTCTTCTTCGCGGCGCCCTTCCTCATCCTGCTCGGCATCAGCTTCTATGCCGATGCCGAGCAGACGCGGCTGGGATTGGATAGCTGGCTCAAGTTCTACACCGACCGCTTCTACCTGAAGGTCATCTGGGACACGCTGAAGCTCGGCATCTTCGCCGTCATCGCCACGACCCTGCTCGCCTATCCGCTGGCTCTGGTCTATCGCGCCGCCTCGCCCACCTGGCAGCGGGTGCTGCTCTTCATCATCCTGATGCCGCTGCTCACCTCGGTGGTCATCCGCACCTTCGCCTGGATCGTCATCCTGGCGCGCGAGGGCGTGGTGAACCAGACGCTGATGGGCCTCGGCCTCACCGCCACCCCGCTCAACCTGCTGCAGACCGAACTCGGCCTCGTCATCGCGCTCACCCAGATCGAGATGCCGCTGATGCTGCTGCCGCTGCTCACCATCATGAACCAGATGGACCAGAACCTGGTCGATGCGTCCCGGGCCCTCGGCGCGTCCAAGTGGCGGACCTTCTTCCGGGTCATCCTGCCTCTGACCCTTCCCGGCTGGATCGCCGGCGCGACCCTGGTCTTCGCCTCCGCCACCACCGCCTTCATCTCGCAGTCGGTGATCGGCGGCGCGCGGCTCGTCTACCTGCCCTCGCTGATCTGGCAGCAGTCCATGGTGGTCTATAACTGGCCCTTCGCCGCGGTCGCCTCGCTGACGCTGCTCTTCACCGTGCTCGCCGGCATCATGGCGCTGAGCTGGCTCGGCCGCTTCGCCCGGACCACCTGAGGCCCATCATGTCGCAGCGCTCCACTCCGGCCGACGTCTCCTTCAACCTCACGGTCGGCGCCATCGCGATCGTTGCGATCCTCATCCTCATCGGCCCCGTGCTCATCGTCATCGCCACCTCCTTCACCACGACGCAGGCGCTGCGCTTCCCGCCGCCCGGCCTGTCGCTGCGCTGGTATGGCGAGCTCTTCGATCCCGTCCGCTCGGCGCCCATCCACACTGCCGCGCTCAACAGCGTCTGGGTCGCAGGCTGGGCGACCGTGATCGGCTCGGTGCTCTCCGTCCTTGCGGCCCTCGCCATCACCCGTGTCGCCCGGCCCTCGGCACGGGCGCTGGAGGCGAGCTTCCTGTCGCCCCTCGTCCTGCCGACGCTGTCCTATGGCCTTGCCGCGCTGATGTTTTTCTCGGTCATGGGCATTCGGCCCTCGCTGAACCTGCTCATCGCCGGCCACCTCGTGGTCATCGCGCCCTTCGTCTTCCGCACCACGCTGGCGAGCCTCACCCAGCTCGACCCGGCCCTGCTGGAAGCCTCGGCCAATCTTGGCGCCAGCCGCTTCTATTCCTTCCGCCGCATCACCCTGCCGCTCATCGCGCCGGGCATTGCCGCGGGCGCCTTCCTCGCCTTCATCGCCTCCATGGACAATGTGCCCGTCTCGCTCTTCCTCTCGACGGCGCGCACCTCCATGCTGCCCATCCGCATGTGGGGCATGATGGAATCGACGCTCGACGTGCGCATCGCGGCAATCGCCGGCGTGCTGATCGTCGCCACCCTCGTGCTCATGGTGGTGATGGACCGGCTCACCGGCCTGACCCGCCGCATGAGCGCCTGACGCAGTCCCCGGAGCCCTGCCATGACCGTTCCCTACGACCGCGACCTCATCGGCTACGGCGCCAACCCGCCCGATCCGAAATGGCCGAATGGCGCCCGCATCGCCATCAACTTCGTCATGAACTACGAGGAGGGATCGGAGCCCTCCGTGCAGGATGGCGAGGGCTTCACCGAGACGGCGCTGACCGAGTCGAGCAGCCTCAACATGCCGGTGAAGGGCCGCGACCTCGCGGGCGAGGGCATGTTCGCCTATGGCAGCCGCGTCGGCTTCTGGCGGCTGATGCGCCTGTTCCAGGAGCGCGGCCTGCCGATGACCGTCTTCGGCTGCGCGCTCGCCATCGAGCGGAATCCAGAGGCTGCCCGCGCCATCCGCGACTCCGGCTTCGACGTCTGCTGCCACGGCTGGCGCTGGATCAAGCATTACGAGCTCGATGAGGCCGAGGAGCGCGAGCACATCCGCAAGGCCGTCGCCTCCCTCAAGGCCACCGTCGGCGACCGCCCGCTCGGCTGGTACTGCCGCTATGGGCCGAGCGTGAACACCCGCAAGCTCGTGGTGGAGGAGGGCGGCTTCCTCTACGATTCCGACGCCTATGACGACGAACTGCCCTACTGGACGAAAGTCGACGGCAAGCCGCACCTCGTCGTGCCCTATTCGCTCGTCAACAATGACGGCAAGTTCGGCACCGGCTTCTTCGCCACCTCCGGCGACTATTTCGAATGGCACAAGGACGCCTTCGACATGCTCTATGCCGAGGGGCGCACCCAGCCGAAGATGATGTCGGTGGGCCTGCACATGCGGCTCATCGGTCATCCCGCCCGCGCCGCCGGTCTTGCCCGCTTCCTCGACTATGTGCAGTCCCACGAGGGAGTGTGGGTGACAAGGCGCCTCGACATCGCGCAGCATTGGGCGAAGACCCATCCCTTCCAGGGGTGAGTCTCCCGCCCACGAGGATCACCGATGCCCCATGAGCTCATCGTCGCGCTCGGCGACCGGACCTACCGCGTCGAGCGCCCCTTCGGCTCGTGGCCGACCAATACCGGCTTCGTCACCGACGTAACCGTCGATCCGCGCGGCCATGTCTTCGTCATGCTGCGCCATGATCCCCTCGTGCACCCCGCCGATCCACGCGTCATCGAGCTCGATCCGGAGGGCCGCTACATCGCGGGATGGGGCGGCGAGGCCATTGCCGATTCCCACATGCTGACCGCGACGCCCTCGGGTCATCTCATCGCGGTGGACCGCGACATGCACGAGGTCATCTGGTTCACCGCCTCCGGCGAGCGCGTCGGCCAGCTCGGCACCCGCGGCCGGCCGAACAGCCCCTTCAACCACCCGACCGATGTGGCCGTGGCCCCCTGGGGCGACATCTATGTCTCCGACGGCTATGGCGCGCCCCATGTCCACCGCTTCGGCTCGGACGGCCGCCACATCCAGACCTGGGGCGGCCACGGCTCGAATGACGGCGAGTTTGTCTGGCTCCATTCCATCTGGGCCTTCGCCGATGGCCGGGTCGTGGTCATCGATCGCACCTGGAACCGCGTCCAGGTCTTCGATGGTGAGGGCCGCTGGCTCGACAGCTGGTACGATTTCTACCAGCCGGTCGGCATCTGGGGCGATCCGGAAGGCAATGCCTATATCACCGATATGGTGCCGAGCCTCACCAAGGTCGCGCCCGATGGCACCCGCATCGGCCGCTGCCGGCCGATGCTCAACGGCGCCCATGGCCTCTGCGGCACGCCCACCGGCGACATCCTGCTCGCAGAGGGCAATCCCAGCCGCATCACCCGGCTGAAACTCATCGGCTGAGGCGCCTTGCCTGTTGCCAAACGCCCCACCCGCGGCTAAAAGCCAGCCCGATTGCCGCCTTAGCTCAGCTGGTAGAGCACCTCATTCGTAATGAGGGGGTCGTAGGTTCGAATCCTATAGGCGGCACCACTCCTTCCGAGTCTGACGAAGCCCTCAACGCCCGCTCAGGCGCGCGACCAGAGGCCGTTCTCCGCGACGACCCGCCCCTCAGCCGCCAGCGCCGCGAGGTGCTGCTCGATGGTGCGCCGCTCGACGTCCTCCACCCACAGCTCCTCGTAGTCGGGCGGATAGATCAGCCGCTCCGCCACCAGCGAGGCCATGCTGCGCGGTCCGTCCGCCAGCATGGCGAGGAGCTTGTCGTCCCGTGCGTCGAGCTTGTCGCGATAGGCCTTGAGATCCGCGAGGAAGCGCGCCCGGTCGGTGTAGATCCCGCGATGATGGCCGGTGACGATGGTGCGGGCATCGAGGCTCTCGAGCCGCTCCAGACTGGAGCGGAAATCCTGGAGCGACGAGGTCGCGTCGCCGTAATAGGGGCCGAAGCCCGAGAGATCGATGTCGGCGATGAAGGCGAGGCCTTGGGTTTCCTCGATCAGGGCGCAATGCCCGGCCGTGTGGCCCGGCAGCAGCATAGCGGTGAGGCGGACGCCGCCGAGGTCGAAAACATGGCCGTCCTCATAAGGGGCCGCATCCGCGCGCGGCGTGAAGGCGAACTCCGCCGCCAGTTTTTTCCGCATGGCCGGCCAGACGGCCTCGCTGAGGCCGAGCGCGTCGCGATAGCCCTCCCAGCTCGCCGCCGCCGGCCAGTCGAGCCGGTGGACCGCTACGGCCGCCTGGGGCAGCCGGTGGAGCCCGGCCATATGGTCCTCATGGACATGGCTGAGGATGACCAGGTCGCAGCCGTCGAAATCCGCCCCCACCCGGTTGGAGCAGAGCGGCGCGTCCACCGCCGCGCGGCTGTCGCGGCCGGTGACCACCATCATGTTGGCGTCCGGGTACTTGCCGCTCTTGTGGCCGAGAATGACGGTGATCGGCCCGAAGACGTGGCGGGTCGGCGGCGGCAGGTCTTGGGCAAGCGGCTGGGCCATGATGGGCAGAGACTGCGCGGCGGCTCGCCTGCCGGTCAATCGCGCCCGCCTCGGCCTCTCGGCCGATGGAGCGCCGTCAGGCGACGCCGGCGGCAGCGAGCGCCTTCGTCAGCGTCGCGATCTCCGTTGCCGTCGCGGGTGGCTGGGGCGGCCGCACCACCGCATTCGGCAGGCGGCCGAGAAGCTGCAGGCAGGCCTTGAGCCGGGCCGTCGCCCGGCCGCCCGGCGCGTCGCGATAGATCGCCACCGCCAGCGGATAGATGCGCTCGTGCAGCAGCCGGGCCTCCGCCCAGTCGCCCGCATCGGCGGCGGCGAAGAAGGCGGCGCAGAGTTCGGGGGCCACCGCCGCGAGGCTCACCTGGCTGCCGGCGCTGCCGATGATGTAGCTGGTGAGCAGGTGCTCGTCGCCCGAGCCCATTACCACGAAATCGGGCCGCGCAGCCTTGAGCAGGCGCAGGTTCTGCTCGTAGGTCGCGACCTCCCAGCTGCCCTCCTTGACCCCGACGAAGCGTGGGTTCGCCGCGAGCGCGGTCAACACCTCCGGGCGATAGGCCATGTGCCCGGCCCCCACCGGCGCGCCATAGACGAGCAGGGGCAGCGAGCAGCCCCCGGCGATGATCTCGTGATGCAGCAGCACGGCCGCCGGATCATGCGACAGGGCGAAGGCATTGGGCGGGAAGACGAGGAGGATGTCGGCGCCCGCGTCCTCTGCCGCGCGGGCATCCTCCGCCGCCATGAGGCTCGACTCGGCATTGACGCCGGAGCAGATCAGGCAGTCAGCCGGCGCGACCTTGCGGGCGATCTCCACCACCCGCCGCTTCTCCGCCGAACTCAGCACGAAGTTCTCCCCGGCATGGCCGTTGACCAGCAGGCCACGGATGCCCGGCACATGGCTGACCGCCGCGATATGCTCGGAGAGCCGCGCCTCGTCGACGGCGAAGCCTGTCGTCATCGGCACGATGGTGGCGGCGTGGATTCCCCGGAGGCGGTCGGCGATGATGGTCATGAGGCGGCCCTCCCGGCCTGCGGGGGAAGCAGCCGGTCAATGGGAAAGAGCGGCAGCGCGGGCTCGCGCTCCAGGATGAGGTCGGCGAGCAGGCGGGCGAGATAGGGCCCGCTCGTATAGCCGGAATGGACCGAGCCGCAGACATAGGCGTCGGGGATGCCGGGAATGGGCCCGACGGCAGGCAGCGCGTCGGCGGTCTCGGCCTCCAGCCCCGCCCAGGCGCGGGCGAGCCGCGCCTCCTTGAGGGCAGGAATGGCATGGCAGGCGAGGCGCACATTGCCGATGAGCCGCTCCGGCATCAGCGCCACGCCGCCGCGCTCGCGGTCGCCGACGCCCTGCCAGCCGCCGCCGATGACGGTCGTGCCGTGCGGATATTGCTTCAGCGAGAGGAGGCCGCTGGCGATGCCGATGACGGTGCGCATCACCGGCCGCTGGCGCTCCGTGACTGCCAGCTGGTTGATGAGGACCTTGATCGGCAGGGACACACCGAGCCAGGCCATCATCGGCTCGATCCAGACCCCGCCGGCGATCACCAGGCGCGTGCCCCGCACCACGCCTTGCGCGGTCTGCACCGCGAAGCCGCCCTCCTCACGGTCGATGCCGGTGGCGGCGCGATGCTCCATGAGCGTCACGCCCGCATCGGTCAGCGCCCGGTGGAACGCGAGGCCGGTGAGATAGGCATTGGCATAGCCGTCCACCTTGCAATGGCCGGCAAGCCTCACGCCCTCGCCGAGGCCGGGCTCCACCTCGCGCGCCGCATTGGCGCCGATGAGGTCGATGGGCGCGCCAGCCTCGCGGCGCTTCCCCGCCCGGTAGCTCAGCAACTCCTCCTCGCGCTCGGTGAAGGCGAGGGAGAGGCCGTCGCAGACGACGACCCCGACATCGTGGCCGAGCCAGCTCCGCGCATCGGCCCACATGGCATGGGCGCGCAGCGCATAGGGGATGAGCGCGACGCGCGTCATCTGCATGGTGAGGGTGCCCGCATTGACGCCCGAGGCCTCGCGGCACAATGCGCCGCGCTCGATGAGGGCGACCGACAGGCCGCCGCGCGCTGCCATCAGGGCGACCGTGCAGCCATGGATGCCGCCGCCAACCACCACGAGATCTTGACGCGCGCTCATAGCGGCGCCGGTGTTGGAATGGGGATGTCGTCATAGGAGAAGGCACCGATGACCTCTCCCAGCGGGACGGGGCGGAGCGGCGGCCGCCCCGTCCACTGGCCGACCGCCTCGCGCGTCGTGCCGAGCCGCGCCGCCATCAGTTCCTGCACCGTGTCGGCGCAGGAGCGCCCCTGGCAGGGCCCCATGCCGCAGCGGGTGAAATGCTTGAGCTGGTCGATCTGCGTCGCGCCCGCCGCGACTGCCGCGTCGATCTCGGCGCGCGTGACATCCTCGCAGCGGCAGACGACGGTGTCGGGCGCGATGGCGCGGACCTGCGCCGGGCGCTCGGCCATCAGCCCGGCCATGGCATCGGAGAAGGGCGTCGCGGCGGCCATGCGCCCCCGCGCGGCCTCGGCTTCCGCGCGGCGGCCGGCGAGATGCCAGCCGAGGGCCTCGCCGGAGAGGCTCGCCATGGCCTGGCCGCGAATGCCGGCGCCGTCGCCGATGGCGTAGAGGCCGGCAAGGCTCGTCTGGAACGCGCCGTCGATGACGGGAATCCAGCCGCCGCGCAGCCGGTCGAAGCGATGCTCGGCGCGCAAGAGCCGCGTGACCTCCGAGGCCGTGGTAAGGCCATGGCCGACGATCAGGCCATCGGCCTCGAACACCCTCTCGGGGCCGTCCGCCGGCGCGCCCTCCGCATCCACCGGGCCGACAACGACGCGGGCGACGGCCGCGCCGCCCTCGACGCGGCGGACGCCATGGCCGGAGAGCATGGGAACGCCTGCCTTCGCTACTGCCAAGGCCCACGAGAGGCCGCGCGCCGCGAGCCGGGGCTGGCCGAGGATGGCGGGAAGCCGCGCCAGCCAGGCGCTGCGCGGCGCGATATCGACGACAGCTGCCACCTCCGCGCCGGCCTTGACGAGGCCGGCGGCGACCACCGCCAGCAGCGGGCCGCAGCCCGCGACGACGAGCCTCCGGCCTGGCACGACCCCGTGGGATTTGAGCAGCACTGTCGCGGCGGCAAGACCGATGACGCCCGGCATCGTCCAGCCGGGAAAGGGCACGACGCGCTCATGTGCGCCGGTGGCGACGACGAGGGAGGGCGCCTCGAGCGCGGTCGGACCGTCCGGCCCCAGCGTGTCGACGCGGTAGCCTGTCTCCGTCCGCACCACCGACCAGACGCGGTGGCCAAGGAGCCGCGTTGCGGACGAGGTGACGAGGCGCTGCCGCAGCGCGTCGCCCGACGCCTGGTCCGCATCGCCCTTGCCGGGGAAGCCGCCCATCGGCGCACGCCAGACCTGGCCGCCGGCCTGTGGCTGTTCATCGACGACGGCAACCCTCCGTCCGGCCTCGGCCGCCGTGGCGGCGCAGGTCGCGCCAGCCGGGCCGGCGCCGAGCACGATGATGTCGAAGGGCAGGGGAGCGGTCATGACGCCCCCTTGAGGGCGATAGCCATGCCGGCTGCGACCGGCGTCAGGCAGGCCTGCCGCACGATGCCATCGACGAGGATGGCGCATTCCTGGCAGGCGCCCATGAAGCAGAAGGCGCCGCGCGGGGTCCCGTCACGCGGGCTGTGCCGCAGCAAGACGTGGCCCTCGCAGAGCAGCGCCGTCGCAAGGCTCTCGCCCACCGGCAGCATGGCGGGCGCGCCGTCGATGGTGACGGCGACGCGCGGCGACGCGGCATGGAGGCGACGGGCGCTCATCGCGGGCCAGCCTCGCGGCGAACCCCGCGCGCTTCATGAACGAGCTTGCGTTCCAGCCTTCGGCCGACCGCCGCGAAGCTCCAGGAAATGACGAAATAGGCGACCAGGATCGTGCCGAAGCAGATCAGCGCCGAGAAGCCGCGCTGGTTCAACGCCCGGGCGGCGAAGGTCAGTTCGAGGAAGCCGATCTGCGAGACGAGCGAGGTCTCCTTGATCATGCTCACCGTGTGGATGGTCGAGGGCGGCAGGATGATCCGCCAGGCCTGCGGCAGGATGATGCGGAACAGCGCCTGGATCGGCGGAATGTTGAGGGCCGCCGCCGCCTCCCACTGGCGCTGGTGAACCGCCTCGTAGCCGGCGCGGATGTTTTCCGCGGCCAGCGCCGACATGCGCATCGCCACCGCCGTCACGGCGATGACGAAGAGGCTCTGGTTGGCGCCCGACAGCTGGAAGCCGAAGAACACGCACATCAGCAGCACGAGGAAGGGAATGCGCCTGACAGCCTCCACCAGGGTGATGAGCAAGCCGCGCACCGGCGCAACCGGCATGATGGCCGCGAGGCGCAGCGTCGCCACAACGAAGCCGACGACATAGCCGAGCAGGCAGCCGATCAGCGAGACGAGGATGGTGTTGAGCGCAGCCTGCCCGAGGAACAGCATGTTCCAGTAGGTGTAGAAGCGCGGCGCCTCCGCCAGGAACTGCTGGATCGCCGTCATCAGAAGGCCCTCGCCTTCACCCGGAAGGCGAGCCGCCCGAACGTGTAGAGAATGGCCGAGGCGATGATGGTCAGGCCGATATAGATGAGGGCGACGAGCGAGAAGATCTCGATGGAGCGGAAGCTCGTGGCATTGGCGTTGAGGGCGCGGGCGGTCAGCTCCTCGACGCCGAAAATGGCGGCCATCGACGTGCCGAGCGTCATGATGATGTACTGGTTGGACAGCGACGGGTAGAGCGCCTTGACGATGTGCGGGGCGATGACGTGGCGCACTGTCTGGACGCGGGTGAAGCCGAGCGTCTCGGCGGCGTCGATCTCCGCCTGCGGCAGCGACTGGAAGCCGGCGCGCTGGATCTCCGTGAGATAGGCCCCCGCGTTCAGCGTCATGCCGATCAGCACCGCCTGCACCGGCGATAGCAGGATGCCGAACTCCGGCAGGGCGAAGAACAGGAAGAAGATCTGGACGAGCTGCGGCGTGTTGGTGAAGAAGCTGACATAGGCGCGCACGGCCCAGCGGGCGAGGCGCGGGCCATAGGTCAGCACCGACGCACAGACGAGCCCGATGAGCAGCCCCAGCGCGAAGGCGACCAGGGCGATGACGAGCGAGATCGCCGCGCCGATCAGGAAGTCGGGCAGGTAGCGAAGGACCTGGCCGTATTGAAGGGTCATGCGGATCTCCTGGAGGCCCGGCCATGGCCGGGCCCCGGACGATGCGCCGGCTCAAGGCCGGCGCGGCAGGCGTCAGATGATCGGGCTGATTAGAACATCGGGTTCATCGGAACCGGCGTCTTCATCGGCACGCCGAACCACTTTTCCCAGGTCTTGCCGACGAAGCCGGAGCGATGCATCTCGAACAGCACGACGTTCAGCACGTCCTTGAGCGTGGTATTGCCCTTCTGCACGCCGATGCCGACCCAGGTGCTGGCGAGCACCTCGTCCAGCACCTTCCACGGCACGCCCGCGACGTTCTTCATCGGCACGACAATGGACTCCAGCACGTCGACCATCGCGTCGGCGCGGCCCTGCTGCAGGGCGCGGAACGTGTCGGGGTAATTGTCGAGCAGCGTCACCTGGGCCTTCGGCGCATTGGCCTGGATCCACGGGATGCCGACCGTGCCGCGCACCTGGACGAGGCGGACGGCCGGATTGTCGAGATCGGCCGGCTTGGCGATCGGCACGGCGGTGCCGCTCTGCTTGGTCAGCACCACGACGCTCTGGGTATGCAGCGGGATCGTGTAGTCGATGACCAGCGCACGCTCGACCGTGCGGGTGATGGCGCCGAGCACGATGTCGATGCGGTCGGCCTGCAGGAAGGGGATGCGGTCAGGCGAGCCGACCTGGACGATTTCCAGCTCGACACGCATCTGCCGGGCGATCTCGCGGGCGATGTCGGCGTCGAAGCCGTCGATCTGGTTCTGCTGGTTGAACACGCCGAAGGGCACGAGGGTCGGGTTGATGCCGGCGCGCAGCTTCTTGGTCGAGAGCACCTCCGCCAGCGGCTTGGCGAGCGCCGACTTCGTCAGCCCCAGGCCGGCGAGGCTCGCCGCTCCGATAAGGGCGCCGCGCCTCGACAGCCCGCCTGTTCCCGTCCCGCCCTTGGTGCGATCCGCGCTCATGAGTGACCCCTCTCGTTTGGCCAGGATTGTATACCGATCTTGTGCAATCTTCCGTATCGGTGCAAGCTGAATCATCGGGCAGTCGATGGAACGTGAGGCAGCGTTGGCTTTTCTGGAGTTGCAGGGCGTGAGCGCCAATTACGGGGCGCTGGAAGTGCTCACCGACGTCTCGGTGAGCATCGCCAAGGGCGAGGTGGTGGCGCTGATCGGGCCGTCCGGCTCGGGCAAGAGCACGCTGCTCCGCACGCTCATCGGCCTCACCAAGCCGACCCGCGGCACAGTGCGCCTTGCCGGCGAGACCATCGGCTATGATCAGGCGAAGTCGCTCCGCCGCGCCCGCGAGCAGTTCGCCATCGTCTTCCAGCAGTACAATCTGTTCCAGAACATGACGGCTTTGCGCAATGTCGCCATCGCCCCGCAGATCGTGAAGAAGCGGCCGAAAGCGGAGGTCGAGGCGGAGGCGGCGAAGCTCCTGGAGCGCGTCGGCCTCGGCGCCAAGCTCGGCGCCTATCCGGACGAGCTCTCCGGCGGCCAGCAGCAGCGCGTCGCCATCGCCCGGGCGCTGGCCCAGCACCCCGCCATCCTGCTCCTCGACGAGGTGACCGCCGCCCTCGATCCCGAACTCGTCACCGAGGTGCTCGACACGATCCGCGGCCTCGCGGCGGAGGGCATGACCATGCTCGTCGTCAGCCACGAGATGGCCTTCGTGCGCGAAGTCGCGACGCGGGTGATCTTCATGGATCGCGGCCGGATCGTCGAGACCGGCAGCCCCGCCGAGATCTTCGAGAACCCGCAGACGGAGCGCCTGCGCGACTTCACGGCCAAGATCCTTCGCCACTGAAATGTCCCTGCGGTACTGAGGAGACATGTGATGCGTCCGCCGCCGCCCGGTCTCGACCTCCTCGCCGGCGCCGTCGACGGCCATGTCCATGCCTGCCCGCACATCAACCGCCGCCGCCTCGACGTCTTCGAGGCGGTGCGCGAGGCCGCCGCCGCCGGCATGGCGGGCCTCGGCCTCATGGATAACTTCGCCAATTCCTCGGGGCTTGCGGCGCTGGCCATGCGCGAGCTCGGCCATCTCGGCGTCGAGGTCTTCGGCGGCCTCATCATGGAGCCGCCCGCCGGTGGCGTGTCCGCGGAGGCCGCGCGCATCGCGCTGGCCTATGGCTATGGCGAGGGGACCGGCGCGCGCTTCCTGTCGCTGCCGACCCACCACACCCGCCATGTCGCGCGGCAGGAAAGCCGATCACCCCTGCATGTCGAGGCCTGCTTTGCCGTGCCGGAGACCGGCCCACTGCCCGACCCGCTGCCGGAAATCCTCGACCTCTGTGCCGCCCATGACGTGGTCTTCAACCTCGGCCATGTCTCCGACGCCGAGGCTGTCCGCCTCGCGGAGGAGGCCAAAGCCCGCGGCGTGACGCGCATCCTCTTTCCCGCCAACCATTCCGCGCCCGAGGCCATCGCCGCCGTGGTCGCGGCGGGCGGCCATGCCGAGTTCTCGTTCTTCTTCGTCAGCCACGCCACCGCCGTCGGCCTCACCCATGTGGATGCGGAGAAGCACACGATTCCCGCTTCCGGCGTGGCCGACATGGTCGCGCGCATCGCGGTGTTGCCGCCGGAGCGCGTCATCCTGTCGAGCGATTGCGGGGTCTATCTGCTGCCGCCCCCCGTCGAGGGCCTGCGCTGCTTCCTCATGCTGCTGGAGGCGGCCGGCGTCCCTCGTGACACGCTCGCGCAGGCGCTGCGCGACAATCCGCGCCGGCTCTTCAGGGTCAGCGCACCGTCGCCAGCGCGAAATCCCTGAGGCTGCGGCAATGGACCTGCACGGTGGTGCGGGCGGCGCGGCGGTCGCCGGCTTCCAGTGCCGAGAGAATGGCGAGATGCTCGGTTGAATCGGGCTCCAGCCGGTCCTTCAGCTTGGCGATCTCGAAGAGCCGTGTCGTCACCCTGAGCGCGCGGATCATCTCGGCCATGACCGGATTGCCGCAATGGTCGATATAGAGCCCGTGCAGGCGGTCGTCGGACTGCCAGTGCGCCTGGGTGTGGTAGGAGGTCGAGGCCATCAGCGTCTCGATCTCGTGGCGCGTCGCCGCCAGCTCCTCGCCGGGAATGGCGCCGATGGAGAGCGCCGCGGCCTCGCCTTCGAGGATCTCGCGCACCTTCAGGCTGTGGAGATATTCGCCGAGATCGACGAGGCGGACGACGTAGGAGCGGTTGGCGACCTTGCGCACCAGCCCCTCGCCTTCGAGCCGCTGCAGGGCCTCGCGCAGCGGCGTGCGGGAAATGCCGAGCGCGTCGGCGAGCCGCGCCTCGACAATGGTGTCGCCGCCCTTCAGCCGGCGGTCGCGGATCATCTCGGAAACCGCCTTGTGGGCGAGCGACGACAGGTTCACGCCGGTGCCCGACGTCAGGTGGTCCGCCGTTGGATCCAGGTCAGCCTTGAGGACAGAGGTCATTCCGCCTCCCTACACGCATCGTCAGCGGTCGTCACGGACGAGTTGTGTGTTGTTCATTCCACCATAGGCCTTGCCGAAATGGGCCTCGATCCGCCGCTGGATGAAATCCCACCCCGTGGTCATCACCAGATAGATGATCGCCACGACGCAGAAGATCTCCAGCACCTCGAAGCGCTGCTGCATCAGGATCTGCCCGCGCCGCAGCAGCTCTTCCATGGAGATGACCGAGGCGATGGACGTGGTTTTCAGAAGGCCGTTCACCGAATTGCCGAGCGGCGGGATGATGACGCGCAGCGCCTGCGGCATGGTGATGAGCACGAAGGCGAGGCGGCGGTTGAGGCCGAGGGCCTTGGCCGCGTCCTTCTGCCCCGGCCCCACCGACAGGATGCCGCCGCGCAGGATTTCGGAGAGGTAGGCCGCCTCGTTGAGGGCGAGGCCCAGCACCGCCGATTCGAACACCGACAGCCGCACCAGGCCGAGCTGCGGCAGGCCGGTATAGATGATGATGAGCTGGACCAGCAGCGGCGTGCCGCGGAACACCCAGACATAGAACTTTGAGATGCCCGACAGGATGCGCGACGAGGACATGCGCATCAGCGTGATGGCGAGGCCGAGCACGAAGCCGAGGACCAGCGTCGACAGCGTCAGGAACAGGGTGACGAGGGCGCCTTCCAGCAGATAGGGGTTGGTGAAGTAGCTGAAAAAGCCTTCCCAGTTCCACACGCGCATCGGCGGGGCTCCTCGGGGGTATGGACGGCCGGGAGTGCCCGGCCGCCGGGATGCGGATGCGGGATGATCAGGCCGGGCCGGGGCCGTCGATCTTGAACGTGTCGCTCTCGATCTTCAGCACGCCGAAGCGGTCGAAGAGCTGGTCGTAGTAGCCGGACTTCTTGAGGTCGTTCAGCGAGCCCACCACCGCCTCGGCCAGCGTCTTGTTGGCGAAGGCGAAGGTCGCGGTCTGCGGGAAGAGGCCGGCGACGGCGCGGGTGAAATCGCCGCGGCCCTGCCAGAACATCGCCGTGGCATCGATGGAGGTCGAGGCCTGGACCTGGCCGGCGCGCAGCGCCTGGAAGGCCTCGGCGAAATTGTTGAAGGTGCGGATGGTGATGCCGGCGAGGCCCTTGGCCTTCAGCATGGTGTCGACCTCGCGGGTGCGCCGCTCCTCGATGCCGCCGAGCTCGACCGAGACCGCCTTGCCGGCGAGGTCTTCCCACTTCTCGATCTTCAGCGGGTTGCCGCGCGCCACGAGGAAACTGATCGCCGCCCGCTCATAGGGCACCATGTACATGAGCTTAGAGCGCTCTTCGGTCCAGAAGATGCCGGTGTTGATCATGTCCCAGCGCTTGGCGGCGAGGCCCGGCACCATGGCGGCGAATTCGATGCGCACATATTCCGGGGTCAGGCCAAGGCTCTTGGCGATCTCGTTGCCGAGTTCGACGCGCATGCCCTGGAGCTGGCCGCGGTCGTCGACGAACTGCAGCGGCGGCAGGGTCGGGTTGATCGACATGACCAGCGTGCCGGGCTTGATGATGTTGGGCGCGGCGATCTTCGCCTGGGCGTTGGCGCGGCCGGGCAGGGCCGCGGCGAGGCCGACAGCAGCCGTGCCGGCCAGCAGCGTCCGGCGGTCGGTCAGGGTCAGGGACGGATCACGACTCATGGTGCGACACTCCTTCATCGCGCCGCCCGGTTCGCAGGGCGGCTTCATCCCGATTGTATGCACAGCGTATGCCAGCATAAGCTCGGACCGCAAGCGGCGAGCCGCTGTGAATCGGCAGGTCCGGTGTGGTCCTGACGCGCGCCTGCGAGAGCGCGAGGACGCTCCCGACATGATGAGGACGAGCGCATGAGCGGCACGATCATCACGGTGACAGGACCGATCCCGGCGGAGGCGCTGGGGCCGACGCTGATGCACGAGCATGTGCTCTGCGACCTCACCCGCCCGGACTGGCGCGGGCAGGGCGGCGATTTCGCCATCACTCTCGCCAACCGCCACGACCTCGACTACCGCCCGATGGTCCCCGGCCACCACATCCTTGCCGATAAAGGCATCGCCGCGCACGATCTTGCAGCATTCCGCGCCGCCGGCGGCAGCGCCATCGTCGACCTCACAACCGGCGGCATCGGCCCCGACCCGATCGGCCTCAGCGACCTTTCCCGCGAAACCGGCGTGCACATGGTGCTCGGCGCCGGCTTCTACACCGAGGCCTATATGGATGAGGCGACGCGCGAGGCTCCGGCCGAGGCTCTCGCCGAGACCATGGTGGGCCAGATCGAAGAGGGCGCCTGGGGCACCGACGTGCGCTGCGGCGTCATCGGCGAGATCGGCGTCTCCTGGCCGATGACGCCCTTCGAGCGGCGTTCGCTGATCGCCGGGGCCATGGCGCAGCGGCGAACGGGCGCGATGATCAACGTCCATCCCGGCCGCCACCCCCTGGCCTGCACCGAGATCTGCGACGTGCTGGAGGCAGCCGGCGCCGATCTCTCCCGCGTCGTCATGAGCCACATGGACCGCACGCATCCGGAAGATGTCGAGGCGGTGGTGGCGCTCGCCCGCCGCTGCATCGTCGAATACGACTTCTTCGGCATCGAGACGTCGAACTACTGGATGGGCGTGGTCGACCTGCCCAACGACTGGATGCGCCTGCGCGCCCTGCGCCGCCTCTTCGAGGCAGGCCTCGGCGAGCGCGTCGTCATCAGCCACGACATCTGCACCCGCACCCGCCTCCTGGCCGAAGGCGGCCACGGCTACCGGCACATCCTCGCCAATGTCCGCCCGCTCATGCGCGACCGCGGCTGGAGCGAGGCCGAGATCGAGACGCTGCTCGTCACGACGCCGCGCCGGCTCCTGGCGATCGGCTGATCACTCCGCCGCGACGGCGCTCGTCGGCAGGAGGCCCATGCCCGCCAGCACCTTGCGCAGCGCCGGCTTGTCGGCCTCGGGAAGCGGCAGGCGAGGCGGGCGCGGCGGCCCCATGGACATGCCCATCATCTCGAAGGCCGCCTTGGTGCCGGAGACATAGCGCGGGCCGCCGACGAAGGGCAGCAGCGGAATCAGCTTGCGGTGGATGGCCGTGCCCTCGTCGAGGTCGCGGCGGTCCACCGAGGCGTTGAAGAGCTCGGCCGACAGGTGCGGCGCCACGTTCGAGCAGACCGCGACCCAGCCCTCGGCGCCGAGCCAGAAGGATTCGAAACCGAGCACGCCGGCAAAGACCGTCATGCGGTCGCCGCAGATCCGCACGATGTCGCGCACGCGGGTGACGTCCAGAGTCGATTCCTTGATGTAGCAGCAGGCGTCGATGGTCGAGAGCCGCGCCACCGTCTCCGGCAGCAGGTCGACATTGGCGGTGGCCGGGTTGTTGTAGACCATGATCGGAATGGAGATGGCGTCCGCCACCGTCTTGTAGTGGACGTAGAGTTCGTCCTCGGTCGGCACGCTGTAGAAGGGCGGGATGATCATCACGCCGTCGGCGCCCTGGGCCTCCGCCTCGCGCGACATGGCGACCACATCGCGGGTCCATTCGCCACCCGTGCCGATCAGCACCGGCACGCGGCCGGCGGCGGTCTTCACCACCGTCTCGACGATGGCGTGGCGCTCGTCCGGCGTCACCGACAGGAACTCGCCGGTGGAGCCCAGCGGGATGAGCCCGTGAATGCCCTCGGCGATCTGGAACTCGACCAGCCGCGCCAGCGCCGCAAGGTCCACCGCCGACCCATCGGCCGTAAAGGGGGTGACCAGCACCGTGTAGGTTCCACGAAACGGGCGCATGGCCTTCTCCTGCGATGGCTTCCGGTCAGATGATCGAAATAGTATATGCCTTGTATGCAAAGCGATAGGCAACATGACCCCGGCACCGCGTCCTGACCTCGCGCCGGAGGAGGCCCTCCGCTTCACCTTCGATGGACAGGCCTTTCTCGCCCGCCGCGGCGAGACGATCGGCGCCGCGCTCGCCGCACAGGGCATGGCGGCCCTGCGGCAGACGCGGAACGACCGGCCGCGCGGGATCCATTGCGGCATGGGCGCCTGTTTCGACTGCCTCGTCACGGTGGACGGCCGCACCGGGCTGCGCGCCTGCCTCGAGAAGGTGAGCGAGGGCATGGCCGTCGCCTCGGCCTCCGGCTCCGCCGAAACCCTCGGCGATCTCGCCCCGCTCGCCGCCGGCCCGCTGCCGCGCCGCGCGGTCGATGTGCTGGTGGTCGGCGCGGGTCCTGCCGGCGCCACAGCTGCTGCGCTCCTGGCCGAGGCCGGCGCCAGCGTCGTGGTCTGCGACGAGCGGGCGGCGACCGGCGGCCAATATTTCAAGCCGCGGCAGGTTGGCGATCCCGCAGCGCCTCCGGCCGACGCGCAATTCGCCGAGGGGCGGGCGCTGGAAGAGCGCCTCCGCCGCTCGGGTGCCGAACTCTGGGCCTCCTCGACCGTCTGGTACGCCTCGGCCGGCGAGGGCGTCGGCGTGCTGCGGCCCGAGGGCGCCTGCGTGGTCGAGCCGCGCTTCACCATCATCGCCACGGGCGCGAGCGAGCGACCCGTGCCGCTGCCGGGCTGGACCCTGCCGGGGGTGATGACGACAGGCGGCCTGCAGGGCCTCGTCCGCGCGCAAGAGGCGATCCCGGTGGGCCCCATCGTCATTGCGGGCTCCGGCCCCCTCAACATCCAGATGGCGCTGGAGCTGGTGAAGGCCGGGCACAGGCCCGCCGCCGTCATCGACATTGGTCCCGGCCCCTCGCTCGCCGCGCTCGCACCCCTCGCGCGGATGCTCACCGCCGACTGGCGGCTGACCCTCGCCGGCATGGCCCAGCTCGTGGCCCAGCGCCGCGCCGGCGTGCCCATGCTCTGGGGCAGCGCCATCACGGCGATCCATGGCGCCGACCGTGTCGAGGCGGTGGAGGTGCGAAAGGCCGATGGTGCCATCCTCCGCTTCGCTTGCCGCACCGTCGCGCTCAACATGGGTTTCCAGCCGCAGGCGGAGCTGGCCCGCCAGCTCGGTTGCCGGCTCACCTATGTCGACGCCGCTGCCGGCCATGTGGCGGTTGAGGCGGCCGACGATGGCGCCACAAGCGTGACCGGCATCCACGCCATTGGCGATGGCGCGGCCATCGGCGGCTCGCGCGTCGCTCTGGCGCAGGGTGCGCTGGCGGCGGGTTCCATCGCGGTGAAGCTTGGCCTCACGCCTCCCGCCGAGACCGCCACGGCGCCCGGCGACCTGGCGAAGGCCCGCCGCTTCCAGGCGGCGCTCTGGTCGCTCTTTACCCAGCCGAAATTCGACGCTGCGTTCATCGCCGACACGACCCATGTCTGCCGCTGCGAGGAAGTCACCGCCGGTGCCGTGCGCGAGGCCTGCCGCACGGCAAGTCCGACCCTCGCCGCCGTGAAGCGCCTGACCCGCGCCGGCATGGGCCGCTGCCAGGGACGGTTCTGCGCCGGTCCGCTCACCCGTCTTGTCGCGGCCGAGGGCGGCCCCGCGCCCGATGTCGGCGCCTTCTTCGCGCCGCGCCCGCCGGCCCGTCCCGTGCCGCTCGGCGCCATCGCGGTGGAGAAGGCGGAATGGGGCGGTCACCGCCAGTCCGCGCCGCCCGCCGTCTCGCCGCGCGTCGCGCTCGCGCGCGAGCCCTTCGGCCGCATCGACACCGATGTCGTGGTGATCGGCGCTGGCGTGGTCGGTTCCACCGTCGCCTGGGAGCTTGCCCGCTCGGGCGTCTCGGTCACCGTCGTCGACCGGCACGAGCCCAACGTTCAGGCCTCGGGCGCCAATGCCGGCAGCCTGCACGTCCAGCTCCTCTCCTTCGATTTCGGCGCCAAGGCCCAGGCCGGCGGACGGCCTGCGGCAGAGGTGCTGCGCATTGCCCCCGTCTCCATCCGCCTGTGGAAGGAGATCGAGGCCCTCTCCGGAGCCGACTTCGAAATGGCGACGCCGGGCGGCGTCATGGTCGGCGAGAGCGAGGCGGACATGGCCTTCCTCGCCCAGAAGACGGCGCTGGAGAAGAGCTACGGCATCGATTCCGAGCTGATCGGCGCCAACGAGCTGCGCAGCCTCGAACCGCTCATCGCGCCGCATTTCACCGGCGCCGCGCTCTGCCGTGACGAGGGCAAGATCAACCCTCTCAGAGCGACCCCCGCCATCGTCGCCATGGCGAAGGCCGCCGGCGCGCGGTTCGAGACCTTTGCCGGCGTCACGTCGATCGAACGCGATGGCACGGGTTGGCGCGTCGAGACCGAGGCTGGAACAGTGTTCGCCCGCCGCGTCGTGAATTGCGCCGGCGGCTGGGCCTCGCGCGTCGCGGCCATGGCGGCGCGGCCGATCCCCGTCCAGGGCGCGCCGCTGCAGATGATCGTCACCGAGCCTGGCCCCAAGATGGTCAAGCATCTCGTCGCCCATGCGAGCCGGCACCTGAGCCTCAAGCAGGCGGATACGGGCGGCCTCGTCATCGGCGGCGCCTGGCCGGCCTCGCTCGACCCGGCAACCGGCGCGAGCCATGTCGAGATGGCGAGCATCGAGGGCAATGCCTGGGTCGCCGCCCATGTCCTGCCGGCAGCGGCGCGGCTGCGTATCGTCCGGGTCTGGGCGGCGATGAACATCAATATCGACGGTGCGCCGATCCTCGGCGAGATGCCCGGCGCCCCCGGTTTCTTCAACTGCGTGACGTCGAACGGCTATTCTCTGGCGCCCGTCGTCGCGCGCATCACCCGCGACCTCATGGTTGACGGCCGCTCCGACCTCCCGCACGCCATGTTCGGGCTCGATCGCTTCTAGCCGCACCAGGCTTTCAGGATGTCGGCGACCACGGCCACGCAGCGCTCATGGTCGGCGGCATCCACCCATTCGTCGGCAAAGCCATTCTGGGTGAGATTGCCGCCGAGCGGCCCGAGCCCGATGCAGGGAATGCCCGCCTGCAGGATCGGCACGCGGATGTCGCTCGCCGTATGCACCGGATTGACGAAAGCCGGCTTGCCGACCACCGCGGTGATGGCGGCATCGGCTGCGCGGAACAGCGGATGATCCGCCGGCACCTCGGCGCCCGCGACGCCCGCGAGGAAGGCGATCTCGGGCTTCGGCAGGATGTCGAAGGGGGCTCGCGCGAAGACCGCTTCCACCGTCGCGGTGATCTCACCCTGCATGTCGGCGAGGCGCTCGCCGGGCGGCATGGACACCGCGCCCTCGATCTCGCCAGTGACCGCGATCGTGTTGCGCTTGCCCTCCACGCCCAGCCGGACATGGGAGACATGGAGATTGGTGGCGCGGCCGACGAAGTCGGCGATGCGGGCGTGGCGGATGCGCGCGCCACGGGCTGCGTCCAGCTCCGCGAGGGCCGCCAGAAGCACCGCCTGCACCGTTGCAGCGCTGACCGCGCGATGGGCAAAGGCGGTCTGGCCGGGTTCCACCGTCTCCGGCGCCTTGCCGGCAAAGGCGATCCGGAATTCGAGAAGCCCCGGCGTGCAGGCCTTCACCTCCGCCATGCCCATGCCGGACTCGGCGGGGTGCAGATAGAGCGCCGCGTCGGGCGGGGCCATGCGGGCGAGAAGGGCGGCGACGCCGCGCGCATGGCGCTTGCTCGGCGTCGAGGCGATGATGACGTCACCGGCCGGCCGCCAGCCATCGGCCTTGGCCAGCGCCAGGGAAGAGACCATCGCCGCCACGCCACTGAGGTCGTCAGCGACGCCGAAACCAACGATGCGCCCGTTACGCTCGACGCCGGCAAAGGGATCGATGCTCCAGCGGGAGAGGTCGCCCTGCGGCTCGCCGTCGGGATGGGCGAAGAGGATGAGGCTGCGTCCGCCGCCGCTGCCCTTGAGCCGTCCGACGACAGCGCGGCGCTGGCCTGGCTGAAGCGTCTGGCCGGTGGCGAATTCTTCTCTGAGCACGACGCCCGCCGGATCGTAGTCCATCGTTTCGACAGCGCAGCCGATCTCCGCCAGCGCCTGCCCGACGCGCTCCTGCACGGGACCCTCGCCGTCGCGGCCGAGGCGAGTGAGCTCTTGCAGGAAGGCTTTTGGCTTTGGGACCGGCATGGACATCTCAGGGCAGGGAAAGGCCGCGTCCGCTCAGGCGGGCGGCGGCAAGGATCTGGCGCGCGGCGACATTGTCCTCGAAGGCGCGGCCATCGGAGAGGACGATGCGCCGGCCTGCGGCGGGCGCGCTCAACCGCCCGGCGGCGAGATCGTCGATCCCGACAAGCGGCCGGGCGGCGACGGCATGGCCGGCCCATTGCCGGCGCAGCCGCTCGGGATGGTCGGAGATGACCGTCGCGGCCGATGTGACGAGGGCCGGGTCGAGCTCGTGAGCCTCTGGGTAGAAGGGTCCGACGCCGACCAGAATGCCATCGGCGGCGAGCGGCCCGAGCGGCAGCGGCGTCGCGGCCAGCGACAGCGTCACCAGCGCTTCGGCACGGGTGCCGATCCAATCGAGGTCAACGGCCTCGCAGCAGGCCGCGACAGGAGGTGGCAGGCCCGTCACGAAGGCTTCTGCCGCGCCTCGTCCGCGCGAGGCTGATGCGACGAGGATCCGCGCGGCGATGCCGGTCTCGATGAGAACCCGCGCATGGGTCATGGCCTGCAGCCCCGTGCCGGCCAGCGCGACCGTTGCGCTCCTAACCCCGAGCAGGCGCAGCGCCAGCGCCGTCACCGCCGCCGTGCGATAGGCCGTCAGCCTGCGGGCCGAAAGAATGGCGGCGATCTGTCCGGTGGCGGGCTCCGCCAGCACCACCACGGCGTCGATCTCGGGCCGCCCCTCCGCCGCATTGGCCGGTCGTCCCGCCAGAACCTTGGCCGAGGCTGGGCCATCGGCGAGATCCACCGCCGGGAAGACCGAGAGATAGCCGGTCGCGCCATCCGTGCCGTCGATGCGCGCCGCGTCATGCTCGGTGAAGCGGGCGAGCCCGGCAAAGGCCTTGGCCAACCCGTCGACCAGCGCCGCCGGGTCGACGAGCGCCTCGACATCCGCTTCGCCAAGCCAGAGAACCGCCATGGCGCGGAGACTGTCACGCGCCCCGGCGGCCGTCCATGCCGGGGCGGCTTCTGCCACCCCCGCGCGCGGCGCGGGGTTTAGTGGATCTCAGGCTCGGGGATCTTCGCCGTGCCTTCGAGGAAGTCGAAGTCACAGCCCTGGTCGGCCTGGCGGATATGCTCCGCCGACATCTTGCCCCAGCCGCGCGGATAGTCGCGGTCGGGCGGCGTCCAGGCGGCGATGCGCGCGGCGATCTCGGCCTCGGTGAGGTTGACCGAGATGGAGCGCGCCTCCACATCGACGCTGATGAGGTCGCCGGTCCTGACCGCCGCGAGCGGCCCGCGCACATAGGCTTCCGGCGCCACATGCAGCACGCAGGCGCCATAGCTGGTGCCGGACATGCGCGCGTCCGAGATGCGCAGCATGTCGCGCACGCCCTGCTTCAGCAGCTTCTTCGGGATGGGCAGCATCCCCCATTCCGGCATGCCCGGTCCGCCGACCGGGCCGGCATTCTTCAGCACCATGACATGGTCGGCGGTGACGTCGAGATTCTCGTCGCTCACGGCTTTCGACATCTCGTCATAGGTCTCGAAGACCAGGGCTGGGCCGGTATGCTTGAGGAGGCGCGGCTCGGCCGCCGACGGCTTGATGACGCAGCCGCCGGGAGCAAGGTTGCCGCGCAGGACGGCAAGGCCGTTCTCGGTCGAGACGGGCTTGTCCAGCGGGCGGATGATGT
The DNA here is from genome assembly GCF_027532945.1 of Phreatobacter sp. Classification (GTDB taxonomy): domain Bacteria; phylum Pseudomonadota; class Alphaproteobacteria; order Rhizobiales; family Phreatobacteraceae; genus Phreatobacter. The sequence continues at coordinate 145,411 of NZ_JAPZTZ010000005.1, forward strand.
CCGCGTCATAGACCTGCGCGAGGTCGATCATTTGCGAGAGCGGCTTGCCCGACACCGTCATGGCGTCGGTGTGCAGGAGGCTCTTCAGCTGCTTCAGCAGGGCCGGCAGGCCACCCGCATAGTAGAAATCCTCCATCAGGAAGCCGCCGGAGGGCCGGATATTGGCGATGACCGGCACCTTGCGGGAGAAGGCGTCGAAATCGTCCGGGGTCAGCGGCACGCCGGCGCGGCCCGCCATGGCGATGAGGTGGATAATGGCATTGGTGGAGCCCGCCACGGCCATGTGAACCACCAGGGCGTTCTCGAAGCTTTGCCGGGTGAGGATCTTGTCCGGCGTCAGGTCGTCCCAGACCATCTCGACGATCCGCTTGCCGGCCATGGCGGCCATGCGGGGATGGGCTGAATCCGCTGCCGGAATGGCCGAGGCGCCCGGCAGGGTCAGGCCGAGCACCTCGGCATGGCTCATCATGGTGGCGGCGGTGCCCATCACCATGCAGGTGCCGAAGGAGCGGGCGATGCCCGTCTCCATGTCGTTCCACTGCGCTTCCGTGATGTTGCCGGCTTCCTTTTCTGCCCAGTACTTCCACACATCCGAGCCCGAGCCGAGGGTCTTGCCCGCCCAGTTGCCGCGCAGCATGGGCCCGGCCGGCACGAAGATGAAGGGCAGGCCGGCGCTGGTCGCGCCCATGACGAGCGCAGGCGTGGACTTGTCGCAGCCGCCGAGCAGCACCACGCCGTCGAGCGGGTGGGAGCGGATCGATTCCTCCGTCTCCATGGCGAGGAAGTTGCGGTAGAGCATGGTCGTCGGCTTCTGGTACTGCTCCGACACCGACATGACCGGGATCTCCACGGGGAAGCCGCCCGCCGCCCAGACGCCGCGCTTCACGGCTTCCGCGCGGTCGCGCAGATGCAGGTGGCAGGGGTTCACGTCGGACCAGGTGTTGATGATGCCGATGACCGGCTTGCCCATGAACTCGTCGCGGCCATAGCCCATCTGCAGCGTGCGGGAGCGATGGCCGAACGAGCGCATGTCGCTGGTCCCGAACCAGCGGTAGCTGCGCAGATCCTTCGGCGACTTCTTCGACATGGGACGTTCCTCAGGCTTGTTGTTCTGGAGATGTCAGGCGTTCGGGGTCACTCAGCGGCGGCGGCCGGCAGCACGCCCCAGCCGGTCATGATGCGGGTCAGCTCCGCCTTCTCCTGCGCGTTGAGCGCGGGCAGGCCGGGCAGGCGCACCGGGCCCATCGGCAGGCACATCAGCGCCATCGCCTCCTTCACCACCGTGACATTGGCGCCGTTGCCGTACTTCGTGCGCATGTGCTCGAAGCCGGCAATGGCCGTAACGCCGGCGCGGGCCGTGGCGAAGTCGCCGGCCTCGAGCGCCTGCCAGATCGCGAGCGAGCGCTCCGGCACGACATTGACGAGGCCGGAGGTGAAGCCACGGCCGCCCAGCGCGTAGAAGGGCGCTGCCCAGCCCTCGGCGAGGCCGCAGATCCACACCGCCGAGGTGCCGGCGGTGGTGCGCACGCAATCGGCGAAGAGCATGAGGTTTGCGCTGGCGAACTTCACGCCGGCGACATTCGGATGGGTCGCGACGCGCGACAGGTCGGCGACGCCCATGGCGTCGGAGCGGATATAGGCGACGACCGGCACGGTCAGCGCCTCGGCGATCGCGACGATGTAGTCGGCCTGCGATTGCGGCGCGGCGAAGGGGTCGAGCGGGTGATGCACCATCACCGCGTTGCAGCCGGCGCTGGCTGCGGCGCGGCCGGCCTCGATCGCTTCCTTCAGCGAGCGGCCGATGCCGGCGGTCACCATGGCCTTGCCGGCAGCCGCCTCTGCCGCCACCGCATGGGTGCGGGCGATCTCGGCCGGGGTCATCGGATAGAACTCGCCGGTATTGCCGGCGGCGACGATGTTGTGGATGCCGGCCTCGGCAATGGTGCGGACGATGCGCGCCATGGTCGGCCAATGCGGATTGCCGTCCGCGTCATAGGGCGTGGCATGGACGCCGGAAATGCCGGTCAGGGCGGCCTTCACGTCAATCGCAGTCATAGTCGAGATCCTTCAGGACATCGCCGAAAACGAGGTGAACATGCTCCCGGGCGGAGCGGAGGATGTGCCGCTTCATGCGCGTCTCGGCGAGGCGAGGGTCGCGCCCCGCCAGCGCCGCGTAGATGTCGCGGTGCTCGGCGAAGCCCGCCTGCCGCTGGCCGGGCTCGGAGAGCAGCGAGAGGCGCTGCGCCGTGTCGTACATGCGCTGGCCGTCGAGGCGGCGCTCGAGATAGTGGCAGCCCGAGGCCTGGTGGATGGCGCCGTGGAAGCTCTCGTTGAGGCGCACGAGATCCTCCAGCGCGCCATGGGCGGTGGCATGTTCCATCTCCTCCACGAGCCCTGAGAGGTTGGCCAGCCCCTCCGCCGAAATGGTCTTGGCGGCGATATGGGCCATGACGCTTTCGAGCGAGGCGCGCCCCAGAGCCATCTCGAAGGCCTGCCGCGCCGAGAACAGCACAAAGACGCCGCGCCGCGCCTCGATGCGCACGAGGCCCTCGCCCTCCAGCATGCGGATGGCGTCCTTCACCGGCGTGGTCGAGACCCCCAGCATGTCGGCGAGCTGGCGCTCGTTGAGCCGCTCTCCCGTCGCAAATCGCCCGGCGACGATCGAGGCCCGCAGGCGCTCATGGACGTGTTCGCGCAGGCTGCGGGTCAGGATCGGATCGACGGGGGGAAGGGCGGTGGCGGTGGTCATGGTCGGGTCCGGCGGCGGCGACGCCGCGGCATCGGGCGCTTTCTGATCACAGAACGCAAGCATCTGCAATCTGAAATTTCAGATTTCATGTCTCAGGCCAACATGGTACGGAACGGCCTCCACTGGACCTCTGCGGGACGGATGTCATGACCACAAAGACCGGGCCCACTGCCCTCACCGACGAGAACCGCTTGAAGCTCAGGCGCGTCTCCACCGCGACGCTCACCACCGCATTGTTCAAGCGCGGCTTCCGCAACCAGTTCATCCAGGACGTTCGGCCGCTGAACCCCGCCGCCCCGCGCATGGTCGGCGAGGCCTACACGCTGCGCTACATCCCCGCGCGCGAGGACCTCGACCATCTCGGCGTCTTCGAGGACTGGGAGCATCCCCAGCGCAAGGCGGTGGAGGAATGCCCGCCCGGCCATGTCATGGTCATCGACAGCCGCAAGGACGCCCGCGCCGCCTCGGCCGGCGGCATCCTCATCTCCCGCCTGCACCAGCGCGGCGTCGCCGGCATCGTCACCGATGGCGGCTTCCGCGACAGCCCGGAGATCGCCGGCATGGACTTCGCCGTCTATCACAACCGGCCGAGCGCCCCGACCAACCTCATCCGCCACCACGCCACCGACATCAACGTGCCGATCGGCTGCGGCGACGTGCCGGTCTTCCCCGGCGACATCGTGGTGGGCGATGGCGAGGGCGTCGTGGTGATCCCCGCCCATCTCGCCAACGAGATTGCCGCCGAGACCTACGAGCAGACGGCCTTCGAGGACTTCGTCGAGGAGAAGGTGCGCGAGGGCCGCACCATCTTCGGGCTCTACCCCGCCAACGAGGCGACCAAGGCCGAATTCAAGGCCTGGCGCCCCACCTGGACGTGAGACCAGGACGGCCCGGGCTCAATGCGCCCCGGCCGCTCCCGCTGGCTGGGGCTTCCGCATCACCGGGATGAGCAGCAGCATCATCAGGAACAGCACGGTCAGCGCCAGGAACACATCGCCGAGCGCCATGACGAAGGCCTCGCGGCGCACCATGGCCGCCATCTGCTTGATCGCCGCCAGCTCGGCGTCGGAGCCGAGCGACTGATATTGCTGGGTAAGGCCGGCGAGGGTTTCTTCCGCCGTGGTGCGCCCCCAGGCGACGGAGTCGTGCAGCCGCTGCAGGTGCAGGTCGGTGCGGTTGTTCATCAGCGTGTTGATGAGTGCGAGGCCCACCGCGCCGCCGAGGTTGCGGGTGAGGTTGTAGAGGCCGGCGGCGTTCTTCATCCGCGCCGGCGGCATGGTGCCGAGCGACAGGTTGTTGATCGGCACCATGCAGAGCATCAGCGCCGAACCGCGCAGCACCTGTGGGATGACGAGATCGCCGAAGGTCCAGTCCTTGGTGATGAAGCTCGCCTGCCAGGTGCCGGCGGCGAAGAGGACGAAGCCGCAGGCCATCATCAGCCGGAGGTCGACGGTCCGCGACAGCCGCCCGACAATGGGGGCCGAGATGAACATGACGATGCCGGTGAGGAACATGGTCTCGCCGATCATCAGCGCCGAGAAGCCGCGCACCCGGCTGAGATAGACGGGGTAGAGATAGGTCAGGCCGTAGAGGCCGATGCCGCAGATGAAGGAGGCAAGGCACCCGCTCCAGAAATTGCGGTTGCCGAAGGCCGTCAGGTCGACGATCGGCACCTCCTGGGTGAAGGCGCGCCAGAAGAAGGCCACCGCCCCGGTGACGCAGAGCACCGCGCAGATGAGCACCAGATGGTCCTGGAACCAGTCCTTGTTCGGCCCTTCCTCCAGCACGAATTCCAGGCAGCCGAGGAAGACCGCCATCCCGGCGAGGCCGATCCAGTCGAAGCGCTTCAGCAGGGCAGGCTCCGGCCTGTCGAAATCGACCAGCCGCCAGACCATCAGGCAGACGATGATGCCGGCCGGCACGTTGATGAGGAACAGCCAGTGCCAGGAGAAGAGGTCGGTGAGATAGCCGCCGACGGTGGGGCCGATGGTCGGGGCGAGCGTTGCCACCATGCCGATCATCGGCGAGATCACCGCCCGCTTCGACGGCGGGAAGGCGGTGAAGGCCGTGGCGAAAACGGTCGGGATCATCGCCCCGCCGAGAAAACCCTGCAGCGCCCGCCAGATGATCATCTCGGTGATCGAGCTGGACATGGCGCACATCAGGCTCATCAGCGTGAACCCGGCGCAGGAGACGGTGAAGATCACCCGCGTCGACAGGGCCCGCGACAGCAGGCCCGATAGCGGGATCATGATGACCTCGGCGATGAGATAGGAGGTCTGGACCCAGGAGATCTCGTCGGCGCTGGCGGACAGCCCCGCCTGGATCTCGGCCAGCGAGGCCGAGACGATCTGGATGTCCAGGATCGCCATGAACATGCCGAAGACCATGGCGAGGAAGGCGAAGACCCGGGACAGCGGCACCTTGTCCGCCGGCGCGGCCGCCGGTGGCGCCGCGGTCATGGTGCCCGCCGCGGCGCTCACGGCTGCGACCGTGCGGTCAGCGCCTGGCCGCCTTCGGTTGGCTGGGCGCGACGGTCGACCGCCCCGACCTTCGAGGGGGCCGCGCCGCCATCGGTGCGAATGGAGACCACCACCGACATGCCGGGGCGAAGCCGCCCCTCCGCCAGGGTCTCCGCGGTGAGGCGGATGCGCACGGGAATGCGCTGGACGATCTTGGTGAAGTTGCCGGTGGCGTTCTCCGGGGGCAGCAGCGAGAACTGCGATCCGGAGGCCGGCGAAATGCTGTCGACGCGCCCCGCCACCACCCTCCCGGCGAAGGCGTCCACGGCCACCGTCGCCGGCTCGCCGATGGCGATACGGGCGAGCTGCGTTTCCTTCAGGTTCGCCTCGACATAGGTCGTGCTGGTGTCGACGAGGGCAAGCAGACGCGTGCCGGCCTGCACATACTGGCCGACCTGCACCGCCCGGTTGCCGACGACGCCGTCGATGGGGGCGCGGATCTCGCTGAAGGCGAGGTCGCGGCGGGCGCGGTCGAGGGCGGCCTCGAGCTCCACCCTGGTGCGCTGGGCCTCGGCGAGCTGCGCCTTCAGCACCGCGGTCTGGGCTTCCGCACCGAGGATGGCGGCCTTGGCCTGGGCGATCTGCGCGCGGTTGCGCTCACGGTCGGCCTTGGCGGTGTCCAGCGCCGCCTGGCTGGTGAATTCCTGGCTGAGCAGCCGCTGGGCGCGGGCGAGCGCGGCCTCGACGCGCGGCGTATCGGCTTCCACCGCCGAGAGCTGGGCGCGGGCCTGCGCCACCGCAGCGCCCTGCGCCTCGACCTGCGTCTCGATCCGCTGGATCGTCGCGTCCTGAGTGGCGATGCGGGCCGCGGCGGAGTCCACGCCAAGCCGGTAGTCGCCGTCGTCGATCTTCGCCAGCAGGTCGCCGGCCTCCACCGCCGCATTGTCGCGCGCCACGACCTGCGTGACATAGCCGGCGATCTTGGCGGCCAGCACTGTCGTGTCGGCCTTCACATAGGCATCGTCCGTCGAGACCGTGAAGCGGCCATTCACCCACCAGTCCCAGCCGAACCAGCCGCCGACCGACAGGGCCGCCAGCGCGAAGAGCACGAGGATGCGGGCGGGGCGGCGGCTCTTCGGGGCGGGGATTGGCGGCACCGGCGCCGCACCGGCGGCGGGGGACGAAACGGGGGTCTCGGCCATGACGGCCTCCGGTGAACTGAACAGTTTAGTTTTATCTTGACTTAGCCCGCTACCTCGGCGAGGACAAGGGCCGACGCCGGGCGATCCGGCATGGGAGATGGGCACAAATGGGTGATCGGCTGGCCGAGCCCGCTGTCGCGACGGCCCCTGACCTCGACTCCGCCAAGCGGCGGCAGATCCTCGACGGCGCGCGCCGGGTGTTCTTCGAGCGCGGCTTCGAGGCGGCGAGCATGGACGCCATCACCCGCGCTGCGGGCGTCTCCAAGGCGACGGTCTACGCCTATTTCCCCAGCAAGGAGGACCTGATCGTCGCGCTCGTCACCATCGAGAAGCGCGAGCAGGCCGAGCGTTTTGCACTCCCCTCCGATGACCATCGTCCTCTCGCCGAGGTTCTCGCCGAACTCGGCACCCGCACCCTCCTCGCCATGGCGCGACCCGAGGCCGTGCAGCGCCTGCGCCTTGCTGTCGGCGTGGCGGCGCGCATGCCGGAGATCGGCCGCGCCTTCTTCGAGGACGGCCCGCAATTCTCCACCCGCCGGCTCGGCGACTATTTCGCGCGGCTCGTCGCCGAAGGCCGCCTCACCGCGGCCGATCCCTACCGCGCCGCCCGCCAGTTCCTCGACCTCTGCCTCGCCGATACCAGCCGCGCCATCATCTTCGGCATGGACCCGACCGTGACTGCCGAAGACGCCGCAGCCCATGCCCGCATGGCGACCGAGACCTTCCTGCGCGCCTATCCGGCGGCCGACCCCACCGCCCGCTGACCGGCCCCAGCCGCCGCTTCCCGTTCCGCGCACGGCGCCCCTTCGCGCAAGCACCATTCCCCGCCGTCGCATGCCGCGCTAGCGTGCCGTTCAAATCGATTCAAAAACGAGGACACGCCCATGCATATCCTGATCATCGGCGCCGCCGGCATGATCGGCCGCAAGCTCACGGAACGCCTGGTGAAGGACGGCGGGCTCGGCGGCAAGCCGGTCACCGCATTGTCGCTGGTCGACGTGGTCGCGCCCGAGGCACCCGCCGGCTTTTCCGGCAAGGTGACGAGCTGGGCGGTCGACATCTCCTTTCCCAACACCGCCGGCCCCATGGTCGCCGGCCGCCCGGACGTGATCTTCCACCTCGCCGCCATCGTCTCCGGCGAGGCCGAGGTCGATTTCGACAAGGGCTACCGCATCAATCTCGATGGCACCCGCCAGCTCTTCGAGGCGATCCGCCAGGAAGGCGTCAAGGCGCCCTATCACCCGCGCGTCGTCTTCACCTCCTCCATCGCCGTCTATGGCGCGCCCTTCCCCGACGCCATCCATGACGAGTTCTTCCTCACCCCGCTGACCAGCTACGGCACGCAGAAGGCCATCGGCGAACTGCTGCTCGCCGACTATTCCCGAAAGGGCTTCTTCGACGGCGTCGGCATCCGCCTGCCGACCATCTGCGTGCGCCCCGGCAAGCCCAACAAGGCGGCTTCGGGCTTCTTCTCCAACATCATCCGTGAGCCGCTGGTCGGCCAGGAAGCGATCCTGCCCGTCGGCGAGGACGTGGTGCACACCCATGCGAGCCCGCGCTCGGCGGTGGGCTTCCTCATCCATGCCGCGACCATGGACACCGCCCAGCTCGGCTGGCGGCGCAGCCTCGCCATGCCCGGCGTCGCAGCCTCGGTCGGCGAGCAGCTTGAGGCGTTGCGCAAGATCGGCGGCGACAAGGCACTGAAGCTCGTCCGTCGCGAGCCGGACGAGCTCATCATCCGCATCGTCTCCGGCTGGTCGCGCCGCTTCGACGCCAAGCGCGCAGCCTCCCTCGGCTTCAAGGCGGAGACGAGTTTCGAGGAGATCGTCCGCGCCCATGTCGAGGACGAGCTCGGGGGGAAGGTGGGGTGATCAGTCGCCACTGATCCAGATTTCGGGCCGGTCAGGGCGGACGGCCGACACAACTTTGACAATGATGGGCCGGCGGAGGGCGGCGGAGACGTCGTCCGCCAGCTGCTTCGCTACGTCCTTGTCCATGGTCGGATTGACGCGGATCTCATTCCAGGATCCGGTCGTCTTGCCGGTCATGTTCTCCGCTGCTTCCACCCGCCACCCATTGTTTCGAAGGCTGTTCTCAAGCGTTGACAGCTTGGCGGGAGCGACGCCGAGATATTGCGGGAAGACGCGGTAGTTCGCGAGCAAGGACGCCGCCGCCCGAGGGTTGTTCGCCGGTATGCCTGCTGGAGAAACGGGAGCAGGTGGGGCCGGAGGCACCTGGACACCGGCGACTTGGCAAGAGGACCGCGGCGACAGATTGAGGAGGCATGCCGCCGGCCTCGGCCAGTCCGTTAGCCAGGCGATCAGCGGAATAACCAGAACCATGCCGAAGACAGTGAGCATGAACCGAACGAACCACACCACGGTGGCAGCCATCCCGGGAATGCTGAGCAGATTGGCGGCTACGGTGGAGATTACGGCGAGGACGACGAGCAGCACGATTGCCCCGACGAGGATGATGAAGGCCATCGCCGGGTCATTTCCGAGATAGTTCATGGCGGCTGCCGCTGCTGCGGCGAGGATAGGCAGCATGACGGCGAGGCGGGCGAAGCCCGGATTGAGCTTGCCCATCTGGGCGAGCAGGTCGATCTGTGGCTTCAGGATCTGCATGTTCGTGCTAGGAGGCTGGGTCATCGCGATATCCTCTGGTCCGGCCGCTTCCCCCCGATCTCGCGTGGCTATTTGAGGTTCTGTCTGTGATATTCCTCACGCCGCTTGTCTCCGGCCGCCTGGTGAAGCGCTACAAGCGCTTCCTGGCGGACGTGATCCTCGACAGCGGCGAGGCGATCACGGCCCATTGCGCCAATCCCGGCTCGATGATGGGGCTGGCTGGCGAAGGTAATCGCGTCTGGTTGTCGAAATCCGACAACCCAGCCCGCAAGCTTAAGCATTCCTGGGAACTGGTGGAGTCCGATGTCGGCCGCGGGCCGGAGATGATCGGCATCAACACCGCCCATCCCAACACGCTGGTCGACGAGGCGATCCGCGACGGCACGATTGCCGAGCTCACTGGCTATCCGGACCTCAGGCGCGAGGTCGCCTATGGCAAGGCGAGCCGCGTCGACATGATGTTGAGCGGCGGCGATCGGCCGCCCTGCTATGTCGAGGTGAAGAACGTCCACCTCATGCGCCAGCCCGGCCTTGCCGAGTTCCCCGATTCGGTGACGGCGCGCGGCGCCAAGCATCTCGACGAGCTCGGCGACATGGTCGAGGCCGGGCACCGGGCGGTGATGGTGTTCCTCATCCAGTATGGCGGCGCAGACAGTTTCGCGCTGGCCCGCGACATCGACCGCGCCTATGGCGAGGCCTTCGACCGGGCGCGGACCCGCGGCGTCGAAATGCTGGCCTATCGCTGCCGCCTCACGCCCGAGGCGATCACGGTCGAGCGTCGCGTGCCGATCGACGCCTGAGCCGCCGGATGGCGGGCTTGCCGCAGGCCGAGCGCTTCGGCATCAAGGCGGCACGAACAGGCAGGAGTGAAGCGATGAGCGTGAAGCCGGGCTGGCAGGGCCGCTTCTTCGAGGATTTCGAGATCGGCGACGTCTACAAGCACCCGCTCGGGCGCACCGTCACCCAGGCCGACAACATCTGGTTCACGCTGCTGACCCAGAACACCGCCCATCCGCATTTCGACGCGAACTATGCCGAGCACACCGGTTTCGGCCGGCCGCTGGTCAATTCCTGCTTCACCATCGCGCTGGTGACCGGCCAGTCCGTCACCGACATCAGCCAGAACGTCTTCGCCAATCTCGGCTGGGACGAGGTGCGCCTGCCGCACCCGGTCTATGAGGGCGACACGATCTATTCGGAGACGGAGGTGCTGGAGAAGCGCGATTCCGGCTCGCGGCCGGAGGTCGGGATCCTGACGGTGCGCACCAAGGGCTACAGCCAGGCCGGCGACGTGGTGATCACCTTCAAGCGCACCGTCATGGTCTATCGCCGCGGCCAGGGGCCGGGCGGCAAGCACCGGCCCGAGCCGAAGGGGTGAGGGGCTGCCCCCTCACGCCTTCTTCAGGAACTCCGTCCGCAGCACCAGGCCCTTCACCTTGTCGACGCTGCATTCGACCTCGTCCGGATCGTCGGTGAGGCGGATGGACTTCACCCGCGTGCCGCGCTTCAGCGTCACCGAGGTGCCGCGCACCTTGAGGTCCTTGATCAGCGTGACGCTGTCGCCGTCCGTGAGGAGGGCCCCGTTCGAATCCCTGACGTCCATGGTTCAGCCCTCGGTGTCGTGCGGGGGATAGGGGTGGCGGCGGCCCTGCCAGTCCGCAACGTCGCCGTCGCCGAGATAGGCGGGCCCGACGGGGACCTTGCCCTCGCCGCCGGGAATGTCGAGCACATAGGTCGGCTGGGCGAGGCCCGAGAGCCGGCCGCGCAGCTGCGCCATCAGCGCCTGCCCCTCCGCGACCGACAGGCGGAAATGGGCGGTGCCCGGCGCCATATCGGGATGGTGCAGGTAATAGGGCTTCACCCGGTTGGCGACGAAGGCGCGCATGAGGCCGGCGAGCGTCTCGGCATCGTCATTGACGCCGCGCAGCAGCACGGACTGGCTGACCAGCGCGATGCCGGCATCGGCGAGGAGGCCAAGCGCCCGCTCGGCATCTGCCGTGAACTCGCGGGCATGGTTGGCGTGGACGGCGACATAGACCGCCTTTCCCGGCGCGCGGAGCGCCCGGGCATAGTCGGGCGTGATGCGCTCCGGCGCGACCACCGGCACGCGCGTGTGCCAGCGGATCACCTTCACATGGGGGATGGCGGCGATGGCCCGCGTCACCTCGCGCACCCGCCTGGCCGAGAGCACCATCGGGTCGCCGCCGGTGAGGATCACCTCGAAGATGGCCGGCCGCGCCGCGACATAGGCGAGCGCTGCGGACAATTCGCCTGCGTCCAATGCGCCCAGGCCCTCCGGCCCGACCATCTCGCGGCGGAAGCAGAAGCGGCAATAGACCGGGCAGGCATGGACGATCTTCAGGAGCACCCGGTCGGGATAGCGATGGACGATGCCCTTCACCGGCGAATGGGCCGCATCGCCGATCGGATCGGCGCGCTCCTCCGGCCGGATGTCGAGTTCGCGTGGATCGGGCAGGAACTGGCGCGCGATCGGGTCATCGGTGCCGCGCCCCGCCATCAACTCCGCCATGGCCGGGCTGACGGCAATCGCATAGCGGGTCCCGACTTTGGTCGCAGCCGCCACCGCCTCCGGCGCGACGAGCCCGGCGGCCGCGAGGTCGGCGCCGCTGCGCAGGGTGGGCGCCGCGCGGCGCGTTGGGGAAGGTGTCCCGGCATCCATGGCCCGCCTCATGGGCGGTCCGGCGGCCGATGGCAAGGGCATGTGCGCCATCCGGCCCAGCCGGGAGCCCCCGCACGGACCTTCCCGCCGTTCACCGCGTTCCCCAAAAACCCACGATTTCCCGCCTTGTACGCCGAGCGGTGGGCTTGCCGGCAAACAGCCTTTGGATTAGGGGGATCGCCTCCGCCGCGGCCCCCGTCCCCGGCGCCGACATCATGGCAGTGCACAGGCGCTCGCCGCGCCCTGACGAGGACCCGTAGGGGAGGACTTCCTTGGCCGAGACCGGAACCTGGAACAAGGCGCATGGGGCCGACGCGTTCGGCTTTTCGGGGCTCAAAGCCCTGCACTGGAACTATCTGGAGCCGAAGCTCGTCGAGGAATCGATCGCTCGCGGCGAGGCGAAGCTCTCCGCCGGCGGCCCGCTCGTCGCCGAGACCGGCCAGCACACCGGCCGTTCGCCCAAGGACAAGTTCGTCGTCCGTGACGCCACGACGGAAAACACGGTCTGGTGGGACAACAATGGCGCCATCACGCCCGAGGCCTTCGAACTCCTGAAGGCCGACATGCTGGAACATGCCAAGGGCCGCGAGCTCTTCGTGCAGGACTTGCATGGCGGTGCCGATCCGGCGACGCGCATCAAGACGCGCGTCTTTACCGAATATGCCTGGCACAACCTCTTCATCCGCAACCTGCTGATCCGTCCGAAGCACGAGGAGCTCGCCTCCTTCGTGCCGGATATGACCATTGTCGACCTTCCCTCGTTCAAGGCCGACCCGAAGAAGTACGGCGTGCGCACCGAGACGGTGATCGCCTGCGACTTCACCCGCAAGATCGTGCTGATCGGCGGCACCTCCTATGCCGGCGAGATGAAGAAGAGCGTCTTCACCATGCTCAACTTCCTCCTGCCGCCGCAGAAGGTCATGCCGATGCACTGCTCGGCCAATGTCGGCCCGAACGGCGACGTCGCCGTGTTCTTCGGCCTCTCCGGCACCGGCAAGACCACGCTGTCGGCTGATGCCTCGCGTACCCTCATCGGTGACGACGAGCATGGCTGGGGCAAGGACGGCATCTTCAACTTCGAGGGCGGCTGCTACGCCAAGGCGATCAAGCTGTCGCGTGAGGCGGAGCCCGAGATCTACGCCACCACCGAGCGCTTCGGCTCGGTGATGGAGAACGTGGTGATCGACCCCGTCACCCGCATCCCGGATTTCGACGACGGCTCGAAGACCGAGAACACCCGCGTCGCCTATCCGCTGCACTTCATCGCCAATGCCTCGGAGACCGGCCGCGCCGGCCATCCGAAGAACATCGTGATGCTGACTGCCGATGCCTTCGGCGTCATGCCGCCCATCGCCAAGCTGACCCCAGCGGAAGCGATGTACCACTTCCTCTCCGGCTTCACCGCGAAGGTCGCCGGCACGGAGAAGGGCGTCACCGAGCCGCAGCCGACCTTCTCGACCTGCTTCGGCGCACCCTTCATGCCGCGCCACCCGTCGGAATATGGCAACCTGCTGCGCGAGCTGATCGGCAAGCACCATGTCGATTGCTGGCTGGTGAACACCGGCTGGACCGGCGGCAAGCACGGCGTCGGCCGCCGCATGCCGATCTCGATCACCCGCCTGCTGCTGCGCTCGGCCCTCGACGGCTCGCTCAACCGCGCCGACTTCCGCCGCGATCCCTATTTCGGCTTCGCGGTGCCGACCTCGGTGCCGGGCGTGCCGCCGCACATGCTCTATCCGATCAAGACCTGGCGCGACAAAGCCGAGTTCGATGCGACCGCGCGCAAGCTCGTGCAGATGTTCCAGGACAATTTCGCCAAGTTCGAGCCCTATGTGGACGCCGACGTGAAGGCGGCGGCCCCCTCGGTGCAGCTCGCCGCCGAGTGAGCCTTGGTACCGACCTGAATGGAAAAGCCCGGCCTCGTGCCGGGCTTTTTCGTTGGCCAGTGACTGAGGTCATGGGCGCCGCCTTCACCGCTCCCCGCCGGGAAGAGGTAAAGCGCACCGCCCGTCTCCCGTCATGCCCAATGGCTGGGGTGCCTCAGCCCCGCGGAGCCGGCGGGGAAGTGGGCGCCGCCGGCGGCGTCTGTCCCGCCCGCTGCGCCGTGCCACGCCGCTCCGCCTGCCGGATCTGCGCCCAGGAATTGGGCTGCGCCACCATGGCGCGGAGATAGGCCATGTTCTCCTCCGCCTCGGCGGGGGGAAGGTCCTTGCGGGCGATCTCCTCGGCCTCGGCGAAACGGCCCTGCAGCCCCACCACAAGGGCGAGGTTCTGCCGCGCCCGCTTGTCGGCCTGCGGATGGGCGGCGGCCTGGCGCAGGGTCTGTTCGGCCTGCGGCAGCTGGCGCGAGAGCGCATAGGACAGGCCGAGATTGGTGAGGATGGCGGGCTCGCCCGGCGCGATCTTCAGCGCGTCGTTGTAGAGGGTCTGCGCCTCCTGCGGCCGGCCCATCTGGTCGTAGATCGAGCCCTGCACATTGTAGATGCGCCAGTCCGGCTGGTCGGGGCGGTGGGCGCGCTGCAGCACCTGGAGCGCCTGGTCGTAGCGTCCGGCATCGGCCAGCGCCCGGCCGAACTCGCCGAGCAGGGCCATGTTGCGGCCGTCACGGATGGCGACGCGCTCCAGCACCGCGACCGCCTGCACGGCCTGTCCCGTGGCGCGCAGCGCCCGGCCGTAGCGGATGGCATTGGCGGTATCGCCGGGATTCGTACGGTAGCGCTCGGCGAGGCTCTCAAGCTGGGCGCGGGCGGCCTGTTCGGTCATCGGCGCCGAGCCGACGGATCCGGTGATGTCGCCGCCGCGGCGGGCGGTGAGCGAGCAGCCGCCGCACAGGAGGGCGGCCGAGACGAGCAGGGCGGCGAAGCGCAGGCGAGGGGCGACGGACATGACGAACTCCACGGGAGGTCCCGATGTCGTCCGGTCATAATCCGTTAACGTTAACGAGCCGCTAAGACGCCCTCAGCGGCGCCGGCCCTGCGACACCGGCGCCACCCAGCGCAACGCCTGGTCTGCCGCCCGCTCGCCCGAGGCGAAGGCCCCGCCCACCGTGCCCCACAGGCCCTCGTCGGTCGCTTCGCCGGCGATCAGCAGCCGCTGGCCGATGGGCTCGCCGAGGCGCAGGCGCTGCGGCGTCGCGCCGGGCCCTGCGACCGACCAGGCGCCGCGGATGAAGGGATCGGTCACCCAGGAGGTCACGTGGATCTCGCCGAGAGCGCGCCGCGCCTGCGGCCCGAACTCATTGCCTATGAACTCGGCGGCGAAGGCCTTCATCGCGGTTTCGCCGGCCGCCGCGAGGTCGCGGGCGAAGCGCCCGCCAATGTCGAGATACCACCAGTCCGAGCCGCCGATGCGGGCGAGCGGCTTGGCGGTGGCGGCGGTGTCGGCCTTCACCACGAAGGGCTCGTCCGGCTTGGCATCCATCGGATTGCCCGACAGGCGCACGATCAGGTGCTCATAGGTGCCGCAGGTGAGCGCTGCCACGGCGTCGAGCTGGCGCTTCGGCAGGGCGGGCGTGAAGCGGATGGACCCCGAGGCCAAAACCGAGGTGGAGACGGTGAGGATGACGGCGCGGGCGCGAAGCGTCCCCGCCGGCGTCTCGACCGCGACGCCGCGGCTGGACCAGTCGACCCTGGTCACCGGCGTCGACAGCCGGATGGGCAGGCCCTCGGCCAGCTTCGCGAGGATGGCGCCATAGCCCTGGCGGCAGAACAGGTCGCGGGTCTCGATGGCGTTGTAGAAGTCGACGCAGGAGATTTCCGAAGTCTCCTTGCCGGAATCCCAGGCGCCCTTGAGGAAGTCGATGGTGGCCGCCCAGTCGCGCAGGTTGGTCGGCATGGCCGCTGACAGCGGCACCTCGCGGCCCGCCTCGCCGGCCTCGAGGATCGCCCGCTGCGCCCGGACGAGAGCCGCCGCAAAGGTCTCCCACTCGCCCTCGCGGGGCGACCGGCCCTTGATCATCAGGCGCGGTCGGTCCGGGTCGTCGTAGAGGGTGAAGCCGGCGGCCCGCGCCAGCGGCACCACGGGATTGTCGGCGGGGGCATGGATCCAGTGGGCGCCGAGGTCCATCGGCATGCCGAAATTGACCGTGTCGACGATGCAGCGGCCCCCGGCCTGCGCCTTCGCCTCCAGCACGATCACCGAGCGGCCGGCGGCGGTCAGCTTGCGCGCCGCGGCGATGCCGGCCGCGCCCGCCCCGATGACGATGACGTCCACCTCGCTTGCCGGCTGGCGCGCGGTCTGGGCGAGCGCAGGGGCTGCGGGAAGGGCGGCGGAGGCGGCGAGCAGGCGGCGCCGGGTCATCAACGGTCCGTTCATCGTGCTTGGCGAATCCCGATCATCGGCTCGCCCTATAACACGCATTAGACGGCTTCATGGCGGTTCGGGTGCCGCGACGTGAACCCCTTGTCAACATGCTGCGACCCACACTCAGACCACAAGAAACGGACGTCCCTGGGGAGGGACCACCATGGGAGACCGCATTCTCGACGCCCTCGGGCGGCGGCTCGCCGCCATTCTCGACAAGCGCTCGCCCGGCTACGAGCCGACGACGCCGAGCGATCCACACGCGCTCGCCGCGACGCT
Organism: Phreatobacter sp.; assembly: GCF_027532945.1. Taxonomy (GTDB): domain Bacteria; phylum Pseudomonadota; class Alphaproteobacteria; order Rhizobiales; family Phreatobacteraceae; genus Phreatobacter. Next base: position 161,712 of record NZ_JAPZTZ010000005.1, read on the forward strand.
GCGGCCCGGCGACATCCTCCTGGTGGAGGGCGACACCCGCATCTCCGCCGTCATCAAATACCTGACCCAGTCCACCTGGTCGCACGCCGCCATGTATGTCGGCCCGATCGCCGGCCGCACCGAGCCCGACGGCGAACCGCATGTGCTGGTGGAGGCCTATCTCGGCGAGGGCGTCATCTCGGCGCCGCTGTCGAAGTACCGCGACTTCCATACCCGCGTCTGCCGGCCGGTCGGCCTCACCGAGGAGGACCAGTGCCGGGCCTGCGGCTTCATGATCGAGCGCATCGGCCTCGACTACGACCTGAAGAACATCCTCGACATGCTGCGCTTCCTCATCCCGCTGCCCATCCCGGTGCGCTGGCGGCGGCGGATGATCGCCTTCGGCTCCGGCGACCCGACGCGGGCGATCTGCTCGACGCTGATCGCCCAGGCCTTCGAACAGGTGCGCTATCCGATCCTGCCGAAGATCGAGCGTTGCGCGAAAGAGGGGGAGCAGCGCGTGCGCGGCAAGGCGGCGCGGCGGGAGATCCTGCATATCCGCCACCATTCGCTCTATGCGCCGCGCGACTTCGACATCTCGCCCTACTTTGCCATCGTCAAGCCGACCATCCAGCGCGGCTTCAACTACAAGAAGCTGCAATGGGGCGACCGGCAGCACCCTGCCGCCCCGCCCCCGACGCTGGAGAGCGTTGCCTAAGGGTTTAGAGCAGTCCGTGCTTGGCAAAGGCCTCGGCGAGAGACATGCCGGCCTCGAGATCGGCGCGCATCCGCCGCTCGCCGGTGATCTTGCCCATCGCCGTGGAAAGCACCGCCAGCGCCGCCGCCCGCGGCACCACCACCACGCCGTCAACATCGCCGACGATGATGTCGCCGGGGGCGATGGCCACCTCGCCGATGCGGATAGCCGTGTCCTTCTCCACCATCATGCCGCGATATTGCGTGTCGGCCGGCGACAGCGCCCCGGTGAAGACCGGAAAGCCCATGGCGCGGATGGCCACCACGTCGCGCGCCGCGCCGTCGGTGAGGAACCCGGCAGCTTCGAGATAGCGGGCGCGGGTGGAGAGGAGTTCGCCCCAGGGGCCGATGGCGGTGTTGCCGCCGGTGGCCATGACGCAGACCTCGCCGGGCTTCAGGTCATCGACCAAAGCGATTTCGAGGTCGTAGATATTGGCGATGCGCTCGTGGATGACCTTGTAGGCGCCGGTGCGCGCCGGCCCGAACAGCACGGTGCCATCATCGACCGGGCGGATGGAGGCGGGCAGGATCTGGCGGTGGAAGCCGTGCTCGTCCAGCGCGTCGCAGACCGGCGCCGAGGCGATGAGCGGGCGCGCGGCTGCGATGATGTCGTCGAAGCTGTCGGTCATGGGCGTCCTCCTGATGATTTTGGATCAGGATAGGCGCCCCAGTGGTCCTGTCACCCCGCCTTCTTCGCAAGGAAGTTCTTCACCCCCTCCATGAAGGCCGGCTTCACGATGAGGCCGATCTGCGTTTCCCGCTCGGCGTCGAGTTGGGCGGCGAGGTCGCTCGTCTCGGCGCGGTCCATCAGCCGGCGGATCTCGAAGAACGCCTCCGCCGAGCCGCGGCCGAGGCGGGTGGCCAGCGCCCGGGCGGTCGGCAGGCAGTCCGCATCATCGACGCAGGTCCAGACGAGACCCCACTCCGCCGCCGTCTCGGCCGGCAGCTTGTCGCCGAGCAGGGCGAGTGCCCGGGCGCGGGCACGGCCGATGGCGCGCGGCAGGAACCACGTCACTCCGAGATCCGGCACGAGGCCGAGTTGCGGCCCGAAGGTCAGCACGAAGGAGGCCGAGCGTGCCGCGACCGCGATGTCGCAGACCAGCGCCAGACCGACGCCGGCCCCCGCCGCAACGCCGTTGATGGCGGCGACCGTCGGCTTCGGGAACTCATCGATGGCGAGGATCAGCGGGTTGAACAGGTCGCGCATCGAGGCGTTGACGCCCTCGCCGGTCGGGGCGAGCCCGCCGGCAAGGTCCGCGCCGGCACAGAAGCCACGGCCATTGCCGGTGATCACCAGCGCCTTCACGGCCGGGTCGACCCGCGCCGCCTCGATGAAGGCCAGAGCCCCGCGCACCAGCGCATCGTTGAAGGCGTTGAGCCGCTCCGGCCGGTTCAGCGTGAGGGTGGCGATGCCCTCGGAGACCTCGGTGGTGACGGCCGAACTCTCGACGGTCATGGGTCAGGTCCTTTCTGCCACCAGCCCGGAGGCGAGGGCGGCGTCGATCTCGGATGCGGCAAGGCCGGCCGCGGCGAGGATGGCGCGGGTGTCGGCGCCCGGCCCGCGGGCGTCGGGTGCGGCCTCGGTCGCGGTGACGGAAAAGCGCGGCGCCGGCTTCGGCACCGGCCCGGTCGGTGTCGCGACGAAGGTGCCGCGGGCGACATTGTGCGGATGGGTGGCCGCCTCGCGCGGATCGAGCACCGGCGCGTAGCAGATCTCCCGGCCGTCGAGCAGCGCCGACCAGTCGTCGCGGCTCTTCGAGCGGAACGTCTCGGCGATCGCCTGTCGCAGGTCCGGCCACATGGCCTTGTCCCACTGCTTCAGGAAGCGCGGATCGGTGAGGCCGAGGCCCTTCAGGAGCTCGGCATAGAATTGCGGCTCCAGCGAGCCGATGGAGACATATTTGCCGTCGGCCGTCTCATAGACGCCGTAGAAGGGCGCGCCGCCGTCGAGCATGTTGGCCTCGCGCGCGACCTTCCAGGTGCCGGCATTGATCATGCCGAAGATCATCGTGCCCAGCACTGCCGCGCCGTCCACCATGGCGGCATCGACCACCTGCCCCTTGCCGTTGGCCTTGGCGCTGTAGAGTGCCGCGACGATGCCGAGCGCCAGCATCATGCCGCCGCCGCCGAAATCGGCGGCAAGATTCAGCGGCGGAACAGGCGGCCGGTCGGCCGGCCCCAGCGGCCAGAGCATGCCGGAGAGGGCGAGATAGTTGATGTCGTGGCCGGGGGCGGGGCCATAGGGCCCGTCCTGGCCCCAGCCGGTCATGCGGCCATAGACGAGGCGTGGATTGGCTGTGAGGCAGACCTCGGGCCCGAGGCCAAGGCGCTCCATGACGCCCGGCCGGAAGCCCTCGACGATGGCATCGGCCCCCTGGAGGATCTTCAGCACGAGATCGGCGGCGCCGGGCGCCTTCAGGTCGACGGCGATGGAGCGGCGGCCACGGCCGAGCGCGTCGCCGGCATTCCAGGCGGTCTTGCCGGCGCGGTCGATGCGGATGATGTCGGCGCCGAGATCGGCCAGCATCATGGCGCAGAAGGGTCCGGGCCCCAGGCCCTGGAACTCCACGATGGTCACGCCGGCAAGCGGCCCCGTCCTCGTCACGTCAGTCCTCCCGACCGGTCTGTCGCGGCCCTGTGCTGTCGGGAACGCTAAAGGTGGCCTCCCCGCAGTCAAGGCGAGGCCGACCGGCCGTCCGGCCGATGCCGAAGGGCGGAGAGCCTTTGCGCCGCGCCGCACTTCGACGTTGCATTTTGCGGCCGAGCGGCCATCTATGCGGCGACGAATGATCAAGACCGTGCGCAGCCGGTGATGGCCGCGCCAGGGAGACCCACATGAGCGGCAATGGCGGCGCCCGGTTCGGCGCATCTTTCGGCGGATCCTTCGGCGGCGGCTATGGCGCCGCGCCCCAGCCGGCGGCGGCTGCGGCTCCCGTTGCCGCCCCGGCCGCGGCCGGCGACCTCATCAAGGACACCACGACCCGCGATTTCGTGAAGGACGTGCTGGAGGAATCCAAGAAGCAGCCCGTCCTCGTCGATTTCTGGGCCACCTGGTGCGGGCCCTGCAAGCAGCTCACCCCCGTGCTCGAGAAGGTCGTCCAGTCCTTCAAGGGCAAGGTGAAGCTGGTGAAGATGGACATCGACAAGCACCCGGAGATCGCCGGCCAGCTCGGCATCCAGTCGATTCCCGCGGTCATCGCCTTCGACAAGGGCCAGGGCATCGACGGCTTCATGGGCGCCCTGCCCGAGGGCCAGGTGAAGGCCTTCATCGACAAGCTGGTCGGTGGCAAGGTCAGCCCTGACCTCGCCGGGGCTCTCGCCGCCGCCGATGCGGCGCTGGTGGAGGGCGATACCGCCGGCGCGGCGCAGGTCTATGCGCAGGTCCTCGGCGTCGAGCCGGACAATCTCCATGCGCTGGCGGGCCTTGCCCGCTGCGCCATCGAGACCGGCGACCTTGAGCAGGCCAAGGCCATCCTCGCCGAGGTGCCGGCCGACAAGGCGAACGACAAGGCGGTGGCCGCCGCCCGCGCCGCGCTGGAACTGGCCGAGCAGGCCGCCGACCTCGGTCCCATCCACGAGTTCGAGCATCGCCTCGCCCAGGACCCGGCCGACCACCAGGCCCGCTTCGACCTTGCCGTGGCGCTCAACGCCAAGGGCCAGCGCGAGGAGGCGACCGACCACCTGCTGGAGATCTTCCGCCGCGACCGCACCTGGAACGAGGACGGCGCCCGCAAGCAGCTGGTTCAGTTCTTCGAGGCCTGGGGCCCGATGGATGAGGCGACCATTGCCGGCCGCCGCAAGCTGTCCTCGCTGCTCTTCCGCTGACGATCTCTCACCGAAACGACGAAGGGCCGGCTTGGAGCCGGCCTTTTTTGTTGTGCTGATCGGTGGGTCCGCGCCTCAGGCGTTCGCCGCCCGCAGCGCCCGGTCGATATCGGCATAGAGGTCGTCGACGGCCTCCAGGCCGACCGACAGGCGCAGGAGGTCGGTCGGGCAGGGGGAGCCCGCGCCCTCGATCGAGGCGCGATGCTCGATGAGGCTCTCGACACCGCCGAGCGAGGTGGCGCGCTTCCACAGTTCGACGCGCGCTGCAGCCGAGATCGCCGCCTGCTCGCCTGCCTTGACCCGGATCGACAGCATGCCGCCGAAACCGCCGGTCATCTGCCGCGCCGCGAGGGCGTGCTGGGGATGGGTGGAGAGGCCCGGATAGAGCACCTCGCCGACCATCGGATGGGCCGCGAGCTTCTCGGCCAGCGCCAGCGCGGCTTTCGCCTGCGCCTCGACACGCACATGCAGCGTGCGCATGCCGCGCATCAGGAGGAAGGCCTCGAAGGGACCGAGGATCTGGCCGTGCATGGAGCGCACGCGGCGCACCTTGGCCCAGAACTCGTTGGCCTCGCGGGTGACGAGCGCGCCTGCCACCACATCCGAGTGGCCGTTGAGATATTTCGTCGCCGCATGCATGACGATGTCGGCGCCGAGCGTCAGCGGCCGCGTCAGCACCGGCGTCGCGACGGTCGAATCCACCGCGCAGATGGCCCCCGCCGCATGGGCGATCTCGGAGATCGCGGCGATGTCGGAGACGGTCCAGAGCGGGTTCGACGGCGTCTCCAGCCAGACCAGCTTCGTCTTGCCCGGCACCACCGCCGCCTTGACCGCGGCGAGGTCCGCCGTGTCGACGAAGGTCGTCGTGTAGCCGTAGGTGGTGGCGTCATTCATCAGCCAGTTGCGCAGCGCCCAGTACATGACCGTCGGCGCGACGATGTGGGCACCCGCCGGCAGGGCCATGACGAGGGCCGTCGCCGCCGACATGCCGGAGCCGAGCAGCATGGTCTCGGCACCCTCCTCGAGGGCTGTCAGCACCGCCTCGCACTGGCGCACCGTCTGGTTGTCGGGGCGGCCATAGATGAAGCCGTTGCGGTACTGGTTGTCGGGATCGCGGATGAAGGTCGTCGCCACATGGATCGGCGTCACCACCGCATGGGTCTCGGCCTCCTCCCAGCCGAGGGCCTGGGCGGCGAGCGTGCGCGGCGCGAGGCCGTTGGTCGGGGGCTTGGCGGACATGCGGGATCCTCTGAAGGGCGGAAGGCAGGGCGCGGCAAGCCCGCGCTTCCATCATCCGCAACTACAACTCTCATATGATGGAATCAAGGGCGCCGTGCCGCGCCGGCCATGGCGGGGCGGGGTTCGGCACGCTACCTTCCCACCATGTTCCTCCCCCTCGCCGACAACAACCCCTATCGACGCATCGTCCAGCCCTACGTCACCTTCGCGCTGATCGCGCTGAACGTGGCGATCTTCCTGCTGACGACGGGCCTCGTGCCGGCGCAGAGCGCCCAGGCCAATGCGCTGGGCCTCGGCCTCATCCCGGCGATATTCACCGACGGGGCCATGCTGGCGCCGGACCTCCAGGTGGTGCCGTCCTGGGCGACATGGCTCACCTACATGTTCATGCATGGCGGCTGGATGCACCTCATCGGCAACATGCTGTTCCTCTGGGTCTTCGCCGACAATGTCGAGGACGCCATGGGCCATACGCGCTTTCTCGTCTTCTATCTGGTCTGCGGCCTGTTCGGCGCGGCGGTCCACCTGTTCTTCAATACGGGGTCGCAGGCGCCGCTGGTCGGTGCGTCCGGAGCCATTTCCGGCGTGCTCGCCGCCTATCTGCTGCTCTATCCGCGCGTCCGCGTCTTCGGCCTCGTCTTCAACATCATCCCGATCTCCATTCCGGTCTGGCTGGCGCTCGGCACCTGGGTGGTGCTGCAGGTCGTCCATCTCGTCACCGCCCATGGCGGCGCCACCGCCTGGTGGGCCCATGTCGGCGGCCTCGTCGCCGGCGCGGCGCTAGTCGCCGTGATGAAGCAGCCCGACGCCCAGCTCTTCAGCCACGAGCGCGTTCTGGCCGTCACTGTGCCGCGCATGCCGCTGCGTCGGCCGTGAGGCGGCTTTTGCCTCGCCGGGGCCTTTGGCCTACAGAGCGTGGAACAGAAGGCCATCCAGCGCGTTCGCGATTCGCGGGGGGACCATCATGACGAGTGTTAGGGACGTGGCGCGGCCGGCTCTATCGGACGCGCGGCGACTTTTCGCCACGCTTCGGCCCGAAGGCCGCCCTCACCGCTTCGCACAGATCGTCACGACCGGCGTCGCGACGACGGCCTGAACCGGGATCGCATCGCCTTGGACGTCGCTCCGCTCGTCTCCGCCTACCGCTACCGCTTCCATGTGCTCGACGCCTATGGCGCGCGCACCGGCGGTCTGGCGCGTCCGGCGGTGACCATCGAGGAGGCGCTGCGCCAGGCCGCCGCCGAGCTGAAGCTCGTCGCCGATCCGCCCGGCCAGCTGAAGCGTCTCGCACACCGCATCAATGCCGAGACCCGTGCCGCCCTGCGCGATGTCATCGCCCGGGCCGAGAACGACCTCGCCATCGCCATCACCCGCTTCGGCACCGATATTGGCGCGCCGCCGACCGGCCCGCATATCGACCTGCGCGCGACGCTCGACGGTCTCGATCGTGCCTATCGCGCCTTCGATCCGTCGCCGCACGATTTCGACGGCTGGTATGACCAGCTCGACGCACAGATCGCCCATCTTTCCGCCCTGCTGCAGCTGGAGAAGGATCTCGATGCGGCGCGCGGCGGCAGCTCGATCCGCGTCCCCAACCGTGGGCCGAACCGGCTGCGCTTGGTTCTCGTCGTCCTCGCGGTTGCGGCCATCGCCGCCCTTGGGGTTGCCGCGCTCACCATGGTCATGCGGCCGGGGGACAGCCCCTCGGCGCCCGACCAGCAGATCGCCGGTCCCGAGCAGCCGCGCCGGGTGCGCACCGTGCCCATCACCGTTGCCCCGACGCCCGCGGTCGATGCGCCGCCTGTTCCGACGCCGCAGGCCAGCGTCTGCCGCTCCTTCGAGCTGGAGGTCGGTTCCGACGGCGCCAACCTCGTCGACGCGCCGCTCGGCGGGCAGCCGGTGGCGCGCCTGCCGGCCGGCGAGAAGGTTCGCCTGCGCCAGGTGGTGGAACTCGGGCCCGCCCGCCTTGTCGAGGTGGAGGTGCCGGCGCGCAATGCCCGCGGCTTCATCGCCGAGCGGGAGCTGCGCCTGCCGGTGATGGCCTGGACCTGCGATCGCTGATCAGACCCCGGCGATGGAATCCATCGGGGGTTAGATGCCTGCGATGGAATCCATCGCTCGGGCCAGCGCCACGTCCTTCTCGGTGAGCCCGCCGGCATCGTGGGTGGAGAGCGTCACCTCGACGGTGCGATAGACGTTGAACCATTCGGGATGGTGGTCCATCGCCTCGGCGACGAGCGCGACGCGGCTCATGAACCCCCAGGCCTCCGAGAAGTCGCGAAAGGCGAAGCGCCGGGTGATGGCATCGCGGCCCTCGGCCTCGATCCAGCCGGGCAGGGCGGCGAGGGCGGCGCGCCGCTCGTCGTCGGTCAGTCTCTTCACGGTCTGCGCCATGCGGCCCTCTTGCGTCCTGTCCTGTCCAGCCCGGATCTAGGTCGCCCCGCGCCGCCGGCAAGCGGCGGGGCGGAAACGAAAACGGGCCGGCGCCTGAAGCGCCGACCCGCACGTTCGCGTCGGAGGGGATGACCGAACGTTCTGCCATCGGTGGGAACCGATGGGCTCGTCCCGTTCGTGCACCCCGGGGGGCTGGGGGGCTGAAGAGTCCGGGGCGGCGCGAGCCGGGGAACGAGGCAACGGTTGGAAGGTCGCCCCCGCTCTTGGCCCCACGGGGGCCGAATTGGGGCGGTAGCATGGCATGTCTCACCGCCGCGTGATCGGATGATCCGCGACGGGTAAGGGGCTACAGTCCGAGAGCCGCAGGCCTCAGGCAGCGTCCTGGCTGCAGGGCAGGATCAGTGGCGCGTGGCCGGTGGCGGTGAGGAACGTCACCAGGTCCTCGCGGCGTATCGAGGTCGTCGCCGTGTTCTCGAGCGGGTGATAGTTCAGGATCTCGTGTCGCATCATCGCCGCATCCAGCACCACGGTGACACGGCCGTCGGTGTCCGCAATGGCCCCGAAAGGCGTCACCGAGCCCGGCTTGACCCCCCAGACCTCCTCCAGGAGCTCGCCAGAGCCGAAGGACAGCCGCCCCGAGGCGCCGATCACCTCATGCAGGCGCTTCAGGTCGATCACCGCGTCCCCCAGCGCCACCACCAGGAACAGCCGGCCCTTCTTGTCCTTGAGGAACAGGTTCTTGGTGTGGCCGCCTGGGATGCTCTCCTTCACGTGCCGGCTCTCGGCGACGGTGAACACCGCCTCGTGCTCATGGGTCGTGGTGGCGATGCCAAGGCGCTCGAACAGGGCGAAGAGGGCGGCGCGCCGCGCGGCGATATCGGTCATGCCAGAGAATCCGTGTGTCAGCCGCCGAGCGCCGTGCGGATGAGCCTGAGCGCATCCTCGCTCGCCCATTCGGCAGGACCGGCGATGAAGCCCAATTCGCAGCCATTGCCGTCGATCAGCAGCGTGGTGGGCATGCCGAAGGCGCGACCGGCAGTCTTCAAGTCCTGAAAGATGCGGGCGCTGTGGTCGTTGTAATTGGCGAGCTTGGTGATGCCGGTCTCGGTCAGCCAGGTCGCCGCCCGGTCGGGATTGCGGGTGTCGATATTCACCGCCACCACCTCGAAGCGCTCGCTGCCCAGCGTCTCCTGCAGGCGGTCGAGCGCCGGCATCTCGTGGCGGCAGGGGGCGCACCACGTGGCCCAGAGGTTGAGCAGCACCATGCGGCCGCGGAAGTCGGCCATGGTGAGCTGCCGCCCATCGGGCGCCTTGAAGGAAAGGTTCGGCGCCACCATCGGCGCCTCGGTGACCTTGAAGGCCGCGACTTCGCCGCGGGCGAGGGGCTGGAGCTTCGCGGCGGTGGCGCGCGCTGCGGTGCAGGCGGCGCTCGACGCATTGCGCGCCGGGCCACCGGTCCAGTAGAAGGCGATTGCACCGGCGCCCAGACCGATCAGTCCTGCCACGAGGATGGTCATGCGGGCGCGGGACAACAGCTCTTCTCCTTCGCAGGGACGTGACGATGACCAAAGCCGACACTGCCGGCAATACCATGTGGGGCGGCCGCTACGCTTCCGGCCCGGCCGCCGTGATGGAGGACATCAACGTCTCGATCGATTTCGACAAGCGTCTCTATAGGCAGGACATCGCCGGCTCGAAAGCCCATGTGGCGATGCTGGCCGAACAAGGCATCGTGAGCCGCGATGACGAAGCCGCGATCACCAAGGGCCTCGACAAGGTTCTTGCGGAGATCGAGGGCGGCACCTTCGTCTTCAAGCGCGCGCTCGAGGACATCCACATGAACGTGGAGGCGCGCCTCGCCGAGATCATCGGCGCGCCCGCCGGCCGGCTGCACACCGCCCGTTCGCGCAACGACCAGGTCGCCACCGACTTCAAGCTCTGGGTGCGCGATGCCGTCGACGGCCTCGACGCCCAGCTGAAGGACCTGCAGAAGGCCCTCGCGGAGAAGGCCCTTGCCGAGGCCGCCACCGTCATGCCCGGCTTCACCCACCTGCAGGTGGCCCAGCCGACCACCTTCGGCCACCACCTCCTCGCCTATGTCGAGATGGTCGGGCGCGACCGCGGCCGCTTTTCCGATGCGCGCAAGCGCCTCAACGAGAGCCCGCTCGGCGCCGCCGCCCTCTGCGGCACCTCCTTCCCCATCGACCGGCACATGACCGCGAAGGCCCTCGGCTTCGACCGTCCGACGGCGAACTCGCTCGACAGCGTCGCCGACCGCGATTTCGTCATGGAGAGCCTTGCCGCCGCCACCATCACCGCCGTGCACCTCTCCCGCCTCGCGGAAGAAATCGTCATCTGGTGCTCCTCGCCCTTCTCCTTCGTGACCCTGTCGGACGCCTTCTCCACCGGCTCCTCGATCATGCCGCAGAAGCGCAACCCGGACGCCGCCGAGCTGGTGCGCGCCAAGGTCGGCCGCGTCCTCGGCGCCTTCAACGCCATCGTCGTGGTGCTCAAGGGCCTGCCGCTGACCTACCAGAAGGACATGCAGGAGGATAAGGAGCCGACCATGGACGCGCTCGCCTCCTTGTCCCTCGCCATCGCCGCCACGGCCGGCATGGTCCGCGACCTGAAGGCCAATGCGCCGGTGATGAAGAAGGCCGCGGGCCAGGGCTATTCCACCGCGACCGACCTTGCCGACTGGTGCGTGCGCTCCCTCGGCATCCCCTTCCGCGAGAGCCACCACATCGCCGCCAAGGCGGTGGGTGTCGCCTCGGCCAAGGGCCTGCCGCTGCACAAGCTCAGCCTGGCCGACATGCAGGGCGTCGACAAACGCATCACCGCGGATGTCTTTTCGGTGCTGTCGGTGTCGAAGTCGGTGGCGAGCCGCACCAGCTATGGCGGCACCGCGCCGAAGAACGTGCGGGCGCAGGCGAAGCGCTGGCTGAAGAAGCTCGGCTGAGCCGGCTGATCACGAAGGCGTGACGCAGGGGAAGGGTTCCGGTTGTAACGGCCGGGGCCCTCTCGGACGTACCCTCCTCAAGCCGACCGCTATCGAAGGCGGCGGCATGACGGAGGGTCCCCGATGCACCGCAAGCCCGCAGTTCTGAGCCTCATCCTGTCCGCCGCCATGGTCGCGCCCTTCGGCGCCGCCTCCGCCCAGGACTTCGACCCCGCGCCCATCGTCGAGATCATGCGGGCCAATGCGGGGCCCGGCACCCATCGGCCGAGCGGCGCCAAGGGCCGCTGCTATGCCGCCGAATTCGTCCCCGCCGCCGCGGCGCGCGACCTCTCCAAGGCGGTGATCTTCACGCGCACCACGCCGGCTCTCGTCCGCTTCTCGGTCGGTGGCGGCAATCCGAATGTCGCCGATGGCTCGCGCGGCGGCAATCGTGGCCTTTCCATCCGCATCGACGGCGACGGGCCGGGCCAGACCGAATTCGTTATGGTCAATGCGCCGATCAACTTCGCCAAGAGCCCGGCGCAGATGCTGGCCTTCCTCGAATCGCGCCGCCCCGGCGCCAACGGCCAGCCCGACCAGGACAAGATCCGCGCCTTCAACGAGGCGAACCCCGAGACGCTGGGGCAGGGTCGCTATCTCGCCAGCCAGCCGATCCCCGGCTCCTGGGTCGGCGTCAATTACTGGGCGCTGCACGCCTATACGCTGACCAATGCCGCCGGTGCCCGCCAGATCGTCCGCTTCCGCTGGGAGCCGCTCGACGGTCGCGTCGACCTCACCGATGACGAGGCCCGCGCCAGGCCCCGTGACTTCCTCGCCGACGAGATCGCCGGACGCCTCGCGGCGAACCGGCCCACGGGCCTGCGCATGATGGCAATCATCGGCCGTCCCGGCGATCCGACCAACGACGTGACCCGCCGCTGGGATGACGAGGATACCCGCCGCGCCGTCGAACTCGGCGTGCTGCATGTGCGCGCCGCCACCGACGCCGCCCGCTGCGACAGCCAGATCTTCGCGCCGACCATCCTCGCCGATGGCATCGACGGCCCGGCGGAGGACCCGATGTTCGCGGTCCGCACGCCGGCCTACGCCATCTCCATCACCAAGCGGCAGAACTGAAGCCGGCAAAAGTCATCGCGCGAATAGTGCGGCGGGTCAGCTCACGCTGATCCGCTGCGTCGCGCGATACTCGCGGCCGTCCTCTTCGCGCCAGACGAAGGTGAGGGCCGTGGTCTTCTCGAAGCGGGCGATGAAGGCGAGATAGGGGTTGGCCGAGGTGCCGTTCCTGAAATCCGCGGCGAAGAGCAACTCGCCGTCGGCAAGAGCCTCGAAGCGGACGATCATCTTGCGCGGAACGGTCTGGCCGCCCTGCTGGCGCAGGCCCGTCTCCATCGGATGGTCGATCAGCGTGCGGATCTCGATGGGCTCGCCGGCCTTGGCGCTCGCCGGCATTCTGATGCGGGGGGTGCTCATCGTCCGGTCCTCACGTCAGGCAGCCGCCGGTGCTCACCGCCACGCGCGCGGCGGCGCGGCGCACCGAGCCATCGGCCATGCGCGCATAGGCGAGCAGCACCTGGCCCTCGGCAAGGCGGATGCGGGCGCTGACCTCGGCGCGGGCAAGGCCCGCCCCGAGCTGGTAGCTGGCGACGCCCGGCGTCGGGTTGCGGGTGGCGAAGAGGTGGATCGCCGTGCAGCGATCCTCGCTCCGCATGGCCGAATGCACCGTGACGGTCACCGGCACGAAGGCGCCGTTCTCGGCCGTCTCAGGCACTTTCAGCGTGATGCCGCCCTCGGAAGCCTCGGCGGCGCCGACCTTCTCACGGATCGCTGCCGCAACCTCGGCCGGGATGGCCTCGCTCGCCGCCGCGCCCGAGAGCGCCACGAAGCCGAGGAGGCCGCCGATGGCGAGCCGCCGGTCGATCAGGATCGCGCTCACGAGAAGGCGTCCTTGGTGATGGACGCATACCAGGCGTCGGCATGGAGCGCCTCGAGGCGGCGCTGCTCCCGCTGCTGGGCAAGCGGCCCGCGCGGCGACACGCCGCCCGAGTTCGGCGTCTCGGCGAAGCCGGTATCGGTCGGGCGGAACACGCCGACGACGGAGATGCCGTATTCGTCGCCGACATGGCTGTAGCAGGTGTTGAAATACACGGTCGGACCGGGCGCCGGGCGGCCTTCCAGCGCCGCCGCTGCCGCCGCCACCGCGACCTTCGAGGTCGAATTGGCGATGTAGCCCGACTTCGGCATGACCTGGCCGATATTGGCGTCGCCGATGACATGGATGTCGCGCGCCCGCACCGCTTCAAAGGTCAGCGGGTTCACCGGCACCCAGCCGGTCTCGTTGGTGAGGCCGGCATCGATGGCGATCTTCGCCGCCGACTGGGGCGGGATGACATTGCCGACATCGACCTTGTGGCGCGTGCCGAGCTCGGTCTCGAAGATCTTCTCCCGCACGTCGACCTTGGTCACGCGACCGTCCTTGTTCAGCGGCACCCACTCGATCATGCCGGGATAGAGCTCGTTCCAGGCATCCTGGAACAGGCCCTGCTTGGAGAAGGCGTCCTTGGCGTCGAGCGCGATGATCTTGGCGCGCGGCTTGTGCTTCTTCAGGTAGCTCGCGACCATGCTGATGCGCTCGTAGGGGCCGGGCGGGCAGCGGAAAGGGTTCGGAGGGATGGCGAAGCCCACCACGCCGCCATCGGGCAGCGCTTCGAGCTGGCGGCGCAGCAGCGTCGTCTGCTCGCCCGCGCCGGGGACCCAGGCATGGGGCAGCGTCTCGGCGGCGGCCTCATTGTAGCCCTCGATGGCGTTCCATCGGATGGCGATGCCCGGCGACAGGATCAGCTTGTCGTAAGGCACGGTCTGGCCGCCGCGCAGCCGAACGGTCTTGGCCGTCGCGTCGATGCCGTCCGCCCAGTCCTGCACGACGCGGACGCCGCGGGCCTTGAGGCCGTCATAGGAATGGGTGATCTGCGGCAGCGTCCGCTCGCCGGCGAGCAGCAGGTTGCCATAGGGGCAGGTGACGAAGGTCGCCTTGGGCTCGATCAGCGTCACCTCGAGGCGCGGGAAGGCGATGCGGGCATAGCGGGCGGCCGAGGCGCCGCCGAAGCCGCCGCCGATGACGACGAGGCGGCCGGTGGTCTGGGCGCGAACGATGCCGGGGGCGGAGAGGGTGAGGCCGGCGGAGGCGGCGGCGAGCGAGAAGGCGCGGCGGGTGAGGCGGGTCATGTCGGGTCTCCTCAACGCAGGCCGGCGAAATAGGCGGCGAGTTCGGCGACTTCCGCGTCGTTAAAGCCGCGGGCGATGCGGTTCATGATCGAGGCCGGCCGCTCATTGGCGCGGAAGGCCGCCCAGCTCTGCACGAAGGCCTCGCGGTCATAGCCGGCGATGCGCGGCACCGAGCCTTCGCCGGCCCCTGCCGGGCCGTGGCAGCCGGCGCAGGACAGGGCGATCAGCGGCGCGGGCGCCGATTGTGCGAGGGCGGCAGCCGGGGCCAGCGCCAGGGCAAGCCCGAACAGGGCGGGACGAAGTCGGGTCATCGGGACGGGGCTCCATCAAGTCCGAAGAGCGGCCTCAGTTTCAGGCCGAGCCAGTTGCCAGGAAGGGCGGCGGCGACCCAGAGCCAGCCATGCAGGCTGCCCGAGGCGACGCCGGAGAAGAAGGCGGAGATGTTGCAGCCCGTGGCGACGATGGCGCCGACGCCGATCATCAGCCCGCCGATGAGGCTGCCGAGCGCCGCGCCAACCGGGATCCGCAGGGAGGGGGCGAAGCGGCCGGCGGCGAGCGCGGCGGCCAGCGCGCCGGCCATCACCGCGACGTTCATGATGCTGGTGGCATCGGCGAGAAGCGGCCGCATCATCGCCTCGACCCGGGTCGGCTCCTCCCAGAAGGGCCAGAAGACCGGATCGGCGAGGCCGGTCGCTTCCGCCGCCTTCGAGCCCCACAGGGCGAAGGCCTGCGTCACGCCCCAGGGGCGGCCGGCGGCAAGGAGCGTCGCGGTATTGAGCACGGCGAGGGCCAGCGCGCCCCAGGCATAGGGCCAGGGCCCGGTGAGGAGGTTGCCGCCGCCGGTGATCGGCGCGAGGCCGTCGGTGCGCCGGCGCTCCCACGCGACAAGGCCGGCATAGGCGGCGGCGAAGAGGAGGGCGTGGAGGGCGAGCGCCGGCCAGAGCCCGAGCAGCGCGGGCAGCGACACCGCCGGTGCCGCCGGCAGGCCCTCCCAGAGCGGATAGGCGAGCGCCGCCAGCGTCGCGCCGGTGATGGCGGCAAGAAGCGTGATCACCATCCGCACCGAGCCGCCGCCGACCGTGTAGAGCGTCCCTGAGACGCAGCCGCCGGCGATCTGCATGCCGATGCCGAAGACGAAGGCGCCGAGCGCCACACCAAGGCCCAGCGGGAAGGTGAAGCCGCGCACCGGCTGGCCGAAGACCTCGCCCTGAGCGATCAGCGGCAGGAACAGCGCCACGGCCACGGCGAGCATGAGCACCTGCGCCCGCACATGGGCGGTGCGCCCCTCCGCCATCAGCACGCGCCAGCCATGGCTGAAGCCGAAGGCGGAATGGTAGAGGGCAAGCCCAAGCAGCAGGCCGATCACGCCGAGGGCGACAAGCCGGCCGGAGCCGAGCGCCACGAGGACGCCGAGCGCTGCGGCGACCGCGAGCGCGGCCCCGGCGAGGCGTCCTGCCAGCGGGGGCGGCGCGGCGAGGGTGAGGCTGGTGTGATCCGACGGCATGGACGGGGCGGCGAAGGGCATCCGGGGCGAACCCGCCGTGACCTTTGCCGTCAGGCGAGAATTATTTATTATCGCATCCCCAATTATACGGATGCAAACAGAAAATTATTCCTTTCTGTCGCCTCATATGGAAGAAGGGCATCGCATCTCCGCGAAACGGGAGAAACGGCTGCGATGACGGCCGGTGAGCCGCGCGATCGGCCCTGAGGGGCAACGTCACCGGACTCTGACGCCGCGTGGAGGAAAAAGCGCAGTGGCAGGTCAGTCGCCAGGCAGGTCGGGCGCCATGCATGTCGGGCGCCTTGTCGGCGCAGGGCGTGTCAGCCTTTCCAGGCTTCCATTGTGGCGCGGGCACATTCGTGCATGACGGTGAGGGCCCGCTGTGTCGCAGCCGTGCCGATCACGAAGGGGTTGGGGCGGCCCTCTCCCATGCGCGCCAGCTTGTCGACCGCCTCGTCGTAGATCGGATGGTTCGAGATGAAGACGTCCATCCCCTCCCGCCCGGCACGGTCGCGCACGCGCGCGGTGCCGTCGATATAGGCCTGGAGCCTGACGAGGCGATCGGGACGGCGGCCGAAATTGAACGCCGTGCCGCCCCAGAGCAGAGCGCGATGGGTGCGGGCGCCGTCGCGCACGTCGAAGGCCAGCGAGATCGTGCCCATCGTGTGGCCGGGCGTGAGGATCACCGCGACGCTGGTGTCGCCGAGGCGCAGGACGCTGCCATCCTCGACGGCCATGTCGCGCTGCGGCGGCCTGCCCCAGTCCGGCCGGTCGAACTCGAGCTGCGTCTCCATCATGGTCCAGTCGAGGGATGATGCGACGATCCGCGGCGCGTATCGGCGCTTGAGATAACCGACGCCGCCATAATGGTCGCCATGGCCATGGGTGACGATCACCATCTTGATCGCTGCGGGGTCGAGCCCCAGGCGCCGCATCCCGGCATCGACGATGTGTTCGGCCTCGTCGTCATTGTCCATGGCGTCGATGAGGATGATGCCCTCGGAGGTGACGAGCGCCCAGGCGCTCACCCAGCGGCTGCCGACGAAGAACAGGTTGTCGAAGGCCTTGCCGGGGGGCGGTGCCGGCAGGCGCATCAGCTCGTCCGGCGACATGGGCCGGGCTCCGGGCGTCGGGGCGACGATCTCGGAGAGGCGCAGATTGGCGAGAAGATCGTCGCCGGCGGCTGCCCGCGCTGCCGCAAGATGCCGCTGCACGGCGGCCGACTGGGCCCGGACCGGATCGGCGGGCAGGGCCGCCATGGCGCAGCAGGCGAAAGCCATGGCCAGAAGATCACGCCGGGACGGATCGACCGCTTCAGCGCGAAGCGGCGGGGTCGGCGACTTGCGGAAGAACATGGCGGTCTCCTCGTGATCGATCGGCGGAAGGGGTTGCGATGCGCCGGCGGAATCCCGGGCGGGCAGGGTGATCCTCTGCGCGCCCGGTCGCAACCGGTGCGCTGGGCCATCAGACCTCGACGATGTAGACGCCCCGGGTGCCCGTGGGATTCGGGCCCTCGGCTGGTCCGATAATGTGTTCGAACTGGGTCTTGAGACGCTCGACCCGGGTCCGGTCCTTCATGAACACGCGGAAGCGCAACGGATCGGTGTTGAAATTGCCGATCGGCCCGACATTGCCGGCGGCCGGCACGTCGCGCCGCACCGACCATTGCGTCGTGCGGGCGATGGTCGCGTCACGCGAGGCCATCCAGCTGACATAGAGCCGGGCGGCCTCCTTGTGGCGGGCTTCCCTGAAGATCGCCCCGGTCTGCGGCCAGGACAGGAACACATCCTTGCGCGGCAGGATGAACCGCGACGTGGCGTTGGCCGGCGGCGCGAAGGTCCCCGAGGCGGTGAAGGTGACGGCGCGCTTGCCCTCGCCAACCGCGAGCCGGGCCGGCACCGTGCCGCGGATCCACAGCACGTCCTGGCGAATCAGCCGCTCCATGTAGTCCCAGCCATGGGACTGCACGATCCGGTCGAACTGGTGGAGCACGGCGTCGTCGTCGTGGGGATAGGTCAGCACGATGCGGCCCTTGAGCCTGGGGTCGAGATAGTCCACCGCGTCTCGCGGCGCCTCGCCCTCCGCGATCATCGCGGGATTGTAGCTGTTGCTGAAGGCGATCACGCCGATCCCGGCAAAGGCGCCGTCGGGATCCTTGTAGCCGGGTGCGATCGCATCCCAGTCGAGTGGCTTGTAGGCCAGAAGCTGGCCCTCGTCCTTCCACCGGTCGAAATCCTGCAGCGTCTGCAGGACGGCCACGTCGGCCTCCAGCCTGCCGCGGGCCAGCTGCAGGTCGATCCGGGCGTCGTGATACTTGCTCAGATCGGTGACGATCTTGATCGACATGCCGGGGAAGCGGGCCATGAAGGCGCGCTCGACGCCGGCATAGGCGTTGGGAATATCGCCACCAGCATAGACGACGAGCTTGCCGCCCTCGGCGAGGGCCGCGCGATGGATATCATCGAGGCTGCGCGTCTCGACATCGGGAGCGGGTCGCAGCGGCACGGGATCCGCCTTCAGCCGCGCTGCCGCGAGGAGGACGGGGGCACTGAGGGCATAGCCGAGCAGGCGGCGGCGGTCGGGGGCAGGGGGCGTTTGGCGGGTCACGAGGCTTTTCCCAAAGACGGTTCGAGCGATATCCCGCGAAACGTTAGACGACACAAACCACAGCCGATTGATAAATTATATCAACTAGAGATATAAAACCGCATGGATCGTCTCGCCGAGATCGAAGCCTTTGTCTGCACCGCCGATCTCGGCAGCCAGGCCGCCGCCGCCGATGCCCTCGGTTTGTCGCGCATGGCCGTCAGCCGTCTTCTCCGACAGCTGGAGACACGAATGGGCGTGCCATTGCTCTACCGCACCACACGGCGGCAGACGCTGACCGAAGCCGGCGCCCGGTTCCTGGCCGAGGCGCGCACGCTGGTCGAGCGCTACGGCGACCTGACGAGCGCGACGAAGACGCCCGAGGGTGGCATCAGCGGCACCTTGCGGATCAGCGCGCCGGTGTCCTTCGGCTCGCGGCATGTCATGCCACTGCTGCCGGCCTTCGCCGCGCTCTATCCCCGCGTGCTGTTCGACGTCGTGCTGAGCGACCGGCAGGTTCACCTCACCGACGAGGGGTTCGATCTCGCCCTCCGGATCACGGCGGACGGCGGCTCTGCCGTTCGTGGCACCCGCCTGGCGACCGCTCGAACCATCATCTGCGCCGCGCCCGCCTATGTCGCGGCCCGCGGCATGCCGCTCGCCCCGGCCGATCTCAGCCAGCATAACTGCCTGCGCTACGCCTATAGCGCCGAGACCAACACCTGGCCGCTTGTCGATGCGTCCGGCGCGGTGACCAGGGTCGAGCCTCAGGGCAACCTCGTCTGCAACAATGGCGACGCGCTGCTCGCGGCGGCCATCGCCGGCCAGGGCATCATCCAGCAACCCGCCTTCATCGTCGCCCCGGAGATCCGGGCCGGCCGCCTGATGCGGCTTCTCGGCCAGTACCGGACCCGCGAACTGACCATCTCCGCGGTCTATGCCCCCGCGGCTCGGCCCCAAGCGAAGATCCTGACCTTCATCGATTTCCTAGTCGATCGATATGCCGGCGAGAGCTTCTGAGGCGAGGCGCGTTGAGCCGCCACGGCTTGGCCGGGGCGGTTCAAGTTCGGCTATGCGGTGCTGGTGTCGGAGCAGCGCGCGGATCGCCCAAATGTCTTGCGGCTTGAGCGGCGGTTTGGGGCCGACCAAGAGTCCCGGGCTCCATGCGCGCGGAACATTTTCGGATGATGTCTCTCTGCCCAAGACGCATCCTCCAAAGGAGGCCGCATTCGGAACAGAGCGACCATGCTGCAGCCGTTTCGCGCCTCTGAAGCGGGGTTCATCGACCGACCGGAACGCGGATGTTTGCGATGCGGCCCCAACAATCCGGGCGCTGGGTGGTGCCGCGCTCAAGCCCTGATGGGACGTGATCCCACTCTGGCGTCAGGTGGATCCCATGCCTTGCAGCCGCCGTGGCCACATCGTGGCAATCCATCGGCGAACGGTCGGCTCGCCTTCGCGCGACAGAATGTGCCTCGCGCGTGGATCCCGGTGCGCAGCTGCTGGTCCAGCCCTTTCGGTGTCATTCCGGCGCGTGGCGGACCTCGAAGTCTGGCAACCCCCAGCATTGAAGGCCCATGTCGCGGGCCATGAGGCCGAAACCCTCGGTCTCGATCTCGCCGCCGTCCCATAGCGGGTGAGGCTGGCGCGCCGCCGGGCTGGCGAGACCATAGCGGTAGGGAGGGAAGATCAGGCCATCACGGTGCAGGTCGGCCCGCACGAACAGCACCGTCCCGCCAACCGCATCAAGCCTCACGGGTGCGCCTGTCCCCCTGAGGTCGTGCATGGTCTTCTGCCCATTGTCCGTCCAGGCATTGAGGTCGAAGGTCCGCCCGCCCGGTTCGATGACGCAGTGGGGGTGGACGATGTCGAGGCGGAGGGCGAGCAGTCTTTCGACGAGATCGGCGGGATAGTCCACCACGTCCACGTCGATCCACAGGACCCAGTGCTCGTCCCGCAGCGCCCGGAACA
This sequence comes from Phreatobacter sp., assembly GCF_027532945.1. GTDB lineage: Bacteria > Pseudomonadota > Alphaproteobacteria > Rhizobiales > Phreatobacteraceae > Phreatobacter. The sequence continues at coordinate 182,147 of NZ_JAPZTZ010000005.1, forward strand.
GGAGCTGGTTGCGGGCTCGCGCGAGATTGGCACGCCGGAGCAGCTGATAGGCCGGCGCCCAGCGTGGCACGTCGGGAGGCATCCGGAACCCGTAGTCCCGCTTGACCAGCGTCACCGAGCGGCAGCGCGCCTCGAGCGCCGGCCGAGAGGCCTCAAGGGCCTCGAACGTGCCGTCGCTACTGTCGCTTTCGAGCAATCCGATCGACAGGCGCTCGCGCGGTACGGTGAGCCGTTCGACGAGCTCGCGGTGGCGCGGCAGATGCTTCGCGGCATTCTTCACCGGCGTGAGAATGAGGATCGTCGGCAGGGCGTCGGTCATCAGGGGCTCGCGGGAGAATGGGTCGGGGTGGCGCCTGGTGGCAGCGGAAAGGTCGAGAACACGTGGTCAACGCCTTTGCTCCAGCGATGCGTGAGCCGCGCCGGCACGCGCTGCCACACGGCTTCCCGGTGGTCGGGGAAAGCTTCGACCTGCAGATAGATCTCGTTGGTCGCCAGCAGGCGCTGCATGCCGTCCAGCGCTTCGGCCTCGTGTCCCTCGACGTCGAGCTTGATGAAGATGATGGCGCCGGTGGCATCGATGATATCGTCGAGGCGAACGCATTCGACGGTCACGGACCGATCATGCGGTTCGCCAAGGCGCGCGGCACCGTGATTGCCGGCTGACTGGTTCTCGGAGGGATCGAGGCTCGCCGATCCGTTGCGGTCGGACACCGCCCTGCGATCGATCTCGATGGCGCCTGTCGCCTGATTGAGGAAGAGCTGGGCCGAAAGCTGCGCCGCATTGGCCGGATCCGGCTCGAAACACACGATCCTGTCGAAAAGACCGGAGCGGCGGGCATGGAGGGCATAGAGGCCCCAGAGGGCGCCGATGTCGAGGAACAGCTTGCGACGAGGATCGCCGGCGAAGATCGCGGCCGCCTTCATCATCGCCGCGATACGGTCGCCTTCCCAGTCATCATTCGAGTGGACATGGAAGTCGACGATGCAACGCACGTCGAGCAGGAGCGTTCCGGCCGACCGCACAGCGAGCACCAGGTTGCGCTGCTGGGCCATGTGCGCGAGGCGGGCCGCCAACTGGTCGCGCTGGGCGGCGAGGCGATCGCGGTCGGCAAGGACCTTGCCGAGCCATGGTGTGCGGCGGGCAAGGCGACGCAACCAGTTCGGGATGGCCAAGCGCCTGCTCCTGCGTCAAGACTGTTCAGCGAACTATTCCATCGGCGGTTGGCGATGCAAGGTCCGCCGGGCACGAGGACCGGGCCAGTCGCCGGCCGATGTCGGGACTGGGGGAGGGGCATCAGGATGGGGGCGGGCCCGGATAACGAAGCGGCAGACGGGCAGGGGAGCAGGGGCATCGTCATCTGCGCTGGCGGAACGACGATGTTCGTCAACGCCTATGTCCTGGTGCGCGTGCTGCGCGACACACTCCATTGCCGGCTGCCCATCGAGATCTGGCACATGGGGCCGGGCGAAATGTCGCCGGCTATGCGCGCCCTTCTCGAAGCCCATGGTGTGACCGTGATCGATGCCGCCGTGCCCATCGCCGAAGCGGGCGGCCTCATCCGGGACGGCTGGCAGCTCAAGGCCTTCGCGCTGGCGCATAGCGGTCTGGACGAGGTTCTCCTGCTCGATGCCGACCAGGTGCCTGTCGAGGATCCAACGCCCCTGTTCGCTTGGCAGGCCTATCGGCAAGCCGGCGCTATCTTCTGGCCCGACATTGTCGACCTCACGGCCGACAATCCGGTATGGGCGCTTCTCGGCCTGCAAGGGCGCCGCACGCCGTCGATCGAAAGCGGCCAGGTCCTCGTCGATCGTCGCCGCCACCGCGCCGCGATTGCCTCGGTGCTGAATCTCAATGAGCGCGCCGATGAGCTCTATGAGCTTGTCTATGGCGACAAGGACACCTTCCTGCTCGGCTGGCTGATCGCTGGCGCAGACCATGAGATCGTGCCCCATCGCCCCTTCGTACATCCGCGCGCCTGCGTGCAATGCGACTTTGACGGGCGGCCGCTGTTCCAGCACCGCACCAACGCCAAATGGTCGCTCGGCGCCAAGCAGGTGCCCGTGGACAATTTCGTCCACGAGGCCGATTGTCTCGGCTACATCGCCGATCTGCGCCGGCGCTGGAGCGGCAGAATCCATCACGGCCCTGGCCGAAGCCTGGCGGCACGATACGTGGAAGCGGCGCTTGCCAGCCGCCGGGGCACGCTCTCGTTTCTTGGGGGGCCAAGCCTGGAGTTGGAACTTCTGCCCCACGGTGAGATCGGCGCCGGACGGGATTTCGAGCGCGCGAACTGGGCGGTGATCGATCGACCTGATGCTCCCGAGGGATCCGACCCCTTCACACTCATTCTCGAGGGGGGCCTTGGGCGCTGTTTCGAACTTCATCCGGCGGCGGGGGAGCACTGGGTCGGTACAAAGCTCACCGCGCCCGGTGCAAGTGCGGCCCTGCATCTGGCCGAAAGCCCCGTGCAGGCCTCTCCCGGACTGTTGCCGGTCTTCCTCGCCGCCGCCGGTTATCCGGCCTGTTCCGATACCGTGCTGGAAAACGTCCTCAGGGTGCTTGACGGGGTCGAGCCGGGGGTTGCCGGCCGCTTGCGGCATCATGCGGCCTCCCTCGCAGATCCCGAGCGCCTTGTTGGCCTCGCGGCGCGGCTCGAAGACCATGCGGCACGCCGGACTGACGTCGTTCGGCCCGCCGGCATGTTGGCGACCACCTATGCCGACTACCGGCGACCGTCCTAGCATCGCTTGCACCCGCCGATGCAGTTCCGCTAAGCGTGACCCGATCTTCGATAAGCCAACCGACGGGAAACCGCGACAGCATGGCGCCGCTTGACGACGACCAGATTTTCACCGCCGACGAAGGCCTGGAGCTCACCCAGGTTCCCGATGGCTATGTGATCTACCAGGTGCGCCGGGATCGCGTGCATTTCCTCAATCCGTCGGCGGTGGCCGTCTTCGAACTCTGCTCGGAGGGTGTGGCCGCTCCGGAGATCATCCGGTACCTGCAGGATGCCTATCAGCTCCCGGCGCCGCCGACTGAGATGGTCCGCGAATGCATCGCCATGCTGGTGACCGAAGAGCTGATACGGCCTTGCAGCCCCTCGTTGTCCGCAGCCTGACCCGCGACTATCGCCTCGTGGCGGAGGGTGAGGCCAGCCTCGGCCCTCTCGCCGCGCTGGAATGCAGGCCGCATCTGCCGGACAGGGACCTGCCGCTCGTCAACGTTCCCGTTGCCTGCGAGAGCGGCTTCCTCGCCATGACGCTCCCCGACGGCCAGCGTGTGAAGGGAGATGCGCACCACATCATCGAATCCTGGAACCAGTTCCTCAATCGCGACACGGGGCGAAGCCATCCGGGCACCGCCTTTGTTCCAGCCGGCTCCGTCATCGGTGACGGTGGCCGAATCCTTCTGGTCACCGGTTCGCCCGGTGACCGCAGCACTCTCATGCTCGACCTGCTGGCGCGGGGGCATCGGGTGGAGGGTGATGACCACGCTCTGGTCGACTGGAGCAGCGTCACCATGCGACCCCGCCGTTTGCACGCTCCTGCCGATCTGGCGAGCCGTATGTCCCACGGCGCATATCTTCTTGAAGGCGCCCCGCGGTTCAGCGGCTGGCATAGGCAGGTCTCCTTCGCGGTGGATCCGTCCCTTCCGGGCCAGCCCTGGACCATCACAACGGGGCCTGTCGCGCGCCTCGTCTTTGTCGAGCCGAATTTCGGTGGTCGCTCGGTCATGGGGCGGATGTCGCCCGATGCCGCACTCGCGCGCCTTCTGGCGCTTGCGCTGATGCCGGAGTCGCAGGTGCCCATCGCCCTCGCCAAGCTGAGGGGCCTCGCCGTCTCCACACCGGCCCATGCCCTTTCGCTGGGCGATCTCGACGGGGCCTACCGTCACCTGTCCCGCCTGCTGTCGGGCGACGGCAATGGGCGAAGAGGACCGGTTCAATGACCGGGAAGGACAGCCCTCAGCCCGCCGACGCCGGCCGCGGCATCGTCATCTGCGCCGGTGGCAAGCGCTACTTCACCTGCGCGTGGATGCTGGTGTCGCTGCTGCGCCATCACGGCTGTCGCCTGCCGATCGAACTCTGGCATCGGGGACCGGGCGAGATCGACCGCGGCATGGCTGATCTCATCGCCACGCGGGGCGTGGACGTCCGCGATCTCGGCGAGCTCGCGGGTACCGCCTTGGCCGCTACCCCCGAGGCGTTGCGGGTCGCCGCCATCCGCGCCAGCGGCTTCTCGCAGGTCATGTGGATGGATGCCGATTGTGCACCGCTCGCTGATCCCGAGCGCCTGTTCGACTGGCCAAGCTATCGTGACACCGGCCTCCTGCTGTTCGGCGACGGCACCGATCTCACGGCCGATCACCCCGCCTGGGCAACGCTCGGTCTCGATCCCCGGTCTGTCGCAGGCGTCGATGCGGGGCTTTTGCTCGTCGACAAGACGCGACGGCAAGACGTGCTCGAAGCCGCGCCGCAGGTGGCGACAGCTTTGGCAGCGATCACGCGTCCGGGCCGCCGCAGCCCCGCCGCCCTGCTGCTCGCGGCCATTCTCGCCGATGCACCCTTCGGCATGGCGGATCGCCCACCATTCGAGGTCGAGTACGACCTCGTCCACCGCGACCGCGACGGCGAGGCGCTGGTGCAGCATCGACTGACCGCCAAGTGGAACTTCAGCGGGCAGGACCGCGAAACGCCCTCACCGGAGACCACGGCTGCGGCCCGGGCCGCGATGGCTGAGCTCGTGGACCGTTGGAGCGGCGCCATTTTCGTGCCGCCCGGGAGGGGCGCTGCGGCCTTGGCCTGCGAGGCCGCGCTGGCCGCCAAGCGCCGCTTCCTCTACCAGTCCGCCGATGGCACCTGGCGGCGGCTCGATCTCCACCCCGGCGGACGCATCGGCGAGGGACGCGGCGATTTCGAACAGCACTGGGCTGTCGTTGACCAGGATGGTCGGCTGATCCTCCAGTTCTATTCTGACATCCGTCTCACCATTGCCTTTACCGATCTTGGCGATGGCACATGGCGGGGCGCGAGTTGCGGGCCGCCGGGCTTTGCAGCAAGGCTGGCGCCCGAGAATTGTCCCGGCCTAACCGTGACCGTTCCATGAGCGGCAAGAGCCTTCTCTTCATAGCGCCGGCGTCGCCCGCGCCGGACGGGAACGGCCTGGCCATGCGGGCCCATATGTTCCTCACCGCCTATGCCGCTGCCGCGGATGTCGACCTCGCGGTGGTGCCGGTTGCAGGCGCCGCCGCGATTGACCCGCGCGCGGGTCGGCTCTGCCGTCGCGCCGCCATCATCGGCCTCGACGGCGTGGATTCGCATTTCGCGCTGGTCCGCGCTGTCGCGGATGACGACGCGCGGCTCGCCGCCTTTGCCCGTTACGGCGCACCCTCCATCACCGCGCCTCTGACGGCAGGACTTCGGGCACGGCTCGCCGCATTTGCCGGCGGGCAGGCCTACGACCTCGTCCATGTGTCGCGCACCTATCTCGGCGGCCTTGCCGATCCCTGGGTCAAAGCAGGAGCGCGACTGATCCTCGATTGCGACGAGGCTGACGGCGACGTGCTCCGGGCTATCGCCCGTCTGGAGCGCCGTGGAGGTTCTGGCGCCGCCGCGGCCTGGACGATGCTCGATGCCGGCCACCATGACGGGCTTGCCCTGCGGGTCCTGCCGCGCTTCGGCCGGCGCTTCGCGTCATCGCACGGCGAGGCGCGCAGACTGACGGAGCTCACCGGTGCCGAGGTAACGACCGTGTCCAACCCGGCGCCGCGGCTCGCGCCGCTGCCGGCTGCTCCGCCGCGGCCCGATCCCCTCATCCTGCTGGTCGGAACGATGAATTACGCGCCCAATGTCGACGGCGCCATCTGGTTCGCCCGCACTGTGCTGCCGCGCATTCGGCGCGGCGGCGCATCAAAGGCAAAGCTTCTGATCGTCGGACGGCGGCCAGCGGACCCGGTCCTGCGTCTTCGCCACCAGTGCGGCGTGGAGGTCGTCGGTTCCGCGCCTGACCTCCGGCGATACTATCGACGCGCTGCCCTCGTCGTGGCACCGCTGCGGGCAGGGGGAGGCACCCGCATCAAGCTGCTGGAAGCTGCTGTCCTGCGCCGACCGGTCGTTGCGACGGCGATCGGCGCAGAGGGGCTCGGCCTGCGCCACGGGCGGGACCTCATGCTGGCCAATGATGCGGATGGCTTTGCCCGGGCCTGCCTGGTCCTGCTGCGCCAACCGCAACTCGCCCAGCGGCTGACACGCAATGCGGCTGCCTTTCTCCAGTCCCGGCACGATTCCCGGATCATCGGCGGGATCATCCGGTCCTCGGTCGGGCTTGGCGGTGGTCAATGACAGCGCCCTCCGAGCCTTCGGCGGTCATCGCGCGGACATGGGCCCACAGGGTCCGCATCGTGTCGCCCGATCCGGCCATGCAGGCGTGCCTCGGCTATCTCGCCTGCGACCCCGACGTCGAGGGTCCCGAGCCCAGCGAGACCCAGGTCGAGGTGGTCCGGGCCGGACGTCACTGGCGGATTGTCGAGCCCGGCCAGCCCGAGAAGCACACCCTTGGCCCCGAGGACACGCTGGCCCACCTTCACGGCCGGCTGTTCGAGCTGTCGTTGACGGACCGGCCAGGCGCGCCGATCCTCCATGCGGCAAGCCTCGTCAAACGAGGCCGCCGCATCCTGCTGGTGGGGCAGAAGGGCACGGGGAAGACGACGCTGACGCTGTTGCTCGCGTCCCGCGGCTTCACCCTCGAGAGCGACGAGAACCTGTTCATCACCGCCTCGGGGATCGCGGCCCGGCCGCGCGGCTGCCGTATCAAGGAAGCCTCGCTGTCGCTGCTCGGTGACCTCGCACCAACGATCGAGCGCGCGCCCTTCATCGTTGATTGGCGGGGTGCGCGCATCTTCAACGTTGATCCTCGGTCCCTCGGCATTCGCTGGGCGGTGGCGGAAGGCCCCGCTGATGCCGTCATCCTGCTGCGGGCGAACCACGGTGGGGTGTCGAGCCTGCGCACCATCCCGGCCATGGCCATGGTGCGTGGGCTGATGGGCGAGATCGCCTTGCAGGCCGGCGACCGGATCTCCGGGCCCGCGCGTCTGGCGCGCCTTGCCGCCACCACCAGTCGGTTCGACCTGTCGCTGGGGGACCTTGGAGGCGCGATCCATTTGCTCGACGATGTGGTGGCAAGCCTGTCGTGAGCCGCTGTGTCCCGGCGAGCGCAGCGCGTGACAAACTGCGGGTGCGGCCTGGTTACGCCTTGCACCAGGCTCGGCTGCGTGCTTAGGACTCACGCTACGTCACAGGAACTCTTGGCATGAAACCGGAATCGCCGAAGTCTGCCGACACGATCGATCCGTCCAAGCGCGAGCTGCTCGATCGCATCGCCCGTGGGGCTGCTTTCGCGGTGCCCGTGGTGGCATCCTTCGCGATGGACGGTCTCACGGTTTCGAAAGCCCAGGCGCAGGTTGCCAACGGCTCCGGGGTCGTGCCGACACCGACCTAACCTTCCTATTGTTCGTCCCGACCGACAGGCAAGGCCAGATGACCGACGACACCCGCAAGACTGCCGACATGATCGACGCCGAGAAGCGCCGGACCCTCGACACCCTCGTCAAGGGTGCCGCCTTTGCCGGCCCAATCGTCGCCTCTTTCACGATGGACGGACTGGCGATCTCGAAGGCCCAGGCCCAGGTCGCCAATGGCTCCGGGGTCACCCCGGCCTGACCTTTCGGTTGCTTCGTTTCCATATCCCGACCGACCGACAGGCAAGGCCCCATGACCGACGACACCCGCAAGGCCGCAGACGCCATCGACCCGGCCAAGCGCGACACGCTTGACCGCCTGGTGAAGGGCGCTGCCTTCGTCGTCCCGGTGGTGGCCTCGTTCGCCATGGACGGCCTGAAGATATCTCGCGCTCAGGCTCAGGTCGCGAACGGCTCAGGACTTGCGGGCTGACGTTTGCCGCTGGGAATCGTGAGCAGGCGCAGCCCGGCGACATGCGCATCTCGGCCTGCCTGATTGTCCGCAACGAGTCCCGCTTCATCGACGCCTGCATGATCTCCCTCGTCGGAGAGGTCGATGAGATCGTTGTCGTCGATACCGGCTCGACCGACGACACGCTGTCGAAGCTGTCAGCCTACCCGGTCCGCCTTGGCCATTTCGCCTGGTGCGATGACTTCTCGGCTGCGCGCAATGCCGCTCTCGATCTCGCGACAGGCGACTGGATCCTCTACATCGACGCCGACGAACGCTTTCGCCCCCTGGCTGCGGACTGGCGCTCGACGCTGGCACAAACGGGTCTCGCCGCGGCTCGTCTGCATCTTCATCCGCGGGTGGGCTGGACGGCCTATTCCGAGCTGCGTCTCTTTCGTAACGACCCGCGCATCCGCTTTGAGGGCGTCATCCACGAGCGGGTGCATGGCCGCGTCAATGCGGTCTGCCGGTCGGACGGCCTGACGATCGGCGATGCACCGGTTGCGCTCGACCATGTCGGTTACGAGGGCGACCCTGTCGCCAAGGTCCCGCGCAACCTGCCGCTCCTCAGGCGCTACCTCGCCGACGACCCCAATCGCGTCTTCTGCTGGTGGCACCTCGGCGACAGCCTGCTGGCCGCCGGCGACAGGGCGGGAGCCGCCGAGGCCTGGCGAAACGGCATCGCTGCAATCGAGCGGCTGCCTGCCGCAGCCATCGAGGCCGGCGAGAGCTCCCCCTATGTCTCCCTCATCCAGCTCCTGCACGAGCAGGGCGAACCCGTCGACGCGCTTCTCGCTGCCGCAAGCGCAAGGTTCCCTCAGCATCTCGCGCTGCAATGGATGGCGGCGAAGACCGCGCTGGAGCGGGGCGAGGTCGATATGGCCCTGCCGGTGTTCGAGCGTCTGACGGCCATCGATGCCGAGACGTTTCACGATCCCCATATCGCCTACGACAAGGCGATCTTCACCCATCTGTCGGAGGAGGCGCTGGCACTCGGCCTTTTCCGGTGCGGCCGCTTCGCGGAGGCGGCGGAGCACTACCGCCGGGCGGCGCGGAGCGCTCCGCAGCCACGGGAGCTGATGGTCAAGGCCATGCTCGCTGAGGCGCGCCAGACCGCGGGCAGGCCCGATCAGGACGCCTGATCGCGGCGGCCGGCGAGGCGGGTGGCGATGCCGAGCCCATAACGGCCGATCAGTGTCACCGATTGCCGGATCGCCGTCCCGATGCCGACATCCCCCTCGGCGAGGCCGTAGCGGTGCGCGAGGGTCTCGCGGGAGAAGGCGTAGCGCATCTGGTCGAGGATGAATTCCCGGCGGCGGCGGCCATAGGGCGCGGAGGCGAAGGCGAGGGTGTCCTCGGCATGGGCCCGGGCCGTCGCATCGACGGGGACGCTTGTGGGCAGCGGCAGCGCGAACAGGATCTCCGCTTGCCGCAGCCAGCTTCCGAGCACGACCTCCTGGCCCTTGTCCGCCATATGGCTGGCGATCTCCTCCCATTGAGCCGCCGAGAGGGATGACGCGAGGCTCGCGAACTCGAACAGACCCTTCAAGGCGAGAATGCGCCGCCGATGCCCCCGCTCCGCCACCTGATGATGCAGCAGGCCGTGCAGCATGTGCCAGTGCGGCGGCAGGACATGGATATCGGTCCCGGCGAAGGGCACCGTTTCGCTGAGGTCCCAGACTGTTGCGGTCGGGAGGACCTTGCGGCCTCCGAGCGCCAGCGCGTCACGGTGGACCTCCACGGTCCCGTGCCGGCCGGGCAGCGCCATGGCCGGAGCATGGTGGTCGAAGGCCGTGCCTTCCTCGATGGGCCGATAGCCGAGGCCGAGGAGCACCTTGACCGCCTCCGCGAGATGGTCGGCAGGTACGCAGAGGTCGAGATCGCGCATGACGCGGGCTTCGCACCATGCCGTGATGGGGGCGGCGAGATGGCGTGCGCCTTTCAGCGGCATGGTGGGGATGCCTGCATCGGCCAGCGCGCGGACCATACCGGCGAGCTGATCGGTCAGGTCGACCCCGCGGGCGAGGTGGTCACGCCAGGCAGCCTCCAGACGCGACGTCACATGAGCTTCGCGGTCGGCCGCCGACACCGATCTGGGGACCGGAAGCAGCAGGCCGTCACGCCTGAGTGCATGGACGAGTGGGATCAGCACGCCCTGTTGTTGTGCCATGGCAACCAGGCGCGCCCAGGACGAGGTGGGCGACATCAGGCGCAGCCGCACCGCCATGCGCGATGGCCCGGACGGCGCGACCGCCAGGATGTCGCCGATCAGTGCCAACAGGTCGGTGTCGTCGATGGAAGGGGGCAGGAGCTCCATGGTCGCAACCTAACCAGCAGGGGCCGGGACGCAATCGGACCTCCCTCCTGATCTTGCCCTTGCCCTCTGCGAGCGCTTTGATCCGGTCCGGCAAAGCGGGCGGGGACCGGCAGGCATGGCGCGACGGCGAGCACTGGTTCTCGGGGCAGGGGGCTTCATCGGCAGCCATCTCGTCCGTCGTCTCAAGGCCGAGGGCGCATTCGTGCGCGGCGTCGATCTCCGGCTCCCCGCCTTTTCGCCCTCGGTTGCCGACGACTTTCATGTCGCCGACCTGCGCCATCGCGAGACGGTGGAGGCGGCGCTCGCCGATGACATCGACGAGGTGTACCAGCTTGCCGCCGACATGGGCGGGGCGGGCTATGTCTTCACCGGGCTCAACGACGCGGAAATCATGGCCAATTCCGCGGCCATCAACCTCAACATCCTGCACGTCCTTCGCGCGCGGCCGGTGGAGCGCGTCTTCTTCGCGTCCAGCGCCTGCGTCTATCCGGCCCGCAATCAGACCGATCCCCGGGACCCCCGGACTGCCGAATCCTCCGCCTATCCGGCCGAACCCGATTCGGAATATGGCTGGGAGAAGCTCTTCGCCGAGCGGCTCTACGCAGCCCATGCCCGCAATTGCGGCACGGCCGTTCGCATGGCGCGGTACCACAACATCTACGGTCCTGAAGGCGCCTGGACCGGGGGTCGCGAGAAGGCGCCCGCTGCCCTCTGCCGCAAGGTCGCAGAGGCCGCCGATGGTGGCACCGTGGCCATCTGGGGCGATGGGGACCAGACGCGGTCCTTCCTCTATATCGACGACTGCATCGACGCGACGCTGGCGCTGATGCGCTCCGACCATGCGGGGCCCCTCAATGTGGGATCGGAGGAGATGATCTCCATCAGCGCACTCGCCCTGACCATCGCCGACATCGCGGGCAAGCGCATCAGCCTCGTCCATGAGGACGGGCCCGTGGGTGTCCGCGGGCGCACGTCCGACAACCGGCTCGTGCATCAAGTGCTGCATTGGGAGCCGGTCTGGACGCTGCAAGCCGGGCTTGAGGTGACCTACCGCTGGGTGGCGGGTCAGGTTGCAGCCCGCGCCTCCTAGCCGCGCCTCCTCGCCGCAAGGCGGGCGCGCCGCAGGCGACGCAGCTTGGTGCGCAGATAGGCCAGCGGGCCGAACGGCAGACGCGGCCGGTCGTCAGGCCCCCCCGTGGGAAAGCGGGCGCTCGCGACTTCCAGAACACGTGCCAGAACCGGGCGGTCGAGGTCCCGCATCCACGTCACCATCGCCTCTGGCAAAGGCTGGTCGCGCCACGCGAAGTAGCGGGCATAGGCGGCTGCGTCAGCCCGCAGCGTCCGGAGATGGTCGGCGAGCGCGCCGGCAGACGGGAAGTCCGCCGCGTCGATATAGGACCCGGGCGGAACGAAAGCGGCGACGTCCCGTGTTCCCCGGTAGATGGGCACGGTCCCGGCGAGCAGCGCGTCGAAGATCTTCTCGGTGACGTAATCGGGGGTCGTGGCGTTCTCGAAGGCGCAACAGAAATGGTATCGCCCGATCGTGTCCAGCTTGGTGCGACGGCCGAGATCTGGTCCGCCGAGGTCGCGGTTATGAAACAGCTTGCCGTAGGAATCGACCCGGATCGCTTTCATCAGGTCGAATGCAAAGTCATTGCGACCGTTCCGGTCGACATTGGCGGACTGGAACAAGACGGCCGGGGCGAGTTCGGTTTTGGCCGGCACAGGCTGCGCCAGTGCCAGGCGCCAGTCCTCGGCGGAGGGCAGATAGGGGGTCCATATGTCGGCGATGCGTTCATGGCTCATCACCAGGTCGAACCGGGCCATGAAGGCATCGTCTCGCCAGAGGGGATAGTGGGCCGGACTTTCCATCGTATAGGCGACCCAGATCTGGCCCGGGCGTCGCGTCGCGTCGCCGATCTCCCAGGCATCCGGGATGTGGAACAGGACGATGTCGGCCTCTCGAAGGCGTCCGCGATCGCATGTCACGGTGCAGAAGGGTGGAGATGGAGCGGTAGCGAGCGGATGCTGCCGCCCGAAAAAGGACGTGTAGATGATGACCAGCGGGCGTGGTTCAGAAGGCGAGACATCGTCCATCGGTCACCGTCGTAGCCGCAGCCTTTCCGATCGTGGTTGGGGAAATGACCGTCGCGCAAATCCATTTGCAGGGTCTCGCGCGCATGGTCCAGTCCTGTCTCTGCGCCGGGCTGGAACGACAACGCGCCTATGGGAATGCTCTCGAGCCCCTTGGCGCCTTCCAAGCGGACGGGAACGTAGATTGGCCGCGACCGCCCGTGGGCAGCAATCAGGCCACCCCCGGCGCCGGACGGTTCGGGAGGCAGCCTCGCTTGGCGTCAGGGCGAGAACGCTCAGCGGTGGTCTCGAACCACGGGCCGGTGGGTTGGCCTGACTGAGACCCAGCCACCAAGGCTGCTGCCGCCTCGATGGTCGCGGCCAATCACAGAATAGGAAACGTCAGCCGTCTTGAGGGCGCCGAGAAGACGCTACTCCGCAATCTCAATGGCCGTGAGAGCCATTCTGGTCCGGTTGGCAGGCCATCAGCAGCTGTTGGTATCGCGGCCATTGAGCCCCAACCGATGCTCCGCCTGCGGGCGCATGAGTACGGACAGACAGTCTGCCTGACATCGTGTTGAACCAGTCGAAGCGATGTAAGCCCGCACAGCCTCGCACGCCCGCGGACGCGAGAATGGTGCCCCTAGCCATTTTCACGTTGTAGGTTACAATATATTGATATTGTTGATGTAATTTTAGCAGAATTCTTGCTGATGCCAACATACATACCAACACTCACTTTTGGCTTGCATCCAGCTAGGGGGATGGCGGTCCAGAACGTGACGCGCCGGCTTGTCGGTTCGGCTGTTACGCACCCAGGCCACTGGGAAACAGACGTTCCAAAGTCTGGCGGGGGCCCGAGAGCGATCGGAGCCTGCGTCAGCTTCGCGCCTCTAAAGCTGACGCGCGCCCCTTTTCGGACAGCGGACATTCGTCGGTCAGTTCCTCGAGGCGCTCTGTGCACGCCCCTCGCCGGCACCGGCTGAGCTCATGCGATCTTGGTGAGCGACTTCGCTGCGTGAACCCAGAGCCCGCTCATGGTGAGGGCGAGGACGGCCGACGCGACCTGGAGAGGCGCAGCCGCCGAGCCCGTGACGTCGCGGGCGAGCCCCGCCAAGGGCGGCAAGGCGGCGAGGCCAAGGTAGAACAGCGAATAAAGCACCCCCATGCCGAAGGCGCGGGTCTCCGGCGAGAGAACCTTGCCTGCAAAAACGATGATCAGACTTGAGGGCGCTGCGGCGAGCACCCCGAACAGCGGCAGAAGCAGCCAGGGCGGTGCACCGAGCGATGCGCCAGCGAGGCACATGACCATGCCCGAGACACAGAGAACTGTCACCAGCATCGGCCGGCCAGAGCGCTCCGCCAGCGCGCCGCCGAACGTCTGCAGCGGCAGGATCGAGAAGCCGATGACGGAGGCGAGCAGGCCTGCCTCGCCCGGCGTCATGCCACGGGCCGTGAGGAAGGCCGGCGCAAAGCCGACCGCCACCGCGAAGGTCGCATTGTAGCCGGCCCAGACGAGGCCGATGCCGAGCAGCGGCGCCCATTCATGGCGGTAGAGGCCGAAGCGAGCAACGGCGGCGGATTCCCGCGGCGAGGGACGGACTGTCAGCAGCACGAGGAAGAAGGCGAGGCAGCAGAACAGGGCGGAGGCCCAGAGCCCGGCCCGCCAGTCCAGGCCGAACATCGGAGCGACCAGCAGGGCTAGGCCGATGCCGAATGGCCAGGCCATCAGCATCAGTCCCATTGCGAGGGCGACGGTCGCACCGCTGAATCGGTCCAGCACCATCTTGGCGCCGGTGATCGTGAGCAGCGTCCCGCCGATGCCTGACACGATCCGGCCCACGAGCGCCATGGCGAAATCCGGCGCCATGGCCAGCAGGGTGCCGCCGAGGCCCATCAACCCGACGCCTGTGAGCAGGACCGCCCGGACCGAAAACCGCGCGAGCATGATCCCGGCGGGCAGCGCGACGACGATCCCTGCCAGCGAATAGGCGCCCATGAGCGTGCCGAGCGACGCCCAGTCCGCCACCAGGGTTCCCACAAGGAGCGGCCCGAGCGCGCCGATCACCTGCAGCTGCGCGCCCATGGACATGCGGGCCATAGCCAGCACACCGACTTCGCCCCAATTTCTCGCTGACATGATGCCCCTCGGTCAGATGGGAGCCGTGGGCTCCCGCTAAGCCTTGGGAACAACATCGAAACGTGTGCAGCTAGCTCGTTTCAGGATGGCCGCCTAGCGTCCACGACCTTGCACACCATACAAAGAGTAGACCAGCATCTCGACTATGGAATTGACTTGCTGGTTAATCCCTGTTCCTGCATTAGGTGTACAAGAGCACGGATCTGAGGAACCAGTTCCGCGGCCAGATCGCCTCGATGCTCTAATTTGGTCATCTCGGCTGCTGTATCGGCCACCAACCCTTTAATCATTTCCAGCAGGTTTAACTTTTCCTCATTCACAAGATCGGCGACTACAACTTGGCGTGCGAGCGCGTCGAGTGCGCGGATGTTGTGCGCCAGAAGCCGGATGACATCGTGGCGAGTCCGGGGCACGGGGATGCGGCCACCAGTGCCAGGAAAGTCGACGAGTTGAGATTGTGCTGGCATCAGACTGCGTTCCCAAGGGAAGCAGGACGGAGCTGGATCGATGCTCCAGCTCCGTCCGATTGTGGCTAGGCGGCCCTGACAGTTGCGAGGAAAGCGTCCACCTGAGCCTTCAGGCGGTCCCCCTGCTGCGACAGCTCCTGCGAGGCGGCGAGCACCTGGGCTGACGCCGAGCCGGTTTCAACTGCCCCCTGATTGACCTCGACGATGGATGAGGCGACCTCCACCGTGCCTTTGGCGGCCTCCTGGACGTTGCGCGAAATCTCCTGGGTAGCGACGCCCTGCTCCTCCACGGCTGCCGCGATTGCGGTTGCGATGTCGGAGACCTCGACAATGGTCGAGCCGATCTCCTGGATTGATGTTGCCGCCTCACGAGTCGCTTGCTGCATGGCGGCAATCTGCGCACCAATCGCGTCTGTGGCTTTCGCCGTCTGACCTGCAAGAGCCTTCACCTCAGACGCCACCACTGCAAAGCCCTTGCCGGCCTCGCCGGCCCTGGCTGCCTCGATCGTGGCATTTAGCGCCAGGAGGTTCGTCTGCTCGGCAACTGCGGTGATCAGCTTCACGACGTCACCGATGCGACCAGCAGCTTCAAGTAGCTCCGTAACCTTCGCGTCGGTCGCTTTCACATCCGCGACGGCCAGACGGGCCTTCTCAGTAGAGTGCTGCACCTGGCGCGCAATTTCGTGGATCGAAGAGGTCATCTCGTCGGTAGCCGCAGCAACTGCCTGGACGTTACCAGACGCCTGCTCTGATGCAGCTGCCACCATTCCCGACTTCTGCTGTGTTGCCTCAGCGGTGCTGGTGAGGGTTCCGGCCGCTGCCTCAAGCTCTGTCGACGCCGATGTTACGGTCGTTACGACTTCGCTCACCGACTTCTCAAACTCGGAGACGGCGGCAGCTACGACGTTTGCGCGACGTTCCTTCGCAGCTCGCTCGGCTTCCTGTTCCGCTGCCAGGCGGCGGCTCTCGATGAGGTTGGCCTTGAAAGTTTCCAAGGCCCCAGCCAGCTTCCCGATTTCATCCTTTTGCCCAAGGGCCGGGACCACAACCGTTGTGTCACCGTCTGCTACCCGAAGCATGGCCCCGGTCATGGCAGAAAGCGGACGCGTGATGAAGCCGATGACAATAAACGCGGTGAGGGAAAGACCGAGAATACTGCCGCCTACGAGAGCTGCGGTCATGACCCACGTCGCGCGCGAGTAAGCGGCGTTGGCCTCGCTCACTGCATCGCGCTGGCGTGCCTGGGCTCGCTGTTCAAGTCCGCGCATCACGTCTCGAATTTGCCCAATCACAGCAGCAGCGGTGAAAGCGACCTTTCCGGCATCGTCATATGCGCCGTCCCGCGAGAGCTGCCGGATCTTTGTCGCCTGCTCCTGATACTGAGCGAGCAGGGTTCGCATCTGCTGCACATCGGACCGTCCTGCGGCTGCGCGTGAGGTTTGTTCAAGCTGATTGAGCCGGTTCTGCAAGCGGCGCAGCTCATCATCGGCTGCGCTTTCGAAGCCTGAGCGCTGGGCCACGGGCATCTCGATTGGCAGGAACTCGATGGCGCGCGCATATGACAGCAAATTCGCCGTCGCCCGCCCGCTCGCTTCAACGCGGTCGCCAGATGCCTCCACTTCTTTGGTCGCCGCGTTCATCGCTGCAAAATTCCAGAACGCGAGAACGGCGAGAACGATTGCTGTGGTCAGAATAACTGCCACAGCGCCAAAAATCTTGGGAGCGATGGGTACATTGCGCAGAGCACGTTGCATGACTGATGCTTTCAGCAGGACTGGATCCAGCCGCGAGGCCTTGAAACAAGGGGCGGTGAGTGTCGCGTCTTTACGACGAAGCTGCGCCGTTGCAGCTGATTGCACAGAAAGACGGCAATTGATTAAAAAATCACCTTACGTCATGTCGGAAAAGTGCGTCTATCTGGGCTTCGCGGAGTGATATCCCGTCACAAAAGTGCGGAGCTGATATGCGGCGTCCCGCATTCTGGGCAGTTCTGGTGATCGCATTGGCAGTTTGTTGAGTTCTCGGCCTCAAACCTGAGCGTGCCTCACCGGATAAAGGCCAATGGAAATCCGCATTTTGACTGCCGCAAGTTTGATTCTGGCCGGCACCGCAGTGGGGATGCTGCTGGATGTCGGCTTGCATCCTCCGGGGGAACTGTCGCTCGAGGAACTGGACGAGCACATGATACGTGGCGTCCTAATGGGGGCTCTCGGAGGGGCGCTTGTGGCCATCGGTGCAGTCCGCTGGGGGCCGCGGTGACGTCGCCACTTCGTCTCTTGTAGCGCCTAAACCGAGATTCCAGCGATCACCAGCGGGCCACGAAACGCTGGCAATATTCCTCCAGTTCAGCCCAAGAACGATAAGTTTCTGGAGTGGTCAGTGAGGCATTGGCCCGCATTGGCATCGTACCTCGGCGAAGTGGTGCCGAGAGATTACACGGCAAACTCAGTTCCGGGTCCGTCAGGCGAACACTCGGCAGAGTCAGCTTCGCGCCTCTTAAGCGGACGTTGGATGGTTGGCACTAAGCGGACCTTTAGAAACGCACCCACAAAGGCGGCGCGCCCGCAATCCACATGCTATTGTCGGACAAAATCGGCGAGGCTCATATTCGCTCTAAAATGCTTCCTGGTAGAGACGCAGCGCATCAGCTTCTGTGACCTCGACGGGATTGTTGGTCAGGAGCCGAGTCTGCTTCATCGCGTCTGCGGCCAGCACGGGCAGGCTCTCCTCGGGGACGCCCACATCCCGCAGCCGGCGAGGCGCTCCCGAGCGGTTCATCAGATCCTGAACGTGGTCCACGAAGGCTGCGGCTCGCGCCGTCGTCTCAGCGCTCGACGCCCCGACGACGACATCGGCGAGTTCGGCGTAGAGCGGCGCGGCGGCGCGCATGTTGAAACGCAGCACGGGCCCGAGCATGAGAGCGTTCGTCAGACCGTGGGGCAGATGGTAGTGGCCGCCCAACGGGTAGGCGAGAGCGTGGACGGCGGCGACCGGGCTGTTGGAAAACGCTTGCCCAGCATAGCATGCGCCGAGAAGCATCGCCTCACGCGCGGTGCGGTCGGCTCCATCCTCGCAGGCCGCGACCAGATGGGCTGACAGGAGCCTGAGCGCTTCGCGGGCGAACAGATCCGACAGCGGGTTCTTGCGGGAACGGCTGGTATACGCCTCGATCGCATGAACCATCGCATCGATGCCGGTCGCCGCCGTATGAATGCGCGGCAGCCCCACGGTCAATTCGGCGTCCAGAAGAACGAGATCGGCATAGAGCTGGCGAGACACGACACCCATCTTGGTGGTGCCGCCCGTTGTCAGGATGGTGATGTTGGTCACCTCCGATCCGGTGCCCGCGGTCGTCGGGACCTGCACAAGAGGCAGCCGGTCGCCCTTCGCCTTGTCGATCCCGTAGAGACCGTCCAGCGGCTGGTCTGTACAGAGGAGCAAGGCCGCCAGCTTGGCCACGTCCATCGACGAGCCGCCGCCGAAGCCGATGACACCCTGTGCGCCGAAGCCCCTGCCGAGCTCGACGCAAGCGCGCAACACCGCCTCGGGCGGGTCGGCGACGACCGCATCGAAGACCAGGACCTCGAACCCGGCCGCGGAGAGCGAGGCAAGCGCTGGATCAGCGATGCAAGCGTCCCGCAACGCCTTGTCCGTCACCATGAGGAGCCGGCGCAGGTCGCCGAAGGGATAGGCGACGCGCTCGCCCAGGCGTGCGGCACCGCCCCATTCCACAATCAGTTTGCCGGGGGTCTGGAATATGAAGGTCATCGGTTGTTGCTGGGTCATGATCATCGATCGGGTCTGGGCGAGCAGCTTGTCAGTCCTAATCGCACTTGAAAACAGTGTCGATCGGGCTCTCAACGCTCCATGCTGAGATCGACGGCGCGTTCCGCCAGATGAAGGTTTGGGAATGCTGAGTCAGAGACGGCGGGGCCTCAGCACCTGCTTGGCGCCCGTGGCCTCGTAGGCCAGATCGTTTACCGGCCGGCCCGCCAGCAGATGTTCGGCAATGACGCGGTCGAGGTCGTGCTCGTCCAGGCCGGCATAGTAGGTCCCCTCGGGCCAGACCTGGATCACCGGCGCGAGATTGCAGGGGCCGAGGCAGCTGGTCTTGGCGCTCATCGTGCCGTCGCCCCGGGCGCGCAGCTTCAGCCGATCCTGTTCGTTGCGCAGATGGCCCCAAAGCGTCTCGGCGCCCGCCGCGACGCAAGGCCCACCCATGCAGACAAGCACCCGCCGTTTCTGGGCCGGGACGAGGGAACCCTCGGCAGGCTTGATCCCGTCGGGGTCGAGTTGGACAGGCGCATGGTCGAGCGCGGCGCAAAGCGCGGCAAGGGCTGCATCATCCCGCTGGAGCAAGGGCACGAGGCGGACGGTTGGCAAGGGGGAGCCTGCCGCAGACCACCGTTTCAACGACCGCGTCAGGGATGGAACCATGCTCGGTTCGAAAGGAAGGGCCATGGCGATCACGACCGCCGTCGCTATTCCCCGGCGGTGAAGGCCGACCAGAGCGTCGCGCAGTGAAGGTCGTCCCTGTTCAGTGAAGGCGACGACCACGTCGCGCCCCTGGCTCTCGGCCAGAAGTTTCCGGAAACGCTCCATTTCCTGCAGGGGCGCGGCGGCGATCGCCGACCTCGCCAACAGGACAATGGCTTCCTGGGCGTGACGTGTCGGCAAATTCCCTCGGCTCATTACGTGTCAACGGGCAGAGTTGCCGGCGAGCGGCGTAGCGGACGAAGCCTCTCGAAGCCCATGGGGTACTCTGTCAAAGCTGGGTGGGATTGGGCGCATCGCCATAGACGCGTTGGGGATCAAACACCTTCTGCGTTTCTGTGAAGGCCAGTGCGACCGGACGGCTCGACGGAGGCGTCACGACAGCGCGATAGAAGCACGACCGATAGCCGACATGGCAGCTCGCGCCGCCGGCAACCTCGACCCGCAGCCAGACCGCGTCCTGATCATCGTCGATCCTGATCTCGACGACCTTCTGGACAAGACCGCTCGTGGCTCCCTTGTGCCACAGGGTCTGGCGACTGCGACTCCAGTAGTGCGCTTCGCCTGTTTCGATGGTGCGAAGCAAGGCAGTCTCGTTCATGACGCTCATCATCAGCACCTCGCCACTGACGACATCCGTGGTCACGACCGGCAACAGGCCGTCCGGCCCGAACTTCGGAGCGAGAAGCGTGCCTTCCTCGACCTGTTCGATGGACTGGCGGGCGACGAAAGCGGTCTCGGTAGACATGAGAACCGCGCTCATCCGAAGGTCTCGCTGGGCGCGGCCACCGCCGACAGGAACTCCCGGCGCAGATCGGGGTCGCTCTGGAAATCGCCGAGAAGGCGCCGCGTCGTCATGGTAATGCCGGGCTTTCTGACGCCGCGAGTGGTCATGCACATATGCGCCGCCTCGATGAGAACGGCCACGCCGCGAGGCCGGAGCACGTCCTGGATGGTCTCGGCGATCTGTGAGGTGAGGCTCTCCTGAATCTGGAGACGCTTGGCGAACACCTCGACGACCCGCGCGAGTTTGCTGATGCCGACGACACGGCCGGCCGGCAAATAGGCGACATGAATCTTGCCAATGATCGGCACGATATGATGCTCGCAATGGGATTCCAGCCGCATGTTTCGCAACAGGATCATGTCGTCGTAGTCGTTGGTCTCCTCGAAGGTCCGGCCGAGAATCTCCGCGGGATCGCTGTTGTAGCCTTCGAAAAAGTCCTCGTAGGCCCGCACCACGCGGGCGGGCGTATCGACGAGCCCCTCCCGATCCGGATCGTCGCCCGTCCATTCGATCAACAGGCGGACAGCCGCTTCGACGTCGGCGCGCGCGGGACGCCGCCGTTGCCGGGCCTGCTCTTGCGGGCGGGTCGGGGGATTTGCAGCCAATGACATGGACGCTCACTCCATCGCGCTTCGTCTTGCGTCCGATATTGCAATGTTATAACATTTCATTCAATAGGCGCTTCTATCTCTCTTGAGGTGAGCCCCTTTGGGGTGATTTCGATGTTGGCCCATTCCCTCGCCCATCGCAGTTCGGAAACCGTCGCGGCCGCCTTGCGTGCGGCGGAGGACCTATGTCGCCACAGAAGCGTCCGGTTTACTCCCATGCGCCGAATGGTGCTGGAATGTCTGTGGCAGTCCCACCGGGCGATTGGCGCCTACGATCTCATCCGCATCATGGAAGCGCGCCTTGGGCGGCAGCTCTCTCCTCCCTCGGTCTATCGCGCCCTGGATTTTCTCTTGGAGCAGGGATTGGTGTCGCGACTCGAGACGATGAACGCCTTCGTCCCCTCGGCGCACCCGGACCATCATCACGCCTGCGTCTTCTTCATCTGCGAACATTGCGGATCGTCCGCAGAGGTCGAAAACGCCAAGCTTGAGTCTCTGCTGTCGCGTGATGCGGCCGCCCTCGGCTTCCGCGTCGACAGGCGCGTCGTCGAACTCCAAGGTCTGTGCGCCCACTGTGTCTCGGCCGAACTGGGTGCCAATTGAGCGCGAATGCTTGCGCCGGACCCTCACGACCAATCTCGTGCAAGGCCCGTCGAGATAATGCGCGCGACTGTCATCCGGCCTGGTTGTCGACTGGGCTCCCTTTGGAAGCTCCTCGCGCCAACACGATGGATCCCAACGATTCGGGGTTTCGCGACGTCGCAACATGCCGTTGCTGACTCTTGCCCAGATTCACACAAACGATCGATGATTTGATGTCTTTAACGCTTACCAACAGTTTCGGAGGCCGCAAGGAGCCCTTTGCTCCTTGGTCCCCGGATGAGGTTCGCATGTATGTGTGCGGGCCGACCGTTTACAGTTTCGCACATATCGGCAATGCACGACCGGCCGTCGTGTTCGATGTCCTTGCGCGCGTGTTGCGGTCGCGTTTCTCGAACGTGATCTATGCGCGCAATCTCACCGACATTGACGACAAGATCAACGCGGCTGCCCTTGCGCAGGGCGTGCCGATCGGCGTCATCACCGAACGGTACACAGCAGCTTACCACGAGGACATGGCGGCCCTCGGCGTCCTGCCACCGACGATCGAACCCAAGGTCACCGAGCATGTTCCTGACATCATCGGCCTGATCGGGCGCCTGATCGGCGAGGGCCATGCCTATGAGGCGCAAGCGCATATCCTGTTTCATGTTCCCTCGTTCAAGGACTATGGCGCGCTGTCGCGACGCAGCCCGGAGGACATGATTGCCGGCGCTCGGGTCGAGGTTGCACCTTTCAAGAGGCATCCGGCCGATTTCGTGCTGTGGAAGCCGTCAGCGCCCGACCAGCCTGGATGGAACAGCCCGTGGGGCCGCGGTCGTCCCGGCTGGCATATTGAATGCTCCGCGATGATCGAACGTCACCTCGGAACGGCGATCGATATCCATGGCGGCGGCCAGGACCTCATCTTTCCACACCATGAGAACGAGATCGCGCAGGGGACGCGGGCGCGCTACTGGATTCACAATGGCTTCGTCACCGTCGAGGGGCGGAAGATGTCGAAGTCGCTCGGCAACGTCCTGCTCGTCCGCGATTTGTTGAGGCAGGCGCCAGGCGAAGCGATCCGCTATGCCCTTCTGTCTGCCCACTATCGCCAGCCGCTCGATTGGACCGCTCAGCGCCTGCAGCATGCAAAGCGCAGCTTGGACCGCCTGTATGGCCTTGTGAGCGACCCTCACGCCGTGCGGTTGGTTGCCTGGGATCCAACAATCCTTGCTCCGTTCCGAGCGGCGCTTGATGACGATCTCAACACACCGTCCGCCTTGGCCGAGCTATTCCGGTTCGGCCATCTCCTCCAGCAGGCGCAAACGCCAGAGACGCGTGGCGCCTGGCGCGCAGCCCTGATCGAGGCGGGTGGCATGCTCGGTCTTCTGCAACAGACGCCCGAAGACTGGTTTCAACAGTCGAGCCCGATCACCGACGAGTTCGACGTCGTCCGGATCGAGAAACTGGCTGCCGAACGAAGCAGGGCGCGCGCCGCGCGCGCCTTCGATCAGGCCGATCGGATCCGCAAGCAGCTGGACGAACTGGGCGTCACCGTCGAGGACAAGGGTGAGCAGACGCAGTGGCGGAGGGCTCTGTCGTGACAGGCCCGCAGCCCACACGCACCGCGACCGATCGGCAACAGATGGTGATCGGGGCATGCCTTCTCGTCCACGCGTGGCCGGAGCGCGCACCCGCCCGGATGGATAGCCCACGGCAGTCGCGGCGGGTGTCGGCTGATCGGATCAGGCTTGCGCGAGTGCCTTCGCCTCGTCGGCGGACGGCGCTCTCCCGGACCGACCATCGGCTACTCGATGTGACCTGGAACCTCTTGCCCGAACGGAACCTCGCATCATGATCGAGATCGATAAGCACGATATCGGCCGGTCGTTGCTGCAGGCCGCACGCAGGTTCGCGGACCGCCCGTCGCTGTCGGCTGTCGATGGACGGCTGACCTATCGCGAGCTCTTCGCGACCGCAGCCTCCGTGTCATCACAACTGATCGCGTCTGGCCTTCAGCCGGGCGATTGTGTTGCGGTCCTCGGTGAACGCACCAGCAGGCCCTATATCGGCCTTCTCGGCGCGATGCTCGCCGGGTGCTGCTATGTTCCCCTCAATCCGCAATTTCCAGCCGAGCGCAATCGTCTGATCCTGGAACTGTCCGGGGCGCGCGCCTTGATCATCGACGATGCCTGCGCGGAGAGGTTTCACGGCGCGCTCGGTTCGCTCGATGGCGTGCGGGTGATCCGTGCACGCCCTGGCGGTGTCGAGTATGCCGGGGGCGGCATGGAAGCGATGGATCCGGACGCCCTTCTGCCGCGCCCGGCCCCGGGCGCCGATGCGCCGCTCTATCTCTTGTTCACCTCCGGCACGACCGGCAAGCCGAAGGGTGTGCCGATCAGTCACGCCAATCTCGCAAGCTACATGGTCGCCATTCATCCTCACGTGCCGATTGGGCCGGAGGATCGGGTCTTGCAGGCGGTCGATCTGACCTTCGACCTCTCCGTGCACGACATGATGCTGGCTTGGCTCAACGGCGCCGAACTGTGTGTCGGCCCTGAGAACGCCACGCTGCTGTCGCCCCGCCTGATCGCGGCGAACGCCATCACCGCTTGCCTGATCGTCCCCTCCGCGGGCGCCCGCGCTCTCGATTATGGCCTCGCCCCGCCGGGGAAGATGCCGTCCCTGCGCTACAGTCTCTTCGCTGGCGAGGCCCTGCCCGTGTCGGTTGCCCTCCAGTGGCAGCAGGCGGCCCCCAACGCCCGGATCTTCAATCTCTACGGGCCGACCGAGGGCACGATCCATACGAGCTATTATGTGTTCGACGGCAATCACTTGCCGCCATCGAAAACCGTCCCCATCGGCTATCCGCTCGGCGAGCAGCGGATCCTTCTGGCCCACGCCGATGGCACGCCCGCCAGCGATGGGGACACCGCCGAGATATTCCTCGCCGGCCCGCAGATGACACGGGGCTACTGGCGCGCCCCCGACCTCGACAGGGATCGGTTCGTGGAGTTCGGGGACTGCCGCTGGTATCGCACGGGCGACCTTGGCCGGCTTGATCCCCACCACGGCATTCTCTTCGCCGGACGTGCGGACAGGCAGTTGAAGATCCGCGGCTACAGGGTCGAGCTGCAGGAGGTGGAAGGAACGCTCCGCGATGTCAGCGGCAGCAACCAGGTCGCGGTGATCGGCTGGCCGGTGGTGGCAGATGGGGCGGCCGATGGCATTGCCGCCTTCATTGCCGGCGCGCCCGCCGATGCTGACGCCATCACGGCCGCCATGCGTGTCCTTCTGCCTGTCTACATGGTCCCGGACACCGTTCTGTTCGTCGATACCCTGCCGCTCAACGTCAACGGCAAGACCGACCATCGCGCCCTTGCCGAGCGTCTCTCCGCAACAGCTGCCACGCCATCCATCGCGCCTGCCAGCGCCTGACACCTTCATCATCCCGTCGCGGTCGGGTGCTGCACACTGGCGCGCGTCTCTTGGCGGGATCCGAACGATTGACCAGCCAGAGGTTCCGATGATCCGCATCACCCTTCCCGACGGTTCTGCCCGAGACTTCGAGGGTTCGATCTCCGGTGCCCATCTCGCATCGACGCTGGCGCCGTCCCTGCGCAAGAAGTCGGTCGCCATGGTGGTTGACGGCAAGCTGCGTGACCTTGGCGATCAGATTGACCGGGATGCCCGGGTGGAATTGCTCACCCGCGACGATCCGCGCGCGCTGGAGTTGATCCGCCACGATGCCGCGCATGTCCTCGCCGAGGCGGTGCAGGACCTGTTTCCGGGCAGTCAGGTGACGATCGGCCCGGTGATCGAGAACGGCTTCTTCTACGATTTCGCGCGCGACACGCCCTTCACGCCAGACGACCTGCCGGCGATCGAGGCGCGCATGCGCGAGATCATCGCCCGTGATCAGCCGTTCACCAAGGAGGTCTGGTCCCGGGACGAGGCAAAGGCTTGCTTCCGGGCAAGAGGTGAGGACTTCAAGGTCGAACTGATCGATTCCATCCCCGGGCATGAGGAACTGACGATCTATCGTCAAGGCGCGTGGCTCGATCTCTGCCGCGGTCCGCACATGACCTCGACGGGCAAGATCGGTCAGGCCTTCAAGCTGACCAAGGTCGCCGGCGCCTATTGGCGCGGAGACGCCAGCAAGCCGATGCTGACCCGCATCTACGGCGTCGCTTTCGCGACCCAGGCCGAACTCGATGCCTATCTGAAGATGCTGGAGGAGGCCGAGAAGCGCGACCATCGCCGCCTCGGTCGCGAGATGGACCTGTTCCACTTTCAGGAGGAGGCACCGGGCTCGGTCTTCTGGCATCCGAAGGGCTGGACGCTGTTCCAGACCCTCATCGGCTACATGCGCGGGCGGCAGGCCGCCACCGGCTATGTCGAGGTGAACACGCCCGACATCATGGACCGGCACCTTTGGGAGACGTCCGGCCATTGGCAAAACTATCGCGAGCACATGTTCACGACCCGCACCGAGGATGATCGCGATTTCGCCCTCAAGCCGATGAACTGCCCCGGCCATATGCTGATCTACAAGCAAGGCCTGAAGAGCTATCGGGACATGCCGCTGAAGATTGCCGAATTCGGCAAAGTTCACCGCTATGAGCCGTCCGGCGCGCTACACGGGCTCTTGCGGGTGCGCTCCTTCACACAGGATGACGCCCATATCTTCTGCACCGAAGATCAGCTGACGGCCGAGTGCATCAAGGTCAACGATCTGATCCTGTCGATTTACCGGGACTTCGGTTTCACCGACATCCGAATAAAGCTGTCGACCCGACCGCAGCACCGCATCGGCTCGGACGCCTCCTGGGACCGTGCGGAGAGTTCGCTCCAGCAGGCGCTCACTACCCTCGGCCGCGCCTATACGATCAACGAAGGGGAGGGGGCCTTCTATGGTCCCAAGCTTGAATATGTGCTGCGCGATGCCATCGGCCGCGACTGGCAATGCGGTACGCTTCAGGTCGATTTCAACCTGCCGGAGCGCTTCGGCGCCTTCTACATCAACGAGAAGGGCGAGAAGGTCGCGCCCGTCATGTTGCATCGGGCGATGTTCGGTTCGCTCGAGCGCTTCACCGGCATCTTGACCGAGCACTATGCGGGGCATTTCCCGCTTTGGCTTGCGCCGACCCAGGTCGTGATCGCCACGATCACCTCCGACGCGGATCCCTATGCGCGCGCCCTCGCCGCCGATTGTCGAGGGCTGGGCCTTCGTGTCGACCTCGATCTGCGCAACGAAAAAATCCCCTACAAAGTTCGCGAGCACAGCCACGCCAAGGTGCCCGTACTCCTCGCGGTCGGAAAGCAGGAGGTCGAGGCTGGTAGTGTGTCGCTGCGACGTCTGGGGTCGTCCGCGACGACATCCATGCCGCGCCTGGAGGTTCTGCGGCTTCTCGCCGAAGAGGCCGAGCCACCGCAGCCGGTGGGCACCAGGGGTGAGCCATGGGCCGGTCAGGCGACGACAGGTGAGGGTCCTCTGTCGTCGCGTGGCGCCCTGCTGGCGGCGAACGCCGAAGGCTGATCCAAGGCCTCACGCGCGCGGTTTGTTGGGCGCGGGTCGGCGGGACGGAGCGCTCCTGCCGGCTTTGCAAGCCCTATTGGCCCGCGTCGCCGAAGCGGAGATCGGGTTCACCTCGCGGATGTCGTGAGACGGGCCGAGTCTGCTGTTCCGACCGTCGTCTTCGTTGACAAAGGAACGGACTGACGAACTCGTCTGTTGCTGTCTCGATCAAGCAGCTCGCTGCGGGTGGGGCCGCGGCACGGGCCTCCGTCCGGCCGCAGCGACGGCGATGCGAAAAGGCTGGGATGCGAGATGGCTGGGATTAGTCCTCAGCTATGACAGCGCACAAGGAGCGCCCTATGACCAAGGTGACCTACACGATCGTCGAGCACGATGGGGGCTGGGCTTACAAGCAGGGCGACGTATTCTCCGAAACCTTTCAGAGCCACGACGCGGCACTTGATGCGGCAAAGCGTGCGGCCGATGCTCAGAGCGTTCCCGGTACGACGGAGCCGACGCTGTATCAGGACCGGCGCGGCCGGTGGCATGAAGAGATCGTGTCTGGCGACGACCGCCCAGAGACCAACGTCGTGGACTAGCGGCAAAGCACAGACAGGGGATGTTCTTTAAAGCCGAAAAGCTAGGCGTTAGTGCGCATGTGAAGAGGTGTCATTTGAATCACAGGCCAACCAGCGGTGTGCGCATGCGCATGGTCTAATCACGGCCCACCTAGCGAGCTGAACGCGGACGCTCAAAACTGCCGGGTTAAGGCTTGATCTGGAACACTCAGCGTCCGCTTCGCGCCGCGAAACCGGACGCTGACTTCGTCGGTAGAAGCCAACATCAGGGGTGGTACCCGACGCTGTCCGCGCCAAGCGACATTTTGGTATCCCGCCCAGGGATTACCCACCGGACATCTGCACCAGAAAAACCCAGACAGACCAATGGGCGGTCAAGTGGTGCAGAGATGTTGAGATGTGCAAAGCACACTACAGTGCGATTGGGAATCTCTGACGTTGCCCCTCTGGGATAATCCAGTTTGAAGTTCGTTCTGGCCCATCGAGAGGACCAGAACATGAGGCGCAGCCGCTTCACGGAAGAGCAGATCATCGGGATCCTGAAGGAGCACGAGGCCGGGATCCCGGTCTCGG